>JAUIKS010000002.1 GCA_030430565.1 Polyangia bacterium
CGCCAGCGTCGTCACTCGACCATCGGCTACGCTACGCCGGTCGAGTTCGAGGACCGCTACTACGCGGCCCTCCCGCGCGCACAAGTGTCGTAACCAGGCTGTCCACTATTTCGGGGGAAGCCCACTAGGGGCGCCGCACCGACGTCTCGTCATCACCGACGAACACCACACCTGGCAGGTGCTCGAGCAGATGCCCTACCAAGTCAGGAACCTCGACGCGTGCGACCGTTTGAAACGACCCGTCGGGCTCGTCACGCGAGGCGAGCCCGACCTCCATCGTCTGTGCCCAGGTCGGCTTGAAGCGCGTTGACACGCGCTGTACCCCGCTGAGGCACAGCGTCAGCAGCGCTCCGTCCTCGAGGACAATCTCGAGTATCACGTCTTGCGCTGTTTCAAGCGGCCTACGTCGCGGTTTACGGGATCCGGGTTCGGGTTCGCGCAGCGGGCCGTCCATTCTGAGAATGGTAATATATTATAGATACGTTTCAAGAGAAGAAGGTCGTCATTTTGAAACGGATCGCACCCGGTGCTACGGTCGCGGCGTGAGCGGAAACGCGTGGCAAACCTCTATCCGTTTCGTCCACGACCCGCGCGACCGTGTCGACGCGCTCATGGAGGTCATGCGTTCCGAGGAGCGCTTCCGTCACGTCCGCGTCACTCGCAGCCTGATCATCCAGATGGCGGTCGATCGTGGGCTCGCCGCGTTCGAGAAAGAGTACGGGCTCGAGGCTGACGAATAATCAGTGAAGCTGGGGCGCTCGCCCGCAGCACCGTTTGTGCTTCTTCCCGCTCCCGCACGGGCATGGAGCATTCCGCCCAACCTTGGGTTTTGACTCGCCAGCGGGAGCCTGACCGCCGAGCTCGACGCGGGGCGTCTGGTTCCAAATCGTCATCAGCAGCGTCACGAACCGCTGTAGCGCGCTGGAGGTCAGCGGCTTAGGCAACGTGTTGAGCACCGATCGAACGACGGCGGTCGGGTTCCGCGACTCGACGACAAGTCGCCGAAGATCTGCGGGCGTCATCGAGCTGCCAAGTAGACTCAAGGCGCGCGTCAACAGTTCGTCATCTTCGTTCGGACCGCGCGCCCTCGGGCTCGGCACAGGCACTCGCTGCTTCTGGACGAAGGTGTCGAGCTGGACCGGATCCATTGCCCCGTTTGCCCACAGCGTGCCTTCCCACTCGTAGATCAGATACTCATCGCTCTTGCAAACAGAGCAGAACGCCAGGATCGCGTCATCGACCTGCTTGAGCACCCATAACAAGCCAGGACAGGCCGCTCCACGAGGACGGCGCCGGCACGCGATCAACGTCTCGCGCGCCTCGCCTCGTGCCAGCGGTCCCCCGTACTCAATGCACTGTGCCACGCGAATGACCTTGTTGCGCAGCCTGGCGTCGTGCTCGTGGAATGAGCCGTCCTCGTTGAGCCAGTGCCAGGGGTTGATGACCTGAGTCATGGATACGGATCGATGCACATCCCTGATACCAAACTCAAGGTCCACGAAGCGAGGGGGCAGCTGACTGGAGTCGCGTAACCCGACATACACTCTCGGCGCACTACGGGCGGCGGGCCAGTTTTGACCATGCTGCCGGCGATCATGGTCTTCGAGCGGGAGGCGAATCGCGCCCGCCAAGTCGGTCTAGCAATACCCGTGCCAGCGGTCTGTCTGCTCACTTGTGAGAGGACCCAAAAGACATGTTCAACGCAACCTGTCCATTAGGTGTCGCCCACGCGTCGCCCCAAAAAATTGAAAAAGTTGGGTCATGCTGGGTTTTGCCTGGGCAAAGAGACAGGCGCGAGAGGGAGCGAACCTGCTGTAATTCCAGCGCTTTTGTGTGCAAGTCCCCGAGATCCTTGGGTTCGAGGAATGCGCTGGGTGAGTGGTTCGACCCCTGTCGCGCCCATGCCGAATTCGCCGTTTAGGACCCCCTAGACGGCGTTTTTCATGATCGGGACGAATCTCCCGCCACTCTCCCGCCACGCGGACTTCGCGTGGCCCGGCCGACCGGCCGGTTGCTCTTCGGTTCTCACCCACACTGCAAGTGGACCAACGCCGATACCGCCGCGCCGCGGAGCAACGCGATCGGCTGGTTTTGCAGCTTCCACCAGATGTCGTTGCCTAGCGAGCGATTGAGGCTGCTGTCCATCCGTTGGAAATTCCACGGGTGGTTCGCGCCGCCCTTGCTTTTGGGCCATATGTGATCCGCGTCGACCCCTTTTAGATCGTAGCCTCTCGATCTCCAGTACTTGCGGATCTGAGTGTTGTTCATTCGCCCGTCGCAGAGTGAGCGACCGGCCATATCCGACGTAGCCGCTACCATGATCGTCACAGCTACGACCCGCCAGTACTTCGCGGCGCTGCGCTGCGCCTCGGCGGCCCTTTGATACTCCTCGCTCGCTGCCTCGAATCGCTTCGCTGCCTTGTTGAGCGCTCGTGTTGCGCGCTCGTAGTCTTGGTTCGCCTGCTTGAACAACGCCGCGATCCGTTGCACATCGGCGGTGAGCTTGGCGGCCTCGGCCTCGAGTCGATCGATCTCGCGGTCATCGTGTTCCGCGTTGCGCTCGAAGCGATCGAGCCGGGAGGTATTGTCTACCCGCGTCGCTGGGGATGCTGTATCTGGGGCGGGTCCCCGGTCACAAGATGCACTGAGGGCCAGCACCGCCGCGAGCGCGCACGCGACCGCGTTGGCGCTGAACGTCTTTGGATACACCACGTGTCGGGTCTCAGTGCCGTGTCGTTGGGGACAGCGTCCCCGGCTCTCGGTTGCGTGGTCGCGGAGCGGTCGCTCCCTTGCCAGTGGGTCCTCCCGCCCGCGTTGTCCCGTTCCATGGGCAGTTCGGGATCCGATCGAGCCGGTGTTTGTTCACCATCTTGTACTCGATGTTGTTGAAGAGCTGGACGCAGTTTGGAGGACGCCCGCAGTGCGTGTTCGTGGATTTACCGGCCATGTGCCCGGCGCCGCAGCCCAGCAGCGTGGCAGGGGCCGCTGCGCCACCGGTGATCAACGCGGCCCCGAGACCCGCGATACATCCGAACGCAGCGCCCTTCGCCGATGACGCGCTGTTTTTTGCGGCGCATGTTTCATACTCCGCCTGTCGCTGTACGCACCGGGATCGGAATCCGATAATTTCGGCCTTGATCAGCGCCCGCTTGGCGCTGCACCGATACATGTCCGTCTCCTTCTTCGCCACGTCCAGCGCGACGTTCGCCTGCTCGATCTCGGCGTCGAGCGCGGTGAGCCGCTGCCTCCGCTCCGACTCTTCGCGCTCGAGGCGGCTGATTCGGTCCTCGATGTCGTGCACGACGGCATCACCGGCCCCCGTCGGCGCAGCCGTCCCGTTGTCACCTCTCGTGGTCGCGCACGCGGAGAGCGCGATGAGAGCCAGCGTTCCTGCGCGGAGACGTCTCATGGGTACGTTCCGCCATAACCCTCGATCGGATTGATCGTCAACTCAATGTAGAAGTCGCCGCTCGAGTCCGTCCCCGCCCAGAATCCGTCGTGGAGCACCTCCTTCGGGATCGCGACGCATTCGTCGTCGCTGTCCATCCAGCACAGCGACGTGATAAAGTCGTCATAAAACGCGTCAGCCTCCCAGAAGGCAAGCCGGAAGCTCTGCAGCGAGTCGTACTCAAGCGGCTCATCAGGCCACTCCCCCGGGCAGATGTCCTCGGACGAGGTTTGTTGATTAACTTCATCCATATAATAGTCATAGTACATCTCGGCCGAGCCCCATCCATCGACACAGTCGGGGGGATCAAATCGGTCGACGGTTACCCAGAAGTAGTACCAGTCGGTATCGCCGCAGATACCATCCACGCAGACCTCGGTGTCCAGGCAGTCATCGGAGTCTTGACACGACTCCGTTCCCGTACTCCCGCCGGTGCCGTCGGTATCCCCGGGTTTCCCAGTATCGGAGTCCGAGTCCGACCCCCCGGTCATGCTCCCGGTCGTAGATTCTCCGCCAGGATCCACGCAGACCTCAGCCTCGCAGACCAGCCCCGCGAGACAGAGATCCCCATCGACACATGCGCAGCCTTCGTGCCCTGGGTTGCACTCTCCGCCGGATGTCTCTCCGTTTGTCGAGTCCGAGTCTGAGTCCATCGACGAGCTGTCAGTGACGGCGGTCTCGCCGGCGCCCTCGTCACAACCGGCGACGAGTGTCACCGCTACTATCAATGTCGTCGCTACGCTGAGCCTCTTCATGACGCTTTGCATCTCCAATCCTTTGGTTCGAGTCGCCCGGACTATAGGGAACCGACGCATCATCAGCTAGCACCGGCGACGCTGCGCAAAACGATCGCGCCCTCCTGCTAAAACAGCGCGGACCGTTCTCGACTGGAACTCTGTCGACGCACTTTTCCGTGGGGCTTCGCGATCGGCCGGTCCACGAGGCGCTCGCGCCCGAGCTGCGACGGCGCTGGCGGCTCACCTCACGCACGCTGCGTCAGCTTGACGAAGATCCGCGCGGCGCGGACCCGGGCCTCGACGAGGTCACCAAACTCGCGGTCTAGGAGTTCACCTACCGCTATTGGAGCGGAGATATCGGCGTATCAGCGACCCACCGGATCCTGAACACTCGCATCCTCGAGGCCCTGGGCCCGCTCGCGCGCGCCGGCGTTCGCGTCGACACGCCCGAGCGGTGGCAGGGCCTCGAGCGTCCGCTGATGGTGCTCGCGCACCCGCTCTCCGGGGTCGTGAACCCCTCCGGCTTTGATCTCGCGACAGGCCGGCTGTGCGTGATGACGTCGCGCCACCGCGTCGGGCTCGTGATCGTCTCGAGGGATCACGTCGGCGGGACGCTCGCGGAGTTTCTGCCGAGCGCGACGCAGGCCGTGAGCAGGCCCGATGACGCCGGCCGAGGACACGCGCAGAACCTCGCGCTGTGGAGCGCGCTCGTTCGGGGCGGGCGCTCGGTCCACGCGTCGCGCTGCTGATTTGAATCGAGCGACGCGGCGGGCGCTGCTCACGTATCAATGACGGGCTCGTGAGTCGTTATTATGCGTACGATCGTAGTATGTTGATTTGGGCGCCCGTATAGTGGGCACTTTACACGCCCCGTCTTGCAGACGTCCTCACGCAATTCATTAGCTCCCTCGAGATCAAGAGCTGCGATCACGCGCAATCGTCGTGTATTTATAGCGCCCAATGAACAATCGAGTTCTGATCACCGGCTCATCCGGCCTCGTGGGCAGCGCGCTTCGCCGCGCCCTGGAGGACAAGCAGCTCGAGGTCGTCGGCCTCGACGTTCGCGCGCGCGGCCGCGACGCGGGTGATATCCGCGACCTCGAGCGCGTGCGAGCCGGTGTCGAGGGCTGCGTCGGCGTCGTCCACCTCGCGGCGGTCTCCCGCGTCATCTGGGGAGAGCGTGATCCCGAGCTCTGCCAACAGACGAACATCGGCGGGCTTGAGAACCTCCTCCGCGCGGCTTTCGAACGCGCGAACAAGCCGTGGGTCATCTTCGCCAGCAGTCGAGAGGTATACGGTCAGCCCGCGCGGCTGCCCGCCGATGAAGACGCGCCGCTGCGACCCGTGAATACGTACGGGCGCACGAAGGTCGAGGGAGAGCGGCTGGTGGAGGCCGCTCGTCGCGACGGGCTGCGCGCGGCGACGATCCGCCTCTCCAACGTGTACGGGAGCGTCGACGATCACTCCGACCGCGTCGTGCCCGCCTTCGTGCGCGCGGCGGCCCTGGGGCTCCAGCTCCGCGTCGACGGGGCTGGCCACACCTTCGACTTCACCCACATCGACGACACGACGCGCGGGATCGTCGGCCTGATCGAGCTGCTGCGCGCCGGTCAAGACGCGCCGCCGCCGATTCACTTCCTGACCGGCCAGCCGACGACGCTCGGACGGCTGGCGCGCGCGACCATCGCGCTCGCGGGCACCAGCGCCACGATCCGCGAGGCGCCCGCGCGCTCGTTTGACGTCGCGCGGTTCTATGGCTCCCCAGCGCGCGCCCGTTCGCTGCTGGGCTGGACTCCGCGCGTGTCGATCCGTGAGGGGCTCGCGCGGCTCATCGGGGACCTCCGCCAGACGCTCGACCTGAACCTCGAGGAGGTGAAGGCGTCATGAAGGTCCTGAAGGTCATTCACGGCTACCCGATGCGCTACAACGCGGGCTCCGAGGTCTACAGCCAGACGTTGTGTCATGGGCTCGCCGAGCGCCACGAGGTCCACGTGTTCACGCGCGAGGAGGACTCCTTCGCGCCGGATGGTCGGCTCCGCGTCGAGCGTGACGCCGACGACGCGCGCGTCACCCTGCACGTCGTCAACAACCCGCGCAACAAGGACCGCTACCGCGACGTCCGCGTCGACCAGCGCTTCGCGGAGGTGCTCGACCGCGTCGCGCCCGATCTGGTTCACGTCGGCCATCTCAATCACCTCTCGACCTCCCTCGTGCGCGAGGCCGCGGCCCGCGAGCTGCCGATCGTCTACACGCTGCACGACTACTGGTTGATGTGTCCCCGCGGGCAGTTCATGCAGATGTACCCGGAGGACCCGAACGACCTCTGGGCCGCGTGCGCTGGGCAGGAGGATCGAAAGTGCGCGGAGCGCTGCTACGCCCGCTATATCGGCGGCGGCCCCGATGAGCGCGAGGTCGACACCGCGTACTGGACCGGGTGGGTGCGGCGACGAATGGCGCACGTCCGCGCGATGTGTGAGCTCGTCGACCTGTTCATCGCGCCCGCGCGCTACCTCCTGAGCCGCTACCGCGACGACTTCGGCCTCCCCGCCCGCAAGCTCGAGTACCTCGACTACGGCTTCGCGCGCGCGCGCATGGCCGGGCGCTCGCGCGTCGCGGGCGAGCCGTTCACCTTCGGATACATCGGCACGCACATCCCGGCCAAGGGGATCCACGATCTCATCCGCGCGTTCGGAGCGCTCGAGGGCGACGCCCGCTTGCGGATCTGGGGACGCCCCCGGGGACAGGACACGCAGGCGCTCAGGGCCATGGCGTCGGCCTTGCCGCGCGGCGCTGCAGAACGGATCGAGTGGCGGTCTGAGTACCGCAACGCGGATATCGTCCGGGATGTCTTCAACCACGTCGACGCGATCGTCGTGCCTTCGGTGTGGGTCGAGAACTCGCCGCTCGTGATCCACGAGGCCCAGCAGGCGCGCGTCCCCGTGATCACGGCGAACGCCGGCGGGATGGCCGAGTACGTGCATCACGAGGTCAACGGTCTGCTGTTTGAGCACCGCTCGGCCGACTCCCTCTCGGCGCAGATGCAGCGCTTCACAAACGACCCCGCGCTGGCGGCGAGGCTCGGCGCGCGCGGCTACGCGTACAGCGAGCGCGGCGAGGTGCCTGGGGTCGAAGCGCACGTGCGCGCGGTTGAGTCGCTGTACGAGCGCGTCCTTCGTCGGCGTGACAACGCGAGGCTCGAGCGACGTGACGGCCCGTGGCGGATCACCTTCGACACGAACCCGGACACGTGCAACCTGCGCTGCGTCATGTGCGAGGAGCACTCTCCGCACAGCCCGCGCCAGCTCCTGCGTAGATCCAGCGGGCAGCCGCGTCGGTTGATGCCCTTCGCGTTGATCGAGCGCGTCGTCGAGGACGCGGTCGGCCACGGGCTGCGCGAGATCATCCCCTCGACCATGGGCGAGCCCCTGCTCTACGAGCAGTTCGAAGACATCATCGCGCTGTGCTCCAAGCACGGCATCAAGCTGAACCTGACGACCAACGGCACGTTCCCGCGTCTCGGCGCGCGGGCCTGGGCCGCGCGGATCGTCCCCGTTACGTCGGACGTAAAGATCTCGTTCAACGGCGCGACGGCAGGCACCCAGGAGTCGATCATGCTGGGGTCGAGCTGGACCAGGGTCGTGGATAACGTCCGCGCGTTCATCGAGGTCCGGGATGATCACGCCGCGCGCGGCGGCGACCGCTGCCGGGTCACCTTTCAGCTGACGTTCCTCGAGGCCAACGTGGACGAGCTCGCCGACATCGTGCGCCTCGCCGTCGAGCTCGGCGTCGACCGGGTCAAGGGCCATCACCTGTGGGCGCACTTCGACGAGATCAAGCAGCAGTCGATGCGTCGCGGCCCCGAGGCGATACGCCGCTGGAACGAGGCTGTGCTCGCGGCTCGAGCCGCGGCCGCGGAGCGCACGTTGCCGAGCGGGCGGCACGTCCTGCTCGAGAACATCTTCCTGCTCGACGAGGACGCGACCGAGGACCTCGCGCCCGGGGGCCCGTGCCCGTTCCTCGGGCAGGAGGCCTGGGTGAGCGCCCTCGGCCGGTTTGACCCGTGCTGCGCTCCCGATGAGCAGCGCCGCGGTCTCGGAGAGTTCGGGAACCTGCGCGAGCGCGGCTTGATGGAGTGCTGGACCGGCGACGCGTACGGCGAGTTACTCTCGAGCTACCGCAACCGCGCGCTCTGCCTGGGCTGCAACATGCGGAGGCCCGTGCAGGACGGAGCGTGATGCCCACCACGCCCGCGACGAAGAACACCGGCGACCCCGCGCGCGCACAGCCACGCGCGCTCGATCACGGGCGCGCCGTGCCCTGGGCCGAGACCCGCGTCGCGGCGGCCGGGACTCACCATGACTACGCAGGCGCGCCGCTGTACGCGTCACGCTTTGACCAGGTGCTGAAGTTCCACGCCCCCGGGCTCGCGCCGGTCCGGCGCGGAGGCGAAGCCTGGCACATTCGAGTCGATGGCGCGCCGGCCTACGCCCGACGGTTCTCGCGGACGTTCGGGTTCTACGAGGGCGTCGCCGCGGTCGCGACTCGAGCCGGCTGGCGCCACATCCACCCCGACGGGCGCCCGCTCTACGGGGCGCGGTACGCCTGGTGCGGCAACTTCCAGGGCGGGAGGTGCCCCGCGCGGCTCGCTGATGGTCGGTATCTCCATATCGACCGGCTGGGCGCGCCGGCGTACACGAGCCGCTGGCGCTACGCGGGTGACTTCCGCGACGGCCTCGGCGTCGTCCAGCGCGAGGATGGGCGCTCGACGCATATCAACCCCGTCGGCGAGGTGGTCCACGGGCGGTGGTTCGTCGAGCTCGACGTGTTCCACAAGGGCTTCGCGCGGGCCCGCGACGAGCTCGGCTGGACGCACGTCGATCTCGAGGGACAGCCGATCTACGCGCGGCGCTTCGCCGCCGTCGAGCCGTTCTACAACGGTCAGGCGCGCGTCGAGCGGATCGACGGCGGCCTCGAGGTGATCGACGAGTCGGGTCAGCGCCTCGTCGAGCTGCGCCCCGCGCTCCCCGGCGCGCGGCTCGTCGGCGCGCAGCTCGGGCGCTGGCGTGTCGGCCCCGAGCTGCACCGCGGCGGCCGCGGGGCGATCTACGAGGCTGGGCCGGGGGCTGTTCTTAAGAGCAGCTCGGACGTGGGCGCGTGGGCCCGCGAGCGCGGCATCCTCGAGGCGCTCGCCGGGGACGGCGCGCCGCTGCTGCTCGACGCCTTCACGCGCGCGGGCACCGGCTACCTCGCGCTCGAGCGCGTCGAGGGCGAAGCGCTCGGGGGACGCAATCGAACGCGGCCGCGCCCGGTCGCGAGGGCGCTCGCGATCCTCACGCGCTTGACCCAGACGGTGGGTCGAGTCCATCGGCTCGGCTGGCTTCACACCGATCTCCACCCCGAGAACGTGCTCGTGCGGGCCGATGACGGCGACGTCGTGCTGCTCGATCCCGCCGACGCGGTTCGTGTTGATCACGCCGGGCGCTGGTCGGGCGAGGTCCACTGGGGGCGCTGGGAATTCGTGCCGCCTGAGCAATTTGAGGGGTTCACCACGCTCGACGCGAGCGCCGACACCTTCGCGCTCGTCGGGCTGCTCGTGTATCTCGTCTGTGGGCGTGGACCGTTTCGTGTCGATGTGCCCGCGCTGCGCCCCCGCGGTTGGCCCGCGGTCCGTGCGGCGTTTCAGCGCGCGCGGGCGCGTCCCGACTTGACCGCGGTGCCGACGACCCTCCGCCCGCTGGTCGAGCGTGGCCTCCAGCTCGATCCCGCCGCGCGGTACACCACGACCGAGGGGCTGCTCGAGGCGATCGGAGGACGTGTTGCCTGACATCTTTCGCGATCACGATGGGCGCTACCATCACGTCGACGCCGAGGGCGCGCCGATGTACCCCGCCCGATATCGCGCGGTCAGCGAGTACGCCGGCGGGCTCGCGGTCGCCCACCGGCTCGACGGCGCCGTCACGCTGATCGACCCAGCGGGCCGCGAGCTTGATCTCCAGGGTCGACGCTTCGCCTGGATCTTGCCGCCGTCCGGCGGCTTCGCGCTGGCGCAGACGATCGACGGTCGACATGGCCGAATCGACGCGCGCGGCAGGTTCCACGCGAACGACGAAGATCCCGAGTGGCTCGCGCGCCGCGAGATCGTTCGCGTCGCGCGGCTGATCTACGAGCGCGGCTACAACGTCTCGATCGACGGCAACATCAGCGTTCGGCTCTCGGCGCGCGAGCTGTTGATGACGCCCTCGGGACAGCACAACGGGTTTCTCCGACCCGAGGATCTCGTGGTCGTCGACCCCGCGGGCGCGCTGATCCGAGGGACCGGGCGCCCGACCTCGGAGTACCGGCTGCACACGGCCCTCTACCGCCGGCTGCCGCGCATCCGCTGCGTGATCCACGTGCACTCCCCGTTCGCCGTGGCCGCGAGCCTCGCGGGGATCGATCTCGCCAAGACGTGGATCACGGTCGCGCCTGTCCCAACGACCCAGTACGCGCGGATCTCCTCGGCCGAGAGCCCGAGGGTCCTCGAGCCCTTCATGGACGACTACAACTGGGCGATCTTGCCGCGCCACGGCACGGTCGCGTGGGCTGACAGCCTGTGGAGCGCGTTCCTCCGCGTCGAGGGGCTCGAGCACTGCGCCAAGATCCTGCTCAGCGCCCGCGCGGCGGGTCCGATCGAGCCGCTGCCCGAGCATCGCCGACTCGAGCTCCTCACGTTCTGGGGGCTCGAGCATCTCGAGGTGCCCGAGTGAGTCACGACGCCGACGCCGCCCCGCCCCGCGGGCTCTTGGACAGCCTCGCGGCGAGCCGCAGCGCCGCGCGCCGGGTGCTCGTGCTGCGTCACTCCGATCGCTTCGAGATCGCCACCGGCTCGGGGCGCGACGTGGACCTGACAAAGCTGGGCGAGCGTCGGGCTCGGGCGCTCGGTCGGCTGCTCGGCGAACAACCTCGCTGGGGCCTGACGAGCCCGCTGCTGAGATGTCGCCGGACGGCCGAGGCAGCCGGCTTCTCCGCGCGTCCCAGCGACCTGCTCGGCGCCCCTGGGCCGTTTGTCGTCGATCGCGTCGTGGGGGGCCAGGTGTTCTCGAGGCACGGCGCCGCCGCGGTCGTGCGGGCCCAGCTGCGCGGCGAGACGTGGGGCTGCATGCGCCCGCTCGCGGACGGATCGGCGATGTTGCTCGCGGAGCTGCGCCGGGAGCTCGCCGCGCGGGAGGGGACGGGTCTCGCCGTCTCGCACGACGCGATCGTCATGCCCTTCGTGTCGTGGATCACCGGCGAAGACTTTCGCGACTCGTGGCTCGATCCGCTGGACGGCGCGGTGCTCACGGCGCGCGAGCTGTTCTGGCGCGGGGCCAGCTACGTGGTGCCGCGATGATCACGATCGGGCTCTACGGGATACAGGACACGACCCACGGGCGGCGGCCGACCTACACCCACGATCACGGCGTGGCCGTCATGCGCGGCGGTCGTGTGCTCTCGGTCGTGCAGCTCGAGCGCTGGACGGGGCGCAAGCACGACAACCGGCTCCCGGAGTTCATCCACGAGATCCTGAAGGCGCTCGTCCCCCCTGATGAGGAGGTCCGGTTCGTCAGCGTGAACTCCTTCGTGGGATCCTCCTTCATCGCCCGCGACGGCAACCTGCGCATTGAGCCACGCGGCGAGGTCGGCGTCAGCGCGGAGCTCGTCCCGGCCGACGTCTCGTGGTTCCCCGACGGGCTGCGCCGACGCCCCGCGGAGGGCTGGGTCCTGTGCCACGAGATGGCCCACCTGGCCTCGCTGCTGCCGTTCGTCGGTCGGTTCGAGGAGGGGGCCCTGGCCGCGCATATCGACGGCGGCGCCTCGCGCTCGGCCGCGACGTTCTGGTCGATTCGCGAGGGGCGCCCGCAGCTCCTCGAGTCGTCGTGGGAGCTGCTCAAAGATGAGGTGAACAACTTCAACGTCAACCCGGGGGTCCGCGCGCTGCTCGGCTTTCCCTCCGAGGACCACCTCTCCATCCCCGGACGTCTTATGGGCTACGCCGCGCTCGGCGTCCCCGACGACGGGCTCGAGGAGTGGCTCCGCGCGCGCCGCTGGTTGCTGGAGCTCGACGACAGGGCCGCCGGCGCGCTGCTCGAGCGACGGCTCGGCACCCTCGATCCCAGGCAGGCGCCGGCGCAATCCTTCGCCGCGACCCTCCAGCGGGCGTTCGAGCGCGGGGTCGTCGGCGCCCTCACCCAGCGAGCCCCGCGCGGCGGTCGGCTGTACTACGCCGGCGGCGCGGCGCTAAACATCCCGACCAACAGCGCGCTCCAAAGATACTTCGACGAGGTCTGGATCCCGCCGGGGACAAACGACAGCGGCCTGGCCCTCGGAGCAGCTGCCTGGATCGAGCACCTCGACCACGGGGCGCTGCCCCTCCACAGCCCGTTCCTCGGGCGCTTCGGCGGCGACGACGGCGAGCCCGCGCCGCTCGCGGTCGAGGCGGTCGCGCGCGCGCTGTGTCGGGGCGAGATCATCGGCGTGTGCAACGGCGCGGGCGAGGTGGGCCCGCGCGCGCTCGGGCACCGCAGCCTGCTCGCGCGCGCCGACAGCGTCGAGCTCCGCGCCCACCTCAGCGAACAAGTGAAACAGCGCGAGTGGTATCGCCCGCTCGCGCCGGTGCTGTGCGAGGAGGCCGCGAGGGAGGTGCTCGACGCCGACGCGCTCTCGAGCCCGCTGTCGCGCTGGATGCTGGGCACCTGGGCGGTGCGCCCCGAGCGGCGAGCCCAGCTCGCGGGCGTGCTCCACGGGGATGGGAGCGTTCGCGCCCAGATCGTGCGCGCCGACGGCAGCAACACCTGGCTGCATTCCGTGCTTGAATTCCTCTGGCGAAGCGAACGGATCCCCGCGCTGATCAACACATCATTCAACGGCCGCGGTCAGCCCATCGTCCAGCGGCACGCCGACGCGCTCTCCACCGCGCGCGCGCTCGGCATCGACGGCGTCGTCATCCATGGATCCCTACATCGACCCTGACGCGCTCGACCCGGCGCACCCGCTCACGGCCCGCAAGCTCGAGAACCTGGCGGCCGCCGATGACGCGCACCGTCGCCGCGCGGTCGTGGTCGACGCGCTGCCGAGCAAGCTCACCCTTCAGACGACGGACGTCTGCAACCTCGCCTGCCCCCACTGTCAGATCCCGAAGGAGGCGAAGCAGGCGGCGATGCGGCCCGAGCTGCTCACGTCCCTGCGCCGACTGCTGCCCGCGCTCATCGAGCTGCACCCCACGAACCTCGGGGAGCCGTTCGCGTGGCCGCACTTCCGCGAGCTCTGCCGCGATCTCGAGCGGCACGGCGTCGTCTTGGACCTGACCACCAACGGCACGCTGCTGACGCCGGCGCGCCTCGAGTGGATCGCCCCGATCATCCGCGACGCCAAGGTCTCGTTCGACGGCGCGACCGCGGAGACCTTCGAACGGTTCCGCCGCGGCGCCTCGTTCTCGCGCGTGTGCGCCAACGTCCGGGCGCTCGTCGAGCGGCTGCGCCGCGTCCGGGTCCGCCGCCCGATCGTCGCGCTCCAGATGACGTTGATGCGCGACAACGTGCGCGAGCTGCCGGCGCTCATCCGGCTGGCCCACGAGCTCGGCGTCGATCGAGTGAAGGCTTATCACCTCTTCAGCTTTCGCCCGGAGCTGGACGCCCAGTCGCTGATGGGCGCGCTCGAGGAGTACGAGCGCGAGGTGCTCCCCGCGGCGCTCGAGCTCGGGCGGACCCTCGACGTCGACCTCCAGCTCGCCGAGCCCTCCGGGGGCGATCCGGCGAGCCTCGAGCCGACCGTCTGTCACTTGCCGTGGCACGAGACCTGGATCGACGCCGACGGCGCCGTGCTCCTCTGCCACTCACACGGAGGCGCCGTCGCGGGGCACCTCACGCGCTTCGCGGACGCGTGGAACGGCCCGCTGTATCGTCGCGTGCGCGCCGCCTTCGCCGCCGGCGCGCCGTTCGGCGCCTGCGACGGCTGCGGCATGAATCTCGCCAAGCCGAGCGAGCACGCCGCCGTCCCCTACGACCCGGGGAGCTTCCTGAGCGGCCGTAGACCCAAGGGACAGGTACGCTGGAGCGGGCGGATGCGGCAGTTTCAGCTGAGAACGCGCGAGCGCGACGATGGGTGACGCGTACACCCGCGAGCGCGACGCCCACGCCGAGCTCGCGCGATGGAGCGCGGATCGAGTCCGTCGAGCGAGCCTGCGGATCATCAACGCCTCGAGGCCGCTGGTCGACATCGAGGCGTCCGCCGCGTGCAACCTCCGGTGCGAGTTCTGCCCGCGCGACGCGATGACGAGGCCGCAGCGGATCATGACCCCGGAGACCTTCGACGCCGTCGAGCGACTTCTCCCCGAGACGGCGATCGTCATGTTCGCGGGCCTCGGCGAGCCGCTCACCAACCATCACCTCCCGGCGTACGTCGCCCGGCTGAAGCGCCGCGGGATCTCCTCCTGCGTGATCACGAACGGCGTCCTGCTGTCGCCCGTGATGATCCGCGAGCTGCTCGACGCGGGCCTCGATCAGTTTCAGGTCAGCGTCCACGCCCTCGACGAGGAGCTCGCTCGCGCGCTCATGCCCGGCGTCCAGCTCGCGCGCGTCATCGAGAATCTTCACCACCTCGCCGCGACGAAGCCCGCCGAGGTGCGCGCCCAGATCAACTTTGTCGCCTGCGCGAACAATGGCGACCAACGGCCCGCCGTCGAGGCGCTCGCGCGTGGACTCGGCTTCGAGTTCTTCCACCGCGTCGAGCACAACCGCGGCGGACACCTCCGCCGCTCCGCGGGCGCGGCGTCGGGCTGCGGCGTGTTCTCCTTGGTCACCTTCATCACCGCCCGAGGGGACGTGCTCTCGTGCGTCAACGACGTCGACGGGCGCTCACGCCTCGGCGACGCGTCGACGCTCGACTGGGACGACGTGCTCCGCTGGAAGCGCGAGACCGTGCGCGACGACCACTGGTTCCCGGCCTGCGCCCGCTGCGATGACGGCTACCGCTGGGTGCTCTTGGCCGAGGATCGCTGAGCCGAGCCGCAGCGCGGTCGACCCGCGACGAAACATCGTTCTCACCGTGGACGAGACGATGCCCAGGATCGTGGGGACGTCCCCACCGCGCGCGCGCGTCCCCGGGTATGGTCGCGTCGTGGCGACGGTCACCGTCATGCACCGACAGCGCTCGGTTCGGGAGTTCGCGTCCAGGCTCCTGCGCTCGCTGACGCTCGCGCGGCTGACTGGCCAGCGGCTGGTGACCCACAACAACCGCTTCGAGATCGTGAAGATGCTCGGGCGCGGCGCCAGCGGTGTGGTGTGCCAGGCGCAGGACCTCAAGCTGGGGCGCGCGATCGCGATGAAGCTCTACCCGGGGCTGTTCGACGATCAGCTCGTCAACAGCGTGCGCAACGAGGCCCGATCGCTCGCCGGTCTGAATCACCGCTACATCGTCACCGTGTACGACTTCGACGCGGTCGCGCTCCGGCCGGGCGAGCTGCGATGCTTCTACGTCGCGATGGAGCTGCTCGACGGCGAGTCCATGCGCCGCTGGCTCGCGCGCGGCCAGACCCGAGCGACGATCGTCGACATGTTCTGTCGCGCAGGTGAGGGGCTCGCGGCGGCGCACCGCCAAGGCTACGTGCACCGCGACTTTAAGCCCGAGAACGTGATGGTCGTGGGCAGTGAGCCGAAGATCGTCGACTTCGGGCTGGCCACCGACGCCGTTGTCCCCGGTCGGCTCTCCACGACGGATCCGCACGAGCGGACGCTCGTCGGTACGCTCGCCTACATGGCCCCGGAGGCGCTCGCGGGCCAGACCGGAAAGAAGTCCGATCAGTTCGCCTTCGCCGCCGCGCTGTGGGAGGCGCTGTACGACGAATTCCCCTACCCGATCGACAAGCTCGACCCCAGAGCGCGCGGACGCATCCGGCCCCCGACCGACAGCGCGGGGCTGCCGGCGGCGCTGCTCGTGATCTTGCGCCGCGCCCTCGATCGCGATCCGTCACGCAGGTTCCCGACCATGGAGGAGCTGGTCCAAAAGCTGCGATCGCTGCCTCCGTTGACCGTCGCGCCGGCGGCGGCGGAGGAGCCCGAGCGTGTCGCCCCGGTGTCGGTGGACGAGTTCGCGGCGACCGTCGCGGCGCCGCGGGCTCCCGCGCCGCGGCGCCGGCGGCGGGTCAGGCGGCTCCTCGGCGCGGGCGCGCTCGCGGCCCTGGGCGCGCTCGCGGTTGAGTTCGCCCCTCGCCTCGCCGCCGAGCTCGAGGGGCTGTGGCCCCGCGCGACGACCCCGAGCGCCGCGGCCTCGCCCGGCTCCGCGAACGTCGCCTCGATCACGAGCGACCCAGCTGTGCTGGAGCCGCAGCGCCCGGTCGCGAACCCCTGCGCGAAGGAGCAGGCCATCGCGGGCGCGTGGTCGTTTCGGACCCACGCGCGGTGGGCCGCGCGCGCGGGCTGGCATGACCGAAAGGGCAGATACACCCTGGCGGTCGTGCCGAAGAAGACCGGCTGCACCCTCGAGCTGACGTTGACGAAGCCCGGCGACGATCGCCGCAACCAATACCGCGAGCCGATGGTCGCGCGGGCCTCGACGACGCTGCAGCCCGTTGCTCACCTCGCGAGCCGGATCGCGGTCGAGCTCGAGCCTCGGCGGGCCCGCACGAGCGAGATCGACTTCACGTACGCGTTTGAGTTCGTGTTCGCCGACGACCGGCTGTACGGCGCCTTCGAGACGCGGGACGGGGATGGAGCCGTCATCTTCGGCGGGCCGCTCGTCGGCCGCCGGGGCGACGCCGACGCGGGCGAGCTCGACTTCGGCGAGCAGCCGTGCGCGGTGCACTGCGCGATCCGGTGCCTCGGGCCCGAGGCCGTCGACGCGTGTCGGCGAGCCTGCGCTGCGGATCCGTGGTCCGGCGACGCGGCGCGCTGCGGCGCGCCAGACCTCGCGGTCACCGTCGCGCCGCCCCAGCCCTCCGCCGATCCACCGTGCGCGACGGCGCGAGCGCTCGCCGGGACGTGGACGGCGCTCGCGCCGGACCCAGCGGCTCCAGGCCGCCCGCACGAGTATCGATTCGTCGCGCGGGCCGACGGCTGCGCGCTGTCGGTCGACTCGGTGACACGGCGCGAGCCGGGGGCGAAGCGCTACCGCGCCCACGCGAGCGTGCTGGGCAAACACGCCTGGCGCGTGACCTTGACCGCCCGCGACGTCGAGGTGTCGTGGCAGCTGCTCGGCCGCGGCCCGGCCTTTGGATCGTTTCGGGCGACGCCGCGAGGCCGCCCGCCGGTGACCGGTCCGATCGCCGCGTACCGTGAACCGTGAGCCAGCGGCGCCGGCTTCGTAGACCAGCATCTTGGGAGCACATCAGCGATCATGGCGAACAACCTCTCCGGCACTGATCTCACCACCCTCGTCGACGAGCACGCCGACGCCCTGCTGCGCTTCTTCAGCGCGAGCGGTGTCCCCTACGCCGACGCCACGGACCTGGTTCAGACCACGTTCGAGACGCTGATCTCCAAAGACGCCGCGACGATCCGCAAGCCCCAGCACTACCTTTGGGGGATCGCGCGCTTGAAGCTGCTCCAATTCAAGGAGCGCTACCGTCCGACCGAGGAGTACCGCAGCTCGCGGATCGTCCCCCAAGTGGTCACGTCGCCGAGCACTCGGCTGGATCGCCGCGTTCGCGTGCTCACGCTGCTGCAGCGCCTCGACGATGACACGCGGACGGTGTTCTTGCTGCGATGTGAGGGGCTCACGCTCGACGCGATCGCCACGGCGACGGACAAGCACGTCTCGACCGTGAAGCGGAAGCTCCAAGAGGCGCGCCGGCAGATCGACCGCATCGCCAGCGATGACCCCGCGCTCGCGGGCGCGGAGCCGCTGAGCGTGGATGACGTAGAGGACAGCTACCGCCGCGATTAACTGTCCGGCCGGACACGTCCTCTCCGCGTTTTTGCTCCAGCGGCAGGCGCGACACATTTTTTTTGCCCCGAGGTGAGCCACTTTCGGCTCGTCACAGGACCTTCGAATAGCGGGACCTGATCGCTGTCACGTCTCGGCCCCCGAGGGGTCGGCCGCTGGTTCTCACTGGTTTGCGCCCGCGCGGCGCAGACCCGCTCACCTCGTTGTATCCATGAAGCTCCACCATCTCCCCGTCATCGCGTCGGCGCCAGAATCGGCTGGTCCCCCGCGCCATCTGATCCTGATCTCCCTGAACTGGACGCGCGATAAGGATCCTCGGATCCCGCTCGCGCAGGCGTCCCTGCTCGCGTCGGCGCGGGAGGCCGGGATCGCGGTGACGCCCGGCTCGTTCGCCGTCAACGCGCCGGGTCTCGACCCCGCGCAGGTCATCGCGTGGATCGAGGGGCGCTCCGCGGCCCACGGCGCCCGCGCGGATGTTGGCCTCGGCGTCTACGTGTGGAACGAGCACTGGGTTCAGCGGATCGTGCGGGGGCTGCGGGCTCGCGGGTTCGCGGGGCGCATCATCCTGGGTGGTCCCCAGATCAGCTACGCCGGCGCCGGCCTCGAGGCGCTCTACCCGGGCGCGGACGTGTTCGTCCGCGGCTTCGGCGAGCGCGCGCTCGCGGCGATCATGCGAGGGGGCGCGCGGGCGCCGATTCCCGGGGTCCACTGGGCGGGCGAGACGGACCAACGCGAGCAGGCCCGCGTGGCGCTCGATCGACTCCCGTCTCCGTACCTGACAGGGATCCTCGATCCGACCCAGCACCGCACGTTTCTGCGGTGGGAGACGCAGCGCGGGTGTCCGTTTCGCTGCTCGTTCTGTCAACACCGCGCCCCCGTCATCCGGGGACGTCCGCTCCGATACGCCGCCGGTCGCGTCGCCGAGGAGGCGCGCCGCTTCAGCCAGGCGGGCGTGCGGTCCATCGCGGTGCTCGACCCGGTGTTCAACCTGGGGGACCACCCGCTGCGCGTGCTCGACGCGCTGCGCAAAAACGACTTCTCGGGCCAGCTCTCGCTGCAGTGCCACTTCGCGGCGCTGCGGCGCGACTTCCTCGAGGCCTGCGCGGGTATGGACGTGCGCCTCGAGTTCGGCCTCCAGACGATCCACGAGCAGGAGATGCGCGCGATCGATCGGGTCAACAAGCTCGACCGCGTGGTTCGGGGGATGAGCGAGCTGCGGCGGCGGAAGATCGCCTACGAGGTCTCGCTGATCTTCGGCCTACCCAACCAGACGCTCGACTCGTTCCGCGAGACCGTCGCGTTCTGTCTCGAGCGACAGGTCCCGGTGATCAAGGCGTACCCGCTGATGCTGCTGCGGGGCACCCGGCTGGCCCGCGAGCGCGCGCGCTGGAGCCTCGTCGAGAGCGCGGACCCGATCCCGGCGGTCATCGAGAGCGCGAGCTTTGATCAACGCGACTGGCGCGAGATGGCCGCGATCGCCGAGGCGCTGCGACGCACCGAGGGACGCCATCCCGCGACCCTAGCGCGGCTTATGGGGGCTTGTGAGCGGACGCCGATTCGGCTGACGCGCTGGTCTCCACCTCGAGACGCCGTGGCCAGGGACATCGGGAGGTCGCTGTGAAGCGGGCGGAGTTCATCGTGCTCGAGGGGCTCGACGGCTGCGGGAAGAGCACGCTCGCGCGCCACCTCGGCCGTCGGCTCGGGGCGCGGGTGATGGCCACGCCGCACGGGCTCGACAGCGCGACGAGGCGGGTGATGGAGCGTCACTGTCACGGAATCGTGCTCGCGCGGCAGCTGTTCTACGCGTCGACCGTGGTCGCGGCCTCGGAGCTCGTGCGCGCCCAGCTCCGCGCCGGTCAGCACGTCGTGATGGATCGCTACTGGCTGTCGACGATGACGTACCACGACGCGCTCGGCAGCGACGCGCGCCTGGAGGACGTCGCGCGACACCTCGTGGCGGCCACCGCGACCGTGTTCCTCGACGTGCCGGTCGAGCTCCGGCGCAGCCGGCTGATCGAGCGCGGCGCGCTGCGCCCCCACGACCGCGACTCGCTCGACCCCGCCGCCGCCGCGCGGATCCGCGAGCGGTACCTCGACTGGGGACGTCACCGGGTCGCTGGGCGGTTTGTCGCGCTCGACGCCTCGCGCGCCAGCGTCGACGAGCTCGCCCTCGAGGTCATCACGCGCCTCGGGCTGACGCCCGCGGAGGAGCGCCCGTGAGCGCGGCGCGACGACGGCGGACGCGGCCGCGCCGTCGCTCCGGCAAGTACCGCGGCGGGCCACGCAGCGCGGACCGAAACAGACGCGCCGCTCGCGACCGGAGCGGAGCGAGCCGGGGCATCTCGTTCGCTCGGATCCCGCGACGAATCGTCCGCCGCGCCCGCGCGATCATTGCCGAGCTGGCCGCGGGGACGAGCTGGCGCGCCTACCGGGGAAAGCGGCTCGTCAATCAGCGACGCGAGTACATCAGCGTCCCGATCGGGCGACGGTACCGGCTCCTGTTTCGCGCGGATCAGGATGGGGTCCGTCCAATCTGTTGCTTGAGTCATGAGGCCTACAACAAGTGGAAGCCGAGCTGACACGATCAGCGCCGCGTGATGTGACGCCGCGGTGTCGCACGCGATCGCGCGGCTGAACAAACCGTTACTGAGACACCACAGGGATGTGCCGGCGACGTCGGGGGCGGCCGGATGGCGGATGGACGCGGCCGATTACCTGCGCGCGGTCGACCGCGCAGGGCTGGGCCTCGAGGGCCGCGCTGTGTATGCCTCATGGGACACACGACTCACGGAGACGATGGCGCGGGTCGACGTCGCGATCCATGAGGAGCAGGTGCTCGACGAGCTCCTCGACGACCTCCGAGATGACCCCGCGCGCTGAGACCCGTCCGTCGTCGCGCCGAGCGCTCCCCCGCCGGGAAATTCTGCCTGGCGGGGGAGATATTCCGGCAAATCCCGTGTGCGTCCGCGTCCGCGCGTCGCGTGGACGGGCGGGACGACGAGCCTGCATACTCGCCGCTCGTGCGAGGACCCCCCCGGCATCAACGGTCTCGGCAGCATCGGCGCGGGCGCGGCTCCCCGGGCGCGCGCTCACTCGTCGCGGCGGCCTGCTGGGTCCTCACCTGCGCGGGTTGTGACGCGCAGCCCGACGCGCGCGCGCACACGCGCGCCGAGGAGGTGGTCGAGGAGGACGCGCCCCCCCACGAGGTGACGCTCGCGCCCGAGGCGGTCGCGCGGATCGGCCTCGAGACCAGCCCGGCGATCGAGACGTCCCTGCGCGCGCGCGCGCTGGTGCCGGCGGAGATCCAGACGCGCCCCGAGGCGATCGCGCACGTGGCGTCCCACGTCGGCGGTCACATCGAGCGCGTGCAAGGAGTGCTGGGCGCGCGGGTGCAGGAGGGCGACGTGCTCGCGGAGCTGCACAGCCCGGCGATCGGTGACACTCGCTCGGAGCGCGCGGCGGCCAAGGCCGCGCTGAAGCTGGCGAAGACGACGCTGGAGCGTCAGCGCCGGCTGAACGCCGAGGGCATCACGCCGGGTCGTCGCGTGCAGGAGGCTGAGGAGGCGGTCGCGCGCGCGAAGGCCCAGCTCGCGGCGGCCGAGCAGCGCTACCGGATCTTCCGGGTGAGCGGGCGCGCGGGTGGGATCGCCACCGTGAACTCGCCGATCGCCGGGGAGATCATCCTCCGTCACGCGGTCCGCGGCGAGGTGGTCGAGGCCCACGACACGCTGTTCGAAGTCGCGGACCTGAGCAAGGTGCTCGCGGTCGGGCACGCCCGCGGGGCCGCGCTCGCGTCGCTGCGGCCGGGCGTCGAGGTCGCGGTGCGCTTCTCCGAGGGGCAGGACCCGGCGCGGACCTGGCGGGGCGCGATCCGCTACGTCGCCAACACCCTCGACGAGGGATCACGCGCGGCCGAGGTCCACGTCGTGCTCGACAACGCGGACGGGTCCCTTCGGCCAGGTCTGTTCGGGACCATGCTGCTGCCGGTCGCGCCGGCGGCGCCCGACGGGCTCGCGGTGCCCGAGGACGCGGTGCAGCGCGTCGGCGACGGGCACGCGGTGTTCGTCCAGCGCGCGCCGACGCGCTTCGAGGCGATCGCGGTGCGCCCGGGGGCGCGCAGCGACGGCCTCGTCGAGGTGCGCCCGGCGGCCGCGGGCGCGCTCGTGGCGGGCGACCTGGTGGTGACGCGCGGCGCCTTCGCGCTGAAGTCGGAGCTGCTGGGCGAGCGGATCGGGGGGGAGCACTAGCGTGCTCAAGCGGCTGCTCGACGCGTCGCTGCGCGCCCCGCTGATCGTGGTGTTCGTCGCGCTGCTGCTCGCCTCGCTCGGCCTGCGCTCGCTCAACGCGCTGCCGATCGACGCGGTCCCCGACGTCACCAACGTGCAGGTGCAGGTGCTGACGGACTCGCCGACGCTGAGCCCCACCGAGATCGAGCGCCTGATCACCTTCCCCGTCGAGAACGCGATGAGCGGGCTGCCCGACGTCGAGGAGGTGCGCAGCGTGTCGCGCTTCGGGCTCTCGGCGGTCACGGTCGTGTTCGCCGAGGGGACCGACATCTACTTCGCGCGCCAGCAGGTGCTCGAGCGCCTGCAGGACGCGCGCGCGGCGATCCCCGCGGGGCTGGGCGCGCCCGAGATGGCGCCGGTCTCGACCGGCCTCGGCGAGGTGTTCCAGTTCGAGCTGCGCGCCGACACGATGTGTCCCCCCGGTCAGGAGGACCGGGAGGACGACGGCTGCTACTCGCAGATGGAGCTGCGGACGCTGCTCGACTGGTTCATCGCGCCGCGCCTGCGCTGGGTCGAGGGCGTGGTCGAGGTCAACAGCTTCGGCGGCGAGCTGCGCACCTACGAGGTGCAGCTGGAGCCCGAGCGGCTGACCGCGCGCGGGATCTCGCTCGCGCGCGTCGTCGAAGCGCTGCGCGAGAACAACGCCAACGCGGGCGGCGCCTACGTGGTGCGCGCGGGCGAGCAGCGGCTGATCCGCGGCGAGGCGGTGGTGCGGACGCTCGCCGACCTCGAGCGCGTCGTCGTCGAGACCGAGGGCGGCGCGCCGACGCTGATCGCCGACCTCGGCGACGTCCGCTTCGCGCCGATGGTGCGCCAGGGCGCGGTCACCCGCGACGGGCGGGGCGAGGCGGTCACGGGCATCGCGATGATGCGGATCGGCGAGAACTCGCGGACGGTCGTCCAGGGCCTGCGGGCGGAGCTCGATCGCGTCGCCGCGACGCTGCCGCCGGGCGTGCGCGTCGACGTGTTCTACGACCGCAGCGAGCTGATCGACCGGACGATCCGCACGGTCGCGCGCAACCTGATCGAGGGCGGCGTGCTCGTGGTGCTGGTGCTGCTGCTGCTGCTCGGGAGCCTGCGCGGGGGCCTCTTGGTCGCCTCGGTGATCCCGCTGAGCATGCTCGGCGCGTTTATCGCGATGGAGCTCGCGGGCGTCGCCGGCAACCTCATGAGCCTGGGCGCGGTCGACTTCGGGCTGATCGTCGACGGCGCGGTCGTCATGCTCGAGAACGTGGCCGCGCGCCTGGGCGAGGCCCGCGCGGCGCGACCCGAGCGCGAGCTGTCCGCGCGCGAGCGCGACCGGGTCGCGCGGGCGGCCGCGCACGAGGTCGGGCGCCCGGTGCTGTTCGGCGTCGCCATCATCACGGTCGTCTACCTGCCGATCCTCAGCCTCGGCGGGATCGAGGGCAAGCTGTTTCGGCCCATGGCGTTCGTCGTGGTGTTCGCGCTGCTCGCCTCGCTGGCGCTGGCGCTGAGCTTCATCCCCGCGCTCGCCCGCCGGGTGCTGGGGCGCCGCGCGGGCGCGCGGGAGACATGGCTCTTAAGACTGGCGCGCCGGATCTACGAGCCGGCGCTCGCGCTCGCGCTGCGCAGGCCGGGCTCGGTCTTGGCGCTCGCCCTCGCCGCGCTGGTCGGCGCGGGCGCGCTGACGACGCGCCTCGGCGCCGAGTTCGTGCCGACGCTGGACGAGGGCGCGATCGCGATCCAGGCCACGCGGCTGTCGTCGGTGAGCCTCGAGCAGTCGGTCGCGATGACGCAGCAGGTCGAGCGCTGCCTGCTCGAGCGCTTCCCGGACGAGGTCAAGACGGTGATCTCGAAGACTGGGCGCCCCGAGATCGCGACGGACCCGATGGGCGTCAACCTCTCGGACATCTACGTGATCCTGCGCCCGCGCGCGGGCTGGACGCGGGCGCGGGATCGCGAGGGGCTGTTTCGCGAGATGCGGGCCGCGCTGACGCGCGAGGTCCCGGGGCAGCGCTACGCGTTCACCCAGCCCATCGAGCTGCGGACGAACGAGCTGATCAGCGGGGTGCGCTCGGACGTCGCGATCAGCGTCTACGGCGACGACCTCGAGACCCTCGCGCGCCTGGGCGATCGCGTCGCGGCGGTCGTGCGCGCGCTGCCGGGCGCGGTCGATGTCAAGGCCGAGGAGGTCGCGGGGCTGCCGGTGATGCGGCTCGTGGTGAACCGCGACGCGCTCGCGCGGCACGGCGTCGACGCCGGGCGCGTGCTGGAGGCGATCGAGGCGATCGGCGGGCTCGTCGTCGGCGAGGTCTTCGAGGGGCGGCGGCGCTTCGCGCTGCAGGTGCGCTGGAGCGCGCGCACCCGCGCGGAGCAGGAGCGTCTGCTCGCGGTGCCGATCGTCGCGGCGGACGGGGACGTGATCCCGCTGGGCGCGCTGGTCCGCGTCGAGCTGTCCGAAGGACCCGCTCAGATCAGCCGCGACCGCGTGCAGCGGCGGCTGACCGTCGAGCTCAACGTCGAGGGCCGAGACCTCGCGGGCTTCGTCGCCGAGGCCCAGGCCGCGCTCGAGGACGCCGGGCTGCTCCCGCCCAACTACTGGTACATGTGGCGCGGGCAGTTCCAGAACCTCGAGCGGGCGGTCGCGCGGCTCGCGATCGTCGTCCCGCTGACGCTGCTGATCGTGTTCATGCTGCTGGTGATGGCGAACCGGTCGCTGCGCAGCGCGCTGCTGATCTTCTTGAACGTGCCGTTCGCGGCGACCGGCGGGGCGATGGCGCTCTACTGCCGCGACATGCCGTTCTCGATCTCGGCGGCGGTCGGCTTCATCGCGCTGTTCGGGATCGCGGTGCTCAACGGCGTGGTCCTGGTCAGCCGGATCCGCGAGGGGCAGCTCGCGGGCCTCGACCGCGTCGAGGCCGCGCGGGAGGCCGCGCGCGCCCGCCTGCGGCCGGTGCTGATGACGGCGCTGACCGACGCGATCGGCTTTCTGCCCATGGCGGTGGCGACCAGCGCGGGCGCCGAGGTCCAGCGCCCGCTGGCGACCGTGGTGATCGGGGGCGTGCTGGCCTCGACCGCGCTGACGCTGATCGTGCTGCCGGCCGCGTGGGCGCTTTTGGGTCCGCGCGTGATCGAGGTCGAGGTCGAGCTCGGGGATGAGGACGAAGACGTGCACGTGCACGTCAACCCAGAGCGTGCCGACACGCAGCCGGTCACGGGGGAGACGCGCGGGGACGGTCGAGGCTCGTAGCGAAGGCCGTCGTCAGACCCAAGCTTCGGGGTCGGTCGTGTGGAGCTGAACGAGCTCGACCGTCAGCTCCCCCCCGGAGAGAATGTCCGCGCGCAGCGACGCCAGGATCGAGTCGCTGCAGCGCTCGAAGTAGCGCGTCGAGCCGTCGCTCTCCCCGTCCCACAAGCCCCGCATCATCGTCTCCAGGGAGCCCCCGAGGTGGGCGATGGCCCGCCCCAGCTGATACCCCGCGTAGCTCTGGGCGGTCCCGAGCGCGAACGCCCACGTCGCCAGCGACACGGCGTCGTCATGCGCGTTTCGCAGCGTGACGAGCACGCGATCTCCGTCCACTCGGAGCGTGACATAGTCCGGGATCGCCAGGCTGATGGTCCCGAGCTCGTCGCTCGTGGGTCGGGCGGATGTCAGCATACGAGCTTGTGTGTTTGTGCGGACGGCGCGTGTCAAGGATCGAGAGGGCGGCGCCAGAGGCTGCTAGGATTCGGGGCCCTCCCCCGAGACGTTGATGCACCCCTCGATCGTCACCGACTTCGCCATCGTCCTCGGCGTCGCCGCTGTCACAGGAACGCTGTTTCGACTGCTTCGGCAGCCGCCGGTGCTCGGGTATCTGGTCGCCGGCTTGATCGTCGGGCCGTACATCCCGATCCCGTTGTTCGCCGACACGGCGCGGGTGCACGAGCTGTCCGAGTTCGGCGTCGTGCTGGTGATGTTCGCGGTCGGCCTCGAGTTCAGCCTCGCGCGCGTCGCCAAGGTCGTGCCGCTCGCCGGGGTCGTCGCGCTCGTGCAGATCGGCGGCATGTTCTGGGCCGGCCACACGGTCGGCGCGCTGCTCGGGCTGTCCACGGTGAGCGCGGTGTTTCTGGGCGCGAGCGTGGCGATCTCGAGCACGATGGTCGTGACCAAGGTCTTCGATCTGCACGCGCCGCCCCCGGAGGTGCGCGCGCTGGTGCTCGGCGTGCTGGTGCTGCAGGACCTCGTGGCGATCGTGCTGATCGCGATCGTGACCGGCGTGGCCCACGGGACAGGTCTCGCGCCGGCCGCGTTGCTCTCGACGCTCGGCCGGCTGCTCGGCGTGCTCGCGGCGGTCGTGCTGGTCGGCATCTGGATCGTCCCCCGCGTCGCGCGTCGCGTCTGGGCGATCGACTCCGACGAGGTCTCGACCGTGTTCGCGCTCGGCCTCTGCTTCTCGGCGGCGGTCGGGATGCAGCTGCTCGGCTACTCGCCGGCGCTCGGCGCGTTCCTGGCTGGGATGCTGGTGGCCGAGAGCGGGCTCGGCGAGCGCTTCGAGCACCTCGTCGCGCCGCTGCGCGACGCGTTCGCGGCGGTGTTCTTCGTCTCGGTCGGCATGACCGTCGATCCGCGCCTGGCGATCGAGCACCTGCCCGCGTCGCTGCTCGTCGCCGGCACGGTCGTCGCGCTGCAGGGGGCGCTCGTCACCAGCGCGGGGCTGCTCAGCGGGCTCGGCCTGCGTCGCGCGGGGCACGCCGGGCTCGCGCTCGGCCAGATCGGCGAGTTCGGCTTCATCATCATGGGGATCGGGACCGCGGCCGGAGTTGTCCCCGAGTACATGTTCACGGTGATCGTCGCGGCGTCCGTCGTGACCGCCTTCACGACCCCCGTCGCGCTGCGCAGCGCGCCCGCGCTGCTCACCGGCGTCGACCGCCGCCTGCCGAAGCGGCTGCGCATGAACCTCAGCCTGTACGCGGCCTGGCTCGACGAGCTCCGCCGCTCGAAGGAGCAGACGCCCAGGCGCCGCAAGATCCGACACGCGCTGCGCGTGATCGTGCTCGACGCGATCGTCGTGATCACGCTCGTGGTCCTGGGATCGCTCGGCCTCGAGCGCGCCGCCGCGTGGATCGGCGCGCGCGTCGAGCTCGCGCCGCAGCTCGCCAAGGCCGTCGTCGTCATCGCGGTCGGCGGCGTCGTCTTCCCGTTCGCGTGGGGGCTCATGCGCGCGGCCCGAAACCTCGGCTCGGTGCTCGCCGAGTCCGTGTTCCCCGGGGCGCCGCAGGGTCGCGTCGACCTGACCACGACCTCGCGACGGGCGATGAGCGTCGGCCTGCAGGTCGTCGCCTTGCTCGCCGCGGGGCTCTTGGTGACCGCCGTGACGCAGCCCTTCGTCCCGGTCGGGGTCGGGCTGCCCGTGCTCGCGGCCGCGCTGCTCCCAAGCGTGCTGCTGCTGCGGCGCAGCGGCGGCCCGCTCGGCGAGCACGTGCACTCGGCGACCCTCGCGTTGATCGACTTCCTCCGACGTGACGAGCACACGCCGCGCGAGCCCCAGCTCAAGGACCTGCTGCACGGGCTCGGGAGCGCGACCACGGTGCGGATCGACGCCGGCGCGCCCGCGATCGCTCGCTCGCTCGCCGATCTGAACCTGCGCGCGCGGACAGGCGCGGTGGTGCTCGCCATCGCCCACGTGGACTCCGACGTCGCGGCGCCGACCGGCCACGAGATCCTGCGGGAGGGCGACGTGCTCGCGGTCGCGGGCCCGCACGAGGCCGTCGCGCGCGCGCGCGCGGTCCTGCTCGGGGAGCGAGCGCCGGAGCCGACGGGCACAGACGCGGGCGCGAGCGAGTAGCGCGCGGAGGCACATCGCGGGAACGCACCCGCGCCCCGCCGAACTCCTCAACAATTATCGTCGCTTCGCCTACACGGGGTTGGCCGCGAACACCGAGTCATAGGGCGCGAGCGTGAACATCGAGCAGTCGCCCCACGCCCGCGGTGGTCGCCTCGTCCTCGGCGCTGTCTGACGCGCCATCCGAGGCGCCGTCAGCGTTCGTGCCGGCGTCGCCGCGATGGCGAGCAGGAGCAGCGACGGCTTCGCTCAGGCGCGTCGCGGGAGCGTATACACAGACCGCGAACGGGCTTACATGCACTCGATGCGGACGTCCGTCGGCGGATGGCACTTAAGACATACGCGGCGGTTGTGCAGCGTCAGCGCGCGGCAGCTGGCGGACTGCGCGAAACCGGGCCCGTGGGGGCTGGCGCTCAGCCCCGGGCGCGCGACGCCGGTCGTCGCGTGGCAGGCGAGGCAGCTGTCCTCGGTGTGGCAGCTGGCGCAGGTGGCGATGTTGCGCTGGGCGGCGCCGGCGTGGCCCTGGGCGGAACCGGGCGCGCCGGCCCAGCCGGCCGGGTGGAAGCGCCGCGGCGAGCCCACGCCGAAGGCCGAGTCTGGACCCACGCCCATGCCGAGGCGCTCGTGGCAGGCGAGGCAGTCGGTCTGCAGCCGGTGGCACGACTGACAGTCCTGGGTGCCCGCGCGCGCGTCGAGGGCGTGGGTCGTCATGTAGTCCGCGGCGTGGATCCGCATCGGCCGGACCGCGCCCGCGTGGCAGGTGCTGCAGTCGTCTTCGTCGTGACAGCTCGCGCACAGCTTGGGGCTGGCCTTGGCGACCGCCTTGTGGTCCTCGATGAACGCGAGGTCGTGGGCGGCGCCCCAGCTCGACTGACCGCGCGGGATCAGGCGCGGCGCGGCCCGGTCGGCGAACTCGCGGGTCACGAGCTTGCCCTTGGCGTCGCTCGGGTGGCAGAGGCCGCAGCGGTCGTCGGCCTTCACGCCGTCATGACACTTGAGACAGTCTGCCTCATCGGGCAGCTGGAGCGTCGAGGCCATGCGGACCTTGCTCATGTCGCCGTGGCAGGTCGCGCAGCGCAGCGTCTGACCGTCGCGGCTGAGGTGGCTCTGGTGGTTGAAGTGCAGCTTGGGCCGGGGCGCGCGCAGGCCGGCGGTCACGCGTCCGCCCTCGACCTGCGTGTGGCAGATATGACAGTCCTGCGGGGCGCCGGGGGGCGCCGGGTGCTGGGCGCCGTGGCAGGCGTCGCAGCGCTTGCCGACCGGGAAGTTGTTCTCGGCCGCGCGCGTGCTCCGGGCGATGTTGGTGTGGCAGGCGGCGCAGTCCATGCCGAGCGCGAGGTGACGGCTGTGGTCGAACTTCAGCGGGATGTCCTGGGTCGGGTAGACCGCGCTGCCGGGCCGCCCGGGGCCCTCGCGGGCGGGCGCGGTCGCGGACGTCTCGGACTCCGGCGCCGCGTGGGCGGCCGGCGTGGCGAGCAGCGCGAGACCTGACTGTTCAGGCTGATCAGACCGATCACGATCGTGCCCGAGCCCGAGCCCGAGGGCGAAGACCGCGGCGAAGGCCGCGGCGAGGACCGGCGCGAGCCTGCGGGCGCTCATCGCTTCCTCCCGCGGATGGTCCAGTCGGCGGTGAAGGTCGCCAGCAGGCGGAACGCGTGCTTGTAGTAGCTCGTGAACATCTCCTCGGCGAGCACCGCGAAGTGTACGCCGCGAAACAGCTTCGCGTTAAACCCGCCCTGCAGCGCGAGCGCGTAGCCCTCGCGCTGGCTCGACACGTCGTCTTTGTAGTAGGTGCCGTAGACGCGGCCGTCGAGGCCGAGGCGGTCCCACGCGACCATCGTGCGGGTGTCGAGGCTGCCGCCCGCCCGCGCCCCGCCCTCGCCCCCGAGGCCGAAGCCGTCGAGGCGCATGGAGAAGCGGGGGATCCGGAAGTAGGCCGAGAGCCCGCCGCCGTAGCCGAGCCTGCGGTTGGCGGCGCGCTCGCTGTCGTCGGCCGCCGCGACCTCGGCGAGCTCGGGGAAGTCGTCGACGAGGATGCGCCCCTGCCCCCGCGCGGCGACGGTCCAGCGCGGCCCGAGCTTGACCTCGTAGACCAGGCGCGCGTCGTTGATCGGCTGGAAGGTGAAGACGTTGAAGATCGAGTCGAGGTCGAAGCGCGGGCTCGTGCGCAGCACGAGGGCGCGCACGGTGTGACGGTCGGAGAGCGCGACCTGGGTCCCGGCGCTGATGTCGGTGAGGCGCGCGCGGCCGAGGTTGTAGCGGAGCGCGACGTGGGGGGCGAGGCGCCCCTCGAGCAGCCGCCCCGACGCCGCCAAGCTGATGATGTCTTGCTCGATCCCGCCGGGCAGCCCGCTCGCGCCGTCGTCGTCGTTGATCCCGGCGTTGAGCGGCGGCGACGACCAGGTGCGCCGCCAGGCCAGCCGGGCCTCGAGCCACTGGATGCCGTCGGCCGCGACCGCGGCGCCGACGATCGGCGAGTAGCCGCGATCGGCCGCGGTCCCCTGGGTGCCGTCGAGCTCGAAGCTGGGGTAGCCGAGCGCGTGCGCGCCCTTGACCTCGAAGCCGCCGAACACCTCAAAGGCCAGGTAGGCCGGCGTGTGCCCGCGGATCCAGCCGCCGTCCATGGTGTAGAAGTCGAGCCCGCTCATCTCGAACTGCCGCCCGAGGCGCAGGTCGACGTGACCGCCGAGGCGCTCGCCCTCGAGGTAGCCGTACATGAGATCGATCTGGCGGCCGTCGACGCTCTGCAGCAGGTTGGCGGCGAAGTCGTCGCCGTCGCGCAGGTAGGTGCCGAAGTCGTGACGCAGGCGCATCGAGGTGACGATGCGCAGCTGCCCGTCCTCGTAGGGGCGACGCAGCTCGCCGAGCGGCGCGGGCAGCAGATCGTAGACGCCGAGGTTGACATACTGGACGAGCCGGCGGCGGGTGAGGAGCTGCTGATCGCTGCCCGGCGTGCGCACCATGTAGCCCTCGCCGATGGTCCGCGAGACCGTGCGGACCTCGCTCGCGCCGGCGAGCGACGGGGCCGCGAGCACGGCGAGCGCGGTGATCCAGCGGACCCTGCCCGCGGCCCGTCGGCCCGCGCCGGCGCGCTCGCTCCACGCGGCCCCGGGCGGGCGCGACGACGCGCGCGCGGGCGGCGTGCTCGTGGGTACCGCGCCAGGCAGCATGGACGCTGTATGCTACGTCAATTCGCCGGCTACGCGGGATTTTTGCGGCGCTCGGGCAGCGGTGATTTCGCCTGCGCAGGCTTGCGCGCGCCCGCTGGATTCTCGACACTGCGCGCGTCTACGCGCCGCCCCGGCGCGACTTGTATCACCCGCTTCGCGCTCGACTCGAGATGATCATGCTGCACCGGCCGCTGCTCCCCCTCCCCGCCCTCGGCCTCGCCCTCGCCTTTGTGGGCGCCACCGCCTGCGGCGACGACAAGGGCGACTCGACCGCGAGCGACACCACGAGCGGCGTCACGGTGTCCGCGAGCGACAACGCCAGCAACGCCAGCAACGCCGGCGAGACCGACGCGGCGACCAGCGACTCGAGCGCCGGCACGGACACCGACGGCGCCACGGGCTCGACGAGCAACGCCTCGAACACGACGGACTCGAGCACGAGCAACACCTCGAACACCTCGAACACCTCGAACACGACCCAGGGCCCCACGGACACGGACCCGACCGCGGGCGGCGGCGACAACTACTGCCTCGAGGAGTGCCAGAGCGACGGCGACTGCACGATCGACGGCATGGGCGGCTACAGCTGCGAGGACAGCCGCTGCGTCAGCAACTTCTCGAACTGCGCCAACGACGACGAGTGCGTCGATCTGTACAGCGGGTGGTCGGCGGGCGATCCCTGCGGCGCGCAGGCCGACTGCGCGATGACGCAGGCCTGCATCGACCTCGGCAACAACGACGGCCACTGCGTGTACACGCCGACCGAGTTCCTCGACTGCGAGACCATCAACATGGTCGAGATCCCGATGCCCGCGATCGAGGGCGGGACCATCCCCGCCTGCGGCAACCCCCTGGCCTACTGCCACGAGGACGGCTACTGCACCCTGGGCTGCGGGTCCGACGCCGACTGCGTGGGGCCGTACGGGACCTGCCTGCCCAACAACACCTGCGGCTGCGGATCCGACTCCGACTGCGCGGCGATCGGTGATATCGGCCTGACGACCTGCATCGAGGGCGCCTGCTACTGCAGCGGCGACTCGGACTGCGCGGACGCGTCCATGGCGAACGGCGACGTGTGCACCGGCGACGGCTACTGCGGCTGCTCGGACATCTCGGTCTGCGACAACCCGACCGTGTTCGACGGGACCACGGTCATCTGCGGATCCGCGTAGACTCGAGCGGTGACGCTGCCGCGCAAGCACAGCCGCCCCATCACCGTCGACGGGCTGCGCTACCGCTGGATGATCCGAGCGCGCGGCGATCGTCTGCGCCTCACCGTCGAGCTCGAGTCGGGCGCGGGGCGCCCGATCACGACGTGCTTTCGTGAGGGCGGCGCGATCACGCCGGCGCAGGTGCGGGTCTTCATCGAGTACGCGCGCGAGCGCGGCTGGCAGCCGCAGACGACCCGCGCGCCGCCGAAGCTCGTCGACTTCCAGGCGCTGCACGCCCCGCTCGCCGAGCTCACGTCGCCAGATGGTCTGAAGGCCATCCCGGTCGCCGAGCGCAACTGGGTGAGCCGCTACCCGTGGATCCAGGACGACACCCCGCGCGGCTGGGCGTACGTGCCGCTCGGCCGCGACACCGCGCACCACGAGATCGCGGCCCTGCTGGCGACCTGGTGCGAGCAGGCGAAGATCCCGGTGACGCGCGACGCCGCGGTGGTGCTCGCCGCCTTGCCGACCGCGCGCGCGCGCTCACTCGGCGGCGGGGTCACGTGGATCCGCGACACCGAGCTCGTCGCCGGACCGGGCTGCTGCGCGACGCTCGACGCCTGGCGCGAGTGGCAGACGTTTTTGCAGGACGGGCAATTCTTCGGCGGGCACGACCCCTGGGTGCAGCTCCAGCGCGTCGGTCCACGGATCCGCGTGCTGCCGGGCCACCGCGGCTCGAGCTTCGATCTCGACGAGCGCGTCTACTGCGACCTGCTGCGGCGCGTCGAGCTCGACCTCGAGGGCTTCGTCGCCCGGCTCGGGGACTGGGCCCGACGCCGCGCCCCTTCGGTCGCCGAGGCGCTGCAAGAGTGGTTTCGCGCCGCGGCGCTCTGACGCGCCGCGCCCTGCGGCTCAGGCCTGCGCGAGCAGGTCCTCGCTGACCGACCACAGGCGCTCCGCGCCCTCGTCGTCGCAGGCGTGCGCGTTGACCCCCTTGTAGCGCGCCATCGGGCCGTCGAGTTCGGTCGGCGCGGCGACGTCACAGTCTTCGCAGTAGACGCCCGCCTTGCCCTCGAGCCCCGGCGAGGTCGCGGCCCACAGCGTCGTCGAGCAGCCCTGCTCCGGCGACTTGAAGCCGGCCTTCGCCAGCTCGCTGGGCTCGCCGTCCTCGCCCAGCCAGCCGAGCGCGATCATCTCCTCCTTGGGCAGGTGACGCTGCAGCGGCGTGAAGATGCCGCCCGGGTGGACCGAGAAGGCGAGCCCGCCGCTGGCCTTGAGGCGCCGCGAGAGCGCGTTGGCGAACAGCGCGTTGGCGGTCTTCGCCTGACCGTAGGCCGCCCACTTGTTGTACTCGCTCTCCTCCCACTGGATGTCGTCCCAGCGGATGCCGCTGATCTTGTGCCCGGTCGACGACAGCGCGACGACGCGGGCGCCGGGCGTCTTCTCGAGCAGGGGCAGCAGCGCCTTGGTCAGCGCGAAGTGCCCCATGTGGTTGACGCCGAACTGCGACTCCCAGCCGGGGCCGACGCGGGTCAGGGGGCAAGCCATGATGCCGGCGTTGTTGATCAGCAGGTCGAGCCGATCGAGCTCGCCGAGCGTCGACGCGGCGAAGCTGCGGACCGACGCGAGCGCGGCGAGATCGAGCGCGGCGGTCCGGACATCACCCTGCACATCGGCCAGGTTCTTCGCGGCCTTCTCGGGCGAGCGCACCGGGACGATGACGGTGACGCCCTTGGCCGCGAGCGCGCGCGTGGTCTCGAGGCCGATGCCGCTGTAGCCGCCCGTGACGATCGCGGTCTTGCCGGCGAGCTCGATCGCGGCGAGGACCTCGGCGCCGGTGCTGCGGGCGTGGAAACCAGACTTGGTGGGGACTTGATCGGTAGCGGCCATCGCCCGCATGGTCCACGAGCGAGGCGCGCGTGTCCATGACGGCGCGGTGACGATTACAGCGCGACGCCGACGCCGACGAAGAAGCCCGCGCCGAGCAGCAGCGCGAACAGGCCGAGCTGCGCGCTGCCGGGGATAGCGAGCGGCGCCGCGTAGTACATCGTGACGAGCGCGAAGACGACGAGGATGATCGCGAGCTCGGCGCTGCTGGTCGCGGCCACGGCCCATCGTATCAGCTCGACCCCGCCGCGCGCGCGCGCGGACGCGCGTCGACACGCGACCTGCGGGCCCGCCGGGCGTTGTGCAGCAGCGCGATGTACACCGAGTCCAGCAGCAGGATCGTCACGCACAGGAACGTCAGGTAGCTCCAGCGCTCGATCTCGGGGTTCATCAGGGGCAGGAACACGTGCGCGCCGATCGCCGTCCCCAGCGTGCCGAGCAGCTTCAACCACGCGCCGACGAGCGAGAGCCCGCGCTGCCTCGGACGCTCGAAGAATGTCCATAAGAACAGCGCGCTCATCACGAGGTTGATGAAGAAGGCGTCGACGAGCGCGAGCCGGTCGCGGTAGGTGATGACGAAGGAGAGCTGCCCCCAGGCCGCGAGCAGCACCAGCGCGGGGACCCACCAGCGCATGGTCTTGGCGAGGAGCTCGTGGCGCTGCATCGCCGGGCCGAAGCGCAGCAGCTGCCACATCAACACGCAGTCGAGCGCGAGCCAGCCGAGGTTGAGGGCCGGCCACCACGCGTTGAAGTTGGGGAGCGCGTTGTAGGTGAGCTCCCACGCGAAGTTGAGACACATCGCGATGGTCGGGACCGCGGGCGCCTTGTCGCGCTCGGCCTTCACGGCGAACGCGACGTAGGCGGCGATCCACAGCACGCAGCCGGCCGAGCACACGAGGTGGTACCAGGCCCACAGGTTGAGCGCCTCGGGCGGCGCGCCGTCGAAATTGGGGAGAGGCAGCGAGTGTAAAAATTCGAACATGGTCGTCCCTGCAGGGCGGAGCACCCTCGCTCCGTCACCGCCGATGTTCAAGTGACCGCGACCCCGCGAGTCGATTTCGCTCGCCGCTCAGGCGGCCGCCGCCGCGCTGCGGCGGATCTGGCGGTCGCGTCGCTCTTCAGCGGCCTCGTGGAGCTGACGCGCGCGACGGAGGCGATGAGGCTCGAGGCGCTCGCCGCCTTCGGGATCGATCTGTCCGCGCGTACACCGAAGGGCGAAGCCCAATAAACGCGGCTCAGCGCGCGCGCAGGACCTCGTCCTCCTCGACGTTGATCTCGCGCGTCAGCGCGGCGAGCTCGGGGTAGCGCGCGGCCTCGACGACGCCGGGGACCAGCGTCGAGCGCGTCTCGATGGTGACCATCGAGGCGCCCTCGCCCCCGTCGGTGATCGTCCGGCTGTAGGTGCCGTGGGCGTGCTTGAGCGAGACGTCCTCGGGCAGGTCGCGGAAGGTCGCGCCGCCGACCAGGCGCACGGTGACGCGCGCGGTCTTCAGAGGCCCGTAGGGGATCACGAGGCCGGTCTGGCGCTGCGGCAGCGTGGTGAAGCCGAAGCCGAGGTTCATCGGCACGATCGCCGAGGGCATGATCAGGTCCTTGCCCTGGCGCGCCGCGGCGCCGCGGATCGACGCGGTGAACTGGATGCGCAGCGGCTTGTCGCGGTCGTCCTCGTCGAGGATCTCGAGCGACTCGACGTCGATGGTCGCGCCCCGAAACAGCCGGGAGAGCTCGGCGCGCTCGAAGCCCTCGGGCAGCCGGTCGCGGTCGACCTTGCGCAGCTCGTCGCGCCAGACGATCGCCTCCATGCCCTGCAGCTCGAGGGTCCCGGAGATGCTGCCGGCGCCGGACTGATCGAGCTCGACCTCGAGCTCGTGGCTGCGGCGATCGGCGAGCGACTTGGAGACCACGGGGAGCGTGACGAAGCCCGGCGCGCCCTCGTCGTCGTCGAGTCGGATCCGCACGGCCCGCGAGCCCGAGAGGCCGGCGGGCATGTAGCCCAGCGGGACCGCGCGGCTGTTGGCGAGCACCATCAGCGAGGGCGCGCCAGCGCGCCCGGCCTCGCCGTCGCCGGTCCAGACCGCGAGCGTGGGCGCGGCGTAGCTCTCGATCATGGGGTGCCCGCCCTCGACGACCTGCGGCCCGAAGCGATCGCGCCCGACCCACAGCTCCGCCTTGACGCCGACCTCGCGCAGCAGCGCCTTGAGCAGCATCAGCCGGCTGCCCTGCTTGGCCGAGAGCGTCATGGTCGCGGGCGCGCTGATGTCGGCGGTGTCCTCGATGTTCTCGAGCACCCAGTCGTAGAGCGCCTCGAGCTTGGCCTGGTTCTCGCCTGCCCCTTCGGGCACATCGTTGACGAGCTCGGCGGCGAGCCGCCGCAGCTCCGGGTTGCTGCGCTGCCCCTCGTAGAGCTGCAGCGTCAGCGTCTCGAGCCACGCGGCGACATCGAACTCGGTGAACACGCGGATCGAGGGGACCTCGTCGACCAGCGAGCGCGCGGCCGGCTCGACCCCGAGGCGCGGCGAGTTACGCACGGTCCAGTGCCGGACCTCGAGGCCGCCGCGGTCCTCGCGGACCTCCTGGGGCGCGCCGCCGCGTCGCTCGATCTTCAGGGGCAGCCCGGGCGGGCTGGCGACGACCAGCTCGGAGATGTTGAAGGGCGTCTCGCGCGACTGGAAGCTGAAGCGCCCGACGTCGAGGTACTCGGGCAGCAGAATGTTGGGCTCGCTGTCGACGATGAACTCCTGCTCGACCGCGTCGCCGGGGGCGAGGCCGCGCAGGCTCAGGCCGTCTTTGCCCGCGATGCGCTCGGGCTCGACGACCGTGCCGTCGGGCTTGATGCTGTGCAGCGTCAGCAGCCGGACGCCGGACGGCGGGTCGATCTCGCCGTAGCGATCGATCGCCTCCTTGGTGCGCAGCTCGGTGATCGTGTGGACGATCTGGCGCACGCTGCCGTCCGCGTAGACCCGCGCGGCGCTGCGATCGAGCACGAGCACCTCGCTCGCGCCCTCGTAGGCGTCCTTGGGCGCGGCGCGAAACTCCTTGAGGATCGCGGCGCCGTCGACCCGCAGGCTCAAGAGGTCATCCTGCAGTCCGAGGTTCTCGGCGATCTCACGCAGCGCGGAGCTGTACGGCAGCAGCGAGAGCGCGTCGCGGACCTCGTTCTTGGCGTCATCGAGCTGCCCGATCCGCGCGAGCAGGTCGGCGACCGCGACCCGGGTGGCGCCGGCGTAGGGGGTCAGCTCGAGGATCTTGCGCCGGTACTTCAGCGCGTCTCGGTAGCGCTCGTCGGTCACCGCGATGTCGGCCAGGACCGTGAGCGCGTCGATGTCGTCCGGCGTGCGCCCGAGCCGGCGCTCGAGCAGCGCGGTCGCCTGCTTGACGTCGCCGCGGCGGTAGGCCAGGCGCGCGCGCAGCCCCAGGGTCCCGGGGCAGTCGGCGAGCTGCTCGGCGATCTCGTCCTCGCCGCGCACGTCGCCGCGCCCGCGCGCGACCATGCGCTCGCTGTTGAGCACGGCGCAGCTCTTGGGGTGCAGCGCCGAGGCCCGCGCGAGCGCCTGCTCGGCGGCGTGCTCGTTGCCGCGGGCCATGAACGCGCGGAAGCGCAAGAGCTCGCCCTCGACGCTGCGCAGCTCGCCGGGGCCCATCTCGGTGAGCGCCTCGATGACCTCGGCGTGCTCGCCTCGCTCGAGGTTCATCTCGAGCAGGCGCACGCGCGCGCGGTCGAGGCTGGGGTCGAGCTCGACGGCGCGCTCGAGCGCGCTGCGCTGACGGGCCTTCGAGGCGGTACGCTCGCGGCTGGGGTCGTCAGCTTCGAAGGCCGCGACGAACATCGAGCCCTCGGCGAAGCGATCGTAGCCCAGCGAGATCGCGCCGGCGGCCTCCTCGGCGCGATCGGTGTCACCAGCGGCGAGCGCGTTCATGCCGCCGAGGTAGTAGCGCAGCGGCCGGTAGATCGGGTCTCCGAGCAGGCGCACCACGGCTGGCCGCGCGCTGGTCTCGCCGGTGACTTCCCACGGTCGGTCGCTGAAGGTCGGCGCGACGCGGCGCGCCGCGAGCTCCTTGGGCTCGGGCAGCGCCGTGTCGGTGGGCTCGCTCGTCGGGATCGGGCGGCCGGCTCCGTCGGTGGCGCGCACCAGCACCCAGGCGCGATCTTTGGGGATCGCGACGCGGACCTCGAGGGAGTGCGGCCCGGGCGGCGCGATGACGCGGTAGCGCGCGCGATCGGCCGGCCAGCGATCGGCGCGGTCGCTGCGGTGCAGCAGCACGCCGTCGAGGTACACGCGGACCGGCTCCTGCGCGGCGATCTCGAGGTTGATCTGCTTGTCCTGGGTGTTGAGCCGCGTCTGCATGCGCCGCACGCCCGCCCGGGGCGTCGGGTTCCAGACCCGGATCACGCAGGAGAGCGGCGTCATCCGGGCACCCGCGTCGAAGCTGAAGCGGCCGCGCTCGGCCTCGAGGCGACGCAGCTCGAGCGCGCCGAGGGTGCCCTGCAGCGGCCCGACGGACCAGCTGTGCACGCAGCCCTGACGCGCGTAGTACGGCTTGTAGTCCTCGCCCTCGCGCCGCGCGATCTTGGCGCGGACGCTCAGCAGCGGGCGCGTGACCGTGACCGGGAGGCGATCGAGGCCGCTGTAGCGCTCGAGCTTGGCGAAGAATTCTTTGAAGCGCGCGTCGTCCTCGGGCACCTCGCCGTGGGTGTGCTCGAGCACGCGCGCGGCGACCTCGGCGAGGCCGAGCCGCTCGTCCTGGGTCAGCTCGGGCCGCGACGGGCGCTTGCGCTGGGCTCGCTTGTAGCGTCGCGCGTGCCGCTTGCTCGTGTTGGGCGTGGTCATCGGCAGCGCCCTCGGCTCCCCTTCCACGTAGGGCAGCTCGGCGACGTCCCCGATCAAGGCGATCGCCTGCGCGCGCGCGACCTCGGGGTTGAGGCGCGCGTCCGCGATCAACATCCGCGAGGCGCGGGCGAGCGTGTCGTCGCGGTCGACGAGCATGTCGAGGATCGTGATCGCCTCGTCGGGCGCGCCGGTGTGCAGCCAGTAGAGATGCGCGAGGTCTCGCCAGGCGGCTTTGTCCTGGGGGAACTCGGCGAGGTAGGCGGCGAGCTCGATGGCCTGGGCCTCGGCGGTCTCGCCGGTCAGCGGGGCGACGGGCGCCCCCTGCTGCTTGCAGCCCGACTGCGCGCCGGCGGCCGCCAGCAGCAGCGCGCCGCTCAGCAGCCAGCGGAGCGCCCGCGGACGCCGGCGGAGAGGCGCGTGAAGAGGCGCGGAGAGGTTCTTGGAGCGATGACGCATGGGGTCGATCGAGGTCGAGGGAGGAGAGCGTGAGAGGGTCGGAGAGTCAGGTCGTGCGCGACAGGTTCAGCGCCCGGGGCGGACTTCGAAGGTCTGCCCGAGCGCCTCGTCGACCTGGCGGAGGAACTCGCGAAACGCCCGGTACTCCGCCGCCGGGACCCGGTTGTCGAGGTACTCGAGGCGGCTCTCGACCCGCGCGCGGCTCTGGCCCTCGGCCGTGATCTTCAGGTGAAAGCGCGCCGCCGGGATCTCGAAGTCGGCGCCGTCGGGCACGCGCGCGAAGGTGTAGCCGCGCGGCAGCTCGTACTCGATGGTGTGGACCTCGGTCGCCGGCGTCGAGAGGTCGATGTCGTGCTCGCGCCGGGCCTGGGGCGCGAACGCGCGGACCAGCTGGGTTCGGTAGCCGAACACCTGGAAGCGCGCGACGCCGTCGGCCGACTGGGCGAAGCCGGGGACCGCGAACTCGGCGTCGACCCGCACGGGCTGGAGGACGTCGTCGATGCCGGGGGCCTCGACCCGCTGGACCTCGAGACCGGGGAAGTAGCGACCCCAGGCGTTGGTCAGCCGCTCCTTGCGGGTCTCCGCCGACTGCAGGTTCGCGCGCCACGACGCCGCGTTGACGCCGGTCATCGTTAGCTCGTGACGCACGATCGCGTCGCCGTCGGCGGCGAGCTTGATGCGCTGCTCGGTCCGCTGCACGTTGTCGGTGTGGCGAGAGACGGGGATGGTCCGCAGCTCGGCGCCGGCGCCGTCTTTGACGATCAGCACGCTCGCGCCCTGGTCCCCGCCGGGCAGCTCGGACGGACCCGAGTGCTCGGCGGTGCCGTCGAGGTAGAGGTCGAGCGCGGGCACGTAGGTGATCGCGTGGTTGAAGGCCGAGAGGCTCGCGGGGGTCTTGCCGATCGGCCCCTGATCACGGGTGCGGACGAGCACCAGGTGCGAGTCGACGCCGATCTCGGCGAGCATGACCTTGAGCAGGCTCGCCTTGTCTTTGCAGTCGCCGAACTTGCGGTCGTAGATGTCGGTGGTGCGGTAGGGCTTGTAGCCGTGGATCCCGAACTCGAGGCCGACGTAGCGGGTCTTGCGGATCACGTGCTCGTAGATCGCGCCGACCTTGGCGCGCAGGTCGGCGTCCTTCGGGACCTTTGACATGGCCTCTTGGACACCTGCGCGGATCTTGTCGTCGACGACGAGCTGCTCCTTGACGAGGTCCCAGTACCAGCGCCCCACCGCGTCCCAGTCGGCGAAGGTGCTGACGTGCAGGTACTCCGCGATCTCGGTCCAGCCGGGCATCGCCTGCTCAGGCCGGATGCCCTCGCGCGCTTTGACGACGTGCTTGTAGATCGCGGTCTTCTTGTCCTTGGACAGGGTCTTCTTGATCTTCTTGTTGAAGTAGAGCGTGCGGCTCGCGGGCGCCTCGAGCACGTACTCGGAGAACAGCGTCGGGATGGTGTCGTCGCGCGGGACCAGCTCGCCGAAGTAGTCGTCGAACTTGTTGCGCGCGGCCACGTCGCGGCGGATGAACGCGACCTCGATGGTGTCGCCGACCCGCAGCCCGCGGAAGATGACCCGCTGCAGGCGCTGGTCGTAGTACATGCGGTAGCCGGCCTCGGTCAGCGAGACGGCGCTCGGGTCGCCCAGCTCCTCGACCGTGCCGTCTTTTCGCCGGACCCGCGCGCGCCGGATGTCGACGTAGCTCTCGGCTGGGTCGTAGGCGATCGAGTGCACCATCTGCGAGCGGATCCCGCGGTCGTCGAGCACCCGGATGATGCGGTGATCGAGGCGCTCGGTGAGGCCGTTTTGCAGCACGCGGACGACCACGCGCTGGTGGATGATCGCGGCCTCTTTGCCCGCCCACGCGCTGGGCAGCTGCTTTTGGGCCTGCTGCTCGAGGTCGACGTCGTAGCGCGCGAGCAGGTCGCTCTTGGCCCGCGAGGTGTCGAGCGTCGCGATCAGGTCGCGCAGGTCCGGCTGCTGCGGCTTCAGCTCGAGGGAGCGACGCAGCCTGACGACCGCCTCCTGGGTCTCGCCCGCGCGCGCGAGGAAGCGCCCGAACTCGGCGTGCAGCTCGTCGTCGAGCGGCGCGAGCTCGACCGCGCGCACGAGCGCCGCCCGGGCCGCGTCCTTGCGCCCGCGGGCCTCCTCGAGCTGGGCGAGGTCGCGGTACGAGTCGGCGATGCCAGGGGCCGAGTCGACCCGGCGCTGCGCGAGCAGGACGGCCTCGTCGGCCTCGCCGAGGCGCAGCAGGCCCTCGATGATGCTGTCGGTGATGTAGGGGTCGGTGCGACGCGTGGCCTGCAGCTGCTTAAACTCCGCGATGGCGTCGCGCGTGCGCCCGAGCTCCATCAGCCGGCCGGCGTGCTCGCGCTGGATCATGCCCGAGTCGGGATAGCGCTGCTGCAGGTCCTCGACCCACGAGAGCGCCGCGAGCGCGAAGCCGTCGTCGGCCAGCTGGTCCACCAGCGCGAGCTCGATCTCGACGTCGTCCGGCGACAGCGCGAAGGCCTCGCGCAGCAGCTCGCGGCCGCGGCGGTCGAGGCCGAGCGCGTGGTAGCGATACGCGAGGTCGACGAGCATGGTCGCCAGGCGCGGCTTGCTCTTGTCGCCCTCGGCGCGGGCCCGCGCGATGCCGTCCTGCAGGGCCTCTCGGCTGGTGTTCTGGTCGGGGTCGGTGCGGGCGAGGAAGAACGCGCTGCGGCTGCTCTTGGCCGCGCTGTCGGCCGCCCTGGCCCGCTCGACCGCGGTCCGATCGCCGGCGCCGAAGGGGTGGACCCAGTGATTGAATTCGACGAGCGCGAGCTTGTCGGCCGCGCGCGCCTTCTTGGCGTCGAAGCGCTGCTCGAGGATGCCGCGGATCGAGCGCGGCGGCTTCGGCTCGGGCGCGTCTGGGTCGGGCGGCGTCACCTCGGCGCCCGGCGCCTGGTTCTGGAGCACGGCCGGCGCGGCGTCGGGCGCCGACGCGATGCTGATCCCGCGCAGCGGCGCGCCCGAGGGCTGTGACAGCCGCGCGAACAGCCCCCAGAGACCATCATCGACGCTGAGCTTGACGAGCAGCCGGTTCCAGCCGGCCTTGAGCTGCAGGGTGTGGGACTCCTGCAGGGGGTGCGGGACGCGATAGACATCGCCCTCCCCCGCCGGCGCGCCGTTGATCCAGACCTTGTAGGCGCCGCTCGTGCCGAGGTGCAGGACGGCGGGGCCGGCCTTCTCGGCGCGGATCCACGTGGTCATGTAAGCGGTCGCCTGGGCGTGCGGATCGAGCAGCTCGTCGAGCGGGATGTACGCGGACTGCAGCGCCTGCTCGGGCCCAAACGAGCGCCACTGCAGGGCCTCCCCCGGGAGCTTGCCCTCGAAGCTCTGGCCGGCCGAGAAGCCGTCGGTCTCGGGTCCAAACACGCGGTTGTGACCCGCGCGGTTCGAGTTGTCGAACGGGCCGACGAGCTGCCAGTCGAGCAGGAAGTTCTGCTCGCGGTAGCCCGCGATCGCGGTCTCGCGCTGTCCCAGGCCCTCGAGCAGCCGCGCGCGTTGGTAGCTCGCGTAGCTGCGCACGAGCCAATCCTGCTTCGACGACTTGGCCACGCCGCTGAGCAGCGCCTCGAGCTGCGCGGGATCAACCTCGCCCTCGAGCTCGACCAACAGGCCGAGCAGGCCGAGCACGCGCGCCGGGTCCCGCGACGCCCCAGACCGCAGGACGCGCTCCCGCCGCTGGAGCGACCGCGTCCATCGTCCCGGGAGGCCCGCCCTGGGGTCGAGTACGCCAGGTTTGAAGAGCGTGGGACGGGCGCTCGCGCCGTCATCAGCGGCGGCCGAGGTTGTCGTCGAGGTCGTCGTGGCCAGCGCGCTGTCGCTCGAGACCGCGACGGTCAGGGAGACGGCCAGCGCGGCCATGATCTTGGCCGCTCGCCGCTGGTGTCGCCGTCGACGGCGTGTCCGCGTTCCGGTGGTCTCGGGGCTCGTGAGCGTGCGCAGAACGGGCATCTGTCGGGCCATGATGCTGGATCCAGGTCAGGGGTGCCACTGACGGCACTCACGCGGGGCGCCCTGGTTCCTATCCAGGACAACTCCGTGGTCGAGCTTGTTCCCACGCGGGACAATGCGTCAACAGGGAACATTTTATCAAAATCAATGCTGCTCCACGTATCATTGCCGACCTGGACGCGATCACGCACACGCATCTCGAGAATTTCCTGGATATCGTCGATCACCAGTCGATCCAGGCCGCTGCGCGCGCCCGCGGACGCTCGCGCGCGACCACCGGGCGGCTGCTGGGCGAGCTCGAGGCGGCGTTCGAGAACACGCCGCTGCTGCAGCGCGCCCCCGGGCAGCGCAGCGTGGTCTTGACCCCGGCCGGCGAGGAGCTCGCGCGCCGCGTTCGCCTGCTGCTGCGGCACTGGGATCGGTGGTTGGTCGCCACGCGGGACGCGCTCCTCAGCAGTCGCCGCGGGATCCGGGTCGGCGTGTTGGTCGGCGCCTTCGATCTGCTCGCGGATGTCCTCGAAGACATGCAGCGGGAGGACCCCGAGCGCGCCCTGCACGTGGTCGAGTACGCCGATGATCACCTCCAGGAGGGGGTCTTGGAGGGCGAGGTCGACATCGGCTTCGGCACGCTCGAGCCGGACGGGGCCGCGCGCGCGCTCGAGTTTCACACCATCGGCGCGCTGCCCTGGGTCGTCATCATCCCGGAGTCGCTCAGCGACACGCTCGGCGCGCGCGTCCGCCTCGCCGACCTCGAGGGCCGCCCGATGGTCGTGACGCGATCGGGCCCCGCGCGCGAGACGATCGAGCAGCACTTCGCCGAGCACGAGGGCCGGCCGCTGGCCTTCAATCCGGCCTTCGAAGTCAGCTCGTCCCCGCGCGTGGTCGAGGCCGTGGCCCGCGGCTTCGGGATCGCGGTGGTCTCCCGGTTTCGCGCCCGCTTCCTCCAGCGCGGCGTCGTGGTTCGTGAGCTGGCCGATGGGCCAGAAGCGCTCGTCGCCGGGGCGTTCACACGCCGGGGGGCGCGGATCCCGGTCGGCGCGGGCGAGCTGCTCACGCGGGCGACCCGTCACTTCCAGACCCTCTCGCGCGCCGAGTGAAGCTGGCCGAGAGCCGGACGCGGGCAACGCGCAAGCGGGCGCCGTCTGTCGGCCTAGGTCGTCGTTTACGGCGTTAGGAGACGCACATAACACGTCGAGTCGTGTGCAGCGCGCCCGTAGCGTGGGGTTGGGGCGCTCTGGGCAGGCTGCGCTCCGCGCTGTGATCTGCGCCCGTGATCCGATCGGCTGGCTCGCGGCGCCACCGGGGTAGAGGCCGCGCTCGTGAACCCGCGTTCCCTACCCTCGCGCATCGCACATCGACCCCCATCCCCTTCCTCTACGGGGTCGGTCGCGACGACGCGCGCGAGCGAGGTGGGCGACGTGACCACGCGCGCGCCGCTGGACGCTTGCGCGCGGCGGCGACTCGCGTACGGTGAAGCGAGCGCGGCCTCTCGTTCGCGCCCCTGCTACCCTGTCCTCAAAGACATGAATCAAAAGTCTGTAGGCTCTCGACGCGCTGGCGGCCCGATGGTCGCCCTGCTGCTGGCCATCGCGGCCGCGCCGGCGTGCTTCGTCGACTCCGGCCCCGTGGGACAGGAGACGGAGACGAGCACCACCGGCGACGTCGACGAGTCCACGACCGAGGCGCCGGCGACCAGCTCCGGCACGACCGAGGCCGAGACCACGGAGGCCGAGACCACGGAGGCCGGCACCACGGCCGGCCCGGAGTGTCCCGCCGGCGACGAGGGCTGCCCCTGCGACGCGCTCGGCCAGTGCGCGGGCGAGCTGGTCTGCGACGCTGACCTGTGCGTGGTCCCGGTGATGGGCGGCGAGTGCGGCGACGGCGAGCTCAACGAGGGCGAGGCCTGCGACGACGGCAACCAAGAGGACGGCGACGGCTGCAACAGCTGCGAGCTCGGCGGCGCGCTGCTGTGGCAGGACACCCACGGCGGCGACGCCGGGTCCGCCGACTTCGCCTGGGACGTCGCGGTCGACAGCCTCGGCGACATCTACGTCGTCGGCTACGAGGTCACCGTCAACGACGGCGACAACGCCTGGATCGCCCGCTACAGCGCCGACGGGGAGCGGCTGTGGAGCCACTCGCTCGACAGCGGCGCCAACGGCGACGAGTACGCCGTCGCGGTCGCCATCGATCCCGACGATAACCCGGTGATCGTCGGCACCGAGCCGAGCCTGTTCGCGAACCGCGGCGCCTGGGTCAAGGGCTTCGACCGGCAGACCGGCGACCCGACCTGGTCGGTGCTGCGCGAACCGGAGAGCGATCTCGACGTAGCGCCCGAGGATGTGGTCGTCGACCGCGACACCGGCGGCGTCTACGTGGTCGGCGGGCTGTTCGACCTCGACACCGAGGAGCCCGACGCGCTCGTGATGCGCGTGGACCCAGCCATCGAGTCGATCGAGTGGGAGCGCGTCATCTCGGCGGGGGTCATGCGCCCCGAGATCGCGACCGGCGCGCTGATCACCAGCGACGGCGATCTCATCGCCTGCGGCTACTTCCCCAACGAGCAGGACATTGACGATCGCGACGCCTGGGCGATCCGGATCTCCCCCGACCAAGAGACATCCTGGTCGCGGACCTACAGCAGCCCGAACTTCGACACCGGCAAGGGCTGCGCCGTGACGCCGGGCGGCACGCTGTTCCTCACCTCGACCCAGTCCCTCGCCGATCCCTACGACGACCCCGGGAGCATCCTCGGCCACGTCATCTATCGCATCAACCCGATCGACGGCGAGCTGAACAACTCGCCGATCCTCACCGAGCTCGCTGACGCCAACGGGATCGCGGCCGGCGGCGACGACACGATCGCGCTCGCGGGCGACATCCCGGTCGAGGGCATGGGCCTGGATATCTGGGTGCGCAAGTACAACGCGCTCAACAACGCGCTGTGGACCATGAGCCACAACGCGAACACCGGCGACGCCTTCGACCAGGCCGTCAGCGTGGCGATCGACGCCGACGGTAACGTGATCGCGGCCGGCGGCCTCGGCCTGATCAACGGCGGCGTCGACATCTGGGTCGGGAAGTTCTCGCCCTGAGCGACCGCCTCGACGACCTGACCGTTCAGGCAGGATCAAGCTGCTCGAGGCGCGCGACCACCCCCGACCACGGCCGCCAGTCGCCGGCCTGGGCGGCGGACTTCTTCCCGGACTTCTTCCCCCCGGACTTCTTCCCGACCTGGACGCCGAGGAAGCGCATGCCCGCCGTCTCGGCGAAGCGCTGATCCGCGAACGCGCGATCGCCCACCATCAGCAGATCGGCGCCGGGGAGCGCCATCCCCTCGAGCATGCGCGTGACGGCGCCGGCGGCCGGCTTCATCGCGCCCACGCGCTCGGTCTCGAGGCAGAAGTCGAACAGCGCGGGCGAGAGGCCGAGGGCCGTGAGCCGGTCCTCGACGCCGACGTAGTCGGAGACCAGCCCGAGCCGGAAGCCGCGGGCGCGCAGGCTCTCGAGCAGCGCGCCCGCGCCCGGGTACGGGCGCGCGACCGTCCGCATCCCCTCCAAGACCGTCGGGTCATACTGCTCCCGGATCCAGCGCAGCCAGCGCTGCTGGACCGCGGGGCGCGTAGACAATCGCTGCAGCGCCGCCCGCGTGATCGACTCGTAGTCCCCGTGCTCCTCGCCCGCCAACGACGTGCGGACGTTGCGATAGCGCAGCAGGTGGTGCAGCCCGTACCAGAACCGGCGCATCACGAAGCGCTCGAGCGGCCGCTTGTCGTAGAGCGTGCCGTCGAGATCAAACACGATCCCGCGAAGCCTGCTGTCCGGGCCCATCGCCAGGGCTTGTACACCCGTTTCGTGCCCCTGACCCGGGCATTCGGCTATCGTCGCCCCGTGCTCCCGAGCTGGGACGACGGTACGAGTCCGCGCGTCGCGTGGTTGATGCCCGCGATCGTCGCGATCGCCTGGGCCGCGGTCCTCGCCGGGTCGACGGGCGAGTCGCTGCTCGCGCAGCGCGGCGTGGTCTTCATCGGCGGCCCGGTCGTGCTGCTCGCCGGCCTGCACGCGCGCCTCAACGACTACCTGCACGCGCGCGCGCGTGTGCACCTCCTGCCGCTCCCGTTCGCCGCCGACCAGCACTGGCGCGCCGCCCGAGCCGGCCACCGACGCGGTCTCGTGCGCGACGGGCTGATCGGGCTGCTCGCGCTCACGCTCGCGACCCTGAGCTCGCCCGGCGGCGCGGTGCCGCTGCCGGTTCGTCTGCCCTGGCTCGCGGGCGACTACCTGTGGTTCTTGCTCTGCGCGCTACTGGTCGAGCCGCTGATCCCGGCCGCCGCCGCGTGGGGCGGCCGACGCTTCCCCGAGGATCACTGGGTCGCCAACCTGCAGCGTCAGCTCGGCGGCGGCTGGACCACACCCGAGGCGGTGGTGCACCTCTACGCCCCCGCCGTGGGGCTCGGCCTCGCGGCGCTGCTCGCCATGCCCGGGCAGCTGAGCTTCGCGCGCCTGCAGGCTGGCGCCGCGCTCGAGGGCGTCCACCTCGGCCTCACGCTCGGCCCGCTCGCGCTCGCGCTCGCGCTCCGGCTGCTCGCGCCGCCGCTCTACCGACGCGGCCTGTGGCGCGCCGTCCCGCGGATTCAGGAGGCCATCCGCACGCTCGCCGGACCGCCCGAGCCGGCGCCCGCGCCCGCGTGGAGCGAGCTGCTCGCGCGCCTCGGCGGCCCGCACACCCGCCTCGCCGCGCTGCAGCTCGCGCGCCTGGGCGGACCGGCGCCCGCGCTGCGGCTCGCCGCGCTGCTGCTGTGGACCGGCTACCTCGCGCTGCGACAAGACCCCCTCGACCTCCTCGGGCTCAGCCTCGCCGGCGCGCTCGCGGCCGCGTGGATCGCCGCCGGCCAGGGTCAGCGACGCGAGCGCGCCCGCAACAAGCGGCTGCTCGCGCACCTGCCCCTGCCCGCGCCCGCCCGCCGCGGCGGCGCCCCGCTGCTCGACCTCGTGATCTTCGCGCCCCCGGCCCTCGCCGCGCTCGCGCTCACCCTGCGCTGGAGCCTCGGATCGACATGATCGACATGACCGACATGACCTCGTCCCCGCCGCCGCTGCGCGTCCTCGGCCTCCGCAAGCAATATGGCCAAGCGGTCATCCTCGACGCGATCGAGCTCGAGCTCGCGGCCGGCGAGCTGGTGATCCTCGCCGGGCCCAACGGCGCCGGCAAGTCCACGCTGCTCGGCTGCGTCAGCGGGACGGTCGATCCCGACGGCGGCCGCGTCGAGCTCGCCGGGCACGACCTGCACGCGCGCCCGATCGCGGCCCGCGGCGCGCTCCGCTACCTGCCCCAAGAGCTAGAGATGCCGCGCGGGCTCACGGGCCGCGAGTGGCTCGCCTTCCACGCCGAGCTGTTCGGCGCGTCCCCCGAGGCGCTGACGCGACTGAGCGCCGGCCCGCTGCTCGCCGACATGCAGCCGGCGCTCGAGCTGCTCGCGGCGACCTACAGCCCCGGTATGCGTAAGCGCCTCGCCGTCACCACGCTGCTGCTCGGCGACGCCGCGCTGCTGGTGCTCGACGAGCCGTTCGCGGGGGTCGACCGCGCCGGCCAACACGCGATCGCGGAGCACATCACCGACGCGCTCGCGCGCGGCTGCGGCGTGCTGCTCTCGGCCCACGATTCCGAGGAGACCCCGATCGTCGAGCTGCAGCGCCGCGTCGAAGCGCGCGGTCTACCGGTCGCGCCGCGGGTGTTCCAGCTCGAGCGTCGTCAGTAGCGGACCAGGCTCTCGACACGCGCCGGCGCCAGGCGCTCGCGCCCCTTGAGCGCGTCGAGCTCGATCATGAACAAGCAGGCCAGGACCTCGCCGCCGAGCTGCCGGATGAGCTTGCAGGTCGCCTCGGCCGTGCCGCCCGTGGCGAGCAGGTCGTCGACGACGACGATCTTCGCGCCAGGCTGAAACGCGTCGGCGTGCAGCTGCAGGCGATCCTCGCCGTACTCCAGCTGGTAGCTCTGCTCGATCACCGCGGCCGGCAGCTTGCCCGGCTTACGCACCGGCGCGAAGGCGGCGCCCAGGCGCTCGGCGACCGGGATGCCGAACAAGAAGCCGCGTGACTCGATCCCGACCACGCAGTCGACCTTGCCCACGAGATCCGCGATCGCGTCGATGTGCAGGCGGATCGCGGTCTGCATCGCCTGCTTGTTGGCGAGCACCGTGGTGATGTCGCGGAACAGGATCCCGGGCTTGGGGAAGTCGGGCACGGCGCGGACCAGCGCGCGCACCTGCTCACGCGCCGTCTCGCGCTCCTTCGGGCTCATCAAGCTCTCGTTGGTCGTCGACATGCGGCGCAACCATACAACCGCTCCGCTACTCGGGCTCGAGCGTGAGATCGGCGACGCGCTCGCGCCACGGGCCGAGCTCCGGCGCGGTGATATCGAGCACCAGCGGCGTGATCGAGACGTAACCGTGCGCGATCGCCCACGTGTCCTCGCCTTCGAACAGCTTGGCTCGCACCGGCGGCCCGCCGATCCAGTAGTACGGGTTACCCCGCGGGTCATGCCGCGTCTCCACCGTCTCCTCGTACGGCCGGTGCCCGAGACGCGTCACCATCAGCGGCAGCTCCGCCGCCTCCGCGGCCAGCGCAGGATCCAGCGCGGTCTCTGGGAGCTGCCGCTCGGCCATCCCGTGGCCCGGCGTCGCGCCACCCGGTCGTTCGCCCCGCACCGTCGCCAGCTCGGGGATGTTGACGTTCAGCAGCGATCGCTCTGGGGTCTGGAGCAACGCGCGGGCGAGCGCGCGGATCGTCGGGATCGCGACCCGCTGCGGCTCGCGGGCGTGGCACGAGACCGCCATCGCCGAGCTGCCCCGCAGGTAGCCCTCAGCGGCCGCGCCGACCGTCCCCGAATAAAACACGTCGGTGCCGAGGTTAAAGCCCGGGTTGATCCCCGAGACGACGAGATCCGGGCGACGGTCGCAGAGATGGATCGACGCGAGGTACACGCAGTCGACCGGCGTTCCGCTCACGGACCACCAGCCCTCGCGGACGGGCGTGCAGCGCAGGTGCGAGTGCAGCGTGATCGCGTGCCCGGTGCCGCTGCGCTCGGTCTCGGGCGCGCAGACGATCAGCTCCCCGAGCGGCGCGACCGCCTCGGCCAAGATCGCCAGTCCAGGGGACAACACCCCGTCATCGTTCGTGACCAAGATCAGCGGGCGGGACATACTGGTTCAGCGAGTGCTCGTCGGCCCCTCAGCGGCCTGCCGCAGGACCCCAAAAACAAAAAAACCGGGAGGGGTCTCCTCCCGGCCCATCGGGGCGAAAGGATTCGAACCTTCGACCCCTTGACCCCCAGTCAAGTGCGCTACCAGACTGCGCTACGCCCCGAAATGGACGACTCGTATACGTGCTTCGGCCGGGACGGTCAAGCGATTTTATAACCCCGTTTCCAGCCCGACGGCCGCCCGCCCAGCGGGCTACTGACGCCGGTGATCACGGCCCAGCAGCGGCTGCGCCTCCCCCATCTCGCCCGCGCCCGCGAAGATCGCTCGAGCCCCGCCCATGGCCCGAATGTATGCCGAGGGATCGGCGGCGGTCTCGGCGTCGTAGTCCATCGCCAGCTCCGCCTTCACATCCTCGATCGCGCTGCGCACTGCGGCGAAGGACCGACGAGCGAGGTACGCGCCCGCGGGCGCGGCCATCTTCAAGTCCGTGCCCTGCTCGCGCAGCACCTGACGCGCCCCGGCGATCGTGAACTTGCGCGCGTAGAGCAAGAACTTGATGCGCAGCAGCGTCTCGACATCCCGTCGCCGGTACACCCGCTGCTGCGACCGTGACTTCTGCGGACGGATCGCCTTAAACTCGGTCTCCCAGTACCGCAGCACATAGGCCGGCACGCCGACGATCTCCGCGACCTCGCCGATCTTGAAGTAGAGCTTGTCGGTGCCCAGATCGAGCGGACCGCTGAGCCCTCGGATCGCGCTCTCCGGCAGCGGCTTGTGCTTCGGCTTCGCGCGACCGCGCCTCGACGTGGACTTCTTGCCGGACCGCTGCTTGCGACCCGACTTGCTCGTGGTGTTCACCGTCGAAGACGGCGCCGCCTCGTCCGCGAGCAGCTCGAGCTGCGAACGCTCCGCGGGCGCGTCGTCCTGATCGCCGGTCTCAGGCTTGTCCACTTCCTGTGTCACAGCGCCTCCTTGCGCGTTATCGCCCACGCCGCGCAGGCGGACGGAGCGCCGTCAAGCCCGACGGCGTAGCGTTAGCTGTTGAGCGCGGCCTTCAGCACGTTGCTGGCCTTGAAGGTCAAGACCTTACGCGCCTCGATCATGATCTCTTGGCCGGTCTGCGGATTGCGGCCAGGGCGAGGGTTCTTCTCGCGGACGACGAAGTTGCCGAAGCCCGAGATCTTGATCTTCTCCCCCGTCGATAGCGTGTCCTTCATCGTGTCGAACACGACCTCGACGACCTCAGCGGCTTCTTTCTTGGAGAACCCGCCGACACGCTCACAGACGCGCTCGATGATGTCGGCCTTCGTCATATTGAGAATCGTCCCGCAAAGCCCGCAGCGATGCAAGGAAAATTCCTGCGATATCAGGGGGTTACTGGAACCGCTCACGCGCGCCGATCAGCGCGCGCGGACCTGTGGTGCCTGTGGACGAATCGCGTCACACGCGCGACTGACGATGCGCGCGTGAAGCTCTTGGACCTCGGTATCGGTCACCGAGCGCTCATGCGCCGCGTAGTGCAGCCGGAACAGCAGCGCGCGGGCGCCCTCGGGTACCCCTTCGCCGCGGTAGTCCTCGAGGATCTCGATCGTCTGCGCGCCGGGGCCTGCTGGCACGAGCGCGACGGGATCGTCCTGCCCCTGGCTGTCCGCGAGCACGGCAATCGCGGACGCCTCGAGCGCGTCGCGGACGACCGCAGCCGGCAGGCCGATCGGCAGCTCCAGCGACACATCGCGCGCCGTGCTCGGCACCTTCGAGACCTCGCGGAACTTCCGCACGACCTCACGCGGCAGCTGGTCGAGCCACAGCTCGCCGTAGAACACGCGCGCGCCATCGGGCACCTCGCGGGGGTCGAGCACGCTCGGGTGCACCTCGCCGACGCGACCTACCACGTCGCCCCCCACGACCTCGATCTCGGCCTGGACGCCAGGGTGCAGATACGCAGCGGCGGCCGCCGTAGGACGAGTGCGCCCCGTGATCCCGACCCGCGCGAGCGCGTGGATCAGCGCCCCAGCGGCCGCGCGCGCGTCAACCGGCGCGCCGGAGAGTTCGCCGCTACCGGCCGCGCCGCCGTAGAGCAAGACTGATGCGCGCCAGCGCTCGGCGGGCAGCTGGCGATCAACCTCCGCAGTCGGCCCCTCACACAGGGGGGCTTTCTCGGGCCACGCGTAGACGCGCCCGACTTCGAACAGCGCGACGGCGCGGGTGTGCCGCGCGGCGTTGAACTCGAAGCTGTCGAGGAGCCCCGGGAGCAGGTGCGTACGCATCACGCCGTGCTGGCTGCGCAGCGGGTTGGACACGTGCACGTAGCGCGCGGGCGCGACCTCAGCATTAAACGGGGCGAGTTTCTCCTCGCTCGTGAACGCGAACGCGACGAGCTCGCGCAGGCCGGCCTCGGCGAGGGCGTCGATCACCTGCTCGCGCAGCTCGGCCTCCGGGTGGGCCCGCTCCAGCACCGGCTCGCTCGGCACGGTGGCCTGGGCCGGCATGTCCTCGAGACCATGGACGCGCATGATCTCCTCGATCAGATCCTCCTCGATCGCGAGATCCGGCCGATGGGCCGGTGGCGTGCACGTCCAGTCGTCGGCGACCGTGACCCCGAGGCCCACCAGGATTCTGCGCGCGTCCTCCTCCGGGACCGCGTAGCCGAGCACCCGCTCGATGGACGCGGGCCGGAACGGGATCGTCGGCAGCTCGGGCCGCCGATCGACATCGCAGCTCGCTACCGCCTCCCCGCCGCCGAGCCGCTCGAGCAGCCGAAGCGCGCGGATCGAGGCCTGGGTGAGGCTCTCGGCGAAGCCGACCCCGCGCTCGAATCGGTAGCTCGAGTCGGTGTTGAACTCATGCCGCCGCGCGGACGCGCGGACCCCGGACGGCCAGAAGTACGCCGCCTCGAGCAGGATCGTGCTTGTCTCGCCCGAGACCATGGAGTCCGCGCCGCCCATCACCCCGGCGAGCGCCTGGGGGTTTTTGGCGTCGGCGATAACCAGGTCCTCGGTGGTCAGCTCGACCGCGGTCCCGTCGAGCGCGGTCATCGTCTCCCCCGCCGACGCGACCCGCACCACGACGCGGCCCTCGGCCAGCTTGGCGCGGTCGAAGGCGTGCAGCGGGTGCCCGTACTCCATGAGCACGTAGTTGGTGATGTCGACGCAGTTGTTGATCGCGCGCAGCCCCACGCGGTGGAGGCGGACGCGCATCCACAGCGGCGAGGCCTTGACCGTAATGCCCTCGAGGACATGTCCGATGTAGCGACCGCAGCGCTCGGGCGCGTCGATCGTCACCATCGTCGACTCACGCGACAGCTCGGGCGCCTGCTCAGCGGGCGCCCGCAGCGCGCAGCGCAGCTTGACGGCGATGTCCCGCGCGACCCCCAGATGACCCAGGGCGTCGGGGCGATTCGGCGTGATCGACAGCTCGAGCACCTCGTCGAGGATCCCCGGCACGAGCTCGACGAGCCGCGCGCCGGTCTTGAATTCACGATCACGGACCTGCGGATCGACATCGGCCTCGCTGAGCACGATGATCCCGTCGCCGTCCTCGCCGATCAGCAGCTCCGTCTCAGAGCAGATCATGCCCCGGGACTCGACGCCGCGGATCGTCCGCTCGCCGATCTCCATGCCGTTTGGCAGCTTGGAGCCGACCGGCGCGAAGGCCACAAGGCCGCCCGGTTCCGGCACGTTCGACGCGCCGCAGACGACCTGCACGACGCCGGATCCGTCGAGCAGCTGCACCACCGTGAGCTTGTTCGACTTCGGGTGCGGCGCCTTGCTCTGCACCTCGCCGACGATCACGGTCTCGCAGCCGGCGCCCATCCTCGAGACTTCGTCGACCTCGAGCCCGAGGCTCGTCAGCAGGGTGTCGAGCTGCTCGCTCGTGAGCGCGGGCTCGGATCCGCGGTCGACCAGCTCATTGATCCAATTGAGTGAGATCAGCACGGGAACTGCTCCAGGAAGCGAATGTCACCTTCGAACAGGTACTTGAGCGCGGGGATGTCACGCAGGAGCATCGTCATGCGGTCAAGACCGAAGCCGAACGCCCAGCCGGTGTACTCCGCGGGATCGATCCCGCAGTCACGCAGGACGTTGGGGTGGACCATGCCGGAGCCACCCAGCTCGATCCATCCAGTCTGCTTGCACACGACACACCGCGCCCCGCGACAGAACGGACACTGCATGTCGAACTCGGCGCCAGGCTCCACAAAGGGGAAGTACGAGGGCCGCAGGCGCACATCGAGCCCCGGCCCAAAGAACGAGCTGGTGAACTGCAAGAGCGTGGCCTTGAGGTCCGCCATCGTCACGCCGCGATCGACGTAGAGCCCCTCGATCTGATGGAACATCGGCGAGTGCGTGCGGTCCTCGTCGCGGCGAAACACCGTCCCCAGCGCGATGATGCGGATCGGGGGCTTGCGCGCGAGCATCGTCCGGACCTGGATCGGCGAGGTGTGGGTCCGCAGCACCAACTTCCCGGCGTCCTCGGGCGCGCGCGGCTCGATGAAGAAGGTGTCCTGCTCGTCGCGCGCGGGGTGGTCCGGCAAGAAATTGAGGAAGTCGAAGTTGTAGCGGCCGTGCTCGATGTGCGGGCCGTCCTCGACATCGAAGCCCATGCGCCGGAACGTCGCCGCGAGCGCCCTCCGCGTGTGCGTCAGCGGGTGTAGCGACCCAAAGTCGGGACGCCGTGGGGGCATGGTCAGGTCTTCAACGCGCGCGAGGTCGAGACGCCTGGCCTCATCCTTAAGAAACTGCCGCCGCGCCTCGATCCCGCCCTCGATCGCCCGCTTGACGCGGTTGAACTCGATCCCGAACTGCTTGCGCTGGTCCGGTGACATCTTGCCCATCTCGCGTCGCAGTCGCGAGACCGATCCCTTGCGACCGATGTAGGCGACCTGCAGGGCGTACAGGCTGTCCTCGTCGCGGACGCGCTGTAGCTCCTGCTCAAAGGCCTCGAGCTGTTGTTGAAGACGCTGTGGCATCTCGTGTCCTTTCGCGTGTCGTATACACAAGAAAACGCAAAAAGCGGGCGTGAACTCCCCGAGTTCATGCCCGCTCTGGCGTTGCCGAATTGTCGCGGGCCTGCTCGGAGGCCCGCTTAAAACTTCCTACGCTGCTTGACTGAGCGCGGTGCGAGCCTGCTTGACGACCTCGGTAAAGCCACCAGGGTCGAAGATCGCCAGGTCCGAGAGGACCTTGCGGTCGAGCTCGATGCCCGCCTTGCCGCAGCCCTCGATCAAGCGGCTGTAGCTCATACCGTTGGCCCGCGCCGCGGCGTTGATGCGCACGATCCAAAGCCGACGCATGGTCCGCTTCTTCTGCTTGCGGCCGGTGTACATATGCACCCACGCGTGGTGCACAGCCTCGAGCGCGCGACGGTAGTTCTTACGACCACCGCGGAAGCCCCGCGCGGCCTTGAGAATCCGGTTCTTGCGCCGGCGCCCCTTTACTCCTCGTTTGACGCGCATTGCTTAGGGCCTCCCGTACGGCAGCAGGTGCTCGATGCGAACCTGATCGGGCTCGGAGACGACGGTCATGCCGCGCAGCCGACGAACACGATCAGCGTTCTTCTTGGTCAGGATATGGTTCTTGTGGGAGTGCTTGCGCTTCGCTTTGCCGGTGGCGGTGAAGCGGAAACGCTTTTTTGATCCCGAGTGGGATTTCATCTTGTTAGACATGGCCTGATCGCGGGTCGTGACATGTACACCAGCGCTCGCCGACGGGCAAGCGAACCGCGTGTGCGGTTTCTGGGGTCTCGTCCGACTATGGCAGCGGATGAGACAAGGGCGGCGGTCACCCCGCACGCCCATGCACCCCTGGCCCGTTTTGGGCTACTCAGGGCGCGCTTCTGTGTTGGGAGTTCGAGCGGGGGCCGCGGAAGCGCCCGCAGCGGGTCGTTCACCCTCGGGCGGGCTCGCGGCCTGCTCACGGCTCGGGCGACGATCGACGGGCGGCCGACGAGAGTTTCGGCCCGCGTCGCGCAGCGACTTTTTGGGACCGATCACCATGTTCATCCGATTGCCCTCCATCTGGGCCATCTGGATCACCTGGGCGATGTCGGCCAGGTCCTTGCACACGCGCATGAGGATGTCGCGTCCGGTCTCGGGATGGGTGATCTCGCGACCTCGGAACTGGACGACCAACTTCACCTTGTTGCCGTCGTTGATGAACCGGCGAGCGTGGTTCGCCTTGAATTCGAAGTCGTGCGTATGCGTCTTGGGACGGAACTTGACTTCTTTGAGTTCAAGCTTCTTCTGATTACGCTTCGCTTCACGATCCCGCTTGGCGGACTCGTACTTAAACTTTCCGTAATCCATGATCTTACACACCGGCGGCTGCGCCTTGGGGTTGACCTCCACAAGCTGGAGACCCGCCTCGTCCGCGCGCTTCATCGCCTCGTGCGTAGGAATGATTCCAAGCTGCTCGCCTTTCTCATCGATCAGTCGAACTTCGCGAACGCGAATTCTTCGACCGACTCGATGAGTCTCGCTGCGCGGCTTGGGTTTCGAATGTCTGCGGCCTATTTTTTGTGCTCCTTGAGATGGTTTCTGCGCCGCGCTCGCCGAGGTCGTGAGCCGCGATTGCGAAGCTCACACCCAACGTGGGCGAGACAGCACGAGTCGACTTTGGCGGGCGCACAGGTGTTCGTCAAGCGCCGATTCGCGTGAGTGAAGCGGCTTCAAGCGCCCCCGTCGTCGGCCCTCGCCGACGCCGAGTCGGACACCATTCGAACGAGAAAAGGCTCAGGTTCTGGCCCCTGAGCCTTTTCTGTCGCGGGAGTTGATAGGACCGGGCGGTTTCGAACCGCCGACCTCTGCCGTGTCAAGGCAGCGCTCTACCCCTGAGCTACGGTCCTTTAGGGTCTTTGGAGGCCTTCAGAAGAAGTTAGGGAAGTCCTCGGGAGCGGGTTGGTATCCCGGGTTGGGGGGGTTGGTCAAGCCCCGCCGCGATGATTTTTCACAGAAATCGGATCAACCGTGTTCTGAGGGGCTTTTCTCGCCTGCGCGAGACGCTCCGCGCTCGGCGCCCTCGACCGCGTAGAGCTGCTCTAGGCGGTCGCGATAGCGCTCGACGACGACGCGCCGCTTGACCTTGTAGCTCGCGGTCAGCTCGCCCGTGTGCACGGTGAACGGCGCGTGTGGGATCGCGAAGCGACGAATCCTCTCGTACCGGGCCAGCCCGGTGTTGAGGTCGTCGACGTGCTCCTGGACCAATTGTCGAATCCGCGGGTGCTCGGCGATCTCGGCGTAGGACTCACAGGCGAGGCCCTCGCTGCGGGAGATCTCCATCATCACATCTTCGTCGAGGGAGACCAGCGCGACGAGATAGGGCTTGCGGTCGCCGTACACGACGGCCTGGGCGATCCCAGGGGCGGCGCACAGCAGCGCCTCGATGCGCCGCGGCGCGATGTTCTTGCCCGTCGAGGTGATCACGAGGTCCTTCTCGCGCCCGGTGATGCGGACGTAGCCGGCCGAAATTTCGCCGCGATCACCCGTGTGCAGCCAGCCCTGGCCGTCAAGCGGGCTCTCGTCCCCGTCGGGGTCGACGCCGCGGTACCTCGACATGACGCTGTCGGCCCGCACGAGGATCTCGCCATCGGCGGCGATCCGGATCTCAGCGCCTGGGATCGCCGGTCCGACCGTCCCGAAGCGAAACCGGTCGGGACGGTTCACCGCGATCGCGCCGCTGGTCTCGGTCAACCCGTAGCCCTCGAGGATCAGGACGCCGGCGGCGTGGAAGAACTCGGCGAGCCGACGGTCGAGCGGCGCGCTCCCGGAGATCAAGAAGCGAACCCGGCCGCCGAAGCGCTCGCGGATCTGCGCGAACAGCAGGCGATCGGCCACGGCCATCTTGACCGAGAGCGCCGCCGGGACGCCCTGCCCGCGCTGCTTCAGCTCGCTGACCTGACGCCCGATCTCAACGCACCAATCAAACGCGCTGCGTTGAATGATGCCCTTCTCGGTCATGGTCGCGCGGATCCGCTCATGCAGCTTCTCGAACATCCGCGGCACGCCGCCGAGGTAGGTCGGCGCGACCTCGAGCAAGTCGCCCTCGAGCCGGTGGATGGTCGAGAACGAGGTCACGGTCCCGGTTGAGATCGCGGCCCAGAGCATGTGGCGGGCGAAGATGTGCGCGAGCGGGAGGACCATCAGCTGCTCATCGTCGGCCCGCGTCGCGATCGCGCTCTTGAGCGCCCACGCGACGTACATGGCGTTGCGATGACTCAGCACGGCCCCCTTGGGCCGCCCCGTCGTCCCGGAGGTGTAGACCCAGGTCAGGTCGTCCTCCGGGACCAACGTCTCGGCGATCGCGGCCAATGACGCGCGCGCCTCGTCGGTCGCCAGCGCGCGCGTTCCAGCCGCGCGAAGGCCGTTGAAGGTCGTGGTCGCGGCCGGGGCGTTGTCAGCGAGCGAGATGACCCGGAGCCCCGGACGGCCGCGCAGCTGCTCGGCGTTGCGGTTGTTGTTGACGATAACGGCGCTGCACTCGCTGTCGTCGAGCACGGCCGCGACCTCGCGTGGGCTCCCGTCGGGGTGAATGGGGACCGAGATCGCGCCGGTCATCGCTATGGCCAGCTCGCACACGGGCCACTCGACGCGGGTCGGCGCGAGCAAGCCGACCCGTTCACCGCGGGCGATCCCGAACTCGGCGCGTAGACCCGCCGCCAGCTGCTGGCTGACCATCTCCCAGTCACGCCAGGTGAGCGTGCGCCAGACGCTATCGCGCTTGTAGCGGAGCGCGGCCCGATCGGGGGTCTCGGAGACGCGCGCGGCGAACATCTGAACAATGTTCGAGTGACCAGTGAAAGCGTATTGATGCGGTGTCACCATCGGCGGCGGGTCCAACCTCGACTACCACAGCCGCGCTGGCTCTGTCTCGCGCGTTGAGCGTGACGAGCGACTGTAGGGCCGCTGCGCAAAAAACAACAATCCTGACATCGATCCGGAACAACCAGCGTTTATGGTGTCTACCCGGTTGTGGCAAACGCCCGTCTGTGCGCTCGAGCGCCCCACCACAGCGGCGGGGAATTGTAGTACAGGAACGCAACCCTGCCGATGTCTACGCTCGTCGGAAGCAAGCTCGACAAGTACGAGGTCCTGAGCGAGGTCGGGCACGGTGGGATGGCGGTGGTTTACCGCGGTCGAGACACGGTGCTCGATCGCGAAGTCGCTATCAAGGTGCTGCACCCGCACCTCGCCGACCGCGAGGAGTCGCGGCGACGGCTGCGGCGTGAGGCCCTGACCGTCGCCAAGCTGCGTCACGAGAACATCCTCGAGATCTTCGACTACTCGGGAGAAGAGGCCAGCGAGAGCTACATCGTCACCGAGTTCATCCACGGCGTGACGCTGCGCGAGTGGCTCGACACGCGCTGGCGACCGCGCCCCGCCCTGGCCGCGCTCGTCACCCATCGGCTCTGCGTCGCGCTGGCCGAGGCCCATGACGGCGGCGTGATTCACCGCGACCTCAAGCCTGAGAACGTCATGATCCGCAGCGACGGCGTGCTCAAGCTGATGGACTTCGGCATCGCCCAGATCATCGATCACGAGAAGCTGACGATGACCGGCCAGCTGCTCGGCAGCCCGGCCTACATGGCGCCGGAGCTGATCGGCGGCAAACCGCTCGACAACCGCACCGACCTGTTCGCGCTCGGCATCATCCTGTACCAGCTCGCGACCGGATCGCTGCCGTTCTCGGGTCGCAACCCGCACGAGGTGCTGACGCGCATCGCCGACGCGGACTACCCGGAGCCGGCGACCGTGTGCCCGCTCGTCGATGATGACCTCACGGCCATCATTCACCGCGCGCTCGCGCGAGAGCCGGACGATCGCTTCCAGACCGCGCAGGCCTTCGCCGTCGAGCTCGCGCAGTACCTGGAAGACGTCGGGGTCGCGGCCGAGCCAACAGAGGTCCGCGCCTACTTCAAAGACTCGGAGAGCTACGTTCACGAGCTCGACAGTCGAGTCTGCGCCGCGCTCATGAAGCGGGCCGAGGCCGCGTCCGCGGCGGGCCACAGCGCGCGCGCGATCCGGCTGCTCGGGCGCGTGCTCGAGCTCGAGGATGACCAGAAGCAGGCCGTACAGATGCTCTCGCGGCTGCGCACCCGCGAGCGGCGTCTCCGCAAGCTCGGGATGGCGGCCGCCGCCTTCGCCGGCTTCGCGCTCGTCGGGGCCGGCACCGCCTATCTGCTGCTCGCGCCGCCGACCGCCTCGCGCCTCCCCTCCGACGACGTGGTGCAGGCCGACGATCACGGGCTCGTCGACTACCACCTCGAGGGTCACACCCCGCGCCGGCCGAAGAAGCAGGGCCGCCCGATCCCGGGCTCACGAGCGGACGCCGAGACCGACACGGGAGCCAACGGATCGAGCGGGAGCCGCGAGCGCAACGGCAGCCGCACGAAGCCGCCGAGCCCGCGCACGCCCGCGGTGAAGGCCGCCAAGTGCACGCTGAAGATCGACGGGATCCCGCTGCAGACCGCGAAGCATCACACGATCCGTATCGGCACCCAGCGGCCGTTTAAACCCAACGCGCTCGAGATCCCGATCACGCTCAAGTCGGAGCGAACGAACATCCGCTTGACCGGGCAGCAGTACCATGGGTCAGGCTGGCCGACGCGCGACCAGTGCAAGCCGGACTCGACGATCACGCTTAAAGTAAGGCCGCAGCCGACCCGCCTCACCTTCCCCAACCTGCCGCCGAACACGGTCGTCGAGTGCCTGACGCCCGCGCTGTGCAAGGGGATCACCAACAAGCAGTGGCCCGCCAGCAATTTTCCGCGCCTGCAGCTCAACACGTTTGAAGAGACCATCAAGCTGCGGTGCAAGGTCACGGGCTACGAGCCCAAGACGATCACCGAGACGGTCCGGCCAGGGACCAACAAGATCGACGTCGAGCTGAAGCGGCGATAGCCGTCGAGCGACCCACGCGGCCCCTGGGCGCCCGAAGCCGAAGGATTTGCGGAGCACCGCGCGGCGCGGGCGAGCGCGCGACTCCGCCCAGCCTGGCTCCCCTCCCCCCGTAATTTGGGCTAGTCTCCGGGTCTCCGAAGCCCCGCGCTTCGAGCCGACACCGCGTTCATGAGATCGGTCCTCGTCAGCCTGCTCGCAGCTTCCGTCGCCCTCGGGGCGCCGCGAGTCGCGTCCGCGGCGCCTGCGAAAACGGAGAGCGCCGAGGACCAGCTGCAGTACGAGCAGCAGGCCGAGGTCGACGCCGCGATCGAGGCGTGGGCGCGCGGTGACTGGTCGCAAGTTCGCGCGCGCCTCGAGCCCATGCTCCAGGGCGGACGCTCCCTCGAGGATCCGCTCCTCACCGAGACCGCGCTGCGCTACCTGGCCGACGCGACGCTGCAGGATCCAAACATCGGCCTCGATCTGCGCAAGCAGCTCGCCGGGGGCTACGTCGACCGACTGCTCGACGCCGACCCCGACTGGCGCCCGCCCGAGGCGACCCACGGGACGGAGTTCGAGAACCTGGTGGCCGACAAGCGCGAGAAGCGTGACCGCGACCGCCTCGACGTCTGTGAGGCCCAAGCCGTCGGTTGCCAGGCCGATCTCGAAGATCTTCAGGTCCGGCACAAACAGCTCAAGAAGAACTACGTCGACCTCGAGGAGAACTTCGGAAAGCAGGAGGTCGAGATCCGCGAGATCGTCGCGCGCAACCGCGCGATCGCGCTCGTCCCGTTCGGCGTCGGGCACTTCTACAACGGCAACACCGCGCTCGGGGCGACGTTCTTGGCCGCAGAGGCGGCGGTCGGCGCCACCGGCCTCGCGCTGCTGATCACGCGGATCCAGGGCTGCGAGCGCGTCGACAACCCGGACGCCCAGGAGACGATCCGCTGCGACACCAGCAGCGCGGGCAAGTCCCAGGATCAGTGGGTCTTGCACCGCAACGCCGAGACCTTCTTCGGCTACGCGTTCATCACCCTGCTCGTGGTCGATATCGTGATCGCGCAGATCTTGTTCGATCCCTATCGAGTCGAGACCACGCGCCGGGTCACGCGCGACGAGCTCGAGCGCGAGTCCGCCGCCGGCGAGGAGCCCAAGCGCCCGCGGCGAAATCGCAAACAGGCACATGGTACCCTCAGACCCCGACCGATACCCACGCTGCTGCGCGGCGGCGCGGGCTTCGGCGTCTCGCTCCGTTTTTGATCATGCCGCATCTCAAGTACCGCGGCCCGGACGGGTCCATCAAACGCTACTCCATCCTTCGCCGGCTGACCGCGATCGGCGCCTCGCCCGAGTGTCACATCACGCTCCGGGGCGGCAGCGCGGCCCAGACCCACTGCACGCTCGAGCACGAGCCCGGGCGCTTTCGCCTCGAGTCGACCAGCCGCTCGAACGCCTTCTACGTGCGCGGCAAGAAGTACCGCAGCTACGAGCTGAAGCACGGCGACATCATCGTCGTCGGCGGCCACGAGCTGACCTTCTCGACCATCGACGAGCTGCCCGCCACCAAGTCGACGCCCGAGGACGTCGCGCGCCAGAAGATCGGCGCGATGCAGGAGCTGCGGAAGTTCTCCGAGCTGCTGCTGCAGCCGGCCGGCAACCTCAACGACCTGCTCAACGAGCTGATCGACCAGGTCGTCGGGCTGACCCGCGCCAACAAGGGTTTTTTGGTGCTCGCCGACGACGACGGGCAGTACAGCGTCCGGGTCGCGCGCAACCTCGAGCGCCAGCCGGTCGACGACCCCGAGCAGCTGCTCTCGGACAAGATCATCAAGCAGGTGATCGAGTCGCGCGCGCCGCAGATCATCAGCGACGCCTTCAACGACACGCGCTTCCAGACGAGCATGTCGGTGCTCAACCTCAAGCTCTCGAGCGTGATGTGCGTGCCGCTGATCGTCCGCGGGGAGCTGCTGGGGCTGATCTACGTCGGCAACAACAGCATCGTCGACCTGTTCAAAGAGTCCGATCTCGAGCTGCTCACGGTGTTCGCCGGCCAGGCCGCGCTGTTCATCAAGAACGCGAAGCTGCTCAACGAGCTCAAGAGCGAGGCCTCGGACCTGCAAGACCGCCTCGAGCGCAACCGCTTCGGGCAGATCATCGGCGCCTGCCCGCAGATGCTCGGGGTCTACAAGCGCGTGCGCAAGGTCGCCGCGACCGACATCGGCGTGCTGATCACCGGCGAGACCGGGACCGGCAAGGAGCTGATCGCCCACGAGATCCACGACCGCTCGCCGCGGGTGAAGGGCCCCTTCGTCACGGTTAATTGCGGCGCCATCCCGGAGACGCTGATCGAGTCCGAGCTCTTCGGTCACCTCAAGGGCTCGTTCACCGGCGCGGTCTCCAACAAGATCGGCAAGTTCCAGGCCGCGCACGGCGGCACGATCTTCCTCGACGAGATCGGCGAGCTGCCCCTGGGGATGCAGGTCAAGTTCCTGCGCGTGCTCCAGGAGCGCAAGGTCCAGCGAGTCGGCGAGAGCTCGACCCACGAGATCGACATCCGCGTGGTCGCGGCGACCAACCGCGACCTGAAGAAAGAGGTCGCCGAGGGGCGCTTCCGCGAGGACCTCTACCACCGCCTCAACGTCATCGGCGTGCACCTGCCGCCGCTGCGCGAGCGCGGCGACGATGTCATCCTGATCGCGCGCTACCTGCTCGGGCGCTACGCCGAGGACTTCGGCGTCACGCTCGACCCGGCGCGCGCGCTCGACCCCTCGGCGATCCGCGCGCTGATGCGCTTTCAGTGGCCCGGCAACATCCGCCAGCTCGAGAACCACATCAAGAAGGCGCTGGTGCTCACCGACAGCCCGACGCTCAGCGCCGCCGACTTGGAGCTCGAGGTCGAGGTTCCTGGGGCCAAGCGCGGGCAGGCTCCAGGCGCGCCCGGCGAGGTCACCCGCGAGACGATCATCCCGCTCTCGGAGGCCCGCGACATGTGGCAGCGCGAGTACATCAACCGCGTCCTCGCGCTCAACAACGGCAACCGCACCAAGACGGCGCGCGACCTCGGGGTGGATCCGCGGACGATCTTCCGCCACCTTGAGAAAGAGACGCGCTGAGTCGCCTCCCCCATCATGATGTCCTCGCCTCGTCCGCCAGCAGCCCGTCGGGTGTCCGCCACCGCCATCGCCTGCGCGGGGCTGGGTGTGGTCGCGTTGGTCATCAGCGCGTGCCTGCTGCCCGACACCGTCGGGGTCAAGAACGAGAACGAGAGCAACCGGCACGCGATCAAGATCGTCGAGCCGACCGCGATCTCGCTGGACGCCGACGACGCCTGCATCGAGACCTGCGCCGAATGTGACGACTGCCCGCAGCCGCCGATCCCCGCGAACCTGCCGCACTTCCTCGACCCGGCGAAGACCGAGTTCAATTTCTGCTCCTGCCCCCAAGGTCAGATCGACACGAACGCGCAGCCCAGCTGGGAGCTCTACGTCGAGGACCGCGACGGCGACGGCCAGGAGATCTACGACGACGTCTACGCGGCGCTGCAGCTCGACTACACCCGCGACTCGAGCGAGCCGCAGATCTTCATCGCGTACAAGGACTTCGTCGACCCGGGCGCGCGCCTGCCACCGCCGGTGCTGCAGGCCCCCGGAGATCAGCCGATCGGGCGCCCGGATCCGTTCCTGCGCAAGCTGCAGATCGGCGACGGCACGCGCCGGATTGACCTGTGTAATAAGTCAGGTCAAGGCGCCGGCTCGCTGATGCCCGGCTACCACACGCTGCGCGTGGTCGTCACCGACAGGCCGTGGTTCCGTCGACCCGGCGGAGCGGACGGCGGCGACGGCGTCGAGCAGGAGGGCGTGCCCGACTTCGCGGGCGGCGCGAGCTACGACGCGCGGACCTACGTGTTCCACTGCGCCGACAGCGGCGACGAGGCCTCCGGCTGCGTCTGTCAGGACGAGGGGTCGATCTGATGGCGCGCGCGGGCGCGCGGCTCGCCGCCCTGCTCTGCGCCACCTCGGCGGGCTTCGCCTGCTCCGTCGCCGCGCCGACGCCGGCGCCCGTCAGCTGCCAGACCAACGAGGACTGCGACAGCGACGAGGTGTGCTCGGCCGACCAGGGCGGCGTGTGCGTCAAGGCCGAGCTGCCGCCGCGGAGCATCGTCGGGCTGCGCGTCGAGGAGGAGGCGCAGGTCTTCGGCGACATCACCTTCCACGTCGACCTGCTCGGGGACGACCGCGGCGTCCGGCTGGTCACGAGCTTCCCCGACCGCTACCGCATCAGCAAGTTTAACAGCCGCAACGACGAGGGCGCGCTGCAGCGGCCCGGCGTGCGCGACACGGTCCGGCTCAGCGCGCTCGAGATCGGCTACTTCACGGCGCTCGAGGCCGCGGAGGACGGGGAGGACTACGAGGCGCCGCTGCTCGACGCCGGGGTTCAGCTGTCTCAAGAGTCACGCTTGGCGAACGAGGCCAACGTCCGCCCGAAGTCGGGCAGCGTCGCCTACCCGCCGCGCGACCCGGAGTCGCTGGAGCCGCTCGCCGAGGTTATCGAGCTCGCGTGGCCGCACTACGACAGCAGCGATCCGCTCTCGGACCGCCCGCTGATCGCCGAGCTGCGCCCGCTGATCAAGGAGGGCGACGAGGTCAACAAGCGCGGGCTCGTCTACCGGCTGCTCGAGCGACCGCCCGCGCCGGACGAGGGCGAGGACGAGCCGGGCGCGGACGCGTACAACATCCAGATCAAGACGACCTCAGAGTGCCACCGCCGGCTCGACGGCAACCTGATCGTGCTCCCGGGGCCGAACCCGCCGCCCGCGAGCCTGCGCACCACCGTGACGATGCGCTACTCGACGCCGCACGCGAGCGCCTCGACCATCGCGCGGCCCGGCGGCAAGGACGTGACCGAGTGCCTCGCGGACCTGTGCCCCGCGCCCTCCGCCTGCGTGATGGATGAGGAGCTCGAGCTGATGCGCTGCGGCTGTGAAGCCGACGAGCACTGCGGGCCCGGTCAGGCCTGCGACGCCGAGCGGAAGTACTGCGCGCTCGATCTCACCGGGCGCTCGGCGACCCAGGGCAGCGTCGAGGCGGTCGCCGGCGGCGACCCGTTCCGCGCCTACGTGTACACCTACTGCGACGACGCCGTGGAGGACGACCAGGTCCTCGATCTGATCGTGCGCGTGAAGCCGGTGTTCGACCCGGAGCAGGGCGAGGTCGACTCGGGCCTGCCCGTGCTGCAGTTTCGGGCCAACCCCGAGTTCGAAGCCGCGACCCCGAGCAGCCAGACCATCGCCCAGCTGCCGCGCAACCTCTGCCTGCCCAATTGGCCAGTCGCCCAGCAGGTCGACGTGCCGCTGGTCGGCGCCCCCGTCGCGATCGGCGAGCGCGGGATCCCGATCTCCAGCGAGTACGTGTGCTGCGAGACCAGCTGCCTCGAGGAGGACACCCCGCCCTCGCCGGCCGTGGAGACCTGCGCGCCGACGGCCAAGCTCAGCTTCTCGGGCCTGTTCGTGCGACCGGGCTCGCTCCCGGAGGACGACGTGGACATCTGGGAGGAGAACGAGTGTTTGCCGCTGTACTCGAGCGCGGCGCCGGAGCAGGGCGACCCGAAGCAGATCGGCTTCACGCAGCGCTTCGACGACGCCTGCTCCGGCGAGGGCTGCAGCGTGCGGCTCAGCCGCGGGTCCGGCGACGACCCGATCGCGTACACGATGCGCGTCGAGCCGGCGCCGGGCTCCGTGTTCCGCTCGCGCGAGGTCGAGGACGTGGTGCTCGAGGACGGCGTGGCCAGCCTCGAGCCGTTGAGCCTCGACTACCGAGTACAGCTGCGTGGGCGCGTGACCCTCAGCGACGCGCTGTGCGCCGCGCAGCCGGTCGAGCCCGACGGCATGGGCACCATCGGCGACTGCTCAATCGAGCGCGAGGCGCGGGTTAAAGCCGAGCGCATCCGGGTCGCGGGCGAGGATGACGCGGTGCTGCCCCCCTACGTCTACCAGGCCGACACCTACGAAAGCGGCAACTTCGTGCTCCCGGTCAACCCCGGCGTGTACCTCGTGACCGCGTACCCGGCGGTCGGGAGCCAGGGCGCCGCCTCCCGGATCCGGGTCGTCGATCTGCGACTCAAGTCGACACAGGTCACGTTCCGCGACGACGGCGTGCCCGAGGCTCCGCTCGCCGACCCCCTCGAGCTCGACGTCGGGCAGCTGGCGACCATCGAGCTCGACGAGTTCCACAAGAGCACGGTCGCGTACCCGGTCGACCTCGGGAGCTGGGCCCGCGGGAACCCGCTCGAATTTGAGGGTGTACCGCTCGATCTCAACGACACCGAGACCTGCTACAGCGTGCAAGAGACGCCGCTGGGCTGTGAGGTCCGGCAGCTGCTGAACAGCAACGCCAAGGTGCTCATCAGTCAGCAGCGATACGTGACCTTCAGCACACGCAACTAGCTCGCGAGGGAGCCTGCCCACGCTTCGCTCGCACGGGGCTCAGGGCCCCCAGCTGCGCGGATTGGCGGATTGCATGGCGCTGCAACTAGGGCCGCCGCGTGGTGGCCTGCACACCTGCGAGGCGATCATCGCGTCGCCAGGGGGCGGGGATCGGCCCCCGACCGTCTCGGCCCTCCGTCGACCCCCATCAGGATTCACGCGTTCTCGCCGGTTTCCCCGGCGAAAGCTCTCGGTTCGGAGGCGCGGCTTTGCTTGACCACCCGTGGCATCCCTGGGAAACTCCAGCCACTGGCTTCGTCTCGCGCAATACGCACCAAACGGTTCTTCGTGGGGCTGCGCGTGGCCGCATCACTGGCCCTCATCCTTTATGTCTGTGTCGGGATTTACAACGGGCTCGCCAACCAGCGAATCCGGGCTTCCTCCGGGGAGCGTCTCGACTGTGACTACCGCGTCGAACTCACTCGTGATCGGCTCTCGAGCCTGATCGAGTGGGCACACCGCGTGGGAGACGACCAGGCCGACAAGGCGACCGAGAATTTTTCCACCCTCCTTCGAGACACGCAGACGCGTTGCGTCGCGGCCGACCCGGACACAAGGGCCCGAATTGAAACGATCGAACGCATCTTCGCCGAGTACGGAGAACGCCGACGTCGTGACCGCGATGCGCGCAGGACACTGCTCGCGCTATAGGATTCCCGAACATGTCAAATTCTCCCGAGTCTGGCACCGCTCCAGACCGTGACCCTGATGACGTAGCACTCCCTGATTCCACAGCCTCCGCGCCGACCGCTGGCGACGCCGAAGCGACGCCGACCTCCGAGGGGAGCTCGGACGCCGACGAAGCCGCTGAAGCCGGAGCGTCCGCGAGCGAAGCGGAGACCGCCGAGTCTCCCGCGTCCGCGGAGAGCGCTGAGAGCGGTTCCGAACAAGCTGACGGAGCCGAAGCCGAAGCCGCGGGCGAGAACGAGCCCGCCGACGGCGAAGTCGCGGACGAGGTCGACCCGACCGAGGTGACGAGCTTCGACCTGTTCGAGCTGCCCGAGCCGCTGCACGCGTCGATCACCGAGATGGGCTGGTCGAAGCCGACGCCGGTTCAGGTGCGCTGCTTCAAGCCCTTTGTCGCCGGCCGCGATGTCATCGTTCAGTCGCACACCGGCAGCGGCAAGACGGGCGCGTTCTGCATCCCGTGGCTCGCCGCGCGCTTCGACCCCCGCCCCGCGAGCGAGACCGGCGTCCAGCTGATCGTGATCCTGCCGACCCGCGAGCTGGCGAAGCAGGTCTGCAACGAGCTCAACCGGCTGTCCACGCGCACCCCGGTGACCTCGCTGCCGGTCTACGGCGGCACGCCGATGAACCCGCAGCTCAAGGCGCTCAGCGACGGCGTGCACGCGGTCGTCGGGACGCCGGGGCGCATCCTCGATCACATCCGCCGCCGCTCGCTCAAGCTCGATCAGGTCCGCACGGTCGTCCTCGACGAGTGCGACGAGATGCTCTCGATGGGCTTCCTCGAGGACATCCGCGCGATCCTCGATCGCTGCACCGCCGACCACCAGACCTGCCTGTTCTCGGCGACTGTCCCCCAGGACATCCAACGTATCGCGCGCCGGCACATGAAGAAGCCGGAGTTCGTCGAGCTGTCCGGGGACGAGATCTCGGCGGCGCAGATCGAGCACGGCTTCTACAGCGTCTCGAGCGCGGTCAAGACCCGCGACCTCATCGACATCGTGATGCTCGAGGACCCGGCCCGGGCGATCGTGTTCTGCAACACGCGCGAGGAGACCAAGCTCGTCGCCTCGGTGCTCAGCCGCGAGGGCTACAACGCCGAGCCGCTGTCCAGCGACCTCAACCAGAACCAGCGCGAGCGCGTCATGGGCTTGATGCGCGACCACAAGCTGCGGTTTTTGGTCGCGACCGACGTGGCCGCCCGCGGGATCGACATCAGCCACGTCACCCACGTCATCAACTACTCGTTCCCCGAGAACGCCGAGGTCTACGTGCACCGCACCGGCCGGACGGGCCGCGCGGGACGGGCTGGCCTGGCGCTCTCGCTGATCGGGCCGCGCGAGCTGGGCAACTTCTATCAGCTCAAGCTTCAGTACAAATCGATCAAGTTCGGCGAGCGGCAGATGCCGCCGGCCGAGGAGCGCCGAGCCCAGCGTCGTGAGCTCAAGCTCGATCGCATCAGCCAGCGCTTCCCCGACCTCGTCTCGCCCGAGTGGGTCGCGCTCGCCCGGGACCTCGTCGCCGATCCGCGGGGCGAGCGGATCATCGCGCTGCTGCTCGAGCGCGCCATGCGAAAGCCGCGGCGCTCCGCGGAGCCCGAGGGCGACGCGGATCAGGATCCGCGAGATGGCGAGCGCGAGCGCTACCACAGTCACAGTCGGGATCGTGATCGTGATCGAGGAGACCGCCGCCGACGCCGAGGGCGCGGGGACTACGAGTCGCGGCGCGGGGATCGAGACGCGCGTGGACGCGGGCGCGATCACGACAGCGATCGAGATCGAGATCGGGACCGTGATCGGGACCAAGAGCGTGATCGGGACCAAGAGAGCGAGCGCGGCCGAGATCGTCGTCGCTCGCGGCGCCGTCGTGGTTTGGACGAGGACGGATCGGAGCGCCGTGGCCGACGCGGGCGTAGCCGTGATCGAGACCGTGACCGCAGCAAGCACGACGCCGAGCCGGCCTCCACCCAGGGCGAGACCGAGGCCACCGACCCCGTAGACACGGCGCCGGTCGACGTCGCCACGGAGACCACCACCCCGGCGGCCGAGGCGAAGGGCGCGACGCGAGACGAGACCGACGAGACCACGGCCGAAGCGAGCGCTGCGGCTGAGCCCCCGAGCGAGACCTCGAGCGAGGGCAAGGCCGAGGGAGAAGAGAACGAGGCTGACGAGACGGGTACGTCGGAGGCCGAAGCGGCGGGCGATGATGCTCAGCCGAAGAAGCGTCGGCGTCGCCGGCGTCGTCGCCGCGGCAAGGGGCGCAAGACCGCGTCGGAGTCGTCCGAAGACTCGGATGGCGAGACGAGCGAAGAGGACGCCAAGGCCGCTTCCGAGAGCAGCTCGGAGGATCAGGACGACGCGAGCGACGACGAGAAACAGACCGACGGTGAGGGCGCGGACGCGAATTCCGAGGTCGAGGCCGCGGAGTCGGACAGGGACTCCGAGGGCCGCTCACGGAGCAAGCGCAAGCGTCGTCGCCGACGTCGCAGCGGAAAGAGCGGCGCCACCAAGCAGCAGCTGGAGGCGCCCCGCGCCTCGCAGCAGGACATCCTGATCGACATCGACGAGAACGAGCTCGAGATCGTTCGCGGTCAGTACGGCGGGATCGACGAGCTCGACGAGCTGACCCTCAAGGGACGGCGCCGCGCGGTGATGGACACGCTGCACGACGAGGTCGAGATCGAGGACCTCTCGAGCAGCGACGCGACGCTCGTGGAGAAGGACGCCGACGCATCGGACGACGACAGCAGCGACGACGACGACGAGACCGAGAGCGACGACACGGACGACTCCGACGACGACACGGACGACGACTCCGACGACGACTCCGATGACTCGGACGACGACACGGACGACTCCGACGCGGACGGATCGAGCTCAACACCGGACGTCGCCGCGACGGCCGACAAGGAGACCGTCGCCAAGGAGTCGGCGGAACCGAGCGCTGGCGAGAAGACCGCGAAGGACCGCGAGACGCCGAAGGACGGCCCGAGCGAGACGTCCGAGGACGGACAGGAGCAGGCCCAGGACGCGAGCCCGCCGAAGAAGAAGCGTCGTCGCCGTCGCCGCCGGAAGAAGTCGGCCCCGCCCCCACCCCCGGAGCTGACCGCGCCGCCGCACAAGGACTTTTGGGAGGTATGGGCGAGCACCTACACGTTCCAGGAGTTTGAGGACGCGCCGTTCCTCGAGCGCAACCCGGAGATCGCGAAGAAAGAGGAGGAGCAGGCGGCCGCGAAGGCGGCCGCGAAGGCGGCCGCCGAGGCCCGAGCCAAGGCAAAGGCCGAGAGCGCGGGTGCTGAAGAGAGCGGCGGTCGTCGCCGCCGACGCGGACGCGCGCGCGGTGGTCAGTCGGTCGATCTCGACGCGACCTTCACGAAGGTCCGACTCAGCGTCGGTCGCACACACGGGCACAAGGCGGCCCAGATCCGGGCGCTGCTCCGTGACAACCTCGGCCTCGAGGGGCGCGCGATCCGTGATCTGACGGTCCGTGACGCGAGCACGCTGTTCCGTGTGGCCGAGACGGAGTACGAGCGTATCGTCGAGATCCTGCACGGGATGGATCTCTCGGGCGTCACGATCAATGTCAGCCGCCCGAACCCGAGCAAGGCGGACGCGCTGCGGGCGGAGCTCCCGGCGCCGCCTCCGGCCGAGAACGCCGAGAACGCCGAGAACGCCGTGGCGACGGACGACGCGCTAGACGAGGCGACGGACGACGCGCCCACGGACGCGACGGCTTCCGCCCCGGAGGAGCCCGCGGCTCCCGACGCGCGCGAAGCAACAGCCCCGACGGAGGCCGCAGCCGCGGACGGCGACAACGGGGCGAGCGCCGCGACGGAGGAAGGTTCATCGGACGCCGCAGCCGCGCCGTCCGACGCCGAGCCCGAGCTCGCGGTCACCATCGAGCAAGCCGGCGAGCAGCCGTCCGCCGAGCCCGAGTCACCGGCTGCGCCCTGAGTGATTCAGTGCGCTCACCGCTGGCCCCCTACCCCTCTCCAGAGGCGCGCGAGTCCGAGTTTGAGACGCTCGCGCGACGGGCCGGCGGTGAGCTCGTCGACTACGGCGAGAGCGTCGAGGGGCGTCCGCTGCGGGCGCTCCGGCTGCCGGCCACCGGCGCCGCCTCGAGCCCTCGTCCGCGGGTGCTCTGCGCCGCCAACATCCACGGGATCGAGTACATCGGCGGACGCGTCGCGCTCGAGTTGATCCGGCGGTGCGGGGACGACGATCGCCCGCCCGCGCTCGACCGTCTGCGCGAGCGCGCCGAGCTGTGGGTGATCCCGTGCATCAACCCCGACGGCTACGCGAAGACCTGGGCGGCCGAGGGGCGCGCGGCGAAGCTCGGGACGCTGCGGGCCAACGCGCGCGGGGTCGACCTCAACCGCAACTTCCCGCGCCCCGGGAACGCGCCGCCGAGCCGCTGGCCGGGATCCGGCTCGGACCGACCGGGGGATCCGACGTACCGCGGACCCCACCCCCTCAGCGAGCCCGAGACCGCGCTGCTCGAGGCGCTGCTGCGAGAGCGGGGCTTCCACGCGAGCGCGAACTTTCACTCGTTCATGGGCACGGTGATCCCGGCGCGGGTCACCGAGGCGACCCCGTTTCGCGCGTACAAGCTGCTGCGCCGCGCGTTCGCGTCGCGCCAGCGCGTCCGCTACCTGCGGCTCTCGCTGCGCTACCTCGACGTGTTCACCGGCGAGCAAGAGGATCACCAGCACCACGCGCTCGACACCTGGGCGGTCTGCGTCGAGTGCTTCCCGGTGCTCGCTACCTTCCGCCAGCACCTGCGCGCGCCGTCGCTGTTCTGGCGGTTTAATCCCCACGAGCCGCAGCCCTGGGTCGACAATGATCTGCCGGGGCTGCTCGCGTACTTCGAGGCCGCGCTCGACCTGCCGCGGCCCTCCGCGCTGACACGTCGGGCGCTCGCCGAGGCCCGCCAGAGCCTACGCGCGACGTAGCGGCGCGACGGCTACTTCGGGCGCCGGTTGAAGGGGTTCTTCAGCTCGGAGGAGGGCACCACCGAGCCGCCGCCGGTGTCGCCCGACTTCTTATCACCTGGCTTTTTGGTCTTACCGACCTTCTTCTTCTTCTTGCCGTCGCTCTTGGGCGCCTTCTTCAGCCTGAACTTGAAGGTCTTGTTCGCGGCGTTGGGCGTGATCTCGATCTCGAGGTCCTTGTAGCCGTCCGCCTGCAGCAGGAGCGGCCGCTTCTCGTCGCTCTCGGGGACCTCGATCGGGGTCCCGGTCTCGCCGAGCACGCCGCCGTCGCTGGGGTCGATGATCGACGCGGTGACGTTGGCGGAGATCGTGACCGAGACCATCGGCACCGCCGGCTCAGCGCCGGTGTCCTCGGCCGGGAGGTCGTCCTTGGCCTCGGGCTCGGGCTTGACCGAGATGGGCTCGGGCTCGGGCTCGGGCTCAGGATCCTTCGCGATCGCGGCGGGGTCCTCCTCCTGCTCCCCCCGCTGGGTCGAGAGGTACATCAGCGCGCCGCCGATGCCGACGATCAGCGCGGCGACGACGCTGACGATCAGCGTGATCTTGTTCCCGCCCGCGGTGGGGGGGAGCGTCGCGGTAGCGAGCTCGGGCACCGTGTTGTTCGCGGCGGCCTCGCCGGTGAAGGTCATGGCCTTGCCGCGCTCGGGCGGCTTTGACAGCGTCTCGGCGACGACCGCGACCGGCGCGGCGCCGGTGCCCACCGCCTCGATCGCGGCGATGAACTCGGTCATGCTCTGGAACCGCAGGTCGCGGTCCTTCTGCATGGACTTGAGGATGATGTTCTCGACGTCCTCGGTGATGCTGCCGACCAGCGATCGCGGCGACTGGGGCGCCTCGAACATGTGCTGGGTCAGGATGCCCATGAACGAGTCCGCGGTGAACGGGACCTTCCCCGTGAGCAGCTCGTAGAGGATCACGCCGACCGCGTAGATGTCAGCGCGGTGGTCGACGCGGATGCCCTGGGCTTGCTCCGGGGACATGTACTCGGGCGTGCCGAAGATCATCCCGGTCTTGGTCAGGCCCTTGCCGTCGCCCTCCTCGGTCGTGACCTTGGCGATGCCGAAGTCGAGCACCTTGATGAAGTCCGCCGAGGTGCTCCGCTTAATCCGGAAGCAGTTCTCGGGCTTCATGTCGCGGTGGATGATGCCCTTGTCGTGGGCGGCCTCGAGCGCCCGGCAGATCTGCAGCGCGATCGGCTGCACGCGCGACCAGGGCAGCGCCCCGTCGCGCTCGATGGTCGACGAGAGGTCCTCGCCGTCGAGCCACTCCATGACGAAGAACACCGAGCCGTTCGGCGCGGTCCCGAAGTCGGTGATCTCGACGACGTTCTCGTGCGAGATCATCGAGGCCGCGCGCGCCTCCTGCAGGAAGCGGTCGATGAGGTCCTGCTTGTTGGCGTACTCCTGGCTGAGGACCTTGATCGCGCAGCGCTTCCGAATCGTGACGTGCTCGGCCAGGTAGACGGTGCCCATGCCGCCCTCGCCGAGCTTGTCGAGGATCTCGTAGCGCTCGCAGAGCACTTGGCCGACGAGCTCGTCGGTCATCGTCATCTGCAGGACGTCGTTGGGGATCGGCGCCTGCGGGGCGGTGTCGCCGGGGCTGAAGTCGTCATCCGTGCCCGGAGGAACCATGTAAGCGGTCTTGCCGACCGGACTTGGCGATTGCGCTTGTGACATGAAACCGTGCGTCCCGCGACCGCGACCCTGCGGCCAGCCTACCTCACTTCAACGTCCATCGTCATGGATCGTCGCTACGGTTCGAAAGGACTGCGCAGCTCACCTAGATCGGTCCCGGGCTTGGCCTCCGCGTCGCCGTCGGGCGACGGCTTCGGGGCGCTCTGCCCCGCTCGCCGCGCTGGAGAGCGCGTCTCGGGCTCGGGCGCCTCGACGGACGCGTCGCGCTCTGAAGCGCCCGCAGCCGGCGACGCGGGTGATTTCGCGCCTCCCTCTAGCTCGGCGACGACGCGCTTGGACACGTCGAGGATCACCGTCTGTGTGACCGAAGAGCCATCCGCCGCGCGAAACTCGAACTGCGTCGGCGACGGGTCGGCGGGCAGCACCTGCTCGAAGGGCGTGTTCCCGAGCACGCGGCCGTCGGGCGCGACGACCTCGAGATCGGGGGGGCGTGAGTCGAAGGTGATCCGGACGGTCTCGAGCGCCGGCTGAGCGGCTGGCGTGGCGCTCGACTCGAGACCGGTCGCGGGCGGCGCGGGCGGGGTCTCCTGTCCCTTGAGATATTTGACGACCCCGAGCGTGACGGCGGCGCCGACGATCGCGGCGACGACGACGAGCAGGATCGCGGGCGGGCCGCTGCGGACCGCGTCGACGCTGGCGCTCGCGGACAGCGGCGAGGACCTCACGACCGGGCTCTCGCTGGGCTTCGCGTCTTGGCCGACGCGACGCGCCCCGCCGGTGGTCGGCGCGGGGGTGTGCGCGCGCGCGGCCGGGGGCGCGATCCGCTGGACCGCGCGCTCGTTGCGGACGATGACGCTCGGGCGCTTTCGCTTGTAGCGCTCGGAGATGCCGAAGGTCCGGGGCTGCACCGCCCCCTCTCCGCCCGCCGTGGCGTTGTCGCCGGTCTCGCCCTCCGCGTCGCCCTCGGGATCGACCTGGCGACCGACCATGGATCCCGAGCCGAGGTTGACCGTGTGGCGCTTGCCGGGCGCGCGCGCCGGGAGCGCCTTGAGGTCGTGATCGCGGGCGTGGATCAGCAGCTTGATGGTGAGCGCGGCGTCCCGCGGACGCTCGCTCGGGTTCTTGGCGAGCAGCTGCCGGATCAGCCGCTCGAGGTTCTCGAGCGGCGGCAGCTGCGGGTTGATGTCGCGGACCTCGGGCGGGACCTCGTAGACGTGCTGGTTGAGCGCCTCGAGGGTCGAGCGGGCCTCGAAGGGGACCGTGCCCGTGATCATCTCGAACAGGATGACGCCGAGCGTGTAGAGGTCGGAGCGGCCGTCGACCTCGCCGCCACGAGCTTGCTCTGGGGACATGTACGCGGGCGTGCCGACGACGACGCCGGACGCGGTGAGGCGGGTCTTGCGGTAGCGCGCCCGCGCGATGCCGAAGTCGAGGATCTTGACGAGCGTGCCGCGGGCGTCGGGCGCGGCGCACAGGAAGATGTTGTCGGGCTTGAGATCGCGGTGAACGATGCCGCGGCCGTGGGCCGCCCCGAGCGCGCTCGCGGTCTGGATCGCGATGTCGATCGCGTCGCGCGGATCGAGCGGGCCGCTGTTGTCGATGCGGTAGGCCAGCGTCGTCCCGCTCAGGTACTCCATGACGTAGTACGCGAGCTTGGTCCCGGAGACCTGGCCGTAGTCGCTGATGTCGACGACGTTCGGGTGCTTGATCTGCGAGGCGAGCTGGGCCTCGAGCAAGAAGCGCTTGACGACCTCGGTCTGCGAGGCGTGCTCGGCCCGCAGGACCTTGAGCGCGAGCGGCTTGTCGATGATGACGTGCGTCCCGCGGTAGACGATGCCCATGCCGCCGGAGCCGATGCGCGCGTCGATGCGGTAGCGCTGGTCGAGGACCTTGCCGATGAGCGCCTCCTCGGGCGGCACCGGGCGGCTCGGGCCCGAGGCGGGGCGCCCCTGCGTGACGAGGCCGCCCGCCGGGAAGAACGCGCCGCCGGAGTCGCTGACCGACCCCGAGGCCTCCTGTGCGTCGCGCACGCTGGAGGCCGGCACGCCGCGCAGGCTCTGGGCGCCCGAGCGCGACTTGGGGCCGCCGCCCGGGTTCCACATCCGGGCCGCGCGCCCCGGGCCGCGACGCGACTCGGCGCCGCGCGCCTGCGGGTTCGGACCGGACTGCGGAGCCGACTGCGGTTGCTCGTGGGACCGCGAGACCGGGCCGAGCGAGATGATGGTGTGGGCCTTGCCCGACGTCTCGCTCGTCGTCGCCGACGACGAGGCCTCGGACTTGAGCGCGGCGTCGACTTTCCACGGCGGGACGAAGCGCGGGTCGACGAGCGCGCGCCCCGACGCGGTCTCGTGCGGCTGGAGGTCGTCGGCGCTCGACTCAGCGGAGTCGCGCACCAGCGAGTTGGGGATCGACAGGCTGGCGAGTACGCTGCTCTCGCGCGGCAGCGCCGACGCGTCCTGCTCCCCGGCGGGCGCGGGCGCGGGCGCGGGCGCGACGTCTTCGAGAGCCGCCCCATCCATTGGGCAGAATCCCTGTTCCACGGGGTATTCCGTGCCGCAGACGGGGCAGCGCTTCATGCAAGGAGCAGCGTAATCGGGCCGCGCAGCGGGGTCAACGCGCTGCCATAGGACGATTCCGGCCCCTCCCACGGCTGCCGGTGGCCGCCGTGACTGGTGTAGTCTCGCGGGCCATGACAACTCCCGCGACCGGGCCGGTGATGGTCGGGCAACCGATCGAGATCGCCGATGTTCACAACGTCGCGCGCGGCGGCCTGTTCGCGCAGCTGGACGCCGCGGCGCGCACGGAGCTGGCGCGCACGCGCCGGCACCTCGAGGCCGCGATCGCCAACGGGGCGACGATCTACGGGGTCAACACCGGCTTCGGGGCCCTGAGCGATCGACGCGTCGCGCTCGAAGAGCTCCAGGCGCTGCAGTGTAATCTGTTGCGCAGTCACGCGGTCGGCGTGGGCCCGAGGTTGCCGCGGGACGTGGTGCGCGCGCTGCTGCTGCTGCGCGCGCACACCCTCGCGATGGGCGCGAGCGGGGTCTCGCCGGCGCTCGCGGACTTCCTGCTCTCGCTTTTGCGGGCCGACCTCACGCCGGTGGTCCCGAGCCAGGGCAGCGTCGGCGCGAGCGGGGATCTCGCGCCGCTCGCACATCTCGCGCTGGTCGTGATCGGGGAAGGCGAGGTCGAGCGCCCCGACGGCGCGATCGTGCCAGCGCGCGCGGCCCTCGAGTCGGCGGGTCTCCGCCCCTTCTCGCTCGGCCTCAAAGAGGGCTTGAGCCTGATCAACGGGACCCAGGTGATGACGGCGATCGGCGCCCTCGCGCTCTACGACGCCGCCGAGCTGCTGACGGCGGCGGACATCCTCGGCGCGCTGACGCTCGACGCGACGCTCGGCTCGACCGACCCCTACGACCCGCGGATTCACGCCGGCAAGCCCCACGCCGGGCAGCGCGCGAGCGCGGCGCTGATCCGCCGACTCGTCGAGGGCTCGGCGCTGCACGACTCCCACCGCGACTGCGGGCGCGTGCAGGACGCCTACTCGCTACGCTGCACACCGCAGGTGCACGGCGCGGTCCGGGGCGCGCTGACCTACGTGTCCGCCGCCGCGCGCGTCGAGATCAACAGCTTCACCGACAACCCGCTCGTGCTGCCGCGTGCGGACGAGGGCTTCGACGTGCTCTCCGGCGGCAACTTCCACGGCGCGACGATCGCGGTCCCGCTCGACCACATGAGCGCGGCCCTGACGACCCTGGGCACGATCAGCGAGCGCAGGCTGGACCGCCTGCTCAACCCGAACACCTCGCGCGGCCTGCCGGCGTTCCTCACCGAGCGCCCCGGTCTCGAGAGCGGCTTCATGATGGCGCAGGTCACCGCGGCGGCGCTCGCCAGCGAGAACAAGTCGCTCAGCGCCCCAGCGAGCGTGGACACAATCCCGACCTCGGCGGGGAAAGAGGACCACGTCAGCATGGGGCCGATCGCCGCCCGCAAGCTGCGCTCGGTCGTCGATAACGTGGCGCGCATCCTCGCCGTCGAGGCGGCCGTGGCCGCGCGCGCGCTGGACCTCCGCCACCACCCGACCAGCCCGACGCTGCAGCGCGCGCACGCCGTGATCCGCGAGCACATCGCGCCGTTCACCGGCGACCGCAGCATGTCCAAGGAGCTCGAGCGCTTCGCCGAGGCGCTGCTGACAGGCGCGCTGCGGGATGCCGTCGGCCTGCCCCACGAGCTCGCGCGACCTGCCTAGGCGCTGCTCAGCGCGCGCGCGCCCGATCCTTGCGCTGCCAGAACTGTACGCGACCGAGCTTGACCCGGCGATCGAGGACGTACTCGCGCCGCAGGTAGCGCTGCAGCGCCTTGAATTCGTGTCGCGGCACGGTCGAGCCGAGCACGATGTACACGGGGCGTGACTGTTCGAAGTCCGCCAACAGCTGCTCGAGGTAGGGGCTGTCGTGCGCCAGCCGCAGCGTGGCGGCGGGCGTGCGCCAGGTGTCATCGTTGATCGGCGTGAGCAGCCCCAGCGGCTTGTGGATCCGCGAGCCGCTGAGGCGCCCGCTGTACGCGTAGCTGTCCCACAGGTGCCAGCCCCAGAACCACACGCGATCGCCGTCGACGGTGTTGCGGGCGACGTGCTCGCCGATGATCCGCCCGCCGCGATCGTGAACCCGCGCCCGGTTCTTGCGCTCGCCGTCGAGCAGGAGCCCGGCGCGCCCGAGCAGCGCGAGCGCGAGCGGGACCATCAACACGCGGACGACGACCCGCGCGCGGGCGTCCCGGCGTCGACGCCCGCGCAGCCAGTCGGCCCCCAAGAGCCCCCAGGGGGCGGCCGCGAGCACGCAGAGCGCGGGCGCGACCGCGAGGAAGTAGCCCTTGTAAAAGCGCCCGCCGAGGCTCGCGGCCGCGAGCGTGATCACGAACCACAGCCACAGCCAGCGGGCCTCGAGCGCGCGCGGATCAGCGCCCTCCCCCCGCGGACGTCCGAGCGTCCAGGCCGACAACAAGAGCGGCAGGCCGAGGAAGTGCGTCGTCGCCAGCGCGCCTTCGCGCAGCTTGTGGAGCGCGCCGACATCAGACCGTCGGGACAGGTACTCGAGACCGATCTTGTTGAAGAAGAAGCCCGAGATGAACGCGTCGAGCTGCCCGCGCCGCAGGTAGAACAGCGCGATCGGCAGCATGCTCAGGGCCAGCCCCGCGACCGTCCACAGCGCTGGCCCGAGGTGCAGCTCGATCCCGCCAATCCGAATACGCGCGCGAAGACGCCCCGACGAGCCGCGCTCCTCGTCCCGCGCCGCGCCGGCGAAGGGGTCGAGCAGCGCGCGCAGGAGCACGAAGCCGTAGACGAGCCCGGCCGGGCGCTTGCACAGCGCGGCGAGCCCGGCGAGCAGCCCCGCCAGCAGCCACAGCGGCGCGCGCGAGCGCGCGGCGCGAGGGAGATGCGCCGCGCCCACGGCGGCGAGCACCGAGAGCACCATCGGCAGCTGGGCCCAGGTCACGTAGTTGCCGTCCATGCTGTCGAGGAAGGCGTCGTGCAGCCCGTAGAGACAGGCCGCGATCACGGCCGCGCGCCCGCCGAGCACGCGCCACGCGATCGCGCCGACCCCGAGAAGCGAGGCGACCGCCCAGGCGTTGGCCCAGACCTGCAGCTGCGCGATGTCTCGTCCGACAGGTCCCGCGAGCCACGTCGCCAAGAAGAAGGTCCCCGGCGCCTTAAGCTCGACGGTGTCGACGTAGGGCGCGCCGCCGGCGTGGATGAGCATCGCGCTGTGGAGCATCGCGCCGACGTCGTGGGACACGAAGCCGCCGCGCGTGAAGCCGGGCCAGCGCAGCGCGACCGAGAGCGCCGCGATCAGCACGAGCGCGAGCGCGATCACGAGCTCCGCGCGCCGCAGTCGCCAGGCTCGCCCTACGCGCTCCATCAGGCGTCGCGCTTCGGGTGCCCGGTCCGGGCGAGCAGGTCGTCGTGCACCGGCGTCGCGACCCCGCGGCGCCGCGCCTCGTCGACGAACCACCCGTTGCGCCAGCGCCACTCCTTGACCGCGCCCCGATAGCTGGCGATCGAGCGCGAGTACGCGCACAGCGACTCGACGAGGGCCGCGAGCGCCGACGCGCCGACGGGCGGGAGCCCCAGCGCCGGGCGCCCGATCGCGGTGAACTCGTGGACGAGCGCGCGCAGATCATCGCGATGTTGGTCGACGATCACGCCGACCGGGGCCGCGTGCCGCTCACAGAGCAGGCCGAAGGCCGAATTCCAGATCAGCTTCTCGAGCTCGAGCTCGGCGAAGGCCTGCGCGTCGACCTCCGAGGCTGGGAGCCCCAGCGCTGACAGCCACGCGGCGACGAGCGCGGCGTGACGACCGACGAAGGGGCTGTCGCCGCCGGGCTCCGGCTCCGCGCCGCGTCGCGGGACCGCGAAGAACAGCAGCCCGCGCGTGGGCTCGAGCGCGTTCGTGGCGATCCAGGGCCGCAGCATCCCGTTCTGAATCAGCACCAAGTCATCGCGACGCGCCGCCGGGATGCGCTCGAGCACCCCGCTGAGGTCATCGTTGCGCACCGCGACGATGATCGGGCGCCCGGGGGCGTCGGTGAGCGCGTCCCTTGGATCATCCGCGCGCCGCAGCAGCGCGATCGGTCCATGCGCGTCGGCGAGGCGCTGCGCGTGTCGGCGCGCCAGCGCGCCGCCGACTCGTCCGTCGCCGATGATCACAACCCCGTGAAAGCCGGGCGAATCCACCGGCCGGTGATACCACGAGGCGCTCGCCCCCGAAGCCGCGCGAGTGGTCCGCCCGGCGAGGCTGCGATAGGCTGGCGGCGATGCAGCAACCCCCACGAGAGGTGACTCAAGCGGTGTACTGCGCCGAGGCCTCGCGCGCCTGTCAGGAGCCGATCGCGGGCACCGCCGCCGCCGAGACCTCGATCTGGATCGCGCTCGAGTACGCCGGCCCCTGGGGTCGAAAGGCGCTGCGCACCAGCGGGCTCTCGGCCGCCACCCGCGCGCACCTCGCCGGCTGGATGGACACGGTCCCTGGCTCCCGCGTGCAGTTGATCAAGCACGACCGCGCGACCGCGGGCGCCGGCGCCACGCTGCTGATCGCGCTCGCCAGCGAACAACAGCCCGCGCTGTACCAATTCCAGCTGGACTCACCGGACGCCGTCCAGAGCTTCGATCTCGCGGCCGTGCTCCGGCGCGACCCCGCGCTCGCGGCCCGGCGCGTCGACGGCCCGGTCGTCCTCGTCTGCACCAACGGTCAGCGCGACCGCTGCTGCGCCAAGTTCGGCGTCCCCGTCTACCGACGCTTCGCCGCGCTCGCGCCCGCGCGCGCCTGGCAGACCACGCACATCGGCGGTCACCGGTTCGCCGCGACCCTCGTCGTGCTGCCCCACGGCATCGTCTACGGGCACCTGGGGGTCGACGAGGTCGAGCCGTGCCTGCGCGCGCACGAGCGCGGCGAGCTGTACTCGCTCGCGCGCCTGCGGGGACGCTCCTGCCACAGCAAGGCCGCCCAGGCCGCCGAGAGCATGCTGCGCGCGCGCCTCGGCGACCTCCAGCTCGAGAGCCTGCGCCGGCTCGACGAGCAGGTCCAAGAGCGCGGGGACGCCAGCGACGTGCAGGTGCGGTTTCAGGACCGCGCGGGGACGATCCACGAGGTCCGCTTTATCAAAGAGACGCAGACGGTGACGCGCCCCAAGGGCTGCGGAGAGCCGCCGCAGGTGTTCGCGCGCTACCGGCCGGCCTGAGCACCGAAATTTCGAACTCCCAAAACGAACACGCAGCTACGGGTCCCCTCTCCCGTAGCCGCGCAAAATGGGCTCATGCGTTCGTTTCGGCCCGCAGGCCGAACATGATTAAGCAGAGTCTAAATGAAATCCAGGAAAGCTAAGCAGTCGCCAGATACAAGCCAGCTGCAAGCAAGCTAACAAAGGTACGGTACGAAAGGATTCAGGGGCTCGGAATCAGGCGAAGCTAGTCAAATCAAGCGGGAAGTCCGGCAAGCCAGTCCAGGAAAGTCAGAAAAAGGACTGAGTAAGTCAAGCCAGATGCGCGAAAGAGAAGCTACGTCGAAGTCAGGCGAGGCCAGGAATCAGGTCAAGCTAAGAAACGTAAAAGAAGCGAGACCAAAAAAAGTAGGTGAGGAGCCCTCGCGGGCTGCCCGAGGTGAAAGCAGATTTCGGTCCAGTGATGACAATCTGTCAAACTGACGAAATTTCAACGACTTCCTGACGCGCGAGAAGAGCACCCCGGACCACCATGACATCTTTGTCATGCCGTGCTCCATGTCGTGAGCTGGGGCATGACATTTGTGTCAGGGCATGACGATCGTGTCCCACATGCTCGGACACGTCCGTTGGTCTCGTACCGGCCGGCCGGCCTGGCCTGGATAGCGAGTCCCTTTAGAAGGACTGCACGAAGGTCAGGTTGATATTGAACGGCGAGAGCACGTCGGCCGCGGTCTCGGCGCCTTGACGCTCCGCGAGGTACTTCGGGAACACGTTGCCGAGGCAGTGCATATGCCGGCGCACGAGCGGGACCGAGACGCTCAGCTTCACGAGCTGCGGGGAGACGCCGAGCAAGAAGGTCTGCCCGAACAGCCCGTAGGTGATGTCGCCGTACCAGCTCTCGCGTTCGAACAGGCCGTCGTAGTCGTCGCAGCTCGAGATCGTCGCTACCCCGCCGCCCAGCACCCCGCCGAAGCTGCGCCACCAAGCCAGGTGCGCGACGTTGATGTCCATATTGTTGAAGAACACGTGCCGGTACTCGGCGTTGGCCATCACGAAGGCGCGCGTGTGCAGCTCGCTGCCGTTGTAGCCCTCGAGATCGCCGATCCCGCCCACGCGCAGCAGGCCGCGGTACTCGGGCTCGGAGGCGATCGGCAGCATGGCGCCGGCCGACAGCTGGGTCGCGATCACGTGTTGGTGCGCGAGCGGCCACAGCTGCACCCAGTAGGCCGCGGCCGACATGCTGTAGCGATGGTCGCGCTGCCCCGGCGTCGTGCGAAACACCTGGTTGGCGTACAGCGCGAGCGCGAGACGCCGCCCGCGATCCGGCCAGCGTCCGAAGCCGCGGGTGTCGTCGACGACCGCGAGCGTCTGCCCCAGCCGAAACCCGCCGCGGGTATCGAGGCCGCGCTCGGTGACCTGGCCGAGGTTCGTAAACAGCCGCAGCCGCGTCCGCCGACGCAATCGGTTGACCAGCGGCCCAAACCAAAGCTGCACGCCCCCGGCGGCGCCGATCGAGGTGTTGCGGTCGCTGAACAGCTGAAAGTGCCCGGTGTGACGAACGTCGCGCTGGCGGCTGGTTTCGAAGAACACGTAGAACGCGATCGCGCTCAGTCGCGCCGCCGGCGTCTTGGCGTTGAGGAACTCGGAGATCGCGAGGTTGAGCCCAAACCCGGTGTAGAGGAAGCGGAGCGCGGTCGGGACGCGGTTGTTGAGCAGCGGGTCGACGTTGTCGGCGGGCGCGAGCGCCGACTCGACCAGGCGAAAGCGCGGGTCGACCTCGATCTTCTTGACCCGCGCCGCGGTCCGCAGCGTGAAGGTGTGCTGGACCTCCGTCGGGACATCCTCGATCCGCGCTGCGAGGGCGTCGTCGCCATTCCAGAGCAGGTAGTGCTGCTCCCCGCCCTTCTCGGTGACGAGCAGCTGCACCGGCTCGAGCACCGGCTCCTCGCTCTCGCGGCGGATCGCGATCCGGTAGCGCCACCCGTCCCCGTCCCGCCGCTCCTCGACGCTTGCGACGCTGTAGTCCGCCTGCGGGTACGGCCCGAGCCACTGGTCGAAGAACCAGTCGAGCCGATACCCGTAGCGCCGCTCGAGCGTCTCCTGCGGGGGCGCGTCCGGGTTCGCAAAAAGCTCACGATAAATCTCTAAAAGCTCCTGCGAGCCGTTGAGATCTCGGAGCTTTTCGTGAACGCGGCGACCGGTCGGCAGATCATTGGCGAACCACAGCGCGTGGTTGCGCAGCGGCATCGAGTCCTCGCTGCCGCGGAAGTACGCGTCGGCAAAACTCGCCTGACCCGTATAGAGGAAGTTGTCGACCGTGGGCACGAAGGCGAACTTGCCGAGGATGTCGCGGGCGTACTCGTCGCCGTAGCGCTCGCGCAGCGCCCAGACATCGAGCATCGCCATCGCGCCGGCGCCCTGCAGCCACAGCTCGGTGCTCGGGTCGTGACGCCCGGCGAAGTGCTGGTGCATCAAGCTGTCCAAGATCCCGCGCGCCGCCGCGATCCGGTGGAAGTTCATGAACCGGCGCCCCGGCACCAGCTGCAGCATCTGGTCGCTGACGATCGCGGCGTTGGGCTCGAAGCTGGCGACCGACGATCGCAGCGGACCCTGCACCACCACGAGGCGCGCGTCGGCGCGAAACTCGACGCCGGCCGAGCGCGCGATCTCGATCGTGCGCCGCGCGACGGTCTCGAGATGCCCCGGGATATCCCGGTAGAGCTGCACCTTGGACTCACCCGGGTAGCGCTTGCGCGGCCTCCAGAGCATGTGGAGCAGCTCGACGCGCACGCCCTCGTGGACAAACGCGTGGGTCTTCCACCGCCCCCAAAAAACCCCGGGAAACGCGCTCAACCCGTCGCCGACCGGTGGCTGGTCGACGACGATCAACGCGTTATCCCCGAGCCGCCGCGCTTGCTCGGGGCTCGGCTCGGTCCCCGGAACCCAATCGGGCACGGCGGCGAAGCGCGCTCGTACGCGCCAGCGCGCCGGCGCGACCACGCGCCCGGCGCGGTCGGCGTAGAGACCACCCTCGGCGGGGACGCTGGGCAGCGGCGCGACCGCGCCGCTCAGGCTGCACCGCCGTCGCGCGCAGCCAAACGGCCAGTAGCGCCGCGGCAGCGAGACGCGATACCGCAGCCGCACCCGGGTCGCGCCCGGCGCGACGCGAACCAGGACATCGCGGCGCGGACCGTGACGCCGCAGCGAGAGCACGCCCGTCTCACCGACCTCTGACGCGTCAGGCGCGTCAACCTCGAGCCGCCCGGCCGTGTACGGACCGTCCAGATAATTCTCGAGGGTGAGCGCCGAGAGCTGCTCGAGTCGCGGGTCATCGGCGCGAAGGCCCTCGGCGAAGTTGAGGAGATACAAGCTCTCCGCCGTCCGCGCAGATCGGCTCAAGTGATACTCGACCTCTGCGACAACAAAGCCTCGTCTTTGCAGAATTTTCTCACCATCGGGCCCGAGGTCGCCCCCGCGGTAGATCTCCAGTTCGACATGCGCGTCTGTGACCGCGAGCGCGTCACCGACCGGGCCCCGAGGCGCCTCCTCGGCCGCCCAGCCCACGCGCGCGCCCATCCAGACGACAACCCAACAAAGCACCCAGGCAAACCATCGGCATCGGCCATCCGGCCCACCGCGAGCGCGGTGCGCTCGGCACCGAGGGTGAATTCGGGGAAGCGGCGCAACGTACATGTCGCTTGGGCGTCTCGTCACCGGCCGAGGCTTCCTTGAGCTTGCCACGGACCGGCGAGCCGCGGGGAAACCTTCTCCTCCGTAAGAAATTCAACCGTCAGGGATGCCGATCTGCGCGCAACCGATGCGCGAACATGCGGCAATTCCGCAAAAGCTTGCCCGCGGTTCTTGAAGAACGTTAGAGTTATGGGGTTTCAACTGGACTTACACGGACTCGACGATGGCCTGGACACAACGCGCACGTGAATGCCTGGGAGGCTTCGCCCTCGGCCTGCTCATCGCGGTCGGCTGTGGTCGCACCGACTTGATCGTCTGCAGCGATGACAGCGACTGCGGACCTGGGTCCTACTGCACCGACGAGGGCTTCTGCGCGGCGGATCCCGACTGGGAGGCCGAGTGCTTCTCCGATGAGGAGTGCTCCGACGGACAGAAGTGCCTGAACTTCGATTGTGTCGATCCCATCGCCTGTGATGACGATCTCGACTGCCCCGGGGGCGAGTGCGTGTTCCCGGATCCCGACGAGCCGTTCGAAGGCTACTGCGACTTCGACGAGCCGACCACGGAGCCGCCGGGCTGTGATCCGCCCTGCCCCGCCGGCACCACGTGCATCCCCGAGACCAACACCTGCGTCCCCGGCCCGCAGGAGTGCGAGTTCGACTTCGAGTGCAACCCGGGCGAGCAGTGCGTCGACGGCATGTGCATCCCGTCGGGCGACTGCGTCACCAACGCCGACTGCGACCCCGGTGAGCTGTGCGTCGAGGGCCTGTGCCTGCCGGGCCTCGACTGCTTTGACGACAGCGACTGCCCGTTCGACTGGATGTGCGTCGACAACATCTGCGTCCCCGGCGAGATGTGCTTCGACGACAGCGACTGCCCCCCCGGCGAGAGCTGCATCGCGGGCTTCTGCGTCGCGCTCCCCGAGTGCTTCTTCGACGACGACTGCCCGCCTGGAGAGGTCTGCGACAACTTCCAGTGCGTCCCCGAGGGCAACTTCTGCGTCGACAACAGCGACTGCGGCCCCGGCGAGGTCTGCCTCGACAACGAGTGCGTGTTCGCGGAGTGCGTCGACAGCAGCGACTGCCTGCCGGGCTTCGAGTGCATCGACTTCCAGTGCCTCCCGCTGCCGCCCGAGTGCATCTTTGACGACGACTGCCCCCCGGGCGAGATCTGCGTCGAGTTCCAGTGCATCCCCGACGAACCCGAGTGCGTCATCGACGAGGACTGCGGCCCCGGCTTCGAGTGCATCGACTTCCAGTGCATCCCGGTCCCGCCCGAGTGCGTGATCGATGCCGACTGCGAGGACGGGGAGATCTGCCTCGAGTTCCAGTGCGTCCCCGAGCCGCCCGAGTGCCTCAACGACGGCGACTGCGACCCGGGCTTCACCTGCGAAGACTTCCAGTGCGTGCCGATCCCGCCCGAGTGCGAGATCGACGACGACTGCCCCAACGGCTTCCTCTGCATCGACAACCTGTGCGTCGAGATCCCGCCCGAGTGCGTCGACGACGGCGACTGCCCGCCCGGCGAGAGCTGCATCGACAACACCTGCGTGCCGACGCCGCCGATGTGCATGAACGACGACGACTGCGCGCCCGGTGAGCAGTGCATCGCCGAGGTCTGCGTGCCGATCCCGCCCGAGTGCGAGATCGACGAGGACTGCGATCCCGGCGAGCAGTGCATCGAGAACGCCTGCGTGCCGATCCCGCCCGAGTGCTTCGACGACGAAGACTGCCCCGGAGACCAGGTTTGCTCGGACGGTCAGTGCGTCGACCCGCCGCCGGCCTGCGTCGTCAACGGAGACTGCGGGCCCGGCGAGATCTGTCTCGGCGACACCTGCGTGTTCGTGGGCGAGTGCCTCGACGACAGCCACTGCGCGGTCGGGCAGTCCTGCGTCGACAACACCTGCCTCGGCGACCCGCAGTGCTTCGGCAACGACGACTGCATGGACAACGAGGTCTGCTTCAACGGGAACTGCGTCGTCCCGCAGCCGTGCATGATCAACGCCGACTGCCCAGGCGACGAGGTCTGCGTGTTCAACGTCTGCACCAGCGGCACGCAGTGCGTCCTGAGCAGCGATTGTGATCCCGGAGAGGCCTGCTTCAACAACACCTGCGTGAGCGTCAACCCGTAGTCAGGATCGATCGCTGGCATATACACGCGTCGACGCGACATGAGCTGAGCTCGTGTCGCGGGCGTGTGCTCGTGCGCGCACAAACGTCCCGGTCCGCGCTCGAGCGTGTGACGAGCGAGCCTCGTTTGGATGGGCGCGGACGAGATCGAACACGAAATTTGGGGAAGGTTTGACAGTTGGGTGCGGTTCGTTGGACGCTCCGGTTCATGCGTCGATCCGCCTTGAGCTTCGCTCTCGCCGGCCTCTGCCTCGGCATTCCAACGACCGCGGCTGCGGCTGCTCAGCCCGCGGACGATGGCGCGGTTCCAGGTGACGCCGGAGGACCTCCTCCCTTACCCGAGGAGGGCACCGGGGCGATCCCCGGTGAAGAGGCCGACGCGCCACCCGAAGCAGGTGACGGCGGCGACGAGGCGCCAGCCGAGTCAGCGGACGCCACGGCGGAGGGCCCCGCCTCCGACACGGTCGACCCCTTCGCGGTCAGCGGCAGCGGCGGCGCGGAGCTCAGCTCGGAGGGCGCGAGCGGATCGGTCGACTCGAGCGTCGACACGGGCGGTGATCCGGACAAAGCCGGCGACCCGGCCTACATCAACGGGCGACGCGAGCCGGCGGTCAACAGCCTGCGCGGCGGCCTCGGCCTCTACAACACGACGCTCGCGGACGTCGGCGGGCAGCACACCGTCCGCTTTCGTCTGCACACCGACTTCTTCCAGAAGAGCGCGTTCATCTACGACAGCGCCGAGTTCGGCACGGACAAGAACACCCGCTTCCGCGGCAGCGTCAACCTCGGCTACAGCCCGCTGAAGTTCGGCGAGATTTACTTCTCGATCAACAGCGCGAGCAACCGCAACGAGCGCGCGCAGCCGGGCCGTCAGGATCCCGCCACGCACCTGGCGCTCGGCGACATGGAATTCGGGGTCAAGGGCGCCCACCGCTTCGTCAAGGGCGGCGCGGTCGGCCTCGGCGGTCAGCTCGGCCTCGGCATCATCCAGGGCGCCGGCGGCATCTCGAACACCGCGGTCAACTTCAACTTCGATGTCCTGTTCACGCTCGACATCCGCTACCTGACCGCGAGCCACTTCCCGTTCCGCTTCACCACCAACATCGGCTGGCAGCTCGACAACTCGATCAACGTGCAGGACTGGGAGCGCCTCCCCGACCTGACGAGCCGCGAGGTCGCGCGCTTCGCCCTCGGCGTCAACCACAGCCGCGTGCGCATGCGCTACGCCGTCGACTTCCCGTTCCGCCTCGGCAAGGACAAGCAGTTCGGCCTCGACCCCATCGTCGAGCTGGGGTGGGACGTCTCGACCCAGGAGGAGTTCGAGCTCTTCGGTCAGCCCGGCGCCTCGCCCTCGCCGCTGCCGCGCTCGAACACCTGGGGCACGCTCGGCCTGCGCGCGAACGTCTACCGCGGGCTCCACCTCGACGCCGCGATCGACGTCGGCATGGTCTCGCCCAACTTCGAGTTCGGGCCGCCGACGCCGCCCTGGCAGATGATCCTCGGCCTCGGCTGGTCCTTCGATCCCAAGCCGATCATCAAGGAGGTCGAGATCGCCGCCGAGCCCACGACCGCCGACGTCACGCTCGAGGGCCGCGTCGTCGGCCAGGTCGTGGACGAGAACGGGGCGCCGATCCCCGAGGCGCGCGTCACCTTCCCGGGGCTGACGACGACCACGATCCTCACCGACTCCTCGGGCAATTTCACCTCGTTCCGGTTCCCGGCCGGGACCGTCACGGTCACCGCGGTCTCGCCCTCGGGCGTCAGCGGCGAGAGCACGGTCGAGGTCATCGACGCCCAGGACTCCGCGCTCACGGTCACGATCCAGGGCGGCCTCGTGGCCCCCGAGGGCTCGTTCCAGCGCAACTTCGTCGACGACCAGGGGCAGCCGGTGGCCGGCGTCTCGCTGCTCGTCAACGGCGGCGACATCAACGAGGCCTTCGCCGACCAGGAGGGCCAGGGCATCATCCGCCTCATCCTCCCGGCCGGCGAGTACAGCGGCACCGCCAGCGCCGACGGCTTCGAGGAGATGAGCATCAGCTTCACCGTCGCGGCCGAGGACGAGGGCGCCCCCGTCGACCTCGTGATGAAGCGCGCGACCCCGGTCGAGACCCCCAACGTCAAGGGCAGCAAGTCGCGGATCCGCCTCAAGAAGGGCATCCGCTACAAGGGCGACGCGCTCTCCGACAAGAGCGACGCGATCCTCGACGAGCTCGCTACCTTCCTCAAGGGTCATCCCGAGTACGCGAAGGTCGAGATCGGCGTGCACACCGACGACCGCGGGAACCCGTCGAAGCGCAGCTCGGCGCGGGCCGACGCGGTGCGCGACTACCTGATCGGCAAGGGCGTCTCCTCGGATCGGCTGGCCGCCAAGGGCTACGGCGATCGCAACCCGGTCGCGGTGAACATGACCGCCACAGGGCGCGCGAAGAACAACCGCACCTCGCTGAAGGTCCTCAAGTACACCGGCGAGTAGTCGAGGCAGGCCGCGCGCGCCCTCCAACGGCGGGCGCGTGGTGACAACGAGCCCCGGCGCTCCTGGCGATACAAGGCGTGGGGACGACTCAGACGCTCCTACGGCCCGCCGTAGGCGTCGCGCAGCTCCGCGATCGTCGTCATCAGCGACTTGGGGACCTGCGTGCCCTCGCGCGACAGCTCGCGCAGCTTCTTCTCGTACTCGCTGAGCCCCTTGCCAGGGATACGCGCGATCTGGTTGAGCGCGGAGCGGATGTCAGCGATGACCTCGGTCGACATCAACCAGCCGTGGCCGGCGTGCAGCCGGAACACGCGATCGAGCCAGACGCCCGAGGAGGACTTGGTGGCCAGCGCGATGAGGCAGTTCACGCAGGACCGGGCGGTCGGATGGTCGCCGGGGACCTTCGCGCCCATGAGCTGATTGGTCAGCGCCAGCGCGTAGCGCTCGGCCTCCTTGAGCTTGCCGACCTTCAGGCTCTTCTGGACCAGCTGGCTGATCAGCTGCGGGAACTGGGTGTCTTGGTGCGGCCCGATCGTCTTGCGCAGGCTGTCCATCGCGTCTTCATCAGGCGCCATGCTGCCGTCGCTGATGATCGAGATGACCTCGCGGCCGACCCGGATCGCGTCGCCGTGCTTGAGCGGGATCTTGGTGCGGGCCGAGACGCGCTCGCCGTTGAGAAACGTCCCGTTTGAGCTCTGGAGGTCCTCGAGGCTCAGGTTCTCGGTCGTCACCAGCAGGCGCGCGTGGTAGCGGGACACAAGATCATCGTCGAGGACCATCCAGCAGTCGCTCATTCGCCCGACCAGGTGGGTCCCGGGTGGCAGTGGAAGCGTTCGCCCGCCGATCTTGATCTTGTACTGCGGCACCGCCCGAACAACATACCCCAACAGCCGTCTACGGCCCAGATGAGCCTGACGAGGATCGCCTCGCTCGCCGACGCGTGACGATCAATTTCTTCGACTGCAGCCTCCCCGTGACGCGTTCGCGACGCGTCGGAACCGCGCCGCGCGAACCGACGCGGCGTCCATGACCCGACAAGCTCCACGCGCACTCACGCGGACTCAGAGGAGCCGCGCGCCGCCGCGCTGGGCTGACGTCGCGTCGGTATCAGCTGACCGCTGGACCAGCTGCGAGCGCAGCCCCCCCGCTCGCGCGCGCGGATCGGCCCGCGAGCCGGCGCCGCTCGCTAGCGAACCACGAAGTTCTCGTCGGCGAGCACCTGCGGCGTCAGAATGACGCGCATCACCTGCCCGCGGATCCCGAGGGTGCTTCCGCGCCCGGAGGAGTCGACCACGAACACGACGCCGTTCTCCGGGGCGTTGACGACCCGCACGGGGCCGATCAGCGGCTGATTGGAGACGACCACCGCGTCGTTGTAGGGCGCGTAGCCCGAGGCGGTCTGGAATCGCTCGACGTAGTTGCGCGGGATCCGGGCGCGACGGAATTGCGTCGCCCAGGCGGGCCAGTACTTCAGCTCGCGTCCGGGGATCTCTCGGTCGAGGTCATAGAGGCTCGTGAGGTCGAGAACGAGCGACATCATCGGGTTCGTGAAGCGCACCGCGGGGACCAGCGGCAGCTCGCTCGGGCTGTCATCGGCCGCCGATGGGAGCGATCGATAGCGGAACAGGTGGAACCAGCCAGGTGGACCCTGGACGCTGCCCTCGGGTCGCACGGTCGTGATGCGGCACGGGTTTGGATCGCCCGCGATCGGCGGATCCGGGGGGCACTCCTCGAGCGGCCACACCGCGTTGTTGACGCTGTCGTCGAGATCTTCGCCGAGCCGGATCCGGCTGGTGAGGAGTTCCGAGACCGAGTCGTCTTCGAAGCACTCGCCCGTGTCCGGGTCCGCCTTCACGCGATCCGAGATGAAGTTGTAGGAGCCGGGACCGCGGAGCACGAAGCTGTTGCGGGCGTGGACCTGGTAGCGGGCGAGCTCAGCGAAGCAGCGCGGCCCGGGGAGACGCCGCAGGATGCAGTCGTCGCGGTCTAGATCGCTGTACTCCGGGTTGCTCTGGTCTTCTTCGTCGAGCTCGATGCACGGGCGACGACACAGGTCGTCGTAGCAGACCGACTCGACGCCGTACTTGCTGCGCAGCTCGTACGGGATCACGCCGGACGGGCGATCGCCCTCGTAGTCGGCCAGCTCCGGGAACGCATCCGCGCAGTCCGCGCTGACGCTACAGCCGCCTTCGGGCTGAAGCTCTCCAGGCGCGCACTGCAGCCGCTCCTCGCGCTCGACGAACTCCGCCTCGGACGAGCCACCAGCGTCGCTCTCGACCAGGTACGCGGTCTTGGGCCGGTCGAGCGCCTGTAACCACAGCTCGTTCTGATACGCGCGCGTGACCGAGAACTCGCGCACGATCGGCGGCGCGCAGGGATCGTCGATGAAGTCGCGGCAGATATCGAGCATCGCCTGCTCGCCGTTGGCGACCGCGGACTCGGCCACGCAGATCCCGGCGGCGGTCCCGGTCGCGCTGTCGGGCATCCGCAGGCAGACCTGACCGCGCGACTCCCCGCCGCAGTCTTCGTCGTCGGTGCAGCCGAACAGAAACAGCTTGTCGCCGGGCAGCACGCCGTCGTCGCAGAAGCTCGCGCCCGAGTCGTGGAGTCGGCTGTCACCGGGCTCGGTCGGCTTGCACGTCCCGCCCTCCCAGCCGAGCGGATCCGATCCGTCCCCGTCGAGATGCGAGCACAGCAGCTGGCCGGTGCTCGACCCGGTGCCGGGGATCAACCCCTCCCACTCGAGCGACCAGTCGCCGGCGACCCAGCCGCGGTAGTCGCGGGCGACCGCGCGGATCACCTCTTCGCTGTAGACGCTCTCGATCCCGAGCTTCTCGTCCTCGTAGTCACCGAGGCCGTCGGCGTTGTTGATCTCGTCGCTGGTCCCGGCGAGTCGGCGCACCGCGTCGTCGCGGTTCGCGTAGGCGAGGTCGATGCGACGCAGCGAGGGCGCGAGCACCTTGACCGCGTTGGCGCCCGAGGTCTCCCCCACGATCGCGCGGGTCGGCGAGTTGTTCTGCATCCGCGGGAGGTTCCCGACCAACGGGTCCGCCTGCAGCGGCCACAACGCGTGTGGCGCCACCTTGGTGTCGAACATCTGCAGGTCGTCGTAGTTCGCGCCGGGCTTGAAGCCGGTGAGCTGACCGAAGTTGGCGAACACGACGCGACCGAAGTTGGTGATGCCGATGCCCACGACGCCCGGCTGCTGGAACGGCGCGAAACCAGCGTCGCCGGCGTCCCCTGGCGCGGCCGCGACCGTCTGGAACACCCAGTCGGTCACCACGGCGCCGCCGCCCGGGACGCGGATCCCCGGGCCGTCGACGAAGGCGCGTCGATCGGGGGGCGCCGGCTGGGGATCGGAGGGCGCGCACGCGGCCGTGTCCCCGAAGGTCGGATCGATCTGGGTGTCGCACTCGATCCCAAGCGTGACATCGGTGAGGTCGCGGGAGACGACGTGGGTCGCGCCGTCACCGGCGATAATGTAGAGGAACTGATAGATGGAGCTGCCGTCCTCGCCGCCGCCCGCTTCGATCGCCTGACCGCTCTGGGTGAGCGCCATGAACGGCGTCGGGCGGATCCGCGTGATCCCGCTGGCGCGCTGGATATCGAGGGAGATCGGCTCCTCGAGCCAATCGCCCGTGCCGATCAGCTTGCCGTCCTTGCCCGTGTCGTACTGCAGGCCGAACACGCGATCCGAGCCGCTGCCGCCCACGTAGAGCACGTCGTAGACCTCGGGCGTGACGTCTTCGTCGTTGAACGCGGCCAGGGCCATGGCCTGGGGAAACACGCCATCGGGATCGATCGGGACGTCGTAGGCCGCCGGATCGCTGCCGGCCTCGACCAGCTGGGTCGGGCAGTCCACCGGGCACTGCGGATCGGTCCCCGAGTCGAAGACGATGACCGCGTCGGGATCGTCAGGGTCGCTCAGGTCGCGGACGAACTGCCGACTCTGGAGGATCTGGTGACTCTCGAGATCGACCTCGGCGATCAGCTGGCAATTGGGGAAGGTGACGTAGACGCTGCCGGCCGACTCGATCGAGCAGGAGTTGGGCACGAAGCCGTCGTCCGCGCCGTCCGTGTCCGCGTCGCCGTCTCCGTCGCCGTCGCCATCTCCGTCCCCATCCCCGCCGTCGATCGCGTTGCTGAGCCGGCTGGGGACCGCGATGATCTCGCCCGGGCGGGCGCCGAGCGGGCTGCCGTCGCCGCGCAGCGGCGTCAGCTGGGTGACGTAGGAGGACGGCTCGTTACCCGGCGTGACGCCGAAGGCCATGCCGGTCAGCGGCGGCACCTCGAGCACGCTGAGATCACAGGAGCCGTAGTTCGCGGTGACCGCCCAGCACCCGTCCTCCGACGAGGTCATCGCCGACGGCAGGGTGCCGACCGGGATGAAGTTGTAGTTGGGCGTGGTCGGGTCCATGTCCACGAGGTCGTTGGAGCACTCGCGAAACAGCGCGACCTCGTTCTTCTCGGAGTTGGCGATGAAGCCGAGCAGCTGCTTGACGTTGCGGTCGGCGCAGCGCGTCGCCGGGCCTGAGGTGTCGGAGCCGCCGCACTCGTTGACCGAGCGGACCGCGACCTCGTTGGTGGAGCCGTCGATCTCGATGCACGAGAGCACCAGATCCATGGGCCGATCGAGCACGCGGTTCGGGATCGTCAGGTCATCATCGTCGTTGCACTGCGTCGCGCCCAGCGCGAGCAGGAGCGCGAGGCACCGGCCGTGCCCGAGTCCTGGTCTGAACTTCGATCTCATGATGCGTAGGGGTCCTCCAGGCCGATCCGGGCGACCTCCGTGAAGCGCGTGGCGCGGCTGTTGTCGACGTCGATCACGCTGATGGTCGCGCCCAGGCTGTTGGCGACGTAGAGGAAGCCGCGCGGCTTGTCGTAGACCAGCTCGTGGGGCCCTGTCCCGGCGATAATATTGGAGATGACGCGGAAGCTGCGGAGCTCGACGATGAACACGAGCGCCGGGCGGTGACAGGTCACGGCGGCGTACTCGCCGGTCTCGTCAGCGAACAGCGTCATGGCGTTGGGCTCGGCGCAGATCTCGACGACGCCGGCCGGGAGGTTCTTCGGGCGGCCCTTGTCGTCGAGGCTGGTGTCGATCCGCACGAGGCCGCCGGGGTTGGTCTGGACGAGGTAGAGCGTCTCGCCATCTGGCGCGAAGGCCATCTCGCCGGTGACGGCGAAGTTCGGGTTGGAGCCGACATCGTATCCGCCGACAGCGAACACGTCGTCGGAGATCAGCTGCTGCTCACACAGCAGGCCGCCGGCCTCGCCGAGCTGGCTGGGGTCGACGCAGAACTGTGAGTCCATGGCCGAGACGCGCTCGGAGGTGAACGTGACCGCGCCTTGAAGCTCGCGCGCGGCCGCGTAGAGCAGCGGTCGCCCGCAGGCGGTCCCGCGCACGCACTGCTCGCCGCCGCCGCAGCCGCCGTCGCCGTCGCAGGTTCGCGCCTGCGGGATCGCGCAGGTCGAGGCGTGCTCGCACAGCACGCCGCTCACGCCGCAGTCGGCGTCTCGGCTGCACGACGCGGCGACGCACGTGGGCGCGCCGACCAGGTCGAGCACGCAGGTCTCGCCGCCGCCGCAGCCGGCCGTGGCCTCCTGCGCGGGGTCACAGGGATCAATGTCCGCCGGGACCCGGCAGCTGCCGCCGCCCGGGAGCGCGCACTCAACGCCGACGACGCCGCAGGACTCGTCTCGCTCGCACACGCTCGGCGCGGAGACGCAGGAGGGCATATCGCCCTCGAGGATGCACAGCTGGTCCTCGGCGGCGCAGAGGTCGTCGTCAGCCGGCGAGCACGCGCGGCTCGGCTCGGCCTGGCAGACGCCCGCCCCGCAGAAGACGCCCTCGACGCCGCAGCCGTCCACGGTGTTGCAGCTTTGGGGGACGCACTTGTCTCGCTCGGCGCGCGTGAAGCTGGGCGCGGCCTCCTCTGAACATGGCCACTCGGCCAGGCCGTAGCCGCCGTTGGCCCCCGCGTTGGCGAGCTCGGCGCTGATGTCGACGACCACCGGCGTGTCCGAGAGATCGATCAGCGTCAAAAACGGCGAGCGAAAGTGCGAGACGATCGCGACATCGTCGTGGTACGGGCCGGTCGAGACGTGGATGTTCGCCGGCTCGAGCGGGATGCGGGCGAGCTCGCTGTCGTTGAACAGGTGCTGCAAGCGGTACGCGCCGTCGCAGCTCAGCGGGCTCAGCTCGTCGCCCCCCTGCCCGCACTGAAGGCGCACCCCGCCGCCGTCGAGACCACCGACGATATCCACGTAGGACACGCTCGGATCGCCGCGCACCGGCGTCAAGAGCCGGCTCTTGTCGCCGCTGGCGTAGCCGCGCAGCACCGTGGCGAAGCTCGTGAGGTAGACGGTCGCGTCGGCCTCGATGAACGGATCCTCGAGACACTCGATCAGCTGCGGTCGATCGGCGTTGCGGCGACAGGCCCCCGCGCCCCGGACGTTCTCGACCTCGCTGTCGGGCGGCGCGATGTTGGCCTTCGCGGCCCCGCTCAGGATGGGCTCGCCGTCGCCATCGAGCGTCTCGCTCTGCCAGGCGGCGTGAAACGCATCGAGATCGACGGCGACGATCGATGAGGCGTTGAGCACCAAGTCGCTGTTGGCGTTGGCGACGAACAGCCAGCGCGCGCGCTCGTCGGGGCTGACGCGCGGATCGAGCGTGAGCCCGCTCGGGAAGTTGAGCTGCGATGTCGGCGGCGCCTCGCCGGTCGCGGCCTCCCAACAGCCGGTTGAGAGCGCGATCGCGGACGCGACCGAGGCGAGCAGCGCGACGCGCTGGACCGTGTTTCTCCGCCCGAGGGGGCGGCGCGCGCGGGGTTGTTGTGGACGCCTACAAGGCACTGGGGCGGAACCTACCACAGACCGCGCGAGTTCAATCGCCGGTTGTTCGCGGGCTGCCGATGGCGAGCTGACGGAACAACGCGAGCGATCGGAGGGGTCTTCGGAGGTGCTGACGGAGGACGCCATAGGTCACGTCGCGGAGGCCTCGGCGAAACCCCGCGGGTCGCTGATCGATTTCCACGAGCGCCGCCTCAGCCTGCGAGGCGCCGACCTCGTCGACGCACAGCGTCGCCGCGACGGCCAGGACCATGGCGTCGAGACGAGTCGCGCGGGCGCCGTGCTCCGCGCACAGCACTCCGCCGAGTCGAGCATCAAACGCGACCTCGGTCGCCGCCGGGGTCCGCGCTGTCCGCCCACAGACCGCGCACTGGCGCAGCGCCGGCAACAAGCCGAGCTCGCGCAGCAACACCAGCTCAAACCGCCGCAGCGCCGCAGCGCTCGGCGGGGACGAGGACGGCTGCAGCTGCCCCTGGGGGCCGAGGATCAAGTCGAGCGCGGTGCAGACCTCGGCGAACAGCTTGGGATCGGGCTGCTGCCCGAGGACGAGTTCGTCCGTCAACTCACACACGTAGGCGACGAACGCGAAGCGCGTGAGATCGCGTCCTACGTCGGCGTGCAGCACGGTCGGCTCGAAGCCGTTGAGTCGCATCAGCGAGCTGCTGGTGCTCCGACGGCCCCGCGCGATCGTGGCGTGCCCGCGCATCCCGGGGGAGAGGCCGCCGGCGAAGCGCCGCTTCGACTTGCGCGCGTTGCGAGCGGCCGCCTCGACCTTGCCGTGGCTCGGCGTCAGCAGGACGACGACCAGATCGGCCTCCCCCAGCGGGCGGGTCCGCAGGATCACCGCCGGCACGCTGGCGGGCTCGGTCTGGGCAGGCACCACCACAACAACAGCTCGCTAGTCAGACGACGATGTCCATCGTCACGGTGGCCAGCCAGAAGTAGAACAGCAGCCCCAGGATGTCGACGGAGGTCGTGACGAAGGGCCCGGTGGCGATCGCGGGATCGACGTTGAAGCGGTGCAGGACCAGGGGGACCGAGGTCCCGACGGCCGCGGCGATGATCATGCAGCCCGCCATCCCGAAGGTGATGACGAGGCCGAGGCTGAACGGGTCGGTCTGGGTCGCCCCGAGCAGCGGCGCGGCGAGCGAGATGAGCGTGCCGTAGAGCATCCCGAGCGCGGCCCCGAGCGCGATCTCGCGGACGAGCAGGCGGGTGATGCGGGAGCTCGCGATGTAGCCGACCGCGATCCCGCGCACGACGATGGTCGAGCTCTGGGTCCCGACGTTGCCGCCCATCCCCGCGATCACCGGCATGAACAGGGCCAGCGCGGGGACGGCCCGCAGCGCGTCTTCGAAGCCCTGCAGCGACCACGCGACCATCAAGCCGCCGAAGGCCGCCGCGCCCAGCCAGGGCATGCGCACGCGGAAGCTCGACCAGAACGAGCGCGTGTCGACCATCTCCTGACCGGCGCCGGCCATCTTGAGGATGTCCTCGGTCGCCTCCTCGCGGATGACGTCGACGATGTCGTCGATGGTCACGACCCCGAGCATGCGCAGCTGGTTGTCGACGACCGGGATGGCCATGAGGTCATATCGACTGGCGATCTCGGCGACCTTCTCCTGATCGGTGTCGGCCGTGACGTGCACGACGTCGGTCTCCATGATCGCGTGGATCGGCATGTCCGGCTTGCTCGTGACGAGCCCGCGCAGGGTCGTCAGCCCGATCAGCCGCCCGTGCTCGTCGACGACGTAGAGGTGGAAGGAGGCCTCGGGGAGGTCCTCGGCCTCCTGGATCATGCGGATCGCCTCGGCGACGGTCGTGTCCTTGCGGACGCGAAACACGTCGAGGGACATGAGGCCGCCGGCCGTGCTGTCGTCGTAGGCCAGCAGCTCCTCGATGTCCTGGGCCTCCTCGGCGTCGACGCGCGCGAGGATCTGCCGCAGCTGCGCCGGCCCGTAGACGCCGAGGATGTCCACCGCGTCGTCGGGCTCGAGCTCCTCGAGCAGATCGGCGGCTTCCTCCGGGGCGAGGCGACCGATCACGCCCGCCGCGATCTCGCTGCGCATCGCCCCCAGGACCTCGGCGCGGCGCTCGATCGGCAGGAGCTGGAGCACGCGATCCTGCTCCTCGGCGGTCAGCAGCTCGAGCACCGAGGCGATCTGCACATCGTCATGGCGCGACAACGCGCGCATCAACAGGCGCTCGTCGCCCGCGTGGAGCTGCTTGACGAACGCCGCGATGTTGCGAACCACAGGCATCGGCGCGACGGACTATACGCGCACCGCCAGCGGATGTCGTGTCTTTATGTTCAGGAGTGCGGGAGCGCGACCTGCTGCAGACCGCCGGTCGCGGCGATCACCGACGCGCTGCAGACCGCGACCACGAGCAGCATCGCGAAGGCGATCCACATCAGCGCGCGGGGCCGCGGGAGTCGATCGGCGAGCCCGCTCAGGCGCGCGTTGATGACGGCCGAGAGCGCCGACGCGAGCGTCGCGTACAGCCGGGCGAAGACCGCCCCGACCGCGCCCTGATCGTCATCATCACGTCGCGGTGATGGGTCGTGCTTCATCGTGCGCGACGCGCCGAGCGAGCGCCGCGCGCTGGAGCGCTCCGAGTCATCCTGCTCGTCCTCGTCCTCTTCCGGCGCGAGGCCGACGCGGACGCCGTTGATCGGGGTCACGCGAGCGCCCGAGCGCTCGGCAGCCGCCTCCTGCTCCGCCTCCGCGCGAGCCTTTGCGCGGGCCTCACGCTCGAGCAAGACCCGCTCTTGCTCGAGCAACAACTCGAGCACGACATCGACCTCGAGGTGAAGCGCCCGCGCGCAGCAGCGCAAGAACCCCTTGACGAACACCGGTCCGGGCAGGTCCTCGTGACGATCCGCCTCGAGCGCCTCGAGGCTGCCGCGCGGGATCTTGGTCCGCGCCGCCAGCTCCTCAAGGGACATGGCGAGTCGGAGACGCTGCTCGTGAATGTAACGACCGGGCGATGCTGGCCACGGATTGCCGACGGTGTCGTCGCCACTCGACGACGAGACAATTCGCAGCCGTCCGGTCGGTACACGCATGCGCGCACATTGTGAACGCAGGCCACGGCGCGCGGCAACCCCCGCACGCGCGGGTTTCCGTGAGCAATACTCACCATCTCGACCGCGCATCTAACGCAGGACGACCGAAACTCGTGCTCATGCAGCGCTTTCGCGCCCAGAGCGTGGTGGGTAGCGCGATCACGTCCCTACTCCCCCGATCCCGATCCGAGCAACTTTTTAGAGATTTTGAAGCCTTGGCCGGAGTGATGTTCGGCTTGTCGGTCCCGTGACGTCCCTGCCGCGCGCGCGCGACCAGGCCGCCAACGCGCGGACCTGCGGGTCCGCGCGCGCGGCCAATCACCTCGTCTCGTCGCGCTGGTTTTGTGCCGATGCAACGATCACGCAACCACGCGCGCGCCCGATCTCCTCCCCGCGCGAGCGAACAAGTGACGCCGACCTCGCCGCGCCTCGTCGTTCGTTCGAACGCACGCGGAGGCTCGCGCGCGCGCTGAGTCAACTGAGATCGAGCTCGCGCTCGCGCGAGCGCGCGGCGCGGCCGACACTCGACACCAGACCGTTTGTTCCTGAAGCAACAGACCTGTCCTAAGAGGACATTTTAAACGAGCCGCGAAGGCGGCTACATGTACGCGCGACGCACATGTCTGCAGGCGCGATCATAAGCCTCCGCCTGCGCGTCGCTTGGTGCGAGGGGCGCGTCGCTACCGGCGCGCGGTCCGAGTCAGCGCTCTCGCGCGCGGGAGCTCGATTGACGCGCGTACACGGCCCGCCTGGCGCATCGAGCAGCAACATCACTGGTCGCGCATTGACGCGTTGGTATGATCAAAGCGTGAAACGACGAGTGGCGCTCGCCGCCCTGATCGACACGCGACCGGACGCGGGGAACGACTCCTCCTCGTGGCTCGAGGCGCGGCTCACCGATCACTGGCCGGAGTATCCGTCGGCGCGCCCTTCCGGCGAGCCGGACGCGCAAGGCGAGAGCGTGCGCTCGTGGAGCGTCGGCGGCGTGCACGGCCTCGAGACGCTGGTGCAGGCGCGCCCCGTCGTACGTGACCCTTCGGCCAGCTTCATCGACGACTTCCTGCGCGTGCCGACGCAGTGTCGACTCGCCGCCTTCGCGAGCTCGGCGCCGCGCGCCACGGTCCCGCGGCTGGGGATCGCCCGGTTTCAGCGCTGGGTCGGCAGCTGCTCTGAGGACAACCCGCTCGCGCTCGGCGACGACGAGGACGAGCTCGCCGAGCGAGGCTCGCGCAGGCTCGCCGAGCTGCGCGCGGGGCTCCCGGGCTTCTTGAAGCGCAGCCTGCGGGCGAACACCGCGCGCGAGGTCATGTTCTTCGCCTTCCTCGCCCGACTTCATGGGGCGGGCGGCCTCGGGGTGACCTACGCCAGCGCCGGGCAGGTCCGCGCCGCGCTCACGCGCCTCGACGCGGACCTGGGGCGCCCACCGATCATCAACCTCATGGTCGCCGACGGTCGCAACCTCGGGATCCTCCACCGCGGCGGGCACCTGATCTCGCTCGTCCCGCCGATGGCGTCCCGCCGCAAGCGCTCCATCACGGGCCCGCTCACCGACGCGAAGCACTCCCCGCCGGCGATGCTGTTCTTGCTCTCGACGCGTCCTCCTCCCCCAGAGCGCGAGGACGCCGAGCTCGCTACGGTCGGCGAAGGGGTGATATCCGTCGAGGCGCGCGCGCCGGTCGTGGTGACGCGATCAACACCCGACTCGTAGAGAAACTGGACGCGACGGTCAGGATCGCAATACAACGGCACGGGTATCCTACACACACCCATGTCGATCCTACATATCCTCCATCATGGGCAATGCTTCGACGGGGCCGCGTCGGCCGCGCTCGTGACCGTGTTTCTCGCCCAGCATCACGGCTTCGCCGCGGGGGACGTGGACATCGCGTTTCGGGCCAAAGACCACTGCCCGGGCGATCCCTACGAGGACGCGGACTTCGCGGCCGACATGATCGCCAGCGTCGATTTTCGCTACAGCCAAGATCCGCGCCTGACGTGGTTCTTTGACCACCACCACAGCGCTTTTCAGCTCCCCGGCGACCGCGAGCACTTCCTCGCCGATCGCTCGGGGCGGAAGTTCCACGACGCCGGCGAGATCAGCTGCGCGGGGTACATCGCGCGACTCGCCCATGCGCGCTTCGGCTGTGATCTCGGTGACTACGGCGAGCTCATCGCGTGGGCCGACCGCATCGACTCCGCTGACTTCGCCACGCCCGAGCTGCCGGTCGCGCTCGAGTCCCCGGCGATGCGCCTGATGGCCTTCATCGAGTCCAACCGCGAGCCGGCGCTCGTCGACCGCCTGATCCGCGACCTCATCGACCGAGTCCCGCTCACCGCGCTCGCCGAGTCCGCCTACGTGCAGCGCGCGCTCAAGCCGCTGCTCGCGCGCCACCGCGAAGACATCGAGCTGATCGGCCGCCGGATCCGGATCCGCGAGGACGTCGCCTACTTTGATCTCCTCGATCAGCCACCCCGGGCCTTCAACAAGTTCATCCCCTACTTTCACCACCCGCGGATCCCCTACGTGATCGCGGCGACCCGCGCCTCGGGCTGGCGAATCAAGATCACCGCCGGCTACAACCCGTGGCTGCCTCCGGCGGCGCGACGCCACAACATGGCCGCGCTGCTGGAGCCCTACGGCGGCGGCGGACACCCCTTCGTGGCGGGCTGCAGCTTCGCCGATGACGAGGAGGAGCGCGCGCTCGCGGCGATCCGCGAGCTGACCGCGGCGCTGAACTCGGGACGATCGCGTGTGGAGTCAGCTTCACGCGGGTTCGCGTGCACGGCGCGGACATGAGCGAGCCGACCCAACAAGAGCTCTCCGGTGTGCTCGTGCAGCTGCGCCGCCGCGTCGGCGCGCACTTCGAGGCCGCCGTCGCGCGCACCCCCGCGGCGTTCGCGTGCCGAGCCGGCTGCGAGAGCTGCTGTCATCAACGGTTCGGCGTGTTTGAGGTCGAAGCCGCGCCGATGCGCCGCGCCTTGGCCGAGCTCGCGCTCCGAGACCCCACGCGGCGTCAACGCGTCCGCGACCAGGCGGACGCCCCGGAGCACGCCGACCGCTGCGCGCTGCTCGTGGACGGCCGCTGCGCGATCTACGAAGCCCGGCCGATGATCTGTCGAACCCACGGACTCCCGATCCTCGTGCGCCGTGACGAAGACGACGGCGCTTCAGGCCCTGACGAGGTTGGTTCGGACCGTGTTGACCACTGCCCGCTGAACTTCCGCGAGCAGGCACCGCCGGCTGCGAGCGTCCTCCGGCTCGCGGCGGTCAATGAGCCGCTCGTCGTGCTCGCCCGACTTTGGGATGGCGGGCAACGGGTAGAGCTGAGCGCGTTGGCCCGCGCGAAAGACGAATTGTCGATTGATTGAAAAAACTCTTGACGGCCGCCACGGCCGGGAGTAGAACGCCATTCCCTGGTGCGGGGTGGAGCAGCCAGGTAGCTCGCCGGGCTCATAACCCGGAGGTCACAGGTTCAAATCCTGTCCCCGCTACTACAAGACGCCGCTTGAACTCAGTTCAAGCGGCGTCTTTTTTTGTGCCGCGAACAAACGTCGGCGAACCAAAAAAACACGCGCTCCGCGTCGTCGCGAAGCGCGTGTTGTTGAGCTCGCCAGGATTCGAACCTGGGACCAACGGATTAAAAGTCCGTCGCTCTACCAGCTGAGCTACGAGCCCGGCTCCCGAACCGGATCAATGATCGCGGCGACGGGCGCGCTGGTCCCCTTCCCGAGTGAGCGACCCCAACGGGATTCGAACCCGTGTTGCCGGCGTGAAAGGCCAGTGTCCTAGGCCTCTAGACGATGGGGTCAGAGTAACCCGGGAAAGGGGCCGACTTTCTATACGACTATCCGCCAAGCCGCAAGCGAAGACCGCCACGATTGTTCAAACGCGACGTCGCGGGGGTTTGCGGGGCTCAGCGGACGGAGAGCTCCGCGAGCGAGGCGCGGAACGTCGGCTCGATCTGCGGCCATACCGCCGGCTCGGCCTCGTAGATCACGAAGTACATCGCGCCGTCGCTCCCGGGGCGCATGCTGATGACGCCCTTCACGGCCGGCGCGCCGTTTGTCGCGCCCGCGTTGTACACGCCGGTGTAGCCGCCGCCCGTGTCCGCCTCCTGCTCCCACCCCGTGATCTGATCGGGCGTGATCCCGCGGAACTCGAGCAGCTGGTCGCGGACCTCTTTGGTGGTGCCGCGCGGGCGCATGTAGCCAGCGGCCGCGAAATGCAGGGTCGCGCCGCAGGCCGAGGGGATGTTGTTGCGCTCGACCAGCGCGAAGAAGGGGTTCTGCTCGACGAGCTCGACCCGTTTGGGCAGCGTCACGACCAGGCGTTTGTTGAAGAAGCCCGTCGGCGCGTCATCGAGCTCGACGGTGCACGGCGGCGGCGCTGAGTTCCCTCCGCTCGCGCCCGGCCCCGCTGGCTGCGCCTGCGCGCCGCCTCCTGCCGCGGCGGCGTTGTTGGTTCCAGGACCCCCGCTCGCGCCCGGGGTACCGGGCGTGTTGGAGCCGGGCTGCGGCTTGGGATCACAGGCGGGTACGAGGCAGAGGCTCGAGCTCAACAAGCCTGCCGCGACGAGGCGACGCGCCGCCGTGAACGACGCGCTGAGCTCGAGGGCCTGAAGTCGTGGGTATTGCATGCCGTCCGGGCTCCTCTTGCGGCTACCGCAGTGTCGTCATCGTAGCAGGCTCTCGGCGTTGGAACGCGCGCGTAAACGCCAGCCGCTGCGCCACGACGACGTCAAGACGCCCCCGGGTCCTCCCAGAGGCGTCTCGAGAGCACGTCTCGGTGCCGAGGCCGCGTTAGGACGGCGGGACGATCAGCAGCGACGAGCCGGACTTCTTGAACGACTTCTTGATCGCCGGGTAGGCGTTGGGGTGTGTCTCCATGATCATCCAGAACAGGGTGCCCTGGCTCTCCTTGAACACGAACCAACCCTTGACCGGCGGGTTGCCCTTGTCGTCCTCGGGGGCCTCGTAGGCGCCCGTGAAGTTACGACCGTTCTCGGTCTCGTCGCTCCACGTGACGACCGACATGTCGAAGCCGATCTGCGTCAGCGTGTCGTCGCGGAGCTGCTTGACGCCCTTGGCGGTGTCGTCCTGGAAGTAGCCCATGGCCGCGCGGGAGACCATGACGTCGCAGGTCGACTGCGCCTCGCCGGAGGCCTGCGCGAAGACCTCGTTGCGCTCGACCATCTCCACGCCCTTGGGCATACGGACGAGCACGCGATCGGCCCACAGCGCGGTGGGCGTGTCGGCGACCTCAGCGTCACACTCGGTCACGCCGTCCGGGTTGGCTGGGGGCGCGTCGGGCCCGGCGTCGTCATCGTCGTCGTCGCCGGTCACGGGGGTGCCGGATTCACCTCCGGGGTCATCTTTGGTGCCACCGGTCGGCGGTGTTGTTGTCTCGCCCCCCTTCTTGGGTTCGCAGCCCGGGGTGAGCGCCAAGACAACGATTGGAAGAACAAGGGCACGAAGCATTTTCACGACTGGGTATCTCCTCTTCTCCGTGGGAGTGGCCGGGAACGTATCACAACTCTCCCGTTGCAACGTGCGGGCGACCCACTCGGTGTACAGGTATCACGAAAGTCGCGAGGCATAGAATGTGAATCACACTTGAGCGCGTGCGCGCGCGCGGATGAAACTCACCGCGCTTCGCGGCGAAGCTTGTATGGCCCACGAGCCATGCGCGCTCCGACTCGATCGTAGCGTTCTGCCTCGCGCCGCGGCGCGCCTTGGCGCCTCGACATCGTCGACTTAGTCAGTGTGCCACTCCACGGCGCCGCCTGGGAGAAAGTAGATCAGGTTCATACATCCCCCGACAACCTCCGGGACGTGGGTCGAGCCCGCGCCCATCACGATCCAGCCCCGCTCGCGCCCCTCGAAGGTCGGGGCCGCGCCGTCGACCGCGAACGCGAGCGTCACCTCGCCGCGCGTATGCGTGTGACGCAGCGCGGGGCCGCGCAGGCGCACGGCGTCGATCGAGAGCTCGTGGGTCTGCTCCGAGGCGCGCGCGACCCGGGAGAACCTGGCGTTTGGCGCACCTCGATCACACAGCCAGCCGGCGGCGACCCCCTCCTCGAAGGCCGCCCCGACCGCGCGCACGATCTCGGAGTCAGGGGGAAACTCCCGGTTCATGGCGTCCTCGAGCGCCTTGACCTCGTCCGCGCTGCTGCGGTCCTCGGGCCGCAGCTGAGCGACGCGAGCCAGCATCGGATCAAGCGTCCGCGTGAGTCGAGAGAGGAAGCCGACGCGGGGATCGGGGGACGCGCTGGAGTCAGACATCGCCGATCCACCTACCGCATTCCAGGCGGACCCACCAGCCTGCCCGAGCTTCGCTAACCGGGCGCGAGCGCGACGCGCTCGAGCGTGGCGGCCGTAGCGCGGAGGGCCACCGGACCGCTCGACGTCATCGCCTTTGCGGATCCGCCGGATCCGATCGCCAGCAGCCCTGGTCCCTGGAGCAGCACGCGCACCGGCGCCCGCGGGATCGCGTCGATCCTCGGGGCGCCCGCCGTCGACGCCCCGGCTCCCACGATCGCGTCCGGCTTCCCCTGGGCCTGTCCCTCCAGCCACTTGAGCAGCCGGGCGCCCGCGCCCGCGGGCGTGATCGCCACGCGATCATCGCTGGCGAACACGACATCGCCAACGTGGGCCGACGCGGCGCGCGCTGGATCGCGCTCGCCCACCACGCCGCCCACCACGCCGCGCGTTCGCACAGCCCACCGTCGCTCGAGCTCGCCGCGCATTCGCTCGAGGTCGCAGGGGGCGCGCAGCACCCAGACCGGCTCGTTGGCGGACGTGTGCAGCAAGATCAGCGTCGCGGGCGCGAAGCCGCCCTGGGCGAGGGTCGTCCGCATCACCGCGAGCTGCAGGGGCAGCTGTGACAGCGCCATCCCGCTGACGATCGGCAGGTCGCCCTGCTCGCGCGCGCCCGCGACGAGCCGATCGAGCGCGCCGCCGAAGTCCGGATCGTCGAGCTCGAGCGCGACGACGAGCTTGGCGTCGGGCGGCACCCAGTCGAGCGATTCGAAGCCGCTCGCGCGCGCGCGCGGACACAGGAGATCATCCGTCGGATCTTCGGCTGGCGCGTCGAGCGGTTCGCCGCGCGCCTCCTGCCGCGCCCCTAAATCCCCCGCGGGCTCACGCGCCGGCTCCTCTTGCTCCTGCCCTGAAGAACACGAGAGAGAACACGAGAGAGAACACGCGAGAGAACACGCGAGAGAGCACGCGAGCGCGAGCGTGCGCGCGCGCGCCGTTCGGATCCGCCACGCCACGCCTCACGGCTCCCGCTCGAGCGCCGCGCGATCCGCCGACGGGATCTGCAGGCGCCCGGTGATGATCGGGCCCTCGATCTGGAACGCGACGCGGTCCATCAGCGCCTTCATCTGGTCGGTCTCGAGCTCCCCTGAGCGCGCGCGCAGCGAGTTGACGGCGCCGTCGAGGTCGCCGGTGGGCTGCAGCGCGACGACGCCGTCGACGCCGGTCGTCTGATAGGACCGAAGAGACAGGCGAACCGAGATCAGCGGCTCGGCGATCGCCATGTGCCCCATCGGGCCCTGGACCAGCAGCTCGAGGATCGTGTCGGGGTCTTGGTGCAGCGCCGCGCTGAGCTGCGTCTCGACATCCGAGGGCGGCAGGTCGCGCGCCGCCGTGAGCGGGCCGATGCCGCTGCCGAGCTCGCGCACGGGGACGAAGCCGACGGCGTTGTCCTCGAGCAGCACGATCTTCCACGGGAAGCCGCCGCGGGGCACGAAGACCTTGAGCCCCTCGATCTCGCGCAGCTCCATGTCCGCGCCGGTCAGCGCCGCTTCGAAGCTCTCGGCTGGCTTCTTGAGCAGGCGGACGATGTACGCCCCCTGGGCGATCACGGGCAGCATCGCTAGCGCGGGCGCTTCGAACCACTCGTCGGCGGCCCCCTCGCCCAGGAGCATCTCGAAGTTCTCGTCGGCGCTCGCCATCTGGCGGAGGATCCGCTCGCCCTTGCTGGGGACGGCGAACAGGGTCGCGATCGCCTCCAGGTCGAGATCGCGGGGCATCTTCGCGTAGATGACGCCGTGCGCGTCGGGATCGATCCAGGCGAGCAGACGCCCGGTGAGGTCCGTGGCCGGCGGACGAACGCTCGTGACCGCGGGCGCGTCACCAGCGACGGAGTCGGCCTTGGCGTCAGCCTGCTCGCCTGTCTTCGCCGGCTGCTCGCCCGCCGTCTTCTCGGCGGATCCGCCGCCGTCGCAGCCGGCTACTGCTGACCCAAAGGCCAGCAGCATCGCGGCGAGACCAACACGAGACCATCGGCTCATGGGACCCTCCAGGTGGTGCCGACGCGGACCAGGCGGGACGGCAGCGGGCGGGCGCGCAGCGGCAGCGCCCCGGCCTCGCCCTGGATGCTGGCGTACTCCGGGTCGTGGGGCAGAAACACGTGATGATGGGCGTCGTCGTCGCTGCCGGCGAGCGAGCCCTCCACGTACCACCACTTCGGGAGGATCGGCTGGCGCAGCTGGTCGACGCTGTAGTCAGGCAGCGCTTCGAATCCGCTGACCCACGCGGGGTCGCGCAGGCGCATCAGCGTGCAGATCGTCGGCGGCGGCAGGTCGATGATCCCGCGCGCGCAGTCGTCGAGGAACTCGCTCGCCCGCGCCCAGCGACCGTCGTGGGTCTCGTATCCGTCCGCCTCGGCGCCCTCGCCCGCCCGCCGCTCGATCCGGCTGAAGTAGAAGCGCGCCAGGTAACGGCGGCTCTCGACCGAGGGCGTGAGCCAGGTGTCGAACCAACGCAGCGGTTGTCGGCCGAGGACGATCCGGCTCTCCTCAACGCACTCGCGGCGCGCGGCGGCGTCAAACGCCTCGTCGCTCCCCGCTGGCCCATCTTCCGGATCGACCTTCCCGCCGGGGAACACCATCGCGTCCGGCATGAACTTGCTCCGCGCGCTCCGCCGGAGCATGAAAATCTCGAAGTCGCTCGCGTCCGCGCAGGGGCGGGCGACCACGACCGTCGCGGCCAGACGCGGCTTGACGGGCGTTCCCGTGTTGAGGCCGGCGGGGACCGATCCCTTGCCGTAGGGGGGCTTGGACTCGCTAGCCATGGCCCCGCAACCCTGCCGCGACGCCGCCCGCACCGCAAGCGCCGCCTGCACCGTGTGCTCTCTCTCGCGCGTGTCGCCGGGGCCCGCGATCTGTAGTAAAGAGGTCATTCGAGCGTTCCCGCCATTCCCGACGTCCCGTGAACGGGTGTTGGTTTGTTGGCGGCGCGTTTGTACCCAGGGCCTTCGCCCTGACTGACAGACTCCCACGATCCGCTCGTGACCCGATCCTCCCCACCCTCCGCGGTGCAATCGCCGCGCTCCACGATCGCGCCAGCCCCCCAGAGCGGGGACGCGCTGACCGTCGGCGTCTACCGCGAGGTGCTCGACGCCCAGCGCGCGCCCACGGCGATTCTCGACGGACACGGGCTGGTCGTCGCGTGCAACCGCGCCCTGCTCGACCTGCTGCGCTGTCACGTGGACCAGGTCGTCGGCGAGCCGCTGCTCGCGTGGTTCCCCCGGACCGGGGAGACCGCCGCGTTCGGGCGCTCCTTCATGGGCCTGCGGTCACGCGCGCCGGGACACGGCTTTGAGCTCGAGCTCCACCTCGCGCCCGCCGCCGGCCGTGTCAACGCCTGCCGAGTCGAGGGACGGAAGCTGAGCAGCGGGCACGTCTTGGTCACCTGCGTCGCGAAGTCCGCCACGCAGCCGATCGAGACCGATGTCGGCGGCGCGATCAAGCGCAGCCTAGAGGCCCTCGACCAGGGCATGCTGCTGCTCGACGCGAGCGGCTGCATCGTCCACGCGAACCCGGCCGCCTCGACCCTGCTCGGCGCTGGCCTGCGCGGCCGCAGCTTCCTCGAGCTGATCAACCCGACCCAGGTCGACGCGTTCTCCGAGTCCCTCGGCATGGCCTCCGCGGGCACGTGGCACGACGAGCTCGACCTCTGCACCCTCGACGGCGAGACCGTGCCTGTCGAGCTCTCGCTCGCCGCCGGGCGCGGCGAAGGGGCTCCGGCCGTGGTCCTGTTCCGCGACCTCGTCGATCGCCGACAGCGGCAATTTGAAGACCGCGTGGTCGCGCTGGTGTACCGGCAGCTCCTCAGCTCGCCCCACCCGCGCGAGAACGTCCCGGCCGCGTGCTCTGCGCTGGTCGACGCGCTGGGCCTTCAACAGATCGCCGTCGTGACCCAAGTCGGGGTCCAGTGGGAGCGCTGGAGCGTCGACAGCGAACACGCGGTCCGGGTCAGCTCGCTCCCCGAGTCTGCGCTCCCTCCGCCGGGCTGGAACACCGGCGCTCGATTGACGCGCGTCGCTCAAAACGACCCTGACATGCGTCGCGTCTTCGGCCCCCACGGCGCCTCCGCCGGGCTGCGAATGGTGCTCGAGGCGCCTTCAGGGGTCGTCGCCCACGTCCTCATCCGTGGGAGTAATCCCGCGATCGACGCCCCCGCGACCCGCGCGCTGCTCGTTCGCCTCGCGCCGCAACTCGGCCTCAGTCTGGCCAATGGCCTGCTCCTGGCCGAGACGGAGGAGTTGGCCGACTACCAGTCGATGCTGCTCGATCAGACCACCGTGATGCTGATCTCGCTGGATGGCGCTGGGCGCATTGTCAGCTGGAACCGCGCGAGCGAGCAATTGTTCGGGATCCCTGCGGAGCAGGCCGAAGGGCGGTTATTTGGCGTGGATGTCGCGCTCTCCAGCGATCAGGACCGTTGGCAAGAGCTGTGGAAGACGCTGGTCGAGCGCGGCGCGATCGCCAGCGAGGTCGTGGTCAAGACCCGTGAATCCCGCGATCTGCCCCTCCACATTGAGGGCCGCATCCTTCGGGATCACGACGCGGTCAAGGGCGCGGTCCTCGTCGGTCTCGATCTTCGCCACCGGCGCGCGCTCGAGGACCAGGTGCTGAAGTCGCAGAAACTCGCCGCGGTCGGCTTGCTCGCCGCCGGGATCGCGCACGAGATCAACAACCCGCTCAGCGGCGTCGTCGGCTACAGCAAGCTGCTGCTCGAGCGTCGGCTCGAGGACGACATCCGCACGAAGGTCCAGAAGATCGCCGACAGCGGCGAGCGCTGCCGCAAGATCGTCGAGGGCGTGCTGTTGTTCTCTCGTCAGCAGGAGAGCAGCGAGCGGCGGGTTCTCGACCTCCGCGGCGTCATCGAGCGCGTCGTCGCCATCGGTGAGTATCAGTGGCGGATGCACAACGTGCAGATCATCCGCGAGATCGCCGCAGGTCCGCTGCTGATCAACGGCGATAGCGATCAACTCGAGCAGGTGATGCTCAACCTGTTGAGCAACGCGGTTGACGCGATGCCGCGCGGCGGCACGGTGCGCATTTCGCTCACGCACGATCTCGGCCGCGAGGGCCAGCTACGCCTCGATGTCTCCGACGAGGGGCACGGGATCCCGGAAGAAATCCGCGTTCGGATCTTCGACCCCTTCTTCAGCACCAAAGAGATCGGCAAGGGGACCGGTCTCGGCCTGGCGATCTCCTACGGGATCATCAAAGATCACGGAGGTGATATCCTCGTGGAGTCCGAGCCGGGTGTAGGCACGACTTTCTCGGTCCTGCTCCCATCGGCCGACGCCACGAGCGCTCCCCCTTCCCCAGCACCAACACCGAGCGTATGAGCCGCGGTAGACCCCCCATCAAGGACACCTATTCGACCCACGACGTGGCCAAGATCTGCTGTGTCACGCCCACGACCGTGATCCGCTGGATCGAGGACGGGCTGATCCCGGCGTTCAAGACCGTCGGCGGGCACCGCCGCGTGCGCCGAGGAGACCTCGAGAAGGTCTGCAAGGAGCGCGGGATCCCCTTCACCGTCCAGACCGGATCCGAGGATGGACGCATCCTCGTCGTCGACGACGAGCCCGTCGTCCTCGACCTGATCCGAGATGTCGTCAAGGACATTCGGCACAAGTTCGACGTCGAGGTCGCGCGCGACGCCTTCGACGCCGGGCGGCTCGTGGCGACCTTCCGCCCGCAGCTGATCTTCCTCGACCTGATGATGCCCGGCGTCGACGGCTTCGAGGTCTGCTCCCGCCTCAAGCGCGACGTCTCGACCCAGCACACCGAGGTCGTCGCTATCACCGGCTACTACACCGAGGCCAACACCGAGCGGATCTTGACCGCGGGCGCGGTCGCCTGTCTCAAGAAGCCCCTCGACATCACCGAGGTCCGCCGCCGCGTGCTCACCTCCTTCAACCTCAAGGACGAAGAGCGCGGAGCACAGAGCAAGCGCGAGAGCGACGCGACGCCGCGCGTCCTGCTGATCACGCAGAACGCCGCGTTCCGCTCGCAGGTCAAGGAGGAGCTTTCGCACGGCACGCCGGAGGTCGAGATCATGACGGCCCAGACCGGCGCCGACGCGCTGCTCGTCGCCCAGGCCGCCCCGCCGCGCTACGTGCTGCTCAGTCTCTCCGTGCCCGATGTCCGCAGCTCGCGGGTCATCGAGCGGCTCTCGGGCAACAAGCCGTCTCCGACGATCATCGCGGTCCACGACAAGCCGACCGACGAGATCCGCGCGACCGCGCGGACGGCCGGCGCGCGGATGTGCCTGCCGACCGCGGCGGTCAACGGCAGCGTCCGCGAGCTGCTCGGCGTGTAGACGCGCGCCGCGCCGCGGCCTGCGCGATAAAACATGTCGAAAAAGTCATCTTCCTGGAGGCGCGCCCGGCCCGGGCGCGCGCCGGCGCGCGCTCGCGATGTTATAAACATGTCTTGGGGGACACATGTTTTGCTTAACGAGTCACGCCCGGCCCGCCGCGCTGGCCGCCCTCCTCACCTCCATCGCGCTCGCCGCCTGCGGTGACGACGGCACGCAGTCGAACTCGACGACGGGCGACACGACGTCGACCGAGACGGAGTCCGACACCGGCTCGACGGACGGCGAGACGACCGCCGGCCCCGACACGACCGGCGGCACGACCGGCGATACGACGACCGGGCCCGGGACCACGGAGGAGCCGAGCACGACGTCGTCGACGAGCTCGGGCTCGACCGACGCCACGACGATGGCGATGGACCTGTGCGGGAACGGCCTCCTCGACGGCGACGAGACCGACGTCGACTGCGGCGGCGACACCTGCTCGCCCTGCGCGCTCGCTCAGAGCTGCGAGATCTTCAGCGACTGCGAGTCCCAGGCCTGCGTCGGCAAGCTGTGCATCGACCCCGAGTGCCTCGAGGACCAGGACTGCGACGGCCTCGACGACGCCTGCAGCCAGGGCGTGTGCCTGCCCAACTTCACGTGCTCGGCCTACCCGGCCAACGAGGGCGCGACCTGTGAGTCGACCGATCTGTGCGTCCTCGACGCGACGTGTCAGTCCGGGGCGTGCACGGTCAACAAGACCGTCGACTGCACGTTCCTCGACGGGGCGTGCAAGACCGGCTTCTGCGACCCCCAGGACGGGCTCTGCTACAACGAGCTGAGCGAGGACGGCACGGCCTGTGACGACCTCAACGCGTGCACCTCCGAGGAGGTCTGCCTGGGCGGCGCGTGCATCAACACCGGGGGCCCGGGCTACGTGTTCTTCGAAGACTTCGCCGCCCCCGCGCCGGGCTGGGATCTCGACGATCTGTGGGAGATCGGGCCCGCCATCGCCTCGCCGCCCGACATGGCGTTCTCGGGCGAGGACCCCGGCGAGGACCACACGCCCACCGACGACAACGCGCTCGCGGGCGTGGTCATCGGCGGGCTCAACACCATCGCCTTCCACGGCGACTACTGCCTCAGCAGCCCGGAGATCGACCTGAGCGGAGAGCCAGGCGAGGCCTTCCTCAGCTTCTGGCGACACCTCCACAGTGACAGCTCGCCGCTGACGGTCAACACGATCGTCGCCTTCGACGGCAACTCCTGGATCGAGCTCGAGACCGGCTACGACTCGATCATCAACGACGCCGAGTGGAAGCGCATCTCCTTCGATGTCACCGCGCTCAAGAACGCCGACTTCCAGTTTAAGATCTGCACCCGGCGGCTGCCGGGCAGCGCGGACATGGCCTCGTGGAGCGTCGACGACGTGACGGTCGCGGCGACCGACTGCACGCCGTAGGCGCCGACGATCGTCGACTCACGCCGGGCGGCGAGCGATGCCGTCGTTCAAGCGGAGGCGCGCGTGCGGGTACACGAGACGGATCGGCGCGTTCGCGGCCGCTCCTCGGCGCGCGACGGCGCGCGGCGCGTGGACGGCTCGGCGGGTCTGATACGCTCGGACCGCGCTCGCCCTCGATCGTTGGAGACAATAGCCATGGCCGCACTGCCCGCCCCGTTCTCGGCGCATCTTCAGGAGGAAGACGCGCTCCCGCCGGATGAAGACGCGATCGAGGTGATCGAGACGCTCTCGATCATGGACCTTCAGACCATCGTCGATCAGGCGCTCGACCTCCTGCCCACGGGCGCGGGCGACCGGCTGGTGGCGCTCGGCGTGCCCCGCGAGCGCGTCGGGGTGCCGCTCTCGCCCCGGGCGCTGCGCGAGGATCCTGGCTTTAAGGCCATCCTGCAAGGTGAGCGCGCGCTCTCGATCGAGGACTGCCCGCCCCGCCTGACCTCGATCTGTCAGCGGGCGCTGCAGGCGATCGCGGGCCGCGTCGAGCACGCGCCCACCGAGCTCGCGCTGCCGCGCTTTGGCCACGATCGCGTGTTCGGCGGCGAGGTCGGCCGCGCGATCAAGGCGCTGCAGGGCTGGCTCGAGCTCGCGGGCGTGGACGCGTCGCTGGGCAAGATCGAGGCCGAGGCGATCATGAGCCTGCTGGAGGCGCCCTCGAACAAGGCGCCGCGCCTGTTCCTCCCGTCGGCGCCGCGCGTCGAGATCGCGCCGGGGCGTCGCACCGGCCGTATCGTCAACATCGCGCGCGCGCTGGCGACCGCGACGGACGAGGCCTTTCACATCCGCGTCGACGGCCGCCGCTACTCGTACAAGTCCGTGTTCTTCGGCACGAAGCCGAGCGAGCGCCCGCCGAAGGGCCTGCTGCGCGCCCCCGACGGCGTGGCCTACGGGATCGACGATCGCCGCCCGTACTGGAAGTGCAACGTGTTCGGCGGCATGGTCCTCAGCCTCGCCAACATCCCGGTCCCGACCTTCCGCGTGGGCAGGTTCCGCCACTATCCGCGGGCCGAGCGCTTCGGCCCCGCGCTCGCGCGCAAGACCGGCTGGCGGCTGGTCCGTCACCTCGATCACCGAGACCCGGCGCAGCCGATCCAGGCGCGGGTCGGCACGGAGCAGGACGCGGCGATCAAGGAGCTGCTGCTGCAGTCGCTGCCCGGCGACCTGTTCTTCGTCGACCACCCCGGCGAGCCGGGCGAGGACGGCGGGCACACCCGCGTCTGCGTCGACGCTGTGACGCCAGAGGATCGCGACGGCGACGCGGCGCCGCTGTGGGCCCAGGCCGGGCACGACGCGGCGATCCTGCGTCGCGACGGCCTGAGCAAGCTCGCCCGCGGCCAAGAGCTGCAGTTCTGGCTGCTGCGCTATACGCGGTAGCGGCTCGACCCAGCGCGAGTCAGTCAGGTCGGTCGCGCGCTCGCGGTCAGCCCGATCGCGGCCGCGTACTTCAGGTAGGTCTCGGCCGAGGCGATGACGACCCTTGCCTCGATCGACACCAGCTGGACGCCGACCAGCGAGACGCGGGACCAGGCGTCGATGACGATGCCTCGGTCGAGCACGCGGTCGACGACCTCGACCAGCGAAGACGAGTCGGTGGACTTGACCACGGGCGCGCGCCGGGGCGGCGACGGCTGCACGGCGCGCGAGACGGCGTCGCGCGCGTTCGGCTCGGACGCGACGGCGGACTCATCGTCGCGCTCCTCGCGCGCGGGCTCGCTCCCCTCGCGCCCCGCGGGCGGATCCTCGTCGCGCGCGTCGGCGGCGAAGGGCACCTCGAGCGCGCGCGTCGGCTGCGTCGAAGTTGGTGGATGTCTCTTCGAGCTAGTCCGAGGCCGCCGCGGACGAACGACCTCCGGGCCCACCGCGGACACGAGCAGCTGTCGCAACCCCGCGAGCGCGCGCTCGAGCTCGCCTTGGCTGGAGAAGTCACGGCTGCGGGCGAGCGGACGGTGGTTGCGGGCGTAGATCACGACCCACGCGCGCGCCCCCGCCTGCTGCCGACGCACGCCGACGTCGAGGATGATCGCGCGCAGCAGGGCGCGCTGCCCCCTCGCCCGCGCCGCCGCCGAGCGGTACGCGTGGCTGATCACGAGCCCGCGGCCGGACTCGTCGTTGAGGCGCACGAGGTAGCGAGGTGGCCGCTCGAGGCGCTCGACCCCGGGCGCGCCGACGGCCTCGAGCAGCTCGATCGGGTAGCCGGCCGACTCACGCCGCGTCGCGCGGCGAGGCGTGAGCTGAGCCCGCAGCTCCGCCGCCGCCCTGAGCAACCAACGGATCGCGCCCTCGAGCGCCGCCGCGTCGTCGAACCACCGGCTGCGCGCGATCTCTCGGTTGTTGCGACCGCGGAGGATGAAGCACCATCGCTCGCCGCCGCCGCGCCTTCGCCGGTAGCGAGCCCGCGTCCCCGCGGCGTCGAGGACGACGCGGAGGTTCTCGTCGCGGCGCGACGGGCGGGTGAAGCCGGGGGTCAGCAGCACCACGAGCCCGCCGGCGTCGCGGAGGATCGCGCTGTGGAGGCCGTCGGCCTCGCGGTGGAGACGCTCGATCCCCGGGAGGCCTGGCTGTTCAGCCTGGTCCAGCGCGTAGCGCTCAACCGAGACGCTGCGGACCTGCGACGCGCTCGCGCGCGCCCCGGCCCGGCGCCACTCGACGGGGAAGCGCGCGCGCGAGGAGGCCCACGCGCGCAGCGATCGCAGCGTCTGCGGCTCCGGGACGTCGATCCCCGCGGGCGCGTCGTCTTCATCGCGCAGCGATCGGATCAGCTCGCGCAGCGCGTCGAGGCAGCGCTCGTCGGTCGGGTACGCCCGGCTCGCGGCGAGCTCGCGGCCGCCCTCGATCAGCTCGAAGCTGCACGCCCCGTCCGCGCGCGCTGTGATTCGAAGCCCGTACACGTCTCAAGCCGCAGGTCGGCGCGCTCGAGTGTACGACGTCTCTATGACCTTTCGTTCATGTCGAGATCGCGCGGCGAGCACGTGGGGCGACGCGAGAGTGCGACAGCCTCGTCCGCTCAGTACTGAAACGAATTCTTAGAAGCCCGGGGCCGCGCTCGCGCGCTCGCGTCGGCCTGCGGCTGCGCTCGCGCCGGCGCGCTGACCCGGGGAGGCGCCGACGCGGCCGGCTTCGCGGCGGGCAGCGGCGCGGCCCGCAGCGCCGGCTGCGGCGGCGCGATGCGGGCGAGCATCGCCTCGGGGAGATGGCTCAAGAGCATGATCTGGCGCTCGGTGAGCTTCTCTCGCGCGCCCTGGACCGCGTCCAGCTGGGCCTGCGCGCTGCGCTCGAGCACCCCCAGCAGCATCTGCCCGAGCTGGTAGGTCGCGACCTTCATCAGGATCTCGTGGGGCTTTTGGCCCGCGGTCATCCGGATGTCGAGATCGGCGTACGAGCGCGGCCGCTTGTAGCCCTTCTTGCGCATCATATCGAGGGTCGAGCGCGGGCGCGCCAGCGGCCTGCGACGCACGACCGTCGCCGTCGTCGGGATCGAAGCACGGATCGAGGAGCGACGCGTCGGCCCGCGTCCGAGCGAGCTCCCAAGCAAGGCGCCCGCGCCCCCGACCGCCGCCGCGACGGAGCCGACGTTGGTCGCCGCCGCGCCCACGCTCCGCGACGCCGAGCCCACGCTGCCGAGCGCGCCGCCGATGGCGTCGCCGACCTTGGGGACCCTGGACGCGGCGCTCGAGGCCGCCGCGGCCACGCCGCCCACGGTCTCAGCCACGCCGCCCACGGTCTTCGCCACGCCGCCCACGGTCGACGCCACGCCGCCCACCGCCGAGGTCACGCCGCCGAGCGTGGACTTGACGCCCTCGGCGGCGCTCCGGACTCCGCCCATGACCGTGTCCGTCGCCTCGTGGGCCGCCGCGCCCGCGACATCGGTCGCCGCGCCGACGACGTCGCCGACGCGATCACGCACCGACGCGAAGCCGCGGGGGTTGTCGACGGTGATGTCGAGGCCGACGCGGTGCAGCGTGCGGGTGACGGTCGCGGCGACGCGATCCTCGATCCGCTCGCGCTGCCGCGCGATCGCCCGACGGACAAAACGCTTCGCGGCCCCGACGGCGACTCTCTTCACCACTCCCATGACCATCGCCTCGCATCATAGCGGAGCGCGCGGGCGGTCGAGCGCGGGATTCGTGCGGGCGCGCGGGCGCCGTGATAGCGTCGCGCTCGCGCGAGCGAGGACGTCGGGATGAGCAGCGAAGGACGAGGGATCCCAGAGGCCTACGGCACGTATGTCTTTTGCGTCACGCGGGCGACGCTCGCGGAGCTCCCCCCCGTCGCGGGCCTCGAGGCTGAGATCGCGCTCGAGCGCGTCGACGCGGGCGCGCTGACGAGCGTCGTCTGCACGGTCGAGCTCGACGCGTGGACCGGCCCCGAGAGCGATCGCCGACTGTCGGATCTCGAGTGGCTGGGGCCGCGCGCGCTCCGGCACGAGCTCGTGATCGAGCGCGTGATGGCGAGCGCGCCGGTGCTCCCGCTCCGCTTCGGCTGCTTGTTCTCGAGCCGCGCGCGCGTCGTGGCCTGGCTCGAGCGCCACGCCGACGCGATCACGCGCTTCCTCGACGCGATCGAGGGCTACGAGGAGTGGGCGGTGCGCGCGTGGGTCGACCTCGAGCGCTGCAGCGCGGCGCTGGCCGCCTCGGATCCGCGCGCGCGTTCGCTGCCCAGCGGCGCCGGGGCGCGGTATCTACAACAAAAGCTGCTCAAGCGCGACGCGACGAAGCGGGCGCGCGCGTGGGTCCGCGACGCCGAGCGCGACGCGACCGCGCTCGTCGGCGAGCGCGCGCTGCTCCACCGCGCGCTCCCGCTCTCCAACAAGCAGCTCAGCGGGCGCGAGGACGAGCCGGCGTTTCACACCGCGTTCATGATCCGCCCCGGCGAGCTCGGTGCGCTGCGCGAGCGCGTCGAGCAGCTCGCCTCGACCTGGTCCGATCACGGCGTGAGCGTGGAGTTCACGGGGCCGTGGCCGCCCTACAGCTTCTGCCCGCCGCTCGGTCATGCGCGCGGCGAGGGAGTCGGCGGCGATGACCGCGACCGCGGGGCGTGAACCCTCGCGGCTCGTCTACGGCTTCACGCGCGCCGGGGCGATCGCGAGCTCGTGGCTCGCGGCCGCGGCCGAGCTCGCCCCCCCGCTCACGCTGGTGACGGCGGGCGAGCTCGCCGCGGTCACGTCGCCCGCCCCCGCCCCCACGCCCTCGCCCGAGCTCGCCGCGCTGCAGCGCTACGAGCGGGTCATCCGCGCGCTGCACGAGCGCGGCTGCGACATCGCGCCCGCGCGCTACGGAACGACCTTCCCCGACGAACAGGCTGTCTCGAAGCACCTGACGCGCGAGGCCGACCGCTACGCGCGAGCGCTCGAGCGAATCGCCGGCTGCACCGAGTTCGGCGTCCGCGTGCCGATCGCCGTCGAGGCGCCTCGGCGCGCGAGCACGCCCCCGCCGCGCGCCGCGAGCGGGACCGCGTACCTGCTCGCGCGCAAGGCCGAGCGCGACGCGCTCTCGGCCGCGACGCGCGCGGCCGAGCGACGCGTCGCGCCGCTGCTGCGCCGCCTCGATCCGATCCTCCGCGCGCGCAGCGTCGAGCTCGTTCGCGCGCGGATCGGCGACGGCCTCGACCTGAGCGCGGCGCTGCTCGTCGCGCGCGATCGAGGCGCCGCGCTGCGCCGCGCGTTCGCCGAGTGGAGCGCGGGCGAGCGCGCGGCGCTGACCGGGCCGTGGCCGCCCTTCAGCTTCGTCGCGGGCGCGGACCGCTGACGATACAAGTAACGGGATCGCGCCGCGCTCGACCGCGCGCGCTCATCGAACCGCGCCGCGCGAATTCAGGTACATGTCTTAGCAAGCAGAACCTGATATTCAGGACACGTTGATCAGGCCGCCGACGCTGCGGGCGACGGCGGGCGCAAGCGCTGAACACAGAACACCGCGCCGAGAGAGAGTGTAGCGAATGGCAAAGATCCAGAAGTCAACCGACTCGTCGAGCCTCGCCGAGGTCGTCGACCGTATCCTCGACAAGGGCATCGTCATCGACGCGTGGGCGAAGGTCTCCCTCGTCGGGATCGAGCTGCTCGCGGTCGAGGCCCGCGTCGTGATCGCGTCGGTCGAGACCTACCTGAAGTACGCCGAGGCGATCGGGCTCACCGCCACCGCCGCCGCGCCCGCGTAGGCGTTCACCGCGAGCGCGTCGCCCGTCCGCCCCGTCTGAGATCTCAGACGGGATCCGGCGCTCGGGCGACGCGAGCGTGAGCACGGGCCGCTGAGAGTCGTATGTCTGCAGGAGCACATCGAACCTTGTCCGCCGTGAGCGATCAACGCGACGTCCTGCATATCGAGCCGAGCGAGAGCTTCGTCGTCACCGCGGAGGTCGAGTCGCTGACGCGGCGCGCCCTCACCTACGCGCGCGCCGGGCTGCCGCTGCACTTCGCCGGCCCGCCTGGCGTCGGCAAGACGCGGCTCGCGTTTCACGTCGCGGCGCTGCTCGGCTCACCCGTCGTGCTGCTGCACGGCGACCACGAGTTCGGGACCTCCGATCTGCTCGGCCGCAACGACGGCTACCGCCGCTCGAAGGTCGTCGACAATTACATCCAGTCCGTCACCAAGGTCAGCGAGGAGCTGCGCGGCGGCTGGGTCGACAACCGGCTCACCGTCGCCTGCATCCACGGCTACACGCTGATCTACGACGAGTTCAACCGCTCGCGCCCCGAGGCCAACAACCCGCTGCTGAGCGTGCTCGCCGAGGGCGTGCTCAGCCTGCCGCGGCAGCGCGGCAAGGACAGCGGCTACATCCGCGTGCACCCCAACTTCCGCGTGATCTTCACCTCGAACCCCGAGGAGTACGCGGGGGTCCACCGCGCCCAGGACGCGCTCCTCGACCGCGTGATCACGCTGTTCCTCTCGCACTACGATCGCGAGACCGAGGTCGCGATCGCGGCGGCGCGGGCCGAGGTCTCGCCGGTGTTCGCGGAGCCGATCGTCGAGATCATCCGGATCCTGCGCGGCCACTCGGAGAACGGCGCGCGCCCGACCATCCGGGCCGCGATCGCGATCGCCAGGGCGGTCTCCGCCGCCGGCGCCCGCGTGCGACTCGACGACGAAGTGTTTCGCTGGGCGTGCCGCGACATCCTGAGCCGTGACTACGCCCGCATCCAGCGGAACGGGCGGACCGTGCTGCCGACGATCATCGATGAGGTCGTCGAGGAGGTCCTCCGCTCCCGACGGTACAGGAACCTCTCGAGGGCATGATCCGCCGGCTGCTGAACGGGGGGCGGGAGCTGCTCGCCAGCGTCGAGGCGCGGGGCTGCGGCGACGCGCGCCTCGAGTGCGAGGCGCTCTCCGATCGCGTCGTCGGGCAGGTCGTCGGCCACGCGGCGGAGCTCTCTAGCCGGCTGCTCGAGCTGCTCTCGCAGCATTCGAACGACGCGCCGCGGGAAGCCGCGCCGCAGCCTGAACCTGCGCCCCAGCCTGAGCCTGAGCCTGAGCCTGCGTCCCAGTCTGAGCCTGAACCTGAGCCTGAACCTGAGCCTGAACCTGAGCCCCAGCCTGAACCTGAGCCCCCGCGGGACGCCTGGTCCTCACAGCTCGACGCGCGCCTCTCGGAGATCTCCACGCGCCTCGGCGCGCTCTCCAGCCGCGTCCGCGATGTCTCAGAAGAGGTCGAGGGCCGACTCGCGCAGGTCTCCGAGCGCGTCGACGTCGTCTCGAGCCGCGTCAACGACGTCTCGAGCCGCGTCAACGACGTCTCGAGCGAGGTCCACGACTCGGCGAGCCGCGTCTCGAGTCGCGTCAACGACGTCACCAGTCAGGTCGGCGACGTCACCAGCCGCGTCTCGAGCCGCTTCTCCGACGCGGCGAGCCAGTTTCGCGACGCGGCGAGCCGCGTCTCGAGTGAGTTCGGCGGCTTCGCGTCGCGCGGCGACCGTCCGCCCGAGGACGACGCGCGCGCGCGACCGCGCTGGCGCGACGACTGGTGGCCGGGGGTCGCGACCAACCGCGACGGCGCGCCCGCGCCCGAGCCGACGCCGCGGCCGTCCGGGCTCGCCGGCGCGTGGCGGCGCGCGCGGAGCTACGCGTCACGGCTGCCGCTGGCGGAGCTCCGCTCGCCGGGCCGCGCGATCACGCGCGCCCGCGCCCGCGCGCACGACGTGATCGAGTCGCGGGTGGCGAGTTCGCTCGCGAGCGCGTTCGATTTCGCGGGCCTCAGCCTGCGCGTCAAACGGAGCCGCCGATAGCCGCGCCGCTCCGCTCGCGACGACCGCCTCGAGGCGCTGGAGCTTGCGTGTACACGCGCCGCCGCCCCGGCGCCCTTGGCCTGCTGCCGCGGATCCGCGATCATGGTCGCGTCGACGCGATCTCTCGCGCCCAGCGGGACGCGCGACGAACTCGACAGGAACGGTGATGACGGTCAGCAACACGAGTGAGGGGACGGCCGCCGGCTACTACATCTACGCGATCGCCGACGCGGCGGAGCTGCCCGCGGAGGCGCTCGACGCCGCCGGGCTCGAGGGGGCGCGCGTCGAGGTCCTGTCCTCCGGGGCATCTTCTGCCTGCGTCAGCGAGGTCCGCAAGCGCCGCCTCCGACCCGACCGCCGCAGTCTCTCGGCGCACATGGGCGTGATCCGCCGGCTCATGGAGCGCACGACGGTGCTGCCGGTCTCCTTCGGCGTCGTCGCCAAGTCGCGAGCCGACGTCCGCGAGCTGCTCGACCGCAACAGCGACTCCTTCGCGCTGCAGCTCGCGCGCGTCCGCGGCAAGGTCGAGATGGGCCTGCGGGTGCTGTGGGATGTCCCCAACGTGTTCGAGTACTTCGTCAACACGCGCGCGGACCTCCGCGCGGCGCGGGACACCGTCGGCGACATCCGGGCCGCCAACCGCGACGACATGATCGAGCTCGGGCGGTTCTTCGAACGCGTACTGGGCGAGGAGCGCGAGCGCTACGTCGAGCAGATCGGCGAGGTGCTCGCGGCCTACGACATCCCCCACGCGCGCGGCAAGGTCCGCAACGAGCGGGATGTCATGAACCTCGCCTGCCTGGTCGCGCGCGACGGCCTCGAGGACTTCGACCGCGCCGTCGGCGAGGCCGCGTCGGGCTTCGACAACAACTTCACGTTTGACGTCAGCGGGCCGTGGGCGCCCGCGAGCTTCGTCGACGTCACGCTGGAGACCTAGCCCCCCGTGGCGCTGCCGCCCGCGCTCCAGCGCCCGGAGCTGCGGCTGCTGCTGTTCGGCGGGCGCGGCGGCGTCGGCAAGACCAGCGCGGCCGCGGCGACGGCGGTCGAGCTCGCGCTCGCGCGCCCCGAGCGACGCGTCCGCCTGGTCTCGGTCGACCCGGCGCACTCGCTGCGGGACTGCTTCGCGCCCGAGGGGGACGCGCCGCTGCGCTCGCTCGCCAACCTCGAGGTCGTCGAGCTCGACGCCGAGCGTGAGCTCGACGCCTTCCGCGAGCGACACGGCGACACGCTCGCAGAGATCGCGCGCCGCGGCACCTTCTTCGACGAGGCCGACATCCGCAGCTTCCTCGAGCTCTCGGTCCCCGGCCTCGACGAGCTCATCGCGCTGCTGCGAATCGCCGAGATGACCGAGGAGCCAGGTGAGCACATCACCGTCGTCGACACCGCGCCGGCCGGGCACACGCTGCGCCTGCTCGCGCTGCCCGCGGCGCTGCGCGCCTGGCTCGAGGCGCTGGACGCGATGCTCGCCAAGCACCGGTACCTGGAGGAGCTGTACCGCGGGCGTCACGAGGAGGACGCGCCGGACCGCTTCATCGAGACCTTCGCGCGCCGCCGCGACCACCTGGTCGCGACCCTCGGCTCGCCGCGCGCTCACTTCGTCCTGGTCGCGCTCGCCGAGCCGCTGTGCCTGCGCGAGACCTTGGAGCTGCGGACGCGGCTCGAGGCGCTGGGCGTCAACGTCGGCCTGCACCTGCTCAACCGCGTCGTGCCCGTGAGCCGCTGCCCGACCTGCGCGGCCGCCCGCGCGTCGCAGCGCGCCGCGCTGGACGAGACGCCGGCGCTGCTCGCCGACCGTGACGCCTGGGCGCTGCCGCTGCTGCCGGGCGAGGTCCTCGGCGAGTCCGCGCTGCGCGGGCTCTGGGGCCACGCGTGGCCGCTCGTCGCCAGCCTGGCTCAGCCCGCTCCGAACCCCGCTCCGAACCCCGCTCCGAACCCGCCCGCCGTGCTCGGGCGCGCCGCGTCGATCGCCGGCGCGATCGAGCTCGTGATCGTCGCGGGCAAGGGCGGCGTCGGGAAGACCACCGTCGCCTGCGCGCTCGCGCTGCGGGCGGCCGCGACGCGCCCCGTCACGCTGATCTCGACCGACCCCGCGCCCTCGCTCGCGACCTGTCTCGAGGTCCCGGTCGACGCGGATCCGCGCGAGCGCGCCCCCGGCCTGCGGGCGTGCACGGTCGACGCGGCCGCGCGCTGGCGCGCGTGGCGAGCGGAGTATCAAGACGAGCTGCAGACCGCGCTCACGCGCCGCAGCGCCGGCGTCGATCTGGCCTTCGACCGCCAGGCGCTCGAGCGCCTGCTCGACCTGAGCCCGCCCGGCGTCGACGAGATCATGTCCGTGGCCTGCGTGGTCGAAGCGCTCGACCGTACCGACGACGAGCGCACGACCGACGCCCCCCTCGTCGTGCTCGACAACGCGGCGACCGGGCACCTGCTGCGCCTGCTCGAGATGCCCGAGCTGCTGACGCGCTGGATCCGGGCGATCTTCGCGGTGCTGCTCAAGTACAAGCGCGCGCTCCGGATGCCGCGGCTGAGCGACCGGCTGATCACGCTGTCGCGACAGCTCAAGCGCCTGCGCGCGCTCCTGCGTGATCCCGCGCGCGCGCGCGCGGTGCTCGTGACCCTGCCGACGCGCATGGCCGAGGCCGAGGCCGAGGATCTTCGCGTCGCGCTCGCGCGGCTCGATGTCGCGCTCGCGCAGGTCGTGGTCAACCACCAGACGCCCGCGCGCGCCGACTGCTCGCTGTGTCAGGCGATCGCGTCGCGCGAGCGCCCAGTGCTCGATCGCTGGCGCGCGCGCCGGATCCCCTGCGTCGGCGTCACCCGCGGGACGCCGCCGACCGGGATCGCGCGGGTCACGGCCCTCGGCGAGGCGTTATTCTCAGGGCCGGACGCGGAGCGCACGTGAACGACGCCCCTGACAGCGATCGCGAGCCCATCGACGCGCGCATCGACGACGCGCGCGGGCTGGACCGCGAGACACAAGAGCGCATCTCGCTGTGCGAGCTGCTCGATCGCGTGCTGCACCGCGGCGTGCTCGTGCGCGGCGAGCTCGTGCTCTCGCTCGCCGACGTCGACCTGCTCTACGTCGGCCTGCAGCTCGTGCTGTGCTCGACCGACACCGCGATCGCGGCCGGCCTCGTCGCCCCGCGGCGCCGCTGGGTGCTCGATCCGCCCCTGATCCGAGATGAACACTCGGACAGCTCGCTCGGCGAGCCGCGCTAACGCTCGCCGCGTCAGGGACACGACCCCCCGCGTCCAGTCGCGCGTTATGAGCACGAGCGACGCCGCTTTGAAGTCTCCGCTCCCTTCACGCATCTTTCTCTTCGGCCTCGCGGGCGCCCTGCTCGTGGCCGCGAGCGCGTGCGCGCCCGGCTCGACCCGCGCGCGAGCTCGCCACCGAGAATTCCCGCCCCGCGGTATCACGGTCGACGTGCTGCGCCCGGGCCCCGCGGTGCCCCTGTACGCGCTGTCCACCGTGAACTTCGAGATCTGGGCCGGAGGCGCCGGCGCGGCGCTCGTGCGCAGCACGCGCGCCGCGCGAGACCTGTCAACAACATGGACATCAGGGCAGATCGGAGACGACCCGAGCTTCGTCGTTCGCGACATCGAGCTCGTCAACCGAACGACGCTCGTCGCGCTCGCCACCGATGACGCGGGGCGCTCCCGTGTGTACCTCAGCGTCAACGCTGGCGCGACCTGGACGTTGGTCCTTCGAGACGCGCGGCCCGAGGGCTCTTGGAGAGCGCTCGCCATGTGGCCCTATCGCTACGATGGCGTCTTGCTCGGCGACCCGGTGGACGGGCGCTTCACCGTGCTCACGACCCACGACGCCGGAGCGACGTGGCGCCGACCCGATCTGCTCGCGCCGCCCGAAGCCCTCCCGGGCGAGCGCCTGCTCACCGAGGACGGGAGCTGCTTGACGGTCGGGCCGAACAATGAGGTGTGGTTCGGCACCGGTGGCTCGACGGCCCGTGTGTTCCGCTCCGGCGATAAGGGCTTGACCTGGGAGGTCGCGGACACGCCGCTCGCCCGCGGCCACGGGCGCGCCGGCGTGTACTCGATCTCGTTTCTCACGAGGAGCATCGGGATCGCGGTCGGCGGTGACCCCGACGCGCCCGACGAGCGCACGGGGAGCGCGGCCTGGACGTTTGACAGCGGACACAGCTGGAGCGCCACGGTCGAGGTCCCCCCCGCGGGCTTCCGCTCCTCGGTCGTCTTCACCCATATCGTGGAGCGCGCCATCTTGGGCACGACGGCCGTGGCCGTGGGGCCCAGCGGGGCGGACCTGTCCCTGGATTACGGTCGCACGTGGCACCCGATGCCAGCGGCCGCGCTCCCGGGCGAGCGCGCCGTCGAGCTCACGACCGTGGCCGCGCAGGACGGCGGACGCGACTTCGTGGCTGCGGCGGCCAACGGCGCGATCGTGCTGTACTCGGTGCCCCACGGATATGACCCCTCGGGCGCGCAGGCGCGTTGACACCCTCGCCCAGCGTAGAGTCGGCCCGGCGCTCGTCGAGGACGCGCGCGCTAGTCGCCCGAGCCGCGCGCGCCCGCGGACTCGCGCGCGCCCTCGAGCCGCGCGAGCGCCTCCTCGATCGCCTGCAGGCGCGCCTCGACCGGGTTCAGCGCGGGCGCCTCGCTCGCGCGCCCGGGCGGCGCGCCGGTGACCGACCTCGGCGGCACCAGCTTCTTGCTCGTCAGGTTCGGGTCGTGACGCCACCAGTCCATGCCCATCTCGACCGCGCGCTCGACCGAGCAGACCACCAGCCGGATCTGGATCGTCAGCAGCTCGATCTCGACGAGCTTGACCTTGATGTCGCCCGCGATCACGACACCCTTGTCGAGCACGCGCTCGAGGATGTCCGCGAGGCTTGAGCTTTTCGTCCCGTGTGTGATCGCGTGGCGGGCCATGGACACGACTCCTTTCGTGCGCGGGGGCGGCTACAGCAGCCTCCCGAGGGGTCCTAGATCGAGGTTGAGGTCCTCGCGCTCGAGCCCGAACACGACCCGCAGGCGCTCGATCTCGTCGGCCTGCCGCATCAGCGCGGCGCCGATCGCCTCGATCTGATCGTCGTCGATCGAGCCGGCGTCCATGCGCCGCAGCGCCTGCTTCTCGAGCAGCTCGTGGATCAGCTTGATCAGCGTCAGCGCGAGCTGCCCGAGGCCGCCGCGCAGCGCCTCGGGGTCGATCTCGACGCGGCGACGCGCGGCACCGCCGTCCAGGGCCTCGCCCTCGATCTCGCGCGCCTCCGCTGGCTTGAGCAGGTCCCGCAGCTCCACGTCAGCGCTCCGGCGGCTCCTCGACGTCGTCTCTCGCGTCGCCTTCGTCGTCTTCGTCGTCGTCTTCGTCGTCGTCGCGTTCGGCGTCCTCGTCGAGCTCGACCGCGACGCCGCGCTCGTCCTCCTCGAGCTCGTCGAGCCGGTCGAGCAGCACCTGCTCCTGCGCGTCGAACTCGTCCTCCGAGATCTGGCCTGTCTCTAACATCATGTACAGATCGCGCAGCTCGTCCTTGATCCGGTCGGCCTCGGCCTCGAGCTCCTGCTCGGCCGCGGCCGCGACCTCCTGAAAGATCCACAGCAGCCCGCGGAACGGCGCGGTCAGCAGGTCATCGATGATCAGCATGGACGGCGCGAGCCGGGCGACGACGCGGCTCGCTCAGAGTGTCGAACGGATCCGCCGGCCGGTAAAGTTGTATACCCACGAGTAGAGCTCGCGCAGCTCGTGCTCGCGCGCGCGCCTCGTGCTCGCGCAGGTCGCCCGGGTCTCGGCGTCGAGCTCGCGCACGATCGCGCGCGCCCACGCGCGGTGGTCCTCGACGAAGCGGTGGTTCACGTCGAGGAAGCGCAGCCGCGCGTGCAGGTCGTCGCGCGCGCGCTCGAGGTGCAGCCGCGCGTAGGCGTCGAGCTCGTCCCGCGTCTCGCGGCGCAGCGCGCTGACGCCGTCGATGAGCTGGCTGAACGCGCGCGCGCGCGCGTCGTGCTCTCGGCGCGCGCGCGCGAGCCGATCGCGCTCGGACTCGTCGAGCCGCGCGCGCGTCTCGTCGGCCCGCGCGACGGTCTCGCGCCGCGTCTCCGCGAGCAGCTCGCGACGATCCTCGAGCCCGCGGGCGGCGGCCTCGAGTCGACGCGCTGTCTCCTCGGTCAGCTCTTGATCGACGAGCTCTCGGCGCGCGTCGACCTCGCGCTCGCGCGTCGCCTGGTCCGCCCGCGCGGCGCGCAGCCGAGACGCGCGGAACTCCTCCTCGACCATCGTCTTGACGTGCACATGCAAGCGCTCGACCGTCTCGCGGCGCGCGCGGAGCCCCGCCGAGAACATCGCGCTGTTCTCACGATCGATGCGCGCGCGGAGCTCGTGCACCCGCGCCTTGAGTATGCGTCGGTAGCCGATCGGGCTGCCGTCGGCCCGCGTTTCGAGTGTCATCGAGACCTCCGCCGCTGCAAGCGGTTGTGTCCGTAAGGATAGGTTTGTATACACGCGCGTGTCCAGCGGGCAGCCGCGCGCGCGGCTCGATGGCGAGCGCGACGATCCCCGCGCCCGCGAGCCAGGGCAGCGCCGTCCCGAGCTCGAACGCGCGCGCGAGCAGCAGCGCGCAGGGCAACGCGAGCAGCGCCGGCGTCGCGCGCACGAGGATCGCGATCGCGTTCGCGCGCCTCACCGGCTCGGATCCGCGAGCACGGGCCTGTCGGCGTGGACATATCCTGGCCCCGTGCGCTCGGCCTCCGCGAGCGCGGCGAGGCGCAGCGCGTAGTGGTCGATCCGTGCCTGCGCGGTCGTCAGCTGCTGACGATGGGCCTCTCGCGCGATCGCCCAGCCCGCGGCGAGGTCCGCGAGCAGCAGCGCGAGGAACAGGACGACGAAGCGCCAGTCACCGCCGCTGTTGTCGAGGGACTCGGCGATCGCGGCGAACAGCATGAGCGCGCCGAAGCTCGTGACCGCGATGGTGCGCCGCAGCCTCCGCCGCACGGCCAGCGAGAAGTCGCGGACCAGCAGCACCGACGCGCCGCGGGCCGAGGGCATCACGCGCAGCTCGAGGTCGCGCGACGACCACGCCAGGCTCTCGCCGAGGAATTGCGCCTGCCCGCGGCCGCGCTTGCCCTCGGCGACCTCGAGCTCGCGTGCCATCAGCGCCATGGTGTTCGCCGAGGGCCGCGCCGGCAGCTCGATCGAGGTCGAGGCCGAGGTCGGCATGCGCCAGTGCGTGCCGGCGCGCGCCGGCAGCAGCCGCGCCGACACCGACGTGGTCTCAGAGACAGGTTCATGCGCGGGCGCGAGCGTCGGCGAGAAGTGCTCGCGCAGGACCGCGCGCGCGTCCGGCTCGGCGAGCAGCGCCCCGTCGGCGACCTCGCGCACCTCGGTGGCGGAGAAGGCGTCGATGCGCGTCGGCGTCGGCAGCGGGCGCGCGCTCGCGCTGCGGGCCGAGGGCAGGTGCAGCGCGAGCACCTCGAGCAGCGCCTCGATCGAGGGGAAGCGGGCCTGCGGCGCGACTCGGAGCGCGCGCACGAGCAGCGCGTCGAGCCACGGCGGGATCGCGACGCGCGGACGCTCGGGCCGCTGCAGCGCGCCGCGGACGATCGCGAGCGAGAGCGTGCGGATGTCTTCGCCGCGAAACGGCCGGCTGCCGTGCACGGCCTCGTAGAGCGCGACCGCGAAGCTGAACTGATCGCTGCGCGCGTCCGCCGGCTCCCCGAGATGCTGCTCCGGCGCCATGTAGGCCGGGGTCCCGAGCAGCGCGCCGTCGCGGGTCAACGCGGTCTCGGACTCATCGCAGCCCTCGGGCAGCGCGGGCACCCCGACGACGCCGCCCGGGGGCGCGCGATCGGGCGGGCGCGCGAGCCCGAAGTCGAGAATGCGCGGGCGGCCGTCGTGACCGACGAGCACGTTGTCTGGCTTGAAGTCGCGGTGCACGAGGCCGACGCGGTGGGCCGCCGCGAGCCCGCGCCCGGCGGCGATGAAGACCTCGAGGATCTGCTCGAGCGTCCGACCGCCGCGCAGCCAGACGCCGAGCGTGCAGCCGTCGACGTACTCCATCGCGATGAACCGCTGCCCCTCGTGCACGCCGACGTCGTAGACGCCGACCACGTTGGGGTGGGACAGCCGCGCGAGCGCCTGCGCCTCCTCGGTCAGGCGCGCGTCGACGCGCGACAGCTCGGGGCGCAGCAGCTTGATCGCGACGGTGCGCTGGAGCTCGTCGTCGCGGGCGGCGAAGACCATGCCCATCCCGCCCTGCCCGATGCACCGCAGCACGCGAAACCGCCCGATCCGCAGGGGCCGCTGCGGCGTCTGGAACAGCCGCGAGCGCACCGAGGCGCGCAGCCGCTCGAGCTCGATGGGCGGGGCCTCGGGGGCCGCCGGCGTCGGCGGCGACGCGGCCTCGAGGACAGGTCGTTCGACGGTCGGCGTGATCGCAGACAGGGGCGCCGGGGGCTGCTCTAGAGCTTCGCTGGGCATGGAACGAGGCGGTAGTACCCGCGCGGGAGCTGCTGGATTGCGCGCGCGCGAAAAACTCGAAAAAAACTCGAAAACAACCTCACGCGCCCTCAGACGAGGACGAGAACAGCTGGGCCCGCAGCGTGCGCGCCCAGGTGTCGAGGCGCGTCTGGGTCGACTGCGGGCTCGCGGATCCGCTCACCAGCTCCTCGTACTCGGCCGCCAGCAGCTGCTTGGCGCGACGGATCCGCGTCTTGGCGGTGCCGAGCGGCACGTCGAGGACCTCGGCGATCGCGGCTCCGGTCATGCCCTCCCAGTAGTGCAGCTCGAGCGCGATCTGGTGCTCGATGGGGATGCGCCGCAGCGCGTTGAGCATCAAGAGCTGCTGCTGGTCGCGCGCGAACACGACGCTCGGGCTCGCGCCGAGCTCATGCGCCGAGAGCTCGTAGAGCCCGAGGGGCGCGCGCTCCAGGGGCGCCGCGCCCTCGCGCGCGCGGCTGCGGCTCAGGCTGCGGTAGTGCTTGCCGAGCACGTTGCGGGCGACCGCGAACAGGAAGGTGCGGAAGCTCGAGTCGCCGCGAAAGCGCGCGCGGGACTCGACGCAGCCGAGGAAGGTCTTCTGGATCAGATCGTCGTGACCGCGGTCGACCTTGTTGCGAAAGAAGCGCGCGATCGCGTCGAAGTGACGCTCGAACAGCTGCTCGCCGGCGGCGCCGTCACCGGCGATCCAGGCGCCGAACAGATCGCGATCAGAGCGCTCGCCGGCAGTCACAGGCGCAGGGTAGCTCAGCAGCCCGCCATCTCGCAGGAGATCCACTGGCCGCTGGTCGCCGGCGGGTCGCCGAGGACGTAGACGTTGGCCGGGGCCAGCAGCGCGTCGCTCGGGTTGTCTACGGTCTTCGGCACCAGGCTCCAGTTGATCAGGTTCACGCGCACCTCGCCGACATCCAGGTCGAAGTCGAGCTCGCCCGAGACGCCCTTGAGGTCGACGCCGCCCCCCTGCTCGAGGATGTTGCGAGCGTCGCGGATGAAGCTGAGCCCGACCGGGTCGTCGCCGAACGAGATCTCGGTCCCGCCCTTGTCGACGAGCCGCGCGATCCCGTCGGCGATCGCCGCGCCGGTCACTCGCTCCTGACCGTCGACGGTCGCCATCGCCAGGATCGAGACGAGCGCCGAGTCATAGGAGAGCGAGGAGCTCGTGATCGCGTCCTTGTTGCCGAACAGGACCTTGTAGCGGGAGTTGTAGACGTCGAAGTTGGACGGGTCGTGGATGATCGGCGCGATGCCGAACAGCTTGGTGTAGAGCAGCTGCTGCAGCGGCTGCTCCTCGACCAGCTCGAGCGTCGACTCGAGGATCGGCACGGCGCCGTGCGTGACGATGAAGGTCGGCAGCTCCGGGCGCTGGGCCTCGGGGATGTCGCCCCAGACCAGCAGGTAGCCGAGGATGAGATCCCGGGCCTCGTTGGTCCCGGCGATGACGATGGTGTCGGGGTTGGCCGCGAAGGCCTGACCGATGACCGCGCCGTACTCCGCGACGAGCTGCTCCTCGGTTAAGGTCGCCGGGTTCGAGTAGGTGATCGACGCGTAGCTGGTGACGCCGCCCTCGATCTTGGAGCCGGCGTCGATCAGGAGGCCCTGGCCGTAGGCGTCGTTCTTGCCCAGAAACACCACCGAGTCGGGCGCCGGGTCCTGGACCGTGAGCACCCAGTCCGCGAGCGCGCTGGCTTGGTACACGTCGCTCGAGATGGGGCGCCAGACCAGGCCGTCGTCGCTGAGCGTGGAGATCGACGGGCTCGAGGCGGCGGGCGTGATCGTGAAGACGCCCGCCGGCACGGTGACCTCGGAGGCGACCTCGATGACGCTCTCGCTGAAGATCGGGCCGACGATCGCGGGCACGCCGACCGAGTTCGAGAGGTGATCGGCGGCCGTGATCGCCTGCTCCGCGACGCCGCTCGAGTTGCACGCGATCCAGGCGATCTTGCGCCCGCCGGGCAGCTCGGTGGTCTTGTTGAAGTCCTGGATCGCCAGCTCGACCGCGTTCTCGAGGGGCTGCACGATGTCGGCGAACAGCTCGCTGACCGGCATGATCGAGCCGAGCAGCACGACCTTGTCGTGGTCCCAGTCGTCGGGCCAGACGATCGGCTCACACTCCGCGCTCGTCGTGTTCACGCAGCGCGCCGCGCCCTCGTCCCCGAGCCCGCAGACGAAGCTCGAGCCGAACAGCTCGCCGCACTGGGTGTTGCTCGTGCACTCGATCTGCGCCGCCTCGACGCAGACGCTGTCGCTGCTGCACGCGCGCACCGGGCCCTCGCCGTCGATGCTCGCGCAGTCGTCGTTGTTGCGGCACTCGGTGAACTCGACGATCAGCGAGCACCCGCTGAGGTAGCCCGCCGCGAAGCCGGCGATCGCCAGCGTCCCGAGCCCTCGTGCGATCCGCCGCCGCGCTCCTCGATCTCCCTCGAACACCGCCGCGAACCGACTCACAAGCATTCTAGAAGTGATACACAAGCCCGACCTGACGTCCAGGGCTGAACGCCCATCGGGGGCTCTGGGCCAAAGCACGTTTGCGCTTGCTTCGACCCACGAGCGCCATCACCAAGCCCGTGATCGCGAGCGCGCCGCCGCTGGCGAACATGATGTCAGCGACGAGCGCGTTGGTCTCCCCGGACTGGATGATCTCCTGCCGGTTCTCAAACGACATCTGGCCGTCGAGCTTGCTCTGCTGCGACAACGCGAGGCCGCCCAGCACCCCGCCGACGATCAGCGCCGCGCCGCCGACGCCCAAAACAGCGTACCCGGCGATCTCGAGCGTGGAGAGTTGACTCGGGGTCTCGCCCCCGTCCAACGGCCCCGAGGTCCCGGGGTCTGGACCCTCCGGATCTGGCGGCGGCTGGTTTGGCGGCGGCGTCTCCTCCGGCCCCTGGGTCTCTTTTTGAATCTCCCGCAGCACGCGGAGGCGCTTGAGAGCAAGCTCACGCGACTCTAGCTCGACCCCAGGCGACTGGACGAAGCGCTGGTAGTAGTCGACCGCCTTGTTGATGTCGCCGCTCTGCTCGTAGACGCGGCCGATATTGAACAGGTAGTTGGGGTTGGGATCGATCTCGTACGCGCGCTCGAACAGCTCGGCCGCGCCTTCAAAATCTTTGGCCTGAAACCGCTGGACGGCCGCGGCGTTGAGCGCGTCCGTGTCGTTCATGTCGATGTCTGGGGCCTCTGAGGACGCGCCCCCCTCGGCGACGGGGACCTCGGGCGCGAGCGCGACCTGCTCCTCCTCCGTCGCCTTGAGCGGCGCGTTCGCGTGGGAGGTCTGCGGGACCGCGAGCCCGCCGAGCGCGAGCGTGGGCACGAGCGCCGCGCTGAGGAGCGCGCGCCGCTGGAGACCCGGTCGTTGATTCGTGGCTTGGCTCTCGCTGATCACGGCGTCTTCCCTACGGGCAAGAATACGCCACCCTGATCGGACTTGGATGTAGGAAGGAACACCCCGTCCTTGGGGGGAGGCTGCTTCGTCTTCGACTCGTGCTTCGTGTCTGGCTGCGTCTCTGGCTTCGTCGCTGGCTTCGTCGCTGGCTTCGTCGCTGGCTTGGGCTCGCGCTTCGACTTCGTGGTCTTGCCGGCGCGCTTGCCCTTGCCCTCGTGTCGGGGCTCTGCAGACGCCTCGTGCTCGTCTCGCTCCTCCGACGCAGGCGCCGGGACCGGGACGGAGACGACGTTCCCGTCCCCCAGCTCCGCGAGCCGCTCGCGCGCGGTCATGTTGGCGGCGTCGATCGCCAGGACCTCGTGGTAGTGATCGCGCGCGACATCGACGTCCCCCGTAGACTCGAGCTCGCGGGCGGTGTCGAGGAGTCGGCCGATCTTGGCGCGATCGCGTAGGCGCTCGTAGGTCCGCGCGTGCGCGGGGGAGTCCGTGATGGCCGCGCGGAGGCCGTCGAGCTCGGTCTGCGCGCGGGCGAATTCACCCTTGTCGATCAGGTCGTCGACCGCATCCAGCTGGCCGTCTAGATCACTCGCGCTGCTCGCCACCTCGCCGGCTCGCCCGCGCGCTTGGCTGAAGCCGAAGGCCAGGACCCCGCCGACGAGGACGGCCGCGACCGCGCCGATCACGATCCACCAGCTCGCGCCGGCGCGGGTCTCGCTCGGCGCCGGCGCGACGCCGACGAGCTGCACGCGCGAGAAGCTGGTCGAGCTCTCGAGCGCCGCCGCCACGCCGTGCACGCTCGAGTCGAGGCTCATGTTGGTCGGCGGCTCGATGTGCAGCTGCGAGACGCCGCCGGCCGCCCTGGACTCGTCCAGGACGCCCTGAAACACGCTGCTCGCGTCGGGCTTGGCCGCGAACGGGTCGTCGGCCTTGGGCAGGTAGAACATCGACGCTTGGCAGCAGTCGATCAGGATCTCGGTCATCGCGTCAGCGTCGTCGGGTCGCTCGCGCGGCGCCTTGGCGAGCGAGTCCATGATCATCGTGACCACGCCGTCGGGCACGCCGTGGGTCGCCGGCAGCAGCTCGTGCAGCGTTCGCGGGGCCTCGTGGACGTGCTTGTAGAGCAGCGAGGCGTTGTTCTCGCCGACGAAGGGCATCTTGCCCGAGAGCATGAAGTAGAACAGCACGCCGAGCGCGTAGACATCGACGCGCAGGTTCAAGATCTCGCCCTTAATCTGCTCCGGCGAGAGGAAGCCGGCCGTGCCGACGACGTGCTGCGCGGTGATCTGCTTGTCGCCCTCGATCAGCTTGGCGAGCCCGAAGTCGAGGATCTTGACGAAGTTGCCGCGCCCGTTCTTGCTGCACAGCATGATGTTCGACGGCTTGATGTCGCGGTGCATCATGCCGCGCGAGTGCGCGTAGCCGATCCCCTTGAGGATCTGCGCCGCGATCGGCACGAACTGCTCGATCTCGAGGTGCCGCCGCTGACGGATGTACTGGCCGATGGTTACGCCGTCGACGTACTCCATGACCATGTAGCCGCGCCCGTCCTCGTGACCGTAGTCGATCATCCGGACGATGTTGGGGTGGTGCAGCGTACGGAGACGATCGACCTCACGTTCGAAGCGCGCGAGCGCCTCTTGGTTGTTGGCCCAGTCGGGCGCGAGCACCTTGACGACCACGAGATCGGAGGCGTCGGCCTGGCTCGCGAGGTAGACCAAGCCCACGCCGCCGCGACCGATCAAGCGGATGATCGTGTAGCGACCGCCGATCGTCTTCCCGACGAGAGGATCCTTCGCCGCGCGCGGGACCAAGTGGTTATCGGTGGTCATGAGGACCGATCAACACCATCTAACCACTTCCACCCGCGCGGGTCCAAGCGTCTCGACGCCAGGCGGACGCGACCCGAGCACGACCGTCACGCCGCGACGCCGGCACATACACGCAATAAACACCGTTAGCGCGGCAATTCCACGCGAGCGGGCTCGTGCCGCGGCTGACCGCGAGAACAGATTCGCCGCCCTCCCCCGCGAATGTGGTGACCGGCCGCGAGATATGCACGCAGACCCCCCTTGCGGGACCCGACGAGCTCCACGAGCGAAGCGAGCGGGCCGGGATACACGGGCTGTGAGGCCGGCGCACGACGGGCGTCAGTCCTTGCCGAGCATCCTCTGGCCGCGCTCACGCTCCGCCGCGATCCAGCCGTCGATGGCGCCGTAGGCCTGGCGCGCGCGCGCGAAGAGGTGCCCCGCGCGCTCGAGCTCGCCGCGGGCCTCCGCGCACAGACCGAGACCAGCGAGCGCCCGCCCCTGCTCGAGCCCGCCGACGCCGATCAGCGCGTTGTAGCCGCGCTCCGCCGCCGCGCACTTGCCCGCGCGTCGGAGCCCGTCGGCCGAGGCGAGCTCGTCGCGCAGCGTCTGCTTGTCGCGGGGGCCCGCGTAGGCTGGCGCCGGCGCCGGCGTCGGCGCGCTCGCCTGCTTCTTCCCCGGGAGGGGGCGCTTGCCGCCCGCGCGCTTGGACTTCTTCGCGCTCGGGCGACGTGAATCTTTGGACAGCTCTTTGACAGGGGCCGCAGCGGCGCGCGCCGGCGGCTGCAGGACCGCCGCGCTCGCGCCCGCGCCGTCATCTGCCGACGCGTCGCCGTCGAGCGCGGCCGCGAGCTCCTCCTCGAGGACAGGATCCGCCGCCGCCTCGATCTCCTCCGCCTCCGCCTCCTCCGCGTCCTTCGCCGACGACTCGGTCACCGCGTCGCGCGAGGGGCTCGCCGGGAGTTCGGCCTCGAGCGCGGGCGCGCCGGGACGCACGAGCAGCAGCACCACCGCCGCAGTGCCCACCAGCGCCGCGCTGGGCAGCAGCGCGGCCCGGCGGAGCCGATCCCACCAGCGCCGCCAGCTCGCGCCCTCGCCTGGCGCGCGAGCGCTTGTATACGCAGCCTCCACGACCGCGTCGAGGATCCCCGGCGGCGGCTCCTCCATCGGCTGCGCGCGGGCGTAGAGCTCGAGCAGCTCGCTGTACGCCTCGAGGCGCCGGGCGAGCGCGGGATCGAGGCTCGCGCGCAGGGCCTGCTGCGAGGCGACCACGGGACCCGAGATGACCTCGAGGGCATCCTCGAGCGCGTCGAGCTGCGCGAGCGTGAACTCCTGGCCGCGGCCGGCGACGTCCTCGCGCGCGCCGGCTTCGCCCGCGCGCGCGCTTCCGTCCATCGATGTGGGCTCTGGCGCCATCAAGGTCCTCGAGGCGATCCAACGAGTCGGATGTCGCATTCGATCCGAGCGCGCGGCGTTTTTCTCGAGGCGGCGGTCGATTCTTCACCGCGCGCTGCGGCGGCCCGCCACAACCAGTCTGGTTTTGGGGTCTGCCTCCCCCAGCCCCGCGTCACGCTGGGGTCGGGCGGAGGCTTCGCGTGTACGTCGCTATGGACGGGGTCCTGGCTTTGGGACCAGCTCCCGAACGCGCGCGGCGAGGGCCCCGGGACCCTCGCGCCCGGCCTGCACCAGCGCCGAGCCGACCACGACCGCGTCGACCGAGGGCGCGAGCGCGGCGACGTCAGCGGCGCTGCGGATCCCGAAGCCGACCGCGAGCGGGAGCTCGCTCGCCCGCCGCACGCGCGCGAGCTGGGCCTGGAGCCGCGGGTCGTCCGCCTGCAGGCGCGCCCCGGTGACCCCGGTCAGGCTGACCGCGTAGACGAAGCCCGAGGTGACCTCGAGGACACGTCGAAGCCGGGCGTCGGTGGTCGTCGGCGCGACCAGCCCCACCCAGTCGAGGCCGCGCGCGCGCGCCGGCTCCCGCAGCGAGGCGCTGTGCTCCGGCGGCAGGTCGACCACCAGCAGCCCGTCGACGCCGGCCTGCGTCAGCGACTCCCAGAGCGCCGCGCCCGCGCCCGCGCGCTGCAGGAGCGGGTTGGCGTAGCCGAACAGCACGATCGGCGTGTCGAAGCGCGCGCGCACGCTGGCCGCGAGCGCCAGCGCTCGCTCGAGGTTCATGCCCGAGCGGAGCGCGCGGACCATCGCCTCCTGGATCACCGGGCCGTCGGCGGTCGGATCGGAGAACGGGACGCCCAGCTCGAGCACGTCGAGGCCCGCCTCGCAGGCCGCGAGCAACAGCTCACGCGAACGCTCAACGTCAGGATCTCCGGCGGTCAGGTAGCCGACGAGGCCAGCGCGCCCCTGGTCCCGAAGCTCGGCGAAACGCCGCGCGATCCGCCCTGTAGCGCGGGTGTTGGTAGCGCTCATCGGCCCTCTCCTCCCGCCGCCCGCGACCTCGCCTGGATCATCGCGAGCGCCTCTGGATCGCGGTGCTGCATATACGTGTGCATGTCCTTGTCGCCGCGGCCCGAGAGGTTGACGAGCACGCGCAGCGACCGGCCCTCGACGGGCTCGAGCGCCCGCGCGACGGCCGGCAGCGCCGCGATCGCGTGGGCCGTCTCGAGCGCGGGGATGATCCCCTCGCTGCGCGCGAGCCACTCCATGGCGTCGAGCGCCGCGACGTCGCCGACGCCGAGGTAGCGCGCGCGCCCGCGGGCGTGCAGCTGGGCGTGCTCGGGGCCGATGCCCGGGTAGTCGAGGCCCGCCGAGATCGAGTGGGCCTCGAGCAGCTGGCCGTCAGGTGTCTGCAAGACCAGGCTCTTCATGCCGTGGTAGACGCCCTCGCGCCCGCCCGTGACGGTCGCGGCGTGCCGCCCCGTCTCGACGCCCTCGCCGGTCGCCTCGACCCCGAACAGCTGGACCTCGGCGTCCCCGAGGAAGGCGGCGAAGATCCCCATCGCGTTTGAGCCGCCGCCGACGCAGGCGACCACCGCGTCGGGCAGCGCGCCGTGGCGATCGAGGTGCTGCGCGCGCGCCTCGTCCCCGATCACGCGCTGGAGGTCGCGGACCATCGCGGGGTACGGGTCGGGGCCCATCACGCTGCCGATCACGTAGTGGGTCTGCTCGACGCTGCCGACCCAGTCGCGCAGCGCCGCGTTGATGGCGTCCTTGAGCGTCGCGGAGCCGGCGTGGACCGGGTGAACCTCGGCGCCGAGCATGCGCATGCGCGCGACGTTGAGCGACTGCCGCGCCACGTCCTCGGCGCCCATGTAGACCACGCAGGGCAGCCCGAAGTACGCGCAGGCGGTCGCCGTCGCCACGCCGTGCTGGCCGGCGCCGGTCTCGGCGATGATCCGCGTCTTGCCGAGCCGCCGCGCGAGCAGGACCTGGCCGACGCAGTTGTTGATCTTGTGCGCGCCGGTGTGGTTGAGGTCCTCGCGCTTGAGCGTGACCTGTACGTCAACACCTGTCTGATCGCGCAGCTGTTTGGAGAGCCGCGGCGCCTCGCTGAGCGCCGAGGGGCGGCCCACGTAGTCGCGCAGGATCCCGTGATGCTCGCGCTGAAACGCCGGGTCAGCCCAGGCCCGCGGCCACTCGCGCGCCAGCTCCTCGACCGCCGGCATCAGCGTCTCTGACACGTAGCGGCCGCCGTAGCGCCCGAAGTCGCCGATCAGCGGCGGGTCGAGCGCGTCGCGCCCCTCTGCTTGCTTCGCCATCGTCGTCACTCCATCTCCTGCACACGGGCAGCGGGTCGGGGCGCCGCGCCGCGACAGATCGCGAGCAGCGCGGCGATCCGCGGCGGGTCTTTCTCACCCCGGCGCGCGCCCGCGAGCTCCGACCCGCTCGCGACGTCGAGGCCGGCCGGCGCGACCGTCGCGATCGCCCGCGCGGCGTTGTCCGGCGTGATGCCGCCGGCGAGCCAGACCGGCGCGATCTGGGAGAGCCGCGCGCAGGCCCGGCGCGCCCACCCCCAGTCCGTGCGCACGCCCTCGCCCCCGAAGCCCGGCACGGCCGCGTCGAGCAGGATCCGCGCGGGCGCGGGGCTCGGCGCCGCGCGTACCAGGGCCGCGAGCTCGGGCGCGCCGCGGATCACCCAGGTGTAGGGCAGCCCGAGGCCGGCGAAGGCCGCGATCGGGAGGTCGCCGTGGGGCTGGATGAGGTCGAGGGAGAGCGCGCGCGCGCGCTCGAGGACCTGGTCCGGGGCGCTGTCGACGAACACGCCGACGCGCTCGACCGCGCTCGACGGTGCCGGCAGCGCGCGCGCGTCCGCCGGGTCGAGGTAGCGACGCGAACCTGTCCACATATTCAGGCCGATCGAGTCGACGCCGAGCGCGACGCAGGCGCGGTAGTCCTCGGCCCGACGCACGCCGCAGATCTTGAGCAGGGTCGTCATCGACGCGCACCGAGGGCGGCGGCTAGAGGCCGAGCACGAGCTCGCGCAGCGCCTCGCCGGGGCGCGCGGCCTTCATGAGGTAGGTGCCGATCAGCAGCGCGTCGACGCCGGCGTCGCGCATGCGCGCGGCGTCCTCGAGCGACGCGATCCCGCTCTCGGCGACGAAGGTGAAGCTTCGGGGGACCTCGCGGCGCAGCCGGATCACGCGGTCGAGGTCGATCTCGAAGGTCTTGAGATCGCGCGCGTTCACCCCGACCAGGCGGGCCCCCGCGGCCATCGCCCGGTTGACCTCGTGCACGTCGTGGGCCTCGCACAGCACCTGCATGTCGATGGACTGGGCGAACTTCAGCAGCCGGCGCAGGTGCGGGGGATCGAGCGCGGCGACGATCAGCAGCACCGCGTCGGCGCCGTGGCGCTTGGCCTCCAAGATCTGCCAGCGCTCGAGGATGAAGTCCTTGCACAGCAGCGGCAGCGCGACGCTCTGACGGACCGCGCGCAGGTCCTCGAGCGAGCCGCGGAAGTTGCGATCGCAGAGCACGCTCATGCAGCGCGCCCCCGCGGCGGCGTACTCGCTCGCGATCGCGCGCGGGTCGGCGTCCTCGCGGATCGCCCCGGCGCTCGGCGAGGCCCGCTTGAACTCGGCGATGATCGCCGGCGTCGGGTGCCCCCGCAGCGCGCCGATGAAGTCCTTCGGCGGCGGCAGCCGGACGCCCAGCTCGGTGAGCTCGCGCTCGGTCATCACCGAGGCCCGCGTCCCGCGGAGATCCGCCAGCTGCTCGCGCTTGTCAGTCAACAGCTTCTCGAGATAGGTCACGCCTTCGTCCTCCCTGGTCTTTGGGTCACTCGCCCTGCTCCGGCTCCGCGTCATGGCCGTGGCTGCAGCGGACCAGCCGCGCGAGCACGCGCTTCGCCTCGCCGTTGTCGAGCATCACGCCCACGGCGCGGGCCAAGCTCGGCAGGCGATCAAAGGCGTCGTCGCTCGCTACGAGCAGCGAGAGCGCGCCGCTGAGCTGCACCGCGGTCCGGTAGCCGCCGCGCTCACCGTCGAGCAGACGCCGCAGCGCGGCCGCGTTCTCCTCGGGCGAGCCGCCCGCGAGGGCGTCGGTCGCGATGGGCTCGAGCCCCGCGTCCTCGGGCCGCAGCGTCCGCGCGCGGACGTCCCGACCGGTCCACTCGGCCACCAAGCTCTCGCCCTCGGTGCTGAGGTCGTCGATGAACGGCGCGCTGGTCTTGTGCGCCTTCGTCCCGGCTCGAAACCCGTGGACGACGAAGACGCGGTCGCTGCCGAGCGCCCCCAGGGCGCCGGCGAGGTCGCGCGCGCGCCGGGGATCAAACACGCCGACCACCTGTCGCGGCGCGCCGGCCGGGTTGGTGAGCGGCCCGAGCAGGTTGAAGATCGTGCGCACGCCCAGCTCGCGGCGCGGCCCGGCGGCGTGGCGCATCGCCGGGTGCAGGCTGGGCGCGTAGAGGAAGCCGACGCCCACGGTGTCGATGCAGCGGCCGACGACCGCCGGCGTCGCGGCGATGTTGACCCCGAGGCGCTCGAGCACGTCGGCGCTGCCCGAGGGGCTCGAAATCCCCCGGTTGCCGTGCTTGGCGACCGCGATCCCGCAGGCGGCCACGACGATCGCGACCGCGGTCGAGACGTTGCGCCGCGGGATCCCGCTCCCGCCGGTGCCGCAGGTGTCGATCACGAGCCGCTTGGTCGGGACCGGGATGACCGCCTCCCGCATGGCCCGCGCGGCGCCGGTGATGGTCTCGGCGGTCTCGCGAACGTGGGTCAGGCCCATGAGCAGCGCGCCGATCTGCGCGGGCGTGGCCGCGCCCGCCATGATCTCGCGGAAGATCGCGGTCACGCGATCGGCGTCGGGGCGCACGCCGTCCGCGAGCTGGCGGATGCCCGCGCGGATCGCCGGGCCGAGCGGGGTCGCGGTCATGATGATGTCTCACCGGACAGGTTGAGGAAGTTGCGGAGCATCGCGTGGCCGTGCTCGCTGAAGATCGACTCGGGGTGAAACTGCACGCCCCACAGCGGCTGCTCGCGGTGTCGCACCGCCATCAGCTCGCCCGCGTCGGTGTGGGCCGTCGCGAGCAGCTCACGCGGCAGCGTGTCCTCGGCGACGATCAGGCTGTGGTAGCGCGTCACCGACATAGGCGTGGGCACGCCGGCGAACAGCCCAACGCCGTCGTGCACCACCGGCGAGCGCTTGCCGTGCATGACGCGGGCGGCTCGCTCGACGCGGGCGCCGTGGACCTCGCAGAGCGTCTGGTGACCCAGGCACACGCCGAGCGTCGGCACCCCCGCGGGCCCGAGCGCGCGGCACAGCTCCTGGCACACGCCGCTCTCGGCCGGCGTCCCGGGGCCTGGCGAGAGCAGCACGTGACTCGGGCGATCGGCGAGCACGGCCGCGGCCGAGACCGCGTCGTTGCGGTAGATGTCGACGGTCGCGCCCAGCTCGAGCAGGTACTGCACGAGGTTGAAGGTGAAGGAGTCGTAGTTGTCGATCACCAGCACGCGGCAGCCCGGTCGCGCGCGCCCCCGCGCCCCGCCGCCGGCGGGCGGCTGCAGGCGCATGCCGGCGTCGTTGATCAGCGGCCCGAAGCTCACGCGTCCCCTCCCGCGCCGTCGCTGTCGCTGTCGCTGTCGCTGTCGTCCTCGCGCGTTCGGGCCCTCGCCATGGCGAGCGCGCGCAGGACCGCGCTGGCCTTGGCCTGACACTCGCGATCCTCGGCCTCGGGGCGCGAGTCGTAGACCACCCCCGCGCCCGCCTGGACGTGCACGCGCTGCTCGGTGAGCACCACCGAGCGGATGCAGATCGCGAAGTCGGCCATGCCGTCGTAGCCGAGGTAGCCGACCGCGCCGCCGTACCAGCCGCGCGGGCTCAGCTCGAGCGCGTCGATGATCTCGAGCGCGCGGACCTTGGGCGCGCCGCTCAGCGTGCCGGCCGGGAAGGTCGCGCGCAGGGCGTCGAGCGCCGTCAGCTCGGGGCGCAGCGCGCCCTGGACCTCGCTGACGATGTGCATGACCTTGCTGTAGCGCTCGACCTCGAAGGCCTGGGGCACGGTCACGCTGCCGGGCGCGCTGACGCGGCCGACGTCGTTGCGGCCGAGGTCGACCAGCATGAGGTGCTCGGCGCGCTCTTTGGGATCCGCGAGCAGCTCGCGCTCCAGCGCCGCGTCCTCGTCCGGGTCGACGCCACGGCGCCGGGTGCCCGCCAGCGGACGCACCGTCACGCGCCGCTCGTGACCCTGGCCGTCCACGCGCACGAGGACCTCGGGCGAGGCGCCGGCCAGCGCCGCAGAGGGCAGCTCGAGCAGGTACATGTAGGGCGCCGGGTTGGTGACCCGCAGCATCCGGTAGACCTCGAGGGGATCGAGTCCGTCGCGCGGGCGATCGAAGGCCTGCGAGAGCACGACCTGGAAGATGTCCCCGGCGACGATGTGCTCCTGGGCCCGGAGGACCGCCTGCTGGTAGCGCTCGCCGGTCCAGGGCGCCGCCGCCTCGGTCGAGAAGGCCGGATCCCACGCGACCTGCGTGGGCGCGAGCTCGGTCGACGCCTGGCCGCGCGCGAGCAGCTCGATCACGCCCTGGATCCGCCGCTCGGCCGCCGCCCGCGCCGCCGCCGAGGGTCCGTCTTGGTCAGCGTCGCCGTCGCTGACCGCGGCCGTCGCGATGATCTCGACACGCTGCGTGAAGTTGTCGAACACCAGGATCGTGTCGGTCGCTACCAGATCGAGCGCCGGCACCTCGGAGGCCGCCCGCGGCTCGGAGGCGAGCTGCTCAAAGCAGCGCACCGCGTCGTGCCCCCAGACCCCGAGCAGGCCGCCCCAGAAGCGCGGGAGCTCTGGCGTCGGCGGGCTGTGGTAGGCCGCGAGCAGGGCCTCGATCGCCTCGAGGCCTTCGCTGCGCCTCGGCACCCCGTCGGGCAGCGTGAAGCCGGGGGACGGCGTGACCTCGACGTGGAGCGCGCCGTCACGCCAACGCCCAACCACGCGCGCGCGGCAGCCGACGCCGACGACGCTGTACCGCGCCCAGCGCTCGCCGCCGCCGACGCTCTCGAGCAGGAACCGGACCGGCTCGCGCTCGTCCTGTCCCTCGGCCCGGATGGCCGCGCGGAGGGACGCGTAGATCCCCAGAGGCGTCGTCCCGTCACACAGCAGCTCACGGCGAACCGGGACGATTCGCGTCCGGCCGTCGGCCTCCGCGGCCGAGCGGGCGCGTGTCCACCACGCGGGTCGCTGCGCTCGTGCGCTCGTCACGGCGCGGAGCATACCCGAGCGGCTGCACAAGGCCGAGCGATTCGTGCCCGATCCTCGCAAACGCGCCGGCGCGTCCCGAAACACCCCACCTCGACCGGAAACGGCGCGCGCAGGGCGTTCGGGACAGGCGACCATGACTACGATCACGCGTCCTGGCCCATGATTCCTCCGGATTTGCTTTGACTGTCGTCAGCGCCGACGCGACAACCGGCGCATGGCTGGCCACGCCCACCACGACCCAGATCTGAAGACCGCGGATCCCGAGCTGTTTGACCTGATCGAGCGGGAGGACGCGCGCCAGCGCGACAGCATCCGGCTGATCGCCAGCGAGAACTACGCCTCGCGCGCCGTGCTCGAGGCGACCGGCACGAGCCTCACCAACAAGTACGCCGAGGGCTACCCAGGTCGTCGCTACTACGAGGGCATGGACTTCGTGGACCCCATCGAGCGCCTGGCGATCAAGCGCGCCAAGCAGCTTTTTGGGGCCGATCACGCCAACGTCCAGCCCTACAGCGGCTCGCCCGCCAACCTCGCCGCCCTGCTCGCGCTGTGCGATCCCGGCGACACGATCATGGGCATGTCGCTGCCCTCCGGCGGGCACCTCACCCACGGCTGGAAGGTCAGCGCGACCGGCATCTACTACAAGGCCGTCCAGTACGGCGTGCGCAAAAGCGACCGCCGCCTCGACCTCGATCAGGTCCGCGCGCTGGCCCTCGAGCACCGCCCCAAGCTCATCTGGGTCGGGCACTCGGCCTACCCGCGGACCGTCGACTTCGCGGCCTTCGCCGAGATCGCCAAGGAGTCCGGCGCCTACCTCGCCGCCGACATCGCGCACATCGCCGGCCTCGTCGCCGGCGGCGTCCACCCGAGCCCGGTCCCGCACGCCGACGTGGTGACGACCACGACCCACAAGACGCTCCGCGGCCCCCGCGGCGGCCTGATCCTGTGTCGCAAGAAGCACCGCAAGGCCATCAACAAGGCCGTGTTCCCCGGGCTGCAGGGCGGCCCCCACAACCACAGCACCGCCGCCAAGGCCGTCGCCTTCCACGAGGCCATGCAGCCCGCGTTTAAGACCTACGCGCAGCAGGTCGTGACCAACGCCAAGGCGCTCGCCGAGCAGCTGCTGGCCCGCGGGATCACGCTCGTCACCGGCGGCACCGACAACCACCTGATGCTGCTCGACCTGACCAACCGCGGCCTCGGCGGACGTCACGCGGCCCGGGTGCTCAACGACTGCGGCGTGGAGCTCAACGCCAACTCGATCCCCTTCGACCCGCGCACCCCCTTCGACCCCTCGGGCCTGCGCGTCGGCGTCCCGTCGATCACCTCGCGCGGCCTGCTGGCCGAGCACATGGCGGTCGTCGCCGGGTTCATCGACGAGGGCCTCAAGGGCGCCGCCTCGGTGGACACAGACGGCTACACCGCCGAGGCCGACTTCGTCGCGCCGCTGCGGGCGCGCGTGCAGGAGTTCATCGGCGCGTTCCCGGCTCCGGGGCTCTAGGAGTCGCGACGCCGCCGCGTCGCGCACAGCGCGAGGCCCAGCAGCAGCAGCGCGTCACCGTTTGAGCCGTCATCGGCCGCCCGACAGCCGCAGCCCTCCGCGTCGTCGAGGGCGCCGCCGGCGTCCGCGTCGCTCTCCGACGCCGCGCTCTCGGTGCCCTCGAGGCCCGACGCGGAGTCGCCCGGCGCGGCGCTGTCACTCCCGCTCGCGGTCCCGCTGTCGCTGTCGCCGTCGCTGTCAGTGTCGCTGTCAGTGTCGCTATCACCGTCCGTGGTCGTCGCCGGCCCGGGCTCGTCGATCTCGCCGTCGCAGTCATCGTCGACCCCGTTGTCGGGTTGTTCCAGGATCGGCGGGCAGTCGGCGGCGCAGCTGCTGCACGACTCGTCGGGATCACAGACATGATCCCCGCAGTATCCGCCGATCCGGGTGACGCGCACAGCGTCGGCCGCGATGTGCTGGTCCGCCGCCACGGGCCCCGTGTGGTCGTCCATCACCGCGACGTACTGATCGCCGCCGGCCGCGAAGGAGTAGGTCCCGAGCGAGCGCCAGCCGCTCGCGGCGCCGAGGTCCTCGTCCCGCTCCTCCGCGACGCCGTCCGCGACGACGAGGTACGTCGCGGCGCTGAACACCGAGAATTCCGGATCCGCGAGATACTCGAGCTCGTACTCGCCGGCCTCCTCGAACTCGAGGCGCCACCAAGCCCAATTGCTGCGCACCGACGACTGAAACGCGTTCGTCCAGTGCAGGTGCTCGGCGAAGCCCACCGGCTCCGTGCGCCAGTACTCCGAGGGACCAAACGCGCCGAAGCACTCGCCGAGATCGTCGAGCGTCGCCCCCGGCGGCGGGATCAGCTCGCAGGGCGGCGCGCTCGCGCAGTGGGCCGGGCGCCCCTCCCCGCCGACGTACACGCCGAGATGATTGGCGACCGCCCGGTTCCCGTTGCCGTAGTTGTTGCCGCTGGCGTTGTTGACCGTGCCCTCGCCCTTCACCCACAGCTGGCTCGAGCCGCCGCCGTCGAAGTTGAAGGCGACGTGGGCGTCGAGCAGGCCCATGACCTCCGCCAGCTCCGCGCCGTACATCCCGGCGTTCTGCTGCGTGCGCCCGTCGACGACGACCATCAGCAGCGTCTCGCCCTCGGCGTCAACCCCGACCGCCGACCGCGGGTGCCGCTGGCGCATGTCGCTTCGGTCAGGAAAACAACCGCTGTCGGTCGGCGTCACGCAGGTGATCACCTCGCCCTCGACCACGAGCTGCGAGAAGCCGCTGACGAGCGCGAGCGTCCCCAGGGGCGGCTCCGCCGCCACCGTGTCGTTGGCCCAGCCGTCGACGAGCGTGAACAGCTCCGCGTGGTTCTTCACCCACTTCGTGTGGCTGTAGTCGACCCGGTCGTGCCCGAACGCGAAGTAGCCGAACTTCTTGTAGTACCACTCCGACTCGTAGTCGGGGTCGAGGCCGGTCTGCTCGCTCGGCCACGGCGCCCCCTCACCGATCGCGCGGCCGTACACGCGAACGGGCCCGGTCTTGTAGAAGTCGCCGTTGATCGCGACGTGAACGCCGGCGTCCTGACCCCAGCTCGAGACCGACTGCAGCGACGACGGCGCCCGCGTCGCGCGAACCTCAACGCCCGGCGCGCAGAGCTCCACGCGCGCGACCCAGACGTCCGTCGCCGGGGCGCTCGCGCGGTAGGACTGCAGCGTGACCCCGGGGTGCGGCGAGCTCTCGGAGAGCAGCTCTAGCTCGACCGCGCCAGCCGGCGCCGCGTAGCCCATGGCGAAGACGAAGGCGGCGAGCACCCCGGGGCGCGCGAAGGTACGCATCCCGCGACCGTATCGCCATCAGCCGGCCCGCACCAGCCCGCCATCAGATCGGATCCACGCGACACATCCAGTTGGCCCGCGTCGCCCCCACGCCGCCGTTGAGGAACGAGAAGTAGCTCTCGACCGCCATCGCCTCGGCGTCGAAGAGGTACTCCATCGAGCAGCCGGCGCAGTTCAGCGTCGAGGGCTGGTCCATGATCCCCGCCTCGCCGACGAAGTAGTCGTGTCCCCCCGGGACCCGCCACTGCGGACAGTCCTCGGAATTCAGCGGCGCGCCCGCGCAGCTCTCGCCCTCGGTCTCGGGATAGATCGCCAAGATCCCCAGGTAGCCGATGTCCGCCTTCGTGTCGCCGTCGCCAGCCGGCGCCATGTCCTCGTCCATCGCCACCGCGATCGCGGCCTGCAGATGCTCGGGGCTCTCGGGCCAAAACAGCGTCAGGCCCATGCCGCTGCAGATCATCTCGGCGTCCTGCGCCGGGTACACCTGCCCCCCCGAGTCGTACTTCAGGAACGTCCAGCCGCCCTCCATGTCGCACCACACGCCCTGGGTGAGCAGCGCGTCCGCGCCCGGCGGCATGATCGCGTGCGGCCCGGAGACCTTGAGCTCCTCCGGCAGGAATTCGGCGAGCTCCTGGCAGCTCTCCGCGACCGTGCAGCTCTGCGGGATGCAGCCGTCCTTGTGCGGCGCCGGCGGGACCGTGTCGCACTCCTCCTCGAACTCCTCCTGGATCACCCCGTCGCCGCAGCGCGGACCGGGCCCTGAGCAGTCGCCGAGACAGTAGCCGTACTCGCCGTTGTCCGCCCCGTCGTCGCACTCCTCCTGCCCGCTCCACACGTAGCCGTCGCCGCAGGCCGCGGCGGTGCACAGCGGCGTGCAGGCGCCGGACTCGCTGTTGTCGGCCCCGTCGTCACACTCCTCGCCGTCGTCGAGCACGCCGTCACCGCAGGAGGACGCGGGGCCCGTGCTCGCCGTCGCGTCCGTGCTCTCCGTCGCGTCCGTGCCCTCGCTCGTCATCTCCTCCGCGGTCGACCCGCTGGTCCCGCTCGAGGTGTCGTCGGTGCCGGCGGTGGTCGAGCTCGTGGTGCCGGCGTCGGTCGTCGTCACGTCCGTGGTCGCCGGCGGCGACGGACAAGCGGTCAACAACAGCCCGAGCGCGGCGACGGAGAAGATCGTGAAGGAGGGCGAGAGGTCGTTGTGCGTGGACATGGTGACGGCTGGGCGAAGGACTCGGTGCTCGGTGTAGCGCAACGAGCGAGGCTGGTCACGGGGGGAGCTTGTCGCCCGCCATACACAAAAACCGCCGGCTCGTCGCACCGACCCCGCCGTTCGAGAACGCCTCGTAAAAGCCCAGCTCGCCGCCGGGCGTCCACAAGTAGGCCATCGAGCAGCCCTCGCAATTGAAGGTCGACGGCTGCCCCGGGATCGGGTTGTCGCTCATCCAGAAGACCTCCCCGTCACCGGCGGACCACTCCGGGCACGACGCCGCGTTCAAGGCCTCGCCCACGCAGCTGACGCCCGCCTCCACCGGGTAGATCGCCAACATCGAGAGGTACTCGTTGGTCGCGGCGAGCGAGCCGACGACGGGCGGGATCGACTCGCTGGCCGCGACCACGGCGCTCGCGACTCGGTGCGCCGGTGAGCGCGGGGTCAGCAGCCGAAGCCCGTACTCAGCGCAGATCGCCTCGGCCGCGACGGCGTTGACGAAGGTGCCCTTGTCGTACTTCAGGAAGGTGTAGCCGCCGCCGTCCGCCTGCATCTCGCAGTAGACCTGCACGGGGCCGTCCAGGCCCGCGGGCCTGATCTCCTGCGCGCCGCTCGAGATCGCTGGCTGGTCGGCGATGATCTCGAGGCAGCTCGCGGCCCAGCGGCAGCTCGTCAAGCAGCCGCCCCCCTCGCCCTCGATCGCGGCCGGCTCACAGTCTTCGTGCTCGCCCTGGATCACCCCGTCGCCGCAGCGCGGACCGAGGCCAGCGCAGTCCCCACGACACGCCCCGTAGCCGCCGTTGTCGTCGCCGTGGTCGCAGATCTCGACGCCCACCTGCAGCAAGCCGTCGCCGCAGCGCGCCGCCGTGCACGCGCTCGTGCACGCGGCCTCGTCGTTGTTCGCCGCGCCGTCGTCACACTCCTCGCCGGGGTCGAGCACGCCGTCACCGCAGCCCGGCTGCCCGCCCCCGGTGGTCTGCGGAGCGTCCGTCGACGAGCCCCCGCCCGTCCCCGGCGCGCCGGTGGTCTCCGCGGGCCCCTCGCTCGTCGAGCCCGCGCCCGTGCTCACGCCGTCGGTCCCCGCGCTCGCCTCGCTCGCCTCGCTGGTCGCCCCCGGCTCCGCGTCCGTGGCCGTCACGGTCACGGTCGGCGCGCAGGCCTGCGCCAGCGCGGCGAGACACAAGACCTGAAAGACAGTCACAAACGACGGGCTCGACACGCCGGCATGATACCGCGCGCCATGGGCGATATGTCCGAAAAAACATATTACAGCGCTGTAAAAGCACAAGCGCCGCGCACGAAGCCGTCTGTCTGTTAAACGTCAACCGGCACATCACGTCGACGCGAGCAGGCGCACCACCGCTGAGCACCACGACGACCCGCGCGAAGCTGTACAACGACGCTCGAGCGCGCCGCGACGAAGCTCAAGGGACGCGCGCGAGCCAGGGAGGGGCCGGCTGAGGACGGCGGGCGCACCAGCGCACGCCCGCTTAACCCGCTCAGGCGCCCGCCGCCCGCAAGCCGGAGGGACCCCTGGCGTTAACCAGCGGCCCGATGCCCGAGAATTGTCGGCGTCCACGATTCCGCAAAAGAATCGCGCGAGGTCCCCTAGGCCATGCCGCCGTTGACCCCGAGCACCTGCCCGGTGATGTACCCCGCGGCCGGGCTCGCGAGGTACGCGACCAGGCTCGCCACCTCGCGCGCGCTCCCGAGTCGGCGCGCCGGGATCAGCGGGAGCGCGTGCTCGAGCGGGACATCGCGGATCATATCCGTCTCGATGAGACCCGGCGCGACCGCGTTGACCGTGATGTTGCGCTTCGCTAGCTCGCGCGCGAGCGACTTCGTCGCGCCGATGATCCCCGCCTTGGCGGCCGCGTACGCGACCTGCCCCCGGTTCCCGATCACGGCCGAGACCGACGAGAGGTTGATGATCCGACCCCAGCGGAGCCGCGCCATCGGCATCACCAGCGGCTGCGTGACGTTGAAGAAGCCGTCGAGCGTGGTCCGCAGCACCGCCTGCCAGTCCTCGCGCCTGAGCGCGGGGAACGGCGCGTCCCGTGCGATCCCGGCGTTGTTGACGATGACCCCGATCGGCAGCTCCTCGCCGAGCAAGCCCGCGATCGCGGCCGCGCTCGCGTCGGCGTCCGCGACGTCGAACTTGCACAGCGTGGCGACGCCCCCCGCAGCGGTGATGCGCCCGGCGACCTCGGCGGCCGCCTCGTCGCTCGCGCGGTAGTTCAAAATCACGGGGTGACCAGCAGCCGCGAGCGCCTCGGCCACGGCGGCGCCGATTCCACGGCTGGCGCCCGTGACCAACGCGCGCACCGTCTTCGGGTCAATCTCGCGGGGGGCGCTCCGGTTTGGCCTTGGCGTCATCCCCGATTCATCGGCCGACGAGCCCGACGCTGTCAACCACCGCGCTCGTCCTGGAGCACCACGCTGACCTGCCCGCGCGCGATCGTGGTGCCGCCGCGCACCACCTCGCCCGCGAAGCTCGACGCCGCGGCCGCGTTCGCCGTCAACGCCACGCGGATCTCGAGTCGGTCACCGACGCGCAGGGTGTCGACCGAGAGGTCGAGCGAGCGACACGCCAGCAGGTAACCCGGTCGCACCGGCTCCTCGCGCGCGCGCGCGCTCAGGCCCATGAACGCCGCGCAGGCCTGGGCGATGTACTCGAGGCAGATCGCCGCCGGGACCTCGCCGCTGTCGGCGAACACCCCGCTCGCGCCGACCGAGGCGCCGCAGACGATGCTGTCTTCGGACCGCGTGATCACGCGATCGATCAGGCGCATCGGGGGCCCGTGCGGCAGGAGCTCAGCCATCGGCGGGATCAACTCGCTTCCCTCGTCGATCATGCAGCTCCTGCAGCGGGCGTATGGGACAGCTGAAAACCCTGGCCGAGCGCGACGGCGGAGGGCGCCCCGTCGACGCCCTCGGCGCGCGTGCGCTGCCACAGCTCGACGACGCGCAGCGCCGCCTGACAGGGGTTCGCGCGCAGGTCGTCCGGCAGCGGCGCGAAGCCGTCGTCGCCCGCGGCCGCGCTCGCGCGCGCGAGCACAAACCGCGGCCCCTCGCCGCCGCGCGTCAGCGCGAGGCCGACCGCGAGCGGCGCGTACAGGTCACATGAGGCGTCGAGCGGCGCCGGCAGCGGCTCCTCGCCGATCGCGACCACGACCGAGTCGCAGCGCCCCGTCGAGAGCACCATCGCCGCCTCGAGCAACGCCATCGCCACGCTCGCGCGCCCGGCCGCGAGCGCGGTGTTGAACCCCCGATTCGCCGTCGCGATTGAGAGGTAGCCGGTCGCCGTGTTGTGCACGCTGTTGTGAAACCGGACCGGCGAGAGCGGATCGCCAGGATCGCGCGTCAGCGCGCTCAGCAGCGTGCCCGTGGTCTGAATCTCGCCGTAGGCCGAGGCGAACACCACCCCCGCCGCGCCGCGCTCGACGCTCGCCTGCTCCGCCGCCTGCGCGAACACGTCCGCGACCATCCGCGTCAACAAGCTCGTCCGCCGGCGCAGTCGAGCTGGGAGCAGCATCGCCGCCGGCTTCGTGATCGCCTCGTCGCGCGCGCGTCGCGAGAACGCGGCCGGCTCGACGTAGCCGGGCGTCCACAGCGAGGCCCCCGCGATCGTGAATTCGAAGCGCGCGCTCACCCGACGCCTCCCCCGCCCGACGAGGGGCCGCCGAGCAGCACGCTGACGTTGGAGCCGCCGAACGCGAACGAGTTGCTCAGGACATGTCTCGACGGCAAGCTCTGCCGCCGCGCGACCACCCGCACCGCGATCTCCGGATCGACCGGCGACGCGCCGACGCTGGCGGGCACGAAGCCGCCCTCGATCGCGGCGATCGAGAACACCAGCTCCGTCGCGCCCGCCGCCCCCAGCAGGTGACCGGTGTAGCCCTTGGTGGCCACGACCGGCGTCTCGCCGAGCAGCGCCGCGATCGCGGCGCCCTCCGCGATGTCGTTCTGCTTGGTCCCGGTCGCGTGGGCGTTGACGTGATCGACGAGCGCGGCGGGCAGCCCCGCGTCCGCGAGCGCGCGCTCCATCGCGAGCCGCGCGCCGAGCCCCTCCGGGTGCGGCGCGGTCATGTGATACGCGTCCGAGCTCTCGCCGACGCCGAGCAGCCGCGCCGGCCCGTCGCCCGCGCGCTCGACCAGCAAGAGCGCCGCGCCCTCGCCGATGTTGATGCCCTCGCGCTCGACGCTGAACGGTCGGCACGGGCGCGGCGACAGCAGCTTGAGCCCGTCGAAGCCGTTGAGCGTGAGCTGGCACAGGGTGTCGACGCCGCCGACGATCACCGCGTCGCAGACATCGGTCTGGAGCAGGCGCTGGGCCGAGCCCAGGACCTTGGCGCTCGACGAGCAGGCGGTCGAGACCACGAAGCCCGGCCCGCCGATCCCCGTCAGCGCGCGCGTCACCTCGAGGATCGAGTCGAGCGCGTGAATTCGCTCGACCGAGTAGCCCTCGGGCAGCGTGCCGCGATCCTGGTGGATCCGGTAGGCCAGCTCGGTCTCGCGGATCCCGCCCGTGCTGGTGCCGAGGACCACGCCGACGCGCGCCGAGGACCAGCGCGCGCAGGCCTTCTCGACCGCCGGCCGCAGCGCCTCCAGGCTCACGGCGAGCATCCTCGTGATCCGTGACTCACGCCCGCGCAGCGCCGCAGGCAGGGCCGGCAACACGCTGGGCAAGACGCCGACGACGCCCGTCCGCGAGAACTCGGGCGGGCACGGGCGCAGCCCGCTGGTCCCCTGCTCGAGGCCTGTGAGGACCTCGGCGGTCGTCATCCCCATGGCGTTACACAGGGAGTAGGCCGTAATTGCTACGGGAGGGCTCGGCATGCGGGCGGCGGCGGGAGCATAGCACGAGGCTCGTGACCCGTGGCGTGCACGGGCGAGCGAGCCCGATCACTGCTGCTGCGAGAAGTAGACGATGACGGCGATGATGGCGATGCCGAGGAGCACCGCGAGGGTGATCTTGATCCAGCTGTAGGGGCGCTCGCCCTGCACCTCGCCGGTCCGCGCGTTAACGACAAAGCGATACGCCTTCTCCTTGTAGCGGAAGCTCGAGAGCCAGACCGGCAGCAGCAGGTGCTTGAAGGTCACGTCGTCGTGCGAGACGTTCATCACCAGGATCCGCTGGGTGTCGCCGCCGATGTCGGCGCGGATCGTGCTGCGGATCTCCGGCTTCATGCGATCCTCGGCGAGCTTAAAGCCGCCCTGAAGGTCGACCTTGTAGCGCTCGCACAGAAACCCGCTCAGAAAGCCCGGGTCGTAGGGCTTGAGCTCCTCTAGGTCCCAGGGCTCGAGCGCCCGCAGAATCTTGCGCGGCAGCGACTCGGACGCGCAGATCAAGACGTCGTCGAAGGTGACGTGCACGCGACCGGGGCGCGGCGAGTACCAGCGCGTCTTACGAACCCGCCGCGTCTTCGTCTTGCCCTCGCTGTCCGTGTAGGTCTCGGTGACGTAGTAGTACTCGCCGCGCTGCCCGACGTAGTTGGTCGTCGTCTCAGAGTCGTAGGTCCAGTACGGCAGGTACACGCCGTCCATGCCCTGCGCCTTGGCTTTCTTCTTGACGTCGTTCGGCGCGAACCACAGCTTGCGGACCCACGTCTCGTAGGACTCCTTCGCGGTCCGCTTGTCGAGCTTAAACGACAGCAGGCTCTCGGGGACGATGACCGCGCTGGTCTCCTCGACCGCGACCACCACCGGCGAGCCACAGAACGCGCAGTGGTCACTCTGGCCCGAGATCACCGTCTCCGCGCCGCAGGAGTCGCAGCGCACGGTCGAGCCGCCCGGGACCAGCTCGCTCGCGGGGCGCTGCGCCATGTCCCGAAGCGCGGTGTTGAAGTCGTACTCTTTGATCGCGACGGTCCCGTCGCCGCCGCCGCCCTCGTCCCCCCCGGTGTCCTGCTGCACCGGCGCGGCGATCTCTTGGACGTTGCCGCAGTATTCACACTCGAGGCGATCGGCACCTGGTTTGAAGGTCAGGTCAGCGCCGCACGAGGCACACGGGAACATGTGCTTCTGCTCGCTGTCCGCGCCCCAACCTGCCTGCTCCGGGTTGTCCGACATCGCGGCGAGCATACCGCAGACGCGAGGCCGCGTTCGCGCGCTCACGCTCGGTTGAACCCGCGCTTGTTCGCGTGCGTCCAGCGGGTACGCGAAAACGCGAGAGCCCGCGCTCCTGGGGAGCGCGGGCTCATTCGCGGCCGGAGCGTGACGCTCCGTATACGGTCGTTAGGGGCTGCTACTCGGCAGCCTCCTCCTCGCCCGCCTCCTCCTCGCCGCCGGCCTCTTCCTCGCCGCCAGCCTCCTCGTCGCCGCCGAGGTCCTCGTCACCGCCGAGGTCCTCGTCGCCGCCGGCCTCTTCCTCGTCGCCACCGGTCGAGGCCTTGAACTCACCCTTGCCCGAGAACGCGAGCGCGAGCTCCGCGATCTTGTCCTTCGAGTCAGCGGGGATGTTCTTGACGTCGCCGACGGTCGCCTTCGACTTCTCGATGATCTCGGTCTGGAGGTTCGGGATCATCTCGATGTTGGCCTGGACCTCGATCTTGACGTCGCCGACGGCGGCCTCGAGCTTGGCCTTCTGCTCATCGAGCGCCTTCTTGGCGAGGCCCGGGACCTTCATCGGCATCTTGACGAGCCAACCCGAGACCTTCTGCGCGCGCTTGGGGATGCCCGCGACAGCCTCACCAGCCGCCTGGACCTTGCCGAGGAAGGCCTCGACCTCGGCCTTCTTGTCGTCGGCGATGCTGAGGTCCGCCGAGACCTCGATCTTGCCGTCCTTGAAGGAGGCGGAGGCCATCGCGCCGAGGTCCTCGGCCGAGATCTGCAGGCTGTCCTTGAGCGCGTTGAACTCGCCGCCGAGGTTGTGGGCGTCGTCGATCGGCTGGGTGATCCACTTCACCTGCACGTCGATCTGGTTGGGGATGTCCTTCATCTCGTCGAAGGAGCTCTCGTACTCAGGGGCCGCCGGCGGGGTCAGATCGCCACCACCACCGCCACCCTTCTTGCAGGCGGGGGCGACGGCGATCGCGCCGAGAAGCATACCGCTGAGGACGAACTTGGTGAGTTTCTTGATGAACATGGGTGCTCTCGTCGAAGTCTGGCTGCGTCTGCAGCCCACGGGGTGCGTTTGCTTGGGTCCAGCGATGGCGACAACTTCGTCCCATCCGGCACGCCGAATGGCGCCTGGAGATAAAAGCGACCGCCGCTTAGCGCGCCGTCACAACCTTTGTCAAGACGGCCAAAGAGCTGGCTTTGTATGCACGGACACGAAAACCCCTGCAACGAGTGCGTATCGATCGTGGAACTCGGCGCAAAAGACTGACCTGGGTGCGAAAGACGCCGTACCGACGCGTTCCGTTCTGGTGCGGTTCATGTCCCAAAAAGCCACGCTCACGCGCGTGATTTCCAGCACGAGGCGCGTTGTCACCCGACGCCTGTGATGGACCGGGAGAACCCTCGCGCTCAGCTTAGAAGATCTCGAGCTCTTCGTATTCGTCGTCGTCGTCGTGATTCACCGCGAGCGTTGACTCGCCGATCGTCTCGCTTTGGTTGATGCGCATCTGCGTCGAGCTGCTCGGCGGCCGCAGCTGGGCGAGCAGCGGCTCGATCCGCGCGCTCATGTTCTGCTCGCGCGCGGCGCCCATCGACGCGCCCGCGCTGAACAGCACGAAGCTCACGTAGTCGTACAACATCTCGCGCAGGTAGTTCTGAAGGTCAGCCGCGCCGGCGAGCCGGATCGCGTTGCGCAGCACCCGACGGCCCTTGAGCGTGCCGTCATCGAGGGGACCTGCATCTCTGAACAGCTCGTCGTAGGAGCCCTCGGCGAAGCCGGCGGTGCTCTTGCGGAACGAGGTGCCGAGGCCGGCCGCGTCGATCGCCAAGTGGACCTCGCGCAGCGCGGCGTTGGCCAGCTCGATCACCTCGGCCGCCCCGCCCCGCAGCCGCGGCGGGTTGATCACCACGTGACGCGACTGCAGCAGCTTAAACACCTGCTTGGTGACCTCGAACTCGCCGAGCTGCGTGTCGCGGCCGATGTCGTTGATGTCGCGCTCGCCGTCGATCATCCGCCACACGAGGCTGAACTCGTCGTCAGGGCTCTGGGCGTTCGAGTTGCGCTGCGGCACGTAGTCAGACGACGGGATGCGCGGACGGAAGAACCGCATCTCGTCCATGCGGGTCACGCAGTCCATCAGCAGCATCGCGCCGCTGAGGACCTGACGCGAGACCAGGCGCGTCTCGTCGAAGTCCTCGAGGAAGCAGTAAAAGCCGTCGGCGATGCGCAGCGTCGCGAACACGATCTCCTCGACCTGCTTGCGCAGGTACTTGTAGACCTGATCCTCGGTGAGCACGCCGAGCCGCACCGCGCTCGCGCCGAAGCGCTTCCCCTGGGACACGAGCGCGAGGATCGCCGTCAGCTGCGGCTTCGTGATGACCCCGAAGTGAAACAGGATCTGGCCGATGCGCTCCTGCGGGAAGCTGGTGCGCGCGCCGAGCACGTTGCCGGCCTCGAAGAAGATCGAGCGCGGGCTGTCGCCGTCAAACACCATCAGCTCGCCGCGCCAGCCGGCCTGGCTGAGCAGCGCGAGGATGTCGCACATCGTCCCGGGGCCGGTGATCTCCCCCGCGAGGCGGACGATGGCCCCGTCCTCACGGTCGCGCCGTCCGTCCTCGCCGGTGAAGCGCATGAAGACGACGTGCCCGGGCGCGGGCATCAGCCGGTAGGCGCCCTTGCGCTCCTTCATACGACGCGTCGCGGCGTCACCTAGCGGGTGCGCGACACCGTTCGAGTCAATCCAGATGAGCTCGTCTTGAGCGTCCACGACCATGACGTTGTCGTGGATGCTACCACGCTCTTCACCGTGCGTTCGCGCGAGAGACCGCGCGCGCGGTTCATGGGCGCGCGCGAGCGCCTCCGGTTTTGCAGCCCGTCGCGCGCCCCGCGGACGCGCGCTGGTGCCCATCGCCACGCGCCGCAAACCATGCGGGTGGAACTTCGCGCCTATCCCCTCGGTTCGGTCGGCGCCTTACTCCGAGGCCGGTCTCGTTCTCGTTCTGGTTCTCGTCCTCGTTTAGGGGATCAAGTCGACAACGACGAAGTACTCGCCTGAGTTGGCTCCGCCGCCGCTCACGAAGGTGTCGAGCGCGATGTAGTACACGCCGGGATCGAGCGCCGCCTCGATCTCGAGATCATCGCGCGCCAGACAGCCGGCCTCGCTGGCGCTCTCGTCGAGCAGGTGCACGTCGATGTCGACGCCGCCGCGGTCGAAGACCGCCGCCCATAACGTCGCCGGCGCGCTGAGCTCGACGCGGTACAGAAACTCGCGGCCGGACTCGTCCTGCTCGGCGCCGCAGCCCGTGTACTGATCGAGCTCGCTGAAGCCCTCGCTCGCGGTGTCTCGCAGATCGCTGAACGGGAGGTCCTCGATCACGAAGGGGTCGGCCGCAGAGCCCTCTCCGGCGAGCCCGGGCGCGGTGGCGTCGAGCGCGTCGACCTCCAAGGCGACGACCTGGCGCATGCGCTCGAGCGACTGCAGGGTGATGAGGTTGCGGATCGAGTGACCGGCGGTGAGCCCGTCCTCCGTGAACACGCACGACTTGGGGACGCCCTCGGGCGCGTAGACGCTCGGGTGCAGCCCGTCGTCCGCCAGCCCCTGCCCCGGGAGCCCAGCTGTCTCGTGGTACAGATCGATCAACGGGATCTGGCGCGCCTGCGCGACCGCGCGGATCACCGCGTTGTAGCGCGGGACCACCGCGTCGGCCTCGGGGTTGTCACCGCGCGCCAGGATCGTCGTGAGCAGCGGGATCACCCCCTGATCGACCAGCGTGTCGACGATCGTCAGCATGTCGTCGCCGAAGCCGTGCAGGTTCTGCCAGCCGATGTCGTTGGTGCCGTAGTGCACGATCGCGTAGCGCGGGCTGATCGCGTCGAGCTCCTGCTGCAGCGGCGAGGGGTCGCCCTGCAGGACCTTGAACGCGGGCCAGCCGACCTCCGCGGCGAGGGTGTCGCGACCGAAGGAGGTCGCGCCGCCGTCGAGCACCTCGCTGGCGAAGAAGTCGATTGTTTCCCAGAGCTGCGCGCGCTCGTCGTGGCCGTCAAAGTCGATGTCGTCGCCGTCGAAGCAGCGCATGAAGTGGGCGCTGACGGTGCTCGAGGCGCCGAGCTTCGCGAACACGTTCTCGGCCATCGGGGTCTGCGCGGCGATGCTCCGCAGGTTGTCCGCGACATACGGCGTGACCGGCGAGAGCGCGCGATCCGCCGGATAAAGCGCCGGTCCTTCGGGCCAGGTGTCCGTGTCCGTGTCGATCCCCCCGGTCGTCGGATCCGCCGTCGTCCCGCTCGTCGCGCCGGTCGTCGTCGTCGTCGTCGTCGTCGTGCTCTCGTCCGCCCCGCTCGAGCTCGTCACGCCCTCGCCGGTCGTGTCGCCCGCGCTCGTCAGCCCGTCGCTCGTCCCCGCCTCGAGCTCGCCGTCATCGCTGCAGGCCCCTGCGAGCCCCACCACGATCGCCACGCCGAGCCACGCGCTCGTCCTGCCGATCACCGCGTCCTTGCCGTGCATCGCGACCTCCTTGTCTCGGGTCCAGCGTACACGACCGCGCGTTCTCGCGCCTAAGCAGGTTCGTCAGGTCGAGGCGGCGCCGTCGGCGAGCGTCCGCCGCCGCCCCGCGGGCTCTCTCGGACCTGTCTCAAAAAACTCATGAGAGGACCGCGTGCAAAATCTCCGCAGTTCTGCGCGCGGCGCGTACAAGCCCGCTGACTCGGGCATACTCTCCAGGTGAAACGTCCCCGATCGACCTCCTCGCCCAGGCCCCTCGCTCGCGCCCCGCTCGCCCTCTCGGCGATCGCGTCGGCGGCGCTGCTCGTCAGCGGTCTGGCGCTCGCGGGCTGTCAGCCCGTCGGCAAACGCGGCGGTGCCCAGGAGCAGACGGCCCCTGCCGGACCGGTCAGCATCGCCGGCGGCCGCATCACGCTCGACCCGCGCCCCGTGCTCGGCCCGCAGCAAGGCTTCCTCCGCGGCGGCCTCGTCTACGCCGCCGTCTCGCCCAAGAAGTTCCAGACCTGGTTGCAGCAGCTCCCCTTCGAGGACAGCATCCGCCGCGACTTCGACGAGCTGAAGCGCGAGGTGGGTGTTGACCTGCTCGCCCCCGACATCCTCGAGAGCTGGGGGATCGACACCAACCAGACCATCAGCATGACGCTGCTGCGGCCGTCGAACGCCCAGACCCTGCAGCTTCGCAGCGCCCTCGGCGCGAGCTTCACGAGCACGGCGAACATCGACGCGAGCGCGGCGACGACGAGCGCGACGACCGTTGAGGTTGAGGCCAAGCGCGCGCTCGAGGAGGCCGAGGCCGCCGCCAAAGCAGCTGAGGAGGCCGCTGCCAGAGCGGCGGCGGAGGCCAAGGCCGCGGCGGAGGCCAAGGCCGCGAAGGAGACCCTGACCGTCAGCATTACCTCCGACGACGAACCCGCGCCGGTGATCGAGCCGACGCCGCCCCCTCCGGCGCCGACCGATCTCGTGCCCTACACGCCGCCAACGCCCGAGCCGCCGCCTCCGCCTCCGCCTCCGCCGCCGATCCCCGAGAAGAAGGCCGTACACCCGCAGGCTGGCTTGGCCGCCAACCTCAATATGCACTCGCGGATCCACGCGCGGATCAGCGACCGCGCCGCGTTCACGGCCGCGCTCGCGAAGATCCCCTTCGCCGAGAGCGACGCCAAGCCGCTGTGTGACAAGCTCGGGCCCACCCTCGCCTGCGGCGGAGATGACGACTTCGTCGCGGTGTTCCGCGACGCCGAGCCCGGCGCCGCCGTGCTCGACCTGTTCATCTTCCCCGCCCACAGCAGCGACAACAACTCGCTCGACGGCCAGGCCGCCGCGATCAAGCTCGGCCTCGACGCGAAGCCCGAGCCGATCGCCATGCTCGCGGACATGGCGGGCGACGCCGCCGTGCACCTCGACACCGCCGAGCTCGAGAACCTCGCGGAGCTGACCGCGCTGACCTCGGCGTTTCGCAGCTTCCGCTGGCGCGACGCGTCCGAGTGGCCGCGAGAGCTGCGCGACGCGGCGGTCGAGCTCGAGAAGCTGCGCGAGATCCGGAGCATGACGCGGCTGTTCAAGGGCGTGCGCGGCGAGGCCACGCTGCTCGATCATGAGGTCCAGGCGACGATGCGCTGGGTGCCGCTCGACGAGGAAGCCCGGCTGCGCTCCGCCGAGCTGTTCGCGCGCGCCCCCCACCCCGCGGACATGCCGACCCTCGACGCGCTCTGCGACCGCGCGATGGCCTGCGCGCGCGCCCGCGGCCTGCCCAAGCTGCGCGAGTTCAACACCCTCGCGACCGGCCCGCTCGCGCGGCCGATCGAGGACCTCGACGACACCTTCGACGACGCCCACGAGCTCGTGTTCCTGAGCCTGTTCGCGGAGACCTGGCCGAACCTCCTCGGGCTCACCCAGCAGCTGCCGATGACCGTGCCCGACAAGACGATCGGCGGCGTCGTCACCGGCATGCTCGACCTGCTCGAGAACATCGAGGGCTTCGCCTTCAGCATGCAGGACGCGGTGTTCAGCAAAGAGAGCAACCGCGTCGAGCGCGTCGACTTCTTCACGGCGGCGCGCGCCCCCGCCGGCAGCATGAGCGTCATCCGCGGGCTGTTCGGCTTCGCAAGCATCACCTTCGACAAGGTCGACAACAGCCAGGGCAACGGCGAGACCATCGAGCGCGCGAAGCTGCCGGTCGACGAGCTGCAGTTTTACGTCGTCAACGACCCCGAGCCGATGACGATCAAGGACGAGAACGGATCCCGCGAGGTCCCCTTCGGCTGGCTCGCGTTCACCGGCGACGAGCAGCGGCTCAAGTGGGGGATCGGGCTGCCCCGCGAGAACCCGATCACGCCGGCCTTCTACGGTGAGATCCGCGACGTCTGGGCGCTGTTCGACACCAGCCGCGAGCTGCGACGCGAATTCGACTTCGCGAACACCTACCTCAGCGGCCGCTCGCTGCGCTTCGCGGTCGACGTGATCGACGGCTGGCCGCACATCGACATGGTGTTCGGCAGGGGGACGGGCGCGGGCCCGAGCCCGCAGCCCACCCCGCAGCCCACCCCGCAGCCGATGCCCAAGCCGGATCCCACGCCGGATCCCAAGCCCGAGCCCAAGCCCGAGCCGCTCCCGCCGGATCCGCTCCCGCCGCCCCCGACCTAGCCCAACGAGCTGGTTCGGGGACCGTCGCGACGCGCGCGCGATTTTGCGTGAGCAAGCCCGCGTACGCGCGCGCGCGCGATAATCACGACCTGTGACAGCCTGGTGCCGATGCTCGAGGGAGCCTCGCCGTTGCTGCTCACCGCCGCCTCGAAGATGGTCGACAACCCGGCGGCTGCGGCCATGTCACCGACGGTCGCGTGGATGCTCTCGGTGTGCGCGATCGCGCTGCTCTCGCTCGCCGTCCTCCACCGCGAGCGCGTGCGGCGGTTCTTCCTCGAGCTCGAGGACCCGCGGACGCTGGGCCTGTTCCGCGTCGTCTTCGCGTTCCTCGTCATCTGCAACATCAACGACCTGTGGGAGCACTTCGTCTTCCTGTTCACGGACGAGGGCATCCTCAACGCCAGCGACGCGCAGGAGCTGCTCGCGCCGAAGGGCTTCACCGGCTACGACGACGGCGGGAGCGGCGGCCAGCCGGGCTTCTTCGGCCTCCTCGGCTTCCTGCAGCTGTTTCGCGACCGCTCGCTCTCGCTGCTGTTCTTCTTCGACAGCCCCCGGTTCTTCTGGGGCTACGTCATCACGCTGGAGCTGCTGCTCGCGCTGTGGATGATCGGGCTGTGGACCCGGGTCACCGGCGCGCTCGCCTGGCTCATGCTCAACGGGCTGTACTGGCGCAACACGTTGCCGCTCGAGGGCACCGAGAACGTGTTCCGCTGCTTCTTCTTCTGCATGGTGTTCTCGCGCTGCGGTCACGCCTACAGCCTCGACAACTGGCTGCGCTGTCGCCGGCTGCGCCGCCAGGGCCTGCTCTCCGAGCCAGGTGACCAGGCGCGTGGCGACGGCGCCGGGCTCCCGCCCTCCGCGGCCCACCCGCGCGGGCTCGAGGCGGTCTACCGCTTGATCCCGGTCTGGCCGCGACGCCTGCTCATGCTGCAGCTCGCGACGATCTACTCGGCCACCGGGATCCTCAAGAACGGCGACATCTGGCGCGACGGCGACGCGCTCTACTACGCGCTCAACCTCGACCACTTCTACCGCTTCTACCCGCAGAAGATGTCGGCGCTGCTGGGGACCAACCTGTTCCGGCTGATGACCTGGGTGACGCACTGGTGGGAGGTGTTCTTCGCCGTCGTGCTGATCGGCGTCGCGCTCCGCTGGGGTCGGGCTCAGCGCTTCCCGCCCATGGACCGGCGACAGCGCTGGCTGACGCGCGCGCTGTGGACCACGCTGATCGCGACCGCCGGGGCGGTCGTCGTCTACACGCTGCCGGCGCACATGCGGCCCGACTCGACCTGGTCGACGAGTCAGGCGCAATGGACCTGGGCGATCGGCTGGGCGATCGGCGGCGCCGCCGTGGGCTACCTCGCCCATCGAGTGACGCGCCGCCCGTTCACGCTGCGGCTCGGCGGCCGCGAGTTCGTGCTCGACGCGGAGTGGGTCTCAGCGTGGATCTTCGGGCGTCGGCTGTGGCTGACGCTCGGGGTCGTGTTCCAGCTGCACCTGATGATCCTGATGAACATCGGCCTGTTCCAGGCCGTGATGATCGCGGCGACGCTGTTCTTCCTGAGCCCGCGCGAGGTCAGCGAGCTGCTGACCCGCCTCGGGCATCGACTCGCGCGCGCCCCCGCGCTCGGCGGGCTGCTCGCGCGCGCGCTGCCGCGCGCCGTCGTCGAGGGCCGCTCCCCGCTCCCCGCCGAGGACCCCGCGCTCCCGCGCCTGCGTCGCGACGCGCGCCCGGTCCCAGCCTGGGTCCTATGGCTAACGCTCGCGGTCGTCGTCGTCGTGACCGGCGTCTACCGGCACACCGACGGCGTCGTCTCCCTGCGGAGCTTCGTGTTCTGGCTGCCGGCTTGGTTCGCGGCGGTGATCATCGTCGACGCGCTGCTGCACCCGGCGCGCTGCGAGCAGCCCGCGCCGCGGATGCCCTGGGCCTACGGACCGCTCGGGCGCGTGCTCGTCAGCTCGCTGATCGTCGGCCAGATCACCGCGGTCGCGCTGTGGTCGGTGCCCGAGAAGAACTGCACCTCGAGCTTCCGTGAGCCGATGCGCCGCGTGCTGCAGCCCTGGCTCGCCGGGACGGCGACGATGCAGAGCTGGGCGATGTTCGCGCCCAACCCGCCGCGCCGGAACGTGTTCCTGCGCGTGCTCGTGCGCGACTCGGAGGGCGTGAGCTGGGACCTGCGCAGCGACGTCTACGCGCCCGAGAAGAAGCCGATCCCGTGGATCTGGAACGACCGCATGCGCAAGATGCATCGCCGCATGTCGAACCGCTCCAACAAGTTCTTGCGCTGGTACGCGCGCTACCACTGCCGCAAGTGGGCGCTCGAGCACGGCGGCGAGACGCCCCAGGATGTCGAGATCTACCGCGTCTCCTACCTGATCCCGACGCCGGAGGAGGTCCGGCGCGACGGGCCGTATGTTCCCGAAGACAGGCTCAAGACCCACGGCGGCGAGGTCCGGATCGCGCGCTCGGTCTGCGCCTCGGACATCCGCGGCCAGCTCGACAACGAGCTGCGCGCCCGCCACGACCTCCCGCTGCTGCCCGAGGACTCGATCCGCCGTTGGAAGAAGGAGCGCCGCGAGAAGTGGGAGCGCGCGCGAGCGCTGCGCGCTCGTCACCGGCGCTGACCCACGACCGCGGCCGCGCGCGACGCCGCGCGGCGTGACTCCGCGCGCGGGCGCGCGCGCGCGTGACGACAAGCACCAAGAGACATATTCCCGAGACGAGCGCGCCCCCGCACCGTGCCCGGGCCGCGGTCGTGATACATCCAGTCTGTCGCGCTCCGCGAGCGCGGGGCGACCTCCTCGAACCAGTCCGCTCGACCAGGCGCGCAGTGCATCGAACCCGCATCCTCCTGATCCGTCACGGCCACTACGAGCGCGTCGGGAACCTCGGCGACACGGTCTGGGGTCTGACCGCGCTCGGGCGAAAGCAGGCGTCGAAGACTGGCCGGCGGCTCCGCGACCTCCTCGGCCGCGATCGTGAGCGCGACCAGTTCGGCGGCCTCTACAGCAGCCCGTGGCCGCGGGCGCTCGAGACCGCCAAGCTCGCGGCCCGCGAGCTCCGGATGCGTCACGACTCGATCATGATCCGCGAGTACCTGCACGAGGTCATGCCGCTCGTCGACCCCGAGATCTCGGCCAACTACGGGATCCACCCCGGCCTGCCGGTGACGAGCAAGCACGACCGCGAGATCACGGTCAACCAGGTCGCGCGCGTGCGCGAGGCGTTCTTCTCGAGGCCGACGCGCAGCAGCACGATCATCGTCTTCACCCACGGCAACCTGATCCGCTACCTCGTCACCGGCGTGTTCAAGCTGCCCTTTGAGGCCTGGAACCGCCTCGACATCGCGCACGCGGGGATCACCGAGCTCCAGGTCTTCCCCGAGGGCTTCGAGGCGCTGATCACCTTCAACGACACGGGCCACATGCCCGTCTCGATGATCACGACCGCCTAGCGTTCGCGGTGATCGCCGCGACCGCCGCGGCCGCGCGGCTCGAGCCGCGCGCGCCGTCGACGGAACACGACTTGCACTCCTGTCGCCGCAGTGACGCGATCACGAGCCCACGCGCGAACGAAGCCGCTGTTGGCGCGTCGACGCTGCCGCGCGTGTCATGGGTCGAGCGTGACCCGTGACACGGGCGTCGTGAATCACATCACCTACACCGACACGCGCCCGCGCGCTCCCGTCGCGGCGCGATTAACCAACAGCAGACGCACTGACCTCGGAGCCTGACGACCCATGACTTGCATCGCTATGAACTCCTCCTCTCCTTCCCGCTTGACCCTCGGCGCGCTCGCGCTCCTGATCACCGTGGCCGCCGGCCCGCTCAACACCGGCTGTGACCCCGACGGCGGCGACACCGTGGGCGACAGCGACAGCGACAGCGGCGACCCGAGCGAGAGCGACGGCGACACCAGCACCACCGGCGGCGAGTCCAGCACGAGCGCCGCGACCAGCGACCCGAGCGAGACGACGAGCGGCGGCTCTGGCGACAGCAGCACCGGCGGCGCGACCGATACGACTGACGCGACCAGCAGCACCGGCGAGACCACCACGGGCGCGACCTCGGCGACCAGCAGCACCGCGACCACTGACGAGCCGACCACGACGACCGGCGTCGTCGGCTGCGAGGACGCGCTCGAGCCCATCACCGACCTGCAGAGCGCGCTCGCGGTCCGCTGGGGCGACATCCCCGACGACACGACCAGCGGCAGCTCGGGCAGCTCGGGCACCGGCGGCGACGAGCTCGATCCCGAGACGATCCTCGTCACCATCGCCAACCACACCAAGAACACCTGCGAGGAGCCCTTCGGCATCGGCAGCTGCGACGGCCAGCTGCTGTGGAAGGTCGACTTCGTGCTCCCGCCCGAGTACCAGCAGCCGGGCCTCTACACCCTCGAGGAGCTCAACGGCGGCCAGTTCGCGACGGGCCCCAACGGCGACATCCCCGACGACTGCTGGTTCGGCGGCGGCTCGCTGTTCGGCTCGGTCCTGATCGAGTCGATCGACGAGAACACCGTGGTCGGTCGCCTGTGCGGCACCGATCCGCTCGAGGACTTTGATCCGGACGGCTCCTTCGAGGCCTCGGTCTGTCAATAGACGCGCGGATCAGGTCGCGGCGATCAGCGCTGGTAGCGACGACGCTTCAGCTCGCGCTCTGGGTCTCGAACTTCTTGCGATACGCGAGCCCGGCCGCGAGCTTGTCCTTGAGCGAGGCGACCAGCGCCTCGTCCTTGAGGTCGATGGGCGGGGTCGTGTCGTAGGCCTCGTAGAACACGTCGGGCTCGAGCTCGGTCGGGATCTCGAGGGCGCGGCGGATCTTGCGGTTGTCGGGGATGAAGCCGCGCGGCAGCAGCCGCATCACCGTCTGCCCGATCGTGCCCTGGAGCCCGCAGATCAGCACCTGCGCGGCGCCGGGGTGCAGCCCCCCCTTGGGCAGGCCGGCGAGCTGCTCAAACTCGTCGAGGCGCTCGGCCTTGAAGAAGTCCTCGGCGCGCCCGCTCGCGCCCTTCCAGCCGGTGTCGATGTGCGTGCGGCTGACCGTCGGCAAGTACTTCATGCCGGTCTTCTCGGCCAGCTCCACCATGCGCTCGCGGTACCCCAGGTCCGCCGAGTAGCTCGCGCCGTGGATCATCACGGTGTTCGAAAGATCGACGTTCGGGTCGTTGCGGTACTGGCTCTCGACGATCGAGAGGAAGGGCGCGAGACCTGTCCCTGCCGCCAGGTAGATCCGCATCCGCGGGTTGTCCTCGCCCATCGTGTCCTCGATGGTGAACTTCCCGGTCGGGCGCACGCGCGCGTACATCCGCGCGCCGTCCTTGATCTCCCACAGCAGGTGCGTGAGCGGGTTGTCGGACTCAGGGTGGTCGACGTAGCGGATGTAGAAGTCGATGTAGTCGCGCTGCTCGGGCTCGGAGGCGATCGACATCGGCCGCTGCACGCGGCCGAGCTCGGGCTTCTTCTCGTTGTTCAGCCCGAGCACCATGTACTGCCCAGGCGTGAACCAGGCGCCCTCGCCCGGCACCCCGTCGTCTGGCTTGACGCGAAAAATTGCCAGCTTCGGCGTGATGTCGATGCGCTTGATGAGCGTGGCGTTGTACTCGAGCAGCTTGGCCATGTTGGCTGGAGTCTACAAGAGTCGACGAACGCGCCGTAGCGAGTTCACGCCCGGAAACGTCGTTGCAAAATTGATTTTGAATTCCCTTTTCATTACAAGAATCGCCGCTACGCGGTGGTACGCGCGCGTCAGCACGACGCGGACCCCCGCACGTATCGAGGCCGCCGCCTACGACCCTAACACCTGCTCGATCGGCCGGAGCACTCGCGCGGCGCACTCCGGCGGCGCCGGCTCGGTCCACAGCGACACCACCACCCCGAGCACGATCGCGGCGACAAGCCCGTGGGCGACGGGGGACCGGCCCAAAGCTTGGGAGCCAACCCGCGACCGCGAGCAGGAGCGCCGCGTTGCCCCCGATCGTGCGGCCGCCCAACAAGTCGTCGTCGGCGCTCCGGCTCGTGCGGCGGTAGGCGACGTAGCCGATGGAGAGCGTGATCGCCAGGTAGACGAGGTTGACGAGCAGGAGGACGGTGTTGGTCGCCATTCGCCCGTCACTCCCGCGGCGGCCGAACTGGATCCGGGCGTCGGCCGACGTGAGCGCTTCTCAACACCGCAGGGCGTCGCGCGCGAGCGCTCTCGACCGATCCGAACGCGATAGTATGGATCCGGTGATGAATAACAGCGACGTAATCAGGACCTGGGTCGAGCGGTTCAACGAGCGTGATGTCGCGGGGTGCACCGATCTATACGCGGAAGAAGCGTCCCTACACGTGTCGTTCGCGGACATCGTGGAGGGCCGCGCCGCGATCAGGGCGATGTTTGAAGCCTACTTCGCGTCCGCGCCGATGCGCTGCGTCGTCCGTCAACTCTACGCTGCAGACGGTGACCGTGTCGTGCTCGAGTGGGAGGACAAGGTCGGCCTGCTCGGCGTCAACATCTACGACCTCGTCGATGGAACGATCGCGCGCCAGCGCAACTACTTCGATCAGCTCAGCTTCTTGAGACTAAACGGCCTGCCGCTGCCCGCGTGATCGCCCGCGCGGGCCGCTCACCGCTACCGCCGCGCGCGCAGCCGCAGGCGCACCCCGCCCTTCGGCGCGAGCACGATGTTCTTGCGCACCGCCGGCAGCTCGCCGTCAAGGAGTTCGAACTCGAAGTCGCGCAGCAGGGTCGCGATCGCGATGCGCGACTCGTACAAGCTGAACGCCGCGCCGATGCAGCGCCGGTTGCCGCCCCCGAACGGCAGGTACTCGTGCGGCCGCGGCTTCTTGCCCATGAAGCGCTCAGGGTCGAAGCGCAGCGGGTCCGGGTAGATCGACGGATCGCGGTGCACGAGCACGATCGCCGGGCACAGCGTGACGCCGGCGGGGAGCTCGTAGCCGGCGAAGGTCGTCGGGCGCAGGAGCTTGCGAAACACGACGTCGACGATCGGGTAGCGACGCAGCGTCTCGTCGATCACCGCGCCGACGAACGGCAGCCGCGCGAGCTCCTGCGGCCCCGCGTCCTCGTCGAGCGCGTCGACCTCGGCGCGCGCGCGCGCGAGCAGCTCGGGGTGCCGGTGGAGCGCGTAGAGCGTCCACGCCAGGCTGACAGCGGTGGTCTCGTGACCCGCGGTCAGCAGCGTGCGCAGCTCGTCGCGGATGTTGCCGTCGGACATCCCGCCGCCGTCCTCGTAGCGCGCGCGGACGAGCAGCGCGAGGATGTCCTCGCGCCCCTCGTTGTCCGCCCGCGTGCGCTTGATCTGCTCGTACAGCAGCTCGTCGAGGGCCCGCGAATGCTTCTGAAAGGTCGCCCACGGCCCCAGCCCGAAGGGCGCGACCTGGGTCTTGGGGCTGAACAACAGAAACGGCTTGGCCGCGCGGAGCGTCGCCCGCACGGCGTCCTGCGCCGCGGTGATCTCGGCGCGCTCCGAGTAGCCGAACACCGCGCGGACGATCGCCTCGAGCGACAGCCGCGTGGTCCGCTCGAGCGCGTTCAGCTCCTCGCCGACGCCGAGCCCGGCGAACGCGGCGCGCGTCGCCTCGATCATGACCTCGCCGTAGGCCCGCATTCGATCGCCGTGGAAGGGCGGCGTCAGCAGCTTGCGCTCGCGCTTGTGCTCGGCGCCGTTCATCATCAGCACGGTGTGATCGCCGACGAGCGCGCGGGTCGACTCGAAGCCGAACGACCCGTAGAGCGTCGCGTCGCGGTTGGCGAACATCTCCTTGATCAGCGCCGGCTGAGCGGTCGCTACGATCGGGCCGTTGCCCATGGGCAGAAAGAACGGATCGCCGTAGCGCTCGCGGTAGCGCAGCAGCGCCTCGGTCGGCGTCCGCGCGACGCGAATGGTCGTGAGCAGCATCGAGCGGGGACCGGGGGGCAGCTTCGCCATGTCACGGGATTGTAGGCCGTCCCGCGCGCCGCGTCGGAACCTCGCCGGGGCGAAGTTGTCCGTTCCGACATGCGCCCGCTGCTCGCCGCCCTCCCGCTGCTCGTGGTCTCCTGCGCCAGCGCCCCGCGCTCAGCCGACGCCGCGAAGGACCGAGCCGCGCGGCCGAGCGCTGAATCGCGCGGCCCCGCCGGCTGCGCGCTCGAGATGCCGCCGGTGTACGAGTGGGCCCACTCGAGCTCCGCGGCGCTCGCGTCCGGCGTGCTCGCGCACTCGATCGACAAGAGCCTGATCCGGACCGTGGTCCGCGAGCACCTCGAGGAGATCCGCGACTGCTACCAGGAGGGGCTCGCGCGCGACCCCACCCTAGGTCGCCTCGCGCTGCGCTGGGACATCTCGACGATGGACGGATCCGTCTCCGAGGTCGAGCTGAGCGACACGAGCCTCGAGGACCCCTGCGTCGTCATCTGCGTCATGGAGCAGGTCGAGACGTGGACCTTCCCGGCCTTCCACGGCCGCGAGGGGACCGTCACGATCACCTACCCGTTCCACTTCACGTCCGAGTGAGCCGCGCGCGGGCCCAGGCGCGCAGGCGCGCCGCCTCTGTCGGGTGCAAGAACGCGAGGTACGCCGCGACGGTCAGCGGCGAGAACCAAGCGACGTAGAGCAGCAGCTGGATCCCCGCGTGCATCAACACGCCGAAGCCGAGGAACAGCCAGCGCGCCGAGGGGAGCCAGCGCCAGCCGGTCGCGGTCTTGATCCAGTCGAGGATCGCGAGCGCGGCGAAGACCTCGGCCGACAGCAAGATCACGAGGCTCGACGTCCACGCGTAGGCGAGCGCCCCGAGCAGCGCCACGCCGAGCTGCACGTATCGCATAAAGCGCGCGCGCGAGGACTCGCGAAACCACTCGAACAGCACGAACGCGCCGAAGGTCATCTCCCAGTACAGCACCGCGAAGGTCGCCGGCTTCAGCAGGTACGGCTGCGCCGCGGCGAGCCAGTGGTTGATGAGGAAGTGCCGGTTGTAGGGGCTCGCGGCCGCGTAGTACATGGCCTCGCCGGTGACGCGCCAGGTGTCGCCGGTCTTCGCCATGGCCGCGTTGACGTAGAGCACCGCGAGCTGCAGCTGGATCAGGCGTCGGCACCACACGGGCACCGTCCCGCCGAGCCCGCGCCAGCGCGCGTCGAGGCTGAAGCCGCGCCCGGTCGGCAGCAGCATCACGAAGAACGCCAGCGCCGAGTGCCACTGATCGGGCATGGAGTAGAGCAGCGGGTTGCGCCCGACCATGCTGATCCACACCAGCCAGGCGATGAAGGACGACAGCCGCGTGAACAGGCCGAACATCCAGCAGACGTGCGCCAGCACGCCGACGGCGTAGACCAGGCGCACCGCCCAGGCCTCGCGCACGTAGAAGAACAGCGACCAGCGGCTGTGGAAGGCCTTGCGCGCGTGCTCGCCGAAGATCGCGGACTCGTCCGAGAAGTACTCGGCCACGGCGCCCAGGTGCGCGAGCATGCTGAGCGTGAACACGAGCACGATCGCGGCGCGGCACATCCCGAGCGCGGTCGCGTCCTCCTCCCCGAGCAGCGCCGCGTTGACGAAGCGGCGCCACGGTCCCAGACGACCCGCGCCGCTGGGCTCGGGCGCCGCGCTCGCGGTCTCGGTGGGTTCAGGGGTCGCCATGGCGCGCTCGATCATCCTTGATCATGGTTCGAACCGGCATGATCCGGCAGTCGAGCAGCTGGATCGTCTCGCGCTGCACCGGGCCGATGTCGGGGCGTCCACGACGGACCTTGTGCGGCGGCGTGATCCGGCGGCGCACGGACTCGGCGAGGATGCGGACCGGCGGGTCCTCGGGGTGGTCCCGGGTCTCGCGGACGCACACGCCCTTGAGGAACCACGTGCGGTTGGGGTTCGCCTGCTTGCGCCGGATCGCCGCGTAGTACTGCCAGATGTCGCGTCGCGACTTGGTCCACCACCAGTGCGTCTGCCAGCCGGTCTCGGCTTTCTCGTACTCCTCGAGGCGCACCAGCGTGCCGTCGGCGCGGTACTCTGACAGCGCCAGCAGCGTGATCCAGCGCGAGGGGTTGGGCGAGTACATGATCCAGCGCTGCGAGAGGCTGACGTTCCGCATGTCGCGGGCCAGCTCGTCCATGCGCTCCTTGCCGAACCACGCGTGGCTCTGCTCGCGGGGCAGCGCCGGGATCACGATGAAGGCCGCGAGCGCGAGCGCGAACAGGGCGTGGAAGAGCCGCCCAAACCACGTGCGAAACAACCACCGGATCGCGCGGTCTTGATAGACCTTCAGCGCGCGTCCGGCCAACACCGCCGCGCCCAGCCACGACGGCCACAGGCGGCGGCCGAGGACGCGCTGGGGTCGATGTCGCGGGCTGTCGTCGGCGCCTCGGAGGAACTCCGCGAACCGGCCCGCGCCGAGACGGTCGTGCTCTTCATCGCCGGCCAAGTCACTCAACTTCTACGCCGGCGCCAGCCGGCGAGCAACGCCACGGCCAGGGCCGAGAGCGGCGCCCCGCCCCCGCTGCCCCGATCCGTGGTGCAGGCGCAGCTCACGTCGGCGTCGCCGCGCAGCTCCCCGCTCTCGCCCCCCTCGAGGCCGTCGGACTCGCTCTCGGGCGCGCCGCCGTCGGGCACGGGCGTGCCCTGGTCGAGCAGCTCGGTCGGGATGCTCGTGATCTTGGTCGACGACGCCACGGCCTCCGACTTGTAGGTGTTGACCAGCGTGACGTAGGCGACCGTGCCGGGGTTGAGCCCGCGGATCAGCAGTTGGTTCTCGCTCGAGCCGATCAGCGTCGCGATGCGCTCTTCGTCCCAGTCGCCGACGACCTGGATCACCTCCTCGGCGTCGGCGCCCTCGGGCGAGCCGTTGATGTCGTCGGTCTTCGCGGTCAGGTGATACTCGAACTCCATGGGCTCGTCGGCCCACTTGATCAGCACCATCGCGTCGACCGGGCTGGTGTTGGGGTTCCCCGTTGAGGTCCCGCGCGGCGCGAGCCGGAAGCTGATCACGAGGTTGTCGCTGCCGACCGGGACCTCGCCGCGCAGCTGCATGGGCCCCGGCCAGAACGGCGTGACCGAGTCGGTCTTACCGCGCAGGTACATCGAGCGGCCCGACGCCACCGCGTCCGGGTCGGTGATGACGCGCGTGCAGTCGTAGAGCCCCCGGCTCTCGAACGCGCGGTACAGGTGCTCGAGATCCTGCGCGCTCCAGCTGCCCTCGGCGAAGCGCTCTTTGGCGATCTCCCGGACCGCGTTCGCGGCGGTCTCGAGGTCGGCGTCGCCCGGCAGGCGCGGGAGCATGTCGAGGGCCACCGAGTCGAGCTTCTTGCCGACGCGCTTGCGCGTGGCCCACAGCGCGGCGGTCAGCGGCTCGCCGTCGTTGTGCACCTGGCCGATGGTGTTGTCCGGGCAGGTCTTGGTGTTCTCGCCGGTGCGGATGTACTCCTTGCCGTAGCCGGGCCAGAAGCGCGCCACGTAGTCGCCGAGCAGGTGCTCGTCGGTCATGATGATCGCGAAGTAGTCAGCGATCGACTCGTTGATCCCGCCCGCGTCGGCGACGACCGCCTCGGGGCGCAGGCGCCGTCCGCTGAGGCCCTCGGGGGTCAGCAGCGCGACCATGCCGTGACCCATCTCGTGGTAGACGACATCGCCGTCGTAGGCGTAGTCGACCGACGAGCCCTGCCCGAACATCATCGTCGGGCCCAGATCGGCCTCGCACTTGTTGGTGTAGTAGGCGTTGTTGAGCGGCCCGTAGTCGAGGTCGGGGTAGCTCTCCGAGACCTCCTGGTAGCGCATGTTGGCGAGCATCAGCGCGGTGTCACACTTGAACTCGTAGAGCCCGAACTTCTCGAGCTCATGCAGGAAGCGCTCGCCGTGATAGAACATCGAGACCTCCGAGTAGAGGTCATCGCCGGCGGTGTGAATCGGCCAGTCCGTGAGCACGGGGATCGGGACCTCGAAGTCCCCGTCGTCGTTCGAGCGCGCGAGCTGCATCGGGTAGCACTCGCCCTCGTCCCACCACGCGGGGATCATCTCCTCGTCCTCGGGCGGCTCGAGCGAGCAGTTCATCGAGGCCACGCGCGCGCCGGTCAGGGTCTCCCCAGGGCCGCTGGTCTCGATGTTGGTGAGTTCGACGTCGACGGCCACGGGGGTCGTCGCCGGGTTGATCGGGAACACCGTCGCCTTGGCCGCGCGCACGTGCTCGATCTCGTGCAGCACCCGACCTGTCGCGGCGGACACGTAGAGCGTCTTGCTCGTGGGCTCGCCGCCGGAGAGGTCGAGCGGCATGTGCGTCTCCCACACCAAGATCGGGCGCCCCAGGATGTCGAGGTAGACCAGCTCGGGCTCGCGCTCGGGCTCCCCCGGGTCCACGGAGCCGGCGTCGACTTGGTGCGCGATCGCAATGGTCCGCGCCTGCTCGGCGGTCACCCGCGCGTCCTCCGGGCGGAATTGGGGCGCGGCGACGGGCGGCCTCGAGAGCACCACGCGCTGCTCCTGACCGTCCTCGTTGACCAAGGCGGTCTCGTAGGCGCCGCGCACCGGCAGGCCGTGGATCGAGAAGCCGCGCTGCTCGTAGTGCGCGACCGAACCAGCCGGCGCGCCCAGCAGGCGCGCGCGATCCATCGGCACGACTCGCTCGACGCTGCGCACGAACAGCTCGGTGTCGGGCGCTGGCGCGGCCGCGACCTCGCTCCCATATCCGAGCGCCGCGATCGCGAGGGCGAGCGCGAACCATCGCCGCCGCCGCCGCGCGTTCCCGCGAGGCCTGCGCCCGCGCCGGTCTTGAACCCGTGCCCCGTCCCCGTGCCCCAAACGCGCCATATCCATGGTGCGCCGAGTATACCCCCTCTCGCCGCGACGATGCTCTCTCGGCGCTCGCGCTCTGTCAGCGCTTTGTCGGCGCTTTGCCAACTTCGCCGGCGCTTTGTCGGTACTCTCAGGTCCGTGCGTTTCTCTCGCCCGCGCCACGCTCGCCGCCCACGCCCACGCCCTGCTCAGGTAGCGACGCTCTGCTTCGCGCTCGTCACCCTCGCCGCCCCGGCCGCCGCCGCCGCCGCAGCCTCGACTGCCGCAGTCGCAGTCGCTGCCGACGCCGCGCCGCAGCCATCGGCCCGCGCGAGCGCGCTCACCGAGAAGCTCGACGCGCTGATCGACGGGGCAAAATTCCTCGACGGCGCGCAGCTCAGCGTCACCGTCGTCGACGTCGCCAGCGGCGCGCGCCTCTACAGCCGCGACCCCGACCTCCCGCTCAACCCCGCCAGCGGGATCAAGGTCGTGACCACCGCCTCCGCGCTCGCGCTGCTCGGCCCCGAGGCGCGGTTCTCGACCCGGGTCTTCGCCGAGGATGACGCGGTCAAGGGCGCGCGCGTGCAGGGCGACGTGTACCTGGTCGGCGGCGGCGATCCCCTGCTCGTGATCGAGAACCTCTACAAGCTCGCCGACACGCTCTACGTCAACGGCGTCCGCCGGATCACGGGCGGCGTCGTCGTCGACTCGAGCGCGTTCGACAAAGACGGCCTCCCGCCGGGCTTTGACCAGAAGTCGGAGTTCGCGTCGTACCGCGCGCCGGGCGGCGCGACCTCGGTCAACTTCAACAGCTTCGTCGTCAAGCTGTTCCCCGGCGAGACCCCTGGGGCCAAGACCCGCGCCGAGGTGGTGCCGCCGGTCCCCTCGATCAAGCTCGTCAACAACACCTCGACCGCGAGCGGACGCCAGGACAAGGTCGTGGTCTCGCCGAGCGAGAAAGCCGGCGTGCTGCAGCTCGAGCTCGGCGGGACCATCGGCGCGGACGCCGGGACCGCGAGCTATCGCTACCCGGTGCACGACCCCTCGCGCTTCGCCGGCGAGACCTTCCGCGTCGTGCTCGCCCAGCGCGGCATCAAGGTCGATCGCGCCGACGTCCGCCTCGCGCGTCGACCGGGCAAGGCGGAGCTGTTGGCGATTCATCGCTCGCGCAGCCTCTCGGTGCTGATCCGCAGCGTCAACAAGCTCTCGAACAACTTCATGGCCGAGCAGGTGCTCAAGCTCATCGACACCGTGGACGGCAACCGCGAGCCGGCGAGCTCCGCCGGCGGCGTGACGCGCGTGCGCGCGCACCTCGAGGGCCTCGGCATCGACCTCGCCGGCTTCACGATGAACAACGGCTCCGGGCTCTACGACAACAACAAGATCACCAGCGCGCAGATGACCAGCCTGCTCGCGGCCGTCTACCGCGACTTCCGCTACGCCGCGGACTTCGTCGCCTCGCTGCCGATCGCGGGCGCCGACGGGACGCTGCGCCGCCGGCTCAAGAACACCCCCCAGGCCCGGCTGGTGCGGGCCAAGACCGGCACGCTCAACAACGTCTCCTCGCTCTCGGGCTACGCCGGCCCCGGAGGCGCGCGCCCGCTCGCGTTCTCGATCCTCGTCAACGGCTTCGAGAAGTACAAGATCCACAAGGTCCGCCGGCTGCAGAACGAGCTCGCGGTGGTGCTCGTCGAGCACGCGACGCCGGCGGCGGGCGAGGCTCGATGACGGGGCTGACGAAGCAGCAGGTGGTCGCCTACCTCGAGTCGCTGCGCCCGGCCGAGCTCCGCGACCTGCTGCACGAGCTCGAGGAGCGCTGGGGCGTCGAGCGCCTCGTCCTCCCCCAGCCCGCGACCGTCGACCTCGACCGGAGCACGATGGGCGTCCCCGAGTTCGACGTGCTGCTGCTCGAGCACGGCGGCGAGCGCATCGCCGTGATGAAGGCGCTGCGCCAGCACCTCCACGTGCCGCTGCGGGCCGCCAAGCAGATCATCGACTCGCTCCCGTATACGGTCGCCGAGGGGCTCCGCCTCGAGCATGCCCGCGTGCTTCGTGAGCTGCTCGAGGCCGCCGGCGCGCGCGTGAAGCTTCGGTAGGAAAATTCCCCCGTCCGAAGGCCGCGTCCCCCGCCCCGCGCGCCGGCGCCTCGGCTGCGTCTGCACACGGCACGCGCAACACTTTGCACACTCGGGCGAGAACGCCGTCTTTACGCGCCCCGCAAGCTTTACCGCCGACTGTACAAAGGGCCAGAACCCGCGCGTGCCGTCGATCCGCGCGTGGCGAGATGACCCAAGGGCTCCCGGGGAGCGCGCGCGGGTGTGCACACCTCGCTGCGCAAACAAGCGCCGGATGAGAAAGTGCCACGACAACAATTTGCCGGTCGTACGCGGCGTCCCGTAAGGTTTCCTGAGCCCCCCAGCATGCCCGCGACCATCGGCGTCATCACCAACCCCAACTCGAAGAAGAACTGGCGGTCCCAAGACCGCGCGGTTCGTCTCGAGCAGATGATCGGCAAGCGCGGGGTCCTCAAACGAACGCGGACCCTCGAGGAGCTGCCGGGCGCCATCGACGAGCTGCTCGACGCGGGCTGTGAGTACCTCGTCTGCGACGGCGGCGACGGCACCCTGCACTGGGCCATCAACACCAGCTTTGACCGCCTGCGCGCGCGCGGAGAGACGGCCGACAAGCTCCCCGTGATCGTCCCCACCAACGGCGGCACGGTCGACTTCGTGGCCCGCAAGGCGGGCCTCAAGGGCGAGGCCGAGTCGATCCTCGTGCGCCTCATCGACGTCCTCGATCGCGGCGAGCGACCCGAGACGATCACCGTCGACACCTGCCGGCACCACGGCGCCGTGGTCGACGAGCGCGGCAACACGACCGACTTCGACCGCCTCGGCATCGCGACCGCCGTCGGCGGCGTCGGGGCCAACTTCTTCGACAAATTCTACAAGCTGCCCAAGACCCGCGGCGCCGCCGAGATCGCGGGCGTGATCGGGGCGGCGGCCGGCGGCGCGGTGGTCCAGTCGCTCGGGCCGACGCTGCGCAGGCTCGCGCCGAGCACCCTGCGCGAGTACGGCGAGACCTTCTTCAAGCCGACCCGCGCGCGCATCGAGGTCGACGGGACCGCGCTGCCGAGCACCGAGTTCATCGCGCTGCAGGTCGGCGCCGTCGACATCAACCTCGCCGGCATCCTGCGCTGCTTCCCGCTCGCCGAGCGCCCCGGCGCGATCCACTTCCAGGCGCTCGACTCGACGCCGATGGGCGCGGTCGCCAACCTCCCCTCGATCGTCTTCGGCGCGCCGCTGCTCGGGCGCAACGTCTTCGACGACCGGATCGCGCACGTCAAGATCACCGCCGACCCAGGGCACGCCATCGACCCCGTGATCGACGGCGAGCAATTCTACGGCCTGCGCGAGCTCAACCTGTCCCTCGGGCCTACCATGCAGGTCCCGCTCCTGCCGGCCTGATCGCTCGCGCCGAAGCGCGTACGCCTCAACGCGGCCCAAGCGACGCGCGCGCGAGCTCAGCCCGGCCGCGCGCCGCCAGGCTCCCGCCTACTCGGGGATCAGCGCGAGGTCGAGGCCGCCCGGGTACCAGTAGCTCCCGTAGTTCAGCACGCCGTAGACGCTGATGCCGATCTTCGAGTTCGAGAGCACCTCGTGGTTGCCGTCGCCGTTGTTGCTGAGCTTGACGTGCGCGACCGAGAAGCCGGTGGCGCCGATCGGCGTAAAGCCCTGCACGTCCATCCCGTCGACGGTCGCGCCCGCGCCGTCCGGCGCGATGATGTCGACGTAGTTGCCGGACCAGCCGACCGGCGCGTGGAACAGATAGTTGGTGCGGTACTGCTCGGTCGCGACGGCGACGAGCATCGCCGGATCGCTGGTCCCGAAGTTCGCCTGCTGGCCGACCATGTACTGCGCGACGAGGATCTTGTTGTTCGACGAGACCTTGAAGCTGTTGGTCGTCATCGGGATCTCGACGAAGTTGCCAGCCTGCGCGAGGTTGGTGTTCACGCCCTGATCGGGCTCAAAGGTCAGCTGAGTGTCGGGCGCGGTCGCGACCACGCGGATCACCTGGGCCTTGGCGAGCTGGTCGTTGGGCACCTGCACCGGCGGGACGACGATGTACTCGGTCGCCAGCGTCTCGATGGGGAACATGCTCTCCTCGAGGTGGTCACAGGCCGCGACGCCGATCGGGACCTGCGTGCAGTCGTGCCCGCCGAGCACCTGGACCGGCTTGTCGGCGTTGACGAAGGCGCCGGTCTGGTCGCCGCCGTTGCCCGAGACCACCTGCAGCACGTCGCCCTCGTTGAGCATGACGACGCCGTTGCCGCTGGCGTCGACGCCGCCGCCGGCCTGGGTCGTCTGGTTCTGCGTCGGCCCGGTGATCGTGACCGTGGTGTTGTCCGCCTTGGCCGTGACCGAGTAGAAGCCCGGGTACGCCGCCCAGTACGGCCACGCGGCGACCACGTAGTTGCCCGTCCAGGCGTTGACCGGCAGCATCAGCGAGGCGTCGTTGGTGACGTTCGCGGCCAGCGGGTTGTACTGGTAGACGGTCACCGGGCGATCGGAGCGCAGGCGATACGCGCCGTCGACCGCGACCTTGGAGGGACCTGTCCCCAACACCAGCTCGTTGACCCACGGCAGCGTCACGACCTGGACGCTGTTGGGCTGGACCATGACGTTGGTGACCGGGTTGGGGCCGCGGGTGATCGTGACGTTCGCGACCTCGGCCGTGGTGTTGGCGACCGCGACCGCGTACTGGCTGCCGCCGACGTAGGAGTCGAGCTGCTGCGTGACGGTCGGGTAGTAGTCGCAGCCGATGTAGCTGAGCCCGAGGCTCTGGGGCGAGCACGCGCCCTCGCAGTAGCCGGAGTCGGGGTTGCACGACACGCCCTGGACCGGGTCGCACTCGACCGGGTCGTCGAAGCCGTCGCCCTGATCGTTGCAGACCACGGAGCTCTCGCCCTCGCAGCTCGCCTCGCCGGGGATGCAGAGCACGCAGCCGAGCCCGTCGGCGCACTCGGTGTCGCAGACCTCGAGCAGCTCAAAGCCGCCCATGCCGTCGCAGACCAGCGCCTCGCCGTCCTCGCAGATGATCTCGCCGTCCTCGCAGCTGCCGCCCGTGCTCCCCGTGCTCGTCGAGCTGGTCGAGGGATCCACGGTGGTGCTCGGGTCGACGGTCGTCGACGAGCTGGTCGCGGTGACGCCGGTGGTCGAGCCCGTGTCACCGACGGTGCCGGTCATCGTCGGGTTGGAGCCGCTGCTCCCGGCGGTGCTCGTCTGGCTGCCGGCGGAGGTGGTCAGCGTCGTGCTCGTGCTCGCGTCGCTGTCGCTGCCGCGCGTGTCGCCCTCGCTGTCGCCGCAGCCAGCGAGCGCGAGCGCGCCGAGCGAGAGCGCGGTGATCAACGCGCTCGAGACGCGGTCGGGTGATGAGCAGCGAGGCGACCGCGAACGACGAGTAAGGGCATTCAAAGACATGAATGTCCTATAACACAGGCGAGCTCGCAGACCGGCGAGCGCCAGGCAGATTCGCGCAGAACATCTAGTATGAAACCCGCGTCGTTTTACACAGCAATTACCGCGCGCGCGACGACCCGCGCCGGGATTGTGTCACTATCACGACATGCAGCGCGCTCCCCGGGTCCTGATCGTCGAGGATGAGGCGCCGATCCGCGACGGCCTCGTGGACCTGTTTTCAGGGCAAGGGTTCACCGTCGAGAGCGTCGCCGACGGCCGTGAGGGGCTCGCCCGGCTGACCTGCAACCAGTACGACCTGGTCCTGCTCGACATCATGCTGCCCGGGCTCGACGGCCTCTCGGTCCTGCGGCGGTTTCGGGCGCGCGGCGATCTCAGCCCGGTGCTGATGCTGACCGCGAAGGGCGCCGAGAGCGATATCGTCGCCGGGATCGAGGCCGGCGCCGATGACTACGTGACCAAGCCCTTCGGGATCCGCGAGCTGCTCGCCCGCGCCCGCGGTCTGCTCCGCCGTCAGCGCGCGCACGCGCAGCAGCGCCAGCAGGCCGGCGCCCACCGCACCACCCGCTTCGTGATCGGCGGCGACGCCAGCCAGGTCACGCTGGACGCCGATCGACTGCACATCGAGTGGCCAGCGGGACGCGTGACGCTCACGCCCCGCGAGGGCGCGATCCTGACGTACCTGATCGGTCACCACCACCGCCCGGTCTCGCGCGGCGAGCTGCTCACCGACGTCTGGGGCTACCGCGACGGCTCGATCCGCACGCGCACCGTCGACATGCACATGGCGCAGCTGCGCGGCAAGCTGAAGGCCGTGCCGGGCGGGCCGAAGTGGATCGCGACGGTCCGCGGCCGCGGCTATCGCTTTGACGCGAAGGCCGAGCCCGAGGCGAACGCGGGGGTCTACCGGTGAGCCGTCGCCCCACGCGCCTCACGCTGCTCGCCCTCGGGATCGCGCTGCCGACCGCGCTGCTCGGCGTCGGCTGGTTCACCGCGTCGCTGCGCGAGCGCGGGATGAAGGCCGCCGCCCAGCGCCAGCGCCTGGTGCACTCGGCCGAGGCGATCCGCGCGGCCGTGGACGAGAGCCTCGAGGACCTGCGGCGCCGCGAGGACGCGCGCCCCTTCTACCTCTACAACCACTACTACAGCCCGCCCGAGCTGCTCGCGCTCAACGATCCGATCGCCGTCTCCCCGCTGGCCGCCGCGCCGGATGATCGCCGCGTCCGTGGTTACTTCCAGGTCGACCCCGCCGCCGAGGGCGCGGGCCACACCGTGCGCACGCCCTACGAGCCCATCCCCGAGACGACGCGCGCGGCCGACAAGAACGACGATCGCGGCGTCGCGCCGTCGCCCCCCGGGAGCCCGCAGGCGCGCGCCGCCGAGCTGTACGCGCTCGTGATGCGAGATGGCTTTTCAGACATCCGCGCGCAGAGCTTCGGCGACGCCGGCGCGGCGCCGGGGCGCATGCCGCCCTCGCCGGTCGAGGCGCCCCCGGACACCCTCATCGCGCAGGCCGTCCCGCAGCAGGCGCCGCTGACGACCAGCCTCAACGCCTGGGGCAACATCCAGCAGCAGGACATCGTCGAGGCCCAAAAAGGCGACCTGCTGGCCAACGAGCGCGTACAGAAGCGCGGCCGCCAGGCGCCGCAGACCAGCCGCAACTCGGTCTCGTGGGGCGAGCTCGAGCAGCAGCAGCTCCAGCAGCGAAAACAGGTCCAGCAGACCAACAACAAGCGCCCGGCGCAGCAGCAGGCGGCCGCGCCCCCGAAAACGCGCCCAGATCCCCCGGAGGTCGCGCCCGGGCCCGCGCAGGTCGTCGACTACACGCCGATGCGCTTCGCCGAGGTCGACGGCGCGCCGCTCCTCTACCGCGTCGTCTCGCACGCCGGGACCGGTTCCGTGCAGGGCGTGGTGCTCGACCGCGTCTACATCGAGCAGACCTGGCTGCCCGCGCTGCTCGAGCGCCACCTCGCGGACGAGGACGATCAGGCGCTGCGGCCCAGCATCACGCGCGACGCCGGGACCTGCGCGCTCGCGCTCCCGATCTCGACGAAGCTGCCGGAGCTCATGCTGTGCTACCCGAGCGGCGCGGACGAGGTCGCGGGGCTCGACACCAGCCTGCTCCTGCAGACAGGCGCGCTCCTCGGCCTGCTCGCGGTCATCGCCACCGCCGGCTTCACGATCAACCGCGCGAGCCGGGAGGCCGAGGAGCTCGCGGCCCAGCGCGCGGCCTTCGTCTCGGCGGTCTCGCACGAGCTGCGCACGCCGCTGACGACCGTCCGCATGCACGCCGAGATGCTGCGCGAGGGGCTGGTCTCGCCCGAGCGCCGCGCGCGGGTGCACGACGAGCTGACCCGCGAGACTGTCCGCCTCACCCGGCTGATCGACAACGTGCTGACCGTCTCGCGCCTCGAGGCGGGTCGCCACGCCCTCGAGCTCGCGGAGGGCGAGCTCTCGAGCCAGGTCGAGCGCGTCGTCGAGTCCCAGCGCGACCGGGTCGAGCGCGCGGGCTTCGAGCTGATCGTGCGCGTGCCGGAGGAGCCGGTGATCGCCCGTTACGACGCCCAGGCGATCGAGCAGATCGTGATCAACCTGATCGACAACGCGCTCAAGTACGCGGGCGGCGACGACGCGCGCGCCCGCGAGCTCGCGGTCGAGCTCACGCGCGCCGGCGCCGGCGTCGCCGAGCTGCACGTCCGCGACCGCGGCCCCGGGATCCCGGACTCGGCGCGCCGTCGCGTCTTCGAGCGCTTCTTTCGCGTCAAGCGCCCCGAGGACTCCCACCTCCCAGGCACCGGGCTCGGGCTCTCGCTGGTCCACGATCTCGCCCGCGCCCACGGCGGCGACGCGCGGGTCGGCGCGCGCCCGGGCGGCGGCGCCGACTTCTGCATCACCCTGCCCTGCGAGCCGGCGGCCTGACCTGCTGAGCCGGCGACTGCGCCGGCTACTCGTCGCTGACCGAGAGGCCAGCTTGGTAGTCGAGGATCGCGTAGTGGTTCACGGGGATCTGCTCGGCCGGGTAGCTCGCCGTCGTGCCGTCGGGCCAGCGCACCTCGAGGCTCTCGGGGCAGCCGAACGCGCCGAAGCCGAGGTGCAGCGCGCGGGAGTCGATCGAGTTGTAGGTCCCGCGGCTCGACTTGAGCTCGCGGACCACCACCTCGTCGCGGCCCGCGAAGCGCAGCGTCACGCGGGTGCCGAAGGCGTCGCGCGTGACGTTCTCGCCGTCGCCGCGGACGTGGAGCGCGAGCCACATGTTCTGGCTGCCGATGTCGTTGCGGAACAGGAAGTTCGGGCGCCCGCCGCCGGTGTCGCGGCCGCCGACGAGCAGGTCGAGGTCGCCGTCGTGGTCGTAGTCGGCCCAGGCGTGGTTCTGGGCCTGCTTCATGCGCTGCAGCGGATCGTCGGGGTGGTTGATCCCGCTCTGCGGGCCCAGGTTGGTGAACGTCCCGTCCTCGTTTTGGTGCATGAGGCCGAACCACGCGAGCTGGTCGATCTCGGAGTAGTTGCCCTCGTACTTCTTGTCGCGCGAGACCGCGAGGTCGACGCGCCCGTCGTTGTCGAAGTCGATCATCGAGCCGTCGATGTCGCCCTCGTTGAAGGGCAGCCCGCGCTCCTGGAACTCGTTGACGAAGGCGAAGCCGCCCGCGGCGCCTTGATTGATCAGCAGCTGCGAGGGGTCCGACCACTTGCGGCTGTAGTCCCCGTCGACCGGGTGCGAGATCGTCACGAGGTAGATGTCGAGGTCGCCGTCGTTGTCGACGTCCTCGCACTGCAGCCCGAAGCCGTTGGAGCCCACGTAGTCGCCGGGGCCCGCGTCGGGCTCCGGGTCCTGACCGTAACCGGTGGTGGAGAGGTAGTAGTTGCCGGTCGCCAGCGAGGCGAAGCCGCGCTCGATCGCGACCTGGCTCATGTGCCCGGTCCCGTCGTTCTCCCACAGGTGGTTCTCGCCGAGCGCGACGCTGACGCCGTAGTTCGAGACGAAGACGTCGAGGTCGCCGTCGTCGTCGTAGTCGCAGGCGACCGCGCCGTTGCCCGGCTGCCCGACCGTCGTCGGCAAGAACTGGGAGCTGACGTCCTGGAAGGTGGCGTCGCCGAAGCCGAAGAACAGCTGATCGACGACGGCGAAGCCGGTCTGCCCGCTCGCGACGAACAGGTCGAGGCGCGCGTCGCCGTTGTAGTCCGCGAACACCCCGTTGGCCGCGCGCGTCCCCGAGATCCCCGCGCCGACGCCGGAGCCGGGCGCGGGCGTGAAGCGGCCGGTCCCGTCGTTCAGCAAGAGCTGGCTCTGGTGGCTGCCGAGCGTGATGTCGAGGCCGGCGTAGCAGTCCTGATCGCCGTCGTTGTCGACGTCGCCGAACGCGAAGAAGCCGGCCTGAACGTCGCGCAGGCCGGACTCGTCGCTGAAGTGCGTGAACGTCCCGTCGCCGTTGTTGAGGAACACGAGGTGTTCGAACGGGATCCCCGCCTGCGGGTTCGGGAACAGGCTGTGGGCCACGATGTCGTCGAGCCCGTCACCGTTGAGGTCGGCCCAGCCGAGCCGGCTGTGATCGTTGATCGGGATCGGCTCAGCGGGATCGGGGACGAAGTTCTCGACCTGCATCCCGCTGGCCTCGGAGACATCCGTGAAGAAGCCCGTGCCGGGCGCCTTGAGCTGCTGCGCCTCGCAGGTGAAGCCGGCGGTCCCCGTGTCGGTCGCGGTCGCGGCGTCGGTCTCCGCGCCCGCCGTGCTCGACGAGGTGCTCTGGGCGGTCGTGCTCGCGCTCGTCCCCGCCTCGCTCGCGCTCGCCTCCGTCGCGCTGGTGGCCTGCGAGGTCCCGCTCCCGGCGTCGCCGCAGCTGATCGAGCAGGCGCTCATGCCCAGCAGCGGCGCGAGCGCCAACGCGGAGGATCGCCGCGCGATCCAGCTTGAACCACAGGACCGCTGCGACGTGACCGGCATGATCTCGGTGTACGCCGGACAGCCGCCGCGCCGCAAGCCCGAACGGCCCGCGACGGGACCGCGCGGACCGCCGGCCCGCCGGACCAGTCCTTAAGGCAAGATCCCGCAGATGCCGACGTTTTCGAAGTTCGGCGGCGCCTCGCCCTGCGGATACCAGGGGATGCAGCTCATGGTCTCCTCGTACTCCGGGCACGGGTCCGGGAGGTCGAGGTCACACCACGGCGTGCAGCAGTAGACCCCCTGGCACGAGGGGACGTTCTCGGCGAACACGCACGAGTTGCCGGGCGCGCAGTTCGACATCGCGATGCAGCCCTCCGGGAACACGCCCCCGCCGGGGCTGAGGTTCTTGACGAGCGGCATGCACACGAAGCCCTCGGCGCCGAGCATGGGCGCGTCCATAAAGCAGCCCTCGCCGCTCGGACAGTCCTGGACCAGCGGGTTGCACTTGCGGAAGCAGACCGGGACGATCGGCTCGAACAGCTCGACGCAGGTGTAGTCGGGATCGAGGCAGAAGGCCTCCTCGGCGCTGGGGCCCTGGCAGAACTCGACGCAGGTCGCGAAGCCGTCGTCGTCAAGGTCGAGGCAGAGCGAGCCGGCGATGCAGGTGTCCTCGCCCGAGCCGAAGCCGCCCATGGTCAGACACTCGGCGCCGATCTCGTCCGCGTTCGGCGTCTCGGGGACGCACTTGACGCCATCGGGGAAGATGCCGCCGTTCTCGTTGAAGGGCACGCACTTCTCGCCGTCTTGGCAGTCCTGCTGCAGCAGGCTGCACATCGCCCCGACCCCGCTCATGTCCTCTTTGACAGGGCCAGCGGTCGTCGGCTCGACGCCGGTGCTTGACGCCCCATCTGTAGTGCCCTCACTCGAGGCCCCTTCACTCGTGGCCTCGTTGGTCGCGTCGGAGGTCTCGGGGCCGTCGTCGCCGCTGCAGCCGAGCGGAGCCGATATCGCTACGAATGACGCCGCGAGCGTCGCGGCGAGACCGCGGAGCGCTGACGCGGGCTTGGTGCGTGGATCAACGCTGCGAACAGTGAGGGGACTCGACCAACGCTGACTCGTGGAATCGCGGCTCATAGCTTGCTGCACTCCTGCTCCCGGCGGCTACGACCTGGTACGGCGCGCGTTTGGGAGATGTTTCGCCTAAATGGTACCCGAACGGTTCCTGGTACATGCAAGCACGAGCTCGTGAATTCGGCCAAACGATCGTCCGCTTCGCTGGGGTCGTGACCGCGCGATGTCGAGCCCTGGGGTCGCGCCGTCCCCGACGCGCGGCCGAGAACGCCGCTCTACGCCGATCGCTGAGACCGCCTGAGTACAAACTACGCTGGCCAAAGCGGCCGTCTCGACGCTGTGCCTGCCTCCATGACACGCGCGCGTGCGCCAACGGCGGCGCGAGCCTGACGGGTGCGTCACGTGGTGCGCAGCGCCGCGCAAACAACTTCGCACCCAGCCGCGCGTCGCGGGATCACCTCGTGACGGAGCGTGTATGTGCACCGAAGGAGGGGAAGCCAGCGCGCGGCCAGGCGCGTGATGTCAACCTGTCTATTTGGACACTCTAACGAATCAAGCGGCGCTGTACTTCGTGCCGCGCGCCTTCCCCGTCCAGACGACTTTCTTGGCGTCGATCAGGCGGTTGAGGGCCATGCGCGCCTGCAGCTTCGTGCCGCCGACCTTGGCGATCAGCTGCGCGGCGCTGACCGGCGCCTCCTCGGCTTTAAGCGCCTCGAGCATCGCGTTGTCGTAGGCCTGACGTCCCGCGGCGGTGCGCGTGTTCACCGTCGCCGGCGCGACGCCGTCCTCGGCGGGCGCGCCCGACTTCGGCAGCGCCTCCGCGTCTTGCTGCACGGGGCCGCCGAGCAGCTCGCCGACCGTGATGGAGCTAAAGTGGCGCCCGATGCTCCCACGGCTGAGCTTATGTATCTCGCCGAGGGTCAGCGCTGGGGAGTTCCTCAAGAGATCGAGGCAAACCTGGCGCTCCTGCGCGTCGATAGCGGTTCTGATTGCGCTCTCGTATTTCGACATCTTCGTTAGTGTATCATGAATGTTAATGTAGAGAACGATTCTGGGTCCTAAATAGTGATGTAATTTACACGGTAGATTTAGCGCCGACGATCGTGGCGAGACGCGACATCCGGACGCCACGGAGGATCCACGCGGCGCGAGGCCGCCGAGGTTCGGGGGAATTACCCGGTAGAACGACGAACGAGGGCGAGCTGGGCCTCGCCCGCGCTCGCCCGCGCTCGCCCTTGGGAGCCCGCAGCGGCCCGCTACATGTTGCGGCGATACTCTCCGCCGACCTCGAACAAGGCCTCAGAGATCTGCCCCAAGCTGCATACACGCGTCGTCTCCAGCAGCTCCGCGAATATGTTGCCGCCGGCGAGCGCGACTTTTTTGAGTCGCTCGAGCGCGGCCGGGGACGCGTCCTCGTGCCGCGCCTGAAACGCGCGCAAGCGCGCGATCTGAGCGTTCTTCTCGTCGGCGCTGGCCCGCGTTAAGGCGATGGAGGAGGCTTCGTCGTCGCCGGTGCGCGCGGGGTTTTGGAACGTGTTGACGCCGACGATAGGCAGCTCACCGCTGTGCTTCAGACGCTCGTACTTCAGGCTCTCGTCCTGGATCTTGCCGCGCTGATACTGCCGCTCCATCGCCCCGAGCACGCCGCCGCGCTCGTCGAGCCGGGTGAACTCGTCCAGCACCGCCTCCTCGACGAGCTCGGTCAGGGCCTCGACGACGTACGAGCCCTGGAGCACGTTCTCGCTCTTCGCCAGGCCCTGCTCCTTGGTGATGATGAGCTGGATCGCCATGGCCCTGCGGACGCTCTCCTCGGTCGGCGTCGTGATCGCCTCGTCATACGCGTTGGTGTGCAGGCTGTTGCAGTGGTCGTAATAGGCGAACAACGCCTGCAGCGTCGTGCGGATATCGTTAAAGTCGATCTCCATCGCGTGCAGCGATCGACCGCTCGTCTGAATGTGATACTTCAGCTTCTGGCTGCGCGCGCCGGCCTTGTAGAGGTCGCGCATCGCGACCGCCCAGATCCGCCGCGCGACGCGACCGATCACGGTGTACTCGGCGTCGAGGCCGTTGGAGAAGAAGAAGCTGAGGTTGGGCGCGAACTTGTCGACGTCGAGGCCGCGGGCCCGGTAGTACTCGACGAAGGTGAAGCCGTTGGCCAGCGTAAAGGCGAGCTGCGAGATCGGGTTCGCGCCGGCCTCGGCGATGTGATAGCCGCTGATCGAGACCGAGTAGTAGTTCCGCACGCCGTGGGCGATGAAGTACTCCTGAATGTCGCCCATCATCCGCATCGCGAATTCGATGGAGAAGATGCAGGTGTTCTGCCCCTGGTCCTCCTTGAGGATGTCGGCCTGGACCGTGCCGCGCACCACCTTCAGCGTGCGCGCCTTGATCTCCTCGCGCTCGCGCGCCTCGAGCGGCGCGCCCTTCTCGGCCTCGGCGCGCTCGAGCTGCTGATCGATCGCGGTGTTCATGTAGAACGCGAGCAGGATCGGCGCGGGCCCGTTGATCGTCATGCTGACGCTGGTCGTCTGGGCGCACAGGTCGAAGCCGCGGTAGAGCAGCTTGGCGTCGTCGAGCGTGCACACGCTGACGCCGCTCTCGCCGATCTTGCCGTAGATGTCGGGCCGCTCGCCCGGGTCCCAGCCGTACAGCGTGACCGAGTCGAAGGCGGTCGAGAGCCGCTTCGCCGGCTCGCCGCTCGAGAGGTAGTGGAAGCGCTCGTTGGTCCGCGCGGGCCCGCCCTCGCCGGCGAACATGCGCTTTGGGTCCTCTCCCTCGCGCTTGAAGGGGAACACGCCGCCGGTGTAGGGGAACGACCCGGGGGGGCCCTCGAGCAGCATGTAGCGGATGATCGCGCCGGGCTCGTCGGTCTGCGGCAGCGCGACCCGGGGGACGCGGCTGTCGGAGAGCGTGGTGACGAAGGTCGGGTACCGGATCTCGCGCCCGCGGATCTTGATGACGTACTCATCCTCGGCGTAGGCCGCCCGCAGCCGCGGCAGCGTCTCGAGGGCCACGCGCGCGTCGGCGTCGAGGCGCGCGGCGTGGTCGTCGATCTGGCGATCGAGCCAGGTCTTCACGTCGCCCGTGGCTTCGCCGCCCTCGTCGTCGGCGTCGAGCAGCGCCCGCGCGCGCTGCAGCCCGCCGAGGGTCTGCGCGAGCTCGGCCTGCGCGCGCACCCGGGCCTTGTAGTCGCGCACCGTCTTGACGATCTCGCCGAGGTAGCGCGTGCGCTCGCCCGGGATCATGTCGCGGGTGTTGGAGACGATCGCGCGCTGATCCTCCGGGAGCGCGGTCGTCCACGGCCGCGCCTCGGTCGAGAGCAGGCCGCACAGGTGCGCGTAGAGGCCGTTGACGCCGCTGTCGTTGAAGCGGCTGGCGACGGTGCCGAACACCGGGAGCGCTTCGTCCTCGGCGTGAAACAGCTGTCGGTTGCGGCGCAGCTGCTTGCGAACGTCGCGGAGCGCGTCTTTGCTGCCCTTGTGTTCGAACTTGTTGATCGCGACGGCGTCGGCGAGATCGAGCATCTCGATCTTCTCGAGCTGACTGGGCGCGCCGTACTCGGCGGTCATCACATAAAGCGTGCGATCGGCGAGGCGCGTGATCTCGGCGTCGCCCTGCCCGATCCCGCTGGTCTCGACGATGATCAGCTCGAAGCCCGCGAGCTTGCACAGGCGCACGGCGTCGTCGGTCGCGCGCGAGAGCTCCACGCCGGAGGCCCGCGTCGCCATGCTGCGCATGAACACGTGCTTACTGCGCAGCGAGTTCATGCGGATTCGATCGCCGAGCAGCGCGCCGCCCGTGCGCCGCCGGGTCGGATCGATCGAGATGACCGCGAGACGTCTGCTCGGGTTGTCCCGCACGAAGCGCGAGACCAGCTCGTCGGTCAACGAGCTCTTGCCGGCGCCGCCGGTGCCGGTGAGGCCGAGCACCGGGACCGCCGGGGCCTCGGCGTCGCGCACCGCCGCGAGCAAGGCCGCGCGCTGCGGCCCCTCGTTCTCGAGCGCGGTGATCAGGCGCGCGAGCTCGGTCGCGCTCGCGCCCCCTTCGCGGACGGTGGCGAGGCTCGCTAGCGGATCTTCGGGCATGGTCGAGAAGTCCGCGCCCCGCAGGATCTGGTTGATCATGCCCTGAAGACCCAGCTGGCGGCCGTCCTCGGGGCTGAAGATGCGATCGACGCCGTACGTGTGCAGGTCCTCGATCTCGCGCGGGACGATGACGCCCCCGCCCCCGCCCCACAGCGTGATGTGCCCGGCCCCCTTCTCGCGCAGGAGATCGTGCATGTACTTGAAGTACTCGACGTGGCCGCCCTGGTAGGAGCTGACCGCGATCGCCTGGGCGTCCTCCTGGATCGCCGCGTCGACGACCTCCTCCGCGCCGCGGTTGTGGCCGAGGTGGATGACCTCCGCGCCCGAGCTCTGGAGGATCCTGCGCATCACGTTGATCGCGGCGTCGTGTCCGTCGAACAGGGCCGCCGCGGTGACCACGCGGATCTTGTGCTGGGCCGCGTAGGGCGTCGACACGGGCGTGGATGGGCGCGACAGGGGCTCAGTGGACGCGGCGTCGGGCATGGATTGCCGGACGATACGGAAACCCCACGCACCCATCAAGACAGCCCCCGTGGCGCCCCCTCACCCCATCGCTGGGCGTGAGGGGAGCCGTGTCGATCTCCGCGGCGCCGTCGAGTCGACGCTTCGCGCCCTGACGACGCGTCCTCGGAATCACCGCGGCCGCCGACACGTCGAGCCAGCGGGCCCCTGGGCCGGTCGTCCCGCGGCCTGCGCCGCGAGCTGCGCAAGGAAGTTGCCGGGGATGCGGCACCGTGCGATCTATGTAGGTAAACTCCTTACACCCATGTCACACCGTGAGCATCGCTACCGTGCCGACGATCCCGGCCTCGCGGGCGTCTGCAGACGCGCCGGAGGGCTCGCTGTGTTGGGCCTCGCGCTGCTCGGGCTCCTGTGGCCCGCGGCGTCGCGCGCGGACTCACGCCCGGATCCAAGCTGGTCATCCCGCCACCGCTGGCGGCTCCCGAGCTCGTCCCCGCCGGACTGCCCCCATGGATGGAAACGGGCTGGTCGACCGATCCGCGCCTCCCGTGCGCGGTGCGCCGACGCGCCGCGGGCGGCGGCGACGCCCCCGATCGCGCCCGCGGTGAGCGCACCATCGACCCCCACGTCGCGCCCGTCCCCGTCTGCGCGTCCTACACGCGCGGACCCACGCGAACCACCGAGCCACGCGCGGCCCTCGGTCGGCAGCGGCCCGCAGACCCTGCCGCGGCTCGACGCGACCACCGTGATGGGGATGGACCGTCGTCAATGTCACGAGCACCTGCGTCGTCACGGCGTGGCGTTTGCGACAGTTCAGCGCGGACAAGCGCCGGAGGTGGCGCTCCCCGTCCGACTTCGCGGACCGATCGCCGGGGTCGAATTCCTGATCCCGTGGTCGGACGATCCCGAGAGCGATCACCACACCATCTGGGATTGTCGGCTGGTCGTCGCCATGCTGCCGCTCGCGGCCTGGCTGCGCGATCGCGGCGTCACCGAGGTGCAGTACTTCTCAGCGCTGCGGCGCGGAAGCATCGCGCGGGCCAAACCGCGGAGTCGCCACAACGTCGGCCTGGCGATCGACATCCTCGGCTTTAAGCGCGGCCCTGGCCACCCGCTGACGAAGGTCGAGCAGCACTACCCTCGACGGAGCCTGCGATCGTGCCCGAGCGCGCGCGACTCCAGGCGAGCGCGTGCGCCGGGCGCCGAGCCGCCTCCTGGATCGAGCGCGCCGGCGGGCGACCTCTACCTCGGCTTCGTCTGCTACGCGTACCGATTCGGACTCGTGCACACCTTGCTCACGCCCGATCACGATCGTGCGCACCACAATCATCTTCACCTCGATCTCAAGACCGGCCAGGCCAGCCCCCCAGATCCGTATTTCAGCTTTCACGGGCGATAATCATGCGGCCGTCAAGCACGCGTGAACGCGCCATCGCGCAGGCTGTTCGTGACACCTTCGACAGGCCGGAGACAGGCCGCACAGGAGACGGAGGCGCGCCGGAGATGTGCCAGAGCGCGCCTCGCCGACACGAGCGCTTGTGATGCCGCCAGCGCCGGGGCCTCCGCATGCGCGACAGGACAAAAAAAACTAACCCGCTACACTTTTTCTCGCCTCCGGGACACTATAGTCTCCGCGCACTGTCCCCCGGCGCACCTCCACATGCCCCGCCGTCCCCCCTCAAGACGCCCCCAGCGCCCGCGCAGGGCCTCGACCCGACGTGAGGAGTCCCGCCGCGAGGACTCCTACGACGACGCCGACACGCTGCAGGTCGAGCTCCGCGAGGCGCCGCACCGTCAGGACATCGGCAAGATCATCAACAACCGGTACAAGATCACCGGGCTGATCGGCGAAGGCGGGATGGGCATCGTCTTCGAGTCCTACGACATGCAGGTCGATCGCAAGGTCGCGATCAAGCTGGTCCGTCGTGAGTGCCTCAGCGACCGCACCTTCCTGACCCGCTTCCGCCGCGAGCTCGAGATCACGAGCCAGTTCCGTCACCCGTCGACCATCCGGGTCTACGAGCACGGCGAGACCATGGACGGGCGCCCGTACATGGTCATGGAGCTGCTGACCGGCGAGAGCCTCGCCGAGATGCTCGAGCGCGACGGCTCGATCCCCGAGATGGAGGCCCTCGGCTACGCCCGCCAGATCGCCGAGAGCTTGAGCGAGGCGCACGAGCACGAGGTCTTTCACCGCGACCTCAAGCCCGACAACATCTTCGTCGAGTCGGTCGGCGTCTCGACGGTCGTCAAGGTCCTCGACTTCGGCATCGCCGGTGGCTTCGACGCGATGAAGCTGACCAAGGCCGGCGAGGTCTTCGGCACGCCGCAGTACATGTCGCCGGAGCAGTGCAACGGGCAGTCGCTCGACTACCGCACCGACATCTACTCGCTCGGCTGCATCCTCTACGAGATGCTCGAGGGGCGCCCGCCCTTCTCGGCGGAGACGCCCATGGCGACGATGCTCAAGCACGTCCGCGCCAAGGTGCCGCCGCCGCGCAACTGCACCCAGAGCACCGCGCGCCTGCTGCAGCTCGCGCTGCGCAAGGATCGGAACAAGCGCATCCAGTCGATGGGGCGCTTCGCCGAGCTCGTGGGCGAGTGCATGGGCGCGGTGCGAGCGGTCGAGGAGGGCCGCGCCGAGCCTGAGCTGAGCGTCGGTCGCCGCGGCGGCACGATCGCCCCGCGCGCGACCCCCTCGGGCGGCCTGACGCCGCTGCCGACCCAGCAGCTCCACAACAACGCGAACGCGGCCGCCCAGCTCGGGATCGACTCGACGACCATCACGGGCGCCATCATCGTCGGCGCGGTGCTCGTGCTGGGCCTGGGCATCTGGTTCTTCACGCGCCCCAGCGACACGACCACCGCCAAGACCACGGCGGTGGCGGCCTCGGGCGCCGAGGGTGAAGAGTCGGCCTCGAGCACGGGTGAGGACGACGCCGGCGTGCTGCCGAAGACGCGCCGCCTGGTCACGACCAACGTCGACGCGGCGACCGTGTTCGTCGACGGCGACGAGCGCTGCACCACCCCGTGCGAGATCGAGGTCGAGGTCGGCTCGGACGATCGACACGAGATTCGCCTCGTCAAAGAGGGCTACATCGACGTCGTGGTCAATTGGCAGCCGAAGACGCTGACCGACCCGCTGCCCAAATTCCCGCCGATGGCGCCCGAGGCCACCTCGATCGAGGTGGACTCCGGCAAGAAGAAGCGGCGCAAGAAGCGGTAGCGACGGCCGCGCGCGGATCGTGCTCTTCCTGTCCGAAGAGACATCCTTATTAAGAGCGGATCGAGGTACGTACGCGCGCGCCCGCCGGGCTTGTGCCGCGTGCGCGACTTTGTCATGCTACGCGTCCATGACTCACGACGACGACGACTTCGCCGCGCTGTTCGAGGCATCTCAGGAGCACAGCCCCGGCCGCCGCGGCTCGCGAAAGCTCCGCACCGGCGAGCAGGTCGAGGGCGTGGTCGTGCAGATCGGCCGTGACAACATCTTCGTCGACGTCGGCGCGAAGGCCGAGGCACGGATCGCGCGCGAGCAGCTGCTCGACGCCAACGGCCAGCTCACGGTCGCGGTCGGCGATCGCCTGCGCGCGACGGTCAAGCACGCCGGCGGGCGCCAGGGCGCCGAGCTGGTCAAGAACCTGCGCGGCGGCGGCGTCGGCGTGGCCGCGCTTGAGATGTCCCAAGAGACAGGAGTCCCGATCTCCGGGACCGTCAGCAAGATCGTGAAGGCGGGCGTCGAGGTGACGATCGGCGGCGTCCGGGCGTTCTGCCCGGCCTCGCAGGTCGACATCGGCTACTCGCCGAGCTTCGAGCACATGCTCGATCAGTCCTATCAATTCAAGGTTATGGAGGTCCGCGAGGGCGGCCGCTCCGTGATCGTCTCGCGCAAGGCGGTGCTGCTCGACGAGCGCAGCGAGCAGGCGCGGGAGCTGCGGACCAAGCTCGAGGTCGGCGCCGAGCTGCAGGGCACCGTGCGCTCGATCCAGCCCTACGGCGCGTTCATCGATCTCGGCGGGCTCGAGGGCCTGGTGCACATCTCCGAGCTCGGCCACGGGCGCGTCGCCCGGGTCGAGGACGTGGTCCAGATCGGCGAGCGCGTGACCGTCCGCGTCAAGACGATCGAGGCCCGTGACGGCGATCCGGAGAACCTCAAGATCAGCCTGACGATGAAGTCCGGCGAGGCGCCCGCGGCCTCGGGCGAGGCCGACAAGGTGCTCGACGCGACCGTCGCCTCCGTCAATCAGCACGGCGTGTTCGTGGACACGGAGCTCGGCCGCGGGCTCGTGTCCTCACGTGAGCTGGGGATCCCGCAGGGCGCCGACCCGCGCCGCGCCTTCCCGATCGGCAAGGAGGTCCGCGTCACGCTGCAGCACCGCGACAGCAACGGCAAGCTGCGGTTCAGCATCCGCGGCGTGCAGGCGGCCGAGGAGCGCGCGAACTTCCGCAGCTTCTCCAAGGAGAGCAAGAAGAAGAGCAAGGCCGCGCTGGGGAGTCTCGGCGACCTCCTGCGCGGCAAGCTCGACGGCGCCTCTGTCCCGGCCGGCCCCGCGAAGGCGAGACAGGCGCCCGCTCGCGCCACGTCAGCGCCCACGGCCAAGGCCAAGCCCGAGCCCGAGCCCGCGAAGCCCGAGGCGAAGGCCAGCCGCCCCGGTCGCCGACGTCGCGTGAAGTAGTCGTCGCGCCTCAGTACCGGGCGCGCGACAGCTCGACCAGCGTCTCGCGCAGCGTCTCCGGCGAGTGACGCTCGCGGCTCGAGTCGTCGTCGTCGTGCTCGCCGATCAAGACCTCGAGCGCGCGGCGTGCTCGCGCCTCCTCGGCCTGGCTGAGGCTGATCTCGCTCTTGCGCTTGTCGTCGGCGAGCAGCTCGAGCATGCGCGCGATGCCCTGCCCGACCGTCTCTTTCTGCTGCCGGTAGTAGTCCTCGCGCAGGCGCGAGAAGTAGTCGGAGAAGATCTCGGGGTACGCGGGCTCGTTGTCGGGGTTGCTCAGCGCCCAGGCGCCGATCCGCGAGAGCACGTCGGCCCTAAAGGTCGGCCCCGCCTTGGGGTCCATGGTCTTCTCGAGCTCCGTCATGAACTTGTTGTCGGGGTCGGCGTTCTTGCCCGTGACCGGGTCAAAGATCCGCTCGCCCTTCACGTAGTGCTTGACGTGCACGACGTACTTCTTGAACAGGTCGAGGTAGCGGGCCTCGTCGATCAGGCCCATGGCCTCGCGGATCTCGCGATCGGAGAGGTCGAGCCAGTGGGTCCAGGCGGCCTCGGTGATCGAGCCCTCGCCCCGGAGCTTGTGGAAGCCCTGGGTCGTCGCCGGGATGCTCATCCACCGGTGGTTCGCGTCGTCGTCCATGAAGCGCTGCAGCTCCTTGAACAGCCGCGGGACCGTGAGGTACGGGGCGCCCGAGTCCGCGGCCGAGGCGAGCAGCACGCGCTTGAGGTCGCGGACGCTGGCGCCGAAGCTGCCCTCGTAGTCGCCGAGCACGTGCCGGTTGCCCTCGGGGCCGACGACCGTCTGGGCGAAGCGCTCCTTGCCCATCTTGGGCACGGCGGCGAGCAGCTCACGCGCCTGCTCGCTCGAGAGCCCGGCGGGCACGCGCCCGTAGGCGTAGAGGCCGGCCTTTTCGAACGGTCGCAGGCGCCGCAGCACCGCCTCGAGCTTCTTGCCGTAGAGGCTCGCGTTGGGCTGGCGCAGCCGCGTCATCACGCCCCAGAGCGCGAGCACGCGCGGCACGTGCGGCGCGATGTGAACGTCGCGGAGCACGTCGCTGACCTGCTCCTGGTAGATCTTGCGCTCGACCCGGTAGTCGAGCAGGTACGGCACCGGGATCAGGTCGAGGCGCGCGCGCAGGCTCTGGAACTCGCCGGAGTTGAGGGTGCGGAACTTGAGCAGGTTGAGGTCGTTGGCCGAGCCGGTCAGCAGCACGTTGAGGTGCAGGACCACGTGGTCGAGCGCGATGCGCCCGGACTCGGTGGCGGTCAGCAGGTACTTGAAGTGCTCGTATGGCCGCTTGAGCAGGTCGCTGAAGGTGATGAGCCCGCGGTTGGCGTCGACCAGGTCGCCCTGCATCGCGAACATCACCTGCCCGCCGACGGTCGCGGGCAGGCTGCCGTAGGCGCGGTCGCCGGTGACCGGGAACGAGCGCGCGTCGACGGTCTGCTTGGGCTCGACGGTGACGAGGCTGCTGCGGTAGCTGCGGCTCAGGTAGAAGCGCTCGATCTGCACGTGCGAGAGGACCTTCTGCAGATCGCCCTGATAGCTCGTGAGCAGCGACTCGAAGATGTGGCGGTTGCGGTGGGTCAGCGCGCCGTCACGGACCGCGCCGCAGATCAGCAGCTCGTGATCGCGCCGCTCGAGCTCGCCGAGCAGCTGGTCACGCTGCGCCCGCGGGATCAGGAAGATCGGGTGGTCTTTGTTCTCGTCGGCGATCTTCGCGTCGATCTCGCTCGCGTCGAGGCGCGCGAAGGTGCCGTCGCCCGGCGTCCCCGCCTCGCCGGCGACGACGCGCCGCGGATCAAAGCCGATGCCGGATCCCCGGACGACGCGCTTGGTCGGGAACACCCAGGAGAACCGGTACAGCGCCCCCTCGTCGGTGTAGGAGTAGGCCTCGAGCGCGCGCTGGATGGCTTCCAGGAAGGTCGTCTTCGCCGATCCGTTGGGCCCGTGCAGGAGCAGCAGCTTGTTGATCCGGCCGATCCGGACGAAGCTGTCGAGCGCCTCGTAGAACGCGTTCTGGGCCGGCTCTTGACCGACGAGGCGGTGCCCGCCGTCGAACTCGCAGTCGAACAGACGAAACCGCGAGACCTTGCCGCTGGGGATGTGGACGTCGCGGCGGCCGTAGTGGTCGAAGGCGTCGCGGATGTACTGCGCGGATCCCCGGGCGTGCCGCTGCGGAGCGGCGCACAGCATGTCGAACCACTCGCCGAAGCTGAGGATCCGGCGCGTGGACTCGAACTCGCGCTGGACCGCGTTGGCGAAGCTCTTCAGGCGACTCGCGGACGAACCCTTGACGTCGTCCGAGGTGGACGCGGGCTCGGAGGACGGTGCGCTCGGCTTGGTCTCACCCATCAGTGCGAGCGAGTGTCCCGCGGCCGCCACCGCGGGGGCAAGCGCTGTCTACGGGCGCCGCGGGTCGGTCGCGGCGCGCATGCGAGCGAGAGCGCTCGCGCTACTTGACCGCGACGCGGAACTCGACCGACTCGGTCACCGGCGCGCAGGCTTCGTCCTGACAGATCGCGAAGCGAAACTGCCCAGAGAAGGTCTTCTCGCCGGCCTCGCTGGGCGTGAACGAGACGTCAAATTCGCAGCCGCTGTCTTCGAATTTGACCGCGTCGCCTTTCTTCTGCTCGGTTTTCGCCAGCGCCACGCCGCCGGGCGGGTCGATCTTGAGGGTGATCGGGTAGTCGTGGTTCATGTGCCACGGCTCCTTGGGCAAGACCTTGATCTTGACCACGGACTCAGCGCCCGCCGCGGCCTCGGCCGGCGGCTCGATCGAGAGCGCGAAGCGATCGTCCGCCGGATCTTGGCCGGGGATCGTCTTGACCTTCGCGTCGGCGCCGCCGTCCTTCGCGGCGACCGTGTCCTTGGCCTTCGTGTCATCCTGCTTGGTGGCGGGCGCCTTCGCCTCGCTGGGGGAGTCCTGCTTGTCGCAGGCGCCCAGCGCGATGGCGAGCGCTCCGCAGCAGAGCAGGCGAGCGAGCGTACGAGCGTGAGAGCCGGTCCTGATCATCGGGCGCATCATACCCGATTGATTCGCTCACTCCGACCGGCGCGTTACACCCCTGCTCTACGGGCCTCTCACCGCCGCTCGAAGCGGAGATCGGCGTTGTAGGTGACGCGCCCCTCCAGCACGTCCGACTCCAGCTCGACGGGGTCGAGCAACGCGGACAGCGCCGGCGGCGGCGTCGCGCGCACGAGCACGTCGCCCTCGTCGAGGCCGTCGACCCGCCATGTACCGCCGGCCCGGGTCCGGGAGCTGCCGAGCAGCGCGCCCGAGTCGCGGTCGCGGACCTCGACCCGCGCGCCGACGACCGCGTCGCCGCGATCGTCGAGGACCACGCCGGTAATCGAGGCGCCGTCCTCGAGCTCGACGTGCACCTCCACGGCACGCGAGATCGCGCCTCCTGTGGGTCGCGCGACGCGGACGCGCCGCTCGACGAAGCCGTCGGCCGAGGCCTCGACGACGACCTCCGGAACCGAGAGCCCAGACAGCTGGGCGACCCCGGTCTCGTCGGTGCTCAGCACGCGCCCCGCGACCTCGACCCGCGCGCCGGCGATCGCCTCCCGCGTCCGCGCCGCGCGGATGTCGATCAGGACGCTCCAGCCCTCGAGCAGCTGCAGCTCGAGGAAGTCGTCGTGCTCGCGGACGCGGATCGTCACCGCCTGACGTCCGGGCGCGTAGTCGGGGTGGTCGAGCTGCAGCTCGGCGCGCCCTGGCGCGAGCCCGTCAAAGCTGAAGAGGCCGCGCTCGTCGGTCCACATCACGGCGGTGGGCGACAGCTCCCCGCGCGGATCGAGGGTGATCCGCACGTCGGTGATCGGGCGCTCGTTGCTGTCCTTGACGCGGCCAGCGAGGGCGCCGTCGGCCTCGACCAGCTCGATCTGCAGCTCGGGCTGCGGGCGCCCCTCCTCCAGGGTGAGCTCGACGGCGAGCGGGACCATGCCGCGGGCGCGCAGCACCACGCGCTGGGGACCGCGGCGACGCCCGGCGTCAAACGAGCCGGTGTCGTCGGTGTAGAGACCTGTACCATCGGCCAGCTCGACGCGCACGCGCGCCAGCGGCCGACCGTTGGTGTCGCGCACGCGGCCGCGCAGCGGCACGCCCTCGCGCAGCTTGAGGACGACGCCCTCGCGCTGCTGCCCGGGCTGGAGATCAAACACGCGCGTCGCCGAGTCCGCGTAGGCGCCATGGATCGCGCGCAGCTTGTAGGTGCCCGGGAGCAGGAGGCGCAGCGCGAAGCGCCCGTCCTCGTCGGTCTCGATCGCGCTCTCGCGCCCGGCCGCGCTGGCGATGCCCATGGCGTCCACGCTCGTGTCGCCATAGAGCGGGACCGGCGGGACGCCGCCCTGGGTGACGCCGAGGCTGCCGCCGGCCATGAGCGCCGAGAACGTCGCCGCGCGGCTCGAGCTCGCGCCCGCGGAGTAGAGCGCCTCGCTGTCGACCATCACGCGCGCGCCAGGCACCCCGCGATCGTCCTCGTCGACGACCCGCCCCGCGATCATCGCCGGCTGCACCAACATCAAGACCTGCTCGGGGACTTCCTCGTCGCCGCGGACATCGACCCCGAGCGGCTCGGCCGGCAGGTAGGCGTCGGCGTCGGCGCGGATCACGTAGGGCCCGGGGACCACCGGCCCGAGCGCGATGCGACCGTCCTCCGCCGTCTCGTCGACCCGCGGCAAAAGACCGATGCTCCCGTAGCTCAGGGTCACGCGCGCCTCGGGGACGATCTCGCCGTCGGGGTTGACCACCCGCACCGGCACGCGCTTGGCGGCGATCATCGCCAGGGTCACGTGGGTCCCGGCGAGCACGTTCTCGAGCGGAATCGACGCGTACTCGGTCTCACCGGGTCGGCGCGCCAGCGCGGCCGCGTCGAGCGCGTAGACGCCGTCGGGGATCGACTCGAATTCAAAGCGCCCGTCGTCCCCCACCGTCGTCTCGATCGGCGGCCAGATCGACGACCCCTCGAGGCGCACGCGGGCGCGCGCGAGCAGCTCGGGCGGGCCGATGACCTCACCGGTGATGGACCGCAGACCCTCGATCAGCACGACGACGCCCTCCTCGGGCGCCACGGCCTCGATCACGGTGGCGGCGTAGCCGGCCTTGCGCGCGCGCAGGTTGATCTGCCCCGGCGGCACGGTGTCGAGCACGAACGCGCCGCTCGAGTCCGTGGTCGCGCGCCACGGCTCGGGCTCGCCGAGGTTCGGCGCCGGCATGGCCTCGATCGTCACGCCCGCCACGGCCTGCCCGCGCACGTCGACGACGTGCCCCGAGATCGTCGCGGCCAGCCCGAGCGCGACGGTCGGCAGCTGCATCAGCCCGCCCGGCGGCGCGGGGCTCTCGAGCACCGCGCGGAGCCGCCCCGGCACCAGCATCTCGATCGCGACCTGTCCCTCGGGCTGCCCCGGCACCGAGAGCTCAAAGCTGCCGTCGTCTTCGCAGGTCACGGGGGCCGCCAACTTCTGACCCGAGCGCCAGGCGATCGCGCGACAGGTCCCCGCGGCCGGCGGCGCGAGCGGGCCCGTCGCGACCGCGGCCCCCTCCGCGATCGCCTCGAGCAGCACGCGCCCGCGGATCCGCGCGAACTCGGGGGTCTCGTCGGGCTCGAGGGGCGCCTCGCCGGTGCTCTCGCCGGCGCTCGACTCGTAGCTCGTGCCGCGCAGACCCGGCACCGCGGTCATCACCATCCAGATAGCGAGCAAGGCCCCCACGAGGATCCCGAGCGCCGCGGCGATCGGGCGCAGGGTCCGGGTCGCGATCGGGCCCACACGACTCAGCGACGCGCTGGCGCGCGGGCGCGTCGACGAGTGGCTCGCGGCCGGCGTCGTCTCCGATGAGGTCTCCGATGAGGTCTCCGTCAAGCTCGCCGCGCGCGACGGCGATCCGTCGGCCGGCTCCGCGGGCTCCTTGGACTCCTCGGACACCGCGACATGGTAGCCGCCCTCCCCCGCCGATGCCGATGACGGCGCGGCTTGCCTGGCGCCCGAAGGCGACCGAGGATGTGCGCGTGCCGGCCTCCGCCGAAGCCCGCGCCCGGGTCACCCGCGGGAAGACAGCCCAGGGCCGTCTGCGCTCGCTCGACGTGTTCCTCCGCGAGCGCGAGCCGCACCTGCTGAGCGCGAAGCGCCCGCTCATCGTCGATGTCGGGCTGGGCTACGCGCCCCACACCACCCTCGACAGCGCGCGCTACCTCGGCGCTCGCGCACGCGAGCTGCGCGTGATCGGGGTCGACATCGACGCGGCGCGGGTCGCCGCCGCGCGCCGCTTCGTCCGCGAGTCAGCGCTCGAGCGTCGCGCCGCGCTCGAGTTCCGCTGCGGCGGCTTCGATCTCCCGCTCGCGCCGGAGGAGCGACCGACGGTGATCCGCGCGATGAACCTGCTACGGCAGTACCGCCCCGAGACCGTCGACGACGCCCACGCGCGGCTGTCCGCGCGCCTGCGCCCCGGCGGCCTGCTGCTCGAGGGCTCCTGTGATCGCCACGGCGGGCGGCTCACCGCGCACCTGCTCCGGCGGGGGGCGTGCCCCGACGACGCCGCGCTGAGGCGCGAGGGCCTGCTGTTCTTCACCGACTTCAGCCGCGGCTTCGCGCCGATGATGTTCCGCGACTTCTTGCCCCGGGACCTGCGCCGCCGCGCGGCGCCGGGGAGCTCGATCCGCGCGCTGCTCGACCGCTGGACCGACGCCTGGCGCAGCGTTCAGGGCCGATCAGACATATCCCTACAAACATGTTTTTCACGCAGCGTCGCGCTGCTGCGGGCGCGCGCGCCGACGCTCGGCGTGGCCGCGGCGCCAGCGCTCACGGCCCGCGGCTACATGCTGTGGCGCCCGCCCGGCGGCGTGCCGCGGGCGGGCGCGTGAGTCGGCCGTCGCCGGCTCCGCTCAGAACGTCAGCGCCGGGGGCGGGAGCGGGACCGCGTCGACATCCGCCGGCGGCGGCGGCGGGACGCGCGTCATGAAGCGGGCGTTCCCGTCGGTCTCGAACACGTGCTGGGCGCCGCCCAGGCTCGAGCAGGTCGGGGGCGCCCCCGAGATGCTGCCCAGCGCGGTGCCGTCGCGGGCCGAGTCGGCACAGATCGCGCCGTCCTCGTCCCAGACCGCCTCGTCGACCGAGCCGACCGGCGTGCTCGGGATGATCCCGAAGTGGTCCAGGGGCGCGACCGCGTTGCCGGGGGCGGTGAACGAGCCGGCGTCGCCGAGGATGTCAGCCCGGATCATCCGGATCGCCGCGGTGAAGTTCTCGAGCGCCTGGGCCGGATCGTAGGCCTCCAGCTCGTGGTAGCCGAGGCCCCACCAGAACGCCTTGCCGACCGCGCCCGCGCGACAGCCGAAGTACAGCATCTCCGTGTTGTCGAGGACCTCGCCGGTCTGGTAGTCGACCTCGATGCCGCGGTAGACGGTCGCGTCGAGCGGGTCGTCGGCGTCCTTCGGGCAGCTCGGGATCGGGTTCTCCTCCGGGAAGTTCCAGTACAGCTCGTAGTAGGGCTTCTTCTCCTCGTTGTACTGGGTGACGAAGGTCGGCGTCATGGTCACGTCGATGTCGCCGGCCCCCTGGATGTGGACGTGCCAGATCGTGTCGGCCCAGTCGGCGTGGCTGAGCCAGATCCCGTCGTAGCGCTGCGCGATCATCTCGCCGTCGATCACCTGGATGGTGGTGGTGTCGACGAACTCGAAGGGGTCGACGCCGTTCTCGTGGCTGATGTCCCACAGCACGATGCCGTTGTGCGGCGTGCCGGAGAGGTTGAAGTGGTCGATCGCGTGGGGCCCGGCGTAGTTGGTGTTGAACTGCCAGCCGCCCGGGCGCAGCGCGGTCTCGCCGGCCTCGTCCAGTTCGAAGTCGGGCTGCTCCGCGTCGCAGGCTCCGGTGAGCGCGACCGCGAAGGCGAGGATCATGGTCTTGTAAAAGTTCGTCATAGCGGCTGTCTCCTTGGCCCGGTCGGCGCCGGCGCGGGGGCCGGTCCGTCTCCTTACTGGACGGCTCTCCCGCGGGCCCGGTGGGCGGTGTCTCCGATTAGCGTCTCCAAGCAGATGTCGCTCTGGCGTGACCAACCAATTGCCCAAAATGCAGACGGCTCGAGGTTTTTTTTCGCCGACCGCCGTCGCGCGCGCGACTTTGCGAGCGGCCGTCGGGCCGCCGGCGAATTCGCCCCGAATCACGCGCGCCACGAGCTCCCCCCAGCGACGCGCGCGCGCGGGACTTTCCCCGCCAGCTGCTTCGTAACAGCCGCGAAACACCCGTTCCCACGGGAGCGGCGCACGACTCAGCCTGTTACCATGAGGTCCGCGAATGATTACCGATCACCAGCTCCTGGCCGCCTGGCGCGCCGGTGATCCCAACGCCGGCGAGCGCCTGTTCGAGCGCCACTACGACGCCATCGCTCGCTTCTTCTACAACAAGGCCGGCGAGCAAGCGCCGGACCTGATTCAAAGAACATTTCTGGCCTGCTTCGAAGCCCGCGACAAGCTCCGCGAGGACACCCGGTTCCGCGGCTTCTTGTTCGGGATCGCGCGCAACGTCCTCTACGACCACTTCCGCAAGCGCCGGCGCCACGATGATCGCGTCGACTTCGCCGCCCGCTCGGTCGAGGACATGGGCCCGACGCCGACGACGATGATCGCGCGCGAGCAGGAGATCCAGCTGCTGATGCACGCGCTGCGCAAGATCCCGCTCGACTTCCAGGTGATCCTGGAGCTCTACTACTGGGAGGGTATGTCGGCGCGCGAGCTGGGCGAGACCCTCGACATCCCCGAAGGAACCGCGCGCACCCGACTGCGGCGCGCCCGGCAGCTGCTCGACCGCCAGCTCAAGCGCCTCGCTCGCTCGCCGCGGCTGCTGCAGAGCACGGTATCGGACATGGACAGCTGGGTCTCGCGGATCCGCGACTACTTCGGCGCCGACCCCAAATAGGCGCCGCGCCCTGAATTCGGCCGCGCAGCGAGGAATTGCAATTGGTTCGCCCGCGCCTGGCGACATCTGTACCAAAGGCCATGAGCGCGTCCGCACGCGCCCGCGGCCAGCGGACGAGCGCGAGGACGATCATGTACGCTGCCAAGCTCAAGCGTCGAATTCCGGAGGACGCAGGTATGAACGGGCGAGACCCCGCCGGTGGAGACGAGCTCGATCCGCGAACCGACGCGCCGGCGCGCAACGAGGTCACCGACGCGCTCGCGCTCCAAGGTCGCGAGCGCGAGGCGCTCGAGACCATGGAGACGGTGACGCCCGACGAGCGCGTGCTCGGGACCATGGACACCGTCATGCCTGCGGGGCAGGTCCGCGTCAGCTCGCGCGTCGCCCGGGCCGGCGCGGCCGTGAACCGCGTGCTGCGACCGCGGGAGGACCTCGGCGCGATGGACACCGTCAGCCCCGAGGTTCAGGCGCGCGCGCTCTCCGAGGCCGCGCGCGCGCGCGACGAGCTCGCGCTCTCCGAGACCCACGCGTCCGACGACGGACAGCGTGACGAGCCGGGCGGCGCCCGCTTCGGCGACCCCCTCGAGTACCGACGGATCAAGGGCATGATCCGCTCGAGCCTGTTCAACAAGCCCGCGCGGCAGACCAAGATCGGGCGCTTCGCGATCCTCAACCACCTCGGCGAGGGCGGCATGGGGGTCGTCTACGCGGCCTACGACGACAAGCTCGATCGCAAGGTCGCCGTCAAGGTGCTGCGCGGCGAGGCCACGCAGACCGACGAGACCGGGCGCGCCCGGCTGCTGCGCGAGGCCCAGGCCATGGCGCGGCTCTCCCACCCCAACATCGTCACCGTGCACGAGGTCGGCGAGCACGAGGGCAGCGTGTTCGTCGCGATGGAGTTCGTGCGCGGCAAGAGCCTCGACGCCTGGCTCGAGGACGCAGACACGCGCGACGCCAGCGAGCGCGCGCGCGACGACGACGACGACGACGACGACGCGCAGGGCGAGGACGAACGCGACGCCCGCGGCCGCGCGCGCGCGAAGCCGGCGCACCCGTGGCGCGAGGTCCTCCAGGTGTTTCGTCAGGCCGGGCGCGGGCTGCTCGCGGCCCACGAGGCCGGCATCGTGCACCGCGACTTTAAGCCCCACAACGCGCTGCTCGGCGACGACGGGACCGTCAAGGTCCTCGACTTCGGACTCGCCCGCGGGGTCGCCCACGCCGGCACCGAGGAGCTCGTCGCCACGCCGCTGACCGGGCGCGAGCCCGTGCGCCTGCTCGACGCCGCGTTGACGCGCACGGGCGCGATCATGGGGACGCCGGCGTACATGTCCCCAGAGCAACATCTGGGCATCCCGGCGACCGCCGCGAGCGATCAATTCTCGTTCTGCGTCGCGCTCTACGAGGCGCTCTACGGCCAGCTGCCCTTCGCGTGCACCACCCTCGCCGAGCTGATCAAGAGCGTCACCGACGGCAAGGTCCGCGAGCAGCCCGCGGGCGCCGCGGTGCCGAGCTGGGTCCGGCGCATACTCCTGCGCGGGCTCGCCTCGGACATCGACGAGCGCTTCCCCTCGATGCGCGAGCTGCTCGCGGCGCTCGAGCGCGACCCGAGCGCGCAGCGTCGGCGCTGGCTGACCGCCGCGGGGCTCGTCGTCGCCACCGCCGGCGGCAGCGTCGGCGTCATGAAGCTGCAGGCCGCGCCGCCGCCGGTCGACACGCGCTGCCAGGGCGTCGACGGCGAGCTCGCGGGGATCTGGGACGACGACCGCCGAGCGGCCGCGCGCGCCAGCGTGCTCGCCACCGGGGTCGCGCACGCGGCTGGGACATGGTCCAACGTACAGGATCGACTCGACCGCTACGCGACGGGCTGGATCGACGCGAGCGTCGACGCCTGCGAGGATCATCGCGACGCGCGCCAGAGCGACGCGGTCTTCGATCTGCGCGCCGCGTGCCTCTCGAGCCGCAAGGCCAGCCTCGACGCGCTCGCGGGGGTGCTCACGAAGGCCGACGGCGGCGCGGTCGACCGCGCGGTCGAGGCCGCCGCCCAGCTCCCGCGCCTGGATCGCTGCGACGACCTCGAGGCGCTGCAGCGCGCGGTCCCGCTGCCCGAAGATCCCGTCGCGGCCCGCCTCGTCAAAGAGCAGCGTGATCGGCTCGCGCGCGCGCGCATGCTCGAGGTCACGGGCAAGTACGCGGAGGCGGGCGAGCTCGCGGCCGCGAGCCTCAAGCTCGGCGAACAGCTGCGCTATGAGCCGCTGATCGCCGAGGCCTCGCTGCGCGCGGGGAGCTCGTGGATGCACGCGGCGGAACCCGCGAAGGCCGACGCCGCGCTGACGCGCGCGCTGTGGACCGGGCTCGCCGCCGGGCGCGACGAGGTCGCGGCCGAGGCTGTCTCAAAGCACATCTTCGTGACCGCGGGGATGTTCTCGCGCCCGAAGGACGCGCTCGCGCTCGCGCCGCTCGCCGAGACCCTCGTCCGCCGCGTCGACGCTCGCGACACGCGGCTCGACTGGCTGTATCACAACAACCTCGCGCTCGCGCGCTTGAACGCCGGAGCCTACGAGGACGCGCAGCTCGAGTTTGACCGGGCGATCGAGCTCGCCCGCGAGCACCTCGCCGACGACCCGACCGCGCTGCTCACCTCGCTCAACGGGCTGGCGCTGGTCGAGGGCAACCGCGGCCGCCCGGGCGCGATGGCCCGGATCATCCGCGAGGCCATCGAGCACGCCGAGCGAGCGCTCGGGCCCCAGCACCCGAAGATCGGCGAGCTGCACTTCAACCTCGGCTACGCGCTGCGCCTTCAGGGCCAGTACGAGCCCGCTCGCGCCGCCCTCGCGCTCGCGCGGGAGGTGGCGGAGCGAGAGTTCGACACCCGCTCGCTGTTCGTCGCGGTCGTACACAACGAGCTCGCGCGCGTGCTGCTCCTGCGCCGGGAGTTCGCGGCGGCTCGAGAGCACGTGGCGCGCGGCGTCGAGCTGGTCGGCGACCAGCCCAGCGAGGCGCGCCGGCACCTCCTCGCCGCCCGCGGCGACGCGCGCGTCGGCCTCGGCGAGCGCGACGAGGGGCTCGCGGACCTCGTCGCCAGCGAAGCGCTCGCCGTTCAGCTGTTCGGCGAGCGGTCACCGGAGCGCGTCGAGAGCCTCCGCTGGCTGGCCGCGGCGCGCCTCCGCGTCGGGCAGCACGAGGCCGCCGTCGCCGACGTCCAGCGTGCGCTCGCGGTCGCCGAGTCCTCGGGGGACGAGCGCTCGCCAACGAGCGCGTCGCTCCTGACGCTCCTCGGCGAGGCTCAGCTCGCGCTCGGTCAACACGACGACGCGCTCGCCAGTCTCTCGCGCGCGCGCTCGATCTTCGCCGAGCGCCTCCCCCCCGGCAGCGCCCAGCTCGCGCCGCTGCTGAGCTTGCTCGGAGATGTCCACACGGCCAGGGGCGAGCGTGACCAGGCGAACAGCGCCTACCGCGAGGCCATCAGCGTCTTCGCGGAGACCCGGGACGACGATGACCCCGCGCTCGCGCTCACCCGCTTCGCGCTCGCGCGCTCGCTCGCCGGCGAGTCCCCCGATCGTCCGCCCACGGCGGACGCGCTCGCGCGGCAGGCCGCCGAGACCCTGCGCGGGCTCGGCGAGGCCTACGCCGCCGAGGCGACGGAGGTCGAGCGGTGGCTCGGCTGAACTCGCGCGCAGCGCGCCCCCGTTATCCAACGCGCGCTTCGTCCGTGAGATTCCGCCGCCGCGCGCGGGGCTTGGCACGGCGGGGCGCCGCGCTACACTCAACAACATGTTCCGCGCCCAACGGCGTTTGACGACCGCGACTACTGGCTGACGCCAGGGGTCGCGTATTGCCGCGCTCGCAACCCGCGAGCACACGACAGACCCCCGGCGTCCCAGACGACCGGGGGTTTTGGGTTTCGAAGCGACCTCACTGGCTTCCGCTGGTTTCCCGCCCTGCCCCCCGGCGTTCGAAGGACGTAGCGGGGACGGTGCAGTACAAACCCACACGGGAAACCAGGAAAGACAGCAGACATCATGAGCATCGCGGTCACGCTCCCCGACGGTTCCAGCAAGTCCCTGGAGGACGGCGCTACGGTCTTCGACCTCGCCAAGGCCATCTCCCCGGGCCTCGCCAAGGCCACGATCATCGGCCTGGTCAACGACCGTCAGGTCGACACAAACCACACGCTCGCCGACGGCGACGCGGTCAAGCTGATCACGGACCGGGACCCGCTCGGCCTCGAGACGCTGCGGCACTCCGCCGCGCACCTGATGGCGGCGGCGATCCTCGGGGAATTCCCGAAGGCGCAGCTGACGATCGGGCCGGTCACGGACGACGGCTTCTACTACGACATCTACATGCCCGACGGGCAGACGATCACGCCCGCCGACTTCCCGAAGATCGAGAAGCGGATGAAGCAGCTCGCCAAGCGCAGCGACAGGTTCGTCCGCTGCGTCGCCGAGTCCGAGGACGATCCTGTCTTTAAGGACTACCAGGCGATCGACCAGGCCGGCGAGGCCAGCTTCAACAAGTTCAAGCGCGAGATCGTCGACGAGCTCAAGCGGGGCGGCGCGCTCTCGGGCGAGCAGGACGCGCCGGAGCTGAGCTTCTACCGCTCGGGCGAGTTCATCGATCTGTGCCGCGGCCCGCACGTGCCGCACACGGGCTGGCTCAAGCACACGAAGCTGATGAAGGTCTCGGGCTCGTACTGGCGCGCCGACGCCGAGCGCGAGCCGCTCGTGCGCGTCTACGGCACGGCCTTCTTCAAGAAGAAGGACCTCGCCGAGTACCTGCACATGCTCGAGGAGGCGAAGAAGCGCGACCACCGAGTGCTGGGCGAGCAGCTCGATCTGTTCCACTTCGTCGACGACGCGCCGGGCTTCCCCTTCCTGCACCCGCGGGGCGCGACGATCTACAACCTGCTGCAGGACTTCATGCGCGCGATGCTCTCGCGCCGCGGCTACCACGAGGTCCGCACGCCGCTGATCCTCTCGGAGTCGATGTGGCACCGCTCCGGCCACTACGACAACTACATGGAGAACATGTTCTTCACGCGCCGGCAGCTGCGCGACGAGAAGGTCGAGGGCGGCATCAACCACAACGCGGCTGAGGATCGCCCGATGGCGGTCAAGCCGATGAACTGCCCCGGCCACCTGCTCATCTACAAGCACCGGCTGCGCAGCCACAACGAGTTCCCGCTGCGCCTCGCCGAGATGGGCCTGGTCCACCGCCGCGAGATGTCGGGCGTGCGCCACGGGCTGTTCCGCGTGCAGGCGTTCACGCAGGACGACGCCCACCACTTCTGCACGCCCGAGCAGATCAACGGCGAGATCAACATGCTGATCGACTTCTTCTTCGAGGTCTACGGCGCGTTCGGGCTCACGGACGTGGCGCTCGAGCTCTCGACGCGGCCCGACAAGTCGATCGGCTCTGACGAGATGTGGGAGGCGGCCGAGCAGGCGCTCAAGGGCGCGCTCGAGGCGAGCGGTCGGCCGTACAAGCTCAACCCCGGCGACGGCGCGTTCTACGGGCCGAAGATCGACTTCCACATCCGTGACTGCATCGGCCGCACGTGGCAGTGCGGGACGATCCAGCTCGACTTCTCGATGCCGGGGCGCTTCGGCCTGGAGTACGTCGGCGCCGACGGCGACCGGCACACGCCGGTCATGATCCACCGCGCCTGCTACGGCTCGATCGAGCGCTTCTTCGGCATCATCACGGAGCACTTCGCGGGCTCGTTCCCGCTGTGGCTCGCGCCCGTGCAGGCCCGCGTCCTGCCGGTCTCCGAGAAGTACGTCGAGTACGCGCGCAGGGTCGAGGACGAGCTGGCGCGCGCGGGCCTGCGCGTCGAGCTCGACGACAGCGACGAGCGCCTCGGCTACAAGATCCGCCGCAGCGCGCTGATGAAGATCCCCTACGGCATCGTCATCGGCGGCAAGGAGGCGGAGCACGGTACGATCAACGCGCGCACGCGCGAGGGCGAGGAGCTCGGCGAGATGAGCGTGGCGAAGTTCGTCGAGCAGCTCACGCCCCACACGGTGCCCTCGCTGATCGCGTCCTTCGCGGCCGAGCGCCAGAGCGCCGCCGAGTAGCGATCTGGTCCGAAAACCAGCTGCGCTCACGGACGAGCGCGGCTGCCCCCCGCCCGCGCACCCCCGCGCGTCGCGGGCCGACGGGGATATAGCCCCGCGAAGTGGTCCTCCTGGCCGGCGGGCTCCCCCGCCCGCCCAGCCTCCCCAGCGTTCCGCCCGCTGTCGCGGGATGGAGGACCACATCGCGGGTCTACCGTAGGACTCGCTAGACGGAGAAAATTCCAACGCCGCCGCGCGGCTGGCGACGCCGCGCTCGCTGGACGACCGGCGGACCGGTCTGATAGCGTGACGATGGAATGGTGGGGCTGTTGACTGCCATGCTGGTCTTGCTGGCGCAGGAGGCGTCGGCCGAGTCGGCCGGCCAACAGGTCTCCACCGACCCCATGTGTCGACGCTGGATCGACGAGACCCAGCTCCTCGAGGAGCCCGAGTGGATCAAGCACACGGTCGCGCCCAAGGAGCGCGTCTCGCAGCTGTCGGCTCGCTACGGCGTCAAGCGCGAGGACATCGTCGAGTGGAACAAGCTCAAGCACAGCCGGGTCAGCCTGCGCAAGGGCCGGAAGCTCAAGATCAAGACCGCGCGCGTCCCCCCGCCCCGCGAAGAGCTCACGCACGTCGTCGTGGAGGGCGAGGAGTGGTTTGACGTCGCGGTCAAGCACCGCGTCAGCACCAAAGACCTGCGGGCCTGGAACTACCGCGTCCGCAGCAAGCCGCTCAAGCCAGGGCAAGAGCTGACCGTCTGGATCGACCCCGGCTTCCCGCGCACGGTCAATTGCAAGCGCGGGACGCCGCCGCCGCCGCTCGAGTTCCGCAAGGACGCGATCAGCCGCGGGCGCCCGCAGTACGGGCGCCTCAAGAACGGGATCCTGCTGCCCGAGAGCCCGCTGTGGACGCGGCGCGAGACCGGCGTCAACGTCCTGTGGGCGAGCTCGCACACGGTCGAGAACCTCGAGAAGGCGTTCCGCTCGCTGCGCGTCGACGCCGGCTACGACGGCGAGGTCATCATCGGCTCGATCAGCCGCAAGCGCGGCGGCCGGTTCCCGCCGCACAAGTCCCACCGCACCGGGAAAGACATCGACATCCGCCTGCCGCTGCTCCCCGGCGTCATCCCCAACACCTACCCCCGCCCGGACGTCGTGGACTGGGCCGGGCTGTGGGAGCTGATCAAGGCGCTCATCGACACCGGCGAGGTCTCGATGATCTTCTTCGACTGGCGCCTTCAGAAGCACCTCTACAAGGCCGCGCGCGAGGAGGGCTTCACCGAGGAGGAGCTGCGCCCGGTGCTGCACTGGCCGCGCCACGAGCACAAGTGGGAGGCGATCGTCCGTCACTCCCACGGGCACAAGGGCCACATCCACGTGCGCTTCCTGTGCGGCGTCGATGAGGACCAGTGCGGCCCGAGCCGCGCCAGGACGCTGCTGCGCCGCGGCTGGATCGACCCGCAGCCGAGCGGCAAGGAGTCGCGCGAGGGCGCCCTAGAGCGCCGCGAGCAGTGGAAGAAAGAGGGCCGCACGCTCGACGAGGGTGACGAGGCGGACGAGGACGAGTAGAGCGCCGCGCCGACGCGGTCGGCGAACAACGAGCGCGGCCCCGCCCTGCGCGCGCGCGAACACCGACAACAGGCGCTATGCTCGGGGCGTGCACAACACGCGATCGCTGCTGCCGGTCCTCGCCGAGCTGGAGGCGCGCGCGCTCCCACGGCTGCTGCGCGAGCCCGAGGAGACGTGGCAGAGCCTCGACGTCATCTACCACCCGCCGAGGGTCGAGCGCGCGTGGCGACAGCACGGCGAGCTGCGCGTATTCCTCCACCGAATCTGGCCGTGTGATCCTGGCGAGGCGCTGCTCCACCCGCACGACTGGCCGAGCGCGGTGCACTTGGTCACCGGTCGCTACGAACATGTCCTCGCGTACCCGCGCGCCGAGGGCCCGCTGACGCTGACGACCCTCGAGCTGGCGGCCGGCAGCCGCTACGAGCTCGTCGAGCCCGCCGCCTGGCACTCGGTCAGGCCGATCGGCGGCCCCGCGCTCTCGCTGATGATCACCGCGCGCCCCTACGCGCGCCCGCAGCGGCAGGCCTTCGCCAAGCCGGCGCGCCCGCAGCCGCCGCTCGACGCCGCCTCCAAGCGCTCGCTGCTCGCGGCGTTTCGCGAGCGCTTTCCGCTGCACGAGTAGCGCTCGAGCTCGCCGCGCGGCGGCCATGATCGCCCGTGGGGCAGAACGCGCCACGCTTGCGCGCGCGCGCAAGCGTGTCGCGCCCGGCTCGCCCGCGTTCGCGAGGGCGCGCGCGTGACCGAACGCGGCCGCGCGACGACGACGCGGCGTCGATTGCACGCTCACGGGCCGGGTTCGGTACCATAGACAGCGCGAGCGAGCTGGCAGAGTCAGTGTCACTGCGAGGGGTACATTCCGGCGGCCCGGCGACGGGCGGCACGCGAGGGCGCGCGGCGTGAGCGACGCCCGGAGCAGCGGCACCGGCACGGCGTTCACGCGCGAGCCGTCCGCCCCTACGCCGCTGTGGCCGATCGCCTCTACGCTCGTCTACGTGCTCGTGTTCGTGCTGGTCTTTCGACCAGACTCGGGCCGCGCCGGCGTCGGCGTCCTCGCGCTCCTCCCGGTGTGCGTGATCGCGTGGCAGCGCGGCACGATCGCCGGCGCGAGCGCGGGGCTCGGCGCGATCGCGTTGACCACCGCGCTCTTCAACCTGTGCGGCCAGACAGGTCTCTTCGTGCTGATCGAGCTCGGCGGCGGCCCGGGGCTGATCGCGCTCGTCGCGATCGGCGCGGCGGTCGGGCGGGCCCGGGTGCTCGCGCTCAAGGTCAACGATCAGCTGCGCGAGAAGATCAACGCCGTGCGGGCGCTCCGCGCCAGCGAGCGCCGCTATGCCCTCGCGGCGCGCGGCGCCAACGACGGCGTCTGGGACTGGGACCACGTCCGCGACCGCGTGTACTTCTCGCCGCGCTGGCGCGCGCTGATGGGTATGTCGCCCGACGATCGCGACGATCGCCCGGCGCTGCTGCTCGCGCGCGTGCACCCGGAGGATCGCGAGCGCGTGGCCAAGAGCATGCGCGACTACACCGCCGGGGAGAGCAGGCAATTCGAGTGCGAATTCCGGGTGACGCGGATGGACGGCGCCGTCCGCTGGATGTTGATGCGCGCGGCCTCGGAGCGCGCCGGCGAGACGATCATCCGGACCGCGGGCTCGCTCACCGACATCACGCTGATCCGCGAGGCCGCGAGCGAGCAGACGAAGACCGCGCTGCTGCTGCACGCGACCGAGAGCCTCGAGATCGGGATCATCGTGCTCACCGACAGCCTCACGCCGCAGAGCTACGGCGGCGCGCTGACCGAGCTGACCGCCGCGTGGGCGTCTCCGTCCGCCTGGTGGGAGGCGCTGCGCGAGCACGTCACGGTGCTCGACCGCCGCGAGTGCTCCATCTGCGGCCGCGATGAGCGACACGGTCGCCACGAGGTCGAGCTCGAGGCGCCGACGGGTGAGCGACGCGTCTTCGAGCTCGTGCTGACGGGGCACCGCCACGACCTCGGCTCGGCCGACGCCTGCCAGATCGCGTTCGTCCGCGACACCACGGCCGCCGCGCTCGCGCTCAAGCAGCAGCACGCGCTCAACGAGCGCCTGCTGCAGGCCCGCGACCTCGCGCTCGCGGCGAGCCGGGCCAAGAGCGAGTTCCTCGCGACGATGAGCCACGAGCTGCGCACCCCGCTCAACGCGATCATCGGCTACACCGAGATGCTCTCGGAGAACGCGGCCGAGCTCGGCGGCGCGCAGGCCGAGCAAGACACCCACCGGATCCTCGAGGCCAGCCACCACCTCCTGCAGCTGATCAACGAGGTCCTCGACCTCGCCAAGATCGAGTCCGGACACTTCGAGATCGACCGCGTCAACGTCGACGTCGCCGCGCTGGTCAAGGGGATCGTCGAGACCGTTCGCCCGCTCGCGCGGCGCAACGGCAACACGCTCGAGCTGCGCCTCGGCGACGCGCTCGGGTCGATGTTCACGGACCAGACGCGCCTGCGGCAGGTCCTGCTCAACATCCTCGGCAACGCCTGCAAATTCACCGAGCGCGGGGCGGTCCAAATCGAGGTCGCGCGCGAGCCCGGCCAGGACGCGCGGAGCCGACGCGATGACCAGCTGCGCTTCCGCGTGTCCGACACCGGCATCGGCATGGACGACAGCACGCAGGCGCGGATCTTCCAGGAGTTCTTCCAGGCCGACGGCTCACGCCGTCGCGAGCACGAGGGCACGGGCCTCGGGCTGACGCTCGCGCGACACTTCTGCGAGCTCATGGGCGGCGACGTCAGCGTGCGCAGCACCCCTGGGCTCGGCTCCACCTTCACGGTGGTCCTGCCCGCGGTCGCGCCCGCGTCGACGCCCGTCCGCGCCCGTGAGGCGGTCTGAGGAGCTCGCGCGCTGATCGCTAGCCCGACGCGGCGCGGCCCTCGTCTGCCCGCGCCCCGCGGCACTCGGCGGCGCAGTCGCGCTGGATCTGCTCCCACGCGACCGCGCGCATCTGGCTGCGGCGCAGGCAGTCCTCGACGCAGGGGTCGGCCGGCGCGTCCTCGTCGGGCGCGGGCTCGCGCGCCGGCTCGTCCGGCCCGCGCGGCTCGGCGACCGCGCGGCTCGGCTCGACCCGCGCGGGCCCAGCCGCGCCCGACTCGGCGACCGCTTCGTCCGCCGGACCACCTGACTCATTCGACATATCGCTGGGCTCCGCGCTCGCGCGCTCGACCGGCTCGGGGGCGCGCCGCTCCGGGACGCCGTGGCGACGGCAGCTCGCCTGCGCGAGCGCGCCCGCGACGAGCAGCGCGGTGAGGAGGGCGCGACGCGAGCGAGCGCGGCGGATCTTCGGGGACATGATCACGACAGCGCGCATAGCATCCCACACCAGCCCGCGCGGGCTCGGGTTGAAGTTTCCGCTTGCGACGCTGGCGGCCTTCCCATAGCCTCATTTCGTCGACTCCACGCCGCGCCCGTGATGGCTGCCGCGTCGAGGTGACTTCCGTGATGTCCTCGCGCGCCGCGTGCGGGATCCGAGACAGGTCGAGCTCCGGGCGCAGCAGCGCGCGGCCATGCTGGAGCGACTGCACGCCGCCGTCGATGACCCGCGCGGCGAAGACGACCCGTGAGCGTCGCTCAGCGGTTGTAGGGGTACTCCTGCACCCAGCGAAAACCCCGCGTGAGCAGCCGGAAGCGCTCGCGCGGGACGGGCTGCAGCGTCACCTCGTGCGCGCGCGCGTCGAGCTCGCCCGCGAGCGCGAGGGAGTCGTCGGGCCCGCGGGTGAACGTGAGGACATGCGTCACGCGAGGCGGCGGCTCCTGCTCGTCGGGGCGCTCGAGCTCGCCGTACCAGCGCGGCATGGGCGTCAGCGTCAGCGTGCCGGCGTCCTCGTCGACCGCCGCGGAGTAGACCTGCTTCGCGCCGTCCATCGCCAGCGTCGAGAGCCGCCCCCGGCGATCGAAGATCACCCAGCGCCAGCGCTCGTCCGCGGTGAGCAGCGGCGGGAGCTCGCGGCCGTCGAGTTCGAAGCGCTCGACCTCGTAGAGCCCGTAGAGCGGCGGCGCGGGCTGCCCGTCGCCGAGGCGGGGGATCCACATCAGGTTGAGCACGCAGTGGACCGTCACCAGGTACAGCGAGAGCGCGACGCAGACGATCCGCCAGCGCCGTCGCGCACGCTCGCCCCGCCACGGGCTCTCGACCACGCGGGCCGGCGCCGGCCGGCCGGAGGCGAACAGCGCGTACAGGCGCGCGCGGTCGCGGGCCATCAGCAGCAGCGCGAAGCCGAGCAGGTGCAGCGAGTACTGCTTGACCGCGATGTCGTAGCTGAAGTTGAGCATGACGACGTTGGTCATCACGCCCGCCGCGACGAGGCTGCCGAGCAGCGTCAAGCGACGCGAGAGCAGCAAGAGCCCGGCGACCACCTCGAGCGCGCCCGAGAACACGGTGTAGGAGGTCGAGTAGCCCATGAACGTCCAGGCCAGGCCCATGGGCGACGACTCGCCGTAGGGCGTGATCAGGCGCTCGAGGCTGGGCGCGGGGAACTGCAGCTTGAACAGCTTCACGAAGCCGTAGCTCAGCATCGTCGAGGCGAGGTAGTAGCGCGTGACGATCCGCAGCCAGAGCGCCGTCACGCCCAGGCCCTCGGCGCCGCGACGGCGGGCGACGAGCGTCCAGGCGATCGCGCCGAGCGTGGCGAAGAGCGCGTAGGCGAACAAGCTCACGTAGTGAAACAGCGTGTCGCCGCTGCCCGAGTAGCGGCGCACGATCGGCGCGTCGATGGCGAGGAGGTGCTGCCCGACCCACGGCACGACCACGTCCCACAGCCCGCCGTAGACCGCGCTCACGACGCCGTCGAGCCCGGGGATCAGGTCTAAGGGGAAGGGCGCGACGTACAGCGCGACGTACAGCGCGAGCACGCGCGGCGCGAACGCGCGCCCCAGTGACAGTGCGGTGGATGAGACGGCGCGCGGCATCAATGGATACACGGCGGGCGCGGGCATCGGTTCCCGCGACGTCGAGCGGGCGTCACCCGCAGTAGCTCCCGGCGGGGTTCTCCGAGTTGCAGCTGCCGAGGAAGGCGTTCTGCCCGCCCGGGACCGACACGGTCTCGATGTGGATGTGCGGCCCCGACGAGCAGCCCGAGTTGCCGCTGTAGGCGAGCAGCTGGTCCTGCTCGAGGTGCGCGCCGTTGCCGACCCCCGGCGCGAGATCGTCGATGTGCAGGTAGTAGATGTAGAAGTCGTTGCCGGGGTTGTTCGGGTCGCCGCAGTCGGCCTTCAGCTTGACGTAGTTAAAGGCGTTCCAGCACGACGGCGAGCAGCCGTTGTTGTAGCAGTTGGGGAAGCCGAGCGCGTGGCTGACGACGGTGCCCGCCATGCCCGAGTAGATCGGCGTGCCGACGGCGGTCCCGTAGTCGATGCCGTAGTGCGATCCGCCGCCGCCGCACGCGGAGTAGGACTGCGTGAGCGAGCCCGGCGGCTTCTCGAGGCAGCAGTCGTTGTTGCCCTGCTGCGGCGCGCACTCGTCGGGCACGCCCGGCGGCATCTGCTGGCAGCCGCTCAGGCAGTCCTGCTGCCCCTGCGTGGCTTGGTTGACGCACTCGAAGAGCACGTCGTCGGCGACGCCCGGCTGCAGGCTCGCGCCGCAGTACGGCCCGTTCCCGCCGTCGGCGTACTGACACAGGTCCTCGTTGAGCTCGGGCTTGCACTCGTCGGCGTAGCCCGGCGGGTTGACCTGGCAGCCGTTCGCGCACGGCTCGGTGCTCACGGTGTCGCCGTTGTTGCACAGGTACAGCGTGCCGGCCGCGCCGCCGTTGAGGGTCTCGCCGCAGTAGTGCCCGTTGCCGTCCTGCGCCGACTCGCACGGGTCCTCGTTGACCGGGTTGCAGACGTTGTTGTCGCAGCCGTTCGCGCACGGCTGGGCGCTGAAGGTCATCCCGTCCGCGCACTGGTACACGCTCCCGTGATCGGCGAGCCCGCCCAGGGTCGCGCCGCAGTAGACGCCGTCTCGCCAACCATCGCAGGGGTCCTCGGGCGGCGGATCACCGGTGCCGCTCGGGTCGCAGCCCCCGGGCATCTCCTCGCAGGGATCGTCGGTCGGGTCGACGGCGGTGGTGCCCGTCTGCGTGCTCGCGGTCGTCGACCCCCCGCTCGTCGTCGCGCTCGCGCCCGTCGTCGTCGGGCCCCCGCTCGTCGCGCCGACGGTCGCGGTCCCGTCGTCGTCGTCGTCATCGCCCGCGCCGCTCGTCGTCCCCGAGCTGCCCGCCGAGGCGCCGACGGTCGTGATCGCGCTGGTCGTGCCGTCGCCCCCGCCCCCCGCGTAGCAGCCGCCCGCGCAGATCGTCAGCGCGCCGAGCAGCGCGCGCGACCGAAGAAACAGGTCTGTTTGTACATGTCTCACCGCGCTGCCCATCCCCGCCCCGCGCTCGCGCTCAGTTGCACTGCGACTGGTACTGGTTGTAGCCCTGCACCCAGTCGCCGTCCTGGTACGAGCCGTCGCCGTTGGGGTCGCAGTAGCCCCCCGGCGAGGTCATGTCGCAATTCGGCGTGTTCGGCCCGTAGAAGCAAAAATTGTCGAACATCGGGTCGTCGCTGCACGGGCACGGGCAGGCGCCGCAGTCCTGGGGGCACGAGCCGCAGGTCTCGTTGCCGTTGCAGCTGTTGTCGCCGCAGCTCGGCGCGCAGCCGCCGCAGTCGTTCTCGCAGGTGGCGCAGGTCTCGTCGCCGTTGCACATCGCGTCGCCGCAGATCGGCGGACAGTCTCCGCAGTCCATCTTGCAGTTGACGCAGGTCTCGCCTGGTTCACAGGTCATGTTCCCGCAGTTCGCCGGGCACTCCCCGCAGTCCTGCTCGCAGCCGTCGCAGCTCTCGCTGTCCGCGCAGATCGCGTCGCCGCAGATCGACGGGCACTCCCCGCAGTCGGCCGGGCACTGCTCGCAGGTCTCGTTCTCGCTGCAGAGCTGATCGCCGCAGAAGTCGGGGCACTCTCCGCAGTCGCCGGGACAGCTGCCGCAGTCCTCCTGCCCGTTGCACTGCCCGTCGCCGCAGCTCGCGTCGCACGAGCCGCAGTCCTCCGGGCAGGTGACGCAGTACTCGACGCCCTCGCACACCGCGTCGCCGCACATGGCCCCGTCGGCGTCGCTCGACGCGCTGACCCCCTCGCTCTCGCTCCCGCCCTCGCTGCCGGCGGTCCCGGCCTCGGTCTCGCCGTCCGTGAGCATCGGGCTCGACGCGGAGACCGAGACGGAGCCGCCGCTGAGCGTCGACGAGCCCTCGACCGAGCCGTTGCAGGCGCCCGCGGCGACGAGCGCCCACGCGAGCGTGGTCAGCGTGAGCCAAGTACCGCGGGCGCGCGCGTCGCTGGGGGCCATGCACAGACAGTACGGCAACGGTCCCGCGGGCCGCAAGCCACAAACATGTCCATCAGGACATCTACACGTGACGGCTCACGAGCTCGGGCGCCCGTCGCCGCGGACGAGCTCGAGCGCCCCCTCCGCGATCGCGACGAAGTAGCGGTAGAGCGCGCTCTGCCGCGGCGGCTCGGTGCACGGCTGCGCCGGCCGTACGCGCGGGAGCTCGAACTCGACGTGGGCGACCCCGCTCTCGATCTCGACCTCGACATCCTCCGCCGCCTCGCGCAGCATCGCGATGGCCGCGCGGTTGCTCGCCAGCACGTCGCACGCGAAGCGCTGCACCCCGCGCTCGCCCGCGGCGGCGATCAGGCGCTGGAGCAAGAGCGCCCCGAGGCCCCTCCCTTGGGCCGCGTCGACGACGGTGACCGCCGGCTCGGCGACGCGGCCGTCGTCGTCGAGGACGACCAGGCGCCCGATCCCGAGCGGGTGCTCGCGGCCCTGCGGGTCGCGGGTCAGCGCGCCGATCGCGAGGTGGCGCGCGCCGTCCAGCTCGGTCAGGTACGCGAGCTCGCGGCTGCTCAGCCGCGGCTTCGCGGAGAAGAAGCGCTGGTAGCGAGAGCGATCGGAGAGCCCCTCAAAGCCCTCGAGCATCAACGCCTTGTCCGACGGGCGCACGAGCCGGAGCTCGACCGCGGAGCCGTCGCGCAGCGTGACCCGCTCGGAGTAGTCCGCGTCGAAGTGTTCGTCGGTGCTCGCGTCCATGCGCCCGTTTAATGTCAGCCCGGATCGTCGCGCCGCGCAAGCGCCGACGCGCGCGCGTGCGCGTGCACATACACGAAGCGAGGAGCGCGACGGATCGTCGCGGCGGCCACCGCCGGCGAAAAATTCCCGCGAGGCGACACGCGGGCCGCAGCGACCTCCTGCTCGCGTTCCCGCGCCGCGCCTGGCGATCGGCCCTGGGGCCCGGCGCCGCGCGTGTGCTGCAGCACCCAGCCGCGCGCGAGCTCGGGGGCCGGCGCCCCCCGCCGTGGCCCGTCCGCGCCGCTTTACTCCTCGCGGGGCGCGCGTGACAATCTCGAGGCGCCGCAGCGCTGGCGCGACCCTGCGCTCATGCAGCCGCCGAAGCGAGATGACCCTGGGGTCACCCGAGCCCCGGGGCGCGAGCTCTCCCGCTGGTGCATCCTCGCCGTCGGCCGAGCCGGTGTACGCGCTCGAGCGCTGCCCACGGGCGGCGCGCTGACGATCGGGCGCGGGGAGGACGTCGACCTGCGGCTCGAGGACTCGACGATCTCGCGACGCCACGCGCAGATCAGGCTCTCGAGCAGCTCCGCCGAGGAGGTCATCATCCACGACCTCGGGAGCTCGTTCGGCACGCGCGTCGGCGGCGAGCGACTCGAGCCAGGATCCTCGGCGTCGGTCGGGCCCGGCGACGTGATCGAGCTCGGCGCGACGATCGTGCTGCTGCAGCCGCGCGCGCTGCTCGAGGTGGTCGCGCCCGAGCTGAGTGAGCCGACCGCGACGACGATGGAGGCCGTGCTCGCGCTCGCCGAGCGCGTCGCGCCCTCGGACATCAACGTGCTCCTCACCGGCGAGACCGGGGTCGGCAAGAGCCGGCTCGCGCGGCGCATCCACGATCGCTCCCCCCGCAGCCGCGCCCCGTTCCTCGAGCTCGAGTGCGTCGGCATGGCGCGCGCGGAGCTCGAGCGCGAGCTGTTCGGCCAGGACGGACCCGGGCTGCTCGAGAGCGCCGACGGCGGGACCGTGTACCTCGACCAGGTCAACATGCTGCCGCCGACGATCCAGGCCGCGCTCGCGCGCGTGATCGGGGACGGGCGCGTGCGTCGAGCGGGCGAGCGGCGGTCGCGGGTGATCGACGTCCGCTACATCAGCTCGAGCCACGACGACCTCGGGGACCAGATCGCGCGGGGCGAGTTCCGCGAGGATCTGTTCTATCGCCTCGACGGCGTGTGGATCGAGATCCCGCCGCTGCGCAGCCGGCTCGACGAGATCCCGTCGCTCGTGCGCGAATTCATCGCGATCGCCAGCCGCCGCAACGGGCGGGCGGTGCTGCCGCTGCACGACTCCGCCATCAAATGGCTCAAGAGCCAGGTCTGGGACGGCAACATCCGCGAGCTGCGGAACGCGACCGAGCGCACCTTCGCGCTCTGCTACGGCGACGTCCTCACCGGCGCCGACTTCCGTGAGCTCGCGGGCCCCACCCGCGTACCGCCGCGACGCCGCGCTCGCCGCGCGGATCGATAGCGAGCGACCACCCGCGCGCAGCACCGGCTCCCTTCTACGACGACCCCGGCCGGCGACGAGCACGTCGGCGTGTGCCTGCTCCCGTGCGCGGGCGCTCAGTCGGGCATGCAGGCGCCGGCCATGCAGCTCGCCGCCTCGGCGCAGCCCGTCTGCCCGCTGCACCCGCTCCCGCAGATCGGGCCGTCGCACGCGTAGGGGAAGCAGTCCTCCGCGGCGAGCTGCTCGCACATCCCCTCGAGATCGCAGCGAGACTGGGTCGCGACCGGCGCCCCGAGCTCGCCGCCGCACGCGAGCGTGCACTCCGACGTCTCCTGGTCGAGCGCGCAGAAGCTCTCGAGTGTGATCGTGGCGGCGGGCGCCCCCTGGGCGCAGTCTGTCTCGGCGACCACGCAGCTGGCGGAGCAGGTGACGACCGCCTCGCCCCGCTCCTCGGGACATGTCGAGACGTCGGTCGCCACGCAGAGGCCCGAGGCGTCGCAGGTCCCCTCGACCGCGGCCTCGGCGATCCGGTAGCAGCTCATCAGCGCCTCGGACGTCTCGGCGCCCCAGAGGTAGCGGCTGCAGTCAGCGTCGCAGGGGGCCCCGCTCGCTTGGTCGACGCAGACCCCCTGCGCGTCGCAGGCCTGGCACTCGCCGCAGGGCTCGCGGTCCCCCTCGAGCGCGACGCACACGCCGGCGTCACAGGCCATGCAGTCGCTGCAGCAGTCGGCGTCGACGCTGCAGGAGCCCCCGACCTGCGCGCAGCCGCCGTCGGTCGTGCCGGACCCCGGCTCGCTCGTCTCGCTCGGATCCGTCGCGCCCGTCGTCGCGCTCGCCTCGCCGGGGACGCACGCCCCGGACAGCTCCTCCGCCGCGAACTCACCGAAGCGGCGGCCGGAGGGGCACTCGCTGTCGGGGAAGCTGCAGCTGCCCCCCGCTTCGCACACGCCCGACGCCCCGCACTCCGAGCTCTCGGCGCAGGTGAAGAAGTCGACCCGCAAGCAGGCGGTGGCCGTGAGCGAGAGCGCGAGCGCGGCGATCGTCGTGATCAGTCTCGACATGTCCTTAAAACCTCCCCCCGAGCGCCACGCCGCCGCCGCTCGGGGCGATCCACGCGCTGACCGAGGTCCTCGCGTCGTCGTCGTCCGTCCGCCGCCGGCTGACGAGCGCCCAGCGGACCGCGCCGCCGATCGCCAGGCTCGCGCCGACGCCGAGCAGCACGCCGCCCGCGGTCCGAAACGCGACGGCGCGCGCGCGCGCGTCGTCGTGCTGAGCGGCGAAGTCGTCGTAGCTCTCGAGCGCCCCCAAGCTCGCCTGATCGAGCTGCGCGGCGACCAGCAGCCCGCCGCCGACGCCGGCCGCGAGCGCGCCGCTGCCGACGAGCGCGCCGCCCAGGACGTCCCGGTACCACGGCGGCGGCGGCGGCTCGGGCTCGGCCTCGGGCTCGGGCTCAGGCTCGGGCTCAGGCTCGGGCTCGGGCTCGGGCTCAGCCTCGACGGCCGCGGCGTCGGTCGCCTCGAGCTCGCTGCAGCCCTCGATGTGGGCCTCGGCCGCGGCGACCTGCTGCGCGGGCGGATCCGTCGCGATGAAGCGACGGTAGAGCTCGGCCGCGCGCAGGCAGTCTCCGGTGAGGCGCTCAGCCTGGGCCCAGGCGAACAAGAACATCGGGCTCGGGTCGATGGCGTAGCCGCTGCGGAACTCGCGGATCGCGGTCTCGTAGTCACCCGCTTGGTAGAGCTCGAGCGCGCGATCGAGGTGCGCCTTGGCCTCGGGGTCGATCTCGCGCGAGTCGCCCGACTCATCCGCGGGTCCAGCCCACGCCGCCCGCGACGGGGAGCACGGCAGCGCGACGGCGAGGGCCGCCGAGAGCGCGAGGAGCGTTCGAATAGACATGGTCATACGGTCATGATGGTGGGAGCGCCGAGTTGGGATCCCAGTCGCTCGGCAGCTGCTTCTTGCGCTTCTTCGGTCGCCGCTTGCGCTTGCTCGGCTGCTCGGCGCGCCTCCTCGAGCTCGGCTTGGGTCTCTGCGCCGCCTCGGCGTCCGCCGGCTCCTCGTCGGGCGCGACCGGCACCGCGATCGTCCGCTCCTCCTCCTCCTCGGCGGGCGAGGGCGCTGGCTCAGCGACGATCGTGATCGGCTTCGGCTTCGGCGTCGGCTTCGGCGCCGGCCCGGACCGCATCGCGCTGAGGCCGATCAGGAGCAGCACGAACGCGCCGGCGACCGCCGCGAGCACGGCGCCCTGCCGCGTTCGCCACAGCGACGCGGGCGGGGCGAGGACGTCCTCGTCGCCGCCCGGCCCGAACAGATCGAGCAGCTCCCCGTCCTCTCCGTGTCGGGTCAAGAGCTCGATGTCGAAGGATCCCGGCAGCGGCGTCGCGTCCTCGCCGGGCTCCGCCCGCGAGGTGAGGGCCTCGCGCTCGGCGGGCGGGAACACCTCGTCCATGTACGCGGCGAGGTTCACGGCCGAGACCGCCATCCGGTGCTCCCGCGCGAACTCCTCGAGATCGACCTGCAGCTCCTGGGCCGACTGGTAGCGGTGCTCTGGCTCGCGCTTGAGCGCGCGGTTGACGATGCGCGCGAGCTCGCGCGGGTAGTCCTCCTGGACCGTCGCCGGTGACGGCGCCTGCTGGTACGCGATGCGCTCCAGCAGCTCGAGATCGGGGCCGCCGCGAAACAGCCGCTTCCCGGTCGTCAGCTCCCACAGCAAGATCCCCAGCGAGAAGATGTCGCTGCGGCGATCGAGCGGCTCGCCGCGACACTGCTCAGGGGACATGTACGAGAGCTTGCCGCGCAGGCGCCCGGAGTCGGCGCCGAGATCCACCGTCGCGGCCTTGGCGATCCCGAAGTCGACGAGCTTGGTGCAGCCGTCGTAGCTGACGAGCAGGTTCGACGGCGAGACGTCGCAGTGCACGATGTTGAGCTCGCGCCCGTCGTTGCCGCGCTTCTCGTGCGCGTAGTGCAGCCCGGCCGCCGCGCCGATGATGATGTTCAGCGCGTGCTCGAGCGGGATCCAGGCCTCGCGCTTCGAGACCGCCTTGAGGAGCTGCTGGAGGTCGCGCCCGTGGACGAACTCCATCGTGAAGAAGTAGGTCGCGGCGTCGCGCCCGACGTCGTAGACCTGCACGACGTTGGGGTGGTGCAGCGTCGCGGCGAGGCGCGCCTCGTCGAGCAGCATCGCGACGAAGCGTCGGTTCTTCGCGTGCGGCTCGAGGATCCGCTTGAGCGCGACGTACTTCTCGAAGCCGCCGAGCGCCGTGGTGCGCGCGACGAAGACCTCGGCCATGCCGCCGACGGCGATCTTGCGCACGATCTCGTAGCGCCCGAGACGCGCGCCGCCGCTGCCGGCTGATTGACCGGATCCCTCGACCGCCACGTGAACGAGTTTAGAGAGCGCCCGGGCGCCCTCGCAAGCGGGCGCGAGCTCGCGTGCGCCGCGACGTGACGGGCGCGCACCGCTCGACGCCGACCGTCGCGCGCGTAATAAACCTGCCCCTTAGAGCACTCACGAGCGCGCTGCCGAGCGCGCGCACGCGAATCAAAGTACATGCTCAATCAAACATGTCGGATGACGCCCTCGACGACGCGCGATACTGCGAGCGCGCGTCGCCCCGGGCGCGCTCGCTACCCGACGCCGTAGAGGACGTTGAGCGCGTCCGCCAGCAGCGTCGCCTCTTCGAAGGTGAGCACGGTCCCCATGTCGTCCTCCTCGCAGGTCGGCACGGTGCCGTCGTCGATCAGGCGCGCGCAGGTGCTCTCGATCGCGGCGAGGCTCTCGGCCTGCTGCTCGCAGACCGTGGCGAGATCGACCGGGAGCCCGAAGGGCGCGATAGCGCCGAACTCCTCGAAGGTCATGACCGCGGTGAACTCGAGCTGCTCGTGGATCAAGCGGCTGATCTCGAGCGCGTCGGCGGGATCGATGTTGTTGATGATCTCGACCTTGGCCTGGCTGTCGATGGTGGTGCACAGCGCGTTGTCTTCGAACAGCGCCGCGATCTCCGGGTCCTCGCTCTCGCAGTAGCCGTAGGCCAGGCCGGCGCCGTCGGGCCGCGGGAGGAAGTACGCGGTGGAGCCCTCGTCGCGGGTGAACAGCTTCCAGTACTCCTTCGGCAGCGGGTTGTCGCACAGCGGGAGGTAGGGATCGGTGGTCGCGGCGTAGCAGTCGAGCGAGTTGTCGAGCTCGGCGACGCAGCCGTCTCCTTGGTGCTGGTTCCCGCTCGTCTCGCCGACGGAGCCGATGGGCTTAGAGGGCAGGTCGCAGGCGAGCGCCCCGGGCAGCGCGAGCGTGAGCGCGAGCGCGGAGAGGATGCTTCGGGAGAGCGCGTGGTTCAGGGACATGGGCATGACTCGGTGGTTTTAAGGGGTTGTTCTAAGGGTGTTTGGGGGAGCGAATGCTCGACGGCGCGACGGCGCCGCCCCTACTCCCTGGTTGTCCGCCGCCCGCCGAGATTCGCGTCGGACCTCGGGGTTTTTCTCAATCACGGGCGCAGGCGGCTCGCACGCGCGCGAGCAGCGGGGAGCGCGGCTGCGCGCGGGTGAACGCGGCGAGCAATTCGTCCCGCGTGGCCCTCGCCGGTGAGCGCTGGCAGCGAGCCGCGACCCGCAACGCCTCACGCTCGGGCTCGAGCACGCCGCCCGGGAAGCGCCGCTCGTGGGCCTCGGCCTCGGCGAGCGCGCGCTCCCCTTGACCCTCGCGCAGCGCGGTCCAGCCCCGCTCGAGCACGGCCTGCTCCTCGGCGAGCTGAGGTCCTGGGCGCGCTGACGTCGCGTCTGCTCGGCGTGTCGGCGGCGCGCGCCGGGCTGTGGTTTTTTCCGGCGAGCTCGCGGCGCCGCGGTGGTCGCTGACGGCGGAGGTCGCCGCCGCCCCGCTCACCGTCGACGGAGGCGGCGAGCTCGGCCCGCGGCTGCGGGGCGCCGCGTGCACGTCGCGGACGCTGCGAGCCGGCGGCCCCCCTCGCTCGTCATCCTGGGCCTGCATCGCGGCGTCGCGAGAGCGCGGCGCGAAGACCTCACGGTCGACCGCCGCGACGACCCAGAACACCAAGACGACGCCCGCCGCGAGCCCCAGCGCGACGCCGAGGACGCGCGGGATCGGGTTGCTCGGCGCGGGCGCGTCCGCGGATCCCTCGAGACGGGACCACACGCGCTCACGCAGCTCGAGCGGCGGCTCGTGCTCGCGGTAGGCCGCGAGCAGCTCACGGGCGCGGGGATCGAGCGAAGGGGGCGGGGCGTCGGTGCTCATGATGTGGCTCCGGGTGGGTGCGCCTGCTGGGCGGCGGCCTCGCGTCGCGCGATCGCCTGCTGAAAGCGGACGCGGGCGATACGGAGGCGGGAATAGACGCGGGCGCGGGGGACCTCGAGCAGCGCCGCGACCTCGGCCGCGCGCATGCCCTCGATCTCGACGAGCTCGAAGGCGAGCCGCATCTCGGGATCGAGCTCGCGGAGGAAGCGGCGCACGAAGGCGGCGGCCTCGCGCCGTCGAAGGTCCTCCTCGGGGTCGCGCGCGGGCGCGCGCGACGGGAGCAGCTCGAGACGACGCCGCGCGCGACGGGTCGAGCGGCGATGATTCGCGGCGACCCCCCGCGCGATCCCGAACAGCCACGAGCGCAGCGACGCGCGCCCGTCGAACTCCGCGAGCCTTCGCCGGACCACGAGGAAGACCTCGTGCATCACGTCCTCCGCCGCCTCCTCGGGGACGCCGAGACGCATCACGGTGCGCCACACGAAGCCCGCGTGCTCGCGGTACACGCGGGCGAGCTCGGGCGAGGTCGGGGCTGTGGAGCGCGGCGGCACGGGTAAGAGGGGCTCGAGAGATGATTGTCCGCGCGCGCTCGAGATTCGCGGCGACGGGCGATTTTTCGAATCAGCGGATCCGCACCACCACCCGCCCCCAGCCGGAGAAGCCGGCCGGCGTCGCGTTGAGCAGGTCGCGGCCGATGGGCTCGATGTGAAACGCGGGCGCGGTCAACGAGACGAGGCCACGCGCGACGAGCGAGAGACCGACGCGCTCGTGCACCCAGACTTCGACGCCGGCGCTGGCGTCGAGCGCGAGCCAGGGCGCGTAGCCGACGCTGGGCACGACCTGATCGCCCTGCCCCCGCCCCCGCGTCGCGCCGGCGCTCACGCCCGCGCACAGCGGCGCGCGCACACGGCCCGCGCGCGACCCCAGCACGCCGCAGCCCCGCGCGCTCCCGGTGAGGAGCTCGACGCGCGCCTGGTAGCTCGGCTCCTCGCGATCCGCGAGGGTGATCGGGAGCGCGTAGGTGAACTCGAGCTGCAGGCGCGCGGGGTGCCAGTCGAGCGCGAGGGCCACCGCGAGCGCCGGTGCGAAGCGCGGCGCCGGGCCGTAGACCGCGCCGAAGGCCGGCGCCAGCAGCAGACGTGGCGCGCGCTCGTTCCGTTCGCCGCCGCGCGGGCGCGCGTCGGTCGGCGCGCGCTCGTCGGTCACCGGCGCGGGCGTCGACGCAGCAGCCGACGACGTCCCGCGCGCGGCGACCTCGGGCGTCACGGCCGGCTCGCGCTTCTCCGGCGCGTCGGGGAGCGCCGGGGGCTCGGGGACCGCGGGGGCGGCCTCGACCGCCGCGCGATCGGGCGGCGCGACCTCTGGGTTGACCGCGAGCGCGATCAACCACGCGGCCGCGTCGACGAGCTCCCAGCACGTGCTCGCCTCGATGACGCGATCGCTGCCCTGCCCCTCGTCGCGGATCCCGAGCGAGAGCCGCCAGCGCCGCTCGTCCGCGCGCGTGATCGAGACCGCGACCGCGAGCGGGCGCGTCGGCGCGCCGCCGAGCCGTGCGTCGATCGCCCGCTGCACCTCGTGGCGCTCGGGACAGGTCTCCGGAGCCTCGTAGGTCAACGAGATCGTCTCGGTCGCGGGGGGCGCCGCGAGCCCCAGCAGCAGCGCGAGCGATCCGGCGAGCATGCCCGCTGCTTATCCCGCCAGCAGCGCGAGGGCAAGCGCGACGTCGTCCTCGCGCCGCCCTCGGCTAGTCGGCCGTGAACGCGCGCCCGCGGAGGATGTCGTCGATCGAGTACTTCGACGCCGGCCCCCCGAGGTAGGTGTGGAACCAGTCGAGATGGGCCGCGTAGTACAGCGGCATCGACTTCACGTGGCTGGGCCAGTGCCCGTCGTTGGGGAACACGACGAGGCGCGCCGGGATGTCGCGGCGACGCAGCGCCGTGAACAGCTGCAGCGACTGGGTGTAGGGCACTCGATAGTCGCGCTCGCCGGTGATCACGAGCGTCGGCGTTTTAAACGCGCCCGCGGACTCCGCCGGGGACCAGCGCTCGTAGGCCTTCGAGCCGCTCCACGGCGGGCCGCCGAGATCGGCCTCCGCGAACCACAGCTCCTCGGTCGCGCCGAAGAACGAGGTCAGCTCGTAGATCCCCATCATCGACGCGATCGCCTTGAAGCGATCGGTGTGGCCCAAGAACCAGTTCATCATGTAGCCGCCGTAGGACCAGCCCATCGCGCCGACGCGCGCGGGGTCGACGTAGGGCTGCGCGACCATGTGATCGGTGACCGCCATCAGGTCCTCGTAGACCTTGCCGCCCCAGTCCCGCCCGATGCCGTCCGTGAACGCCTGCCCGTAGCCGATCGAGCCGGTCGGGTTGGCGAAGACGACGACGTAGCCAGCGCCTGGGTACACCTGCCAGTCGCCGCGCAGCGAGTCGCGCCACTGCGACTGCGGGCCGCCGTGGACGTTGAGGATCAGCGGGTAGCGCTGACCCGGCTTGAAGCCGTGGGGCTTGACGACGAAGGTGTGGATCTTTCGACCGTCCGGACCGTCGATCCACAGCTCCTCGGCGGGGCGGATGTCGTGGCTCGACGCGACCGCTTGGTTGAAGCCGGTGACGCGCTGGACGTCGGCGCCCGCCGCGTCGGCGATGAACAGCTCGACGGGCTCGCCGACGCGCGAGAAGCTGAAGCCCAGCGCGCCGTCCGGGGCGACGTCGTAGCCGTGGACCGAGGGCAGCGCGAGCCCGCGGATCTCGCCGCTCTCCAGCGCGACGCGAAACAGCGGCGTCCGCCCCTTCTCGGCCGCCTTGAACACCATCGACGCGCTGTCCGGCGCCCAGCGAGCCGACTGCACCCAATTGTCGAAGCCCTCGGTGAGCACCTTGACCGTCCCCTGCGCGCGGTCGTAGATCGCGAGGCGGAAGCGGTCGGCCTCGTAGGCCGGCACCTCCTGGCGGCGAAACGCGATGTAGCGGCCGTCGGGCGAGTACAGCGGGTCGCCGTCGAAGGCCGGGTTCGCGCCCGTCAGGTTGAGCGGCGCCGCGTGATCGGCCGCGGGGTCGAGCGGCGTCACGAACACGTCTTTGTTGGTGGTCCAGGCCCGCTGGCTGCCGGGGTCGCGGTTGCTCGTGAACGCCAGCTCGCGCCCGTCGGGGCTGAGCGCGAAGCCGCCGCCGCCGGTGCTGAAGGCGGGCGAGTCGAAGTCGCCCGGCGTCAGGTCGGTGACCTCGCCCGACTCGAGCTCGAGGACGAAGACGTGACGCCGGCGCCCGTCCTTGTAGAAATTCCAGTGGCGGCTCAGCAGCTCGTCGGCGACGTGGGCCTGGGTCGGGCTGCGCTTGCGATCCTCGATCGCGGCCTCGCTGGCCTTAAAGTCAGCTCCGTACTCCGGGTACACGCGCGAGGTGAAGACGACGCGCTCGCCGTCCGCGACCCACTCCGGGTCCGCGACCCCGGTCGCCACGTCGCTGAGCCGCTCTGGATCGCCGCCGTCGATCGGCATGCGCCAGATCTGGGTGGTGCCGCCGCGGCTCGAGGTGAACAGGAACGAGCGCCCGTCGGGGGCCCAGCGCGGGTGCCCGTCGGAGCCCTCGTCGCGCGTCATCCGGCGGACGCTCGGCCCGCCTTCGCCTGACCGTGTGAGCATGTAGATGTCACGGTTCGACGAGCCCTTCGCGAGCTCGTGGCGGGTCACGGTGAACAGCGCGCGCGCGCCGTCGGGCGACCAGCGCGGGCCGCTGACCGACTTGAGCTGGTAGAGCGTCTCGATCCCGAAGGCGGCCCGCGCCGCGTCGGCGGGGTCGTCCGGCGCCCGCGTCCGCGCCAGGTCGAAGCCGCCGGGCGAGCTGTTTCTCGGGTCATCTTCTGGGCGATAGGTCGCCTCGACGATCCGCGGCGCGCCAGCCCGCGGCGGCGCGGTGTCAGGCGCGGCGGAGCCCTCGCGCGCGCCCGGCATCACCCCGGGCTGCCACACCGGCGGCGCCTGACCGGGCTCCTGCGCGCCCGGGGCGGCGTTGGGGTCGTAGCCCGCGCCCTCCGCCGAGTACGCCTGCCCCGGGTCCTGCCCTTGGTACGCTTGCTGCCCCTGCGTACGGGATCTCGGGGGGTCGCAGGCCGACGCGAGCGTCAGCGCGGCGAGACCCGCCGCGCCGGCGAAGGTGGCGAGCAGGCGACGGGAGTTGTGGAGAGCGGGCGGCTTGGGCATGACGACGCGCGAACCTTTCGAGCAGCGGCTCGGATCCAGCCCCACGGTATCCCGAACGCGCCCGCGCCGGGAAGCGATCGAGTCGCGCCGCGCTCGCTATCGACGCACGATCGACGCGCCCCGAGCTCGCCTCGCGCGAGCTCGCGCTCACTCGATCGTCACGGCCTTGGTCAGCTGGCGCCCCTTTCGCTCGATCGAGACCTCTAGGTTCGACGCGCGGCGCAGCTTGCCGAGCAGGCTCATGGCGCCGTCGATCGAGTTGAGCTCGTAGCCGTTGACCGCGAGCACCACGTCGCCGGTCTCGAGGCCGAGCAGCTGCGGGAGCGTCCCCGGGCGCACGCGGCCGAGCCGGAAGCCGTAGGCCTCGCCGTCGCGCTGCGCCGGCATCACCCGGATCTGCGTCGCCGCCTGCATCGGGTTCTTCAGCAGCCCGTCGACGAAGCTGCGCTCGACGGTGCAGCTGTGACCGCCGCCGTCGCACTTGATCGCGTCCTCGGCCCCCGGGATGCCGCCCGCGCGCGGCTTCGCGGGCTTGTTCGGCTTCGCGCCCGCCGGATCCTTCGGGCTGGCCTTGGCCGCGGGCTTCGGCGGCTCCTCGCCGATCGGGATGTACTCGCGCAGGCCGTTGTTGACGAGCAGCACGCGCCCGCGCTCGATCCCGAGGACCTCGACGCCCGCGGCGATCTGGCTTCCAGGCCATACGAGCGAGGTCCCGCCCGTCCGCTGCGACTGCAGCGTCGCCCGGGAGTTCTCCGGATCCAGCGCCTCCATCGTCGCGACCAAGAGCAGCGGCAGCTCGCTGCGCCGCCCGTCAAACGCGACCGCGGGCCCAGGCGGCAAGGCGCCGGCGGGGCCCTCCGGGGCCGCGCCTTCGTCCACGCCTGGCGGCAAGCAGGTCGGGCAGAACGGGTTGTGCGCGAGCGTCGGGGAGTCACCGCGCGTGAGCAGCTTCTGCCTCGGGCGCTTGCCCGCGACCACGCGCTTGGGCGCGTCCCCGTCCGCCTCGGCGCTCTCGCCGTCCTCGTCCGCGTCGCCCTCAAGCGCCGCGCTCGCCACGGGCGCAGCGCCGGCGCCGACGATCCGCGCGCCGACATAGGCCGAGAGCGCGGAGGCGAGCAAACCGGCGGCGGCGACCGTCGCCGCCGCCTTCACGACCCAGAAGTGCTGCTCGAGCGTCCGTCCGATCTGGCGCATCACGACGACGCAATCGCAAGCGCCGGGCCAGCGCGGGGCGGCTTGAGGTTCCGCGCACTTGGCCCCGCGGCCCCGCGACGCCGCGCGCCGGTTTGGCACTCGCCCCCGCCGCCCTCGCCAGTTTGTCACGGCGGCGCGCGAGCGCGGCCGCGGCCGTGTGTGGCACTCTGAGCGCGACCCATGCCCCGCCCGATCCGCGATCGATCCCCGCAGACCACCCTGGCCTCCCCCGCCGCGCCCGCCGCTCGCCGGCTCGCGCTCACGCTCGCGCTCGCCGGCGCGACGACAGCGGGCTGCGGCGGCGCCGAGCTTCCCATGAGCCCTACCGAGCAGGTCCCCTCGTTCACCCTTGATCCGCCCCCGCGCTGCCTCGACGAGCGCGCGCGCGACTACCCGGAGACGCGGCGCGAGCCGATCGTCGACATCATCCACGACCGCGAGGTCGCCGACCCCTACCGCTGGCTCGAGGATGAGTCCTCGCCCGAGGTCCGCGCGTGGATGGACGAGCAGGACGCGTACGCGCGCGCCCGCCTCGAGCGACTCCCGGCCCGCGAGTCGCTGCGCGCCCGCCTCGAGCAGCTCAGCTACGTCGACTGGCTCTCGCCGCCCGCCCACCGCGGGCCGTACTTCTTCTACTGGCGCCGCCACAAAGACCGCGAGAAGGCGATCTTCTACGTGCGCCGGGGCGAGCGCGGGGTCGAGCGCGCGCTGCTCGACCCCAACACCATGAGCCCCGACGGCAGCGTCTCGATCCACGGCGTGTTCCCGACCCACGACGGCGCGCGCGTGGCCTACAAGCTCTCGCGCAACAACGCCGACGCGGCCACGCTGCACATCCTCGACACCGAGACCGGTGAGGACCTGCCGGGTGAGCAGCTCGTCGGAGCCCGCTACGCCGCGCCGCAGTGGACGCCGGAGGGCGACGGCTTCTTCTACACCGCGCTGCCCGACGATCCCGCGATCCCGCCCTCGGAGCTGCCCGGGCACGCGTCGGTCCGGTTCCACGCGCTGGGCGCCCCGCAGGCGGAGGACGTCGAGCACTGGCCGGCGAGCGGCGACGCGACGCACTTCCTGTCGGTCGAGCTGTCCCGCGACGGCCGCTACCTGCTCGTCTACCGCCAGCGCGGCTGGCTCTCGACGGACGTGTACTTTGCGACACGTACCGCCCAGGCGGCCGAAGCCCCCGACGCGCCGACTCAGTTCGCGCCGCTGATCGAGGGCCGCGACGCGCTCTACGACGTCACCGCGCACGACGGGCGCTTCTTCATCCTGACCAACGAGGGCGCGCCCAGCTTCCGCGTGCTCGAGGCCGACCCGCGCGCGCCGGCCCGCGCGCGCTGGGTCGAGCGCGTGCCGGAGCGCTCGGACACGCTGCAGGACGCCCGCGTCATCGGCGGGCGCCTGCTGCTCCACTACCTCCACAACGCGCGCTCACGACTCGAGCTGCGATCGCTCGAGGGCCTGCCGCAGCGCGAGCTCCCGCTCGGGGGCACCGTCGACTACGTGGTCGGGCGCGCCGACGAGGACGACGCCTACTTCAGCTACAGCTCGTTCACCGAGCCACCGCGGATCTTCAAGCTCTCGGCCGCGGGCGGCCAGCACGAGCTGTGGGACGAGGTGTCGCTGCCCGTCGACATGTCGGCGGTCGAGGTCGAGCAGGTCTGGTACCCCTCGCGCGACGGCACCGAGATCTCGATGTTCATCGTCCACGCCCGCGGGCTCGAGCGCGACGGCGGCCACCCGACCCTGCTCACCGGCTACGGCGGCTTCGGGGTGAGCATGACGCCGCGCTTCTCCTCGCGCGCGGCCGTGTGGCTCGAGCGCGGCGGCGTGTTCGCGCTGCCCAACCTGCGCGGCGGCGGCGAGTACGGCGAGGACTGGCACCGCGCGGGCATGGGCGCCAACAAGCAGAACGTGTTCGACGACTTCGAAGCGGCCGCGCGCTACCTGATCGACGAGGGCTACACGAGCGCGCGCAGGCTCGCGATCTCGGGCGGCTCCAACGGCGGGCTGCTGGTCGGCGCCGCGATGACGCAGCACCCCGAGCTGTACCGCGCGGTCGTCTGCGCGGTCCCGCTGCTCGACATGATCCGCTACCCGCAATTCGGCGCCGGGCGGACCTGGATCCCGGAGTACGGAGACCCCGCGCGGCGCGAGGACTTCACGACGCTGCTCGCCTACTCGCCCTATCACCACGTCGACCTGCAGACCCGCTACCCGGCGCTGCTGATGCTCTCGGCCGACAGCGACGACCGCGTCGATCCCATGCACGCGCGCAAGTTCATCGCCCAGATCCAGGCGAGCCGCGACGGCGCGGGGCCGCGCCCGGCGTGGCTGCGGATCGAGGAGAACGCGGGGCACGGCGGCGCGGATCTGGTGCGCGCCGGGGTCGAGCGCGACGCCGACACCTACGCGTTCCTGCTCCACGAACTCGCCGGCGACGCGGCCGAGGGAACGCCCTGAGATGACTCTTGGAACATATCGATCAACGGCCGCGGCGACGCGGTACCATGGGCGCGATGCCTCGACCCCGCGCGCTCACGCTCGCCGCGCTGCTCACCGCCGCCTGCGCCTGCGCCGGCACCGGCGGCGCCACCCCTGAGCGCGCCGCGCCGCAGGCGGACGGCCCGCCCCCGCCCACCGGCTGCGCGCTCGAGCTGCGGACCGAGCTGTCCGCCTCGGGCGCCGCGCTGACCTGGGGCGCCGAGGCGACCGTCGCGCTGCGCGTGGTCAACGTGAGCGGCGTCGCGCAGGACGTCATCGTCGGGCGCAGCTGCCCGGGCGCGGACATCCGCGTCGACCTCGGCGACGCGCGCTTTGACCCCACCGACGCGTGCATGGCCGGCGCCTGCATGGAGGACCCGCCGCCGCTGCGCTTCGCGCTCGAGCCCGGGGCGTCGCGCGTGGTCGGCGAGCTGACGGGCGCGCTCGGCCCCACGCTCTCGTGCATGGACGCCGAGCTCCCCCGCGGGGAGCACGAGCTCCGCGCGACCGCCCGCGTGCTCTCGAAGCAGCAGACCTGCGCCCGCGGCCAGGTGATCACGCTCGAGTAGCTCGGAGCCCTAGCCGATCACCCGCGCCCGCGCCCGCGCCCGCTGCATCTCGTCCTCCGAGTAGAACTGCGTCGCCCAGCGCCGGTACGCGACGAACGGGCCGTCCGCGTCGCTCAGCGCCGGGTACAGGCGGTACATCTTGTTCTCCCAGATCTTCACGTCCTGGTTGACCGTGTGATCGAAGAACCGTCGGTACTGCCGGGCGATCAGCGGATCGAGCAGCCGGATCGGCGAGCGGCGGACGCTGTACCACAGCCGCAGGTCGACGGTCTCCTCGTCGATGGGCGTGGTGTTGCCGAGCGTGCGCAGGCCGATCGGGAAGCCCAGCAGCGTCGACGTGAAGACGATGTAGCCGACCGTGAGGCCCCACTTGCGGGTGATCAGCGGGCCCTCGATCGCGCCCCAGAGCCCGAACTGCTCGAGCTCCAGCCGCAGCGTCGAGTCGATCCGCATCATCGGGCCGTCGGTCGTGAAGTCGACCCGCGGGATCTTCTTCGAGAAGCCGTGCATCGCGGGGATGTGGGCGACGTCGATGTCGTTCTCGACGACATCCTGAACGCAGGCCCGCAGCCGCCAGCGCGACTCCATCCAGCCGGTCCAGCGACCTTCCTCTTCGGGCATCTCGGGGACCCGCCAGGCCGGCGCCTCGCCCTGCTCGTGGTACCAGACCAGGATCATCCCCGAGACCTCCTGCACGTGCCAGTGTCGCAGGGAGACGCGCGGGGTCTTCGAGGCCTCGGGGGCGTGGACGCAGGCCCCCGAGGCGCCGTCGTAGGTCCAGCCGTGGAAGGGGCAGCGGATCGCGTCATTCTCGATCTTGCCGCCGTGACCGAGGTGCGCGCCGAGGTGCGGGCAGAACGGGTCCACCGCGTGGGCCGTGCCGTCCGCGGTGCGATACAGAACAATGTCCTGCCCGAAGTAGTGAACAGTCTTGACCTGCTTCGGCCGGAGCTCCCCAGAGCGCGCGACGAGGAACCAACCTCGCGGGTATGGGGTGATCGGGGTTCGCGCGGACTCCATCACAGTAAAGACCTCATGCTCTCGAAGACTGGAGGTGTGCAACCGAGACACTACCGCCCGCTCCCGCCGTCGTTCCAGTGTGAATCTCGCGCTGCGGCGGTCGCGACGAGGGCGACGGACGCCGCGCCGGCGCGCAGACGTCACGCCGCGCGATGGCGCGCCTTCGGGCGCGCGTCAGCGCGCTCAGTGGCAGTTCTCAAAGCTCGCGTCGACGTTCAGGCGCACGCCCTGGCCGTCGCACTGGATGTCCGCGAAGCCCGAGATGTTCCAGATCTCGTTGACCCGCGAATTCTCGCGCCACAGCGAGACATCAAAGCGCTCGCAGCCCTCGCCGGTGAACACGAGCGCGAGGTCCTCGTCGGGCACGTTGATCGAGACGCTGATCCCCTCCACCGGGTCCTCCACGATCCGCGTGATCCGCCCGAGTTCCGGCTCGCCCTCGACGAGATCGACCCCGAAGAACTGCAGGCGCTCGCCCGAGAAGCAGCGGTCCGGGGTGTAGCGCCACGCGCCGTACTCCGCGGTCTCGACCCCGACCGTCCCCTCGAGGAGGCTGTCGAAAGCCGCGACGCACGCGGTGATCCAGAGCGGGATCGAGAGCGAGCCCGCGATCACGAGCCGCCGCGCGAGGACACCAGCGCGCTGCACGACGCTACTGTAACTCGCTGCCGGGCGCGCGCGCTCGGCCCGACACCCCCTCATGATCCTCGGACTCGGGGGCCGGCGGCATGTGGCCGCGCGGCCGGTAGATCCGCGTGAAGTAGGGCAGCCGCGACGCGCTCGCGAAGTAGCGGTGGATATGCAGCGCGCGCTTGAAGTCGAGCACGCCCTTGGGCGCCCACGCGTCGCGCTGCCCCTGCCAGGTCATGCGCTCCCCGGAGTAGTCGATCTCGCGCCACTCGCGGCCGATGACGTGCGAGTGATTCTCGTCGAGCTGCGCGAGGTTGCCGAGCTGCATCGCCTCGACGAAGCTGAGCAGGTACTGCGCGATCCGGATCGCCTCCTCGCGCGCGAGCCCGCGCCCCTCGATTGCGCGCGCGAGCTCGACGGTCGAGCGCGGCATCACGCCGGCGAGCTCGCGCAGCGCCGGCGCGCCGGCGAGCTCGCGCTCGAGGGCCTGGGCCGCGCGCCCCGCCTGCTCGGCCGAGAGCTTCATCTTCGCGGCGCGCTGACGGACGCGGCGATCGAGCGCGTCGACGAGCGCGCCGTGGCCCGCCGCGCGCAGGGCCGCGCGCGCGCCCGCCGGCGTGCTCACGGTCGCCGTCGAGGGCGTCGGCGCGCCCGCGCTGGAGCCTGTCGATTGGGCCATATCGTTCGTCGCCGAGCGCCCCGACGGCGCCGCGTCCGCGAGCTCGCGCGGCGCGGGCGCCTCGCCCGCCTCGCCCGCTTCGCCCCGATCACCCGGGGGCGTCGACGACACGTCGCCCGCCGACACGGCGCGAGCGTCCGTCCGCGCGCGGCCCCCCGCCAGCGAGCAGCTCACGACGCTCGCCGAGATGAGCGCTGTGATGCTCGCGTGACGAGCGTGACCTGAGCGACGCGGCACCGCGGCATCGTACTGCGCGCGCCCGCCGGCTGTCTCCCCTCGTCACGCGCGGCGCCCGTGCTTCGCCGCGTCCATCGGTGTTATGACTTAAGGGTCATGTTTTACGGCCTCGACATCTCGCGCCGCGCCGCGCTCCCCTCCGCCGCCCTGCCGGCCCTGCTCCTCGCGCTCGCGCCGGCCTGCGGCGACGACTCGGGGCGCGACAGCGACAGCGCCAGCGGCGGCTCGGACAGCGCCACGGTCAGCATGAGCGTCGGCGCGAGCGAGAGCAACGCGAGCGCGAGCGAGAGCGGCGCCAGCGCGACCGGGACCGCCGGCGGCGACTCTGACAGCGCGAGCACGACCGCCGACACGAGCGCGACGAGCACAGGGTCTGACAGCACCACCGACGACAGCGCCGGGAGCACCAGCGACCCCTTGTTCCCGGACCTCCCCGCCCCCGAGGACATGCCGGAGGAGATGGGCTGCGGCGGCGGCGACGGCCCGGGCGAGATGGTCGAGTCGTTCATCTGGATCTCGAACACCGCGGTCGGCACGGTCTCAAAGATCAACACGAAGACCGGCGTGATCGAGGGTCGCTACAACACCGCGGCCGTCGCCAACAGCCCCTCGCGCACCACCGTCAATCAGTTCGGCGACACGCTCGTCGGCAACCGCGGCGAGAACGCGAGCATCACCGTGTTCGCCTCGGATCCCGAGCGCTGCGTCGACTACAACATGGACGGCGTGATCACGACCTCGCAGGGCACCGACGACGTGCTCCCCTGGGGCGAGGACGAGTGCATGCTGTGGCACGTCGACGTCCCCGCGGTCTACAGCCACGGGCCGCGCGCGGTCGCCTGGGAGGGCGGAGAGCTCGACCCTGACACCTGCCTGCCGACCGTGCCCGAGCCGCGCGTCTGGGTCGCCTTCCGCGGCGGCGGCAACACGACCTCCGAGGTCTGGCGCCTGCACGGGATGACCGGCGAGATCCTCGATCAGGTCTCGATCCCCGAGGCCAACGGTCGCCCCTACGGCGGCGCGGTCAACAAGGAGGGCGACTTTTGGTTCTCGACCCGGGGCTCGCCGGCCAAGCTGATCCACGTCGACGCCGAGACCCTCGAGGCGACCGTCCACAACGCGCCGCAGACCTCCTACGGCATGGCGATCGACCAGTACGGCAACCCCTGGGTCGCCGCCTACCAAAGCGGCGCCAACGCGGATCAGGTGTTCCGCTTTGACATCGAGACCGAGGAGTTCGTCAGCGCGGGCGGGCTCGGCGGCTACCACCGCGGCATGACGGTCGACGAGCTCGACCGCGCCTGGGTCGTCGGCAACCAGCCCTGCCGGCTCGCGCTGTTCGACGCCAAGAACGACATCCTGATCAACGACACGATCACGCTGCCGGGCTGCTCGAACCCGGTCGGCACGAGCATCGACGTCGACGGCTACGTGTGGGTCGTCGATCAGGGCGCGAGCCTGGCCTACAAGATCGATCCCGACACCTACGCGGTCGAGCTGACGGTCGAGAACCTCTACAACCCCTACACGTACTCCGACATGACCGGCGGGCTGCTGACGCTGGTCCTGGGCGTGCCCGAGTAGCGACTACTTGTAGGCCTTGATCACCGCGGAGTAGGCCGACTCGCCCGCGGGCTTGAGGCGCTTGATCCCCGCCTGGCTGCAGGCCGAGGCGCCCGAGCAGATCTTGCCGAGCGAGCCCTTGAACTTGCTGCGCACGCCCGCGGGCGCCGAGGAGAACGCGACCACGACCATCGGCGGCAGGCTCTTGGACTTCCACACGGACTTCAGCGACTCGCCGCCGGCGACGCCCTTCATCTCTGCGAGCTGGGCGTCGTCGACGAGCGCGCAGGCGGCCTCGCCGTCGATGACCTTCTTGATCGTCTGCACCGGGCGGCGGGTCTCCTCGACCGTGAAGTCGGCGAGCTTGAACGCGCCGTCGGCGATCACGCCCTCGACGAATCGCTTGTCGTCGAGGTGGTTGCTCGCCAGCTTCTTGCCCTTGCAGCCGGCGAGGTTGGCCTGCTCCTCGCTGATCAGGTGGTACTGCCGTCCGCCCTTGGCGGTGACCTCGGCCTGGCCGATGACCGTAAGGCCATATTGCGAGCGCAGCCCGAGGAAGGCGCCCAGCGACATGATCCCGAACATCGGCTTGCTCGCGCCGATGTAGGACTTCGCGGTCGCGCGGCTCGTGGTGTACTTGCCGGCGCTCTCGCCCCAGCCGTTGACCTTCGCGGCCGCGGCGACGATCTTGTCGACGTAGCCCTGCGCCGCCGCGGCGCCGCCCGAGGTCTTCTCGCGCAGGACGAGCAGATTGACGGGGCCCTTCGGCGCGCTGGACTTCGGCGCGGGCTTGCTGCCGCCGTCGCCCGCGGGCTTCTTGGTGTCTCCGCTGTCTCCGCTGTCTCCGCTGTCCCCGCTGTCCCCCGCGGGCTGCTTCGCGTCGCCGCTGTCCCCCGCGGGCTGCTTCGCGTCGCCGCTGTCCACGGGCTCCGCCCCGGTCGGATCCGCCGTCGCCGTCGCCGCGATGGGAGGGGTCTCGCCGCCGGATCCTCCGGCCTTCTCATCCGCCGCCTTCGCGTCGGGGGCCTTGGCGTCCGCCGTGGTCTTCGCCTCGGGCGTCGCCTTGGTCGGGTCCGGCGTCTCCTTGGTCTCGACCGATTTCGCGGGCCCGCCCCCCGTCGCGGCGGGCTCGCGGTCGCAGGCCATCGTGACCGCGAGCGCGAGCAGGGAGACACCGAGGAGCTGGGTACGGACGCGCGTCGACATGGCTTAGAGATGGAATAGCCGACGCGGGCCAGAGCTCAAAATCCGGCGCGATCACGCCGAAGCCAGCCAGCGTGGCCGGGCGATCGTGCGTGCGCGACCACACGAAATTACTCGCGCTGTTTGAAGGCCGCGTCCGCGCCCGCCTCGTCGCCGATCAGCACGATCGCGGCGCACAGGGCCGGGACTGTCCCCTTGACCCGCTTCATCGCCTTGGCGACGCAGCGCGCGGTGCCCTCGTCGACGCCCTCGATCTTGACGTCACGCGTCGCGCTGCCGTCGAAGCGCCAGTAGACCGTCGCGGCGTCGCCCTTGGGCGCGCAGCGATCGAGCGCGCGCTTCTGCTTGGCGAGCGTGGCCGCGAGCGCGAGGGCGCCGAGCGAGCCGACCTGATCGAGTCGACACTCGAGCTCGCGCACGCGCAGCCCGTCGATCGCCATCGAGCCGACCTGGACGTTGGCGCCGGGGACTCGGCTGCGGGCCTGTCGCGAGACCTTCTCGGCGGGCTCGCAGGCCTCGCTGTAGCCCGCGTCGCAGGCCGCCTGCATCAGCTCGCCCGCGCGGACAAAATCGCGCAGCACGCCCTGCCCCTTGTAGTAGGCGACGCCGAGGTTGAAGCAGGCGCTCGCCAGGCCGAGCTCGCAGGCGTCGCGGAAGCGCTCGGCGCCGCGGCGCGGATCGGCGGCCCCGGCCGCGCCCTGGACCAGCACGATGCCGGCGTTCTCGCAGGCCGCGGCGTGCCCGCTTGAACATGCCTTTTCAAACAGGCTCAGCGCGCGCGCCGGGTCCCGCGGCGCGCCCTCGCCCTCGAGCAGCAGGACGCCGAGGTAGACGCAGCCGTCCGGGTCGTCGAGCTCGCAGGAGCGCGAGAGCAGCTGGTGCCCGCGCTCGCGGTCACGCGCCACGCCTGTCCCCTCGAGCACGCGCACGCCCGCGCGCGCGCACGAGGACGCGTCGCCGCCCGCGCAGCCGCGCTCGTAGGCGCGCGTGATGTCGACCGGCAAGACCTGGCCGAAGGCGCCGGAGAGCATCGCGTTGCCCAGGTTCGCGCAGGCCGCCCCGTCCCCCTGACCGCACGCCCAGCGCAGCATCCGCCGCGCCGCGTCGACCTCGCCCGCGGCCAGCGCCTGCGCGCCCCGGCCGGCGCAGTCCTCGACGTCGACGCACTCCGCCGGCCGCGACTCGACGGCGCTCGACCGCGCGGGCTCGCCCTCCGCCGGCGCGGGCTCGCCCTCCGCCGGCGCGTCGGTCTCCTCGGGCGCCGCGCCGCGCTTGCACGCGCTCACGCTCGCGGCCGAGAGCGCGAGCGTCAGCGTGAGGCGAGCGACAGACTCAAACGGGGATCGGATCCGGCGAAGACGCGTCATGGGGCACGGGGCGCGTCACCGTACCGCCGCGCTCGCGCCCGCGCAATCGCGGCTGGGCGTCGATCACGAGCGACGCCGACGTCGACCCGCGAGGCCGAGACCGAGCGCGAGCCAGAGTAACGCCGGGGCTGCCGGCGCGTCGGTGCTGCGGCAGCCGCAGCCCTCGTCGCCCACGCCGTCGGAGTCCGTGCCGCCGTCCGTGCCCAGCGAGTCCAGCCCGCCGCCGCTGTTGCTGTCGCTCTCGCCGCCGGCGCTCGCGTCCATCGAGTCCCCGTCGGTCGCGGTGTCGCTGTTGCTGTTGCTGCCGCCGTCGCTGCTGTTCGTGTCGGCGCTGTCGGTCCCCGCGCTCGGATCGCTGGTGTCACTATCCGTCGGGTCGCTGGTGTCGGTGGGGTCGCTGGTGTCGCCGGTCGTCTCGGGCTCGGGCTCCGGCTCCGGGCGCACGAACTCGAGCGGGATCGGGCCCAGCTCCAAGGTCTCGTCGTACTCGGGCAGCCCGATCGGCGGGAGCTCGTAGCCGAACAGATCGTAGTCGACGAAGCCGAGCGAGACCGAGAGCGTCGGCCGGATGACCACAAAGACATCCACGGAGAGGTCGCAGATCAGGGTCGCGTTGACGACGAAGGGATCGGGGAGCGGCCCGGCCCCGGCGTCGAGCGGCGCCGCGCCGCCCTCGACGACGATCGAGCCGTCCTGCGCCGAGGGGTCGGTGACCGCGACGTCGATCGAGTTGCAGAGCAGCTCGCCCTCGGTGTCGATCGCCATGTCGATGTCGAGCGTGCCCTCGGCGAGCCCGCCGAGCGAGGGCGTCAGCGGGATCGGGATCAGCGTGACGAAGCCGGTCGAGTCCGAGATCACGACGGGGCGCGCCGGGTTCCCCTCGAGCAGGTAGGGCGTGAACATCGCCTCCGAGATCGACGCGAGGTCCAGCAGGTCGAGCTCGCCGGTCTCGACCTGGATGTCGTCGAGCGGCCACGGGGCGTCGACGTCGAGCTTCACCTCGCTGACGAGCTGCACGCCGACGTTGATCGCGAACAGGCCGGCGTCCGGCGCCCCCTCGAAGTAGATCTCGCCGGTGTCCCAGTCGTAGTAGCCCGTCCCGGGCATGTCGATCGTGATGCTGTTACCCGCCGTCAGCACCATCTTGAGCTGCACCGGCGAGCCATCCGGGATCCAGCCGCTGTCCCAGTTGAAGTCGTCGAGCCCGAGGATCTCCTTGGTCTCGGTGGGCGAGAAGTCGGCGTCGCCGACCTCGGCCGCGGCCGCTTGAGGAGAGAGAGCGATCGCGCCGGCGACCCCAACAACCCATAGCCAATTACGCATGGCGCCATGCTACTCCGCATAAAAATGTCCAAAAAGACATATTGAAGACGATCTCGTGAACCGGCGGGCCGGCCGACGTGAGCGGCCGCCCGTCCGCGCCGCGCGAGGCCGGTGCGGGGCCCCAGCCGGGCGAAACCGCGCCCCCCTCGCGCGACGCGCGTACCGGCGTGACGCGGCGCCTGTCCGCGTGACGCGGCGCCTGTCCGCGTTCGATGGCGATGCAACAACCTTGGAGCGCGCGCGCGAGGCCTGTGCTTCAATCGATCCGCCGAGGCCATGCAGACGCGGTTCTTTGACCTGGAGTTCCTCAAGCCCGCCGCGCTCCGCGACCGCGCCGCCGCGACGCAGAGCTACACGCGCCGGCTGACCCGGGGCCGCTCGATCACGGCGAGCTTCGACTGGACCGCCGCGCGGCTCGAGATGCTCGCCGAGCTCTACCAAGACGCGCTCTCGCAGACGCAGCTCGACGCCCTCGGTCGCTCGATCCGCGCCTTCATCAACGAGCTCGAGTGGGACAAGGATGAGGCCGAGATCCTCGCGGCGCTGCAGCGCGGCGATCGGGTGCAGCTTCGGATCTGCTCGGAGGCCCCCGAGATTTACCTGCTGCCCTTCGAGATGGCGCAGCTCGAGGTCAACGGGCAGTCGATCGGGCTGCTCGACGGGATCGTGCTGCGCTACATGGAGCCCGGCGTCACGGCGGCCCGCCGCGCCGACGCGGAGACGCGCGGCCGCGCCCTGCTCGCCTGGGCCGAGCCCTCGCACGACCCGGTCCCCCACGCGGAGCACGTCGACGCGCTCGCTACGACCGCGATGCGCTGGCTCGAGCCCTTCGACGCCGCGCGCGACGTGCTCGCGTCGGCGAGCCTCGACCGCCTGGTCGCGGAGCTGCGCCGCGACGACGCGCCGCCGGTCAAGCTGCTCCACGTGCTGTGCCACGGCGCGATCGAGGCGCGGGAGTTTTACCTGACGCTCGCGCGCGACGACGCCGACGATGGCGCCGACGATGGCGCCGACGATGAGGTCGCGCGGATCGGCCTCGTCGACTTCGCCTCGCGCCTGCAGCCCTTCGCCGACACCCTCGAGCTCGTGCTGCTCTCGGTCTGCGGCGGCGCGAACCCGGGCGCCTACGACAACCAGCTGCGCAGCCTCGCCTGCGAGCTGCACAAGCGCGGCGTGCCGGCGGTCATCGGCTCGCGCTTCCCGCTCTCCAAGCGCGGCTCGGTCGCGCTCTCGCGGGCGCTCTACGCCGCGCTGCAAGCCGGCCTCGACGACCTCGACGACGCGCTCGAGGCCGCCCGCGAGGCGCTGCTGACGAGCGATCGACCGCGCGAGTGGGCGACCCTGCAGCTGTTCTTCGCGCCTGGTGAGGACGACGATCGTCTCGACGCGCCGGCGCCCTTTGAAGGGCCCGAGGGACAGGCCGCGGAGGATCGCTACTTCGTCGGCCGCGCGGACGAGCTGCGCGCGCTCGAGGAGCTGCTGCGCTCGCGCGCCGACGTCGCGGTGCTCGGCCCCGCGGGGATCGGCAAGACCGCGCTCGTCGAGCAGCTCGTCGCCGGCGAGGCCGCGCGCAGGCTGTTCCCCGGGGGCGCGCGCTGGCTGTCTGGCGCCACCCTCGAGCGCGACCTCGCCCGGATCGCGCGCGGGCTGCCCGATGACCTCGACCCGGCGCTCGCTCGAGACTTCGAAGGCGCGCCCGCGCGCGCCGTGTCGCGCTTGCACGCCGCGCTCTGCCAGCTCGGGCGCGCGAACCTGCTGGTCGTCGACGGCGTCGCGCTCGCGGGCGCGCCTGATGCGGCGCCGCTCGTCCAGGGCCCGTGCACGCTGCTCGTGCTCAGCCGAACCCCGGCGACGCGCTTCGCCTTCGAGCCCGCCCTCGCGGCGCTGACGATCAGGCGCTGGGCGCCCGCGGACGCGCGCGACTGCCTGCGCGCCCTGGCGCCGCGGCTCGAGCGTGTCGCCGACGCGCAGCTCGACTCGCTGGTGCAGTTCGTCGACGCCCTCCCCCGCGAGCTGCGACATCTCGCGCGCCTGCTCGCGAGCCGCGTCTCGTACACGCCCGCGACGCTGATCGAGCAGTTTCGCCGGCTCCGCGCGGCGCTGACAGATCGCGACGAGGCGCTCGTCGGCGGCGCGCTGCGGGCGAGCGTCGCCGCGCTCACGCGCGCCGAGCTCGAGCTCCTCGACACGCTCATCGCCTGCCCGAGCCCGGCGACCGTCGAGCAGCTCGTCGCGCTCACCGGACACCGCGAGGACGCGCTCCGCGGCGAGCTCGAGACGCTCCTGCACGCCTCGCTGGCGACGCGTCGAGACCCGCCCGCGCGCCCGTGGTCCGTCAGCGCCTACGTCCGCGCGGCCGCCAGCGGGCGGCCGGGGGTCTCCAACGCGCTCGCGCGCTACCTCGGGTGGCTCAACGAGCAGGTCCTGAGCGCCGAGGACGGGGCGCTCGCGGAGCTGCTCACGCGGGTCCGCGAGCTCCACGACGCGCTCGGGCTGCAGGTCCCGCGCGCGCGCGTGCTCGCCTGGTCCGACGCGCTGCACCGGCGCGCCCTGGCGAGCTCGCGCTACGGGTTGATCGTCGAGCTCGGCGAGCTCCTGCTCGCGGGCGAGCTGCCGGCCAAGGCGCGCGCGCGCTGGCTGTACCGCGTCGGCTGGGCGCTCTCACAGCGCGGGGACATCGAGCCGGCCCGCGCCCGCCTCGAGCGCGCGAGCGAGCTGACCGCGGCGCGCAGCCCCGAGCGCGCGCAGACCCTCAGCGCCCTCGCCTACTGCCGCGCCTCGCTCGGGGACCACCCGGCCGCGATCGAGCTGCTCGAGCGCGCGCTCGCGCTGCGCGAGGAGCTCGGGGACGAGCGCGGCCAGGCCTACGACCTCAACACCCTCGCCCGGTGCCAGCGCGAGCACGACGACCCGGCGCGCGCGCTGGAGCTGCACACGCGCGCGCTCGAGCTGGCGCGCCGACACGACGACCGAGCTCGCCGCGCCGAGAGCTACTTCGGCGTCGGCGTCACGCAGGTCGCCCTCGGTCGCCCCGAGGCCGCGCGCGAGCCGCTGGCGCGGGCGTTGACCGAGTTCGAAGCGCTCGGTCAACGCCGGCAGCTGGCCGAGGCGCTGCGCGAGCTCGGCTTGTGTGAGCTACGGCTCGACGCGCCGGGCCGCGCCCGCGCCCACCTGGAGCGCGCCCGCGCGCTGTACGTCGAGCTCGGCGACGCGATCGGCGAGGCCGACGCGCGCTGTGAGCTCGCGCGCTGCCTCCTGCGACACGACGAGCGAGCTCAAGCGCGCGCGGAGCTCGAGCGCGCGCTCACCTGCTACCGCGCGCACAAGATCGCCGATGGCGAGCGCGCGGCGATCGAGCTGCTCACCCGCGCGCGCGACCGTGAGAATGAGAGTGAGAGTGAGAGTGAGAGCGGCGCGCCCGAGCGCGCCCGCGTGACTGCGGCGCTCGAGCGGCGCGCCCGCGCGTGCCTTGCGGAGGGACGTCACGACGCCGCGATCGAGGCGCTCGAGCAGCTGCGGGACCACCTGGGGCGTGAGCCCGCAGAGCTCGGGCGACGCGCCTGGGTGTTCGCCACCCTGTCCACGACGCGCGAACAACAAGGGCGCCGCGAGCGGGCGATCGAGCACGCTCACCAAGCGCTGGTCTGCTACCAGTCGCTCGCCGATCGCAACCAGCAGCTCTACTGGCTGCATCGGATCGCGTGGCTCCACGACGGCGCCGAGCGCTGGGGACGAGCGGCGCGCTACTACCGACTCGCGCTCGAGCTGCTCGAGCGTCACCCCGCGCCCGAGCGCGCCGCGGAGCTCCAGCGCGCGCTGGCCGAGTGCCTCGTGCACGCCGAGGAGTTCGAGGAGGCGCTGCAGCTGTTCACCCGCGCCGAGGCCTACGACCGCGTCCACGGCGACGAGAAAGACCAGCTGCGCTGCGCCCTGGGCATCGGCGTCTGCCGCGGCGCGCTCGGTGAGCACGCGCGCGCGCTGCCGCCGCTCGAGCGCGTCGTCGACATCGCTACGCGACGCGGCTGGAGCGGATTTGAGCGCCGCGCTCGGATCGCGCGCGCGGAGCAGCTCGGCGCCCAAGGGCGCTTCGCCGAGAGCGAGACGGACCTCGTGCGCGCGCTCGCGCTCGCCGCGTCACCCGATCACGTACGCGACCGGATCAAGTGCCTCGTCGGCCTCGCGCACGTTCGCTACCACCTGCACGCGGACGCCGAGGCGCTCGACGCCATCGAGCGCGCGATTGTGCTCGCGCGCGAGCACAATCGCGACGGCGAAATCTGGGAGGATGACTACGAGCTCCTCAAGATCCTGGAGCCGACGAGCGCGCTGCTGCCCGACGCTCACTCCTCGCGCTGAACGGAGGGCGGCGGGAGCCGCGGGCGGAAGCGACGGCTACGGGCGACGCGGGGCGTCTCGTGGACCTCGAGCGCCCGCGCGTCGATGTCGAGCGCGCGGCCGCGCTGGAGCGCAGCGCGGGCGGCCGAGGCCGACACGCCCGCCGCGGGGGTCGGGACGCTGAAGCTGATCCGCGTCTCGCGACCGTTGTACGCGCACTCGACGGACATGTCCTCCGGGCCCGACACGCCGCTGATCCGGACCGTGACGCTCCGGCTCTCCCGCCCGCTCGGCCCCGGCAGGCCGAACTCCAGCACCAGCGGCCGCGCCGCGGTCGACGCGGGCTCGCGGCCACGCGTCGGCGGCTCGACGTTGGCGGCGTCGAGATCAACGAAGGTCGGGACACGCATTAGCGTCGAGGAGTTGGATGCGAACGGGAGAGAAGACATGACCGTGACTCCGACCGCCTGCGGCGTCGACGGGAGACAGCCGCTCGCCGTCTCACCGCCGCCGTCACGCGCGGCGTACATATTGGTAGTGTCGGTACGGGCCAAATCGATTAACCCGCGCGGCAGAAAGTTCCGCCTACCTGTAGGCGCGAGGCGCCCAGCAGCGCCGCGGACTCGGTCGCTACCGCCCCTGTACACCCACGAGCACGACCTGGGCGTCAGGTTCATCCGGGAACGAGACGCCCGCCTCCTCGTGGACCTCGAGACCAGCCTCCTCGAACAGGCGCCGCCAGGTCGCGCGCGGGAACACGCCAAAGCGCTGCGACTCGTGCTCGACGCGGACCTCCCCGCCCTCTCGGAGCATCAGCGCGAACTCGACGCGCGCCTCGGTCCCGCGCGCGCTCGGCATCCAATTCCACTCCAGGTACCGGAGCCCGCGCTCGCCCGACGGATCGTCGTGACCGCCCTGCGAGCTGCCCGGCGCGTAGGTCTCGCGCACGCAGTCCGGGACCACCACCACCACGCCCCCGGGCGCGCAGTGGATCGCGGCCGTCTCGAGCGCCTGCCGGAGCTCGCGCTCCTCCGTGAGGTACATGATCGCGTCGTGAATGAAGACCGCGTCGAACGCACGCCCGAGCCGCATGGTTCGCATGTCCCCGACGACATGTTCACACTCCGGGTTGATCTCGCGGCTCTGCGCCAGCATCTCCGCCGAGATGTCCGTGAGCGTCATCGAGAACTCGCGCTTCATGTGCAGCGCGTTGTTGCCACCGCCCGCGCCGAGCTCGAGCACCTCGCGAAGCGGCCGCCGCGACCACGCGCGCATCACCTCGACGTAGCGCGCGGCCTCCTCGCCGTAGTCGTCAGGGGAGGTGAGCAGGTGAAACCACGGCGCCAGCTCGCTGTACAGTCGCATCGCGCACGAGCGTGTCGGAGGATCGTCCGCCGCGCCAGCAGCTCGAGCGCGCGCGAGGCCGCAGACGTCCTCGCGGGCTCGCCCGTCGCTGCGCGCTCGTGAGCCCGTACAGCGAATTTGCGAAGTCGAGACGATCGACGCCGCGGCGGGCAGCTACTTGATCGAGCGCCGCAGCCGACGAATCTCGTTGGCATGCTTGGCGATATCGACCGCCCACTGCTCGATGCCGTCGGCGCTCGCCTCGATGTCGTCGGCGTTGTCCTTGACCTCCGCCTCATTGCTGACCTTACCTTTTACGGCATCAACATGGGCTTTCAGCTGGTCGACTTGTTCACTCAGCGCCGCGATCTCCCGAAGAATCGCGTCAGCCGCCTGCTTCGCCTGCGGCGGTCTAGGGAACAAGAGCGAGCAGTTGGCCCGCCCTGACGGGCTCTCCTCCCAGTGACGCTCGGCGGCCCGCCAGTGACGCGAGGCCGCGCGCGCGTGGCGTCGTGAGATCGGCGTCTTGCTCTGGTGGAACTCCGCCTTCGCCTCGTGGAAGCAGGCCATCACGATGGCGCTGCGATCCAGCGCGCCAGGGGCGACGCTGTACGGCGGGGTCGACCCATTGTGTGTGCAGCCAGATCCGAGCGTGAGGGCGGCGGCGGTGACGATAGAGAGGTGGCGCATCATCCCTCCTCAACCGTGATCGTCGCAGCAGGGCCGGCTTGCCCAAAGCCGTCCGTGCATGTGATCGAGACCGAGTCGCCGGCTACCGCGGTCATCAGCGCGCGCGCCGTGAGGTCGAGTCGCCCGTCTTGATCCTGGTCAACGCCGCCAGGCGTGACGGACAGGTCGACCCCGCCCGAAATCACCTCTAGGTTCGCGTGCGGGCTCGCCTGGCAGCGGATGTTGGAGGCGACGCCGCCCTGGGAGCCGACCGCGATCGGCACGCTCGCGTCCGGCTTGAGGGTCCAGGTCAAGGGAGAGATGGCCGGCGGGCCCGCGACAGCGATGACGGAGGTCGCTACCGCGTCCTTCGCCGTGGCGATGACCAGCTTGCTCCCGGGGACCTCCGAACGAATCGACAGGAGCCCGCGCGCGCGATCGCCCTCTAGCGCGAGCTTGACGCTCGCCGAGCCGACATCGGGAAACTGTAAGCCCTCGCCTGTGACCGCGACCGTCACGCCCGCAGCGGTGTCGGCCGCGCTGATCTCGAGCACCCCCTTGAGTCCCGTGGTAGCGGGGAGCGCGTCGATATTCGCGTTTGGGTAGTCAACGACGAGCGCGAGGTCCGTGACGACGATCCCGGCCTCGGGGTCGAGCTGCAGACGCCCGAGCTCGACGGACTCGGCCATCTCGCAGGTCTCGTCGACATCGACGCGCAACGTAACCGTGTTATCGACCGCATACTCACGCATCAGCGCGACGGGGACGAGCGCCGACCAGGACGCGAAGTTCTCGTCGTCGCGCTTGACCGGGATGCGCGCAGCGACGCCGGTGCTGTCGGGCCGCTCTAGCCGGATCCACAGCTTGTGTATCGCCGCCCCGTCGAGATGCGCCGCGCTGCCGAGGAGGTTGATATCGGCGTCGACAGGCTTACTCGTCGGGAGGTTGGAAAACACCGTGACCTCACCGGTGGAGCAGGCCTCGGGGTCCTCGACGATGGCGTCGGAGTCGCAGGCGCACAACGCGACCGTGCAGAGCGCTAGGGATGATAGTTGGGGGCGCATCAGCGTCACCTTTCAGAGAAAGTTGCGACTGTTACTGGACGCAAACCGGAAGAACTCCGGGCTCAGGTTCAGGACGAGGCCGAACGCGAAGCGTATCGTCTGTCGAGTTGGTATCTCGAAGCCGGCCGCGACCGCCTGCTCGAGCGCGTAGCCCGACGCGAGGCGCTTGACGCGTCGCGCGATCAGGGTGAAGGCGATGGAGAAGTTGCGCTGCGGCTCCCACTCGATTCCAAGGTGGATGGACTTCAGCAGCTCGACACCGGTCGCGTTGGCCTGCAGCGCCCCCAACCCGATGTAGGGCGCGAAGCCGGCGGAGCGCTCGCGCAGCGTCTGACCGACGTAGCGTCGGCCGGTCCCCTCGCCGATGAAGTCGAAGGCGTAGGGCGCGTATCCGAGCACGAGTTCGAACTCGGCGGGGCCGGCGTCCGTGGCGACGATCTCATGCTGGTCCGAGCCCGGACGCTGGACCGCTTGATAGGTCCTATCGCGGTTCAGGCTCCCCGGCGGGAACACGACCCCGAGCCCAAGGCGAATCGCGCCGGCGTAAGATTTCTCGACCACCAACTCGACGGTCGTGGTGACCCCGTTGGCGGTGAGCGTGATGTCAGCTTCGCCGGGTGTGCGGGACGCGAACGACCACGTACGAACTAGCGGGCCGTCATTACCACTCGGCCCTACCTGAACGCTATTCGGCCCATCCAGCGGGGGCGTGTAGAGACCACGTGTGCCGCGCATAGCGACGTTGACGTTGGTGCCCCTCGGCGCGACCACCGTGACCTTCACACTGGTGTTCGGGGGCACGACGTGATTCTTGAACTTGGGCGGGATGTACTGATCGCTGACCGAGCCGTCCGGCTGGACGAAAAGGCAGATCGCGCGCTTATCAAGGCTGGGATCGCTGCAATTATATAGCGCTTTGGGCGCGGGCGTTCCGTGTACCTCTTTGGTGAGTTTCGCGCGGAAGACCTGATTATCTGGCTGAAAGAAGACGATCTCTGGCTCTGGGCTTACCCTAACGTCTCTGATTTCAATCGGGAGTTCGGTACTTTCCGGCTTGAAGTCGTCGATACACCGCCACTTACCGTCGCCTTTTTTTCCGCGAAAGCAAATCATCGTCGCGCTGATATCTGTCTTGAGGAGACCGTCCCCTTTGAAGACGATGTCGTTGCTATCGTTGACCTTGGGAAGGTTGATACGCTCTTTCCTACCCGTGGCGTCGCTGAGCGTGAATTCGGCCTCGCGAGGTTTGTTCGTGTCCACTAGGTAGTCAATACACTCGCTAAAATTTGCACCCCCTCCATCAATCTTGATTTTGCAACCTTCCACTGTCCAGATCCCATCAACGCCTGTTTCACTACTATTGTCTGCCAGGTTGATCGCCGCGCCGTCCAAGGTCAGGGCGAGCAAGCCGATGGATGATAAAACTGACAACGAAACGGTCATTTAAAAAACCTCGCGCAGTAGCGTTTGCCCAGAGAATCGTTCAGCAGGTTGCTGAGGCTCAGCACGTAGCTCTTCGAGTAGTCAGCCGAGCCGCCGACGATCATCCCGACCGCGCGAAACGAGTTCGTGCCGACCTTGACGGCGACCAGCCCCCCAGAGTCGCCGGGCTTGGAGAACGGGAGCGCCCCACTCGCCACGACGGTCGTGACGCCCTCGTAGGTCTCGGAAGTGCCGTCCCCCATGTCGAGCGCGACCGATCCCGGAAGCGGGCCGTCGGGGCCGCGCAGCACCATCCCGCGGATGCGTTTTCCCTGGACGCGTGAGTAGTGATATACGATCTCGCCGGGCGCGAGCCGCTTCTTGCGGTAGGCGAGCGGGCTCTTGGCGCTGGTCAACAGGTGGTGGGTATCGATCCGATCCTCGTAGAGGTCATCGAAGCGCACAACCGCCCAGTCGGTCTTTCCACCGCCACAGGCCCCGGCGACGAGCGTACCGTTGTAGCGGAGGTGGGTCGCGCTTCGGACCTCGACGGGCCGAACGGCCTCACCGCGCTTGCTCCGGTAGCGGCGATGCAGCTTCTTCTGGTGCCAGAGCGCGCCGTGCCCGGAGGTCAAGACCCACGCGTCCCGATTGTTCTTGTCGAGATTCACGATGGTGATCGCGGCCTCGCCGTGATCATTGACAACCCTGTCGGTGTGGTCGAGATTGTAGGTAATATTGTCACCGGTCGGGAGCACGTCGACGCGCACTCCCGCGATCTCCCCGGGCAGCAACAACTCGTCACGGATCTGATTCTTCGGGCGTTTGCGGCGCACGTAGGCGCACACGCAGCGCTCACTGTGTTCGACATTACGACCCCGCGTGGGCACCCCCCAGCTCACGCCTATCACGTCGGGGTGATCAGCTAAGGCGCGAACCGAGTCACGAAACTTACGATTCGTCGGAGGTTTCCTACGCATAACCATTAGTGCATTGATTCTTGGCTTATCAAACTGTTCTGCGTTAACTCTGCGCTCGAGAAACAATTGCAAAGCTAGGCTCGCGGCGTCAAGCTAAATTCACACGACGGATCGGCTGGTGTTTTTTATCGCGTAAATACGTGCAGTCCCAACGTGTACAAAAACGCGCGCCAACATAACGACACCTGTCATTTGCGTTTTAAACCCGCATCTAAACAACGTTCGAAGAACAAAGCAGCAAAGAGCCGCGCGAAAAACCGCGAGCCCTAGACTCTCGGGCCTGTCCGTCGCATGCGGCTAGCACGCGTCCCCGCCCGCCACTCCCGACGAAATCGTTCCGCGGCTTGTAACCGTGCTGCTCGATCCCCGCCGCGCGCGCGGCCGCGAGCCCGTACCTGCCTGAAGGAACACCTCGATCATCACGCGCCAACTCGGCGCGCTCCCCCGCGCCGCCCGAGATCGAACGTCACGCCCCGTCGCTGCGCGCTCGTGAGCCCGAGCTGTCCACACGACCCGGTCGCGGCGCGCCCTCGCTCGACACGCCTCGGCGCGCGGGGTAGCGTCGGCGCTCGCGCGGCCGCGAGCTCGCGCGAAGGAGACGCCGTGGGACACCGCATCGACAGCCCGAGCACGATGTTTCGCTCGGTCGTGTACAACATCAAGACCACCCCGCAGCTGCGCGCGGCGATGGAGAAGAAGCTCGTCGAGCTCACCGGGCTGATCGCCGACCGCGAGACGCGAGTGCAGCGCCTGCGCGACGAGTACGAGATCGGCGCCGAGCAGCTCGCGCAGCTCGTCATCAAGTTTCAAAACGACGACTCGGGCTTCGTCTCGTACAACCAACAAGGGGACGGGCGACGCGAGAAGCTCGTGCCGGCGGGCGTGATCGCCAACATCATCCGCGAGCGCGAGATGGTCGACTCCGAGCGCAACCAGATCCGCAAGCTCAACCTCATCCTGCGCAACATCAAGGACGAGGAGTTCTACACGAACCCGCGCACGGGCGAGATCGGCACGCGCCAGAGCCTCCACAAGCTGACCGACGCCGAGCTCGAGTACCTGGGGTTTTGACCTCGCGCGGAGCTACTCGGGCGCCGGCAGCTCGATGAAGAACTCGCTGCCCTCGCCCAGGACCGAGGTCGCGCCGATCGTGCCGCCGAGCATCTCGCAGAACTGCGTGCAGATCGCGAGCCCCAGGCCGGTCCCCGCGATGTTGTGCGCGCTCGGGTCCTTCGAACGCGAGTAGGCCTCGAACAGCCCGGGGATCTGGTCCTCGGGGATCCCGACGCCCGTGTCGCGCACCCCGAGATGCACGCGTCGGTCCAGGCCCTCGCCGAGGTAGCGCACCACGATCGTGATCGTCCCGCCGCTGGTGAACTTCGTCGCGTTGCTCAAGAAGTTGAGCAGGATCTGGCGCACCTTGCTCTCGTCGCTCTGGAGCGGCTCGAGCTCCTCGCACAGCTCGACGCGCAGCGCGTTGCCGCTGTGATCGGCCAGCGCCTCGATCGTCGTGTAGACCTCGTCGACGACGTTCGCGAGGTTCACGCGCGCCAGCACCACGTCCATGCGACCCGACTCGATCTTCGAGATGTCAAGGATGTCGCTGATCACGAACAGCAGGAGCCGCGCCGAGACCTTGATCTTGCCGAGGTCCGCGCGCGCGACCGGGTCGTCGATGTCGTCGAGCAGCAGCTCGGTGAAGCCGATGATCGCGTTCAGCGGCGTGCGCAGCTCGTGGCTCATGTTCGCGAGGAACACGCTCTTCGCTCGGTTGGCCGCCAGGGCCTCGTGCTCAGCTCGTTCGCGGACCTTGATCTCCCGGGCGAGCGCGGCGGTCCGCTCTCGCACGCGCAGCTCCAGCTCATCGCGCGCCTTGATCAGCTCCTGCTCGGCGAGCTTCCGCTCGGTCGTGTCGCGCGTGTACAGCCGCAGGCACGACCAGCTGCGGATGTAGTGCACCTGCTGCTCGTACCAGCGGTCGCCGACCGCGAACTCCTGGTGCGTGTACGACTCGCTCGAGTCCACGAGCGACGCGCTGATCGAGCGCGCGACCTCGATCAGCGGATCGAGGCGCCCCTCGGCCTGAAGGCGCTCCGCCGCCGGGTTGACGTACGAGACCTCGCCGTCGAGGCTGAGCTCGATCTGCGGGTTCGGGTCGAACTCCGGGAACGAGGACAGCTGCGCGAGCTCCTCCTCGATCTCCATCCGCGACGAGCGATCGATGATCCGCAGCCCGAAGACGTCAGGGCCGACGCGCGGCGCGGCCGTGACGAGCAGCTCGGCCGGGAACTCGCGCCCGCTCGCCTCGACCAGCTGCTGCTCGTCGCTCAAGCTGGGCGCGGCGCGGGTGAGCACGCCGAGCAGCTTCTGCCGCCGCTGCGCCCCGTAGCGCGACGGCATGATCTCCGTCAGCGACCGCGGGCGGCCGAACAGCTGCTCGGCCGCGTCGTTGAGCTCGAGCACGCGCCCGCTCGCCGCGAACACGATCAGCGCCTCGCTCGAGCTGTTGACGACCTCACCCAGCCGCCGGTCCGCGCGCGCTCGTGGACGCGCGAGCGCCTGCTTCACGCGCAGCTCCGCCTGCGGCCGACGAGCCGGGAGCACGAGCAGGTGCTCAACCTCCAGCGCGAGCGCCTCGACCTCGGGCCGCGCGAGCGCGAGCTCGTGAACGACGCCGAGCCGCGGCGTCCCGTCGGGCGCGTCGAGCAGCAGCGAGCCCGCGCTGGCGTGCGCCAGGTCGACGAGCAGCAGCCCCAGCTCGTCAGGCTGTGCCTGTAGCGCCTCGACATCGCGCCAGCGCACCGGCGAGAGCCCGCGCGCCTCCACGACCTCGAGCACGAGCGAGAGCGCCTCGGTGACGTCTCCACCGCCCGAGACGACCGCCGCGGTCGACCGGGGCACGGTGGCCGGAGCTGCCAAGCCGTTCACCGCTGACCAACACCTCCCGGCGGCGACAAATTTTCCGGCGCGCGCGCGCCAGACTGCCGCGTCCGCTCACCCACGGTCACGCTCCGGCGCTGTGCCTGCGTCTGCATTCGCAGCATCATCACTTGCTACTCGAGACCGTACCGCGAAGCCACGCGCGCACCCGTCACAAGAGTGTAGCGGAGAACATCCCCTCAGGGTTGGAGCGCGATTCCGCCTGCGTGAACGCCGTTGCGCGCGACGTCGAGTCATCGACTCGTTGTCCTCGAGGACATCTGGTCCGCGCAACCTTTTCCACTCTTCGCAGTAGAAAATGCGTGAAACGCCTGCGCATTCACGGGCGGTCGCGATCGAGTCGCGGCGGGCCGCGAAACTGCGCCCTCGAGCGCACGGATGAGCCTGCGATCATGCCGGTCGCGCGCGTTATGAGTGCACCGTTCGGGCGCGTCACGGCTCCACCGTTTGTCGTTCACGGACCCCTCGAGACGCCGAGCCGGAGGTCCGCGGGCCGCAGCGCCCCGCCCGAGGCCCCGCGAACACGCCGCTCGCGCCAACGATCGGATCTCCTGCGTGATCCCCTTTCACCTGTAACTACGAACAGATCACCAGATAGCGACGCATACGCTACCTGCGCCTACATGGAGCGGAGCGCCCGATCGTGCTCGCCGCGCGCTCAGCGAGAGTTCACCTCCACCGAGTCGGCTCCGACGCGGACCGTGAAGCTCGGCAGCTCGGGCGCGAGATGCTGCAGCGTGCTGGTCAGCTGCGCGCGCGCGAGCGACTTGATCTGCGCGCGGTACTCGTCGAGCGCGAGCCCCTCCCACGCGTCGTGCTCGGCGAAGAACTGCGCTTGCTGCTCGCGGATGAAGGCGGCGATCTGGGGGTGATAGACGAACATCGCGCGACCGCCGTAGCGCGGCGGGATCGCCGGTACGCTTGTATATGCGTGAACTGAACCGACGATCTCGACGCTGAGCACGGCGCCCTCCTGGTGCTCGCCGTCGAGGACCACGTAGTGGAGGCGTCGCTCTCCGCTCCACAGCTGGCGAAAGAACAACCGGATGAGCTCGCGCGTCAGCTCGCTCCGGACGCGGTACTCCTCGGGGTGCTGGAGGATCAGGCGAAGATGCCCGCATCCCACGAAGCCTGGCTCAACGAGCAGCTCGAGCAGCTCGCGCTCAGCCGCCCGCGGCGGCCGCAGGACCACGCCGAGCACCTCGTCGGCGCTCGCGTCGGCCGCGAGCGACACGCCGGGGATGGGGCGGCGCGCGAGCGCGTCACCCAGGCTCGTGAGCGCGTGCGTGTCGGTGTGCATGTAGAAGTCGCCGAACGCGGCCGTGTGGGTGAGGAACAGCTCGCGCAGCTCGTCTGGCTCGAGCGCGGCGCCCCGGACCTGTTCGAACACGGTCAGCGCGAGCACCAGCTCGCCCATGTCGCCGCCCGGGGTCCCGAAGACCGCGTGCTCGTCGCGCCCGTCGACGCACGCGGTCGTCCCGTGCAGCATCAACGCGGCGACCTTGACCCGCCGGAGGCGATCCGGCGCGCCGACGTGCTGCTTGATCAGCTCCGCCGTCAACGGGCCGTCAGGTTCCTCCGGCGGTCGCGCGCGCTGCTTCTCGAGCTCGCTCGCTACCGCCGAGAACTCTCGCGCGTGACCCGCGAGCCGCCACGCCAACATCCCGCCGGTCATCGACGCGACCGCGCGGAAGCCCTGCTCCTCGAGCATCCGAGCCGCGCGAGCGGAGCGCCGCCCCGAGCGGCAGACCAGCACGACCGGGATCGTCGGGTCCCACTCGGCTGCCTCCGCGGTCAGCTCCCCCATCGGGATCCACTCGACCCCCGCGATATGACCTTCAGGACCGATAAACTCAGCGCGCTCACGAACGTCGATCAAGCGCGCGTGGCACTGGTGCGCGCGCACCCAGTCGACGCTGACCTCTGGGACACCTCCCGGCGCGCGCTCAAAGACGAGCTCGGCGGCGCGCTGGCTCGACGGTGAGCAGGCCGCGTCGTCGGGCTTCTCCGTCGACGCGACGCTGGGAGCGGTCACGGGGGCGACGACGCCGGGCGGCGCGTCCTCGACGGCCGCGGGCGCCCCACAAGCCGCGTTCACGAGCAGCGTCAGCAGCGACCAGTCCACCGCGCGCCTCCAACGTTGGATCGATTCCGTCGTATCCATGGCACCTCTGTCCTCGCGTCCCTCCCGCTACCGTATTCAACAACCTTGCCAACTCCCTCCAAACGAGCCTCACGCCCGTCTCCAGGCTCGCGCGCGCGCTGCTCTCAGAATGTGGAACCGATGTTGAGACATGATCAAACACGGCGAACGACGCAACGACGCGAAGAGACCCAAAACCGCGCACGATCCCGCGGCCGCGCGCGCCCCCGATCTCCCTGCGAAGAGGGCTTCGATCAGTCCCGCGAGCGACTTCGGATCTGCTTATCAGGGCTGCTCGATCCGCCGTAGACCCGAGCGCGGCGGGGCCTCAGTGGAGGTCGCGGGAGCGCACGACCTCGGGGCGCGGCAGCTGCCAGGCCTTGATCACCACGAGCATGCCGACGAGCGACGAGGCGGCCGCCCAGACGTACACGTGCTCAGGCCAGATCAGGCCGAGCGCGCCGGTCACGATGTACACGACGGGGAGCCAGCGCATGCGCGCGTCGATGCCGAAGGCGACCGTGGCCGCGCCGACGATCTGCGGGACGTTGGCGAGCGCCAGCGCCCACGTGAAGGGCGTGCCCGCGGCGCCGAGCGCCAGCCAGATCAACATGGTCGAGCCGGCGGTCGCCGAGAACGCCATCCCGTACACGCGGTTGAAGGTGCTGCGCAGCTCAGTCGCCCCCAGGCGCCACCACAGGCCGACGAGGAACACCAGCGAGACGGTGTTGAGCCCGCCGTACGCCAGGTACTCCGCGCGGTAGACGGTCGTCCGCGCGAGCAGCTCGGCGCCCGCGTTCCACAGCAGCAGGAACACGCAGCTGAAGATAAAGACCCGCTGCCGCGTGCCGACGTGCGCGTTGACGTCGACCTCGCGCTCGAGCAGCTCGAGGCGCGCGGCGTCGTGGGCGAGCGCGCGCCGCAGGGCCTCGACGCGATCGACCAGCGCGGGGGGCGGGACGTCGAGCTCGTCGAGCAGCGCCGCGGCCGCGCCGGGTCGGCGCGCGCGGAGCTCGTGCTCGATCATCAGCAAGTAGGCGGTCATCCGCCCCTTCAGCGCGACCTGGCTCTCGGGCCACTCCGCGAGCGCCCGGTCGAAGCCGAAGCGACACTCCCCGAACAGCCCGTGGATCCGGGACTCGTCACGTCGAGGGTGGTCTTCGTCAGCGACGTCTTCGTCATGAGTCGGCGCGACGAGCTCGCGCAGCTCCGCCAGGCTGCGCTCGGCGTGCGCGGCCAGGCTGGCGGCGCCGCGGTGGCGGATGTACTCCTCGATCGCGAGGCGCAGCGCCTCGGCGCTCGCGTAGCGCTCCTCGGGCGCGGCGCTCATGGCACGCCGGGTGATCGCGGCGAGCGGCGCGGGGACGTCGACGAGCGCCTCGCTCGGGGCGCAGGCCCGGGCCTGGGCGAGCGCCTCGCTGACCTTGGAGCCAGCCCAGGGAGGACGTCCGGTCAGGATCTCGTGGAGGATCGCGCCGAGCAGAAACACGTCGGTGCGCGCGGTGATCGGCGCGCGCGCCGTCTCCACCATCTCGGGGGCCATGTACGCGGGCGTCCCCGAGGCGGTGGACGTCCGCGCCGCGCCGGTCGCCGGGTCGACGTGCAGCGCGAGCCCCCAGTCGAGCACGTAGACCTCGCCGAAGGCGCCGATCATCACGTTCGCGGGCTTGAGGTCGCGGTGGACGATCCCCCGCGAGTGGGCGAAGTGCACCGCGCGACAGACCTGCCCGAGGATCGCCAGGTGCCAGCTCAGCCGCTCCTCGCCGGCGCCGGAGAGCAGCGCGTGCGCGGGGTCGCGCAGGACCTCGGACCAGACCGCGCCGTCGATGCGCTTCATGACGATCAGCGGCAGGCCCTCGTCGTCGCAGCCGAGGCTGTAGATCGGCACGATGTTGGGGTGCTCGAGCGCGCCGGTGATCTGCGCCTCGGTCAGGAGATCGCTGACGACGTGTCGGTTGTCGCGCTGGTTCGGGTGCACCGTCTTGACCGCGACCTCGCGGCCGATGGAGAGCTGCACCGCGTCGCGGACGAGCCCCATGCCGCCCTCGCCGATGACCGCGCGCAGGTCGTACTCCGCCGGCTCCGCGCCGCGCCCGTGGAGCGCGAGCCGAGGGAGCGCGCCGAGCAGCCTGCGCGGCGCGTCGCCGGCCGCTGGATCGAGCCGACTCTCCGTGTCAAAGCGCGTGCTCGCGGTCGCCTTCGCCAGCTCTGGATCCTGCTCTGGCGCGGGCCTCGTGGGCTCGGCCGGCGGCGTACGGGGCAGCCGCGCGAGCACGGTCTCCTCCGAGCGCATCGCGGCCGAGCGCTCAGGCGAGCGCGGGGCGGCGCGCGGCCCAACGCGCGCGCGACTCCACGGCTCCCCGGCCGCGACGACGCGACGGGTCTCCTTCACCATCCCCTCAACCGTACCCCGCGATCCGGCGGCCGCAAACCAACGACGCTCGCGCGCGCGCGCGTCGGCGCGCCTCCCCGCGCGTCACGTAGATTCTGCGTGTGCGCGCGTCTGGGACAATACCTGCGCCCTGACACCACCCGCGCGGAAGGAATCAATTCGGCATGAGCAAGCGCGTCGCCGACGGCACCGGCGCGCTCGACCGCTTCGAGCTGCGGGTGCTGCTCGTCGAGTGGGGGCCGCCGGAGGATGAGGTCAAGCGCTACATCTCGCTGTTCGACGCGGACCGTGACGAGCAGCTGTCGTTGGAAGAATTTCGCCGCCACTTCGCGCCGATCTGGCGCGACTGCTTCCACCTGCTGGAGACCGGCGAGGCCGGCGCGAGCTGAAGAGCGCCGCGACGGCGCGCGCCCGCGTGATACCGTGCTTGCATGTACCAGCACCGCCCCGCCCCTCCGCGCCTCGCCGCGCGCGCGCTCGGCACCTTGACGGTTGTTACGCTCGTCTCGCTGAGCGCGTGCGGAGACAGCGGATCCGCGACGAGCGGCGACGCGGGCACGAGCGAGGCGGACTCGGACGACGCGAGCAGCACCGACGCCGAGGGCTCGAGCACGGGCGGGACCACGGCCGCGGGCGACTCGTCGTCGGGCGGGCCGATCCTGCTGTGCGACGGCGGCACCGTCGAGAACCTGTTCGACTGCGAGCCGTGCACGGAGTGCGGCTCGTGGGACGACACGAACATCAGCGACTCCTACCCCGCCGCGCTTCAGTGCATGCTCGAGGGCATGCGCGACCGCGCGCTCGTGAGCGGCTCGAAGGTCACGTGCCAGCTGATGAAGTGCACCGACAACCGCTTCGCCGTGACCATGGAGAGCTCGATGCTCAACCAGCTGCGCGTGTACGACGAGGGCATGCCGCCGAACAACTACTTCGCGCCGGTCGAGTACACGCTCAAGGACCCCGACTACTTCGAGAGCTGTCTGCACGCGACCGACCCGGCGGAGGTTCAACCCTGCGCCTCGCCCAGCAATTGGTTCGTCGAGCAGCTCGGCGAGCACGAGTCGCTCGTGTGCCCCTGAGCGCCCGGCCGCGCGAGCGACGATCAGCATGAGCACCGACTCCACGACCCCTCCCCGCGTGCTCGTGACGGGCGGCGCGGGCTTCATCGGCTCGCACGTCGCCGAGGCCTTGATCGCGCGCGGGCACCCGGTCGTCGTCGTCGACGACCTCTCGACCGGGCGTCGCGCGAACGTCCCTGCGGGCGCCGCGTTCGTCGCTGGGGACATCCGCGACGCCGCGCTCGTCGAGCGCGTGTTCACCGAGCACCGCCCGCGCTGGGTCAGTCATCACGCGGCGCAGACGAGCGTCGTCCGCAGCACCGCCGCGCCGATCGAGGACGCCGAGATCAACATCCTGGGGACCATGCGGCTGCTCGCGGCGGCGCGGCGCGTCGGCGTCGAGCGCTTCGTGTTCGCCAGCACGGGCGGGGCGATGTACGGCGAGGTCCCCGAGGGCCAACGAGCGTCGGCGGCGCGCTGCGCCGCCGAGCCCGTCAACCCCTACGGCTGCTCGAAGCTCGCCGCGGAGGTCTACGTGCGCGGCAGCGGGCTGCCGTATCGGATCCTCCGCTACGCCAACGTCTACGGGCCCCGGCAGGACCCCCACGGCGAGGCCGGCGTGATCTCGATCTTCAGCGAGCGACTGGGGCGCGGCGACCCGATCAAGATCTTCGCTCGCGCCGCGCTCGGGGACGCGGGCTGCGTGCGCGACTACGTGTTCGTCGCGGATGTCGTGCAGGCCAACCTCGCCGCGCTCGACGGGCGCGTCCCGAGCGTGATCCTCGACGTCGGGACCGGCGTCGCCACGACGACCCGGGCGCTCGCCGAGGCCCTGCGGACGCGCTTTCGCTCCAGCGCCCCGATCGAGGACGCGCCGCCGCGGGCGGGGGACGTCGAGCGCTCGGTGCTCGACCCGAGCGCCGCGCGGGCGGTGATCGGCGCGCTCACCCCCCTCGCGCGCGGCCTCGATCAGACCGTCGCCTGGTTCCGCGAGCGCGCGCTGGCGCGCTGACGCGTGACCGTCCGCGGGCGACGGTGGCAGGAGAACAAACGCCCATGTCCATTCGGACATGGCGCTTGATTTCACCCCTCGTGGCGCGCGCCGGGCCCGGAGCCGCTGGTGCGCCCGCGCCCGCGCCGGTACGATCCGCGTGTCTATGGCGGACCAGAACCCCTTCGCCCCCCCGTCCGCGACCGCGGATCGTCCCCAGGGGACGGGCCTCGTCTTCTCGCCCGAGGGCGCGCGCGTCGTCGCCAGCCTGGCGAGCTGGATGCGCGGCCTCTCGATCGTGTACTACATCGCCGCCGCGGGCCTGCTCGTGAGTTCGTGCTCGACGCTGGCCATGGTCGGCTCGGGCCCCTACAGCTCGCTCGCGCTCGGCATGGCCGTCGTCATCATCATCGCGGTCGGCCTCATCGCGCTGGCCGCGAGCTGGCTCAGCTCGGCGGGCTCGGACTTCGAACGCGGCGTGATCAGCGACGACGAGTTCCCGATCGGCCAGGGCTTTCGCAGCCTGCGCAACTACCTGATCCTGTTCGGCGTGCTCGGCATCCTCACCCTGCTGTCGGCGATCTCGAACGCGCTGGAGATGATGTGATGCAGGAGATCACGACGGAGAAGCGCATCCCGTTCACGCCGGAGGACGAGCGCGCGATCGCGAGCGCGTCGACCTGGGGGCTGATCGTCGCCGGCACGAGCCTCGCCACGGGCCTCCTCTCGCTGCTCGTGCAGGTCCCCGTGGCGCTGAAGCTGGCGGGGATGTCGGCCCTCATCGCGCTCCCAATCCTGCAGGCGGCCTTCACGGTGCTGATCAACGTCTGGCTGCTGCAGGCGAGCATCGCGTTCCGCAAGGTCGCGCTCACCAATGAGGCCGACCAGGCCTTCCTGCTCGAGGGCTTCCGCCAGCTGCGCGCCTACTTCATGATCCAGGTGGTGCTGATCCTCGTCGCGGTCGCGCTCAGCCTGCTCTCCTTCGTGCTGCTGTTCTAGCCGCGCGGGCTACAGCAGGTGCCGCGCCTTGATCTCGAGGTAGCGGTTGACGAGCGCGATCGTGAGCCGCTGCGGCTCGACGTCGAGGACCAGCGCGCCGAGCTGTCGCAGCGTGTGGACCTGTCGGTCCCGCCAGCCCAGCAGCTCGGCCGCGGCCGCGCGTCGAAACAGCGTCGGCGCGGCGTCGCCCGGGCGCACCCTCGCCATGTCCTCGAGCTCGGGATCGCGCAGGAGGATGATCAGCGGGAGGTGCCGGGGCAGCAGCCCGCGGGTGTAGCGGACGAGGGCCTGGGCCGACACGTCGTCGTGGACCTGGGTGAAGACCACGATCAGCGCGCGCCGGCGCAGCTGGTGACCCAGGCGCGTGAACGCGACCTCGTAGTCTGACGGCGCCAGCTCGGCGTGGAACTCGTAGGTCGCGCGCACCAGCCGAGCCGTCACGCCGCGCCCGGCGCTCGGCGCGAGCGCGGCGCGAGGACGATCGGAGAACGCGAACAGGCCGACACGATCGCCGCCGCGGGCGGCCACGTGCGCGAGCAGCAGCGCGGCGTTGAGCGCGTGGTCAAAGAGCGGGAGCCCGCCCGCGGTCTCGACGGTCATCAGGCGACCTGCGTCGAGGACCAGGTGCACCGACTGGTCGCGCTCGAGCTGGTACTGGCGCGCGATCAGCTTCTGCCGGCGCGCGGTCGCCTTCCAGTCGATCGCGCGGAACTCGTCGTCGCGCGTGTACTCGCGCAGGCGCTCAAACTCGCTCTGACCGCCAGGCCGACGGCTCGCGCGGACCATCGCGCCGTGCCGGTCCTGACGCGCGAGCAGCTCGTAGGCGCGCACGGCCTGCACGTCGGGGTAGACGCGCACCTCGCCCGTGACCGGCAGCCGCAGCTGGCGGGTCCACAGCCGCAGCGGGGTCGCGTAACGCACCGTGACCGCGCCCAGCTCGTAGGCGCCGCGCCGCTGCGGACGCAGCTGGTAGCGCACCGTGACCGCGCCGCCCGGCGCGACGCGAACACGCGCGGGCAGGCCCTCGCGCTCCGCGGGCGCGAAGGCGTCATCGGTGACGTCGACGACCAGGGCTCGACGCGCGCGCGAGCGCAGGTGCAGCGTGACGGGGTTGTTGCGGCCGATCGACAGCACCGCCCGGAGCTCCCGGCGCGCCTCGACCCGGCCGCGCGCGCCCAGCAGCGCGTCGACGCCGGCGAGGACGACGAGCGCCCCGTCGACGGTGACGACGGCGCCGAGCAGCGCCGCGTCGACCAGGGTCAGCAGCGCGAGCGCGAGCGGGCCGAGCGCCAGCAGGAGCAGGAGGGGCGAGGGGATCATGCGGCGCTCTTGGGGACCTTGGCCTCGCGCAGGATCTCGCGGATGCACTCGCCCGGCGTGACGCCCTCGAACTCGGCGTCGGGGACCAGGATGACGCGGTGGCGGAGCACCGCGGGCGCGAGCGCCTTGACGTCATCGGGCGTCGCGTAGCCGCGTCGCCGCATCGCCGCGCTCGCGCGCGCGCCGGCGAGCAGCCCGATCGAGGCGCGCGGCGAGGCGCCCAGCTCGATCGAGCGGTGGCTGCGGGTGCGCCCGACGATGTCGGTGATGTAGTCGAGCAGCTCCTCGTCCACGCGGACCTCCCGGAGCGCGCGCTGCATCGCGACGACCTCCTCGGCGCTCGTCACCGGCTGCAGGCCGACCTCCTCGAGCGCGGCCGCGTCGAAGCCCGCGACGTGGTGCTGCAGGATCCGCTTCTCGACCTCGCGGCTCGGGTGCGTCACCTCGATCTTCATCAGGAAGCGGTCGAGCTGCGCCTCGGGCAGCGGGTAGGTGCCCTGGGACTCCACCGGGTTCTGGGTCGCGACCACGAAGAACGGCCGCGGGAGCGCGCGCGTGCGCCCGTCGGTGGTCACGCTGCGCTCCTGCATCGCCTCGAGCAGCGCCGACTGGGTCTTCGCGGGCGCGCGGTTGATCTCGTCGCCGAGCAGCAGCTGCGTGAACACGGGGCCCGGCACGAAGTCGAACTGCTGGCGCTGCTGATTGAAGACCGATCCGCCCGTGACGTCGGCGGGCATGAGGTCCGGCGTGAACTGGACGCGCCGGTGCTCGCAGCCGAGCACGTAGGCCAGGGCCCGCACGAGCAGCGTCTTGCCGAGGCCCGGCACGCCCTCGATCAGCACGTGCCCGCGGGCGAGGATCGCCGTCAGCACGAGCTCGACGAGATCCTCTTGGCCCACGAGGACGCGGCCGACCTCCTGGCGAATGCGATCACAGACCTCTCCAATGCGCTCGGGGTTCATCTCGCTCCTCCGCTCTCGCTCGCGCGTGCTCGCGCCGCGCCGCGGGTGTGCTCGACCAGGCGGCCGAGCTCGCGGAGCGTCGCAACGTCCTCATCATCACCGTGTCCGTCGCGCTCGTCGTCGCGGGCGTCGAGCGCGAGCGCCAGCAGCCGCGCGACCTCGGTCTCGTCACGCCCGCTGCGGGCCGCGATCCGCTCGGCGAGCCGCTGCAGCCCGCCCCGGCGACCGCCGTAGCGCTCGAACATCCGCTCCAGCGCCCAACCCGAGTACACGCGCAGCGCGTGCCGGCGCGCGCCCGCGCGCAGGTAGTGCTGCGCGAGCGCGTCGGCGTGCTCCGTGAACCGTCGACGCGAGCGCGGCGGCGGATCCCGAGGCTGTCCGAAGTGCCATCCTCGCCACAGATACAACAGCAGGATCACCAGCAGCAGCTGGAGGATCACCGGCGTCAGCTCGGCGCGCCAGACCGCGGCGAAGGGGCTGTCGGACCCGCGACCGCCCGCGCTCGCCGCGACCGCCGTCGCCGCCCGCAGCCCGCCCTCGACGACCGCGAATTCGGGGCCCCAGGGGCGCAGCAGCTCGAGCAGGAACGGGCCGTTGTCGGGCACGGCCAGCGCCGCGTTCTCGAGCAGGCGATCGTCGGCGATCACCAAGATCTCGCCCGCGCCGAGCTCGAGCTCGACGATGTAGGCGGTCCCGTCGGCGTCCGCGATCAGCGTGCGCGCGCCGGGGTGCCCGACGACGACGCCCTCGTGGTCGGGCGCGGCGACCTGGGCCGCGACGTCGCGCAGCGGCGACCCGCGCGGGACCGCCATCACGGCCCCCTCGCGCCGCGCGTAGCCGACCTCGAGCTCGGCCGGCAGCCGCTCGCGCGTCGCCAGCACGGCCCGCCCGCCCCCGCGGACGTGATCGAGCAGCGCGCCCCATTCGTCACGCGTGAGCTCGGCGAGGTCGAGCACCAGCGGCGTCGGCCCGTCGGGCGTGAGCGCCGGGGCGCCGGTCAAGGGCTCGCCGCGGTAGCGCAGCTCGAGGCCGCCGCGCTGCAGGTACTCGACGACCGCCGCCTGCCCCCAGGGCGACACTCCCCAGGCCTCGTCCGCCTGCGCGCGCGGCTCGTCGCCCTGGCACGCGAGACATGTCCACGCGAACACGGCGATCGCGACGAGCGATCCCACCAAGGCGCGCGCGCGCTCGAGGAGCTGATCGAACTGCGCGCGCGTCGGGCCGCCGCCGCCGAACTGCGTGCGCTCGACCTCGCGCATGATCACGCGCACGGCCTGCTGCAGCTCCGGCTCGCGCGCCAGCGATCGGAGATGATCGCCGTTGGTGCGCGAGCGGTGCAGCTCGATCCGCCCGACCGCCGCGAGCCGGCGGAGCAGCGCGCTGTGGACGTCGCCGACGGCCGCCAAGAGCTGCCCGCTGTCGGCGCGTCGCCGCGCGCGTCGCAGCAGACGCTCGACGTCGGTCTCTGAGGGGCGCTCCGGGTCCTCGCCGCGCTCCTCCTCCGAGTCGTCCCGCTCGGGCTCACGCGCGACCGCGGGCCCGCGCGCGAGCCTCGGCCCGCGCAGGTTGAAAAGCAGCAGCAGTATCATCGCGATGACGATGACCCACACGAGCACGTGGGCGATCGGCGCGAGGGACGAGCGCGTGACGCTGTCCTCGGGCTCCTCGACGGACGCCTCCTCGTCGCCCGGATCGTCGCGCGGCGCGGCCGCGTCACCGGGTCTCGATCGATCCGGCGCGCGCGAGCCCTCTCCGCCCTCGCCCGCGCCGCCCTCTCCGCCCTCGCCCGCGCCGCCCTCATCACCCGCGCCCTCGCCCTCGCCCCGCGCGTCATCGCCGGAGTCTTCAGCGCCCGAGTCCCGACCGACACCACCTGCTCCGCCGCCGCGCGGATCGTCACCGTCGCGCGCACGCGAGGCCGTGTCGCCGCCCGTCGCGTCACCGCCGTCCTCGCCCGGATCATCACGCGGGGGGTCGCCGTCAGCCCCGCCTCCCGGCTCACTGGCCGCGCCGAAACCATCGGGACCGACGCCGGCACCGCCCCGCTCCTCCGCGCGCCCCGGACCGCGGAGCTCGACGCCCTCGTCGAGCTCTCCATCGGCCTCGTCGCGCCCGCGTAGAAAGACGCCCCCGCCAGCGCCCCCGCCACCGTCGAGGCGCGGCGCTCGGCAGGCGGCGGGCAGCGCCGGGCAGCGGCTCGCGTCCTCTGGCAGCAGCGGGCACCAGGCCCCGGCGTGCTCAGAGAGCCGGCGCTGTTCGTCGTGGCAGAAGTGATAGGTCTTCTTCGACAGGACCTCACGGACATCCGGGGCCGCGGTCGCGACCGCGGGCCACCCCGCCGCGGCGACGAGCGTGAGCGCCATCGCTCCGCGGCGGAGCGCGGCCCGTCGGTTCGCGCCGGCGCTGCTCATCGGGTCACCTCGCCGGCCTCGCGCGCGGCCTCCAGCGCCATAAAGCGCAGCTGGATGTCCCAGCCGTCGCCGCGCGTGCGCTCGTCGATGTAGCCGAGAAAGCGCGCGACCGCGACGTAGGGGATCGCGGCGTGGAAGCCGACCAGCGCGTAGGGGGTGACGCCGTCCACAAACAGCGATCCGAGCGGGCGCCCGAGCTGCAGCACGAACTCCACGATCCCCTGGCCGATCAGCTCGGCCGCGAGGGTCGCTACCACGAACGCGAGACCGAGCCCGCCGAGCAGGAGCGCGACCTCGATCGCGCGGGCCTGACCCATTCGCCAGGCGCGTGAGCTCGCCGCGAGCGCGCCGCTGCCCTCGAGCAAGACCGCCTCGTGGACGTAGGCGACGCGGGCCCAGGCGAAGGGCAGCAGCGCGACGGTGACCGCCGAGATCGCGAGGATCACCCGCGAGATCGCGAGCGCGGCGAGGTAGCGCGGCGCGCTCGCCACGAACTGCCGCAGCACCGCGCGCGCGGGGACGTCGCGCTCAAACATCGCGCGGCTGGTCGCTACCGTGAACACGCCCTGACACACGGTCGCGAGCGCCGCCGCCAGCAGCCAGACGCTCGTCCACGCCCAGCCGCCCAGCCAACGCGCGCCCAGGCACAGCGCGAGCGAGGGCAGCAGCACGATCGCGGCGAGGCGCAGGTACAGCCAGCGGTCGGCGCTGAAGCACCACAGCGCCGCGAGGTCGAGCAGCTCGCCCTGCGAGCGCGGTCGCAGGACCACCCGCGCGTCCGCGAGCCTCACGGTCGCCCTCCCCGCCCCGCGAGCGCGAGGTACAGCGCCACCAAGACCGTCAGCACGCCCGAGACCGCCCACTTGAGCTCCGCGAGCGCGGACGAGGGGGACCAAAAACCCTCGATGCCCGCCGCGATCACGAGCATGATCGCCGCGCCGCCGACGATCGTGCCGACCGCCGGCGCGTTCGCTTGCAGTGAGCCGAGCCGCGTGCGCCCGTGGGTGCGGACGAGCGAGTAGCCGAGCTGCAGGCCCGCGCCGCCGGCGATGCAGATCGCCGTCAGCTCGAAGGGCGCGTGCCCGCAGATGAACGTCAGGATGTTGCGCCCGTGCCCCTGGGCGATCACCCAGCCGATCGTCGCGCCGATGACCGCGCCGTTGTAGACGAGGAAGAACACGCTGCCGAGCCCGAACAGGACGCCGGTGGCGAAGCAGCGGAACGCGATCCCAACATTGTTGCGCACGTAGAAGCCCGCCATCGTCGCGTCTACGCCGCTCTCGCGGCCGTGGAGCCCGTCGGCGTAGGACTCAGCCGAGGCCTCGAGCGCGCCGCGTGGCAGGAGCGCGAGCGCGAGCTCAGGCTCGACCAGCGTGGCCGTGAGCGCGAGCGCGAGCGGGACGAAGAACAGCGCGCTGGCGAGCGCGAAGAAGCCGGCGTGGGCCCGCAGCGTCCGCGGGAACTGGCGCGTAACGAACTCCGAGAGCGCGCGCAGGCGCACCGGGCGAGCGCCGTACAGCTCGTTGTGCGCGCGCGCGGCCAGGCCGTCGAGCTGCGCGACGAGTTCCGCGTCGTAGCCCGTCGCGCGCGCGCGCGTGAGGTCGGCGCAGAGGCTGCGGTACAGCGCGGCAAACCGCGAGATCGAGCTCGGCGCCAGCTCGTGCAGGCGCGCGTCGCCCGAGAGCAGCGTCTCGAGCTCCCGCCAGCGCGGCTGCCGTGCGGCGACGAACTGATCTTGAGGTTGCATGGCGGGAAGGTCAGGTCGACGCGCGCTCGAGCGAGCGCAGGTACAGCAGCGCGAGGCTGCGGGCCGGCTGGGCCGACGCGCCCTCGGGCAGGCGATCGGCGAAGCTCGGCAGCGCGAGCGCGGCGAGCTCGTCGGCGCGGGCGGGGCTCAGGCGATCGAGGCGGCGCACGAATAGGTCGAGCGCCTCGCGCTCGTCCGCGCGCAGCAGCGCCGAGGCGGGCATCGTCGCCAGCTCCTCGGGCCGCGCCGGCGGCGTGAGTTCGATCGCCGCCGTCCCCAGGCGCGAGGGCTGCTCGACGACCACCATGGTCCCCGCGACCAGGTCCCCGAGCCGCCGGAAGCGCGCGTCGAGCCCCATGACCAGCACGCCCAGGGCGTAGAGGCTCGGCAAGAAGTCGGCCGCGCGCAGCAGGTTGCGCAGCAGCGCGTCCATGAAGTTGATCGGGTAGCCGCCGGTCTTGACGACCCGCAGCTTCATCGCGCGCTTGCCCGGCGTGCGCCCCCCCGTCAGGGACTCGAAGAGCACGAAGTAGCCCCACTCCATCATGAAGATCACGACCGCGTAGAGCCCGGCGGTCCAGCCGCGGAGGCTCTCGAGCTCGTAGCCGCCGATGAGCAAAAGCAGGCTCAGCGCGAGCACCACCACCACCTTGATGAACAGATCGATCAGGTAGGCGACGCCGCGGCGCGCCGGCCCGGCGAGTCGGTACTCAAAGCGGACCTGCTCCGGCGAGTCCACGCGCGCGATGGTGTCGAGCCGCGGGTCGTCCGCGCGCCGCCGCCGCTCGCGTCGCAACGCGCCCCGGCCGTGCCCCGTGCTCCGTCGCGTCATCGCGGAGCTCGAGGGTAGCACCGCGCGCGGCGACAGAAGCCCGACGTGACCGTGCTATGAACGCGACCGTGCACAAACGCTCCCTCGCCATCGTCGTCGTCACCGCGTTGGCGATCCTCGTGGGGCTCGCGTTGCGCTGGCGCCGATCCGCGAGCGCTCCCCCAGCGCGCGCGCCCCAGCACGAGCCCGCGTCGTCGCGGACGCGCGCGGACGCGCCCGAGGCGACGAACGATCGGCGCCGAGCCGCCCGCGTCCCCGAGCCCAGCGCGCCGGTGAAGCCGGTCGCGTCGCCGCAGCGAGACCGCGTCCGCGCGGCCGCGCTGCGCGACCAGATCGCGCGCTCGCTCGCCGAGCGAGGACGACGCGCCGCCCCGCCTCCGGCAGACGACGACGACGACGAGCGTCCGCCCGGCGACCTCAAGGACCGCACGGGCGGCGGACCGGGCCGCGCCGCGATGCTGCAGCAGCTCAACCACGACCTGATGCCGCTGATCGACGAGTGCCTCGAGCAGGCCCGCGAGCGCGACCCGGAGCTCGCCGGGCTCTTGGCGATCGGCATCGAGACCGCCGCGGACGAAGAGCTCGGCGGGGTCGTCGAGGACGCCTACGCGCACGAGCAGAACACCGTCGCGGCGCCCGAGCTGATCGAGTGCGCGCGCGAGTCGGCCTTGAGCATGATCGTGCCGCCGCCGGCGTCGAGCGGGCGCGACAAGATCATGCTGACGATCCCGGTCGGCGAGGGCGCGTAGCGTCGCGCTGGAAAAACATGTCTCTTTAGCCAGAAGCTATAGACGCAGCGGAGCTGACTCCTCCGCCAGGATCGACAGCGGGTAGATCGGGCCGCCGCGCTCGACGTAGGTGAACAGGCGCGCGACCTCCGGGCTGCGCGTCGGCAGCTCCTCGAGCGCCGCTCGCGTCACCCAGCGCGCGCGCAGCGAGTGCTCGTCCGCGAACTCCTTGAGCGGCGCGTCGCTGAGCGGCCGCGCCACGAAGATCACCCGCAGCCGCGCGTCGCCGCGCTGGCTGGCGGAGTGCTCGACGCGGATGATCCCCTCCAGCGCCACCCTGATCCCGGCCTCCTCGAGGGTCTCGCGTCGCGCCCCGGCCGCGATCGACTCGCCCGGCTCGACGCGCCCCGCCGGCAGATACCACTCGCGCGCCCCCTTGGCCTCCTGCACCACCGCGAAGCGGTGACCGCAGCGCACGACGACCAGCGCGTAGCACCAGGTCGGGATCGCGGCGCGCGTCATGTCGCGGCCACGCCGACGGGGCAGCCGACGCCGGTCCCCCCGAGCCCGCAGTAGCCGTTCGGGTTCTTCATCAGGTACTGCTGGTGGTACTCCTCGGCGTAGTAGAAGGTCGGCGCGTCGATGATCTCGGTCGTGATCTCGCCGTGGCCCGCGCGCGCGAGCGCCCGCTGATACGCCGCCCTCGAGGACTCGGCCTCGGCCTTTTGTGCGGGCGAGTAGCAGTACACCCCCGAGCGGTACTGCGTGCCGACATCGTTGCCCTGGCGCATCCCCTGCGTCGGGTTGTGGCTCTCCCAGAACACCTTGAGCAACGCCCTGTAGGAGACGCGCGCGGGCTCGAAGATCACGCGCACGACCTCGTTGTGCCCCGTGCGGCCCGAGCAGACCTCGCGGTAGGTCGGGTTCGGCGTGTAGCCGCCGGCGTAGCCCACGGCGGTGCTGTAGACCGCGGCGCCGAGCTGCCAGAACTTGCGCTCAGCGCCCCAGAAGCAGCCCATGCCGAACATCGCCTGCTCGGTCCCCGCCGGGAAGGGCGGCACGAGCCGGTTACCGTTGACGAAGTGGACCTCGGGGACAGGTATCGGCTGCGCGCGCCCCGGCAGCGCCTCCTCCGGGCGTGGCAACCGCAACTTCTTGGGATTGACGAAGAACATGCTCGTGGTGCCTCCGGCTCGAAGCCTACTCCATCGCGCGCGGACCGGGTACGCGCGCGTTCACGGCCCCCTCCGCGCGAGGGCGCAAATTTGGCTCGCGTCGCAATATCCACGCTTCCCGCCGACAATGAACGCACAGGAGACCGCTCGCATGCCCACTCGACCCTACGCGCCCGCCTCGACGTTGCTCCTCGCGCTCCTCGCCTCGGCGCCGCTGCTCGCCAACGCCGGCTGCGCCGACCGACAAACCAGTCAGCACCGGCTGCGCGCCCCGCATCAGCAGCCCGTGGTCACGCCGCACGCGAAGAAGCTCTACGCGCTCGCCGAGCAGCGCTACGCGGAGCATGACTACGGCGGCGCGGTCGCGCTCTGGCGGCAGGTGTTCTTGCAGCTGCCCTCGGACCCCTCCGGCGACGCGCTGCGCCACAAGCTGGTCGCGCGCATGGCCCACGCGCTCACCCAGCGCTACACGGAGACGCGCGACCCGGCGCCGCTGCGCGCGGCCCAGGGCCTGCTGACGCGCTACCTCGAGAAGCACGAGGCGCTGTTCGGCGACGGCCCCGAGGGCGTGCGCGCGCGCTGGGAGCTGGTCGGGATGCTCGTCGAGATCGAGTCCGTGCTCGAGGCGGGCGAAGAGCAAGCGCAGGAGCAGGAGCAGGAGCAAGCGCAGGAGCCAGAGCCGGAGCACGATCGCCTCGCGGTCACGCGAAGCGCCGACGCGCCTCCCCCGAAGGTCGAAGCGCCGAGTCTCCGCGAGCATGACTCATCAGACAGGCCGTCCAGCACGCCGCGTCGTCGGGCGCGGGTCGGCCGCGCCGCCCCGCGCCAACGCGCCGTCGCCGGTGAGGACGGCGTGCGCGTGGTCGAGGTCGGCGGCCAGGAGCCCACGCGGCACAAGCTCGGCTTCATCGACAACCGAGGCGCGCGCGCGTTCATGCTCAACCCGGGCCTCAACGGCGCCTCCGTCTTCGACACCGACCAGCGCTACCTCCACGGTCCGCGGGTGCTCGTCCGCCTGGGGATGCCCGGGGTCGAGAGCGCGGAGATGTCGTCCGACGACCGCCAGCGCGCGCGCGCCCACGCGCGCGCGACCGTGGTCGCGCTGCGCCCGGCGATCGCCTCCTGCTTCACCGAGGCCATGGGCCGCGCGCAGAGCTCGTGGACCCGCGTCACCGTCGACTTCACGATGCTGCCCGACGGACGAATCGAGCGCGTCAGCATCTCCGACGGCGTCATGCTCGACGTGGTCGGCGACCTCTGCCTGCTCGAGAGCTTCGAGCGCGCGCGCAGCGAGTACCTCGGCGACGCGCGGGTCGCCGCGCGCGTGCCCCTCACCGTGTTCTTCCAGCCCGGCTTCAAGATCGACCCCAACGCCATGCGCGACCCGGACGCCGAGAGCAGCGCGCCGCCCAACCAGCTGGACCAGCCGGCCTCGGCGGGCTAACCCTGCGGGAGCTCGTCACGACGACGCCGCAGCAGCAGCGCGAGGCCGGCGATCGCGAGCGCGCTGAGCGGCGGCGCCTCCTGACCGATCGAGCATCTTCCCGAGGGCGACGAGGACACCAGGGAGAGCGTGCAGCGCTCGTCGTCGATCCGCTCCGCTCGGAACCGATCCTCGACCTTGTCGGCCGACGAGAGCCGCGAGACCGTGTGCCGCGGGTTCAGCGAGACCGAGCACTCCACCACGTCCTCCCGCGCGAACAGGGCCTCGAGCGCCGCGTCGTCCTCGTCGAAGTGATCCGCGACCGGCGTGTAGCCCTGCTTCCACTCCTCGTAGGCCGCGCGGCGCATCGCGTGGACCTTCGGCGTCCCGCTCACGCGGCGACCGACGCCGACGCGCACGCCCTCCTCGATCTGCGTGTACTCGCGGGTCGGCGCGCCGTTCGACAGGCTCCACGGGTAGATGAGCAGCACGTGATCGGGGAAGGCCGCGAGGTTCTCGACGACGAAGCCGTAGCCGACGCGCTTCTTGCCGGCCGGCGGCGGCGCGTCGGCGCGCGCGAGCGTGGGAGCCCACGCGCCGGAGGAGGCGAGGGTGAAGGTGAAGGCGAGCGCGGTCGCGGCGATGAGCGCCGCTCGGCGGAGCGCGGTGCGGGCGTCCCGGACGTGCATACGAAGAGCAGTGTGTCGGAGGACGCGTCGCCGCGCCACGCGGCGCGAGTCCGCGCGCCCGCGCTCGTTCACGCGCGACGACGCAGCATCAGGCGAATCGGCTTGTCCGACTTCAGCGTCGTCGACATCCGCGGCTGCGGCGGCGCGCCGTCGTCCACGACGACCGGGGTGAAGCGCGTGAGCAGCTGCGTGAGCGCCCGCTCGAGCTCGAGCAGCGCGAGCCCCTTGCCGAGGCAGATCCGCTGACCCGCGCCGAACGGCGACCACGCGAGGCGCGGCCGCGCGCGCGCGGCCTCGGCGTCCATGAAGCGCGCGGGATCAAAGCGCGCCGGGCTCGGCCACCAGCGCGGGTCGCGATGGATGAGCCATGAGTAGACGAGCACGAGCGTCCCCGCCTTGACCCTGAAGCCGCCCAGCACGTCGTCCGCGACCGCGCGCCGCGGGACCATCACGCCCGGCGGGTAGAGCCGCAGACCCTCTTGAATACACGCCCGCAGCAAGGGCTTGTCGTCGCCGTCGCCGTCGAGCTCCTCGCGCAGCGCCGCGAGCAGCTCGGGGTGCTGCGCGAGCAGCAAGGTCGTCCACGCGAGCGAGGCGCCGGTCGTCTCGAAGCCCGCCGTGTAGATGAAGATCGCCTCGTCGCGGAGCTGCTCATCGCTCATCGCGCCGGCCTCGTCGGTCGCGTTGACCAGCATGCTCAGCAGGTCCTCGCCAGGACCCCGCTCGCGCTTGTCGGCGATGACGGCCATCAACGCGTTGTCGACTCGCTCCCGCGCCGCGGCGAGTCGCCCTCGCCCAGGCCGCGGCAGCCAGCGCGGCAGCTTGCGCAGGACCATCTCCGGGAGCACCGTCGCGAACAGCGCCGACATCGACTCCCGCACCTCGCGGATCTGCTCCAGCGGCAGGTTCGTCCCCAGCAGGATGCGGACGGTGAGCACGGACAAGAGGTCGTTGGACCACTGATCAAATTCGATGGGCGCGTCGACCTTGACCGCGTCCAACGCCGAGCTCACCGTCTCGTCGATCATCCCGCGGTAGCCGGAGATCGCGGCGCGCCGAAAGCTGGGGAGCATGAGCTTGTGCTGTCGACGCCACAGCTCGCCCTCGCTCGCGCCGATCCCGTGCCCGAGGAGCTCGCGGGCGCTGTCCCAGAACTCGCCGCCCTTGTCGTAGCGATCGGCCCGCGTGATCAGCACCTCGTCGGCGGCCTCGGCGTCGCCGACGACCAGCGCCGTGAGCGGCCCGAGCTTCAGCTCAAAGATGGCGCCCTCGTCGGCGAAGACCTGCTCGAGAAAGCGAAACTGTCCCCGCAGCAAGCTCGCCAGCGAGCCGATCAACGGGAGCCCCTTGGGCCGCGGGGGACGCCGGCCCTCAGCGTTCGGGTCGTTGGGCGCTCGGGACGAAGGGCCGCGCGGCATGCTCGCGCAAGACTACATCGAAGGGCCGCGCGCGTTCGCCCGCGCGCGCGCGTTGTCGAGCGCCGACCGGGGCGCCGCGGGCGTTCAATCCGCCGGGGCAACCCTGAACGCTCCTTGCGCACGACGACACAGCTCGGCGCGCGACGTATGCGCGACGCGCTCAAAATTTTTTGATGCGCCCCTAAAACAGACCTGACCCTTTATACATGTCGAAATTTTTACCTTCGTGCCCCGCGGCCGGCCGCGTGACGCGTGGACTAGTCCCTTTTCGTCATTGCACAACCTCCGAATAGACTTCACAAAACAATCAACACACGCTGAACAACCGCGGTCTCGACCCCGGTCTGAGCGTCCGAGCGAGCGGCTATGCGACAGGTGTACTTTGAGACAAGTCAAGACCCGATCGAGGTCGAGACCAACCGGCGGCTGCTCGACGCGCTGAAGGACTCCAGCGCCGACCTGCTGATGGCCTGCGGCGGCAAGGGGCTGTGCGCGACCTGCCACGTCTACGTCGATCACGGCGCCGAGAACCTCTCGAAGATCACGCCGCGCGAGCAGACCACGCTGCGGATGATCACCGGGCTGCGCCCGAACTCACGGCTCGCGTGCCAGGCCAAGATCCGCCGCGGTCACGTCGAGGTCTCCAAGCCCGGCGGCCGCTACATCACGAGCAGCTCACAGCTCGATCAGCTCGTCGGGCGACGGGCGCAGCAACGAATCCTCCACCCGATCGACGGCACCGTGCTCGTCGAGAGGGGGAAGATCATCACGCGCAGCCGGATCCGCCGGCTCGCGCAGCTGGACATCGACGTAGCGACCATGCGTCGGCGCTCGATGTCGCTTCCCCGATAGACGCGTGTACGGGCGATCGCCACCGCGCGCGGGGCGGCTCACGGGGCCCAAACAACCACAGGAGCGAGAGATGACAGTCACAACGGCGACCGCGGTCGAGATCGCGGGTGGGCAGCACGCGCTGCACAATCACTACACGAAGCAGAAGTTCTTCCGCTGGGACGGCGAGGGGCGCCTGTTCAACCGCATGAACCAGCGGATGATGCTCGTCTCCGAGGACTTCGTCGTCGGCTTTCAGGTCGCGCTCGACGAGGAGCTCGGCGACGCCGCCGCCGAGATTATGTACCGCTGCGGCCTCGAGTGGGGGAAGCGCGACTTCGGCACCTTCGCGCGGGACTACGAGGCGGACTTCGGGCACCCGCTGCGCTCGGCGCCGATCGAGTACGTGCTCACCCAGTGGTGGTGGCCGCTGCAGACGGCCGGCTGGGGCAACTTCACCTTCGACCTCAGCCGGCGCGCGGACGACCTGATCTTCGTCGACCTCTACGAGTCGGCGATCGCCAAGAGCGTCGGCAACATCGGCAAGGTCGCCTGCCACTACTACGCCGGGCTGTTCGCCTCGGTCTTCGGAGAGCTGCTCGGGGGCCAGGAGCTCAGCGGGATCGAGATCCAGTGCTACTCGATGGGCGAGGACTTCTGCAAGTTCCTCATCGGATCCGCCAAGCGCATCAACGCCGCGCAGTTCTGGGTCCGCGAGGGCGCGACCGCGACCGAGGTCATCGACCGCCTCTAGGCGGCCCCGGGAGAGCCCACCATGGGAGCGATCGACAGCATCACCCGAGGCCTGCGCCGCGCGCTGCGGGGCCCAGACCGACCCACGCACCTGCGCGCCCTGCCCCCGGAGAACCAGGACACAGGCGCGCTGTACAACGAGCAGGCGCTCGCGCGCGCGCGGGCCGAGGACGAGCTGCGCGCGCTCCTCGAGCGCCTCGAGCGAGCCGCCGGCGACGCGGCCGAGCTCGACGCGAACCTGCAGGCCGCGCGCCGCGAGCTCAACGCATTAACCGAGAGACAGGCGGCGGAGCTGCGCGCGCTCGAGCGGATCCGCGGCGATCGGAGCGAGCTCGCCGCCGCCGTCGAGCAGCTCCGGCGCGAGCGCGGCGGCCTCACGAGCGCGCTCGAGTCGACGCGTCGCGAGACCGCCGAGCAGCTCGAGAAGCTGCGCCGCCATCGCGAAGAGGCCGACCGCAGGACCGAGCTCGTGCGCAAGCGCGAGGCGTCCCTGCAGCAGCAGCGCGAGCGCCTCGAGACCCTGCGCGACCAGGCGATCGCCGCCAAGGTCAAGTCGGAGGAGGCGCGCATCAAGGGCCTACAGCAGCAGGCCCAGCTCGAGCGCCAGCGGGCGCAGCTGAAGGCCGAGGCCGAGGCCCATCAGCGCGCCCGCGAGACTGCGGATGACGACCGTCGTCAGGAGCTCGCGCAGATCGAGCTGGAGCGCGCGCGCATCGAGCTGGCCCGCGCCCGCGAGGCGCTCGCGCGCGAGCGCGAGTCGGGCGGACCGGAGACCGAGCGCGAGCTCGAGCGGGCCCGCGACGAGCTGAGCAGGCTCCGCGAGCAGCTCCTGCGCGAGCGCGCCGCTCGTCAGGCTCCGCAGCCCGCGGCCGCGCCCGCGAGCCCGCCGGTCCGCGTGCAGCCGGCGGCGCCCGTCAGCGCGCCGCAGCCGGAGCCAGCGAGAGCCGCGCCCGAAGCTTCGCGCGAGCCAGTCCGCGTGCCGACCGCGAGCACCTCGCCGAGCTCCGAGACGCGGGTCCGCGAGCGCGCCGCCGCGCCGACCCCACCCGCGCCCAAGCGCGCGCCAGCGAGGGCCGCCGCTGGCGAGCCCCTGCTCGCCCCCGAGGACGCGCGCAAGTCCGTCAGCGCGTTCTTCCGCTGGCACGACGCGAGCCCGGCCGCGGCGGGGGCGAGACCCTGGAGCGCGGACTCTGTCCGCGGCTACTTCTCTCGCTTCGGCCTCGAGCGCGCCGCCTCAACGCGGTCAGAAGACCGCCTGAGCACCCAGCGCTCGCGCGCCGCTCACTGAGCGATCGACGACGCCCTCGCAGCCCACCGACACCACCGAATTGATTCTGCCCGCGCGCCCGCTCGTCGAGGTGAACGAACACCGGGACCGAGCGCGCGCGCCAGCCCCCGACACACCCGAGACACAGGAGAGAGACCGTGAACCTGTCCCTTGAAAACATGTTTAGCGCCGCCGCCGGGCGGTACCCGACCCGCGCCGAGAGCGCCATGCTGACGAGCTGGGCCGCGACCCTCGAGGCCCGGGTGGCCGCGGTCCACGAGCTCGCGGCGGCCGAGGAGAAGATCGTCAACCTCGCCGCCGCCGAGGTCATGCGCAGCTCGCCCGAGCTGCGACGACGCGGCGAGGAGACGCGGGCGAAGGCCGCCCGCGACATGGCGCTCGTGCTGCGTCACTGCGCGCACGCGCTGCTGCGAGACGACGTCGACTACCTCGACCGCGAGCTGCTCGTGTGGCTCCGCTCGGTCCTGCTGAGCCTCGGCTTCGACACGCGCTTCCTCGCCTCCTCCTACCGGCTGCTCGCGATCGCGGTCGAGGAGAGCGTCTCGCCGCGCGCGGCCAAGCTGCTCAAGCCCTACCTCGCCCGCTGCGTGCAGACGCTGGGCGAGCGCCAGCAGGAGGCGTCATGAGCCGCGGCGCGCTCAACTACTTCTCGACGCCCGGCTTTCTCGAGTTCGACAACCGCAAGGGCACGCTGCGAAGCCGCGGCGGGATGCGGATGCTCGGCGTCAGCGAGGACTTCCTGCGCGGCTTCGTCGAGGCCTGTGAGTACGAGACCGGCCCCGCGACGCCCGCGCTGCTGCGCCGCTGCGGAGAGTTCTTCGGCCGCCGCCTCGCGCTGTGGTTCGAGCGCGAGCTCTCGCAGCACGCCGCCGCGTCGATCCGCGAGCGCGACATGGCGGAGTTCAGCGCGCTGCTGCACGACCTGTGGCGCGGCCTCGGGCTCGGCGTCATCAGCGTCGACTGGCGCCACGGCGGCCGCGGCGTCATCGCGATCAAGATCGAGGACAGCGCGATGAGCACGATCGCGCTCGAGGAGCATGTCGGTGAAGACATGTTCGAAGGGCTGCTCGAGGGCTTCTTCACGAGCTTCTGCGACGGGCCGATCCGCTGCGTCCAGACCGGCGACGCGCGCCTCGGGGACAAGCAGGGCACGACCTTCGTGATCGCCTCGCGCGCTCGCGAGGCCGAGCTGCGCGGGCTCAAAGAGCAGGGCGTCGCGCACGCGGAGCTCGTCGCGGCGATCGTCGCGTGACGCGGCCGCAGCAGGAACGATGATGAACCACGACGCCACCCCCGCCGCCAAGCCCGCCCCGCCGGTGATCCTCGGTCGCTACCGCGTCACCGGCAGGATCGCCGCGGGCTCAGTCGGATCGGTGCTCGCGGCCGTCGACGAGCGCACCGGCGCGCCCGTCGCGATCAAGTGCTTCGACGGCGGCTACGACAACTACGCGGCGTGGCTCGACGAGATGCGCCTGATCATGCGCCTGCGCCACCCCAACATCGTCGCCGTGCTCGACGTGGGCCACGACGACGGCTGGGAGCTCGACGTCTTGGTGTTCGCGCGCGCGCTGGGGGGCTCGCTGCGTCGCGCGCTGGTCCAGGGCCCGCGCTTTGATCGTCCGCAGATCCGCGCGCTGCTGCGCGCCGTCGCGACCGCGCTCGCCCACGCCCACGCCCACGGCGTGATCCACCGCGACATCAAGCCGGAGAACATCCTCGCGCTCACGAGCGACGCGCGCCCGGTGTGGGCCGTGACCGACTTCGGCGCCGGGCGATCGCTGACGAGCGGCTCGGAGTTCTTCCACGGCTCGTTCGCGGGCTCCCCCGGCTACTACGCGCCTGAGCTGCTGCACGGGCGCGTCGGGCCGGCCCTCGACCAGTACTCGCTCGGGGTCGTCGGCGTCGAGCTGCTGCTCGGGCGTCGACCGGACCACAACGACTGCCTCGAGTTCGCGCTCGCGCACCACGACGCGCCGGGCCTCGAGGGGCTGATCGCGCGGATGATCTCGGTCGACCGAAGCCGTCGGCTGCCGAGCATGGACGCGGTGGCGCGCGCGCTCGCCAGCGACCGCGCGCCGGCGATCGATGTCACCCACGATGATCAAGGCCGCCGGTTCGCGCTCGTCGGCAACGAGCTGCGCTGTCACGCCCCTGAGCAGGCGCCCAAGCGCGGCGTGGTCCCGCGGGCGCGCCGATTCTGTAGCCTCCGCGGACAGCCGACGCTGGTCGCGGGCGAGCGCCGGCTCGTCTCGTTCACCACGCGCCCGCGCACCGAGTACGTCAGCGACAGCCCCTTCGAGACGCTCGCGGCGTCGCGCGAGCGCGGCGTCGCGTGGATCCGCCGCGGCGCGCGGCTGGTCCGCCTCGAGCTCTCGGGCCTCGAGGAGCAGGACTGCGAGCTGCCGAGCGCCGCGCTCGCGCTGCTCGACGCCGACCCCGGCGCGCGGCCGATCGGGGTCGTCGTCAGCGACAGCGTCGCGATCATCGGCGTCGCCGGGCGGGCGCGAGTGCTGTGGTGCTCGGCGCTGCGCGACCGGCTGCGCGTGACCTGCTTCGACACGCGCTCCCCGCTGTTCGACGGCTTCTTGTGCGCGCGCGGGCCGGTGCTGCTGTGCGGCGGCTCGACCGACGCCGTGCTGCTCGAGCCCACCGTCGACGGCCTGCGCGAGCTCGACCGCCGCAAGGCGAACGTCGCCAGCGCGCTGGTCGACGGCAAGAGCGATCCCCCGCGTCTGCTGCTCGACGCGCTCAGCGAGCGCGAGCGCGTCGGGAGCGGGGGGCAGCCATGAGCCGCAGCGCGAAGTGGGGACGGGCCGAGCTGCTGCGCGAGATGGTCCGGCACTTCCTGCTGCGCAGCGGGGCGCCCGAGGACGAGCTCGAGTCGCTCTTCGACCTCCAGCGCGTCGAGCTCGACGATCTGATCGAGCGCCTGCAGTCCCGGGGCCTGCTCCAGCCGGGCGAGGCGCGCATCATCACCGGCGTCTGGCGCGGCTACCTCAAGGGCCCGCTCGCCGAGCTGATGCCGTCCTTCGCCCCCGGCGAGCGGCGCAGCGCGACCCCCCCCGCGGGCGTCCCGATCGCCGCGGCGACCGCCGCTGCGCCGCTCGACCCCAACGAGCTGCCCGCCCCGCCGGTGTTCGGCACGCTCTCCGGGCCCGGGGTCCAGGATCGGGAGAGCGCGCTCGAGCTCGTCACGCCCGCGCCGTCGGTCGTCAAGAAGAGCCGGCCGCGCGCGCCCGCGGGCGCGGACGCGACGGAGCGCCCGGTGATCGGGGAGCGCCTCGGCGTCTACACGATCGCCGCGCGCCTCGGCGCCGAGCGCTGGAGCGACCTGTATCGCGTCGAGCGAGCGGAGGGGGAGCCCGCGGTCGCGCTCGCCCGCGTCCTCCGGGCCGACGCGCCCCGCGAGGTCGCGCAGACGCTCCGCGTGCGCACGCCGTCGATGCTCAAGCTCCGCCACCCCGCGATCCTCGGCCCCTTCGCCGGCGGCACCTACCGCGGGCGCCCCTACCTCGTGTTCCCCTTCATCGTCGGTCTCAACCTCGGCGACCACCTCGAGATCGTCGGCCAGCTCGAGCCGCGCGCGCTGCAAGAGCTCGCGGCGCAGCTCGTCGACGGGCTGACCGCCGCGCAGCGCGCTGGGATCGCGCACGGCGACGTCCGCCCCGAGCACGTGCTGCGCGACGACTCGCAGCGCTACAAGCTCACCGGCTTCGGCTTCTCGCCGACCCGCCACGCGCGCCTCGGAACGAAACCACCGACGCCCGTCGACGCGATGTACTGCGCGCCCGAGCAGCTCGATCACGGCGAGCCGATCGACCACCGCGCCGACATGTACGGCCTCGGCGCGACGCTCTACCGCGCGGCGGTCGGCCACGCGCCCTTCTGTGAGCCGCGGGTCGCCGACCCCGTGCAGGCGCGGCTGCACCGTGACCCGGTGCCGGTGGAGGTCCACGTGAGCGAGTTCCCGAGCCTGCTCTCGCACTTCATCAGCCGCATGCTGCGGCGCCGCCCCGAGGACAGGTTCCCCGCGTGGAGCGAGGCCCGCGCCGCGCTCCGTCACATCATCAACGTCGGCGGCCCGCGCGAGGCCGCGGTGGAGCGCCGCTCATGAACCTGTCTGTGAATACATCTCTTCACGCGCGCCCCCCCGCGCGCGCCGTCTCGCCGACGCGCGCCCCCGGCGGCCAGGCCCCGCTCTCGCTCGCGCTGCGCGAGGGCACACGCAAGGCGCATCGGCTGGTCGAGAGCGCGGGCTTCGTCCAGGCGCTGCTGCGCGGGGTCGTGGATCGCCGCGCCTACGCGCGCCTGCTCGCCGCGCTGCTGCGCGTCTACTCGGCGCTGGAGCGCGCGCTCGAGCGTCACCGTGACCACCCCGACGTCCGCGCCATCTACCTCCCCGCGCTCGCGCGCCGCGACGCGCTCGCCCAGGATCTCGCGCTCTACGATCCGACCCGGGCGCTGCTGCGCGAGCCGCCCTCCCCGGCCACGCGCGCCTACGTGCAAAGGATCCTCCAGCTCGAGCGCGAGGCGCCCGAGCTGCTCGTCGCCCACGCCTACACGCGCTACCTCGGGGACCTCTCGGGCGGCCGCGTCCTCCGGGGCCTCGTCCAGCGCGTGCTTCGCCCGCCGCCCGGGCGCGGCCTCGAGTTCTACCGCTTCCCCGCCATCCCCGACCCGGTCGCGTTCAAGCACGACTACCGCGCGCGCCTCGACACCCTGGGCACGAGCCCCGCGCGCGCGCAGGCGATCGTCGCCGAGGCGACGCGAGCGTTCGACCACAACCACGCGCTGTTTCGCGAGCTCGAGGGCAGCGCGCTGCGCACCGTGCTGCTGCTGCTGCGCAGCGCCAACCCGTTCCGTCAACGCGCCCACAACGCCGGAGAAGACCGTGCCCCAGAGCTTGTTCACACCTGAATCTTTCGACACCTCCACCCCGATCCAGCGCGGCCTGCTCGCGCTGCTGAGCGAGGTCGAGCGCGCCTACGTCGACGCGCTCTCGCTGCGCGAGGTCTCGATCTCGCCGCGCTTCGAAACCCTCGCCGGCGGGATCGGAGAGCGCCGCCTGCTCCTCGAGACCAAGGTGTTCACCGGCGGCGCGCTCGAGCGGCTCACGATCGCCGTGATGTACACGCCGTCGCCCGCCGGGGCCCCGCCGGCGCTGGTCTCCTGCACCGTGAGCGCGCTCCCTGCCTTCGGGGTCGCGCTCCCGATCCTCGGCCTCGACTACGTCGCGCTCGGCAGCAAGCTCTCGCTGGTCGCCTTCGACCTGTCGCCCACCGACATCGAGACCTGGTCCGACGCGCGCAACAACCTCATCGACCTCAGCCGCCGCGCCGACGCCCGCCTGACCGCGCGCCCGCGGCCCCAGTTCGTCGACCAGACCTTCTCCCCGCTCGCCGTGTTCGCGCGCGCCGACCGGGAGTTCGCGGAGCTCGCCTGCGGTCTCGGCGTGACGCTGCTCGAGCGTCACGCGGGCCTCTGCGCCGCCGCGCGCCCGCTCCCCTTCGCGCGCGCGAACGCGGCGGACACCATGGTCGAGTGCTGGTGCGGGGCGATGCGCCGCAACAAGAAAGAGTCGCGCGCGCTGCAGCGCATCTTCGGCCCGGTCGCGGTCGACTACCTCGAGGACTTCCTGTTCACCCGAGACCACCGCGATCCCTGTCACGTCACGACCGCGAGCGACAGCCCCGCGCGACGCGTCCCCGCCTTCGCGTGAGCGACCCGGCGTCCGCCGCTGCGCCGAGCGTCAGCGACGGACGGACCGCGCGGGGCGGCGCAGCCTGCTACAGGTCCTCGGGGCGACCGGCGTCGGGCAGCGTGTAGTCGCAGACGCCCGAGGCCTCGAAGATCGCCTTGAGCTGGGTCAGCTCGTCGCCCTCAAAGACCACGCCGCCGTAGGTGCCGTCCTCGAGCGCGTCCTCGAGCTTCTTGGTCTGACACTTGAAGACATCGGCCGAGAAGTCCTCGCCCGCGACCATCCGCGGCCCGCGGAAGACCTCGTAGGTGTCCGCGCAGGGGCCGTTGTCGAGGTCCTCGACGGTCTGGATCCCGTCCCAGACATCATCGCCGCTGGCGACCATGTCGAGGCCGTCGGTGTAGCAGGCGTCGACCGCGTTGTCGGGCTTCTGCCCCTCGTCCAGCCAGATCTCGAGGGTCTCGAAGGCGTCGATCGCCAGCTCCATGAGCTCGCCGCCGGACGACCCGAGCCCCCAGATCACCAGGTTCGGCGTCGGCCCGCCCTGGGCGTCCTCCATCCGCTGGCGGATGATGAACGGCTGCTTCGAGTTGTGCATGTCCAGCTCGGGCTCGAGGTAGGGCATGAGGTTGATGATCGGGTCCTCGATCTCGCCGAGGTACACCAGGCCGGCGTAGTAGGCCGTGTTCATCGCCTCGACGTCGCCCTCGGCCCGCGGCGCGACGGGCAGCCCGAGGCTCGAGGTCGAGTTGCGGGCGCTCCAGACGTCGAGGTCGTTGAAGTCGTCGCCGAAGAACGGGAAGCCCTCCTGGACCATGTCGTCCGGCTGCTTCCAGCCGCCGATCTTGGCGTTGAGGTCGAGGAACTCCTGCTTCGTGATCTGCCCGTCGAGCAGCGCTTGGAGCCCGTACTGCACGCCGACGTTGTCCCAGGTGTTGCGGGCGTAGCCGTTCGCCGACTCGGGGTCCGGGCCGAAGATGTCGATTAAGTCGTCGTGGTAGGTCCACGCGGTCTGGGCGAAGCCCTCGGGGTCGTAGGACAAAATCTGCTCGTGGCTGTCGTCGATGTCGACCCAGTGGGGGTTGAGCGAGAGCGGCGAGAGGCCGCGCCAGCCCTCGATGCACTCGCCGCTGCCCGGGTCCGCGCTCGAGCCCAGCGGCTTGCCCTCGTTGAGAAAGTCCCAGCCGCTCGGCGCCCCGTTGATCGCGTTGAAGCCCTCGATCAGCTGGCGGTTCTCCCAGTCCTTCCACGTCGGGTTCGCGCCGTCGGTCACGTCGAAGTAGAACTCGAGCAGCTCGCAGTCGCCGACGCGGGTGGTCTGCGTGATCATGTCCGCGTAGGAGTGCGTGGGCACCAAGCCGTCGAGCAGCTCGGGGTGGTTCTGCTCGTAGACGTACTGCTGGATCGCGCCGCCCGAGCCGCCGATGCCGAAGGTGTACTTGGGCTCGTTGTAGCGCAGCCGGAAGTGCTCCTTGACCATCACCGCGGTCGTGCCGGTCAGCTTCAGGTTGTAGGTCGTGTCGGTGACCGTGCCGCTCGAGTAGACGATCGCGTAGCCGCGCTCGAGCAGCGGCTGGTACAGCGGGCCGTCTTTGTAGGGGTCGTTGGCGACCGAGTCCTTGAGCCGGTTGACGCCGAGCCCGCTCGACTGCTGGTGCCCGATGCCGACGCCGCCGCCGAACCAGAAGATCAGGTTCTCGTTCCACGCGCTGAGGTCCGGCGAGTTCGGGTCGACCGCCGGCTCCGGCTCGAGCACCGCGACGCCGTAGACGAAGCGGTTGATGGTCCCGCGCTCGTAGCGGACGATGTAGTTGTACTCCTGCCCGTCGACCTCGATCGTCGCTACGTCATCTGGGAGGTTCTGCGGATCGGGCAGCGGGGTCAGCCCGCCCTCGGGGGGCGGATCGGTGGAGAGGTAGAAGTAGTTAACGCGGGTCTTCGCGCCGCAGTCGCGGCTCCAGCCGACGACCTCGTCGTTGTCGTCCAGCACCGGCAGCCCGACCTCGTCGAGGTTGTCGACCTCGGGCTGCCCGAGGCCGATGTCCTCGGTCCGGCAGGCGAAGGGGTACTGCAGCGGGTTCTCGGGATCGATCGGGCCCACGTCGCCGACCTCGACCGGGAACAGGCCGTCCCAGGGGTTGTCGCCGGTGTCGCTGTCGCCCTCGGTCTCGCCGCCCGTCGTCTCGCTCGTGGTCCCGTCGCTCGTGGTCGACGTGGTCGTGGTCGTCTCGGGCGTGTCGGTCGTCGCGTCGGTGCTGCCCGTCGTCGCGTCGGTGCTGCCCCCCGTGCTGCCCCCCGTGCCGTCCGTGACCGCGGTGCCCCCCGTGGAGCTGGTCGGGTCGCTCGCGCCGGTCGTCGCGGGCCCCGCGGTGGTGCCCGCGTCGGTGTCGGACGTGCCGGCGTCGGTCGCCGTGCCGCTGGTGTCATCGCCGCTGCAGGCGGGCGCGAGCGCGAGCGCGCAGAGCGTCAGCGCGAGCGTGGCGGTAGACGAATTCTTCAACATCATGATCGCAATCTCCGTCGTGACGCGGGCGCGGCGCGCCCGGGGCGTGTGCACATGCAACTGCCAGCCGCGACTGCCTAGCGCGCGCCCGCGCGCCGTGTCAACGCGGCCGCGCGCCGCCGCCGCGTGTGTTCACGCCGCGCGCCGCCCTACGCCGCTGATGACGTCCGCACATGCGCGCCGCGCGGGCTGACGCTTGACAAGGCCGACGCGCCGCGACCACGCTCAGGAGGTGAAGCTCGCGGGCGCGCTGCGCTATCTCCTATCTGCTCCTACAGACATGTCCCCGATCGGGGAGCTCGAGACCTGGTGGACGGGTCATGTCGCCCTCCCCGCCGACGACGCGATCACGCGCGCGGCGCTCGGCGGCTTCGCGGCGGATCGCCTGGGCTACGCCTTCGCGTCGGGCTACCAGGCGGCGCTGCAGCGGCTGACCGGCGGCGCGCCGACGATCCGGCGATCGCTGCTGGCGACCGAGCTCGGCGGCGCCCACCCGCGGAAGATCCAGACGGCGCTGCGCGAGGACGCGGCCCGCCCCGGGGGCTGGCGGCTGCGGGGCGAGAAGCGCTTCGCCACGCTGGGCGCGAGCGCGGACGAGCTCTTGGTCGTCGCGCGCGCGCCCGCCCCGGAGCAGGAGCTCGACCGCCCCCGGCTCGTCGTCGTCGTCATCCCCAGCGATCGCGCCGGCGTTCGCTTTGAGCCGCTCCCCCCCACGCCCTTCACGCCCGAGCTCCCGCACGCGCGCGCACGCCTCGACGACGTCGAGGTCGCCCCGAAGGAGCGGCTCCCCGGCGACGGCTACGCGTCCTACCTCAAGCCGTTTCGAACCATCGAGGACTGCTTCGTGCACGTCGCCGCGCTCGCGTGGTGGATCCGGCTCGCCCGCGCCCCGGCCGTCGCCGCGCCCGAGTCGCTCGTCGAGCGCCTGCTCGCGGCGCTGCTCGCCGTCGCGACGATCGCCGGCATGGACCCGCGCGCCCCGGCGGTCCACCTCGCGCTCGCCGGCGAGCTCGCCCGCGCCCGGGCGCTGCTCGCCGAGCTCGAGCCGCTGCTCCGCCGGCTCGGTCCCGAGGCGCGCGCGCGATGGGAGCGCGATCGAGCGCTGCTCGAGATCGCCGGGAACGCGCGCGCGCGCCGACGAGAGGCGGCGTGGCGCAGGATCGCGGCGCACCCCGGCGAGCGCGGCTGAGTCGGCGCGGGCGAAAGCGCCACGCCTTTCGGACATGTTGTAAGAGTCACCACGCTCACGGCGCCCGTGTACGCTCGACGAGCGCGCCGACGCCCGCCTCGGTGACGGGCCCCAGGAGATTCGCTACAACGACCTGGGGGCGCGCGTCTGAGCTGCGCCTCCTCAATCAGGCATGCAGACGATCGCCGGCCACGAGGTGCTCGAGCGTCTCCACGAGGGGAGGAGCCACGCGGTGCTCCGCGCGCGACGCGGCCCCGGCGACGCGACCGTGATCCTCAAGATGCTGCGCTCGCGCGTGCCCACGCAGGCCGCGGTCGCCGGGCTGCGCGGCGAGTTCTCGCTGCTGCGCGAGCTCGACGCCGTCGGCGCGATCAAGGCCAACGAGCTGATCAGCGATGACAACCTCTGGGTCCTCTCGCTCGAGGACTTCGGCGGCAGCTCGCTCGCTCGCCTGGCGCTCGCCGGCGCGATCCCGCTGCGCGAGCTGATCGCGCTCGCGCTCGCGCTCGTGGACGCGGTCGACAGCGTCCACGCCGCCGGCGTCGCGCACCTGGGGATCAGCGCCGGCAACATCGTCTGGAACCGTGAGACCGGCGCGCTCAAGCTCATCGACTTCGCGGCCGCCGCCCCGCGCGGGCCTCGGCGCCCGCGCATCAGCGACGCGGTGCTCCCGGCGGGCTCGCTCGGCTACATCGCGCCCGAGCAGACCGGCCGGATCAACCGCGTGATCGACTTCCGCTCCGACTACTACGCGATCGGCGTCGTGCTCTACGAGCTCCTGACCGGGCGCCGCCCGTTCGTCGCCGAGAGCCCCGTCGAGCTCGTGCACTGTCACATCGCGGTCGAGCCCACGCCGCCGCGCGAGCTCGACGCGCGCGTCCCCGAGTCGCTCTCGCGCGTGGTCCTCAAGCTCTTGGCCAAGCGCGCGGAGGACCGCTACCAGTCGGCGCACGGGCTGCGACGCGACCTCGAGCGGATCGCGGGCTGGATCGAGCGCGGCGAGGACGACGCCAGCTTCACGCCTGGCGCCGAGGACACGCGCGAGAGCTTTCAGCTCGCCCAGGGTCTCTACGGCCAGGCGCGCGCGCTGGGCAAGCTCGGCGACGCGCTCGCGCGGGTCCGCGAGGCCGGGGTCGCCACGGTCTTCGTCCGCGGCCAGACCGGCGCCGGCAAGTCCGCGCTGCTCGGCGAGCTCGGGCGCCTCGCCGCCGACGCTGGCGCGCGCTGCGTGGTCGGCCGCTTCGACCCCATCACGGCGCGGCTCGAGCCCCACGGCGCGCTGCTGCAGGCGCTGCGCGGGCTCGTGCGCCAGCTGCTCGGCGAGGACGACCGCGGCGTCGCGCGCTGGCGGGCGCGGATCCTCGTGGCGCTCTCGAGCAACGCGTCGCTGCTCGCCGAGTCGCTGCCCGAGCTGCGCGCGCTGCTCGGCCCGCAGCCCGCGATCCAGGCGCTGACCGGCGGCGCCGCGCGCCACCGCTTCCGGCTCGCGCTGCGCGGCTTCGTCGAGGCGCTGGCGACCCGCGACGAGCCGCTGGTGCTCGCGCTCGACGACGTGCAGTGGGCCGACGACGACTCGCTGATGCTGATCGAGGACCTCGCCTGCTTCGCCGAGGTCGACGGCCTGCTGCTGGTGGTCTCCTGTCTCGACGGACACTTCGACGGCGGGCTCGACGGCGGGCTCGACGAGGAGCTCGGCCGCGACGCCGTGGATCGGCTGCGCGCGCGCCTGCTCGAGCTCGGCGCGCCGCACCGGACCATCCAGCTCGACCCGATCGGGCCCGCCGACATCACGCGCCTCGTCGCCGACACGCTGCTGTGCGCGCGCGCGCGCGCGGCCCCGCTCGCGCGCGTCGTCCACGACAAGACCGCCGGCAACCCGATGTTCGTCCGCGAGTTCCTCAGCGAGCTCCACGCCGCCGGCGCGCTCCGCTACGAGCGTTCGGCGCGCGCATGGACATGGTCGATTGACCAGATCGAGCGCAGCGACGTGACCGCGAACGTCGTCGAGCTGCTCGCGCGCCGGCTCGACGAGCTGCCGCGAGCGCTGCGCGAGGTGCTCACGACCGCCGCGTGCCTCGGCCGCAGCTTCGACGCCGCGCGGCTCGCCGCGGTCGGCGAGCACGACACCGCGACCTGCCGCGCCGCGCTCACGCGGGCGGCCGCCGAGGGCTTCATCGTCGACCTCGGCGACGACAGCTACCGGTTCACGCACGAGCGCGCGCAGCAGCTCGTCTACACGAGGATCGCCGAGGCGCGCCGCGCCGAGACCCACCGCCGCGCCGCCGAGCGGCTGCTCGAGGGCCTCAGCGAGGACGCGGCCAAGGACTCGCCGGAGCTCTTCACGATCGTCCGCCACCTCAACGCCGGGCGCACGGGCGACGCGCTCCCGCCCCGCCCGAAGCGGGCCGCGCGGCTCAACCTCGCGGCCGGCCGGCGCGCCCGACGAGCGGCCGCCTACGCGCCGGCGCACGAGTTCTTCGAGGTCGCGGCCTCGCTGTGCGCGCGCGCGCCGTGGGACCAGCTGCGGCTGGAGGCCTACCTCGACGCCGCTGACACGGCCTACCTCACCGGCGACCACGCGCGCGCTGAGGCGCTGATCCAGGACGTGCTCGTGAACGCCCGCTCCACGCTCGAGCGCGCGCGCGCGCTCGAGCTGCGGGTCCAGAGCCACACCGCGCGCGACGACCTCGACGGCGCGCTGCGGGCCGCGCTCGCCGGGCTCCGCGAGTTCGACGTCCACATCAGCGAGCACCCCGGGCGCCTCGACATCCTGCGCGAGCTCGCCTCGCTGCGCGCCCGCCTGCTCGGCCGCCGCGTGTCGGCGCTGCGCAGCCTCCCGCGGATGCGCGACGCGAGGGCGCAGGCGATCGCCCGGCTGATCCTCGTCGCGCTCCCGCCGGCCTTCCGCGCCAACCAAGAGCTCTACGTGCTGCTCGCGCTGCGCGTCGTCATCCTCTCGCTGCGCTACGGGCAGTCGCCGGCCTCGCCGATGGCCTTCGTCACCTGCGCGCACCTGATGTGCTCGGTGCTCGGCGACGTCGAGACCGGGATGGAGTTCGCGGCGCTCAGCCGCGAGCTCAACAGCTCCATCGGCGCGCCCGAGTTCCGCGCGATGACCCCCTTCGCGATCGGCGCGCTGATCAACCACTGGCGCGAGCACGCCAAGCGAGACCTCGACTTCCTCCGCGACGCCAAGCGGGTCGCCCTCGAGACCGGCGCGATCGAGTACGCGGCCTACTGCATGAGCAGCGAGTCCGGCTACGCGATGGTGCTCGGCGAGGATCTCGAGGAGGTCGCGCTGCGGGCGACCGAGAACGCGGCGGAGCTGCGTCAGACCGGCAACCCGATCTTGACCATGCTCGGCGAGTTTCACCTCGACGCGATCACGGACCTGCGCGACCCCGACGCGCGCCTGCTGACGCTGCTCGGCGGCGACTCGACCGTCGACGCGCGCCGCGATCAGATCAGCCGCTCCGGCGACGTCACGGTCATCAGCACGGTCGGCGTCATCCGCATGATGCTCGCGCTGTACTTCGAGCGCTTCGAGCTCGGGCGCGCGGTCTCCGAGGCGCTCGCGCCCGCGCTCGAGAGCCTGTCGGGTTTTATCTACCTGCCCGTCTACCGGTTCGCCGACGCGCTCTCGCTGCTCGCGGGCGCGCGCGACGTGCACGGGCGCGCCCGCGCCCGCGTGCTCAAGCGGGCCCGCGCCGGGCGGCGAGCCATCGCGCGCTGGGCTCGCCTCGCGCCGATGAACTTCGAAAACAAGGTCGCGCTGATCGACGCCGAGCTGGCGCGCGTCGAGGGGCGACACGGCGACGCGCGCGAGCACTACGACCACGCGATCCGGCTCGCTACGCGGCACGGGTGGACCCACGAGGCCGGCCTCGCCTGCGAGCTCGCGGCCCGCTACTACCTCGGGCGCGACATGGGCTCGCTCGGCGGCCACTACCTCCGCCGGGCGCGACACAGCTACATCCGCTGGGGCGCGCGCGCCAAGGTCAGCGAGCTCGAGCGGCGCTACGCCGCGCACCTGCAGCTCCACGACGCGGTGTTCGAGGAGCGCGCCGACCCGAGCGCGCGCGAGCGGACCGAGACCGGCTCGCAGCTCGCCTCCTCCCTCGACTTTCACAGCGTGCTCAAGGCCTCGCAGGCGATCGCGGACAAGATCGTGCTCGACGAGCTGCTGCGCACGCTCATGCGGACGGTGCTCGAGAACGCGGGCGCGAGCCGGGGCGCGCTCGCGCTCGAGCGCGCCGGCCAGTGGCTCGTCGAGGCCCACGGCGCGCCGTCGGCCGAGTCGATGCGGGTCCTCGAGGGGGCGCCGGTCTCGGCCGCGCACCTGCCGATGTCCGCCTTTAACCTGGTCGTGAGGACGCGCGAGCCGCTGGTCGTCACCCACGCGACGCGCGAGGAGCCGTTCGCGCGTGACCCCTACGTCGTCACCCATCAGCCCCAGTCGCTGCTGTGCGTGCCGCTGCTCCACCAGCGCGCGCTGCTCGGCGTGCTGTACCTCGAGAACGACCTGATCCCGAGCGCCTTCACCCACGAGCGCCTCACGGTCGTCAACCTGCTCTCTACGCAGATCGTGATCTCGATCCGCAACTCGGCGCGCTACGGCGACCTCGAGCAGGCGGTCGCCGAGCGCACCGCCGAGCTGCGCGAGACCAACGACTCGCTGAGCGCGAGCAACCGCGAGCTCGACGCCTTCGCCCACACCGTCGCGCACGACCTCAAGATCCCGCTCGGCACGCTGATCGGCTACGCCGAGCTGATCGCCGAGGAGCCCGAGCTCGACGCCGAGGAGCTGCGCGAGCTCGTCGACAAGCTGCGGCGGACGAGCCACGACATGGCGACGATCGTCGACGAGCTGCTGCTGCTCGCCAGCGTGCGCCGCGGCCAGGTCACGCCCCGCGCGGTGGCGATGGCCGAGGTCGTCGATCGCAGCCTCGACCGCCTCTCCGGGATGCTCGCGCGGCACGGGCTCACGCCCGCCGACATCGAGCGACCGACGCGGTGGGAGCCCGTGCTGGGCTACGCGCCGTGGATCGAGGAGGTCCTGGTCAACTACCTCAGCAACGCGCTCAAGTACGGCGGCCGGCCGCCGCGCGTCGAGCTCGGGCAGCTGCGCGAGCCGGACGGCGCGCTGCGCTGCTTCGTGCGCGACAACGGGCCCGGCGTCGATCCGGCGATCCAGGATCGGCTGTTCAGCGAGTTCGCCCAGCTGGAGAACGCCCGGGTCGACGGGCACGGCCTCGGCCTCTCGATCGTGCAGCGCATCATCACGCGCCTGGACGGCCGCGTGGGCGTCGAGACCGCGCCCGGCGAGGGATCGAGCTTCTACTTCTGCCTGCCCGCGCCGCCCGACGAGGCGCGCTCCGTGGACGCCGCGGACGACGAAACCTCGGACGAAGCGGCGGACGAAGCGGCGGACGAAACGGAGACCGCCGCGCCGACCTCCTAGGCGGCGTGCGCCTCGCGGCTCACGGCAGCTCCAGCAGCCTGTACTCCGACGGCGCGACCCGGTGCACGCCCCCGTCGACGAAGATCGCCGACCGAGATCAGCGACAGCTCGGGGCGCAGCCAACCTGTCTCATCGAGCAAGCCGTAGCGATCGAGGATCTCGAGCAGCCGGGCGCAGGAGCTCGGCGGATCACCGACGACGAAGCGACGCGCGCACGCGCGGCGCCCGGGGCGGCCGCGAGCGAGCGCGGCCTGTACGGCCGGGCTTCGGTCCTCAGAGTTCTCGAGCGCGGTGATGGTATCGCGCTCGATCCGCGCGCTTCTGCGCGAACGACCACGCGCCCGCGATTGCAGACGCCAGCGGACGCGCGGCGACGAGACGCGGTCCATGACCCAAGGGCCACGCGCTTACTTGTATCAACATTTGTCGCGCACGCGCTCGCGCAGGCGGCTGCACACGCGCCGCGCGGCGTTGCCTCGCGCGGTCGCGGGGCGCTATCGTCGACGTGATCGGTGGACAACGCCAGCCTCGCTGGCGAACGACGAAAGGCATTGGTCAATGCGCGCGCCCCCTCGCTCCTCTCCTCCACGCTATGCGCTGCTCACGGCCGTCTGCGCCCTCGGGCTCGCCTGCGGCGACCCTGATGATCGCGACACCGACACCAACAGCAGCGGCCCAGCCGGCTCGCTCGGGATCCCGACCCCCTCCGGCTCGAACTCCGGCGAGGGCTCGGACGGCGACCCCAGCGGGACGACCAGCGGCGGCGGCACGATGGGCTCGGAGACCTCGATGGGCGGCGGCTCCGCCCCCGACACCGGCGGCGTCAAGTTCGACCTCGGCATCACCCCGGACTCCCCGCCGATGGAGGAAGACGAGGGCTGCAAGAAGGTCGACCTGCTGTTCGTGATCGACAACTCCGGGAGCATGCAGGACGAGCAGGTCAACCTCGTCAACAGCTTCCCGGGCTTCATCGACGAGATCCAGACCCAGCTCTCGGGCACCGAGGGCTACCACGTCGGCGTGACCACCAGCGACGGCTACCTCTTCAACACGCTCGGCTGCTCGGGCGAGGGCGCGCTGGTCACCAAGACCGGGGGGACCGGCGCGAGCAACATGACCTGTGGGCCATACGCGGAGGGCTACAACTTCATGACCGAGGCCGACGACCTCGCGTCGAAGTTCCAGTGCGCGGCCCAGGTCGGCATCGCCGGCGACGGCGACGAGCGGCCCATGAAGACCATGGGGCTCGCGCTCTCGCAGGGGCTCAACGCGCCCGGAGCCTGCAACGCCGGCTTCCTCCGCGACGACGCGCTGCTCGTGATCGTCGTGATCACCGACGAGGAGGACGACCACGAGGTCGACGGCTGCCTCCAGCTCCCCCAGCCCGGCTCGCCCGGCGATCCGCAGGACTGGTACAACACCGTCGTCGCGGCCAAGGGCGGCGTCGAGCAGAACATCGTCGTGCTCACGCTCATCGGCCCGCCCGGCCCCGACCCCGCCCAGTGCCCGCCGCTCGACAAGTGCCAGGGCGGCATCATCGGCGCCGAGATCGCGCCGCGCATCGACGCGTTCTCGACCTTCTTCACCTACGGCTTCGTCGGCCGCGTCTGCGAGGCCTCCTACGCCGCGTTCTTCAGCGAGGCGGTCAGCGTGATCAAGAGCGCCTGCGACGAGTTCATGCCGCCGGGCTGAGCGCGACGCGAGCGGCGCCCCGCTGCGGCGCTACACTGGAGCCGTGCAGCCTCGGCTCTTCGCAGTCGCGCTGGTCGCGTCCGCCTGCGCGACGTCGCCGACGCCCTCTGTCGCGCCCGCGCCCGCGCCCGCGCCCGCTGTCTCGTCGCGCGCGGAGACGCCGCCCCCGCGCGAGCCCCTCGAGGGCTACGTGGTGCTCGCCCCCTCCGCCGACCTGCTCGAAGCGCCAGGCGGAGAGTCGCGGGCCTACCCCTGGTCGCCGGGCCGGACCGCGCGGGCGCTGTCACGACGCGGCGCGTACATCGAGGTCGAGAGCGTCGTCGCGAGCCCCGGCTGTCACCCCAGCTTCGACCCGATCGACCGCGTCCGGCTGCGCGTGTGGGTGCACGAGGACGACCTCATGGAGGTCGTCATCAAGCCGCTCGATCTCGAGTTCGCCGACGGCTCGGCGATGCACGTGTTCCCGGGGACACCTGTTCGCCGCCGCGCCGACGGCGCGCGCGAGCTCGTGCTCGGGCGCTCCTACCTCGTGCTGCCGATCCCCGAAGACGCCCTCGGCCGAGTGTTCGTCGGCGGATCCGAGCGCGCGCCTGGCCAGGAGCTCGAGCTGCCGGTGACCCCCGCGCCGACGCTCAACGGCCTCCCAGTCCCGCTCGAGAGCGTCGCGCGCGTCCGGCGAAGCGTGATCGGCAACCCCGCCCGCGCCCCGCTCGTGTTCCCGCCCCCCATGTACGTCGTGTACTCGTGGCGCCGCGCCCCCGACGACGCCCTGCTCGTCGAGCTGCGCTCGCGCTGCGGCCCGATCACCGCGCGCGTCGAGACCGACGCGACCCCGCAGCCGATGCTCACCGCGCGTGAGCGCGAGCGCCCGCTGGTCGACCGTCCCGCGGCGATCATGCCGGATGAAATTTACTACCCGTACAAAGGGCCAGGTTACGCCGACGAGCGTTACACCGCGCGCGAGGGCGCCGCGGTCTACTGGCCCAGCGGGATCCAGGCCGGCACCACGATCGCCGGCGCGGTCTTCAAGGCGCCGGGCCAGCGCGTCGAGGGCCGGCGCTGCTTTCATGGCGTCGGCGCGGGCATCGGCTCGCCGCTCTGTCTCGACGAGGCCGATCTCGAGCTCCGCAGACCTGATCGTCTGAGGGGCGGCGGCGGCGGCTACGGCTGAGCCCGCGCCTTGCGGGCGCGCGCGCGACCGCCGTCGGCGGCGAGCGGCTCCTCATCGTCGTCGGCCTCGAGCAGCGCGGGCGTCCACACCTTGTAGGGCTTCGCCCGCGCCGCGCCCCCGCTCGGCCCGGCGTCGTCGCGCTCGCGCTCGCCGACGAACCGCCCCTTCGCCCCCGCGATGTAGTCCTCGCGCAGCTCGCAGCAGGCCCAGCGACGCCCCAGCGACTCGCAGACCTCCCCGGTCACGCAGCTGCCGCCAAAGGGGTCGACGACCAGATCGCCGGGGTCGGTCAACATGCGCACGAAGAAGCGCGGGATCGCGGCGGAGAAGCGCGCGGGGTGGACCACCAAGTCGTGCTTTTGACAGTACTTGATGTACGCGCTGTTGCTCTCGTTGTTGCCGGCGACGAGCAGGTTCGGCGGGATCGAGCCGCGGTTGCGACGATTAAATTTCTTCGTGATCGCGTGCCCGCTCGGCCGCGGCTTGACGCGATAGCCCCGCTTGAGCAGGCGCTCCATGTCCGCGGAGTAGGGCTGCAGGACGCGGCGGTTGGAGGCCCGCGGGAACGCGCTCGGCGACAGCCACCAGATGCAGTCCACGGCGTCCTTAACCCGGATCCGGCGGACGTTGACCCACTCGGCGGGCGAGGGCAAGCGCGCCGGGTTCCACCAGTAAAACTCCTGCGCGAGCTTGAAGTCGAACTCCTCGCACAGCATCACCAGCAGCTTGAAGTGGTAGAGGTTGCGGGTCGGCTCGCCCCGGTTCCAGGCGCCGCCGATGTCGATCACCAGGCTCCCGTTGGGCTTGAGCACGCGACGAAAGCCGCGCGCGAACGCCCTGAACCAGTCGAGGTACTGGTCGGCGTCCTCGTTGCCGTAGGACTTCTTGAACACCAAGCCGTAGGGCGGGCTCGTGACGATGAGGTCGACCGAGGCTGGCTCGAGGACCTTGTCGAGCAGCGCCCGCGAGTCGCCGTGGTAGATCGTGCCGTGCTTGCGGCGATGCTTGACCTTGGGCCGCTTGAGCGCCTCGTCGGCCGGCCGCGTCACCCCGCCCGCCCCGGCCTCGCCCGCCCCGGCCTGCTCGTGCAGCGCGAGCAGGTAGTCCTCGGGCGACATCCCGCGGGCCCGCGCCGCCCGCTGGATCGCCGCGAGCTGACGCTCGCTCGCGTTCACGGTGATGGCCTGCGCAGGCTTGGGCTCTCGCGTTCGCGGCATGAGGTGCCGCGCACTCTATCAGAACGCGCGCGGCCGCGCTCGCGCGCGCGCCCTCACCCGTCGACTCGCTGCGGGCGCACCGGCAACACCGTGAGCGCGCTCGGGGGCTCGCGGAACGGCTGCGGGATCGTGCGCCGCACGGTCGACTCGAGCGCCTCGACGAGCCGCGACTTCCACGTGTCCTCGAGGTGCACGAGCCCGATCTGTCGCGTCGGCGTGGGCTCGCTAAACGGCCTGATCTGCGCGAGCCGACGCGCGCGCGGCAGCAGGCGCGCGAAGGTCTCGGGCACGAGCGTGTAGCCGCGCGAGCTGTCTACCAGATGCCGCAGCGTCTCGATGGTGCCGACTTCGAAATCGACGTTGCGCATGTGCGCGCAGCCCTCGACCTCGTCGCAGAGCGCGAGGCTCTGGGCGCGCACGCAGTGGCCGTTGCCGAGCAGCCACATCTTGTCGGCCTCGAGCTGCGCCGGGTCGACCTCGTCGAGCTCGAGGATCGGCTCGGAGGGCGCCGCGTACAGGTAGAAGGGATCGTGAAACAGCGGCCGCTCCTGGATCCCGGGCGCGTCGAGCGGGATCGCGAGCAGGCCGACGTCGAGGCGATGCCGCGTCAGGTCGGCGACGATCGTGTCGGTGGTCTGCTCGGTGATGGTCAGCTTGACCTTGGGGTAGCGGCCCGAGAAGGTCTGCAGAAACCACGGGATGACGTAGGGCGCGAGCGTCGGGATCACGCCCAGCGTCAGCTCGCCGGCGAGGCCCTCGAACTGCCCCTCGGCGTCGCTGACGAGCCGCGCGTGGGCGCTCAGCACCGCGCGCGCGCGCTCGATCAGCAAGCGACCTTTCTCGGTGGGCGCGACGGGCTTGGTCTGGCGCAGAAAGATGGTCAGGCCGAGGGTCTCCTCGACCTTGCGGATCTGCGCGCTCAGGGTCGGCTGTGAGACGTGACAGGCCCGCGCCGCCCGCCCGAAGTGGCCGTGCTCGTAGACCGCGAGGATGTAGCGAAGCTGCGAGATCGTCGGCATGTGCCCTGGCACCATCGCACATCGTCGCGTCGGGCGTCCTCCCGGCGACACGACAGCGGCCCGGCGCTCGCGGAGCGTGTGCTCGCGAGGCGCCGGGCCGGCCGGTCGAAGCGCTCGTTTTGCTAGAAGCGATCGAGGTTCATGACCTTGGTCCAGGCCGAGACGAAGTCGCACACGAAGGCGGCGCGCGAGTCATCGCTGGCGTAGACCTCGGCGATGGCGCGCAGCTGCGAGTTCGAGCCGAACACGAGGTCGACGCGCGAGCCCTTCCACTTCAGCGCCCCGGTCGCGCGGTCGCGGCCCTCGAAGACCTCCTCCGAGTCCCCCGCCCTGCTCCACTCGGTGTTGAGGTCGAGCAGGTTGACGAAGAAGTCCGCGCTCAGGGTCTCGGGTCGATCGGTGAAGACGCCGAGCTGGGAGCCGCCGCTGTTCGCGTTCAGCACGCGCAGGCCGCCGACGAGCGCCGTCATCTCGGGCGCGGTGAGGGTCAGGAGCTGGGCTCGATCGACCAGCAGCTCCTCGCTTCGGCGCGGACCGGCGCGATCGGAGCGGAAGTTGCGGAAGCCGTCGGCGGTCGGCTCGAGCGGCGCGAAGGAGTCCGCGTCGGTCTGATCCTGCGTCGCGTCGGCGCGGCCCGGGGTGAAGGGCACCTCGAGCTCGTGACCGCCGGCGCGCGCGGCCGCCTCGACCGCCGCGCTGCCGCCGAGCACGATGAGATCGGCCAGCGAGACCCGCTTGCCGTCGTCGCGCCCGCTGTTGAACTCCTGCTGGATCGCCTCGAGGCGCGCCAGGGTCGCCTGCAGCTCCTCGGGCGCGTTGACCTCCCAGTCCTTCTGCGGCGCGAGGCGAACGCGGGCACCGTTCGCGCCGCCGCGCTTGTCGCTGCCGCGGAAGGTCGAGGCCGAGGCCCACGCGGCCCGGACCAGCTGGGCGATCGAGAGACCGGAGCTGAGGATCGCGGTCTTGAGCGCCTTGATCTCCGGGCCCTCGATCAGCGTGTGCGTGACCGAAGGGACAGGATCTTGCCAGATCAGCTCCTCCTCGGGGACCAGCGCGCCGAGGTAGCGCGCGCGCGGGCCCATGTCGCGGTGCGTGAGCTTGTACCAGGCCCGCGCGAAGGCGTCGGCGAAGGCCTCGGGGTCTTTGTAGAAGCGCCGCGAGATCTTCTCGTAGGCCGGATCCATCCGCAGCGCGAGGTCGGTGGTGAGCATCATCGGCGCGTGGCGCTTCGTGGGGTCGTGGGCGTCGGGCACCGTCCCCTGGGCCGACTTGTCGGTGGGCGTCCACTGGTGCGCGCCCGCGGGGCTCTTGGTCAGCTCCCACTCGTAGCCGAACAGGTTCTCGAAGAAGCCGTTGTCCCAGCGATCCGGCACCTTCGTCCACGCGCCCTCGAGGCCGCTGGTGTAGGTGTTCACGCCGTGACCGTCGCCGACGCTGTTCTTCCAGCCGAGGCCCTGCTGCTCGATGCTCGCGCCCTCGGGCTCGGGGCCGACGTGCTCACCGGAGACCGCGCCGTGGGTCTTGCCGAAGGTGTGCCCGCCGGCGATCAGCGCGACCGTCTCCTCGTCATTCATCGCCATGCGCGCGAAGGTCTCGCGGATGTCTCGGGCCGCAGCGACCGGGTCCGGCGTGCCGTTGGGGCCCTCCGGGTTGACGTAGATCAGGCCCATCTGGACCGCGCCCAGCGGGTTGGCGAGCTCGCGATCGCCGCTGTAGCGCTCGTCCCCGAGCCACGTGGTCTCGGGTCCCCAGTCGATGTCCTCCTCCGGCTCCCACACGTCCTCGCGCCCGCCGCCGAAGCCGAAGGGCTTGAGGCCCATGGACTCGATCGCGCAGTTGCCCGCGAAGATCATCAGGTCGGCCCACGAGATCGCGCGGCCGTACTTGCGCTTGATCGGCCACAGCAGACGTCGCGCCTTGTCGAGGTTCGCGTTGTCGGGCCAGCTGTTGAGCGGCGCGAAGCGCTGGGTGCCCGAGGCCGCGCCGCCGCGCCCGTCGCTGATGCGATAGGTGCCGGCGCTGTGCCACGCCATCCGGATAAACAGCGGGCCGTAGTGGCCGTAGTCCGCCGGCCACCAGCCCTGCGAGTCCTTCATGAGCGCGAAGATGTCCTGCTTGAGCGCGTCGAGGTCGAGCGACGCGAAGGCCTCCGCGTAGTTGAACGCCGCCCCCATCGGGTTCATCTCGGGCGTGTTCTGGTGGAGCAGCTTCAGGCTCAGCAGCTTCGGCCACCAGTGCTTGTTCGCCGTCGAGCCGCTCACGGCGTGCTGATGCATGACGGGGCACTTACCGGCGCTCGTAGACTTCTGGGATTGTTCGGACTCGGACATGATTCTGCTCGCTCTCGTAGGGGGGTTTCTCTCCCGCGGACTTTCTGCTCGGGACGCTGACAACTTCGCGCGCGCGGCGTCATTATTCAAATCGATTGCCTCTACCGCGCGATAGCCTCGGCCTAAGACCCGCGAATTCGCCTGCGAGCGCGGGCGTCGACGAGGGCTCGCACGACGCGCGCCGCCGCAGCGGGCCGACGCTCACTGGCAGATCGAGGTCGGCCGACGAAGACGTCGGCGAGCGCGTCTGAGTCCCCCCGCGACCGCGCGCCGCCTGACGCCGGGCGCTCGCGCGCGAATCTGCCACCGCGCGCGCGGAGAAGGAGTTGTCTTTTCGGACAGATACACCGAGAGGCACCGACCGCGACCTCGGCTGGGACTTCAACACCGCCGGCGCGCGCGCCCGGCCGCGCGTGATGACCCTTAGGCCATGATCGCGGTCAGCGGCGTGTTCGAGTAGCCGTTGCCGCCGCCGACCTCGGTCGCGTCGGGGTTGACCGTCTTGAGGCAGGTCAGCAGCATGTCGCTCGCGTTGGCCGAGCCGGCGTCGACGTGCACGCCCGGCGTCTTCAGCGCGCCGCCGCCGCCGCCCGCGACGATGCAGGGCATGTCGAAGTCGGTGTGGTAGAGCCCCGAGGCGGTGTCGCTGCCGAGCAGCACGCAGCTGTTGTCGAGGATGTTGCCGTCCCCCTCGGGCTGGTCGCGCAGCGCCCTCAGTAGGGTCGCGAAGCACTCGACCATCTTGACGGTCGACGCGTTCACGCCGTCGTTGTCCGCCGCCTCGTGGGTCATGTCGTGGTGGCCCTTGCCCTGCCCGAGCATGTGGAAGACCGTGTAGCCGACCGAGCCCGTGAACTGGATGCTGGCGACCCGCGTGATGTCGCAGCTGAAGGCGAACGCGAGCAGGCTCGCCATCACCGCGTTGACCTCCTCGAGCGGCTCCTTGCCGTCGACGTCGTCGTTGGTCTGCCCGGGCGCGCCGGGCGGCTGGCACAGCGGCGCGATCGCGTCGATCTGGCTCTGGAGCTGCGCGACGCTCTCGAGATGCGCCTCGAGCCGCTGGCGGTCGTTCATGCTCACGACCTGCTGCAGGCGCTGGACGTCCGCGGCCACGGCGTCGAGCGCCTTGAGGCGCATCGGCTTGGTCGGGTCGTCGGGCGGGGTGAAGCCGTTGAAGAGCTTGTCGAACAGCGCCTGCGGCTGGTGGATCGGCGGCAGCGGCTGGTCCGGGCCCTTGTGCGAGAGGAACTCGAGGGTCGGCCCCTCGCTCGTGACGACGCGCTTCGAGATCCGCAGCTGAACCGAGGGCAAAAAGGTCTGGCCGCCGATGAAGGCGGCCGCGGCCTGGTCGATCGAGGGCCCGCCGAACTTCGACGAGTAGGCCGCGTTGCCCGGGTCGAGCTTGATGTAGGGGTAGCCCGAGAAGAAGCCCGAGACGCCGGTGTGGTGCCCGCGGACCTCGGGGTGCTTGGCGCGGACCTCGAGCTTGCTGATCACCGAGACGTAGTCGCGGACGTCGGCGAGCGGCGCGAGCTGCTCGGTCAGCGTGTAGCCGGGCCCGGTCTCGGCGGGCGCCCAGCGCAGGCTCGCGGCGTTGTTGGTGTCGGAGAGCGCGACGCCGTTGCCGAAGTGCCAGGTGATGAACCGGCGCGCCAGCTGGGTGCCGTCGGCGTAGGCCGTGCCGTTGGCGTTGAGCATCGCCTCGAGGGGCGGCAGCGCGAGCGCGACGGCGGATCCACCGACGACGCCGCGGAGCATGGCGCGACGGCTGAGCTGAAACTTCTTGCGCATCGTGATGATCCTTCGTTCTCGTGCGGTGTGGACTACTCCGCCGCGCCGACCATTCGGAACGCGTCGCTGGCGACCAGCTCGACGAGCAGGTCCTGCATGTGGAAGCCGTCGGCCGCGAAGCGATCGTCGATCTCTTGGAGCGTCGGCAGCTCGCCGATCACCTCGACGTGACCGGTCGCGTGCCGGAAGATGTTGCGGACCATGCACAGCGAGACCTCTGGGGCCTCGCGCAGCAGCGCCCCGAGCTCGCGCGCGCCGTCGAACTCGCCGTAGGGGTCGAGCAGCGAGACGCTGTTGATGGTCGCGCCGTTCTCGGTGGTGCGGAACAGGCCGACGCCGTCGTAGTTCTCGAGGCCGAAGCCGATGCCGTCCATCGCAACATGGCACGAGGCGCAGGCCGGATCGGACATGTGGATCTCGAGGCGGTCGCGCATGGTCGGCGTGTCCTCGGTGGTGTCGGGCAGCACCGTCTCCACGTCGGGGGGCGGCGCCGGGATCGTCTGGCACATCAAGGCCTCGCGCACGAACTTGCCGCGCAGCGTCGGCGAGGTGCTGGAGATGTGCGAGAACGCGGCCAGGTAGGCGCCCTGCCCGAAGATGCCGCCGCGCTTCTCGCTCGCGGGCAGCGGGACCTTGAGGAAGTGGTCGGGCGCGAAGCTGCCGCCGGTCGGGTGCGAGAGCCCGTAGAAGCTCGCCAGCGTGTCGTTGACGAAGGTATAGGGCGCGTCGAGGATGTCGCGCACGTCGCCGTCCTGCTGCCAGATCACGTCCTCGATCAGCGTCAGCGTCTCGACCCGCAGCGCCGCGGCCAGCTCGGGCGACCACGAGGGGTAGATCCCGGCGTCCTTGGGCAGCGACTCGAGGTCGCGCAGCCGCAGGATCTCGGCGTAGAAGTTCGAGAGCGCGACGCGGGCGTCGTCGTCCAGCAAGAGCGCGCGCGCGACCGCGCGGACGCCCTCGGGGGTGTCGAGCGCCCCGCCCTCGGCCTCGTCGAGCAGCTCGGGGCTGGGCGTGGTGTCGAGCAGGAAGAACGACATGCGCGTCGCCAGCTCGACGCCGCGGAGTCGGCGGACGCTGGGGTCGTCGGGCTCCGGGGTCCCGAGCTCGACCTGGTACAGGAAGAAGGGCGACTGCAGGAAGGTCGCGATCGCGTACTCGATACCGGTCCAGAAGTCGTCGGCCTCGAGCGCCGCGGTCTGGGCGACACTGACGTAGAGCTCGACCTCCTCCTGGGTGAGCGCGCGCCGCCAGGCGACGCGGCCGAAGCTGCGCACGAACTGCTCGTGGCAGGCGGCGTCGCTCGGCCCCGTCGGCGCGCAGGCGAGATGGGCTTGCAACCCTGCGGGGTTTTGAATCGCGGCGGCCGCGGCCGCGCGCGCGGAGCTCTCGTAGGCGTCGACGGAGGCGTCGCTGAGCGCGAGCTGGGCGGCCGCGATCGCCTCGAGGCCGTTGATCTGCGCGTCGTCGGGCGGCGTCACCACGGCGGCGGCGGCGGGCCCGAGGAGGTCGCGGATCGAGTTCTCGTACTGCCGCGCGAGCAGCAGGCGCAGGCTCGCGGGCGCGGGCTTGAGCTGCGGCGCGGGCTCGTCGCCCGTGTCGTCGTCACCGCCGCCGCTGTCAATGCCCGTGTCCGGATCGCTGGAGTCTGCGCCGCTGAGGCCCTCGTCGCCGGTCTCCGAGACGCGACCGTCGGGCCCGACGTAGCAAGCGGTGGACGCGAGCGCGAAGATCGCGAGGAGGAAGGGCGCGGCGTGACCCCGGCCGCGCGCCCCCACGCCATCAATTCTCCGGGTCGTCATCACCCCGCGACCCTACCGCAAAAGCGCACCGTTTGGCGTGGGTTCGAGGGACGCCGCCGCGAGTGCGCAGGAGTGTGCACCACGTCCCCCGCGGCGGTCCGCAGTCGCTGACTGCTCCGCGCAATACCGCGTACGTGCACATGCAAGCGACTCGCCGCGGTGATCGGCCACGCGTCGCCTTAGCGCGGCTCGGGGGCTTCGGATCCCTCGGGCGCGGCGGGCAGCTGATGCGCAGGCTCGGCGAGCCAGCGCGCGATGCCTCCGCGCAGCTCGAGCGCCCGCGGGCCCGCCCCGTGCAAGCGAGCGTGGGCCCGCTCCGCCAGCGCGCGCGCGCGCGACCGATCGCGCTCGGGTCGCGCGGGATCGTCCCACAGCGCCCGCGCGAGCGTGAAGCTCGCGGCGGCGTCGAGCGCCGGCGACGGGTCGATCGAGCTCACCCGCGTGAAGATCTCCTCGGCGAGCGGGAGCGCGTCCTCGCCGCGTCCCTGCTCGAGGTACAGCTCCGCGAGCTCGAGGAGCGCCGCGATCGCGTCCTCGTCGGCCGCGCCCGCGGATGTCCCGAGTGACAGGCGCGCGCGTTCGAAGTAGCGCGCCGCGCCGCGGTCGTCGCCGCGTTCGCGCAGCGCCCGACCGAGCAGGTTCCACACGGACCCGAGCCGCGGGTCCTCGGGGAGCAGCGCGTCCTCGTAGATCACGCGGGCGCGCTCGAGGGCCTCGAGCGCGCGCGGGTCGTGACGATCGAGGTAGAGCGCGCCGATCTCCGCGAGCAGCGCGCCGACCTCGGGGATCGCGCTCGCGGCCGTCGGGGAGCTGTCCTTCGAAGCAGCTCCCACGGCGCCCGCGGGCGCGTCGTCCTCGATCCCGGGCGCCAGCGCGACGTGCTCGATCCCGAGGGCCTTCTCGTGCAGCGCGAGCGCCCGCTCGAAGTGCGCCAGCGCCTCGTCGTCGGCGCCCTGATCGGCGTGCAGCGTGCCGATGGTCTCGACGAGCAGCGCGACCGTCGGGTGGTCCTCGCCGAGCGCTGCGGTCCGGAGCTCGAGGGCGCGATCGAGCAGCTCGAGCGCGCGCGCCGGATCCCCGCGCTCCGCGTGCACGAGGCCGAGGTTGTGCAGCGCGCGGGCGCGGCGGAGGTCGGTCGCGTCCGCGCCCTCACGATCGAGCGTCATGACGGCGAGGTCGCGCCAGTGCTCGGCGTCGCGGACACGCTCCGGGGCCCGCCCGACCACCGTGATGAGCGCGGTCGCGGCGTTGATCGCGAGCTCGTCCGCCCCCGCCGCGCCGGCGGTGAGGTACGCGTCGGTCAGCGCTCGCTCCGCCCGCGCGTGCTCGCCTGTCGCCTCGAGCGTGACGCCGCGTTGATACAGCGCCGCCGCCTGCAGCGGCGGCCAGCGCAGCCCCGCGGCGGCGGCTTCCTCCTCGACCTCGGCGACGCGCGCGAGGCTCTCGCGGTGGCGGCCGACCGCTCGCAGCGCGTCGGCGGCGGTCAAGCGCTCGCGCAGGCGCTGCACCGCCCCGTAGTCAGCGTCGGTCGTCGCGAGGTGCGGGCGCGCGCGCAGGCGGTGCTCGACGCGACAGCCGGCGAGCTGCGGCAGCTCGGCGGCCGCGAGCACGGCGCCCTCGAGGATGTCGACCGCGCCCGCGTCGTCACCCACGCCGCGCAGGGTGTCGACGAGCGTCTCGAAGTGCGCCCGACGCTCGGCGAGGCAGCCGACGGCGAGCGTCGTGACCTCCTCGTCCCAGCGCCGCTCGATCGTCGCCGCGCGGCAGACCGCGACCCGCGACCCGCGCCACTCCTCGGCGTAGGCGTCGAGCATCGGCGCGGTCTTGTCGATCACGGTGGCGGCGAAGCTCACCCCGGTCGCCTCCGCGCGCGACCGCAGCTCGACGCGCGCGGCCTCGTCCCAGCGCGCCGAGATCAGCGCGCCCTCGGCCTCGCAGGCCGCGAGCGCGCGCTCGTGGGCGAGGCGATCGCTCGTGTAGCCGACGCCGGCGATCAGCCCGAGCCCGAGCGCGCCGCCGAGGATCCAGCGCCGCCGCGTCGGGTCCGCCGCGAGCGCCTCGAGCAGCGCGTCGACGCTGGGGTAGCGGCGCTCCGGCTCGGCCGCGAGCCCGCGCAGGACCGCGCGCCGCAGCCACGCCGGCACCGCCGCGTCCTCGCTCGGCGCGCGCACGCGCCCCGAGAGCACGGCGTCGTGCAGCGCCGCGATCGTGTCGCCGGCGAAGGGGCGCTCGCCGTACAGCGCGGTCCACAGCGTCGCGCACAGCGAGAACGTGTCTGTTCGGACATCTGTTGGCTCACCGGAGTACTGCTCGGGGGCCATGTACGCGGGCGTCCCCAGCAGCGATCCGTGGCGCGTCAAGTCGGTGGTCAGCGGGTCCGCGCGCGCGCGGGCCGTGCTGGCATCGGACGCCGCGGCCGCGCGCGCGCGGGTCTCGCTGTCGCCGTCACGGCGCACGAGCCCGAAGTCCATGACGCGCACGCGCCCGTCGCTGCCGACCATGATGTTATCGGGCTTGAGATCCCGGTGCAGCAGCCCCGCGGCGTGCGCCGCCGCGACGCCGCGGGCCGCCGGCTTGAACACCTCGAGCACGGCGCGCCACGTCGGCGCCTGCTCCTTAAGCCAGGCCGTCAGCGTCTGCCCCTGCACGAACTCCATCAGGATCCACAGCTGGCCGTGGTGCTCCCCGACGTCGAGCACGGTGACGACGTTCGGGTGCGCGAGCTTGGCGAGCGCCTGGGCCTCGCGCTGAAGCCGGAGCCGCGCGTCGGCGTCGCGGCTGCGGTCCCCGAGGATCATCTTGAGCGCGACCTTGCGGTCGAGCTCGGGATCGTGGGCGGCGTAGACGACGCCCATGCCGCCCTTGCCGAGCTCCGAGAGGATCACGAGGCGCCCCACGAGGTCACCGGGCCGCAGGCTCGCGCCCGGGGCTCGCGTCGCGCTGGCGTCGCGGCGCCGCGCGTCGTGTGGGAGCGTGTCGTCGACCGCGGCGGAGGAGGACGACGCGGCGCTCGAGCCCGCGACGACGGTCTCCTCCATCCCCGAGACGCTGGCCGCGTGCGTGTCGTCCAGCGCGTGGGGACGCGCCGCCGCCTCATCACGCGCCTCGCTGTTGCCGATGGACCCGATCGTCGACCTCCCGAGAGAGGATACCGCCGCCCGCGCGTCGCCGGTGGCGGCTCAGGTCTCGTCGCAGGTCATCGGCACTGGCATCTTCGGACAGGCGCCGCCGCAGCGGCTGCTCCCGTCCGGCCCGAGCACGCAGCGGAACGTGTGGGGCGCCGCGGGCTTCCCCGCCGCGCCCGGGCGATCCCGTTCGTGCCAGCGACCGAGTCGCAGCGGGCCACGCGGGGCGGTCCCCACCGCCTCGGCGGCGTAGCGCTCGTAGAAGGGATTGTCGAAGTAGTCGTAGGCGCGCCGCGTGTGGAGGACCGCGCGCCGCCGCGACGCGCTCGCGCGCCAGCACTTCACGGCGCCCCCCCGCTCGAGCGCGCAGGCTTGAAAACCGTCGACGTCGAGCGCGACCGCGTCGGCGACGCCGAGCACGGGCTTGGCCCGGACGTAGGGCCGCGCGACGCCGCTCTGCCCACGCGAGTTCGCGCCCCAGCACCACACCGAGTGATCCGCCCGCAGCGCGCAGGTGAACCTTCGGCCGCGCGCCACCGAGACCGCGTCGTCGATGCCGACGATCGAGTGCGGCGGCTGCAGCGACGGGCGCCCGTCCGGGTTCCGCGAGGGGCCGACGAGCGCGGCGTAGCTGACCCGGCCGCAGTGCACCCGACCGCCCGTGATCGCGCACAGGCCCTCGTAGTCAGCCGCGAACTCGCCGTAGCGCGCGCCGGGCCAGGCCAGGTCGTCGCAGCGGACCCCGCCGTTGAAGGTGCGAAAGCACTCCGAGTCGGCGACCTCGACCCGCTCCGCGACGCCGCCCGTGGTGTCGCGCTTGGACTCGGGCAGCGACTCGCGCAGGATCTCCATCGTCCTCCCGACCTTGTCGGTGCAGCTCGATCGGCGCTCGTCGATCACGCCGCACGCCGCCATGGTCGAGAGGATGAGCCGCGTGCTCCCCTCGAGCGCCGCGACCGGCGTGGGCTCGGCGCCCGACTTGGTCCAGTTGGCGCTGCCCCAGCAGTACACCGGGCCGTTCTTGGTGCGGGCGCAGGCGGCGTGGTCGCTGGTGGCGAGCTCGACGACCTCGCCGCGGATCGGCACGCGCTCCGGCGCGATCACGGGGCTGTCGTAGCGCGGCTCCGGGATGTCGGGGTGCAGCGGGAGGGAGAGCTCCCAGCACGCGACGCCGCCCTCCGCCGTGATCGCGCAGCCGAGCCGACCGCTCAGCGCGACCTCGATCGCGCCCTCGATCCCCGTGACGCGCGTGGACTCGCCGTCGTCGCCGACGCAGCGGACGCCTTCCTCGGTCGCCGCGCAGATCTCAGCGCCGACGGCGAGGTCCCGGGCCCCCGGCATCGCCGCCTCAAGCTCGGCCTCGGCGCCCTCGACCAGCTCCACGCAGCGGAGTCGCTCGCCCTCGACCGTGGCGCACAGCGTCGCGCCCCAGCCGTCGATCATCGTCGTCTTGTCGAGACCCTCGACGGGGCGCGTGACGCTGAGATCGTCGAGCCGCCAGCACACGACCTGCCCGCCGCGCCGCCGCGCGCAGGCCTTCTGCTCCGACTCCAGCAGGTCGGTGAGTTCCACGGCGTCGCGCAGCCCGGCGACCGGCGCGCGCGGCTGCCCGCCGCGCCAGCACTCGACATGTCCGTCCGACCAGACCGCGCAACCGCTCGGGCCCGGCGCGATGTCGACGATCCGGAGCTCCTCCGCGGCGGATCCGTCACCGTGCGACGCGCAGCCGACGAGCAGCAGCAGCCCAAGCAGTCCAAGCAGCCCCGGACGCCCTGTCGCATGTCTCGCGCCCCCCACCGCGGGTAAGTCAAGCACACCCGCGCCCGGCCGGCACGACCTGCTACCATCGCGGCCCGCGATGCTCCTGACCATCAGCACCACGCGCGCGCCCGCGACCGACCTGGGCTACCTGCTGGGCAAGCACCCCGACCGCGCGCAGTCCTTCGAGCTCGCGTTCGGGACCGCGCACGTCTTCTACCCCGAGGCCAGCGCGGAGCGCTGCACGGCCGCGCTGCTGCTCGAGCTCGACCCCGTGGGCCTGGTCCGTCGTCCCCCGGGCAGCGAGGGCTTCGCGCTCGCGCAGTACGTCAGCGATCGCCCCTACGCCGCGTCTTCCTTCCTCGCGGTCGCGATCGGCCGCGTGCTCGGGAGCGCGCTCTCGGGCAGCTGCGCCAAGCGCCCGGAGCTCGCCCAGACGCCGCTGCCGCTGACCGCGACGCTGACGGCCGTCCCCGCGCGCGGCGGCGAGCGCCTGCTGCGTCGGCTGTTCGAGCCGCTCGGCTACCGCGTCGCGCACCGCCAGCACGACTATGACCCTTGGGACACGCGCGGCGCGAGCGCCCGGCTCGCGTCGCTGGGCCCCTGCCCCTACTTCACGCTGACGCTGCGCGGCGAGCTGACGCTGTCGCGCCTGCTGCTGCACCTCTGCGTGCTGATCCCGGTGCTCGACGACGATAAGCACTACTTCGTCGGCGACGACGAGATCGACAAGCTGCTGCGCCGCGGCGACGGCTGGCTCTCCGAGCACCCGCTGCGCGAGCTGATCGCGAGCCGCTACCTCAAGCGTCAGCGCTCGCTCACCCGCGAGGCGCTGCGCCGGATCGCCGACGCGGACGAGCGCGGCGGCGAGCGCTCGCCGACCGAGGACGACGTCGCGGCCGACACCGACGCGCGCGCCGACGCCGAGGAGGACGCGCTCGAGCGGCCGATGAGCCTCAACGAGCAGCGCCTCGAGGCGGTGCTCGAGACGCTGCGCTTCCTCAAGGTGCAGACGGTCGCGGACCTCGGCTGCGGCGAGGGCAAGCTCTTGCAGCGGCTCGCGCGGGAGCCCGGGCTCGAGCGCGTGGTCGGGATGGACGTGTCGATGCGCGCGCTCGAGCGCGCGCGCGCGCGGCTCAAGCTCGACGCGCCGATCCACATCGGCGCGCCCGACGAGCGCAGCGCGGCGCCGCGCCGTCGGGGCCCGCGGATCGACCTGCTGCTCGGCTCGCTCGGCTATAGCGACCAGCGCGTCCAGGGCTTCGACGCGGTGTGCCTCGTCGAGGTCATCGAGCACATCGACAAGCCGCGGCTGCGGGCGCTCGAGCGCGCGGTGTTCGAATCCGCGCGCCCGCGCCACGTGCTGATCACGACGCCCAACGCCGAGTACAACGCCCGCTACCCGAACCTGCCGGCCGGCGCGATGCGCCACCGCGACCACCGCTTCGAGTGGACCCGCGCGCAGTTCGAAGGCTGGGCGCGCAAGGTCGCCGCGCGCAACGGCTACGTCGTCGACTTCTCCTCCATCGGCCCCGAGGACGAAGAGGATGAGCTCGGGGCGCCCACGCAGATGGGGGTGTTTCACCGATGACCCGCGCCGACACGGCCAAGGACCCGCCCGCGGGCGCGCTCGAGATACCGGAGCTCTGCCTCGTCGTCTTGATCGGCGCGTCGGGCTCGGGCAAGAGCAGCTTCGCGCGCCGCCACTTCGCCGCCACCGAGGTCATCTCCTCCGACACCTGCCGCGGGCTGGTGTGCGACGACGAGACCGACCAGGGCGCGACCGGGGACGCCTTTGAGCTGCTGCGCTACCTCGCCGGCAAGCGGCTCGCGCGACGTCGGCTGACGGTGATCGACGCGACCAGCGTCTCGCCCGAGGCGCGCGCGCAGCTGATCGCGGTCGCCAAGGCCCACCACGTGCTGCCCGTCGCGATCGTGCTCGACGTGCCCCCGTCGGTCTGCATCGCGCGCAACAAGTCCCGCCCCGATCGTCCGTTCGGCGGTCACGTCGTCCGTCGTCAGTACAGCGCGCTGCGGCGATCGCTGCGCGGCCTCAAGCGCGAGGGCTTTCGCCGGATCCACCGGCTGCGCGGCGCCGCCGAGGTCGAGGCCGCTTCCGTCGTGCGCGCGCGCCTGTGGAACGATCGCCGCGACGCCCGCGGCCCCTTCGACATCATCGGCGACATCCACGGCTGTCACGAGGAGCTGCTCGAGCTGCTCGCCGCGCTCGGCTACACGATCACCGGGGACCCCGACGGCGACCCGATCGTCACGCCGCCCGAGGGCCGCACCGCCGTGTTCGTCGGCGACCTCGTCGACCGCGGCCCGGCGGCCCAGCGCGTGCTCCGGCTCGTGATGGGGATGGTCTCCCGCGGCGCCGCGCTGTGCGTATGCGGCAACCACGAGGCCAAGCTGACGCGCTGGCTCAAGGGCAAGCGCGTCAAGCTGTCCCACGGCCTCGACCGCACGGTCGCGCAGCTCGAGGGCGAGACCAAGGCCTTCCGCGACCACGTCACCCGCTTCGTCGATCGCCTCATCAGCCACTACGTGCTCGACGAGGGGCGGCTCGTGGTCGCACACGCCGGCCTGCGCGAGGAGCTGCAGGGGCGGACCTCCGGGGCCGTGCGCGCGTTCTGCATGTACGGCGAGACCAAGGGCGAGACCGACTCCTTCGGCCTCCCGATCCGGGCCAACTGGGCGGCGGACTACCGCGGGCGCGCGATGGTCGTCTACGGCCACACGCCTGTCCCCGAGGCCCGCTGGCTCAACAACACGATCTGCGTCGACACCGGCTGCGTGTTCGGCGGGAAGCTGACCGCGCTGCGCTACCCCGAGCGCGAGCTCGTCTCGGTGCCCGCGCGCGCCGTCCACTACCCGCCCGCGCGCCCGCTCGAGGCCGCCGCGCAGCGAGGCTTCGAGCGCGAGGACGACCTGCTCGACCTCGGCGACGTGACCGGCCGGCGCGTGATCGACACCCGCGCGCTCGGGCCCGTGCGGCTGCGCCCCGAGCAGTCGATCGCGGCGCTCGAGACGATCAGCCGCTTCGCCGTCGACCCGCACTGGCTGATCTACCTCCCGCCGACCATGTCGCCCCCAGAGACATGTCCCGAGGGCCCGCTGCTCGAGCGCCCGCGCGAGGCCCTCGAGTACTTCGCTACGCGCGGCGTGCGGACGGTCCTGTGCCAAGAGAAGCACATGGGCTCGCGCGCGATCATCGTGGTCTGCCGCGACACGCCCTCGGCGCAGAAGCGCTTCAACGCCCGCGACGGGCGCGACGGCATCGTCTACACGCGCACCGGCCGGCGCTTCTTCAACGACGCGGCGCTCGAGTCGGCGCTGCTCGGCCTGCTGCGACGCACGCTCGAGCGCGCGGGCGTCTGGGCGCGACTCGAGACCGACTGGCTGTGCCTGGACGCCGAGCTGATGCCCTGGTCGCTGAAGTCGCGGGCGCTGCTGCGCAGCACCTACGCGGCCGTCTCCGCCGCCGCGCGCGCGTCCCTGCTGGGCGCCGACGCGCCGGTGCGCGCCGCCCTGCAGCGCGCGGGCCTCGACGACGACAGCCGCGGGCGACTCGACGCGCTGCGCCGGCGCCTCGACGCGCGCCAGCGTATGCTCGCCGGCTACGACGCGGCGTGGCGCCGCTACTGCTGGCCGACCCGCGCGGGCGAGCGCGAGCGCAAGCTCGAGGGCATCCGCCTCGCGCCCTTTCACCTGCTCGCGAGCGAGGGCGCGGTCCACACCGACAAGCCGCACACCTGGCACCTCGAGCAGCTCCAGCGGATCGCCGAGCACGACGACACCGGGCTGCTTCAGCCAACCCGCGCGCGCCAGGTCGCGCTCGACGATCCCGAGAGCGTCAGCGCGGCCGAGCGCTGGTGGAGCGAGCTGACCGAGGCCGGCGGCGAGGGCGTGGTCATAAAGCCGCTCGACTGGATCGTCCGGGACGCGCGCCCCGGCAAGCGCGGGCTCGTGCAGCCCGCGCTCAAGTGCCGCGGGCGCGAGTACCTGCGCATCATCTACGGCCCCGAGTACAGCGCGCCCGAGCACCTGGAGCGGCTGCGCGTGCGCGGGCTCAAGCGCAAGCGCGCCCTCGCGATCCGCGAGTACGCGCTCGGCCTCGAGGGGCTGCGGCGCTTCGTCGACCGCGAGCCGCTGCACCGCGTGCACGAGTGCGCCTTCGGGGTCCTGTCCCTCGAGGCAGACCCCGTAGACCCCCGGCTGTGAGGCGACCACCCGGGCGCCGCTCGCCCGCGCGAGTCAGTCACGCGCCTCGCCTCGCCAGCCGGGCGCGACGACGTCAACCGACGTCAAGACCGCGGGTCGACCGACGAACTCGATCCGCGCGCTGCGATCGACGCCCGACGCGTCCCTGAAGTCATACTCCCAGCGCCGCCGCCCCAGCATAAAATCAGGGACCCCCACGCGCCTGAGCACCTCGGGCTGCGACGCCGACGCGGGCAGCGCGTCGATGACGGACATCAGCGCCTCAGCCGGCGCCCCTAGCTCGATCGCCCGCGCCCCGTCCTCGGCTTCGAAGTCGTAGCTAGGGTATCCCGCGGGGCGCTCGCCGAGTCGCCAAAGCGCGTGCTTGACTGGCGCGGTGAACAATCGCTCGCGGACGCCCCACCGCGCGTCGCCGATCGGCATCCGCGTCGACAGGCCCTCCAGGGGGAGGGACTCGAGCGAGCGCAGCAGCGGGACCGCCTCCTTCACGCCGAGGCGCCCCGCGTGGTGTACGGCCGCCAGCGCCGCGCCCAGGCCGTCGAGCGGATAGAGTTCCTCCGCCTCCTGCTGCAGCCAGCGTTCGCGCCGCGTCACCGCGGCCTCGATCCAGCGCATCACCCACGCGCGCTCACACGCGACGAGACGCCGCTCGTGCGCCGGGTCGAGCGCCTCCGGGCACACGACGCGCGCCCCCTCGAGGTCGAGCAGCACGCGATAACCCCACCAGGTGCGCAGCGAGAAGCGCTCGCGGCCGTCGAGCGCGACGAACTGCGCGATCGAGCGGCCGGTCCACGAGGGACCCGCGCTCGACCAGGAGATGTGGTCCGCGAAGCCTCGCGCCGGAAACGGGTCGTGCCGATTGGGCGAACAGACGACGCGGAGGGCCGCCTCGCCGCGCGGCGTCACGATCACCAGCCCCGTCGTCATCCAGCTGTGGGTCAAGATCACGAGCCAGCCGTGGTTGGACAACCACAGGCGACGCGGTCGGAGGTCGCTGAGTTCCTGTCCCTTGCGCCAGCGTGGCGCGCCGCTCGCCTCGTCAAACAGCGCGTAGGTGAAGTCGCGCTGATCGGTCCCGGCGGGACCGATGACGCCGCGGCGGCGAGGCGCCGCGCTCGGGCGATTGTCGGGCGAGCGCGCCTCGACCCGCAGCGCGCCGTCGGGAGAGCGCGCGACCAGGTCCTCGTAGCAGCTCGCGGTCACGACGGTCCCATCGTACCCTCCGCCACGCCACGCCGGGCCGCGAACGAGCGGGCCCTGTCGGCGAGACGCCGACAGGGCCTGTGGGACACCTCGCTCCGCCGCCAGGATCGCGCCGGAGCACCCCGCGCGCTCCTAGATCGCCCCCGCGGCGAGCTGCCGCGAGAACGACTCAAACAGCGCCTCGGCCGTCCGGATCCGCGACTGGAAGCCGGGGGAGCCCGGATCGGCGACGGGCGCGACGCCGCCGATGATCGCCAGCGTCATCGTCCCGCCGTGGCCGAAGCGAGCGGGGCGCTCGATCTCGAGGGGCGGCCCCGCCGGCAACGCGCTCAAGAGCTCGAAGGCCTGGTTGCGCAGCTCGGTGCGACGCGCCGCCTCCTGGATCGTGATCTTGACGACGAGGCGCGCGTCGTCGAACTGCAGGTGCGTCGCGATCGAGCCGTCCTCCCGCACGGGCCGCGTCATCCATCGACACGAGACGTGATCGCCGGCCCTGCGCACCATGTGCTGGATCTCCGCGCTCGCCATCCCGCCGACCGCGAAGCGCCGGCAGCGTTCGAAGAAGCCGAGGAAGTCGTGGGCGCCCCAGGCCGCGACCGGCTTCGACGCGAAGCCGCTGGCGCGGGCGTCGAGCGCCTCGAGCTGGCGGTGATACTCGACCCGCAGGCGCTCGACCTCCGGCGCGAGCAGGCGACCCGCCGCGCTCGCGCGCAGCTCGGCGAGCGCCGAGAGCAGCGCGCCGGCGTCACGGATCACGATCCGCTCCCCGGCCGCCTCCCACTCCGGCCAGCGCCGCCCGAAGGTCACCGCCGACGCGCCGAGCAGCACGAACAGCGCGCGGTCCTCCCCCGTCACTGCGGCGACCTGCTTGCGCAGGCGCTCGCGCCGCAGCGGCGCGTCGACCTCGAGCGCGACCCACACCCGCGCCCCGCCGGACAGCTCGACGACGAAGTCGAAGTCGTGCAGGTCGTCCGCGCCGGGCCAGCGCACGCCGCTGACGGGCGCGGGCTCGCCGAGCAGCCGCGCGAGCACGTCCGAGCGCTGGATCAGCGAGACGAGCGCGACCTGGTGCAGCTGCGGGCTGTCGAGCTTGGTCCGAAACAGCAGGTCGAGGGTGGTGATCGAGTTCTTCAAGGGCGCCAACACATGTCTATTTAGACATGTCCCTGTGATCTGTAGCGGATCACGCGAACGACCTCAAAGAACGTCGTTTCGAACGCTGTGCGGCGCGTTCGCTTCAGGTCCGCGGGCCGGCGCCGCGACGCGCGACGTCGACCCTCCCCGCGCGCGCGCTCGCCCCCGCGGCGCGCCGCCTGTGGTGAGCGTCCGCGTCTCGTCGCGCGTGGACGCTCACCGCGGGCCCGCTACGGCGTGCAGGTGATCTGCGTGATCTCGGATCCGTTGCAGCCGTGCCAGTCGAGCTGCTCGTTGTACCAGAAGCCGTCTTGCCAGTCGGTCCAGTGCCAGACGTTCTCGTCGTAGCTCGAGCTGCCGAACAGCCCGCCCTGCGGCGCGTTGCACGAGCGGAAGCCGTAGGTGACCTGCCCCGACCAGCTCGAGAAGCCCAGCTGCTGACACCACGCGTTGAAGTTGTTGCCGCCGTGGCTGCGCGGGATCCCGCCCTCGACGTTGCCGTAGCGGATCTCTGGGTTGACGCAGGTGTTGCCGCCGTTGGTCACGCTCGCGCACTTCGTGAACTGCTGCATCGTGCCGTTCTGCAGGCACCAGTTGGTCGTGAACTTGCCGCCGCAGGGGAACTCGCAGGCGTTCGTGCAGTCGTCGTTGTCGACGTTGTTGCCGTCGTCGCACTCCTCGACGCCCTCCTGCGTAAACCCGTCGCCGCAGCTCGCCGCGACGCAGCCGTCCACGCAGTCGTCGGTGTTGTCCGCGTTGCCGTCGTCGCAGTCCTCGACCCCGTCCTGCAGGTAGCCGTCGCCGCAGCTCGCCGCCGCGCAGGTGTCGAGGCACTCGTCCTCGTTGATCCCGTTGGCGTCGTCGCACTCCTCGACCCCGTCCTGCACGTAGCCGTCGCCGCAGCTCGCGTTCAGGCACAGCTCGGTGCAGGCGTCGGCGTTGTCGTCGTTGCCGTCGTCGCACTCCTCCATGTCCTGCACGACCCCGTCGCCGCAGCCCTCGAGCTGACAGCTCGCGGAGCAGCCGTCGTTGTCGTCGACGTTGCCGTCGTCGCAGGCCTCGCCGGCCGCGACGTTCGAGATCCCGTCGCCGCAGGCCGCCGCGCTGCAGTCGTCGTTGCAGTCGGCCGACTCGCCGCCGTCGTCGCACTCCTCCGTCCCCGCCCAGACCACGCCGTCGCCGCAGACCGCCGCGAGGCACTCGCTCGTGCACTCGTCCGCGTCGTCGTCGTTGCCGTCGTCGCACTCCTCGCCGTCGTCGACGACGCCGTCGCCGCAGGCCGGCGGCGCCCCGGTGGTCTCGCCCGTGGGGTCCTCCGTCGTGCCCGCCGAGGTCGCGGGCGGGTCGTCGGTCGTTACCGCGGCCGGCGTCGTGTCGGTCCCCGCCGCGGTCGTGCTCGCGTAGGTCGTCGAGCTCGTGCTCATGGTCGTCGGCGACGCGCCCGAGAGCCCGGTCCCGTCACCGCGCGTGTCGCCGTCGTCTCCGCTGCAGGCGAGGAGTGGGAGCCCGGCCGCGAGCAGCAGCGCGTTACGCAGAACATTTAAACATGTCACAAACAACATGTTTATTAAGTCAGCACGAGGAGGCAAGCCCTCACCGCGGTCGGGCGCGAGCCCGCCCCGCGCCCGCGGCGCCTCTCGCTCGCGGCCGCGAGGCCGCCCGCGAGCTCACCCGGGCGCGCGCGCCCGCCTCCGCTCCCGCGCGATCAAGTACAGCAGCGGCCCGAACGACGCGATCACCAGCGTGATCACGATATAGGGCCACGGGTTGATGCCCTCGCGCGCGCCGTCGCGGGCGATCCAGATCGAGGCGAGGACCGCGAGGATCGCGAGGTCGGTCAGCACCTGGATCCCGCCCCAGCTCGCGAGCTGATGGGCGAAGGTGCCGAAGAAGCCAGGATCGATCAGCGCCACGACCGTGAGCGCGGTGAAGCCCGCGAGGACGGTCACGAGCAGGATGAGACGGGACATGACGAGGGCCTCCCGCGCGCCCGGGTCGAGCGCGCGCGCAAGCGTCGCCCGTCTCGCCGCGCGCGGCAACTGCGTCCCCAGGTCGCGGCGCCGCTCAGCCCACCGGCGGGAAGGTCACGAGCTGCAGGCCGGCGCCCGTCATGTCCGAGTAGGTGTAGGGCTGGTTGAGGCCCGTCACCGTCAGCTGCACCGAGTAGTTCTGCGGGCTGATCTTGAAGGCCTGATTGGCGCCCTGGTCGACGAGCCAGATGAAGCCGTCGACGTCGATGCTGACGCCCACCGGCGTCACGCAGCCCGGGATGTTGACCAGCGGCGCGAGCATGGACTTGGTGTTGACATCGATGACGCCCAGGCCGCAGCCGCCCCCCAGCCCGGCGCCCGCGTCGACGGCGTAGTAGGCCCGGTCCTCGTCCGAGACCATCACGCCGCGCATCGACTGGTTGCCGGTGTCGATGAACGACCACTGCCCGGTCTGGGCGTCGTAACCCGCCGCGACGCCGGCGCTCGCGATCCACGGGTTACCGTGCTGATCCAGCGCCATGCCGTAGGTCCACATCTGCCCCGAGGGCGGCTGCGGGAACTCGACGCGGTCGTACTCGAGGGTCTCGCCGTCGATCCGCACGAGCGGGCCCTGCTGCCAGCCGACCACCCAGAAGTCGAGGTTGCCGTCGACCGCGCCGCCGTACGGCCCATAGCTCAGCTGCGCGACCCCGCTCGACCACGCCGGGACGACGACCTCATCCTCGACCTGCCCGGTCGTGCTGTTGAGCCGCTGAAACCGCCCGGTGTTGCCGGCGTAGTCGTACCAGCCGATCCAGACCCGCGGGTCCGCGTTGGCGCAGCCGTCGAGGCCGACCGCCCCCTCCCACGCGACCGGCCGCGGCCCGTGCTGGTAGTGGTCCGAGGGGATCGGGTGGTTCCACAGCACGCACTCGTCCTGGAACCACGGGAGCACGCCGCCGGCGCCGCCCGAGGTCTCGATGCTGCCGCTGCCGTCGCGGTCGTCGCAGTCCTCCTCGCGCGCCGCGATCTTCGTGACGCTGCCCGCCGAGGGGCTGCCGGTGAGCCCGCCGCCGCGGTTGACGACCACGGCGTCGCCGTAGAGGTTGACCGAGGTCCGCGAGGGCTCAGGCACCGCCTCCGGCCCGGTGCTGTAGCGCGCGAGCTCGACGCCCGTCACCGTGTCGATCTTCGAGACCGTGCCCTCCGGCGAGTTCGCGATCCAGATGTTTGAGAAGTCAGGTGTATTGCCCGTCGGCCCCCCGCCCCAGCAGTCGCCGCCGCCGCCCGGGAGCGCGTCCGTCTCGACCGGCGCGCCCATGTCGAACTTCATGCCGCCGGCGGTCGTGAGGTCGATCCCCGAGTCGCTGCCCGCCGGCAGCGTGAGCACGCCGCCCCCGGGCCCGGAGTCGACGTAGCCGGCGCTGTCAGAGTCGGTCGCGTCGGGCGAGCCCCCGCCGCAGCCTGAACCAACGCAGGTGATGAGCCCGCACGAGACGAGCGCGGCGCACCACGGGACGACTACCGAGAGACCACGACGACGCATACTGTTGCGCTATCACAGATCGCGGGGCCGTTGGAGGACTCGGCGCCGCCCCGCCGCGCGAGCGCGGTCGATGCTTCTTCGCTCACCCGCCGCGAGGCCCGACACCGAGAACGTTGCGTACACAACGTTCTCGAGGGCCTCAGCGCGATCGCGAGAGAACGATTTAACATGTCTATACAGACATGCCATTGGCGACACGTCCCTACGGGCAGGCGCGAATTCACGCGGGCGCGCGCGCCCGCGCGTCGAGCCGTCGGGATCGCGCCGGCGCGTCCGCGCGAGGGCTCTTGGTTGACCCGGGAGACTGACCGCGCGCCTCCGCGCGGGCGCGCGATCCGGCGCCTCCCCCTGACAGCCGCTCGGCGAAGACGTCATCGGGAGCTCGTCGAGACGCGCGCGCGAGTCGCGGTAACGACGCGGCGACGTCCGCGTGTATAGTGCGTGCCCGAGTCATGAGTCCGCCCCACCCGCGATCGGTGCCGACGTGAAGCGCCTCCCAGTCGTCGAGTCACAGCTCCTCACCGAGCTCCGCGAGCGGATCGCGAGCGCGCGCGCGCAGCCCGAGGTCGCCCAGCATCTCGAGCGCGCCATCGCGCAGCTCGACGAGGCGCTCGCGCAGGTCCAACGCGCGCGTCGGGTGTCGGCGGCGACGTGGCGCGCCCTCGACCGCGCGTACGAGGCGGTCGATCGCTACCTCGACGCGCTCGTCCGCGCCGCCGAGGTCCCGGTGCGCTGCGGCCCTGGGTGCTCGGCCTGCTGCACCGAGGCGCCGCCCGTGCACGCGATCGAGGGCCTCCGGCTGGCCCGCGCGCTGCTGGCCCGCGACGACGGTCGAGACCGCGTGCAGCGGGCGGTCGAGCAGGCGCGCAGCTTCCAGACCCTGCTGCTGGACCGCATGAGCCTCGCCGGCGCCGGGGGCCGGGCGAAGACGCGGAGCGCGATGTACCGCGAGACCCAGAAGGCCTGGCGACGCGCCCGCAACAACTGCCCGATCCTCGGCGAGGACGGGCGCTGCTCCGCCTACGCCGCGAGGCCCCTCGCCTGCCGCGTCTACGTCAGCGTCGACGAGCCGGCCAAGTGCGACCCGCGTCACCCGGGCTTCGACACGCTCCAGCGACCCGCGCTCTGGGCCAGCCCGCGCGAGCGCGCGCTCGAGCAGCGGCTCGCGGCGATCGGCGCGGCGCTCGGCCTCAGCCCGACGCCCAACCTCCAGTGGGCGGTCGCGCAGCTGCACGACCACGCCGAGCTCAGGCGCTGAGCGACACCTCGTCGCGCTGCAGCGGGCGCACGAGCCAGGCGAGCGCGAAGCCGATCAGGAGCACGCCGGCCATGATGTAGAGCGTGGCGTCGTAGATGTGAACCCGGCTCGCGCCCTCGGGCAGCGCCGCGATCGCCAGCGCGCGGCTGCGCGTGATCAAGAACGGCCCCGCGATCCCGGCGGCGCTCCACGCCAGCAAGATGACCCCGTGGACAGCCCCGACGTTACGCGCGCCGAACAGGTCGGCGAGGAAGGCCGGGATGGTCGCGAAGCCGCCGCCGTACATCGAGAAGATCGTGACGACCGCGATCTGGAACAGCAGCCACTGCCCGCCCGCGCCGAATTGGGGGATCAGCGCGAACAGCAGCGCCTGGGCGGCGAAGAAGATCAAGAACACCGCGCGCCGGCCGATGTAGTCGGAGATCGTGGCCCAGAAGAAGCGCCCGCCCGCGTTAAAGCCGCCGATCACCGAGAGCATCAGCGCGGCCTGCTCGGGCGATCGCCCGAACATGTCCTGGATCATGGGTGACCCCTGGGACAGGATCGAGATCCCGGCGCTGATGTTGATGAAGAGCATGAGCCACAGCAGCCAGAACTGGCGCGTGCGCACGGCCATCCCGAGGGTAAGGTCGGGCTCCGCCTCGCTGCCCGCGCCGACCGCCGGCGGCGTCCAGCCCTCCGGGCGCCAGCCCTCGGGCGGGCGCTTGAGCGCCCGCGCGGCGAGCAGCATCACGACCGCGTAGATCGCCCCGAGCGTGTAGAGCGTGCCGGGCACGCCGCCGCTGTCGATCAGCCAGCGCATCACCGGGGCCGCGATCACGGCGCCGCCGCCGAAGCCGAGCACCGCCATTCCGGTCGCCATCCCGCGGTGGTCGGGGAACCACTTCACGAGCGCGCTGACCGGCGAGATGTAGGCGAGCCCGAGCCCGATCCCGCCGATCACGCCGTAGCCGAGGTAGAGCAGCCAGAGCTGCCCGCTCGAGACGCCGAGGCCGCCGAGCGCCATGCCGCCGCCGAACAGCAGCGCGGCGAGGGTCGCCGCGCGCTTGGGGCCATGCTTCTCGAGCCAGGTCCCGCCGAAGGCGGCGCTGATGCCCAGCAGCGCGATCGCGATGGAGAAGGTGTAGGCCGAGACGCTCATCCACGCGGGGTGCAGCGCGGCGATCGGCTTGTTGAACACGCTCCACGCGTAGACCGAGCCGACGCAGAGATGGATGGCGACCGCGGCCGGCGGGATCAGCCAACGGTTCTGCTTCGACGTGGGCGCGCTGGACATGGCCGGGGCATCATAGGACGACGCTTCCTTCTTCGATGGAGACGCGAACATTTCGAATGTCTCGAGCGCTGATAATTCCCCAACACCGGGCCGCTGCTTAACGCCAGGGCTCCCTCCACCTTCCGGGCGCCGAGCGCCTGCACAGATAAAGCGGACCAACGCCAACACGCTCGCCGTCCTCAGGCGGCCCCTCCTGGCTCGCGCGCGTCCCTTGAGCTTCGGTGAGACCGGCCCGGCTTCGATCGAGTCGCGCGCTCCCCACGACGTGAGCGAAACAGCGACGTCCAAGGGTGTTCTAGAACTGCACGTTCTCCAGCCGAGCGCCTGCACAGCGCGCGCGGACCTACGCGAAGGAGCTGGAAGCTAGCGCCGCAGGATCCAGCAGTGGTGGATTCGCGGGTTGCGGGCGAAGTCCTTCGGGATCGTCGCGCGCGTGATGTCCTCGATGGTGAGCTCTGGGCGAGCCGAGCGCAGCGCGTCCTCGTCGAGCGTGAAGCGCCGCCGGTTGCAGGAGAAGATCAGGGCGCCGCCCGGGGTGAGCAGGCGCAGGGTCCCGAGGATCAGCTTCACGTGGTCGCGCTGGACCTCGAGGTCCGCGCGCGTCGACTTCGAATTGGAGAAAGTCGGCGGGTCGACGAAGGCGAGCTCGAAGTCCCCCGCGGGCGCGTGGCGCAGGAACTCGAGGACATCCGCGCGCACGACCTCGTGGCGACTCGGCGCGAGCTCGTTGAGCGCGAGGTTCTCGCGCGCCCAGCCGCAGTAGGTCCGCGAGAGGTCGACGCTGACCGTCGCGCTCGCGCCCCGCAGCCCGGCGTGCACGCTCGCGCTCGCGGTGTAGGCGAACAGGTTGAGCACGCGCTTGCCGAGCGCGAGCTCGCCGAGCCGCGCGCGCGTGATCCGGTGATCGAGGAACAGCCCGGTGTCGAGGTAGTCGGTGAAGTTGACGAGCAGGCGGCACGGGCCCTCGCGGACCTCGTACATGGTCCCGCGCGCGCCGGGGTCGGCCCGCCGCCGGTACTGCGAGGCGCCGCGCTGACGCTCGCGGACCTTGACGAACACGCGCTCCCGGGGGACCTCGAGCACCTCCGCCGCCCCGGCGGTCGCGGCGTCGAGCCGCGCGGCCGCCAGCGCGGGGTCGATGGACTTCGGCGGCGCGTACTCTTGCATGTGCAGCGCGCGCCCGAGGGTCGTCTCGTAGAGATCGACCGCGACCGCGAATTCGGGGATGTCGGCGTCGTACACCCGGTAGCAGCTGATCTGCTCGCGCCGCGCCCAGCGACCGAGCGTCCGTCGATTCTTCCGCAGCCGGTTGACGAACGCCGTGTTGTCGACGCTCACGCGGTCGCCTGCGCGCGATCGATCTTCACGGCCTCGCGCCCGCGCGGGAGCTCGAGGCCGTCGCCGGTCAGCCGCGTCATCGCGACGGTGATGTTGTCGGGGCCGCCCGCGGCGCAGGCCGCCTCGGTGAGCGCCCGGCAGCAGCGCACCGGGTCCTCATACTTGAGCATGATGTCGAGGATCATGTCGTCGGGCAGCGGCCCGGTCAGGCCGTCGCTGCACAGCATCAGGATGTCGCCCGCGCGCAGCGTCGTCCGGACGATCTCCGGGGCCACGCGCGGCTGCACGCCGAGCGCCTGCAAGAGCACGTTGCGCTGCTCAAAATTGCGCGCCTGCTCGGGCGTGAGTCGACCGGCCGCGAGCAGCTGGCCGACGATGCTGTGATCGGTGGTCAGCTGCGTCAGCGTCCGCCCGCGCCGCAGGTAGGCGCGCGAGTCCCCGACGTGCACGATGATCAGCTCGGGGTCGAAGAGCAGCGCCGCGGTCATGGTGGTGCCCATGCCGTGGCGCATGGGGTCCTGCGCGGCGAAGTCGAGGATCGCCTGGTTGGCGGCCGTGACCGCGGCGAGCAGGGCCTGGCGCGCGTGCGCCATGTCGCGAAACGGCGTGTGCTCGAGCATCGTCCGCTGGATCATGCTCGAGGCCATGTCCGAAGCGACATCCCCTGCCGCCGCGCCGCCCATGCCGTCGCAGACCGCGATCACGGTGCCGGCGCGGGTCAGCTCCTGCACGCGATCGTGCGGCTGCAGGCCGCTCTGACGCGTCGCCAGGTTGACGACGAGGAACTGATCCTCGTTGCGCTTGCGAACACAACCAACCTCGGTGCGTGCGAACAGTTCGAGCCGGGCCAACGCTGCTTCCCCTATCTCCGGTCCATCCAGTACATCAAAACCATCAAGCAGCGAGCGCTATTGAATCCTCACGCGGAAGATCTGGTCGCCGACGCGGAACATGTCGCCGTCCTCGAGATGCGCCGAGCCGCGAACGCGCAGATACGTGCCGTTCGCTGACTGAAGATCCTCGAGTATGACCGTCATGCTCTCGCCGATCAGCTCCATCGAGAGGGTCGCGTGCCGGCGGCTGATAAACGCGTCGGTGGGGAACACGATGTCCCCGAGCTCGCGGCCGAACACGACCTGACGAGGACGCAAGAAGTAGGACTCGGCCTCGCAGCCGCCGTAGCCGAGCAGCACGAGGCGGCCCCAGGACGGCGGCAGCGGCGTGCCGAAGATCCGCACGCCGTCCGCGCGCGGGGGCTGCTCTCGCCCGCTCTCTGGGACGTTCTCGAGGCGCAGCAGCTGGTGCCCGAGCAAAAACACGTCCCCGGGGTACACGGGCTCAGGCGCTGAGATCCGCAGGAACACGCCGTTGATCGAGTCGAGGTCGATGACCGTGAGGCCGTGCTCGGTGCGCTGCACACGAGCGTGCTCCAGCCCCAGAAACTCGTCGTCCGGGAACCGGAGATCGCCGCTTTGACGTCCGATCGTGACCGTCGGCCCGGTGAGCGAGAAGGACTCACCGTCGGAACCATCACGCTGCACGAGCACGAGCCGGACCTGCTGCGCCGGCGCGCGCTGCCAGCCCCCCGAGACCAGCTCAGGGATGTGCACGCCCGCGTCGGGGGACGCCGAGGCCGGACGACCCGCGCGGTGCGGCGTACGCTCGAGGGATCCCGGCGAGTGCTCGGGCTGGTGCTCCTGGTCACCGCGGTACGCGCCCGTGGGCGTCGCGCGATCCGGGTACCCACGCGCCGGGTCGTAGGCGTCGTAGGGCTCCGGCGGCGTGACCCGCTCCGCTGGGGCTACATCCCCGTAGTGATGATGCGGCTCCGGCACGCGCCCGGCGATCCCAGCCTCGTAGATGCTCGACTGCAGCGGCCCAGCCTCGGCCGGCGGCGGGTACTCGTGGGTCACCTCACTGGCGTGCGCATGTTGCGGCTGATGCGACTGCGCCGGCGCGTAGTGGGACGGCTCGGGCTCGGCGCCAGCGGGGCGGAACGACATCCCGCCCTCGTTATAGGACACGGTCTGGGACGACCGGGCCTGCTGCTGCTGAACCTCGTGGTGGTGGTGGTGGTGGTGATGGTGATGGTGGTGTTGGTCTTGACTCGGCTGGGGCTGCGCGGCTGGCGATGGGTCGGTCTTGCCGGTGCGGGAATGTGGCTGCACGACGTCCGGTTCAGGATCGGAACCTCGCTCGTCACCGACGATCGGGATGACTCGAAGACGCCCGGTCTGCGGTCGGGGATAGCGTGACTGCACGCGGAGACCACACACCTGGCAAAACTCGAAGCCCTCACCTAGGGCCGACCCACAGCGCGCGCACTTCCCCGAGGCGTGCTCGTGACCACGCGAATTGGCCAAATGAAAGCCACACACCCGGCAGCCCATATCGCCTGGCTCGCTCTCCGTGCCGCACAGTGGACATGGGATCCGTTCCGACATGTTCGCTCCCGGAAGGCTTGCCAGTACTTGTAGCGTGGGCTAGACCCGCGCTCTCACCGGCGTACTAGGGTATCGGCCACAACCAACCGCGTCAATTGAGCGCCTCACACGCAAACTCAGACCTCCGCACCCGGACGCAGCGGGCCCGCCCGGCGCTACTCGCCGCTGCCGTGGTTGCGACCGCGGGCGCGCTCGCGTGTGCGCCAATCGTGCGCCCCGCCCCGTTCAAGGGCTACCGCGATCAGGTCACCGACGCGAGCCTGCACGGCCCCTTCGACGGCCAGATCGTCGACGAGAGCACGGGGGAACCGGTCGCGGACGCGGCGGTCGTCGCGGTCTGGTCCTACGATCACGGCGACGGCTTCATCGGCCCCGCTGGCTCGGAGGTGTTCGAGACCACGACCGACGAGGCCGGGCGGTATCGCGTCCCCGAGGCCAAGCTCGCGCTGCGCGGTCCCACCACGCGGCTCGTCAGCTTTGAGTTGGTCGTCTACAAGCGCGGATACATCGCCTATCGCTCGAACCGCAAGCCCGACGGCTCCGCGCGCACGGACTTCACGGTTCGCCACAACCGCATCAACCTCAAGAAGTGGCGACAGTCGGACTCGCACGTCGACCACCTGGTGTTCCTCGCGGCGCCGCGCAGCATCCAAAAGCTGACCTACTGGGAGCAGGAGCTCGCCAACCTCGAGCTGTTCCGTCAACAGGGCGGCGCTGGCGAGGAGCTCGCGGGCGACGCCGAGACAGACGGGACAGACGAAACGCCCGTGACCGGCGACGCGAAGCCCAAACCACAAACTCTGCTCGACGCCCGCGCGGTGCTCGGTCCCGACGAGGTGCGCGCGCGCACCGGCTACGCGGGCGAGTTCACGGTCGGCGAGCCGAGCGACCTCAAGCGCACCGACTTCTACCACGGCGTCCACCTGCAGGCCGATGGCCAGGAGCAGGCCTACGACGTCATCTACCGCGTCTGGCGCTCACCGCCGGGCGGGATGGATCCGGTCGTCGACACCATCGAGGAGACGCTCCCGGGCGTGAAGCCGAGCGGCGAGGTCACCGAGGAGACGTGGGTCTACGAGACGAAGGGCGTCTACGCGGTCGGCTTTATCGATCGCGAAGCCAACGTCGGCGTGCTCCTGACCTGCGGCGACCAGCAATGCGCGGACCTCGACACCGCGATCATCCTCGCCAAGTGGATCCAGCGAAACTTGGATCGACTCAGCGACGAAGCCGCGCCCGCGGAGGCCAGCGAGGCCACGGCGGGCGCCGCGAAGGAGAAGCCCTGATGCCCCGCGCGCCTGCAGTCGCCCCCCGTCGTCGCTGGCGCGCGCTCGCGCTCAGCGTCGCGCTCGCGCTCGCGCCGACGCTCGCCCCTGACTCGGCGCGCGCCTGGGATCCCTCGACGACCCACCTCGGGCTCACGGATCGCGCGGCGATCGAGAGCGCGGCGCACCTGCGCTGGATGGCCGGGAGCGAGTTTCAGCGCGGGCTGTTCACCACGCTGCGCGTCGATCCCGACCGCCTCAAGCGCGACGAGTGGCGGCTGTTCATGCAGACAGCCTCGAGCGCGCACGCGTCCTCGGGCGTGCGCCCGCTCGGCGGCCCAGGCGCCTGTCCCGGCGCCGACGCGCCGCCGACCACCACGCGCTACTGCGTGCAGGGCGACCTCTGGCAGCTGACCGCGATCCAGTGGATGGAGTTCGGCGTGCTCGCCGAGCTCGTGCCCAGCGCCCGCGAGGTCCACCACTTCGTCGACCCCGAAGATCCGACCGCGCCGCGCTGGAGGTCGCGCGGCGAGTCGCTGTCGCCCGTCGTGCTGCGCAGCCGACAGAGTCGACACAACGGCGCGAGCACGGCCGCGCGGCTGACCCGCACCGGCTTCTCGGGCGACGGCCCCTCCGCCGCCGCGTGGCTGGCGAGCGACGAAGATCCGCTCGCGCCCGCGCGGCTGTTCGAGCACCTCGAGCTGGCGTACCTCTCCGCCGAGCCCGAGGTCCGCGAGCACCACTTCGCGCTGGCGCTCGTGTGCACCGGCGCGCTGCTGCACGTCGGCCAAGATCTCGCGCTGCCTGCCCACGCCCGCGCCGACGTCGCGGCCTTCTTCCGCAATCTCTCGTCGCACCGCGCCGACCGCGGACTCCCGCTGCAGGAGCTCGCGCGGCTCCGCTTCGGCCGCAGCGATCTACCGATCGCGCGCGACGCCGCCGCGATCGCGCGGGCGCGCGGCGTGCCGCTCGCCGCCAACATCGAGGAGCACCTGCTCGGCCGCTACCTCGACGGCGGCGACGGTGTAGCGAGGCACGCGGCCGCGCGGTTTCTGTCGTCCGGCACGCTCCCAGCCCCGGCCGCGCTCGATCCGGAGCTGTCCGACACCGCCGCCGCCGCGAAGCTGATCGAGGGCGGCGGGCTCGACCCCGTGGAGCTCGAGGGCGCGCGCCTCAGCCCGTGGCCGGCGGAGCGCGGCTACCTGCTCAGCGGCGCCGGCCGACCGCTGCTCGCCTTCACCACGGACGAGGACGGCTTCATCCGCGCCTACCTCGACGACGCGGTCTACGACGATCAGCTCGCGCAGCTGCTCCCGCGCGCGCTCGACGTCAGCCGCTCGCTGCTCGACACGATCTTCTCGACATGGCCGAACATTCAGGTTCGCATGACCGCGGGGACGCTCGAGTTCACGCTCGGCGAGCAGTACGAGTCGCCCGAGCTGCTCGTGCTCACGCAGGCCGCCGACGGCGCGCGCGCGATCAAGCTCAAGGTCGCGCTCCTGCCCGGCAAGCGCAACCGCGTGCGCGGCCTCCCGGTCAACGAGCTCGGCGAGGACGGGCGCGTGGTGCTGGTGCTCCGGGCCACGCGCAAGGGCGGCGGCGATCCGGTGCTGCTCGAGCACGTGCTCGCGCCCGACACCACCGAGATCACGCCGATGCCCGCGCCGGCGAAGCCCACGGCTGACGCGAGCTAGCGGGCGAACGTCCGCGTATCGGGCTGCTGGGAGGTTATCGACGCTTGGGAGGAGCGCGCCGCGAGCTCGCCCGACTACTGTTGTTGCCCACGCGCCCGCGCCCCTTCCCCGCCGGCGCGGTCCGCCGATCCGCACGCCTCTTCGCCTTCTTCTTGGCGCGGCGCTTCGCGAGCCGGGCGGCTTTCTCCGCCTCGCGGGCGGACCGCTCGGCCTGCTCCTCCTCTACGCGCTCGCGCACCTTCGCGATCTCCGCGCGCAGGCTGAGCAGCCCGAGATGGCGGGGCAGCACGGCGAGGCCCAGCTCGAGCAGCTCGCGGGCGTCCTCGACCTGCTCGTGCTCCAGGGCCTCGCGCACGCTCGCCTCCTGCCCGGCGGCGAAGCTCGGCGCCAGCTCGAGCACGCGCGCGGCGAGCTGCGCCCGCGCCGGCTCCTGCGAGGAGTCACCCGCGCGCGCGCGACAGGCCCAGGCCAGGAAGTAGGCCCGAAGGCCAGGTTCCTGCTCCGGGACGTGCTCGGCGGCGCGCTCGAACTTGCGCGCGGCCTCGCCGGGTTGACTCGTCATCAGCACGCGGCCGTGCTCGTGGTGGATCCACGGGAACTCGGGCGCGCAGCGAGCCGCGCGCCGCAGCTCCGACTGCGCCGCCCGCAGCTCCCCGGCCCGACGTAGCCCTTGGGCCAGCCGGTAGCGAGCCAGCGGCGCGTCGGGATCGAAGTCGAGATGCCGACGCAGCAGCTTGCGCTCGGCCTCCGGCGTCAGCTCGCCGTCGTCGCCGAAGAGCTTGTCCCGGTACTCGCCGTCCTCCCCGAGCAGGACCGCCAGCTCGCCCAGCAGCGCCAGCACCATGCGATCGACGCGTGAGCTGTGGGGCAGCCGCGTGCCGTCCTCCTCGACCAGCACCACGTCCGCGCCCTCGGCGTGCGGATCGGCGCACAGCGCGAACAGCTCGCGTCCGCGCTCACCGATCACGCGATCGCCGGCGCCGACTCGGCCGTCCTCGCGCGCCTCCGCGGTCGCCCGCTCCTGCTGCGCCAGCGAGAACAGCACGACCTGCGAGAAGCCGAGGTCCAGCCCGTCCCAGCGCGACCACAACGCGGCCGCCGGCTCCCGGAGCTCGCCTGCAGAGATCAAGGCCGCGATCGCGTCGGCCTCGGCGGGCGGGCGCGCCGCGTGCAAGCCGTTATGTGCGTCGCGCAGCCGGATGTAGATCCGATCGAGGTTGTCCTCGAGCTCTCGACGCTCGCCGTCGGTCAGTTCGTCTTCCGCTGCTACCGCTTCTACCGCTGTCACCGAGACAGGGGACTAGCACGCGCCGCCCGAATACGCACGAGCCGTGCGTCAGAGCTTCAGCAGGTGCGGCGGGATCTCGACCCCGTTGCGGGTCAGCTCGCGCAGCGCCACCCCGAGCTTGCGCGAGGCCTTAAACACCGTCGAGCCGTCTTTGCCGTCGCGCTCGGCCGAGAACATCACGCGGTGATCGATCGTGCCGTCTTTCTCGACGCGCGGCGCGGTGATCTCGCGAATCTGCATGGACTCGCCGTTGACGCCGGTGTTGAGCTGCACCACCACGTCGGTCGCCTGCGCCAGCGCGGTCGTCAACGGCAGCAGGCCGCCGCCCGCCGAGGTCCCGAAGGCCGCCAGCCGCGAGAGCGAGTGGGCCGCGCTCACGCCCCAGAGCGAGACGACCGCGCCGCGGCTCGCGCCCGCGAGCGCGTCGAGGACATCGGGCGCGTCGACCGGGCTGACCTGATGCGAGACGAGCAGGTCGAGGCCGCCGCGGAGCAGCAGCCCGATCACGCTCGTGAGCGACATGGTGTCCGCAGGGTCAGGCATGCGACGGACCTGGATCCACCCGCGGTGCTGCCGGCCGAGCAGGCCGCCGTCGGAGATCAACGCGACGCGCATGTTGATCGGGATCTCGCCGACCAGCGCCTGCATGAAGCGGTTGAGGTTCACCCCGCCCGAGGCCGAGACGATCACGCGCCGACTGTTGCGCAGCATGACCAGCAGGAAGTCGCGCATCTCGTCGCTGAGCACGGACTCGGAGACGAGCGCCGCCAGGCTCTTGGCGTCGGTCTTGATGCGACGCAGGCACAGCACCGGGTGCTTGGCCTGGTGCGGGGGGAGCAGCGCGTGCATGTGGAAGCCGTGGTCGACCACGCCCTCGATGATCTGGGCGCCCTCGAACCACAGCCCGCGCTTGCGCGCGAGCCGTCGAATCGCCAGGCCGAGCGCCCGCGGGACCGTGAACCGCAGGTTCTCGAGCCGGTCGCCCGGGTGCACCTCGCGGACCACGTGGATCGGACCCGCGCCCGCGACGTGGATCTCGCGGATCGTGTCGTCGCGCATCAGCGAGCTGAGCGGGCCGTACTCGAGCAGCTCGGCCGCGAGGCGCTGCTCCAGCTCCTCGATGTCGACGCCATCCTCGAGCGTCGCCTTGACCGCCGCGATCGCCTGCTCGAGCTTCGCTAGCGCCTTGCTGCGATCCTCGTCGGGGACCTCGGAGCGCTTGGGCGCCTTGACCGGGTCGAGACGCGGCGCCGCCTGCAGGACATCACGGATGATGCGGTCGGCGATCTTGTCGAGGTAGGAGCTCTCGATGCCCGCCGCGGCGACGCGCTTGGCCGAGGTCACCAAGCTCGACTCGTCGGCCGAGAGGTCGGCGAAGCGCGGGCGGTTTTCTTTTGAGACGCGCGCGGTCAGGCTCTCGATCGACTCGGCCGGATCGATGACCTTCTCGTCGCCGTCGAGCATGAGGATGTAGTCGCCGACGTAGATCCGATCGGCGCGCCGGACGGTCCGCGCCCCCTCGACCCGGCGCCCGTTGATATAGGTGCCGTTGGTGCTCTCGAGGTCGATACACTCGACCTTGCCCTCGTGCCGGCGGAAGCGCAGGTGATGCTTGGAGACGTTCACGCGATCGAGGACGAGGTCGTTATCCTCTTCGCGACCGATCGCGAATTGGTCCCCCCCGAAGTCAAAGCGCTGCGTCTGACCACCCTTCTCGTGGACGACAACGTAGAGCACACCATGGCTTACCGCGAACGCGCCGCCCCCAGCAAGCGCCGATCCTTCGCGCGCGCGCGGTAGTGCACCGCGCCCGAAACGACTTCTCACACGGGCGGGTGAGCGAGTTCATTCAAATGAGATCGACGCGCCGCGACGCGCTGCACGATCGCTCGCTACGAGAAACCGTCTACGCGATCGAGCGCGTCATCGAGCGCATCCATCTCGCGCGCGTTCGCGGGACCGCCCGGCGGCTGCGCCCCGCCCGATCGCTCGCGCGCGGCTTGCCCCTGACGGATCCAGCGACGCGAGATCATGAACAAGCCCGCGATCGCGATGAGGGCCAGCACGAGCGTCCCGTAGATCAGCTCAGGGCGGCCGATGTAGCCCTGAATATCGGGGAAGCGCGAGACGAGCTCGGTCTCGATCTGCTCGCGCGTTTGGCCCTCTTCGGCCATCGTCAAGATCTCTCGCTCGAGCTTGCGCGCGGCCGGAGACGGGCACGTAGCGATGGTCCGCCCCGGGCAGTAGGGCGACATGAGGTCCTGCGCGAGACCGTTCGCGATCTGCTCCGCGTGCGCGCGCGGGACCTGCGAAGGCGAAGGTGACGCGCCAGGACTCGATGGGCTCATGAACACCGTGCCTCAACCATAGCACCGGGCAGACGCGCGCGCGACGCGATGCACGCGCGTCCGGGATCTCAAGTGTCAGTTGCGAGCGAGCGGGGCTAGATGTCGAGGCGCTTGGCCTTCCGCTTGCCGCCGGTGCCCTTCTTCTTACGCAGCTTCTGCTTCTTGGGCTCGAGCGCCTCGGCGCAGAACTTGTCGTGCTGCTCTTTCTGCTTGGGATCGCTCAGGTCGAGGCGCTCCCACTCTTTCTCGGTCAGCTGGCGCACGTACTTGCCGACCTTCTGCTCGACGACCTGCCACTGCACGTCGACCTTCTCGAGCTCGACCTTGTCGCCGTTGTTGTAGGCCTTCGGGTAGTTGTTCATCACGTGCTCGTGCCCCTCGAGGATCGAGCTGATGAACTTTGACTGCTCCAAGATCCGCGGCTCCTGCGAGAACAGTCGCTTCTGCCACTGGTCGATCTTGGGGATGAAGAGCTGCTTGAACTGGAACCACTGCTCCTCTTCGGGGGTCCCGGGCTCAACGCCGAAGGCCTTGGAGCCCTCTTCCTTGATCTTCTCGCGGAAGCACTCCAGCTCCTCCCAGTAGTCGAGCATCTTCTTGAGATGCTTCTTGTCGTACTTGTAGAGGTGCTTCTCGCCCTCGGGATCCTTGCGATCCCAGGCCTTCAGCTCGGCGTCGGTGGGCGGCGGGAGACCGTTCGGCCGCGGACGCGGCTTGGCCTTGTAGGTCTTTTCGAACTCGGCCTTTGGATCACTCGCCAACGCGTCTTTGATCGACTTGCGCTCACCCTTGCCGCTGCACGCGGACACCATGACCAGTGACAGTGCGAACGCACCGAGCGTAGCCGTGCCAACAACCCGTATCGCGCCTGATCTCATTGCATCTCCCTGCCTTCGCAAACCGAACCGTGGCTCCAACTGTAACGATCGATCCCCTGCGCTGTAAAGCGTGTTTCGGGGGGCACGGCCCCCACCCTTCTTTAGCTCGCAAATTCACCAAAAACCTGCTTGTCGGGCCCTCTCGAACCTGTAGACTGCCCCCAACTGGCGCGGGTCCCAAGCCAACCTCGAGTCATACGCACTCGATCATCGATCCTGCGCCGCGCCGTAAAGACGGACCGCTGCCCACCCCCCGGGTAGCCGCAGCCCCGATCCTACGGCGCACAAACACGACTCGAGACAAACACAGGAGAAGTCGCCTGCCATGACAGTCGCCAGGAAGGCCAAAAAGACCGCCAAGAAATCGGCCAAGAAGTCCGCGAAGCGCTCGGCCGCCAAGAGCAAAGCCAAGAAGAAGGCTTCCAAGAAGAGCGCCAAGAGGAAGACGACGAAGAAGAAGGCCGCCAAGAAGAAGACCACCAAGAAGGTCTCGAAGAAGAAGGCTTCCAAGAAGAAAGCCTCCAAGAAGACCTCGAAAAAGAAGGCCTCCAAGAAGACCTCCAAGAAGACCTCCAAGAAGGCCTCGAAGAAGAAGGCCGCCAAGAAAAAGGCCTCTAAGAAGTCGACCAAGAAGAAGTCGACCAAGAAGAAGTCCGCCAAGAAGAAGCCCGCCAAGGCCAAAAAGACCGCCGCGGCCAACAAGAAGCCGCGCCGGCGCAGCGCGAACGCGCGTAAGCCCGTCGTCTTGACCGTCGGCGACCCCGCGCCCGCCTTCGAGCTCGACGCGGACAACGGCAAGACCTACTCGCTCGTGCGGCTGCACGGCAAGCGCGTGGTCCTCTACTTCTACCCGCGCGACAACACCCCGGGCTGCACCACCGAGGCCTGTGACTTCCGCGATCTCCACGACGACTTCAAGTCGGCCAACACGGTCGTCCTAGGCGTCAGCTCGGACTCGCTGGACTCGCACAAGAAGTTCCGCAAGAAGCTCGACCTGCCGTTCCCGCTGCTCACCGATCCGGGCAACAAGGTCGCCACCGCCTACGGGGCCTACGGCAAGAAGAAGGGCAAGGACACGGCCGGCTCGATCCGCAGCACCTTCATCATCAGCCCGGCCGGCCGCATCGAGGCCATGTACACGGCCGTGCGCGTGAAGGGTCACGCCAAGACCGTGCTGGCCCAGGCGCAAGAAGCCGCCTGATCCGCGCCCCGACGGGCACACGAGGCAACCAACGGCCGCCGGCTCCCCCCGGCGGCCGTTCGCCGTCTGAGCCATCGCTCCCCCTCGCGCGACGCGTCCGCTCGCCTTCGACATTCACGATCGCGGACGTTCGACCGAGTTCCGACTCCGCGCTGCTCGTTCGCGTCATCAGAGTTCAAGGGCCGCGAGGACGCTGTCCGTCCGTGTTGCCTCGCTCGCATCATCAGAGTTCAAAGGCGCTGCTGCGAGTCGAGCCAGGGAGGGGCCGCCCGAGGACGGCGAGCGAGTCTGAGTTCGTCCGCTTGACCCGCCCAGGCGCTCGCCGCCCGGAAGGCGGAGGGTCCTGGCGTTAAGCAGCGGCCCGGTGCCCGCGGACCGCGTTCGTTCGAAACCAGGCCCTGTATGCATCGAAAACCTGGGCCTACGGCCAGCCGATCAGCTGCCGCAGCACCAGGCCCACGAGCACGCTCGCGCCGTTGGCGATGAGCGCCCACAGCAGCGGGTGTCGCAGCCCGAGCGCGCGCATGAGCAGCGCCTCGACGGCGACCGCGAAGCCCTCCGCGACCACGAAGAACAGCGCGTAGTGCTCGAGCGGGATCAGCTCGGGGATCACCCACCACACCGCGGGGTGCGTCAGCGAGCTGGCCAAGAAGCCATATCCGACGCAGACCGCCAGCCCGCGGCGAGGGTCGGCCCGTGACGCGAGCCCGGCCGCGTAGATCGGCGTCTCGACGAGCTGCGTCAGCGCGAAGGCCGACAGCCACATCCAGAACCACTCGCTCACGGTCGACGCGCCTCCGCCCACAGCAACGCCGCCGCGGCGAGCTCGAGGTGTCCGTGGAAGCGCGCCATCCGGAAGTAGCCGTGGCCCGCCTCCATCAGGTCGAAGACGGCCCAGATCGCGAGGCCGGTGACCGCGAGCGCGGTGAGCACGACGAGCGGCCCGCCGACGTCGCGCCAGAGCCCGCGCAGGCTGGTCGCGAAGGTCGGCGGCGTGACGCGATCGCGATCGTCGTCGGGCAGCAGCACGAGCCAGACGACGTAGTGGATCGTCTGCGCGAAGGCGTAGAGCAGGACCAGCCGCGTCGCCAACGATCCGGTGAGCCCCGGGGACAGGCGCGCGACCTGGTAGTGCTGATCGAGGAAGCCGAGCGATCGCGTGAGCCCCCCCGCTCCGCTCGCCACCCCGAACGCGAGCTCACTGAGCAGGAAGCACGAGACGCCGAGGTAGAGCGCGAGCGGGAGCCAGTGCAGCCGACCGCCGCGCGGGCGCCAGGCCCACCACAGGAGCACCGCGATGACGTTGTGCGCGTGGGCGAAGACGATGTCGCGGGCCTCACCGCAGGCCGCGAGCGCGCCCGCGAGCGCGCCGACCAGCAGGAGCCCGAGGAGCTTGCGCCCGCCGCCGGCGCGAGAGACCAGGACCGCGCCGGCGGCCCCGACGAAGCCGTAGAGCACGTCGGCCCCGAGCGCGGTCGCTAGGATCGGGAGCCCGGCGGCGATCCACAGCGCGCCGCGCCGGTGAAAGCCGGGCTGAATGACCAGGTAGCGAAGATCGCCGAGCAGGTGCGGGATGCCCCAGACGATCGGGCCGAGCGCGAGCAGCCACAGCGGGATCAACAGCGTGGCGAGGGTCGCGGAGATGATCGCGGCGCTGGCGAAGACGGCGACGCGCAGCTCGCGACGAACCATCAGCGGCCGCGCCAGCGGGCCGAGCAGACGCAGCCAGCGACGGCGCAGCCAGTCGATCGGCGCCATCAACGAGACGGCGAGCCGCGGCGGCTCGGCCTCGCCCCAGGTTCGCGCGCTCAGGACCTCGCCTCCATGTGCGCGGCGATCTTGTCACGCGCGGCGAGTCGAGCAAACCAGAAGTGACCGGGACCGCGCGGGAGCGCGCGCCGGCGATGAGCTGACCCAAAAGTCATGCAGGAACGAACGCGCGCGCGCCCGCGAAGGCCTGCGCGGATCAGGCGTTGACGACGAAGGCCAGCAGGTCGCCGCGGTTCGTGATGGTGTAGAAGCGCTGCGTCTGCGGGTCGTAGCTCGGCACGCTCGAGATGCCGCTGCCAGTGTCGAGGCGCGCCAGGAACTCGCCCGTGCGCGCGTCGAGGGCGAGCAGGCCGGCGTCGGAGTGCGTGACAAAGACGACGTCACCGACGACCACGGGCATCGAGAGGACGCCGGGATCGACCTGCTGGTGCCAGCGCTCGCGGCCGCCGCGCTCGATCCCGAAGATCCCCTCGAGCGAGGAGGTGAACACGTAGACGCCGCCGGGGCCGGCGACGACGGTGCCGGCGCCCTTGACGGGCTTGTGCCAGCGCTGCGCGCCGTCGTCGAGCGCGAGGCCGAACACGCCGGTGCTCTCGCCGCTGACGATCAGCTCGTCGGCCTCGACGTCGACGAGCGGGGTGCCGTCGGCGTCGACGAAGTCGCCGCGCTCGGGCGGCGCGACGCTCGCCGTCCACAGCGGCACGCCCGAATTCGCGCCGAGCGCGACGACGCGACCGTCGTCGAAGCCGGAGAACACCACGCCGTCGCTGGAGACGCCGTCGCCGAGGTCGAGGAACGCGAGCCCCGAGCGCCCGTGGACGGTGAAGTTGGTCTGAAACAGGCTCTCGTCGGCGGGGTACTGCCAGCGCCAGTCGCCGGACTCGAGATCGAGCGCGTAGATCTGGTCGCGCGAGTTGGCGAAGTAGACGATGCCGCCGTGCACGAGCGGCTCGTTGCGGATCGTGCCCGGGGTCTCGTAGGACCAGCGCGGCTTGTGGCTCTCGAGATCGAGCGCGACGAGGGCGCCGTTGTCGCTGCCGAAGACCAACACGTCGCCGCCACCGGTGAACACGGGCACGCTCGAGATCGAGCCGCTGATCGGGATCTCCCACTGGACCGTGCCGCGGTTGCCGTCGAGCGCGAACAGGGTGCCCTCGCGGCTGCCGACGTAGAGCACGCCGCGCTTGTGGTCGGTCGAGACGCCGGCGAACTCGTCGGGACGAAGCACGAAGTTATCCGGCAGCGTGAGCCGCTGCTTGAACACGAGCTCGACGACCTGGCGCGCGGCGGCGTCGTCTTCGGGGTAGAGCTGGATGTCCGCGCCGCGCGAGTGACAGGCGGTCAAAGCCGAGCTCGCCGCGAGCGCGATGACGGCCCCAGCGAGCAACGAGCGGCGTGACGAACGCGTGCCGCTCACGGAGCGACGCCCGCCTCTTCGAGGATCGCCGCCGGGTCGGAGCTCGCGGCGCTGGCGAGCGCCGAGGGGTCGAGCGCCTCGAGCCGCGCGCGAACCTCCTGCTGGGCCATCGACATCTCGGTCTGCGGGTATTCCTCGTTGTACTGGCGATAGATCTCGATCGCCTCGTCGGTGCGCTCGAGCTTCTCGAGCAGGCGCGCTTGGTTGTAGAGCCCGACATCGCGGTAGAACGCGCCCTTCTCGGGTCCGAGCAGCTTGAACTCGCGCAGCGCCCCCTCGATGTCACCGGTCGCCTCGAGCGAGTAGCCGAGACCCTCGCGGGCGATGAAGGTGAGCGGGTGCAGCTCGGGGGCCTTGTCGAGGAAGCGGCGGTAGATCGTCACGGCCTCGGCGTGGTTCCCGAATTTTACTTTCTGGGCGGCGCGGACCAGGTCGGCGTTGAGGTCGGCCGCGCTGCCGCCCTGCGCCGACGCCAGCTCCTCGAGGGTCTTGTTGACTCGCTCGGCGCGCTGGGCCTCCTCCTTGAGGAGCGGGAACGGAGGGTTGCGCACGCTGCCGTCGGGCAGCTGCTCGGGCTCACCGACCTTGGCGCGCGCCTCGATGCCGACGGCGGTCGCCAGGATCCGCGTGGCGTCGGAGCGCTTGCTCTGCTGGCTCGCGTACACGTAGACGACGATCGAGATCACCACGATGACCGCCACGAACACGCCGATGGTCAGCCGGGTGTTGTTGATCGCGGTCCGTCCGCCCTTGCGCACGGTCGCCTGAAACGCGTCATCTTCGGCGCCTGGACCCCGCTTCTTTCGCTTGGTGCGAGTTCGGTTCCAGGTCGGGAGCGCCATCGGCTCGCCTTCTGCCGGGGAGTCCCCCAAATCGCGCTTTTCGTCGGACACGGAGGGCCTGTCTAGCAAGAGCCCCGGGGCCATGTCCACCCGGAGCGGGGTATAACGGTGCACGTGTCCGCTTCTGGCCCGCCGCGCCGCGAATCAGGGGAGCCGCGCCGCCCGCACGGGGCCCGAAGGCCGCTTTTTTTACGTCGGCGACGGCCGCTGATCGCGTCGACGACGACCGGGCCGCTCGCCCTCTCGCTCGCGCTCGGCGTCTCGGCCTCGATCGCGCTCGCCAGCCCGGCAACGACGGCGCCCGCGCCCGCGAACGCCGATCTCGACATCGACAACAAGTCTGCGGAGTCAGCAGTCACGGCGGACGAACCACAGCCGGCCGACACGTCTTCCCAATCGTCTTCCCAATCGTCTTCCCCCCCGTCTTCCGACGCGTCGCCCGAGCCGTCTTCTTCGCCCGACACGACGCCCACGAAGCCCGCGATCCCCGAGGGCCCGCCGCAGGATCCCAACGACGCGCCGTTTATGGCGCCGCCGAACGGGCAGCCGTCGCGACGCTCGACCACGACCATGCCCGAACTCACGCCCCGGCACTCGCGACTGCGGCGGCTCCAGCTCACGGCGGTCCCGGTGTACGCGGCGGTCAAGCTCTCGCTCGTGGGGCGCGGGACCCCGACCCTGCACGGCACGGGCGCGGCGGCCCAGGTCGACGTCAAGCTGCACCCGTGGATCTTCCTGCGCGTGCACGGCGGGCACACGGTTCACCCGGTCGACGAGGTGCGCGCGGAGGACGAAGAGAGCGGCGAGATCGACCTGCTGGCCAACAGCGGGCTGATCCAGGCGACGGTGTTCGGGGCCGCGGCGGTCCTCGCCATCGACATCGGGCGGTTCTTGCCGCTGCTCGATATCGGGCTCGGCGGGCTGCGGATGAGCTACCCCGAGGGGGCGCTGACGGGGCAGCAGGGCTCGCCCTGCGGCGCCGAGGCGAGCTGTGACCCGGGCCTGAGCTGCTCGGCGGAGGGGATCTGCGTGCCGGGCGTGGCGGGCGATCTCAACGCCGGGCTCGGGGTCGACATCATGCTGTACCGGCACCTGACGGTCGGCGCCGAGTTTCGCTACCACGCGCTGATGATCAACCCGGGCACCTTCCCGATCTACCTGACGCTGGGCGTCCGCGTCGGTGTGCGCTGGTGATCCGCGCGTCGCGGCAGACAGCCACGGAAGACAGTCACGGAAGACATGTCTGAGAAACCATATGCCTTCGGGCGCGTCGCGCTCGCGCTCGGCCCCGCGCTCGCGGGCCTGATCGCCTGCGCCCCGCGCGACGCCGCGCGCCCGCCTGCCCAGGAGTCGCCGCGAGCGCGCTTCGAAGCCGCCGTCGCGGATCCGGGGCGACCGTCTGAGGATCGCGAGCGCGACGCCGTGCGACGCCCGATCGAGTACCTCGCGCTGCTCGGCCTCGCGCCGGGCGACCGCGTGCTCGAGCTCGGCGCGGGCTGGGGCTACATGGCGTATTTGGCGGCGCGCGTCGTCGGTCCAAACGGTCAGGTCGTCGCCCACAACCCACCGGACTGGGCGGCGTACCCGGCGCCGGCGTGGTCGAAGGGTCGCGCCGAGAAGGCGCCGCCCGGCGTCTGGGTCGACCACGTCGCGCCCTGGGACGCGCCGATCCCCGCCGGCGCGCGCTTTGACGTCGTGCTGAGCAGCTTCGCCTACCACGAGGTGGTGATCGCGAAGGCCGATCGCGACGCGATGAACCTGGCCGTGTACGCCGCGCTCGTTCCAGGCGGGCTGTACGTCGTCGCCGACCACCACGCCGCCCCGGGCACGTCGATGTCCGAGGTCGCGCGCCTGCACCGGATCGACGAGCAGCGCGTGCGTCGGGAGATCGAGCGCGCGGGCTTCGAGCTCGTGCGCAGCTCGCCGCTGTACGAGAACGCCGACGACGCGCTCGCGGAGCCGACCTGCTGCGAGCGGTTCCCCGGCGCGCAGCACCGCTTCATCCTGCTCTACCGCCGCCCTGAGCGCTCTTGACCCGTGGACGCGCGCGCGAGCGCGAGGCACCATGCGGGTGCGTGTCTTCGAGTTCGAAACCGCCGACGAGCGACACGGTGCTCTCGACGCCGCCCCGGTGGGCGCCGCCCGAGGGCGCGCCCGTGAAGCGGCGCGGCGGCCTGCCGACCCGCTCACACGCGACGGCGCGCGCGCCGAGCACCGCGCCGCGCGGGCCGTCGAAGCAGCCGCCCCAGGAGCCGAAGGCGACGCGCGAGCCGCTGATCGAGCTGAGCGGGATCTACAAGGCCTTCGGCGAGCAGGTGATCTTCGAGGACATGGACCTGACGATCTACGAGGGCGAGCTGCTCTCGATCCTGGGCGAGTCGGGCACGGGCAAGAGCATCGCTAGCAAGATGGCCGTGGGGCTCGTGCAGCCCGACGACGGCCAGGTGCTGTTCCGCGGCCGCGACGTGCTCGAGATGGATCGCGACGAGCTGCGAAAGCTGCGTAAAGAGGTCTCGTACGTGTTCCAGGAGGACGCGCTCTTCGACTCGATGACGATCCTCGAGAACGTCGGCTACGGGCTCTACGAGCACACGCGCATGTCCGACGACGAGATCCGCGAGCGCGCGCGCAGGAGCTTAGAGGTGGTCGGCCTCGAGGAGCGCGTGCTCGACCTGATGCCGGCCAACCTCAGCGGCGGCATGCGCAAGCGCGTCGGCCTGGCGCGCGCGGTCGTGACCGAGCCGAAGATCGTGCTGTTCGATGATCCGACCCGCGGCCTCGATCCGCAGAGCATCACCCGCATCGGCCGGATGATCGCGGACCTGCGCGAGCGGTTTAAGATCACCGCGGTGCTGATCACCCACGACCTGCGCACGGCCTTCGCGGTCTCCGATCGCCTGACCGTCCTGCACGACCACAAGTTCCCGTACTCGGGCACGCTCGACGAGCTGCGCGCGCTCGACGATCCGGCGATCAACGACTTCCTCTACGACCCAGACGCGGCCATGCGCCGGCGCTGGGCCGAGGCCGACGCGCGCCACGCCGCCGCGCGCATGGTCCCGCCGGTCGAGTGATCCGCGGCCCGCTGCGGCCTCAGACGCGCTCGGCGGAGATGCAGTGCTCCAGCGCGCCGCGCAGCGATCGGAACAGCGTCGACGCGCCCCAGCTGATCTCGAGCGTGGCGATCGTCGTCGCCACGCTCGGGCGCACCCCGGTGACCAACGCGGTCGCCCCGAGCAGGCCCACCGCGCGCAGGATCTTCTGCAGGTGATCGGCGGTCGCGGTGTCGATCACCTCGATGCCGGTCAGGTCCAGGATCGCGAAGCGGGCCCCCGAGGCGACGACGCGCGCCAGCAGCTGCTCCGTCAGCTGCTCGGCGCGCTCGCGGTCGAACGCGCCGACGATCGGCGCGCAGACGACTCGATCCCAGACCTCGATCACGGGCGTCCCGAGCGCGGCGATCAGCGCCCGCTGACGCTCGATCACGGCGACCTTCGCCGACAGATCGTCGTTGCTCCGCTCGAGCGCCTGCTTCACGGTCTCGGTCTCGACCGCGGCGCGGGAGACCTCCGCCAGCTTCTTGCGCAGCTCGAGCTGCACGATCACTTGGTTGCCGAGCACGCGCAGCGCCTTGCTCTGCCGGGCGTCGAGCGTGCGCGGCTCGTGATCGATGACGCAGAGCGTGCCCAGCGAGTAGCCGTCCGAGGTGACCAGCGGGACGCCGGCGTAGAAGCGGACGTTGGGCGCCCCGACCACGAGCGGGTTGTCGGCGAAGCGCTCGTCGGCGAAGGCGTCCGGGACTTCGAAGATCTCGTTCTGCAGGATCGCGTGGGCGCAGAAGGCGTACTCGCGGGGCGTCTGCGCGGCCCCGAGGCCGACGCGGGACTTGAACCACTGCCGGTGCTCGTCGATCAGGCTCACGAGCGCGATGGGGGTCTGGCACAGCTCGCTCGCCAGCTCGGTCAGCTCGTCAAAGGCTTCCTCCGCGGCGGTGTCGAGGACCTCGTAGCTGCGCAGCGCCTCGAGCCGCCCTGCCTCGTCGTCCGGGGATGGTGCGGAGAGCATGCGGCCGCAACAGTACCCGAGGACAGCTTCGTGGACCCACCGTCGCGGCGCGCGCGAGCTCGCCGCGCGCGACCGCGCCCGCGCACACATGGCAAAATGGTCATGTCGTCATGACCGCGTCCGCGTGAGGGCGTTCGCGCACCGGATCGCGCGCGCCGCGGCGCGCCGCGCTCACAGGCGCCACGGCTGAAACGCCGCCGGCCAGCCGCCGTGACGCGTGATCGCGGCGTCGATCTCGAGCGCGCGCGCGCGCGTCTCGTGGATCGCGTCGATCATCGCGCGCAGGGCCGCGAGCTCGCCGGGGCGCGCGGGCTGCCCGGCGCGCGCCTTGAGCCACTTGCGGACCACGCGGTGCCCCCCGATCGTGTAGGCCCACACCTCCGCGCTCACGCCGGGGATAGTGACGTGCTCGTTGAGACAGATCACCCCACCCTCGCGCCGCGGCTGAAGCATCACGGGGGCGCCCGCGCCCGCGCCCGCGTCGACGGCTGCGGGCTCGGGCGGCGCGTGCAGCCGCAGCAGCCGACGGCCGAGCGCGACGAGCTCGCGCAGCAGCGCCGGCGTCCGCGGCCGAAACACGCGCGGGAACTCGACCGCGAAGCGGGTCGCGTAGCGCGAGCGGTAGCCGCTCGAGAACACCTGGGCGTAGAGGAAGGCGAGCAGCTCGTCGGGCGCGGGCGCGCGGGCGAGCTCGAGATCCCGCGCGAACGCGCGCGTGGCCTCCTCGTGGAGGTTGGGGCGACGCGGCCCGCCGGGCTCGCGCGGCGCGAGCCACAGCGGGAACAGCCGCGACTGCGTGGTCGACTCGCCGCACTTGGCCTCGATCATGCTGCGCGCGCAGAAGAAGTGATCGGCGACCGGCGACTTGTTGGTGCGCGCCGAGACCAGCGCGACGCTGCCAGGCGCCCGCATGTGTCGCGTGACCCGCTCGGCGGTCCGCCAGACGATCGCCGGGTGGTAGAAGATCGTCCGCCGATCAAACGGCCGGTAGAGGATCGGGCGTAGGCAGGCGCGGAGCGTGGGCTCGTCGGGGCAGTCGGCGCGCAGCCGCGCGCGCGCCCGCTCGGGGTCCCAGCCCTTCTTGGTCCGGATCCCGAGCGCGTGACAGGCCCGCGTCGCGTCGCCCGTGGCGTCGCGCAGCCGCCGGACGCGATCCAGCAGCGCCTCCGGGTCACGATCGATGACGAAGCGGTCGCGGGCGGTCGTCAAGCCCACGCCCTGCACGGGGAACAGCGCGTCGAGGCCGAGCCCGCCGGCGTACTCCTCGTCGCGCGCGCGGTCGGTGACGGTCAGCAGGTACAGCGGCGCGCGCGGGCGCACCGGCGCGGGCTGCAGATCCGTCAGCGAGCTCGCCTCGAGCCGCGCGAGCTTGCGCGGGCGCGGGCCGTGCAGGTCGCTCGCGCGCACGCCCGCGCTGATGTCCGCCGGATCGCGACCGGGCGCGCGCGCGAACGCGGCCACGCACACGCCCTGCTGCACGCCGAACACGTTCTCGTCGCGCGCGAAGGGCCCCGCGCGCTCGCGTCGCTTGCTGTTGCCGTGCAGATCCACGAGCTCGATCGCCGAGAAGCTGTGCAGCAGGGAGCGCCGCATCCCGCGAAACGTGGGGTTGGTCAAGAAGCCGTGGTTGACGGCGAAGCCGAGCACGCCCGCGCCGCTGCCCGCGATCTCGGCCTGCGCCTGCCGCATGAACGCGACGTAGTCGTCGTTGAGCCACTTGCTCGTGCGCTCGCGCAGGGGCGCGCCGTCGATTTCGAAGTACCCCGGCGCGCCGTCGACCAGCGGTCCGCGCAGGAGCGCGCGGATCCACGGCGCGCGCTCCCCTGGCGCCGCGCGGTACGGCGGGTTACCGATGATCACCGGGCGCGCGAGGCCGGGGAACGCCGGCTCCTGCCGCGACGCGCCCCCGTGACGCGCCCCGCCGACGCCCCACGGGCCGCGGAGCGCGTCGCGACGCAGCAGCCGCAGGCGATCGCCCGGCGCCGGCGCGACGCCGAGCTCGCTGAGCGTGGCGCTGATCCGCAGCGCCGCGACGGCCCACGCCGCCGGCAGCAGCTCGAGCCCGTAGAGCCGCGGCAGCAGGCGCTCACGCGCGAACGCTCGCCAGCGACGCGCGCGCTCGTCGGCCGCGAGCGTCGACCAACGCAGGCTGAGCCGCGCGTGCAGCATGCGGATCAGCGCGACCGGGAAGGCCGCGGCGCCGACCGCCGGATCGAGCACGCCGGGGGCTCCGCGCGGGCCATCGCATGACTCGAAGAACATATCCTCGAGACCCCGCCCCAGCGCGCGGCGGTGCAGCTCGTCGACGCCGCGCAGGACGAAGCGGACCAGCTCCGGCGGCGTGTAGTACACCCCGTGCGCGCGCCGCCCCGCCGGGTCGATCGCGGCGAGCAGCTCCTCGTAGAGCCCGTCGTCCGTCTCGGGGCGGCCCGCCTCGCCCGCCGCGCCGCGCTCGCGCAGGCGGTCACGCGCGCGCGCGACCGCGGGCGCGTCGGCGAGCGCGCCGGCGGCCCAGTCGAGGAAGCGGCGCAGCGTCGGCTCGAGCGCCGGCAATGATCCCAAGGTGTCCTCGAGGTCACCTCGGTCCTCGGCCAGCGCGCAGCTGCAGGCGAAGATCTGCGCGCAGGCGTCGACGCGCGCCGGCGCGGACCACCGCGCGAGATCGGCTGGGAGCACCTCCTCGGGCGCGCGCGCGAGGCCGTCACGCGCCGCCGTCACGAGCGCCGCGACCGCGCGCACCCGCCGGTCACCGCTCACGCGCAGGTGTGCCGCTCGGGATCGCAGACCTGGCCCCCCGCGCAGTCGCTGTCGCCGGTGCACGGCGTCCCGCGTCGACAGGTCTTCGTCACGGGGTCGCAGAAGTCGCTCTTGTCGCAGTCCCCCTGCTCGTCGCAGGGCATGGTCCCGCGGCAGGACTCGGTCTCGACGTCGCAGACCTCGCCCTCGGAGCACTCGGCGTCGTCCGAGCACGGCAGCGAGGCGTCGACGCACAGCGCCGAGTTCGGCGCGCAGAGCTGGGTCTCGAGGCAGTCGTCGTCGATCTGGCACGGCGCCGGCTCGACGCAGGACTTCGAACTCGCCGAGCACAGCTGCGTCGACGAGCAGTCGTCGTCGCTCTCGCACGGGCGCACGTAGACGCAGACGTTGTCGACCGGGTGACAGAAGTGGTCCGCGCCGCAGTCCGCCGCCTCCTGGCAGCGCTCCTCACCCGTGCCGCAGGCGCCGACGGCAGCCCCCAGCACGGCCGCGAGCAGCGACGCGAACGCCCACAGCCCAACACCCCGTCGTCCTGCGTCCGTGATGTTCACGAACGCATAGTACACGAGCCCCTACATGCCGTTGGGGAATCGCGCGTGGTCCACGAGGCCGGGCGTCTCGCGAACCGTCGTCAGCGCGCGCCCGTAGGCCAGCAGCAGCTTGACCGCGTAGTCGATGCGCTCGCGCAGGTAGCGATCGTCCTCGGAGGCCGGCTCGCCGGGGTTGAGCACCTGATTGACGTCGCGGACGATGACGTGCTCGGGGATGTAGCAGATCCGCGTGTTCTTGTAGCCGCTCGCGCGCAGCTCCGCGATCGGGTACGCGCCGTTGCGCGAGCCCGAGACGCTGACGAGCAGCCCGGCCTTGTGGGCCAGGAGGTTGTTGCCGGCGAACAAGAACAGGTTCTTGACGGCCGGCGGCGCGCAGCCGTTCCACTCGGGCGCGACCACGATGATCGCGTCGGCAGCCTGCAGCCGCCGCGACAGCGGCCCCCAGTGCGGCTCGTGCTTCTCGGGCGCGTTCCAGACATCCATGTCCCACATCGGGAGCGGGTCCACGCCGAGGTCGTGCACCACGACCTCCGCCGCGCTGTCGGCCGCCGTGACCGCCTGCGCGAGGTAGCCGGCGACCTTGGAAGACTGCGAGTTGAGGCGGTGACTGCCTGAGATAATGACGACCTGCACGTGGCGCTCTCCCTCCCGGCGCCGCCGTGAGCTGCGGTGACCGGACGGCCTGATCAACGCCGCCGATGACAACGCTGTCAAGCGCGTGATCGCGCGGGCACATGATCGCGCGACGATCCGCGCCCGGCGTCCCGCCCTGCACCGGCCGCGCCGGCGCTCAGCGCAGGACGCGAAGGCCGCGCGCGGCCCGGCGCCCCTACGGTGGTGGGTGCCCGAAAGGGCATGGTCGAGCGGGCGCTACGGCGCCGGCACGCAGCTGCCGACCTGGCACATCTCGCCGTCCTCGCAGGCCATGCCGCACTCGAGGCAGTTGTTCACGTCGTCGGTGAGGTTGGCCTCGCAGCCGTCGGCCGGGTCCAGGTTGCAGTTGGCCCAAAAGCCCGTGCACTCGACCGTGCAGGTCTCGAGGTTGCACGCGCCGTTCATCAGCGGCTCCTGCGTGTCGCACTCCTCGCCGGCGAGCGCGTTGGTGTAGTCATCCCCGCACTCGGCCGCCGAGCAGTCGGCGTCGCAGGTCTCGCTCTCGCCGCCGTCGTCGCAGCTCTCGCCCGCCGCCTCGTTGATGTACGAGTCGCCGCAGCTGGCGGTGGTGCAGCTCGCCGCGTTGCACTCGGCGGTGTCCTCGGTGCCGACGTCGCACTGCTCGCCCGCCGCGTCGTTGGCGTTGCCGTCGCCGCACTCCACGGGCGAGCAGTCGTCATCGCAGGACGCGGTGGGGCCGCCGTCGTCGCAGCTCTCGCCCGCCGCCTCGTTGACGTACGAGTCACCGCACTCCTGGAACGTGCAGTCCGCGTCACACTCGTCGCTGTCTTCCCCGCCCGCGTCGCAGTCCTCGTCGCCGCCGACCTCACCGTCGCCGCAGACCGCCGGCGCCTCGGTGGTCGGCTCCTCGGTGGTCGGCTCCTGCGTGGTCGTGGGCTGGATCGTGGTCCCGGTCGACCCGCCCGCGGTGGTGCCCGTCGAGCCGTCGTCCTCCGTCGTGCTGGTCTCATCCTCGGTGGTGCTCGCCGTGGTCGTGACTACGCCGTCGACGCACGCGCCCGCGGACAGGGACAAGCACAGCCCGAGCCCCGCGAGGCCGGCGACGCGACCGAAGGCCGCGAACCACGGGGAGGAAAGAGCGCCGTCAACAGTTCGACTTTTACCCACAGTAGATCTCCTAATCACCCAATCAGACAGCGCCCGCGCGCAGACGCAAACTTCAGCGGCACGATGTTCACACCGGTCCTGCGAGGACGCAAGCGAAGCGGGCGAGCGGATCGACGCGGCTCATCCACGCGGCTCGTCGGCCGTGGGCGCGCGCGAGCGCGGCGTGATCACGCGGGCGCCAGACGACCCCGGCTCCACCGGCCGCGCGGACTAATCCGCGGGCGCGTGGGCGTCGCTATCGATAGTATGATCGTCACGATGCCCGCGCTCGTTTCCACGCTCTCGATCGCCCTGGCGCTTCACCCGGGAGCCGCTCCCGACCACTCGCACGGCCAGCAGCAGACCGCGCGCAGCACCACGGCGGCGCGGCAGCAAGCCGGCCAGGCGTTCAAGCGCGGCGAGTACGTCGCCGCGGCGACGCACTACGAGACGCTGTGGCAGCGCGAGCAGGAGCCGCGGGACCTGTTCAACGCCGGGCTCGCGTGGTTCGCCGCCGGCGAGCACGCCCTCGCGGTGCTCCGCTTCGAGACCTATATCGAGCTGGGCGACCGGGTCCCCTCCGAGTACGTCGCGCGGGCCGAGACCCAGCTCGCCCGCGCCAAGCAGCACACCGTCGAGGTCGCGGTCACGGTGATCCCGCCCGCGGCCTCGAAGGGCGAGGTCCGATTGCAGGGCACGCGCCAGGCGAGCGCGACCCCCGGGGGGCTGCCCTCGCGCACCCTCGAGTTCAGCCCGCCGCGCGCCTACGGGGCGGCGACCCGCGCCGTCACGACGATCCGCGTTGACCCGGGGCAGTGGCGCCTGACCCTCGAGGCGACCGGCTATCGACCCGCCTCCCGCGCGATGACGGTGCAGGCCGGACAGGGCGGCTTCACCATGGACATCGAGCTGCAGGCCGACCCGAGCCAGCCGCGCCCCGCGGCCGCCTCGGGCCGCGCCCCGAGCCCGGTCGGCGCGCCGGCGACCGAGATCATCTTCGCGCTGCCGCCCGAGACGCACGAATATGTCGAAGGGGACATCATCGTCACCGCGAGCGAGCCGGGCCGCGCGGACCTCGGCGGACAGCGCTGCACGATCCCGGTCCTGTTCCCCGAGCCGCCCGGGACCTGCTCGCTGCGCCTGGCCCCGGGGACCTGGCAGATCTCGGCGTCGGGGCCCGGCATCGACGGCTACAGCACGCTCGCGGAGCTGCGCCCCGGCGCCGCGACCCAGCGCGTCCTCCTGCCCGTTGAGCCAGCCCCGGAAGAGGGCGCCGCGCCGCCCCCCGAGCCGTCGATCATCCCGGTGCCGGAGCGCGTCAAGCTGTCGCGCAACTTCAGCATCGCCGGCACGGTCGCGGCGGTCGCCGGGCTGACCTTCACCATCGTCGGCGACATCCGCTACGGCGACGCCGAGGGTGAGACCAACACCGACGTGGCGACCCGCGACTGCGCGCGCGCCAACGCCGACGGCCTGTCCTGCCAGGCGCGGCTGATCGGCCCGATGCGCCTGCGCAGCGCGGGTCTCGGGATGTTCGGCGGCGCGGCGGGGCTGTACGCGACCGCGGCGACGATCCGCTACGACGTCAAACCCCGGGTCTGGTTCGCCGAGATCGGGGTCGGCGCGGCGCTGACCGTCGGCGGCGCGATCTGGCTGATCGCCCGCACCCCGACGCTCGACCAGCAGATGTCCAAGCTCGACATCAACTTCGACGACATCTCGCGGATCGGATCCCTGACGGCGGAGCGCATGGCGGGATCGCTGTTCCTCGGCGCGGGCGTCGGCCTGCTGACCGGATCGGTGACAGGCCTGATGATCCAGCGCAAGCACCTCAACGCGAAGACCGCGACCACCCTCCGCGGGCTCACGCCCTACTGGACCCGGGGCGGCGCCGGCCTGTCGCTCAGCGGACGGTTTTAGTCGGGGCAAAAACAAAGCCGCCGCGCGCGGCGGGGATATCCGAAGGTTCATGTTGTATGTGCCGCGCGCCGGCGCGACGACTCTCGACGTCCGGCTCGGGATTCGTCGCGTCCGCGCAAAGAATGACCCACGGCGCCCGCGGATTTCGAAATACACGCGCTTTGCGCACCTGTCCCAAGGCGCTACACCAAGAGTTGTAGCGCGCTGTCGCAATTACGGATCAGACGCGCGATCTCGCCATGGATCCCCGGTCTCTCTCGATCTTGGTCGTCGACGACGACGCGCTGAGCCTGCGCCTGCTGTCACGTCAGCTCGATCGGCTCGGTGACCACCGCGTGGACACGGTGGCCGGCGGCCACGAGGCGCTCGATCACCTCGCAAACCGAGTCTACGATCTCGTGCTGCTCGACCTGATCATGCCGAGGATCAACGGCATCGACGTGCTGCGCTGGATCGCCCGGCGCCCGGCGCTCGACGACATCCGCGTGATCGTGATCTCGGCCGAGGACTCGCACATCTCGCTACGGGCCGCCTGGGCCAACGGGGCGAGCGACGTGCTGCTCAAGCCGTTCTCGACCCGCACGCTCGAGCGCCGGATCTCGCGTCTCTCGGCGACGCCGATCCTGCACTGACGCCGGTATCACGCGCGCGCGTCACTCGATCAGCTCGACCGCGCACTTCCACTGGCCGCCCCCGAGTTCCTGACAGGTCTCGAGATCGGAGCAGCCGCAGTCGCTCGTGCAGCTGCGACAATCCTCGCCGGCGGCGGGCTCGCAGCGCCCGTCCCCACAAGCACTCACACGCGCCGGCGTGGGCGCGCGCCGACAGTCCTGCGGGCAGGTTCGCGCGCGCTCCCCGAGCTCGGGCTGACAGACGCCATCGCCGCAGCCTTCACAATCCTCGGGGCAGCGGTCCAGCTCGCCGAGGTCGCAGCGCCCGTCCCCGCATCGCGTCACCGCGAGCTCGACCTCGTCACCGCGCGGCGCGGCTGACTCGCCCGGGGCCGGACGACGCGCCTGCTGACACCGCGGCGAGTCGAGCTCGGCGACCAGCGAGTCGACGGTCTCGCCCAGGCCGACAAACTCCGCCGGTGCGATCGCGCCGAAGCGGACCCAGCGGACGCGGCGCTGGCAGCCGAGCACCAGCGTCACCGGGAGGTCGCCGCGAAACAGCTTGTGGTGCTTCAGCGGCGCGATCAGCTCGACGCTGTCGGGGCTGCGATCGACGAGCCGACGCGTCACGGGGGGCAGCAACGGCTCGATCGCCTGATAGGCGCTGCGCGGCTCGGTGTTGTCCTGGACGTGCACGGCGACGAAGTGGACCCGCTCGCGGTCGGCCAGCAGCTCGCGAAAGCGCGGCATCTCGGCCTTACACGGCTCGCAGAAGGTCGCCCATAGGTTGACGATCGTGACGCCGCCGCGGGGCAGCACCGCGCGACCCTGGAGCTCGACCGCGAGCGTCCCGTCGTCGCGCACCTCGTCGACGCGCGCGTGAAGCAGCTCGTCGACCTCGACGCCGACTTCGAAGACCTGCAGGACATCCTCGGGCCGCGCGCTCACGGTGTCGACGGGCGGCAGCTTCCCGCCGCGGGCGCGCCGATCCGCGCGCGGGCCGTCGGCGAGGACGCGCTTCGCGACGCGCTCGGCCTTGCACCACGCGGTCCGCTCGAGCAGCGCGCCGCGCTGGGCCTCCGCGCGGGCCGAGAGCCACCACAGCGCCAGGCTGAGCAGCGCGAAGCCGACGGCCACCCCGGTGAAGGTCGACACGCGACGCATCATCCAGCGCTCGCCGGCGTCCAGCGCTCGCGGCTCGTCTCCCTGCTCGTACCCGCCGTGCATCGCCGTGGCTCCGCCGCCGCTCACTCAGCGCGATCGGGCGCCGCGACCAGGCCGGATCCGGCGTCGGCCTGGGCCTCGCAGCACGGGCCGCACTCACGCGAGAGCTGCTCCAGGCGCGCCTGCGTCTCGAACAGCCGGTAGCCGACGACGCCGGCGAGCACGGCGCTCATGAACGCGAGCAGGCCGGCCAGCTTGCTCAGCCAGCGCAGGATCGGGGTTATCTCGGGTCCTTGGCTCACGATCGTCTCCCGTCAGTCCGCGGCCGCCGCCGCCCCGACCTGTCCCTCGGTTCCATCGCAGGGGACCGGCACGACCAGCACGACGCGGTTGATCGTGTCGAAGACCCACTGCTTCTCGTCCCGCGTCAGCTCGCCGAGCCGCCCGAGCTGCCGGCGCAGCTGACGACGCGAGGGCTCGTCCCAGGTCACGTGGTTGTTGGCGTAGAAGTTGCGGAAGAACTCGGGCTGCACCGGGCGCGTGTCGCCCATGGTGAACTGCTTGATCTTGGTCCCCAGCGGGTTGACCTCGCCGCTGACGTACAGCTCGTCCATCAGCCTGCGCACCACGTCCATGCGCAGCAGCGCCGTGCGGTAGTTGACCTCGGGCGCGCCCTCGGGGCTCGCGCGCCCGATCATGAAGATGATCTTGGCGTCGGAGAGCGCCTCCTTCGACTCGAGCAGCTGCGCGCGGTACTCGGCGATCGTGCGCTGCAGCGGCCACCAAGTCGCCCAGCGCGAGGGCTTGCCGAAGGGGAAGTGCACCGACACGCGATCGGGGAAGGCCGCCATGATCGTGTCGAAGCGGTCGTCGTTCATCGCGAAGTCGTGCCAGTCGCTCGGCTCGCAGCCCTCGATGGTCGAGTTGCCGCGCTTCTTGCACTGCTGCACGAGCACCTGCAGGGCCTCCTGCACCGCCGGGTCGTTGCAGGCCGAGACCGCGCTCGCGGGCGGCGGCGCCTGCTCGGGGTCGACGCACTGCCCGCGGACGCACATCCGCGGCGCCGGACACTGACAGTATCGGCACAGCTCGCCGTCTTCGCAGGTCGGCAGCGGCGCGTCGGGGACGCAGCGCGTGCCGACGCACAGCATCCCGTCGGGGCACTGGTTGTCGTACTCGCCCTCGCGACAGGCCAGCACCGGCGAGCCGTCGTCGGCCAGCGCGACGCGGGACGATCCGCCGCCAGGGCCGACGGCGGCGGCGCCCGGGATCAGCAGCATGAACAGGACGAACGCGAGCACCGACATGACGAGCGCCATGCACAGGGCCACGATGACCAGGAACTTCGTCGAGATGGCGGTGGCGTCACCGCGTGGCATGGTCTGGCTCCGGCGTAGTGGCGGCGAGCGAAGCGGCGGCGCCCGAGGCGGGGCTGCGCAGGACCTCCGCGATCACCTCGTCGACGAAGGAGCGCGGCTTGACCCCGGCGTAGGCCCGGCTGCGGCGCCAGTTGAGCGCGCCGCCCGGCCCGCGCGGAACGACGTAGGTCTGGGGCGTCACCGCGACGCCCTGGGATTGCCCAAAGTCCATGTGCTCGGCGATCCGCCGGGCGACCTCGGTGTTGCCGCGCATGCACATGTACAGCGGGTTCGTGGCGTCCTCGGGATCGAGCTCGACGCCGAGCTCGCGGGCGAGCGCGGCCAGCTTCCGGCGCGTGAAGTACGGCTCGCCGGGCGGCCCGTCCTGCAGCGTGAACGCGCGCGCGAGCATCTCGACGCCGGCGCCTGGCTTGAGGACCTCGACGCAGGCGACCGCGCGGGCGGCCTCACACGCGTTGTTGGCCATGGACGCCGAGGACGCCATCTCGAAGCCGGGCGGACCGCAGACGCCGCGCTCGCGCGGGTAGTGATACAGCCGCAGGGCGACGCGCTCGGGTCGCTCGTCGACCAGCGCCTTGAGCGACTCAAACTCGCGGCGGCAGCTGGGGCACGCGGGGTCGACGAACATCGCCAGCACCACCGCCGCGTCGTCCCGCCCGTGCTGTAAGTCCGTCGTCGGGAGCACCAGCGGTCCGGCCTCGCAGCCGCGCGCCTGCCCGCGACCCTGCAGCTGCTGGTAGCCGAGCGCCTGGACGCCGACCGCGAGCGAGAAGCCGAGCCCGACCATCACCGCCAGCGCCAGCGCCGAGCGCCTCGAGGCGCGATCGCGGGTGGGCGCCATCAACCACATCACCGTCACCGCGCCGAGCAGGATCAGCGAGAGCAGGTAGAGCAGCGCGCAGTAGAGGCAGATCGTGTGCAGCCCGACCGCAGCGACGCCGGCCAAGAACACGCTCACGGCGACGTTCCACAGCGCGATCAACCCGAGCATTCGCAGCGCCTGCGCGGCGTAGGGGCCAGGACGGAGAAACAGACGCCCGGCGAGCGCGAGCGTGACGAGGTAGAGCGCCGCCGCGTAGACCGTCAGCGGGAGCCCCCAGAGCGTCGCCCAGGCGCTCGAGAACGCGACCGCGCAGCTGAAGCCCGGCCCGATCTCGCAGGCGTTGAGCGGCGAGGCGTCACAGGTGAAGTCCGCGAGCAACTTCCAGTAGGTCAAGATGACCGACAGGGCCACGCCCACCGCGCTCGTGAGCGCCGCGATCCCGGCGCCCAGACGCAGGAAACGGGGAGGCGCGGATGACCGTGGGCCACGCCGAGTGACGCGACCGCGCGAGGTCCCGCGCGTCGTGTGCTGCCGTTGGCTCACCAGACTTCAGGACGATAGCCGGGCGCGCAGAGGCCAGCAAGCCGAACCGCGGCGCACCGCGAACGCTCGCCGCACTCCATGCATGCTCACACACACGGATTTCAAAAACGACCTACTTGTTCAGCGGAAGATCGCCGTCGGTGAGCGATCGGTAGTCTTTGCGATCTTTCAGCGCCCGCGTGGCCGCGAACACGGAGCAGGTGTCCTTGAGGTCACGCCCTGGCATCGCCGCCGCGACCCGCGCTCGAAGCTCTGGATCATCGCCGCGGAGAAACGGGTTGGTCGCCCGCTCCTCGGCGATGGTCGAGGGCACGGCGCAGCCGCCCTCGCCGCGCACCCGCCAGACCTCACGGATGCGCGCGGCCAGCTCGGCGTTGTTCGGGTCGACGCTCCACGCGAAGCGCAGGTTGTCCTCTGTGTACTCGTGGGCGCAGCAGACCCGCGTCTGTGGGTCGAGCGCGGCGAGGCGCTGCAGGCTGGCGTGCATCTTCGCGGCCGGGCCGTCGAACAGGTACCCGCAGCCGGCCGCGAACAGGGTGTCGCCGCAGAACAGGACGTCCTCGAAGAGGTATGAGACGTGGCCGTCGATGTGCCCCTCGGTCAACATCACGGCGCCCTCCACCGATCCGAAGCGCACACGGTCTCCGTCGTCGACCGGCTCGTTGATCCCGGGGACATCGGCGGCGGCGCGCTTCGGGCCGATCACGCGCATGCGGGAGAGCAGCCCGCGTCGCCGCAGGTCGAGGTTGACGCCGATGTGATCGTGGTGCGTGTGGGTGTTGATCACGGTGGTGAGCTGCGCGCCCTCGGCGGCGCAGTAGTCGAGCACGGCGCGGGCGTCGGGCCCGTCGACGACGGCGGCCTGCTGCGCGGCGCGATCGAGGATGATCCACGCGAGGTTGTCGCGGGCGACCGGGACCTGATGGACTTCGAGCTGCCCGCTGCGCGTGGTGAAGGGCGCCCGCGGCTTGCTCACGACATGGGCGGAGGTCGGCATCCCGCGTAGAATACCCCCTTCGGCGCGACCGGATCGTGCGTGACCAATTGGACACGCGGGCGTTCGCTATGGCGGGCCCCTCGGGGGGTCGCTCAACGATCGGGCGCCGGCGCGGGCTCGCACTGGCCCATGCGCCCGACCAGCTCGCCGGTCTCGACCTCGAGCGCCCGCATGGTGAGGACCATGGTCAGGGCCGCGAGGCTGCAGATCACGGCGACGGCGAGCGTGAGGACGATGCGCAGCTGGGCGCGCTGGGTGCCGGCGCGCTGCAGCGCCTCGCGCTCGCCGACGCCGAGACCGGCCGCGTAGTCGTGCTCGTCGAACAGGCCCTTGGGGACAGGTATCCCGTGGGCGCTCTCGGCCGCGGGGTCGAGGAAGCCAGAGTCCTCCCCCGAGACGAAGACGACGCCGGGGCCGGACATCGAGGCGGAGGGCTCGGGGCGGGCGGCGCCGAGCTCGGGCTCGCGCGGGAGCTCGAGCAGCGCCTCGCCCTCGGCGTCGCGCAGCATCTGACGCGCGCGCGGGTCGACCGGCTCGCGCGCGACCGCCTCCCAGTCGATGTCGATCGACTCGCAGATGTCGGTGAGCACGCGGCACATCGACGCGACATCGCGGTAGCGGTCGCTCGGCTCCGGCGCGGTCGCCTTGCGCAGCAGCTGCTTGAGCGGCGGCGGGAGCCGCAGCCAGCCGATCGTCGCCACGGGGTCCCCCGGCACCGGCCAGTCGCCGCCGCAGATCATGAACACCGCCAGCACGCCGAGGCTAAAGACATCGGCGCGCACGCTCGCGGCGGCGGCCTCGCGGCGGACCTCGGGCGCCAAGAACGGGAACGTCCAGGCCGCGCCGGTGCGCAGGCCGCCGGTCGTGTCGGCGACGCGGGCGAGCCCGAAGTCGACGAGCCGCACCCTGCCCTCGGCGTCGATCAGCACGGTCGTCGGGCGAAGATCTTCATGCAGCACGCCGCGCTCGTGGGCGTGGGTGAGCGCGGCTCCGATCGCGGTGAGCACGGCGGGCGTCTGCGCTGGTGCGAGTCGGCCGACGCGCTGGGCCTCGCGAAGATCCCAGCCCTCGACGAAGTCCGCGGCGAAGAACCGATGGCCGCCCTCCTCGGCCGCCGGGCAGACGATCGGCACGACGCCCGGGTGCTCGAGGCTCTGCATGCGGGCGACGACCTGCTCAAAACGCGCGACGCGATCGGGCAGCCGGGCGAACTCATCGTGCAAGACCCGCACAGCCGCCCGCTCGCGCCGCTGGTTGTCGATCGCCAGCCACACCGCGGTCGCGCCGCCGAGCGCGAGTCGGCGCACGAGCTGAAACCGACCGCCGCCGACGAAATCGCCGCGCCGCAGCGGGCGGTCATCGGGCGCCGGCGTGGCGGCGCCCGGCAGCGACTCGGCCGCCAGCGACTCGCCGTCGTCGCTGTCCTCGAGCTCGTCGATCGCGTTGAGGGCGTCGGCGAGCGCGCCCATCTCGACGAAGCGGCGCTCGCGGTCGGGGTGCAGCGCCTTCGCCAGGACCTCGCGGATGACCCCCGAGCGAACCGCCGAGAGGTCGAGCTCGAGCTCGGGTCGATCGACGCGCAGCCGCAGCACCGGGAGCTTCCGCGCGGTCAGCAGCTCGTAGATGATCGCCCCGACCGCGAACACGTCGACCCGGCGATCGATGGCCGCGGCCGCGAGCTGCTCGGGCGCGGCGTAGGGCGCGGAGGCGACCGAGCGCTCGCCGCCCGGCAGGATGCCCGCGACGCCGAAGCCGAGCAGCTTGATGCGCTCGCGCCGGCGCCGGTCGACCATCCGCAGGCAGCGCGCGGTCGTCAGGTAGCGGTGCACGACGCCCTGGCGGTGGCCGGCGTCGACGGCGTGACACAGCTGGATCGCCAGGGGTCGCACGCGCGACCACGGCAGCGGACCGGTGTGCCGCAGGTAGGTCGCCATGTCCTCGCCGCCGGCGATCCGCTCCATAGCGACGAACACCCAGCCGTTGGCGGTCGCGCCGACCTCGAGGATCTCGACGACCGCGGCGTGGCGGATCGCCGAGGCGACCTCAGCCTCGGCGAGGAAGGCGTCGACGACGTCTTTGTTCTCGCACAGCGCGGGGCGCAGGACCTTGAGCGCGACGTCCCGACCGGTCCGCTGCTCGAGGGCCGCGTAGATGAGACCGGTCCGCCCCTCGGCGACACACTCGATGATCTCGTAGTGCTCCGCGAACAGCGTGCCCACGAGGCCGAAGGCGTCGCCAGCTGACATGCCGCCCACGATAGTGCAGGTCGCGGCGCGGCGCAGCGAAAATCGTGTAGACGCAACGACTGGCGGCGACGACTCGGCGCGACGACCCCGCTCAGCGCAGGAACACGTCGCCGCGCTCGACGGGGTTGACGCTCGCGTCGTCTTCGAACGAGGCGGTCACGACCGTGTGGATCCCGCCGCGGACCATGAAGTCGCCCTCGACCGTCATGCTCCGCGGGCGCGTCGCGGCCACGAGCTCGTCGAGGATCTGATTGGTCACGGCCTCGTGAAAGTGACCCTCTTGACGAAACGACCAGAGGTACAGCTTCAGGCTCTTGAGCTCGACGCAGGTCGCCTGCGGCACGTAGCGGATCCGGATCGTCGCGAAGTCGGGCTGCCCGGTCTTCGGGCACAGGCAGGTGAACTCCGGGCACTCAAAGCGAATCTCGTAGGCCCGGCCCACGCGCGGATTTGGGAAGGTCTCGAGCTGCTTGGAGGGCGAGGTAGACACGCCGCGACGGTGCCACGAGACCGAAGCTAGGACAACTCGCACAGCCAGGGCGGCCGCCTCCGCCGAAATTCGCGGCGCGCCGCGCTGGCCGCCCGCGAAAAATCGAGCACGCGCGGCTACGCGTCGCCGCACCACGTGACCCGGGGCCCCTCGCGGTGCGATGATCCTCGGACATGCACCCGCGCCCGCGTGTTCGCCCCTCGTGGTTCCCCCTGCTCGTGATCGCCGCGATGTCCGTCGGCGCGGCAGCCTGCACACGCGACGCGGTCCCGACGCCGCCGGAGCCGAAGCGTGCCGAGCCTGCGCGGGGGCGGCACGCGTCGACGCCGAAGCTCCCGACGGCGGTTAAACAGCACAGCGTCGAGGGCATCAGCGAGTACACCCTGCCCAACGGGCTGCGCGTGCTGCTGTTCCCCGACCCCTCGCGCGCGCGCGTCACGGTCAACGTCACCTACCTGGTCGGCTCGCGCCACGAGGGCTACGGCGAGACCGGGATGGCGCACCTGCTCGAGCACATGCTGTTCAAGGGCACCAAGGCGTTCCCGAAGCCCTGGGGTGACCTGCAGGACCACGGCGCGTTCTTCAACGGCACCACGTGGCTCGACCGCACGAACTACTACGAGACCATGCCCGCGAGCGAGGAGAACCTCGCGTGGGCGCTGCGCTTCGAAGCCGATCGCATGGTCAACAACCCGATCGACGCGGCCGAGCTGGCCAAGGAGTTCTCGGTCGTCCGCAACGAATTCGAGATGGACGAGAACGATCCGGGCACCGTGCTCAACGAGCGGATCCTGTCGAGCGCGTACCTCTGGCACAACTACGGCAAGTCCACCATCGGCTCGCGCAGCGACATCGAGCACGTCCCGGCCGCGCGCCTGCGCAGCTTCTACAAGCGCTACTACCGACCCGACAACGCGGTGCTCGTCGTCGCCGGGGACTTCGAAGAGGCGCGCGCGCTGCAGCTCGTGCGCGAGCACTTCGGCGCGCTGCCCAAGCCGCCCGAGCCGCTCCCCGCGACCTACACCGTCGAGCCGATCCAGGACGGCGCGCGCGAGGTCATCCTGCGCCGCAGCGGCGACATCGGCCTCGTCGGCCTCGTCTATCACTCGGTCGCGGGCGCCGATCCGGACTACGCCGCCTCCGAGGCGCTGCTGCACCTGCTCATCGATGAGCCGTCGGGGCGCCTGTACAAGCAGCTCGTCGAGACCGGCGAGGTCGCCGGCGTCGACGGCTTCACGACGCCGCTGCACGACCCCGGCTGGATCGAGCTCGACGCCGAGGTCCCGGTGCCCGACGACTCCTCCGCGGCGAAGGCCGCCGATCGCCAGCGCCGCGCCGTCGAGACGATCCGCGACCGCATGATCGCGATCATCGAGGACGTCGCGCGCGCCGGCGTCACGGCGGCCGAGGTCGACCGCTACCGCAACAGCGCGCTCAAGCGCTTTGACCTGGCGATGGCGAACACCACGGAGATCGCGATCGAGCTCAGCGAGTGGGCCGCGCTCGGCGACTGGCGGATGATGTTCCTGCACCGCGATCGCGTCGAGGCCTTGACCGCCGCCGACGTCGAGCGCTTCGCTCGCGCGTACCTCAGGGCCGACAACCGCACGGCCGGGCTGTTTCTGCCGACCGACGCCCCCGCCCGCGCGCCCCAGCCCCCGCAGCCCGATCTCGCCGCGATGCTCCAGGGCTACACGGGCCGCGGCGCGCTCGCGGCCGGCGAGGCCTTCGCGGCGACGCTGCCCAACATCGAGTCCCGGACCGCGCGCGCGCGCCTCGAGCCCGGCGTCGCGCTCGCGCTGCTGCCCAAGCGCACGCGCGGCCGCACCGTCACGCTGCGCCTGCGCCTGCGCTACGGCGACGAGCGCACGCTCGCGGGCAAGCAGCTGGCGTCGACGATGCTCCCCTACCTGCTGTTGCGCGGGACCGAGAAGCACGACTACCAGCAGCTGCGCGACGCCTTCGACCGGCTGCGCGCCTCGGTGTGGTTCGAGGGCGACCCTGGCGTCGCTACCGTCACCGTCACGACGATCCGCGCCAGCGTCCCCGAGGTGCTCGCGCTCGTCGCCGAGGCCCTGCGCGCGCCCGCGTTCCCGAAGCGCGAGTTCGAAATCCTGCGCAAGGAGTGGAAGAGCTCCCTGCTCGAGGATCGCGGCGACCCGTCCGCGCAGGCCTCGCTGCGATTCGAGCGCGCGCTGTCCCCCTACTCCAAGGGACATGTTCGCTACACGCCGAGCACCGACGAGGCGCTGGCCGAGCTGCACACCGTCAAACTGCGTGACCTGAAAGACATCCATAAGCGGCTCTGGGGCGCGAGCGCGGCGGAGCTCAGCGTCGTCGGCGACTTCGACCCCGACGAGCTGAAGGCCGCGCTCACGCGTGAATTCGGCGACTGGCGCAGCCCCCAGCCCTACGCGCGCGCGCCCGAGGGCGTCCGCATCGCCGGCGCCGCCAGCGTCGAGACGATCAACACGCCTGATAAAGAGATGGCGATGGTCGTCGTCGGTCACGGCCTCGAGCTCCGCGACGACGCGCCCGACTACCCCGCGCTGCTGCTCACCAACTACATCCTCGGCGGGAGCTCGGACTCGCGGCTCAACGATCGCCTGCGCGAGCGCGAGGGCTGGTCCTACGGGGCCTACTCGGGGGTCTACGCCAGCGCCCACCAGCGCGTCGGCGAGTTCGTGGCCTCGGCCATCTGCGCGCCGCAGAACGCCCACAGCGCCCTCGCGGCCGTGGTCGAGGAGATCGAGCGTCTGCGCGACGGCGGCGTCACGAAGGCCGAGCTAGAGACAGCGAAGACGGGCTACTTGGCCGAATTCAAGACTCGGCTCACGAACGACGGCGCCGTCGCCGACGACCTCATCGACGAGCTCTACCTGGGTCGAACCACCGAGTTCACGGCCAAACAAAACGCCGCGATCGCGGCGCTGACCCCCGCCGACATCCAGCGGGTCGCCAAGACCTACCTGCGCCCAGAGCGCTTGATCCAGATCCTCGCGGGGGATCTCAAGAAATCTCGCCCTGTTGCCGCCACCAGCGCAGAACCCGCCGACTCACCGCGACCCGACTAGCCGACCTTTGTACGTTTTTTGACTACATCGATCGCCGGCGCGAAGGTCCGGATATGTATGACTCCGACTCCCCGTCCGCGACTCCCTGGACTCGCCGTCGCCTCCTGGGTCGCGCGCTCACGCTCGGCGCCTGCGGCCTGGTCGCCGCTGGACTGGGCCCGCGCGCCGCCTGGGCGCGCCCGAAAGCGAGCCAGTTCCGCGATCTAGAGCCCTTTAGCTCCGGCGAGGTCGAGGCCCGCGCGGACGAACTCGCGCTCGCGCTCGGCGTCGACGTGGCCAAGCGCCAGGAGATCAGCCGGCGGCTGCGCAAGGTGCTTTGGAGCTCGCGCTTCCAGAAGATCCTAGAGAGCCCCGGCATCACGGGCGTCGCCGCCTACCGCGGCGGCGGTGGTGGGCTGCTCGTTCGCCACGCGCGCTCCAAGGGGCTCGTGGCCTACAAGCACATGGCGGAGACCGGCGAGCCCGCGATCCCCTTCGAGCTCGGCATCACGACCTTCGGCGCCCACATCGGCGGCTCCGGCGACTGGGGCGTGCTGCTGCTCGTGGGCCTGCGCGAGGCCGCCGGCTTCGGCGGGCAGTACCGCGCGAAGCTGACCGCGGCGACAGCCGCTGAGAAGAGCAGCGTGACCGCCTCGATGTACCGCCACAAGGTCGTCGAGGCCCGCCACGTGCACGACGTCTACTTCATCGGCGCGGCCGAGGGGCTCTCGGCGGACGCGGGCGGCGGCGTCGTCAAGATCAAGGTCAAGGCCCCGGACCCGAGCGCGACGCCGAGCGACGGCGGCGCGGAGCTCGGGGCCGAGGTCAAGCTCAGCACGAAGCCCACCCGGCGCGGCGGCTGAGCGTGCGCGCGCGAGCGAGGCGCCCGCGAGCGTTTTGCGAGCGGCGCTAAAACGGCTGCGAACGCCCGACAAAGCCCCGGGAGAGCGCGCCCGCGCCCTCACACCTCACACCACACCCCGCCGGCCGAAGACGCCGCGCGGGGTGTGTCGCGTTTGCTCTCCGGATAGACTATCCCGGCACGACTCGCCGAGGCGAACCGACGTGGCAGTGAAGAAGCACAACAACACTCACGCTGAAGACCGAGCGGTGACCGTCGCGCAGGAGGTCCGCCGCCGATGACCAAGGACCCAATTCGCGTCATGGTCGTCGACGACGATCCGGACCAGCTGGACATGGTGGCACGTGTCCTAAAGCGCAGGGGCTTCGTGGTCGAGACCTCGAACTCGCCGTTCGGCGTCACCAACAAGGCGCGAGCCTTCGACCCCCACCTGATCCTCGTCGACGTGAACATCCCGGCGCTCTCCGGGGATCAGCTGATCGGGCTCATCCGCAAGAACACCTCGCTCGATCACACCAGGATGATCCTGTTCTCGGCCATGGACGAGGCGGAGCTGCGCAAGCTCGCCAAGCAGGTCGGCGCCGACGGCAGCATCCAGAAGAACTTCAACGGCGACTACCTCTCGCGCAAGATCAAGGCCGTCCTGCGATAGGCCAAATTCGCCGCGCGCCGACAGCCGACGTCCGCCCGCGATCACTCGGGCCAGGGATCGAGCAGGTCGTAGCGCCGCGGCGGCCGTCGGCGCGCGACGTGCCGCTCAATCATTGAACCTGCCTTAATGAGCAGGTTCTCTTCCCACGGCCGCGCGAGCAGCTGCAGCCCGATCGGCAGCCCCTGGCCGTCGTAGCCGACCGGCACCGAGATCGCCGGGAAGCCCGTGAGGTTGGCCGGCGCCGCGAAGCGCATGATCCTGCTGAGCGTCTCGAGGTCGCTCTCGCCGGCCGCGAGCGCGTCTTGGCGGATCGGCGGCGCGACGCAGCCGGTGGTCGGCGTGACGATGAGGTCGACGCCGCTGGCGGGCGCCAAGAGCTCGGTCATGTGCTCGGAGAGCTGCGTGCGCACGCGCTGCGCCTTCACGTAGTCCGTCGCCGTGAACGAGCGCGCGACCGCGAGGTTGATCCGCACGTCATATCCGAACTCCCGCCCGTGCGCGGCCATCAGCGGCGCCATCGCCGCCGCCATCTCGCTGGAGATCGTGATCATGTGGGCGACGCGGCAGCGCTCGAGGTGCCGGACGGTGATCTCGTGGACCGTCGCGCCGTCTCGCTCGAGGCGCGCGAGCGCGCGCTCGCAGGCCTCGACGACCTCGGGCTCGGCGTCGGAGAAGTACGGGCGGTACACGCCGACGCGCAGGCCCTCGAGGGAGTCCGCCTCGAGCCACGATCGCAGATCACCCGGCGCCGGCTGGGAGCGTGAGTAGCTGTCTTTTTGGTCTGGTCCCGCCGTGGCCGCGTAGAGCAGCGCGCAGTCGCGGACGGTCGCCGCGATCGGGCCGATGTGACCGACGCTCCACGCCAGCTCATAGCAGCCGTGGTGGCTCACGCGCCCCCAGGTCGGCTTGAGCCCGACGACGCCGCACAGCGCCGCGGGGATCCGGATCGAGCCGCCTCCGTCCGCGCCGATCGCCAGCGGGCACAGGCCCGCGGCCACGGCCGCCGCCGAGCCGCTCGAGGAGCCGCCGGTGAAGTAGCCGCCGCGCGCCCGCCCCTCGCCGTAGGGGTTGCGCGGGGTGCCGTGGTGGAGGTTGAGCCCGGTGACGCCGATCCCGATCTCGTGCATGTTCGCCACGCCGGCGATCAGCGCCCCGGCGGCGCGCAGGCGCGCGACCACCGTCGCGTCCTCGGTCTCCGGCGCGGTCCCTAGAAACCGCGTCCCGACCGACATCGGCAGGCCGGCGACCTGGAGCTCATCCTTGATGACCACCGGCACGCCGTCGAGCGACGACAGCGGCTGCCCGGCGCGCCAGCGCGCCGCGGACTCCTTCGCCGCCCGCCGCAGCGCCCGCGCGTCGTGTCGGATCACCGCCCGCAGCGGCGGGTAGTGCGAGTCGCTGTCCGCGAGCGCGCTGAGGTAGCGCTCGGCGACATCCTCGGGTGTACACAGCCCGCGACGATAGCGACGCGTGAACCCGCTGGCGGTCTGCGGCGGCGCCCCCTCGCCGGCCCGCGCCCGCTCCCGCGCCGCGTCCTCCTCCACCAGCGTCTCCGGCGACAGCGGCGCGTCGTCCTCACGATGCGCCGAGGAGGCCGGGTGCAGCGGGAACAAGGTCGGCGGCGCGTCGACGTCGAGCGCGCGGAAGTCTGTCAGGCCCGAGTCGCGCTCGAGCTTCGGCAGCAAGAGCCCGCGCGTCGCCGCGCCCTCCATCGCGCGGCTGAACATCGCCAGCGCGCGCCCGGTCAGCCGGGGCGCCTTCAGGGTCCGAAGTTGATAGCTCACGCGCGCACCTCCCTGATCCTCGCCTGGAAAAACATGTCCATTAAGACACCATTAAAAATCGACCCGCACGAGCGACGCGTCGATGTCACAAACGCGCGGGCAGCCGCACAGCGCCATGCCGCGATCGAGCTCGTCGCGCAGCAGCTCCAGCACCCGCGCGGCGCCCCGCTCGCCGTCGACCGCGAGCCCCCACAGCACGGGCCGCCCGAGCAGCACCGCCCGCGCCCCCAGGGCGATCGCCTTGATCACGTCGGTGCCGCGACGCACTCCGCCGTCGAGCAGGACCTCGGCGCGACGCCCCACCGCGTCGACGATCGACGGGAGCACGTCGAGGGTCGCCGGCGCCGTGTCCAGCTGCCGACCGCCGTGGTTGGAGACGATGATCCCGGCCGCGCCGCGATCGACCGCCTGACGGGCGTCGTCCGGCCGAACGATCCCCTTCACCAAGATCGGCAGCGTGGTCCGCGAGCGCAGCCAGTCAAGGTCACGCCACGAGAGCGAGGGATCCAGCAGCGACGCGAAGTAGGCCGCGAGCCCCGAGTCCTCCGGCGCGTCGGGCAACGACGCCCGCGCCTGGTTCGCCAGCATGTTCTCGATCCGCACCCCGGGCGGCAGCTGAAACCGATTCTGGACGTCACGCTCGCGCCGCCCGAGCACCGGCGCGTCCACGGTCAGCACCAGCGCCGAGCAGCCCGCCGCCTCGACGCGCTCGATCAGCGCCTCGGTCGCCGCGCGCTCCCGGTACACGTAGAGCTGAAACCACACCGGGCCCGAGGCCGCCGCCGTGATCGTCTCGATCTTCGTGGTGCTCAGGGTGCTCACGATCATGATCGTGCCCGCGCCGCCGGCGGCGCGAACCGTCGCCAGCTCGCCCTCGGGCGTCGCCAAGCGCTGAAACGCGGTCGGCGCGACGAGCACCGGCGTCGCCAGCTCATGCCCCAGCACGGTCGTCCGCGTGCTCCGCTCGGACACGTCGACCAGCACCCGGTAGTGCAGCGCCACGCGTTCGAACGCGCTGCGGTTCGCTCGCAGCGTGATCTCATCGCCGGCGCCGCTCGCGAAGTAGTCGCGCGCGCTCGGGCTCAGCCGGGCCTGGGCCGTGCGTTCGAAGGCGAACAAGTTGATCAGCTTGTCGGACGCCGAGCTCGGCGCCACGTTCGAATCCGAGGGCGCCACGAGCTCCGCCACAACCATTGGGTACCAGGTCGGGCGGCTCAACCAACAAAAAACCCGCGGTGGGCTGCTCGGTTCCCCGCCTGACCCGTTGCCGCAGGTTGCCCATCCGCGAACGGACTGGACTCGCTGAAGCTACGGCGCGCGCCAGGAGTCGTCAAGTCGTAACCTCTTCGTTGACGATTACACCAATTACAAAAATAACTACCATTCATTGCAATCGTCGCCCGTGCGTGAGACGCTCCCCGCATGCTGATCTGTCCCGGGTGTGCCCGCCACGTCCTGCCCGCCGAGCCCGTCTGCCCGTTCTGCGGCGACGCGCTGCGCAGCGACGAAGCGCCCCGGCCCCAGGCCGCCTTCGGCGTCGCGGTCGCGGCCGTCATCTGCCTCGGGCTCGGCGTCGCCTGTGGCCCCGGCTCGGACAACACCACCGGCACCACTGCGGGCATGTCGGCGGATCCCACCACGAGCCCGGTCCCGACCAGCACTTCGCCGAGCAGCTCGACGAGCACGAGCCCAGGCACCTCCACCGCCACCGCCACCACCACCACCGCCAACACCTCCGAGACCAGCGCCGGCCCGACCGACACCGCAGGCACCACCGAGGACGACTACACCGATCCCTGCGCTTTCTACGCCGGCTGCCCTCCCGAGGACTTCTTCGACGACTCGCCCTGTGATGTCTGGTCCCAGGACTGTCCCGAGGGCGAGAAGTGCGCGCCCTACGACGAGAGCGGCGACGACGTGTGGGACGCGGTGCAGTGCGTCCCCGTCGACGCCGAGCCCGACGCCGTCGGCGAGGCCTGCATCTACGAGAGCATCCAGTCCGGCGTCGACACCTGCGAAGCTGGCGCGATTTGCTGGGGCGTCGAGCCGGGCACGCAGGACGGCACCTGCGTCGCGCAGTGCACGGGGACGCCGCAAAACCCCAGCTGCCCGCCGAGCGCCAGCTGCGTGATCGCCAACGACGGCGCGCTCACGCTGTGCCTGCCGATCTGCGACCCGCTGATCATGGACTGCGACGACGGCCAGCTGTGTGTGAATAACCCCGACGACGAAGACAGCTTCGTCTGCGTCTTCGCCGGCGACACGCTCGGCGGCGAAGACGACGTCTGTGAGTTCATCAACGCCTGCGAGCCGGGGCTCGCCTGTCTTCTTAACGGTGACGGTCTCCCGGACTGTGAAGGCGGCGCCTGCTGCACGCCCTTCTGCGACCTCAACGAGCCCGACACGTGCGCGGCGCCGAAGGCCTGCACGCCCTACTTCGACGACCCGCCGCCGAACTACGAACACTACGGCGTGTGTATCGTCCCGTAGCGCCGTCCCGCGTTGGCCCCAGCAGCGGGCGAATTGTCGACGAATTGTCCCAACGCCGCGGTTGACACTTCCGCGTCTGCTGGGGGAATGTCGCCGCGCGAGTGCGCGCATGCCGTGCTCCTCCTGACGTGCTCCTCCTGAACTGAACGACCGTCCCTGTGCACACCGTGACGGCATTGGAGAATTCCATGACCCGGCTTTCCACCGCCCTGTTCGCCCCGACCCTCGCCACCACCTTCGCCGCGGCATCCCTGGCCTGCACGATCACCGACGGCAACACCGCCAGCGACACCGACGCGCCGACGAGCGCGACCGAAGGCACCGACGGCATGAGCGGCACCTCGGCCGGCCCCGGCACGGACACCACCCCGATGGGTGACGAGGTGACCATCCCGATGATCCGCCAGGGCATGGTCGCGCCCGACACCGTGGTCACCGTTAAAGACGCCATCGTGACCGCGCCGGTCCGCGTCTACGGCGGCGAGGATCAATACGCCCAGTACTACATCGGCGACCCGGCCGGCGGCGAGTGGTCCGGCATCTACCTGTTCACCTTCTCCGACCTCGGGCTGCAGCTCAACGTCGGCGACCAGGTGACCGTGACCGCCACCTACGAGGAGTACAACGGCGTCTCGCAGCTCAGCGTCAACTCGCTCGAGAGCGTCAGCGTGACCGGGACCGCGACCCCCCCCGCCCCGGTCGTCGTGCCCGCCGCGACCTTGGCCGGTGACGCCACGGGCGAACCCTACGAGAGCGTGGTCGTCCGGGTCGAGAACGTCGAGGTCACCGACGACTCGCAGGGCTTCGGCAACTACGTCCTCAGCGACGGCCTCACGCTCAACAATCAGTACCTGTTCGCCGCCGGCGAGCAATTCCAGCCGGTCAACGGCGACACCTTCGGCGCGCTCATCGGCCCCTTGGCGCGCAACACCTACGACCCGCCCTTCTTCTACATCGCCCCGCGCACCTGGGACGACGTCATCGACTGGGACTCCGGCGGCAACCCGACCACGACCACCGACACCGACACCACGGGCCCGTCCGAGGACGCGACGGTCTACCAGGTGCAGATGGGCGACGTCCCCGAGGGCAACACCGTCACGATCAAGAACGTGGTCGTCTCGAGCCCCCTGACCTTCGCGGGCAACAACATGTACGTCCAGGAGCAGGACGGCGGCGCGTGGTCCGGCATCAACGTGTTCCTGCCCAACGGCGCGCCCGCGCTCGCGGTCGGCGATGTCGTCGACATCACCGGCACCTACGAGGAGTTCTTCGACAACTCGCAGATCGTCGTCCAGGACATGGCCGACATCGTGCCGACCGGCGGCACCGCCCCGGTCGTGCCCGAGGTCCTGACCCCCGCCGACTGCCTGCTCGAGGACTGGGAGGGCGTGCTCGCCACGGTCGAGAACGTCACGGTCACCGTCGAGGGCATGGAGATGTACTGGGAGTGGGAGGTCGACGGCCTCACCATGGACAAGCAGTTCATCGCCAACGACGACTGGCCGAAGCCCACCGTCGGCACCACCTACAGCTCGCTCACCGGCCCGCTGCGCTTCGCCTTCGAAAAGCGTCGCATGTCGCCGCGCGACCTCAACGACATCGTCGAGTAGCCCCGAAGCGCTCCGGCCGGATCGCGTAGGTCTCGCCGGAGCGCTAAGCATCGACCCCGGCCGATCAGACGCTCGCCGCCCGAAGTCCGCTTCGGTCAGGCCTCGACGTGCAGATGACGAGGTCTCGCCGAAGCTCAAGGGTCGCGCGCGAGCCAGGAGGGGCCGATCAGGCCCTCGACGTGCAGATGCCGAGGTCTCGCCGAAGCTCAAGGGTCGCGCGCGAGCCAGGAGGGGCCGATCAGGCTCTCTCGGCTCGAGTTCCGCTTCGGTCAGGCCTCGACGTGCAGATGCCGAGGTCTCGCCGAAGCTCAAGGGTCGCGCGCGAGCCAGGGAGGGGCCGGCTGAGGACGGCGAGCGCCGCGACGCCCGTCCGCTTCGCCCGTTCAGACGCTCGCCGCCCGGAAGCCGGAGGGTCCCCTGGCGTTAAGCAGCGACCCGATGCCCGCACGCTAAGGGTGCCCGAAGGGGCATATGGTCGACGCCCGCACGCTATGGGTGCCCGAAGCACGCGCTCGCGTGAAGCCTAGCCCTCGTCGAAGCCGATCGGCAGGTAGCGCAGCGCGACCAGGAGCGCGAGCGAGAGCTCGCGCTCCTCGTGCTCGAGCCCCTCGTCGACCCACGCCCGCTCAGGTCGCGCGAGGATCATCGCCGCGACCGCCCGCTCCCCGCGTCGGATCTGCACCGCCGCCGTCGGGAGCGAGCGGCGCATGAACTTCCACATCGTGAACCACAGCAGGATCTCGACCCGCTCGGCGGCCTCCTGCCCCGGCGCCGCGCTGCTCTGCGCCCGCGAGAACGTGCCCTCGAAGTTCTGCCCGAGGTTGCCCTCGGCGGTGAACTCCCAGCGCCCCCCCGCGCCCGCGAGCTGACAGCGAATCGCCACGTCGTCGCGCGCCTCACCGGCGGTCGCGGCGAAGTCCGCGTCCTGCGACTGCCGACGCTGCCCGGTGCAGGTCGTCGTCCACGTGCGCGACTGCTCGGGCGCGGCGAACTCGAGCGCGAGCTGGTACTCGCGGATCGGTCGACCCGGGACCTGCGAGGAGAACATCGAGCCGTCGACCGCGAACGCGCGCTCCCGCACCGAGACCCCGCGGACCTCGTAGGGCCCGAGCTTCATCCCGCCCCTGACCCGCGCGCGCTCGCGCTCCAGCTGCAGGCCGGCTCCCGGCGTCCGCAAGCCCGGGTCGATCATCTTCTCGGCGGCGCGCTGCTCGATCGCGCACCCGCTGCCGACTGCGCTGACGAGCAGCCCGAGCGCCAACACGATCCCGGGGGCGCGACAACTGCGCGCTCGGGCGTAGAACAACGAACTCGGGTCGCGGGATCGCACGGCGCGAAAGTGTAGCCTGGGCGTCTCTCGGCTCCAACGGCCCAGTCGGTACAAACGCTTTCTGGAGTCACCTGGGGGCGTTGGTCTGCAATTTGTCACCGATTGGGTCATTGCCTATTGTGGTCGATTTCGGCCATCATGCGGTCGTGGCCGCTCGCCCCCGCAAACGAAGACCAGGACTGTATCGCGCACGATGGCGCCTCGGACTCGGCGCTCTCGCTTTCGCGCTCGCCGGCGCGGCACAGGTGACGCCGCCGCGCCTCGTCGAGGCAGCCGAGGCCCGGTCCAAGGTCATCCTCGATGGCCAGGTCGTGGCCGTGCACTTCAACGACGGCGACAGCTTCCGCGTCGTCAGCGGCCCGGGCAACGGGACCAAGGCCCGCCTCATGGGCTTCAACACCCTCGAGTCCTACGGGCCGGTGCACCAGTGGGGCACCTGGACCGCGAAGGAGATGTACGTGCTCGCCAAGATGGCGACGCTCAACGCCCGTCGAGGCGTCTGGGAGTGCCGCAACACCGGCGAGGCCGACACCTATAACCGCGCGCTGATCCACTGCCCCGGGCTCGCCGAGGACCAGATCCGCAAGGGCCTCGCGCACGTCATGAGCGTGACCGACGACCCCGGCGACGCCCGCTTGATCGAGGCCCAAAAAGAAGCCATCGCCGCGCGCCGCGGGATCTGGGCCCACGGCGTGCCCGAGTACGTGCTCACCTCGCTGCACTCCGCCGACGAGGCGGTCGGCAAGAAAGACCGCGCCCGCAACTACAACCGCCTCGTGTCCTCGGCCGACGGCCACTCGGTCAAGTGGAAGCACCAGGACATCTACCGCGAGTGCGCGCGCGCCTGCCACCGCGTGTACCAGGTCGACGAGGGCGCGGTCGACACGGTGACGCAGCAGGTCCGCGCCGACGCCCGCGTGAGCGCGATGATCACGGGGCTCGACGACGCCAAGCTGCGCGCGGTCATCCGCGACTTCGCCCGCTTTCGCCACGTCAACCGCCTGGTCCCCTACGATCAGCGCGACGCGCTCAAGGACCACCTGACGCGCGAGTACGCGGCGAAGGGCAGCTTCGGCGCCGACGCCCAGGGCAGCGAGGCCGCGTGCATGATCCACGTTCCCTTCAAGCGCCGCTACGGCGGGGGTAAGGCCGAGTGTCTCAAGTGAGCCGCCGACGCTGGCGCGACGCGCTGCTCCCCCTCGTCTGCTTCGCGAGCGCGCTCGGGCTGGGGCTCGGCTGTCAGTACAATTCGCCGCTGCTGCCGCTGTACGGCTACGAGAAGGACGACCAGAGCTGCTCGGACGGCATCGACAACGACGGCGACGGCCTGGTCGACTGCGACGATCAGGACTGCCTCGTGCTCTCGCACCTGTGCGGCGAGTTCGTGCCCGACATCCCGCCGTATGACCGCGAGGACAGCTACGAGCTGTGCTCGGACAAGCTCGACAACGACGACAACGGCCAGTTCGACTGCGGCGATCCGAACTGCCGCACCATCGCCGAGCTCTGCTGCTCGCGCGAGAACACCGACGATACCTGCTCGGACGGCGTCGACAACGACGGCAACGGCTACATCGACTGCGCCGACTTCGGCTGTCGCCAGGGCGTCTACGTCACCGTCTGCCGCGAGGTGTCTGAGAACGATGACATCGTCTGCGCCGATACCGTAGACAACGACATGGACGGGGACGTCGACTGCGACGACCTCGACTGCGCCGGCACGATGCCCTGTCGCCGGCCCGAGGAGGATCTCGAGGCCTGCTCCAACGGCGTCGATGACGACGGCAACGGCTACACCGACTGCGCCGACTTCGCCTGCTCGATGTCCATGAGCCAGGAGATCCTCGACTACTGCGCCGACGTGCCCGAGGAGGACACCCTCGAGGCCTGCTCCAACGGCGTCGACGACGACAACAACGGCTTCACCGACTGCAACGACTTCTCGTGCAGCCAGAGCGAGGATCAAGCGGTCCTCGACTACTGCGACTCGGTGCTCGAGATCTCGCTCGGGAAGTGCTCTGACGGCGAAGACAACGACGGCAACGGCTTCGCCGACTGCGCGGACTTCTCGTGCAGCGAGAGCGAGGATCAGGAGATCCTCGACTACTGCGCGTCCGTGCTCGAGAACACCCTCGAGAAGTGCACGGACGGCGTCGACAACGACGGCAACGGCTACACCGACTGCAACGACAACTCGTGCAGCGAGGCTGACGACGAGGAGCTCCGCGACCTCTGCGAGGCCTCGGTGAAGACCTGCCGCGACGGCCTCGACAACGACGGCGACGGCTTCACCGACTGCGCCGACTACTCGTGCCGTAACAACGCCGACCCCAACGTCGTGCAGGTCTGCTACGAGAGCGTGGCCAACGAGCTGCCGGCGCTCGTCGACATGCGCTGCTCCGACGGCGAGGACAACGACGGCGACGGCTTCATCGACTGCGAAGACTGGGACTGCCGCCACAACCCGGCGGCCACGGTCTGCGCGGACGCGCCGCTGATCTGCGACGCCTGGATCTAGTCCCCTCCTCGACGCCCCGCGCCGCTCTGGAATCGCTCCATCGACCCCCGCTCAATACCGCGCACTCTCCTACGTTCTCCCGCGTTCTCCCGCGTTCTCCCGCGTCCTCCCGCGTCCTCCCGAAAGCACCCAGTGATGACCTCAACGGGCCCCGAACTCATCCAGTCCGAACCGCGCGTTCGCGCCGCCACGGCGCCCCTCGCCTGGCTCACGCTCGCCGCCTTTGCGTTGTTCGCCCTGCTGCTGCCGACGGCGGCCGCGGCCCAGCCCGCGGCGGAGCGCGAGACCAACTGCGCCGACGGCATCGACGAAGATCAGGACACCGTCACCGACTGCGGCGACAACGACTGCAAGAGCGACCCCGCGTGTCAGCCCGACGGCAACGTCGAGTCCTCCGACGCCCGCTGCCGCGACTGGGTGGACAACGACGCCAACGGCTACACCGACTGCGAGGACACCAACTGCCAGGGGACCGAGGCCTGCATGGGCTCCTACGACCTGGAGATGGCGGGCAAGCCGGTGGGCGGCGCGGCCGGGACCAGCGCGTCCGCAGCCAGCGGCGTCACGGCCGTCACCGGCACCCCGGTGACCGGCTCCGGCGACAAGCCGCAGATCGTCATCAAGGACAACGAGGACCCCGACGACCTGCTCAACCGCGAGGGCCTCGACGCCGGCGGCGAGCGGACCAACATGTTCTGCTCGGACGGCATCGACAACGACAACGACGGCTTCACCGACTGTGAGGACATCGGCTGCAAGATCAGCACCGAGGTCTCGGTGTGTGGACCCTCGGGCAACTTCCGGTTCTCGGTGGTCGCGCGCGTGCAGCACGAGATGGAGATCCCGAGCAACGTCAACGACAGCACCTTCAACCAGAACACGACCTTCGAGAGCCTGCAGCTGCGCGCGCTCGGCCAGCTCCCCTTCATCCAGAACTCTTTCTTCTTGATCTCCTCGCGCTTCGAGAAGAGCCCGCGCGTGACCTTCGCGCTGTTCCAGATCCCGATCAAGAACGGGCACTACTTCAACGTCAACAGCGGCGGCGGCGGCCTGTCTTTGGAGCTGGTGCGCTCGGTCCACAAGCGCCTGCTCGTCGAGCCGGCCTACTACGTCTACAACGCCTTCGAGCAGGGCAACGGCGCGGCGCTGGAGTTCGGCGGCCCGCTCGATAAGAAGGGCAAGTTCATCTACCGCGCGTTCGCGGCCGGCGGCAGCGGGCGCTACGCGGGCAACATCGGCGGCAACTTCTTCCCCGACGACAACCGCAACTTCACCTACTCCGCGGGCGCCCAGCTCCACATGAACCTGTTCGGCTACTACAACAGGTTCGACTCGCCGCTGCTGTACACGCCGGTCCCGCTGACCTGGACGCTGACGGCGGGCGGTAAGTACGACCAGCGCGCGGCCGAGCGCTACCCCGCGGTCAACCTGCAGTCGGTGTTTCGCTACAAGCGCTTCCTGCTGATGGGCGAGGTCTACGGCAAGCGCGAGCTCGAGTTCAAGAACTGGCAGCTGGCCTACAACGTCCAGGCCGCCGTGCTCGCGGTCAAGAAGCGGCTGCTGTTCGCGGCGGACTTCGGTCAGTACCTCGCGACCGAGTTCGAGAACCCGCCCGACGCGGCCAACCTGCCCTACGACCTGCGCCGCCAGGTCCAGGAGCTTCAGTACCGGGTCGCCGCCCACATCTTCCTGTGGCGCGACGTGTGGCTGATGCAGCTCGTGTGGCAGGACCGCCGGGTCGAGAACACGACCGGCTCGGTCACCAACACCTTCACCGGCGAGCGCATCGAGCTCGACCCGGACGTGCACCCAACCTTCGACTACCAGACCCTGCGGCTGCTGTTCCTGTACCGCTTCTAGCCCGCCCTACGGCGCCGGCGCGCGATCCGGGCTAGACTCCCCGCGATGCCCTCCCCCAGGATCGTCCTGCTCGTCTCCGCGCTCGCGCTCGCGCTCGGCGCCTGCACCGCGAAGTCGAAGAAGTACGAGAAGCCAGGTCTCCCGGGACAGGTGATGCCGGCGGTCGCCGGCCCGACGCTCGACGGCGCCACGCTCGAGCTAGACGAGCTGTACAAGCCGGGCGCGCGCGCCGAGGGCGAGGTGGTGCTGCTCAACGTGTGGGCGACCTGGTGCACGCCCTGCCGCGCGGAGCTGCCGGAGCTGCAGCGCCTGCACGAGACGCTCGAGGGGGTCGCGGTCGTCGGCCTGAGCGAGGACGACGAACGCGACGAGCCGGAGGTCCGCGAGCTCGTCAACGAGCTCGGCCTGAGCTACCCGATCATCCTCGACAACGAGCAGCGGGCCGCCAACGCGCTGGGCCTGTTCGGCTACCCCGTCAGCTTCGTCATCGATCGCGGCGGGACGATCGTCTGGCGCCGCGACGGCATCCTCAAGCCCGAGGACCCCGAGCTGACGAAGGCGATCGAGACGGCGCGCTCAGGCGCGTGAGCGCGGGCTGCCGTAGCAGCGCTCACCAAAGCGGAAGGTCGGGCGCAGCGCGGGCGAGAGCGCGTGCCCCGAGAGCTCCGACGAGGGCGAGACGTTGTAGAAGTCGGGGTTTTGCGGGCACGGGCCGGCGAGCTCTTTCTCGAGCACCATCGAGAGGTACTGGTCCGTCGAGCCCTCGAGGGTGTTGCCGTTGAGCACCACCTCGGCGCCGGTCTGCGCGGCGAAGCGGCGCAGGCCCGGGATCCGCGAGCGCGCGGGCGCGTAGCTGTCGGCGCAGACGCCGTTCTCGCTGGTGACGAGCAGGCCGTCGTCGGTGTGCGCGACGATCGAGTGGTTGCCGCGCGTGTGCCCCGGCGTGTGCACGAGCGCGACGCTGCCGCCGAGCTTCACCGAGCGATCGAGCAGGATCAGCTTGTCCTCGCCGACGCCCTCGTATCCGCGCGGCGGGTACCAGTCGAGCTGCGGCGGGATCGGGGCGCGGGCGTCGTCCCACTCGTCGCGGAACACGAGCAGCTTGGCGTTGGGGAACACCGGCGGCGCGCCGTCCTTGCCCACGAGCCAGCGGCGAACGTCCTGGGTGTGGAGATGATCGAAGGTGATGTAGTCGACCTCCTCGGGGCGGATCCCGACGCTCTCGAGCAGGCCCTCGACGTCGCCCAGCGGCGGCCACACGAGCCGGGGCAGCAGCGCCCGCGCGCCGCCGAAGGGCTTGGCCAGGCGCTTGAAGAACGGGGTCTCGGCCGAGCCCATGCGATCCAGCGGCTCGGCGAGCAGCGTCTTCACGCCGCCGCCCGGGACCTCGAATTGGATCACGAACAAGCGGTTGAGGATGTGCAAGAACGGCAGCGGCAGCGCGCACGCGTCGCGCAGGCCGTAGCGCAGCGGGTACGGCACGATCGCCAGATCAAAGCTGCGGTAGTAGGTGACGCGCGGGCCGTCCGTCAGCTCCTCGCGCAGCGCGTGGGCGGCTCGCCGCACCGCGCGGAGGCGATCCTGCGGCGACGCGTGCTCGCGGGTCCCGTCGAGGTGATGAAGCGGCGTCAGGCTCGGGTCTTCAAAAGCGGCGTCCGTCACGATCACCGCAGCGTAGCAGGTCGCAGAAATTCACCGCGAGGCCGCGAGCTCGCCAGCGCTCACTCCTCGGCGCGCTTGTAGCTCAGCGTGTACTTCAGCGGCTCTTTCAGGCGGTTCGACGTGAGCGAGACCCGCACGGTCAGACGCGCGCCGTCCTCGCTGACCGTGACCCGGTTGGTGCGCACGCCGTTGTCGCCCTTGAACTTCTGCACGAGCGTGTCTCCCTTGAGGGAGAAGGAGACCTGCATCGGCTTGCCCTGGGGGTCGGTGCGCTGCACGAAGGAACCGTCGGCCGGCGCCTCGACGGTCGGGCGACCGAAGTAGGTCATCTTGATGGTGCTCGAGCCGATCTCGTAGCGCACCGCCGGCGGGATCTTGGTGACCGCCTCGAGGCGGCTGCGCCCGATCCCGCGGATCAGGAAGTTGAGCTGCTCGACGGCCGCGTCGATGACGTCGCGGAGCGCCGCGCGCTGGCGCTCGCCGCCGACGAAGCGGAAGTTGCCCGAGAAGCGCGCGGCCGGGTCGGCCTCCGCGTCGGCGACGGCGACGCGCTCGATGGAGTTCGAGTCCGCACGCTCCGCGAGCGCGGCGTCAGGCGAGGAGGACAGGAGCAGCAGCGTCGTGAGTGTCAGCATGATGTGGTTGATGCGCTAAGAGACAGCTTGTCTGGAAAGTGTACACGCGCGCGGCGAGCCGCGAAATCGCGCCGCCGAGGCCTCGGCGGCGAGTTGAGCGATCGGGAGGTCGACGCGCTACAGTTAAGACGTGACCGAGAGGCAGCTATTCGCTCCATCGTCAAAACCGCCGCGCGCGAGCGCGCCCGCTAGCCCAGGGCGCGAGCTGCGGGCGGTCATCCGCACGCTCGCCGTGGTCATGGCGGTCCTCTGGGGCGTCGAGCTGCTCGATCTCTACGTCTTCCACCAGGCGCTCGACCAATTCGGCGTCCGCCCGCTCGATGTTGAGCATCTCGGCGGGATCCTCGCCGCGCCGGTGCTGCACGGGGGCCTCGAGCACCTCAGCTCGAATTCGGTCGGCATCCTGATCCTGGGCACAATTGTGGCGCTGTGGAGCCGCCGCGAATTCTGGGCGGTGACGATCGCGGCGACGCTGGTCGGCGGGCTCGGCACATGGCTGGTCGGACACCCCGGGTCGACGCACATCGGCGCGAGCGGCGTGCTGTTCGGCTTCTTCGGCTACCTGCTGCTGCGCGGTGTGTTCGAGCGGCGGCTCGGCGCGATCCTGATCTCGCTGGTGGTCGGCTATGTGTTCGGCAGCAATATGCTCGCGGGCATGCTGCCCAAGACGGCCGGGGCGATGGTCTCGTGGGAGATGCACTTGTTCGGCTTCGTGGGCGGGGCGCTCATGGCCTGGCGGTGGCGTCGGCGATCTCGCTGAGTTTGCTTGTCAGCTCGCCTGCTGACTTGCTGGCACGAGAATCCGACACGACGAAAAGCGACGAGAGCGACCGACGGAGTCGATCGCTCTCGCGCTGCCGGCGTTGACGCCGACGTGAATCATCGAGCGAGCTAGCCGGCGAGACCGCAGACGCCGACGTTCTCTTTTCCGGGAGGAGCCTCGCCGTCCGCGTAGAACTGCACGCAGACCGCGTCCTCGACCGGGAGGCCTTGGCAGTCGGCGTCACCGTTCTCGGTGTCACAGAACGCCGAGCAGCAGCCGATCGAGCCGACGCACTCGGGGCCCGGGAAGAAGTCCGGGTTCACGCACATCAGCCCGACGTTGCAGACGTTGTTGAACTCGCAGGGCGTGCCCGCGGGCGCCATCCCGCCGGAGGCGTCGAGCACACAGAAGAAGCCGTCGCTGTTGGGATCGGGGATGCAGAGGTTCGAGCCCTCGCAATCCTGCAGCAGCGGGTCACAGTCTGGGAGGCAGAGGTTCAACGACCCCTGGTTGAGGATGATGCACTGCGTGTTGACCGGGTCGCAGCTGGAGTTCTCGGGGCTGCCGGTGCACAGCTCGACGCAGGTGCCGACGCCTTCCTCGTTGAGGTTCCAGCACATCACGCCCTCGGCGCAGTCATCGATGCCGGAGGCGCCGCCCTCGGCCGAGCAGGGATCGCCGTGGGAGCCGTTGCCCATGACATCAACGCACTTGGTCGCGTCCCAGGCGTTGTCGCCGTCGCTGTCCCAACCGGCGCACTTCTGACCGTCCGGGCAGTCTTGCGCGAAGACATCGCAGGTGATGCCCTCGTTCGCCATATCGGTGTCGCAGATGAACTCGCAGCCGGTCGTCTCGCCGTCTCCGTCGCCGTCTCCGTCGCCGTCTCCATCGCCGTCGCCGTCGCCATCCCCGTCACCATCACCAGGGCCTTCGGTGGTCCCGGCGTTGGTCGTGCCGTCGTCGTTCGTGTCGTCGTCGTCGTCGCCGCCGGCGCTCTCGGTCGTGTCGGCGGGTCCCTTGTCATCGCCGCAGCCGGCCGTGAATAGGAGCGGCGCGCAGATCAGGCCAGCGGCCATCAACGCGATAAGGTGCTTGGTCTTCATGGGGTCCTCATTCCAGGTTCGAGCCGGATATCAGGCGGACATCTCGGCCTCAATGTGTCGTCCGCGTCGCTGCACAGGTCGGCCACAGCGGACGACGCCCGCCCGAGGGAGAGGTTGAACGAGCGCCGTCGCTGGGCCGTGAACAGCAATCCCCCAATTTCTAAATTGAACTCAAAATAAACACAACTAACTTTTCAACCATAATCCTCATATACCACTGCAAATCGCGCGCACGCTCGACGTTCTCGCACGATATTTCAGCGCAGTGCGCGGTTTCGCTCGCCGGACTCACGCGATCGCGATCGAACTCGCGCCAGTGGGTTGTTAAACGGGAAGAGCCCCTCCACGTAGGAGAGGCTCTTCGGGAGCACCGCGACTGGCGGTGCGCTGGGGATGGACGCTGGCCTTAGCCAGGAACGCCGCAGACGCCCACATTGTCGAATCCGGGCGGGGCCGGCTCGGGGTCGTAGTACGACACGCACTCGGCGTTGCCGACGGACAGCCCGCTGCACGAGTCGGCGTCCGAGAGGTCGCAGAACGGCGCGCAGCAGCCGATCGACTGCTGGCAGTCCGGGTTCGGGTAGAAGTCCGGGTTGACGCACATAAGGCCGGGGTTGCAGACGTTGGCGAACTCGCAGGGGGTGCCCTCCGGCGCCATGCCGCCCGAGGCGTCGAGGACGCAGACGAAGCCGTCGCTGTTCGGGTCGCCGATGCAGACCTCGCTGCCCTGGCAGTCCTGAAGCAGCGGGTCACAGCCCGGCAGGCAGAGGTTCAGCGAGCCGTCGTTGACGATGACGCAGGTCGTGTTGGGCGGCCCGCACATCGGGTTCTCGTTCGTGCCGGTGCACAGCTCGACGCAGGTGCCGACGCCTTCCTCGTTGAGGTTCCAGCACATCACGCCCTTGGCGCAGTCGTCGATGCCGGTCGCGCCGCCCTCCGCGGAGCAGGAGTCACCGTGGGTGCCGTTGCCCATCACGTCGACGCACTTGGTCGAGTCCCACGCGCCGTCGCCGTCCATGTCGTAGCCGGCGCACTTCTGGCCGTCCGGACAGTCCTGCCCGAAGGGGTCACAGGCGATCACGCCGCTCGGCATGTCGGACTCGCAGATGAACTCACAACCGGTGGTCTCGCCGTCGCCGTCGCCGTCGCCGTCGCCGTCGCCGTCGCCGTCGCCGTCACCCGGTCCCGCGGTCGTGGGATCCGTGCCGTTGTCGTCGTCGTCGTCGTCGTCGTCGTCGCCCGAGTTGTCGTCGTCGTCGTCGTCGTCGTCTTGCATCGCGCCGGTCGGGCTATCGGTGGTGGAGCCCTTGTCGTCGCCACAGCCGGCGAAGGGGAACACAAACGCGATGCCAAGCAGGCTGACCAGGAGTGTCTTCTTCATGGAGATGTCCCTCGTTATCCCTTGTTCAAAGTCCTGAACTGCTCGGAGGCGCACCCCGATCGGTCGTGCAGTTCATCCTCTGAGGTTTCGCGCAAATTCGGCGGTCATGTTGGGAATGACACATCGAGATGGTGGTCGTCGTGAAACGAATCCTCAGTGGACTTCCCAATCATTACAATTCCGAAGATTCCTGCGCAACTGCTCGCGCAACGTTTGAAACTCTCAAACACGATCCTGCGCACGTACGCCACGTCGGATGGGCACCGACATCGTGGCACTGTGTAGTCTACGCATGCGGAAGTGCCGCCTGCGGGCAAAATTCATGAATAACGTTGGTATTCGGCCGTTCGAGCGCCAACGCGCCGTGCTTGTCCCAGATTGCCCCGGGTGATCCCGATCACCCGAGCACGCTCGATTGTGCGCAATCGAAGAAAACACCTGCGGTTAATGTGGAGCTACTTCTACAGCAAAACGATACAAAGCACACATCACCGTATTGTCTATGCGGGAGATCTCGCGCCAGCGCAAAAATTCCTGTGCGGCGGAAGCGCAGACCTCGAAGATCTACCGAGTGGTTAATACAGCGCGCGGCCGACGAGCGATGCTCGCGGCCGCGCATTGTTGCCCTATCTCGCTCGGTTGAGCGCCCGCTTACGCGATGGTGTCGGTGTACCCGCGGTAGCCGCCCGGCATCGCCGGCAGCAGGCGCCGGAGGTGGTGGTCGAACATCACGAGCCCCGAGATGGTCACGCCCGACTCGAGGCTGCGCTTGCCGTGCTTACGGACATCTTGGAGGCGGAGGCGCTTGATCATGCCGGCGACGTCGTCGCCCTCGACCGCGCGGACCATCTTGTGCAGGTGGAAGGTCAGCTGACGACTGAGCGCCGCGGCGGCCAAGCCCTCCCAGGGCGTCTCGAAGACCATCCGCGAGAGCGCCTCCTGCATGGCGTGGATGTGCATCTGATCCGCGATCTTGACGTGCAGACGCATGATCTCAGAGGGGTGACGGCCTGTCTCGTCGGCCATCCGGATCGACTCGAGCACGGAGGTCAGGAGATCGAGCCGCGCGATCCGACGCGCGAGCGACTCCGGGATCCCGCGCTCCTCGAGGAAGCCTGACTTTCGGGACAGGGCCGCGGCGTGTCGCGGCGGCAGGATCTCGTCGACGCGCTGGAACAGCTCGCGCGCGCGACCGACCGTCGTGGCCTCGTAGCTCGCCGGCGTGCCGTGATCGAGGAGGTAGAAGGTCGCCTCCTCGAGCGCGACCGCGATCCGCTCCATCGCCTCGTAGACGGCGTCTTGCCGGTGCTTGTCCTCGAGCGCGTAGAGCTCGCGCTGGATCGCCCCGGCCTCACAGGCGTCGGCGGCGTGGAGGTAGGCCCACGCGATCTCGGTGGGCGAGCGCCGCGTGCCGGCGATGACCTCGGCGAAGAAGCTCGCGCCGGCGTTCTCGACGACGCGGTTGACGACCATCGTGGTCGCGAGCTCGCGCTTGAGCAGGTGCTTGTCGACGGCGTCGCCGACCTCTTCGAGGATCGCGGGCGGGAAGTAGTCGCGCAGCATCCGGCTGACGACCACGGCCGGCAGCGGCTCGCCGGCCAGCAGCTGACGGTAGGCGAGCATCTTGGCGTAGGCGCCCAGGGCCGAGGCGTCGCACTTGTAGAGCCCCCCGCCCTTGCGCGCGCGGCTGGCGAGCTCGTCCTCGGTCGGCAGGCCGAACACGTCGGGGTTAAACGGCACGTCGCGGACCAGGTAGTGGAGCGCCCGCGAGTACCGATAGACGTCCTTGCGGCTGCGGCGGACGTCGAAGCTGACCATCCGGCTCTGCGAGCGGTTGTTGGCGAGCACCATCTCGCAGACCTGCTCCTCGCACTGCGCGAGCAGCTCGTTGCGACGCTCGCGGGTGACGACGCCGGTGCGCAGCAGGGGCGCGAACAGGATCTTGATGTTGACCTCGTGATCGGAGGTGTCGACGCCGCCGGAGTTGTCGAGGAAGGAGGTGTAGTTGTGCCCGCCGCCGCGGGCGAACTCGACGCGCGCGCGATCGGTGATCGCGAGGTTGGCGCCCTCGGCCAGGACCTTGCACCGCAGCTCGCTCGCGTTGACGCGGACGCTGTCGTTCGACTTGTCCCCCACCTCGGCGTGGGACTCGTCTTTGCCCTTGATGTAGGTGCCGATGCCGCCCTGCCACATGAGGTCGACATCGAGCTTGAGGATCTCGTGGATCACGTCCTCGCCGCTGAGCTCGGCCTCGGGGGACACGCCGAGCAGCGCGCGCGCCTGCGGCGAGAGCTCGATCCGCTTGGCCTTGCGCTCGAACACGCCGCCGCCCGGCGAGAGCTTCGCGGCGTCGTAGCCGCTCCAGCTGCGGCTCTCCTTGAACAGCCGCGCGCGCTCGACGAAGCTGGCCTCGGGGTCAGGATCGGGATCGATGAAGATCTCGATGTGGTTGAAGGCCGCGAGCAGCTTGACGCTGCGGCTGCGCAGCAGCCCGTTGCCGAACACGTCGCCGCTCATGTCGCCGACGCCGATCACCGTGATCACGTCGGACTCCGGGTCGACGCCGAGCTCGTGGAAGTGACGCCGGGTGGTCTCCCACGCGCCGCGGGCGGTGATGCCCGTGGCCTTGTGGTCGTAGCCCTGCGAGCCGCCGGAGGCGAAGGCGTCGTCGAGCCAGAAGCCGCGCTCGCTGCTGATCGCGTTGGCGGTGTCGGAGAGGTGCGCGGTGCCCTTGTCGGCGGCGACGACGAGGTAGGGGTCGTCTTGCTCCCGGTGCAGGATGCCGGGCGGCGTCACCGTCGCGCCGTCGACCACGTTGTCGGTCACGGACAAGAGCGCCTGGATGAACAGCCGGTAGTAGTGATCCCCCGCGGCCCGCAGCGCCTTACGGTCGCTCGGCGGGCGACGCAGCACGAAGCCGCCCTTGGCGCCCATGGGCACGATCAGCACGTTCTTGACGCGCTGCGTGGCCATGAGGCCGTGGATCTCGGTGCGGAAGTCGTTGGGGCGGTCGCTGAAGCGCAGACCGCCGCGCGCGACCAAGCCGCCGCGCAGGTGGACGCCTTCGAAGTCGGGGTGGAACACCCAGATCTCGCGGAACGGGCGTGGCTCGGGCCCGTACGAGATCGCGTCGCCCTTGAACTTAAACGCCAGCGGCTCGCCGCTGCTGGCCTTGGCGATGAACGCGTTGGTCCGCAGGGTCGCGCGCACGACCTCGGCGACGGCCTGGAACACGCGGTCGGCCGTGAAGTCGCGGATCCGCTTCAGCTCGGAGGTGAGCGTCCGCTCGGCCACGCCGACGAGCTCGTCGCTGGCGGTGTTGGGATCGAAGCGCGCGACCAGCCAGGCCATCAACGCCTGGGTCACGGTCGGGTACGTGACCAGGGTCCGACGGATCAGCTCGGTCTCGAAGGGGCAGCGGAGCTGGTGGAGGTACGCGACGTAGGCGCGCAGGACCTCGACCTCGGTCGCGGTCATGGTCGTGGTGACGACCAGCTGGTTGAGCACGTCGCGGCCGATCGCGCCCGAGAACACGAGGCGCAGCGCGTCGCGGATCTCTTTGCGTCGCCCGAGGATCACCCGGGTCCGCTCGGGCCGGACGTCGAGGCGAAAGTTGTCCATCTCGAACACGCGCTCGTGGGCGATCGTGATCGGCCGCCGGTACTCGTCGATGACGCTGAAGCCGAAGCTGGTGATCAGCGGGAGCTCGTCGGAGAGGTTGATCGGCTGGCGCTTGAACACCCGCAGGTTGAGCGACCCCGGGTGGTCGCCGGTGGTCGAGATGTAGAGGTCGCAGTCGATCTCCTCGCCCTTGCGCAGGGTCTCGATGCAGGCGACGTCGCCGCGCAGGCGGACGTCGTCGACGCGGCGCTTGGCCTCCTCGGTGAAGGCGTTGGCGTAGAGATCAAACAGCGCCTCGACCTGCTCCTCGCCGGCGACCGCAGCCAGGACCTCGCGCAGGCGCTCGTTCCAGCCCTTGGCCATCGCAAGCACCAAGCGGCGCACCCGCTCGGTGTCGACCTGCCCGAAGGTCTCGGGGCCGGTCAGGTAGAAGTGCACGATCGCGTTGTCGTAGCGATCCATGTAGACGCCGAAGTCGGCGTAGGTCGCCCCCAGCTCCTGCTTGAGACAATCCTGCACCTGCAGGCGCAGCGCGTCCGAGAACATCTCCTTCGGCAGCGAGACGAAGGCGAATACGAACTTGCCGCCGGCGCCGACGCGGATGTGCACGTCGCTCTCGCCCTCGGCCTCGGCCCGCAGCACGCGGTCGGTGAGATCCCAGACGCTCTCGCGCGGCTCGGTCAGCAAGAACTCGAGCGGCAGCGAGTTGAAGGCGTTAGTCAGCGCCTTCCCGCGATGGCTGTCGACGGAGACGCCGCGGTCCGCGAGCAGCGAGCGGAGGTTGAGCCGCAGCAGCGGAATCTCCTCCGGCGGCGTATGCAGCGCCTTGTAGGTGAACAGGCCGTTGATCAGGCACGTGCCGACCGGCTCGCCGCTGCGATCGACGCGCCGGACCATGAAGTGCCCCGGCTTGCCGGCGCGGTGGACCGGCGACTCCTCCGGGCTGCGCTGGAACGCGATCGACGAGCCCTCCCCGCTGGCGAAGGCGGCGAACTTCTCGGCGTCGCGCTCGGGCGGGGCGACGGCGCACATCCCGAGGCCGCTGATCGGCGCGCCGTCGAGCGCGTACTCCTCGACCGAGAGCAGCACGTAGTTCTCGTCGCACAGCCAGCGCACCATGCCCTCGGCCTCGCGCAGGTGCAGCCCGGGCTCGCCGTCGGCCGCCATCGCGGCGCGCAGGAAGTCGTCCGCGAGGTCCTGCAGCCGGCGCTTCATCGGCTGGAAGTCCTGGAAGATCGCCTGGGCGATCTTGAGGCGCTGTCGGTACCTGTCCTCTAAGCCTTCTGGGACGCCGCCCTCGCCGAGCGCGAGCTCGATGCGCAGGATCGACTCACCCACGCCCTTGCCGACGCTCCCGAGGATGCCGGCCGCGTCGCGGCGCAGCTTGGCGACCGCGTTCATGAAGCTGCGGATCTCGAGGCCCTCGCCGGCGAACAGCCCGCGGACTGACGAGACCAGGAAGGGCTGGTCCTCCATGCAGCTCTCGATCACGAGCGTGTCGCCGTCGACGCGGAACGCGACCATGATCTGCCCGCGCTTCCGTCGCTTGATCGTGTGCAGCACAGACTCGAGCTGACCGACGAGCTCGGCGCTCGCGATCCGCTTGAGGTCGCGGACGTCGATCGAGTTCAGGACGGCTTTACACAGGGCCGCGAGCTGCTCGACGTCGGTGCCCTCGAAGGCGGGCTTGTAGTTGGCGAGGACGCGCTGAACTTCGTGGAGCCGTTGTTTACTGAGCTTCTGCGGGGCCATAGTCGGTCGCTTCGTTCACCTCAACGATCGGGCAAGCTCGCCGCGGCTTCAATCCCACACCGCGCACGACGTGGTGAACGCAACGTCCGACAACACACACGCCGGCGCGGGGCGGACGCTTGCAAACTCCCGCGTGGTCGCTAGTGCGTACACGTCTGCACAGCGACGATGTCGCGTGATGTCCGAGGGCGCGACGCGGTTGATTTCGACCGCGAGCTCGAGCTCGACCGCGACCGCGTGTCCCCCGACGTCGTCACGCTGCGCGCGCGCGTGCGGCAGGGATCGACCGCGCGGCGCGACTGTTATGCTCGCGCCGTGCAACCCGCCCGTCGACCGCGCTCGTTTGACCCCACCGTGTACCGCGCCCGTCGTGACCGCGTGGCCGCGAATTATCTGGACGGCGGCGTCCTGCTGCTCCACGGCGGCGAGCTGAAGACGCGCTCGAACGACACGCACTACCGGTTCCGCCCCGACAGCGACTTTTACTACCTGACGGGCCTGGCCGAGGCCGAGTCGGTGATGGTGCTGCGCCCCGATCGCTCGCCGTCCTTCGTGCTGTTCGTCCAGCCGCGCTCACCAGAGGCGGAGCTGTGGAACGGGCGCCGCTGCGGGCCCGAGGGCGCGGTCTCCATCTACGGCGCCGACGTGGCCTACCCGCTCAGCGAGATCGACCGGCGCCTGCCACACCTGCTCGACGGCTGCGAGCGGCTGTACGTCCCCCAGCAGCAGCCGGGGCCGCTGCAGCCCGTGCTCGACCGGGCGCTGCGGCGACTCGCGCGGCGCAACCGCTACGGCGAGCACGCGCCCCACGTGCTCGAGGACGCCCGACGGATGCTGGGCGAGGAGCGCATCCTCAAGGACGCCCACGCGCTCGACTGCCTGCGCCGCGCCGTCGAGATCACGAGCGAGGCGCACATCGAGGCGATGCGGAACACGCGGCCGGGGATCCATGAGTACGAGATCGAGGCGCTGCTCGAGTATCACTTCCGCCGCAGCGGCAGCACCGGCGCCGGCTACACGAGCATCGTCGGGGGCGGCGCGAACGCGACGATCCTGCACTACATCGACAATTGCGATCCGCTGCGCGCGGGCGAGCTGCTGCTGATCGACGCCGGCGCCGAGTGGGACTTCTTCAGCGCCGACATCACGCGCACCTTCCCGATCTCGGGCGCCTTCACGCCGGCCCAGCGCGACCTCTACGAGGTGGTGCTGCGCGCCAACGAGGCCGGCATCGCCCAGGCGGCCCCGGACATCACGATCGATGTCATCCACGAGCACTGCCTGCGCGAGCTGTGCTCGGGTCTGCGCGACATGGGGCTGCTGCGTGGCTCGGTCGAGGAGCTGATCGAGACCGACGCCTACATGCCCTACTACATGCACCGCACCAGCCACTGGCTCGGCGCCGACGTGCACGACGCGGGGCTGTACTGCGTCTCCCGCAAGCCGCGGCCGCTGCTGCCGGGCTTTGTGTTCACCATCGAGCCGGGGCTGTACGTGGCGGAGGACGACCCGACCGCGCCGGAGGAGCTGCGCGGCGTCGGGATCCGCATCGAGGATGACATCTTGGTCACGGAGGACGGCGCGGAGGTGCTGACCCACAAGGTGCCCAAGACGGTCCGCGAGCTCGAGGCGCTGGTCGGTCAGGCCGTCGCCTAACGGGCGCGCTGCTCGAGGCGCTGCGCGGTGTCCTCGAGGGCCGCGCGGTGCTCGGGCGGCACGAACTCGATCTGCCGGCGCAGGTAGGGCAAGAGATCCGGGTTGGACAGCTGGCTGACCGAGTTGAGCGCGAGCTCGACGATGTGCTGCTCGCCCTCGCGGAGGCGGTCGCAGAGGAAGTCGAGGGCCTCGACCGAGCCGATCTTGCCGATCGCGCGCAGGGCTGCGGCGCGGGCGGGCTGCGGGTTTGGCAGGTCGCGGGATTCGAAGATCCGGCGCAGGGGTTCGAAGGCGTGGGGGAACACGAGCGAGGAGATCGAGCCGGCCGCGGCGTCGCGCACCGCCGGCCTGTCGTCGCGCAGGGCTTCGAACAGCAGCGTGAAGCTGCGCTTGAACCGAAGCCGCCCCATGGCGGCCGCGACGGCCTCGCGCAGCTTGGGCTCCTCGCGCTTGTAGAGCGTCTCGAAGGCCGCGATCACGGGGTACGCCCGGATCTGTCCGAGGCGCCGCACGATGTCGAGGGTCCGCACGCTGGCGCCGCGCTCGAGGTCCAGCAGCAGCAAGAGCGCGTGACGCCGCACGTAGTCGGGGAACCTGCGGTCGGCCATGACCCCCGCGGCGATCAGGGCTGGGTCGCCGCCGAGCTCCCACTCGGCGATGTCGACGTACCAGACCTCCTCGTACTCGGGCAGCTGCTTGAGGAACTCGGGCACCGGGATCGGGCGCGGGGCGTCGGGCGTCGCGTCGCCGAGCCGCCGGAGCATCCGGATCGCGCGATCGCGGCTCTTGGCGGAGAGCTCCAAGCCGAGCATGCGCCGGTAGACGTCGGCGACTTGGTGATAGGCCCGCACCGAGGCGAAGGCCTCGGCCGCGGCCTGCAGCGCGTTCTCGACCATCTGCATCGGGTGCCCGGAGGCCTGGGCCTCGGCGGCGGCCTTGAGCCAGGCCTCGGCGCTGCGGGTGCGCAGGTCGTCGGCGTAGGGCAAGCCCGAGCGGGTGCAGTACTCGGCGGCCTCGCGCAGGATGGTCGCCACGGCGTGGTACTCGCCGGCCTTGCGCGCGAGCGCGACGAAGGTCTCGTACAGGCGCAGCGCGTCGAGCTTGAGGCCGTCGTCGCGGAGGATCCGGACGCTGTTGAGGTAGCCCTCGGCGACGTTCTCGAACGCGCCAGCCTCGGAGCCGAGGCGCGCGATGAGCTGGTAGCAGTCGAAGGCGCGCTCGCGCAGGCCGTCGCTTTCGAAGGTGTCGGCGACCTCCTCGACCGCGGTGGTCGCCTCGGCCATGGCCGCGCGCGCGCGGTCGTGGCCGAGCCGCAAGAGGCACAGGGAGTAGTTGACCTTGAGCAGCGCGCGCTCGTAGGGGCGCTCGCTCTCGAGCTCGCTCTCGGTCTCGTGGATCTTGGTCCACAGCTCGGCGGCCGCGGTGTCGTCGCGGGCGCGCTCGAGCTCGATGGCGCGGTGCACCGGCATCTCAGCGAGTTCGAAGGCCCGGGCGGCGCGGCGCGGCTCGCCGGCGCGCGAGAGGTAGATGCCCATGAGCTGCAGGCCCTTGCGCGCGCGCGCGTCCCCGGCCCGCGCGCGCTCGACGTCGCGGGCCAGCGCGGCGGCGTCCTGGGTCTCGTCGATCTTGAGCCCGAGGTACGCGGAGCAGGCCAGCAGCTCGCGCCTGCGGTTGAGCGCGCGCAGGCACTCGGCCAGCGCGCGCAGCCACTCCTCGTATTCGAAATCGATGCGGTCGACGACCTCGATCAGCTGCCGCAGATGGACCTCGGCGTCGGCGTACTGCCCGCCCCGCATGGCCGTCTCGGCCCGGACCCACAGGACCGCAGTGTCCATCATCGCCCGCGACCTCCTCCCCCGCCGAAGCCGAAGCCGCCCGCGCGCCCGCCCCCGCCGGCCCGCCGCTTCCGCCCGCCGCGGGCGGCGGCGCGCTCGTAGCCCGACTCGACGTCGCTGATGATCTGGCGGGCCCGCTGCGCGCGGCGCTGATAGCTGAGCGCCTCGTCGTCGATGATGTGCACGCGGTAGAGGTGATCGAGGTACTCGAGCTCCAGACGGTCGCTGGGCAGGATGAACACGCCGTAGATCGGCGCCCGGCTGGCGAGCTGCTGGACCTCCTCGACGGGCAGCTGGCACTCGCCGTGGGTCAGGAGGTAGACGAGGACCTTGCCGTCGCCGCGGCGCGGGACCGCGAGCTCGGCGTTGAACTGCCGGATCACGCGGGCGTAGTTGCGGCCGCGCTCGGCCCTGAACTGAAGGACATACGGGACCTCGGCGTTGCTCGAGGCGCCGACCTTGACGCCCTCGTAGAGCCGGCTGTCGAAGAAGCGCAGCGTCACCGACTCGCCGAGCAGCGCCAGCCGCTTGCACAGCGCGAGCGCGAGCCCGCGCGCGAACACCTCGCGGACGCCGCGCATCGAGGCGCTGCCGTCGACCAGCACGTAGTGGGTGCGCTGCTCGTTCTCGACCTGCTTCTCGTGGGCGAAGTAGAACAGCTCGTTGTCGACGAGGCGCTGCTCGAAGATGTCCTCGTCGAGCGCGAGCTGGCTGAGCACGAGGTCGTCGAGGTTGCCGCGGCGCTCGATCGAGGCGTAGCCGTCGATCGAGAACACCTGCTGCCCCGAGTCGCGCTTGACCTCGAGGATCGAGGGCAGGAGCTCCATGGAGAAGTCGATGACGTCGGCGAGCGCCGGGCTGATCATCACGCTGTAGAGGTCGGCGAGGTCGACCCCGGCTGCGGCCTCGCCGGGCCCGCCGCGGAACAGGCCGAACAGGCGCAGCGCGTCCACGTCGATCTGCTCGATCGCCAGCAGCGGGAGCAGCCGGTGCGTGGTCAGGGTCGAGAGCCAGGAGAGCGCCTGCCCTTGGTTGTAGCGCGTGAACGCCGAGGTCGGCTCGATGCGCGCGTAGTGGGCCCCGTCGGTGGGCAGGTCGATGGGCCGCAGCACGCGGACCGGGTCGGGCAGCTGCGGCACGACGCTGCCGAGCAGCCGCGCGAGCACCACGCCGATCATCGGGTCGCGGTGCTTCCAGCCGGCCTGCGAGCGCACGAGCTCGGCCTCGGACATCTCGACGAGCAGGCTGCGCCAGGCCTCGCACAGGGCCGGCTCGGCGACCCCGCGGGCGACCGTGCCAGGGCTGCCGAGGCCGGTGATCAGGCAGCCGAGGTCGTGGGTGATGACCAGCGGCACGGCGTAGCCGAGGCGCGTGAGCGTGGACTGCCAGACGATCGCGCGCATCAGCGCGAGCGCGCCGGCGCCCTCGATCTGGGAGAGCGCGAGCGAGCCAACCTGGCGCTCGAGCTCGGCCGTGTTGACCGGCTTCGATCCACCGCCTGCTCGCGCGTCCGCCATCGTGGTTCCTCCTCGTAAGCCTACGCGATCTCGAGCGTATTCGTGACGCGAGCACCGGGCCGCTGCTTAACGCCAGGGGACCCTCCGCCTTCCGGACGGCGAGCGCCTGGGCGGATCGCAGTCCACCTGTTGCCTTCGAAGGTCGACACCACGCGAGCACCGGGCCGCTGCTTAACGCCAGGGGACCCTCCGCCTTCCGGGCGGCGAGCGCCTGGCCGGGTCAAGCGGACGGGCGCCCTCGCGCTCGCCGTCCTCAGGCGGCCCCTCCCTGGCTCGCGCGCGGCCCTTGAGCTTCGACGTGGCCGTTCCCGCGCGGGCTGCCGGGAGCGCACGGGACGCGAAGCTGAGAGGGTTTAACGAACATGTCCGAGAGTACCAAACGTATGACTTAGACGAAGCGGCTCGAGGCGAACATGGTCTCGAGCAGCTTGTCGACCTCGCCGACCATGCGCTGCGCGGCGGGGCTGTCGTGCATGCGCTGGAGCGCGGCCTTGATGTCGCCGAGGTTGCGCAGCTGGGAGAACAGCTGCATGTCGGAGAGGACCTCGGCGCCGGTGAGGGTCGCGCGGATGACCTTGAGCTCCTCGAGCAGGTCTTGGAGGCTGGTCGGGGTCGCGCCGATCCGCGACTGGTCGGGGTGCTGCTCGTACCAGCGGTCGAGCACGGGGCCGACGATCTCCTGCAGCAGCTCCTCTTGCTCGGGGGTGTTCCAGACGTGGCGCAGGATGAAGAAGTCGGCGTCGTTGACCTCGGTGCGGCCGTCGAAGATCGCGGAGGCGGCGAACAGCTTGAGCAGCTTGACGACGCGGCGATCGGAGAGGCCGACGCCCTCGGAGCGGATCTGGAAGACGAGGCCCTTGAAGGTCGCCAGGAACTCCTCGCTGGCGTTGAAGAGCCTGCTGAAGTGGCGCTGGACCGCGAGCAGCTCGGCGGCGCTGGTGACCTTGCGCGAGGGCGCCTGGGTCTCCATCATCGCGCGCGCCTCGAGGTTGAGGCCCTTCTGCAGCAGCCCGCGGAAATGGTAGCTGTCGAGGTAGTCGGCGCGCACGCGCAGGAGGAAGCGGTCGAAGATGGCCGACAGCGCTTCGTCCGTGGGGACCTCGTTGCTGGCCGCGAACAGCGAGATCAGCGGGACGCGCAAGGACTCGGTGCCGTGGGTGTAGCGCCGGGCGTTGAGCAGCGTGAGCAAACTGTTGAGGATGGCGCTGTTGGCCTTAAAGATCTCGTCGAGGAACACGACCTCGGCCTGCGGGATCATGCCCTCGATGCGGCGCCGGTAGGTGCCCTTGCGGAACGCCTGAATGTCGACCGGCCCGAAGATCTCGTTGGGCTCGGTGAAGCGCGTGAGGAGGTAGTCGAAGTAGCGGGCGTCGACGACCTGGGCGAACGCGCGGACCAGGGCGCTCTTGGCGGTCCCCGGCGGGCCGACCATGACGAGGTGCTCGCCGGCGAGGGCGCTGATGAAGAGCAGCCGGATGACTTCCTCTTTGCCGAGGAACTGCTGCTCGAGCTGTCGCGCTCCCTCCTGGAGCCGTCGCGCGAGGTCCGGGATGTTGACGCCGCCGCCGACGCTAGCCTTGCTGGTCACGGTCATGCAGATGATGCTTTTACGATGCGCGGCACGAGCGTGGCCACTAGATTTTCGACAATGGGCTGCGGGATCAGCTCCCCGAGGTGATCCAGGTACTCAGTCCAGCGCCGCGCGACCTGGCCGTCAAAGCCGAGCGCGGTGTCGAGACCGGGCAGCGGCTCGCCGAGCGCGACTTTGAGACGCGGCAGGAGCAGCGGGAGCGCTAAGAACATCTGCACGGGTTTATCGCGCCGCGTCGCGGCGACCCCGAGGCGCGCGCCGAGCTCGAGCACCTTCAGGAAGTGCACGTGGATGAGCGTGCCCACGATCGCGCCGATCTCGCGCGGTCCGGCGCCGTAGGAGCTGCCAGGTAGCGCCGCGATAGCGCCGCCGACCGGGAGCGCGCGCGGTCCGTCGCCGTCATCGGTGGTCTCGCGAACGCGCCCCGCGGCATCTCCGCCTCTGCCAGCTCCGGCCGCGGCCGCGCCGAACAGCGGCTCCATCATGCTGGCCATCACCGCGCCCCCGATCTCGATCCACTGCGAGGTGCCCGCCCACGCGTTGGCGACCGCGCGCGCGAACCCGCGCTGCTTGAGGAAGGGCGCGGCGATCAGCGCGCTCCAGCCGGGCGGCGCGACCAGAGGTCGAATGAGGCATGTCAGCGGGCTGGCCCAGAGCGCGTCCTGGATCAGGCGCTCGACCTCGGGCATGTGACGGTCGGCGAGCCACTCGATGATCTCCTCGCGGGCGCCGAGCTGCTGCAGGCTCGAGAACCGCAGGCGGCGACGCGGCAGCGGCTGGCCAGCGTAGCGCTCCTCGCCGTCGACCGTGGAGATGATGTGGTCCTCGCGGCGAAGATCGATGAACGGGCCGACCGCGACGTGGCGCGCGAGCGCCTCGGAGAAGTCGCGCGGCTGCCCGAGCGTGAGCAGCGTGCGCGACACCGTCTCGACGTTGCGCCACTTGACCGCGCGCGCCCAGGCCGACTCGCGGTCAGGGTGGTCGAGGGCCAAGGTGTTGTGCAGGCCGACCCAGAGCCCGAACTCTTCGATGTCGACGTCCGGCAGCAGCGGCTCGGCCACGACCAGCTGCGCGCGCTGCAGACGCAAGAAGCGAACATCGACCGGTGAGCCGCTGATGACGTTGAGCTCGCCGACCATGGCGTAGAAGTCCCGCGGACGCACCGGGCGAGAGACCTTGACGCCGCCGCCCCCCAAAAGCGGGCACACGAAGTCCTGCATGAACTCGCCGACGGACCGCGACATACGTGTCTATTGGCGGAGCCGTCAGCCCCGATTCCGCTCCAGGTTCGCGCCAAAGCCCCACAGCGGGAACCACCACCCATACCGTTGATTCTCGATCAGACCCGGCTCCGGCTGTCCGCCTTCGGGATGCATGGCCTCGCCTTCGCTGAGCTGCATCCGGCCGATGATGGCGGCATCGAGCGGGGTCAGGTGCTCGGGTCGTAGACGCACAGGGTCGCTGTCGGGGCCGCGGAACAGCGCGTGCTCGCCGGCGTTGAGCCCCAGCAGCTCACGGACGAGCTGCGGCCTGACCCGCGGCCAGAGCTCGTAGCCGTCCGGCACGAGGACGCCGGGCGCGACCTCGCAGATCCGCTTGCCGAGCGGAATCACGGCGGCCGCGCCGACGCCCGTCGCCAGCCCGCCGAGGCTCGAGCCCGTGAGCACGAGCATGCCCTCCGGCAACATCGCTAGTCGCGCGGCGGCCAGGGAGGTCGGCGGGATCAGGTAGACGAGCCGCCGAAGCAGCTCGCCCTGCTCCCACGGCACGAGCGCGCCGCGCGGCTCACGAACGGCAGCCGACGGCCGCAACCGGAGCTGCACCCGTTGAACCCGGGCGCCGATCGAGCGCGCGTCGCCGGGCTCGATCACGCGGCCGGCGACGTCAGACTGGACGAGATGGCGGCCGTCGATGAATTGCGGCGCGCCCTCGAGACGCTCGACGCGGCCGACGCGGCCGCGGAACAGGTACATCTCGTCGCCGGGCAGGCAGGAGGAGGCGGAGGCCAGGTGGATCGGGTGTCGATAGCCGAGCTCGACGGCGGCCCGCTCGGAGACCGGCACGAGCAGCTCGATGCCGGGGATGCCGTGGAGGACGTCGAGGATCAGGCCGGACGGCTGCCGCAGCCGGAGCAGCAAGCTGGCCCGCCGCTCGCCCTCGAGGGCGATGCGCACCCCGGCCATGGTGACCTGCGCGCCCCAGAGGTACGCGAGCACGCGCTCGGAGATGCCCGGGGCGACGAGCGCGAGCGCCATGTCGTACATCCCGCACAGGTCGGCGTTGTCGGAGATGCCGCCGAGCGGGAACGGAACAGGTCGAAGGGACAGGCGCTGGATCAGCTCGACGGGGTCGAGTCGATCGATCGCGCGATAGCGGGCCGAGAACTCGTGGTCGACGGCGAGCACGTCGTCGGACTCGGCCGAGAGCGGGACCGCGAGGTCGTAGCCGAAGGGCGCGTTGCGATCGCGCGCGCGGACGAACACGGTGCCGCCGCCGGTGTAGAGCTGCCCACGCACGGCCAGGGCCATGCGCTGCATGCGGTCGAGCGCGTAGCTGTCTCCGCCCGCGCAGCGCAGGAGCAGCGCGTGCCCGCCCCGCTCGCGGCGCGCACGCTCGATCGTCATGGTCGGGATCAGCTCGTCGAGGCTGCACTCCTCGCTGTAGGACCCCAGGAAGGCGACGAGCCTATCGAGCGAGGGCAGGACGATGAGCGTCTCGCGGCCCACGGCGATCCCGCGAGCGTCTGGCGCGAGCCCTTGCATGAGAAACCGCGTCTGGCCGGCCGCGATGGGCTCGAGCAGGGTTTCCGCCATGGCGGGAGTGTAGGCGAGGCCGCCGCGTTCGTCCACGCGGCCTTTTGCGCTCACGGGCATCGAGCGCGGGCCGATGACCGGCGCGGCGTGTTAATATCGACCCCAGGTGAGCGAAGGATCCAGGCGTCATCCCGGGGAGCGCGGGCGCTCGAACACGCGCCGTCCCGAGGACGAAGCCGCTGGCGAGTCCCCGCCCGCCGAGGACGCGCGCGCGTCGAAGTCGTCTCGTAACGCGGACGCGGCCGAGGTGAAGGCGAAGGTCTCGGCGAACTTGGCCGCGAGGTTGGCGGCGAAGTTGGCGGAACGCAAGCGCAGCAAACAAGCAGCCGAGCCGCCGCGCCGCGCCAGCACGCCGAGCCAGGCGAGCCAGTCGAGCAAACCGCGAATCCAGTACCACCCGCTCAATCACCGCCCGCCGTCCAGCCCGGAGCCGGCGTCGGGTGAACAAGGCGCTCCGAAGGTGCCCGCGCTGCCGACCGGCCCGGCTCCGCCGGAGGTCGCGGCCGCCATGGCGCTCGCGCGCAAGGGCGAGCTCGGGCGCGCGGTGCAGGTGCTCGAGCACTCCGGCGCCCACGCCCACGCCGCCGTCATCCGCCTCGAGTACGCCTACTCGCTGTGCGGCGCGCTCCAGCGGATCGCGATGCTGCGCGAGGGCTGCGCGCGCACGCCGGGTGACACGCCCGAGGGCAAGGCGCTGCACCGAGCCTTGGCCGAAGCGCTGCTGCGACAGGCCACCGTGATGGAGGACGGCGCGCCGCGTCGTGGTCTGCTCATCGAGGCCGCCGGCGCCCTCGAGACCGCGGACGAGGGAGATAAAGCCGGCGACATCTACCGTCAGCTCGGCCTGCTCCACAGAGCCGCGCGGGCCTACGAGCGGGCCGGCGCCGTGTCACGGCTCGAGTACACGCTGGGGCTGATCGAGCACCAAGAGCAGGCCCGCGCCGCCGTCGACCAGGTCGAGCGCGAGGTCGACGACGCCCTGCAGCAGGGCAAACGGCGGCTCGCGCTGGCGCTCTTGCAGGACACCCTGGGACGTCACCAGCAGACCCCCGAGCAGCTCGCGGCGCTCGGCGCCAACGCGGCCGGCCCCTCGGTGCGCGGCCTCTCGCGTCGGCTGACGCGCCTCGAGTCGCGGATGCCCCGCGCCGGGAGCGGGCGGCTCGACCTGCGCCACGGCGGCGTCGAGCAGACCCGCGTGTTCCTGACCTCGGAGTTCTCGATCGGGCGCTCCCCCAGCGCGCAGCTGAGCATCGGCGGCGCCGGCCTCTCGCGGGTCCACGTCCAGCTCAGCGTCGTCTCGAGCATGTTCGTCGGGACAGCTGATGAGGACGCCCCTGACCTCGTGGTCGTCGCCATCGATCAGGGCTCTCGCGCCGGCAGCTTCTGGGACGGCGACCCCCTCGATCCCGGGATCCCGATCGTGCTCGACGGCGTCGGCGAGCTCGGCCTCGGCTTCTCGGCGGCGGTCGATGTCCACCCGGTCTATCAGGGCGAGCGCTCGATCGTCGGCGCGCTGCTGCGCGGGCGCGCCTCGGGCAGCGACGAGCGCTGGTCGTTGTTCCTGCCCGAGGGCGGACCGCTCGTGCTGGCGCCGGGGCGCGCCGCGCCCGCGCGGATCCTGTACCGCGCGCCGTTCTTCGAGCTGATCGCCGACCCCGAGACCCAGGTTCACCTCGGCCGTCTCCCGCTCGGGCGCGGCGCCCACGTCGAGTTACTCGTCGGCGACCGCGTCCAGCTCCTCCCTCCCACCGGCGGCGTCATCGAGTTTGAGGTCATGGCGTGAGCGAAGGTGATTCGAATCCCCCGAACCGGCGGATCGCGCTCGTCGACGCCGCCGTGCAGCAGCGGGCCGGTCGCGCGCCGCCCCCCGCGGCCTTCGAAGAGGCGCTCGGAGCCGTGCTCACGCGCTTCGCCGAGGGCGCCGCGCTCCCGCGCGAACACAGCGAGCTCGCGCACTTGGCCCGCGAGCTGGTCCAAAACGCGCCGATCTGGATCCTCGAGCAGCGCCTGCGCGAGCTGAGCCACGACGGCTACCTGCGGGGCGCGCTCGTCGCGATCGCCGCCGACCTGCGCCTACGCCCCCGGCCCGAGGTCGCGCTGCTGCTCGCCCAGGAGCTGCTCGACGCCCTCGACCCCGAGCTCGGGATCGAGGTCGCGCGCTCGCTGCTCACGATCCCCGAGGTCGACGAGAGCCGCCTGATCCACGGGGGACCCTACGCCTCCATCAACATGATCCTCGGTGACGCGCTGCTCGACGCGGGCGACCCCTTCTCCGCAGTGCGTCACTTCGAAGCCGTGCTCGTCAGCGACATTGACAACGCCCGGGCCGTCCGCGGCTGGCGCTCGGCGATGCGGGCGCTCGAGCGTCGCGGCGTCGTCGTCACCCAGCGCGCGCGTGGGCTCGCGCTGCTCGACGGCCTCGAGGATCTCGAACTCTCCGCCGGCCTCGACTCCGATCGCTACGAGCTCGGGCGCCCGCTCGGCCGCGGTCGCCACGCGGTCGTCTACCAGGCCTACGATCGCCGCGTGGGCCGCGACGTCGCCATCAAGCGCCTGCTCGCGGGCGGCACGGCGAACCGCGGGGGGCCGACCTCGCGGCTGATCGAGGCCCGCTTTTTCTCCGAGGCGCGCACGCTCGCGCGGGTCCGCAGCCCCCACGTCGTCGCGCTGCTCGACGCGCAGCCGCGGCACCGCTTCATCGCGCTCAGCCTGTGCCGCGGCGGCAACCTGCGGCTCGCGATCCGCCGTCGCCTGCTCGGCCCCGCCGACCTACCCCGCGTCGGTGAGCAGCTGCAGGCCGCCCTGCGAGCCGTGCACACCGCCGGCGCGGTGCACCGCGACATCAAGCCGGTCAACATCCTCGTCCGCGAGGCCCGGCGCGGATCCTCCATCGCCCTCGCCGACTTCGGCCTCGCGCTGCAGGACGGCCCCCGCGACGGTCCCCGCGCGGGCACGCTGCGCTACCTGGCGCCCGAGCTGCGCGACGTGTCGAGGCCTGGCAGCGCCCGCGCGACGCCGCAGTCGGACATCTTCAGCGCCGGCGTCGTCCTGCTCGAGCTCGGGCTCGCGCCGCGCCCGCTGCCGGCCGACTTCGACCGCCTCGACAGCCGCTTCGACCCGCGCCCCTTCATCCCCGACGGGCTCCCCGACGGCTGGTCGGCCCGGATCGAGAAGATGCTCTCGCCGGACCCGCGGACCCGGCGACTCGCGCGCTGAGCGGCCATCAAGACGGCCGCTGTTGACCGACGCGCCGCGCTCAGGCAGGTACACTCGCCGCGCAGCATGTCCACGCCCCGCCCCGTACCCCGCTCCAGCTCCGCGCTGCTCGCGGCCGCGACCCTCCTGGTCGTCGGCAGCGGCGCGGGCGCCTGCGAGGAGGTCCCCCGGACCTTCAGCAGCGCGGGCGCCGAGAGCGAGGCGCTGTTCATCGAGCGCTTTGACGAGGCCGCGCTCAGCGACGACTGGGCGCCCACGGGCGAAGGCGCGCGCGTCGAGGACGGCGCGCTCGTCGTCGAGGGCCTGCGCAATCACCCGCTCTGGCTCACCCGCGCCCTGCCCGACGACTTCCGGATCGACTTCGACACCTGGACCGAGGGCGACGAGGGCGACATCAAGGTCGAATTCGCGGGCGACGGCAAGAGCGCGGCCACCCAGATGAACTACGTCGCCAGCGGCTACGTGCTGATCTTCGGCGGCTGGAACAACAGCGTCAGCGGGATCTTCCGCCAGAACGAGCACGGCCGCGCCAAGCAGGTCACCGACGCGGTCACGGTCGAGGCCGGGCGCCGCTACCACGTCACGATCACGCGGGTCGGCGGCTCGATGCGCTGGCAGCTCGACGGCCGCGAGGTCGTGACCTACGACGACGCGCGGCCGCTGGTCGGCCCGGGCTACCAGCACTTCGCGTTCAGCGGCTGGGAGTCGCGCGTGCACTTCGACAACCTCGTGATCCGCGAGCTCTAGTGGAACCGCAACGACACGGTCGCTACACCCTGACCCGCCGGATCGGCGAGGGCGGCATGGGCGAGGTCTTCCTCGCCACGCGGACCGTCGCCGAGGGTCTGACGAAGCGCGTCGTCATCAAGAAGATCCGCAGCGAGTTCGCCGATCAACCTGAATTTCGGGGCATGTTCCGCGACGAGGCCGAGATCGCGCTGCGTCTCAACCACGCCAACATCGTCCAGGTCTTCGACTACGGCTCGCTGCCCGACGGCAGCCTGTTCCTCGAGATGGAGGCCATCGACGGCCTCGACCTCAGCAAGCTGCTCGACGCGCTGACCGCCCGGGGCGAGCGCGTGCCGCCGGTGATCGCCGCCTACATCGCGCATCAGGTCACCGCCGGCCTCGCCTACGCCCACAACCTCCGCGACGACTACGGCGTGCGCCTCGGCCTCGTCCACCGCGACATCAGCCCGCACAACATCATGGTGACCTACGCGGGGACCGTGAAGGTCCTCGACTTCGGCATCGCCCGCACGCGCGCGATCAAGGGCAAGGACCCGCGGGAGGACGACACGATCCAAGGGAAGATCGCGTACATGTCCCCGGAGCAGGCGATGGGCTGGCCGCTCGATCAGCGCTCGGACCTCTACTCCCTGGGCGTGGTCCTGCACGAGCTGCTCACCGGCGAGCTGGTGTTTCGCCTCGCCGACACCGTGGCCGCGATCACGGCGGTGCGCACCCAGCCGCTCCCGCCCCTCGCCGTGGCCGCGCCCCACGTCCCGGCCGAGCTGACGCGCCTCATCGACCGCGCGCTCGCGCGGGTCAGCGAGGACCGGTGGCCGTCGGCGCGCGCGATGCAGGGCGCGCTCGCGGACTACCTGCACCGCGCCGATCCGGTGGTCGACGACGAAGTCCTCAGCGGCTTCATCGAGTCCGCGCTGCCGATCGACGCCCGGGCGAGCCTGCTCAGCCCCAACGAGCGCACCACCGCGCCCGTCGACGCCGACGCGCCGACCCGCGCGATCGTGGAGGCGCCCGAGCTCCCGACCCGGCCCCGCCCCGCCCCGTCGCCGCCCGAACTCGTCGAGGTGGTGCTCCTGCGCGCCGTGTTCCGCCGCGTGCCCGAGGAGCTGCTCGAGGCGGAGCGCTCGACGAGAGCCGGTGACGAGCGCGAGGCGGACAAGGACGCCGAGCACCCGTTCTTCGCGATCGCGCGCGGCATCGTGTTCAAGCGCGGCGGCGTGCTCGAGCGGCTCAACGAGGACGGCATGATCGCGGTCTTCGGGGCGCTGCCGGACACCGGCGACGCCGGCACCCAGGCCCTGCGGGCCGCGCTGAGCCTGCGCGAGAGCATCGCCGAGGCCGCGCCCAACACCGGCATCGGCGTGGTCTTGGCCAGCCTCCCGCTCGCGCTGCGCCGCGAGCTCGCGCCCCCCCGGGTCGAGCTCGCGCCGGCGCTCGATGATCATCTCGCCGCGCTCGCGGGCCGCGTGATCGACCGCCACGTCACCGTGACCGGCGACCCCGAGCTCACGCGGCGCCTCGAGGGCAGCTGGTCGTTTGGGCCGCCGCGCTTCCTCGACCTCCCCAGCGATCTGCGCGCCGCGCTGCCGTCTCCGCAGGCCCGCGGCCTCGACCAGGTCTGGCTGCTGCGCGGCCCGGTGCAGGAGCGTGACCACCGGGTCACGCACCCGCCCGGCGTGCGCGCGCGGCTCTACGGGCGCGAGTTCGAGCTCAAGGCGCTGCGCGACCGCCTCGTCGGCGCCCTGCGCACCCACGACAGCCGGGTCGCGCTGGTCGTCGGCGACCCGGGCCTCGGCAAGCACACGCTCGTCGATCGCTTCGTCGCCGCGCTCCCCCGCGGCGCCTGCACGCTGATCAGCGGACGCGGTCACTGGCGTCACCGCAACACGCCGCTCGGCGCCCTCATCGACCTCGTCCGGCAGTTCCTCGACATCGGCGAGCGCAGCGACGTCGCCCACGTCGCCGGGCAGCTCGCGCGTCACGGGCTGCACGACACGACCGAGCTGGCGAGCGCCCTGCTCTCGGCCGCGTCCGCGCTGACCGACGCCCCGAGCCCGGACGGAATCGCCACGGCCCGGCGCGACGACACCCTGAACCCGCTGACCGCCTCGCTCGTGCGGCGTGAGCGTCTCGGGCGGCTGATCTGCGAGCTGATCGAGTCGCAGGCCCGCCGACGCCCGGTCGTGCTGATCATCGAGCGCCTCCACTTCCTCGACGTCGACAGCCTCCGGCTGCTGCGCGCGTGGTTCGAGCGCCCGCTCAAGCTCCCGCTGCTGTGCGTGTTGACGGCGCGCCACGGCCAGCGCGCGCGCGAGTTCATGACCCTCGAGACAGTCGCCACCATCCGCCTCGGCGAGCTCAACGCGCGCGCCCGTCGCGAGATGATCGTCCGCCGCTTTGAAGATCCCGGCTCCGCCGACGCGCTCGCGCGCGCGATCCTCGAGCGCGCCGGCGGCAACCCGCTGTTCATCGAGGAGACCCTCGCCGCGCTGCAGCGCCAGGGCGTCATCGGCTGGAACGCGACCGGCCGCTTCCTCGTCCTCCGCCAGCGCGGCGTGCCGCCCGAGCTGCCGCCCAGCGTCGAGGCGCTGCTGCGCGCGCGCCTCGACGCGCTCCCCGAGGCCGAGCGCGAGCTGCTCGAGGCGGCCGCGATCCTCGGCCACGGGTTCCGGACCGCCGAGCTGCGCGCGCTCATGGTCTCGCCCGAGCGCGTCCGCGGCGACGTGAGCGGGGTCTACACCGACGGCTACCGCGTCGACGAGGTGCGCGCGATCATGGCGTCCAGCCGCCCCGAGGCCGCGAGCGAAGCGACCCGCGTCGTCGCCGAGCGAGTCTCGCGGAGCATCACGCACCTGCGCGACCTCGGCCTGCTCGAGCTCGAGACCGTCCCCGAGCGAGAGTTCGCCGCCGAGCCGCGCTCCAGCAGCCGCAGCCGCGGCCGACCGAGCGAGCGCCTGCGCTTCAACACCGTCAGCCTGCACGAGGTCTGCAAGTCAAGCCTCGATCCGGCGCTCGCGCGTCGCCTCCACGCCGCCGCCGCGCGGATCAAGCGCGCGCGCGATGACTACGCGCCCAAGCGCGACGACGGCCCCATCGCCGAGCACCTCGCGCTGGCCGGCCGACACGCGAACGCCATCGAGCCAGCGCTCAGCGCGGCCCGACACGCGGGCGAGCTCGCCAGCAACGTCGAGGCCCATTTTTACCTCTCGCTCGCCCTCTCGGCGCTCCCCGAGGACGACCCGCGGCGCTTCCCGGCGCTGCTGCGCCGCGAGCGGATCCTCCGGTCCTGGGGTCGACGCCGTGACCAGGGCGCCGATCTTCGGCGACTGGCCGAGTACGCGCAGCGCCACGGTTCAGGCGCGCAGCGGGTCCACGCCGGCATTCGCCTGCTGCGCTTTTACCTTGAGTGCGGTCGGGCCCACCACGCCCGACAGCTGCTCGGCCGCGTCGCCAGCGAGCTCTCCCAGGTCTCCGCGCCGACCTACTACGAGGCCGCGCTCGACGAGATTCGCGCGGAGCTCCTGGCCCACGAGGGTCAGCTCGCCCGCGCCGAGGCGCTCGCCCGCGACGCCCTCGAGCGCGCGACGCCGGGCCGCCCCGGCACGACCCTGCACGTCCGCTTGCTCGTCAGCATCGGCCGCTACCAGCTCGCCGACGGCCGCCTCGACGCCGCCCAGGAGACCTTTGATCAAGCCCTCGCGCGCGCCCGCGCCCTCGGCCATCGTCACCTCGAGGCCGACCTCCTCAACCACCTCGGCGAGGTCGCCGCCCGACGCACCCGCTATCAAGAAGCGATCGAGCGCTTCAGCGAGGCCGTACGGCTCGATCGCCAGCTCGGCGACCGGGTCGCCACCGGCACCAAGCTCGCCAACCTCGGGATCACGTACACCGCCCTGGGGCAGTTCCGCCTCGCGCGCCGCTTCCTCAGCAAGGCGCTCGAGCTGCAGCGCGCCACGCAGCACGCGGGGTTGGTCGGCGAGGTCCTCGTCAACCTCGCCACGGTCGACGCCGCGCTCGGCGACGTCGACGCCGCCCGCCAGAAGCTCGAGCAGGCCGTCGACGTCGCGCGGCGCCACGGCGACCCCCGGACCGAGCTGCGCGCGCGCTCGAGGGCGCTGCGGCTCGATGTAGACCGCCTGCGGGACCCCGCCGCCGCGACCGCCGAGCAAGAGCGCGCCGCGCTCCAGGAATCCGCGCGCGCGATCCTCCAAGCCGCCCGCGACAAGCAGCTCCGCTCACCCCAGGTCCGGGTGCTGCACTCGCTGTCGCTGCTCGCGGAACACGACGGAGACCCCGCTGCCGCCGTCGCGTACGCGCAGGAGGCGGCGACCCTCGTGCGCGCCGGCGCGGCCTCCCTCGACGGCGTCCTCTCCATCCATCAGCTCGGACGTCTGCTCGTCCAGCGCGGCGACGCCGAAGCGGGAGAGGCTCTGCTCGCCGAGGCCGCCGCGCTCACAAAGCGGCGCCTCGCGGATCTTCGCAAGCCAGCGCTGCGCCGCGGCTATCTCGCGCTCCCCGAGGTTCGCGAGGTGCTGGGCTACGAGGCCGACCCATGAGCCCGCCGGTCCCCCGGGCCGGTTTGCGCAATCAAGACGTCGATGCTGTAATTGCCACGATCGTGCGCGTGCGAACACGGACTCTATTGGTGGCGAGCGCCGCCGTCCTTCTCGGGCTCACGGCGATCACGCTCCCCGCGTGCGCCAATCGACCAGGCGAGCTCGCGGCCGTTGACGGCACCCGCCGGCTCGTCGTCCGCGACACCAACTCCGGCCTCACCGTCGTGCTGACGATGGGGGCCTGGGACGGCGTCCCGCCCTACCTCGAGGAGGAACTCACCGTCCTCCACGTCCTCGTCGCCAACATGGGACGCGCGCCGATTCGCCTCGCGCCCGGCGACTTCGACCTCACCGACGAGCGTGGGTTTCGCTACAACCTCTACGACGCCGGCGGCAGCTTCCGGCTCGCGGCGCCTGGTGAAGGCGGCGCCAACCCGGTCGCCCGCGGCCAGCACGTCACGACCTACGACCGCGGCGCGAGCGACGACTTCGAACCGATCGACGCGCCCGGCACCGACGTAGCCGCCTCAGCGCTGCCCTGGGGAGTCCTCCAGCCAGGCACCCAGATGCGCGGCTTCCTGTACTTCGAGCCGCTCGACACGGCCAACAAGGGCAACCTCGTCTGGCACGCCCACAACGCCCAGGGTGCCCCTGTCGTCGATCTGACCTTCGACCTGCACGTGTTCCGTTAGCCGACTAGGCACCACGAGCGCGCACCGCCAAAGCTCCTCCCGGTTTGCGTCTGCTGCACTCGCTGCGGGCCGAGACGACCCCCGTCGCCCGGTGTTCGTTTGCAAGCTGCAAGACTCGAGTCGAGAAAGCGAAAGAGGCCCACCGCGAGCGGTGAGCCTCTTCGCTGTTTGTGAACGAATCGACTAGTTCGTGTCGGTCTCGCCGCCGGTCGTGTCTTCACCGCCGGTCGTCTCGTCCTCGTCGTCGCCGCACCCGTTCTCGATGTCGTACTCGCCGTGGCAGTACTTCCCGAGGTCGGCCCAGAGCTTGCCGTTCTCGTCGATGTACGGCTCGTTGTTCGGGTCGAAGGCGAAGGGGCACTTGTCGCAGATGTCGCCCACACCGTCGAAGTCCTGATCGCGCTGCGGGAGCAGGCACAGGTAATCCCAGAGCGCCACCTCGTCACCGTTGATCCCATCGGACTCGAGGCTGAGCAGCGTCGCGTAGTCGCCGTTCGCGGGGTCGTGACCCGCGGCGACCAGGGCGTCCTCGCAACCTGGCGGAAGGGACAGGACACCGGGAAGCGCCGCGATCGAGTCGGGCAGCTTACGGCAGGTGGTGTCACCGTCGGGGCAATCAGCCGTCAGGAGGCGACCATCCGGGTCGGTGAGCATGCGCGTCGGGTCGAAGGCGACCGTGCAGCACACGCCGTTGACGGACACGTCGTAGGTCGCGTACGGGCGTGGGTCAGGACGATTGGCGCAGGCGCTGTTGGTCTCGCAGATCGAGCCCACGAAGTCCTCGTCCTCGTCGTCCTCCTGCATACCGCCGTCGGTGATCTGATTCGGGTTGGCGATACCCGGGCAGGTGTCGCACTGGTCACCGACATTATCGCCGTCGCTATCAACGTGGTTGCAGATACCCTCGGTACAGGAGCGACCCTCGCCGCACTCGGCGTCATCGCCACACGCGATGCCCTCGACGGGCTGACGCGGGCACACATCGCGGAGGTTGGTGATGCCGTCCTGATCGAAGTCGTCGTCGTTGTTGAAGCCGACCGGGCCAGCCGCGCCGTCGCCCGTGATCGGCGTGCCGCCGTCCAGGCAGGCCTCACCGATCCACTTCCACTGCTCGTCCGCCGGGTCCTGCGGCGCCTTCTGACAGGCGTTGGTGTCATCGGTGTCGAGCGGGGTGCCGACCGTGTACGGGTTGTCGGGGCCGTAGTCGAAGCAGTTCGCCCCCTTGACGCAGTTGTCACACACGTCACCGATGCCGTCCTGATCCCAGTCATCTTGGAACGGGATGTTGCGGACCAGCATGTTGGGCGGAATGCCCGCGTCTACGGCGTCCTTGTTGTAGACGTTCGACGGGCGCTCCTTGCAGTTGTCGCAGGAGTTACCCACGCCGTCGCGGTCGGAGTCCGCCGTGTTCTGGTCCTGCGGCGTGACGACGCACAGGTCCTCTGCGTCACCGAAGCCGTCCTTGTCGCCGTCGTTCTGGAACGGGTTCGTGGTGTCCGGCGCGTTGTCGCAGGAGAACGGAATACCGTCACCGTCCTTGTCTTCCTTGCACTTCGCCGGGTCGATCGTGAAGTCGTACTGCCAGTCGCTCTTGTTCTTGCCGAGCACGAGCGGCATGCCGCAAACGTCCCAGAACGCGGCCTTGTACTCCTCGTCCGAGAGCCGCGACAGGTCGACCGGCCACCCGATGTCATCGCCGTCGCTGTAGGTCTCGAGGCCCGGAACCGTGAAGCGGTAGCGCTGCCCCTCGCCCAGGACGACGGAGGTGAAGACGTTGTAGTCGACGAACACCGAGACGGCGCCGTTGCCTTGGTTCTTGACGTTGACCGTCAGGCAGGGCGGCGTCTCCTGGCTCACGGCGTCGTTGTTGTCGGTGCAGTTGAGGCCGCCGGCGACCGTCGCCCCCTCGTCGTAGGTCTTGTTCCCGTCGTCGTCCGTCCCGGTCTCGATCAGCTCGACGAGCTGGATCTTCTTCAGGTTCTGCGCGGACATGTCGTACTTATTCGAGAATCGAATCTCGAACTCGTCGCACGCGCCGATACGGAGGTTGTCGCTCGGGAAGCCGCTCTCGGGGATGATGTGGAAGTTCGGCGTCTCGAAGGTGTAGTTGTTCTGACCGGTCAGGTCGTTGCCGACCTTGTCCTTGATGAACTCGGTGTTGTCACCGTCGTCCGGCACCGCGAAGCGGACCGTGTAGGTCGAGCCTGAGCACATGCCGCGATCGAAGTCCTCGAACTCCTCGAAGAACGTATCGTTCGCGCGCCAGCCGTCCTTGATGCTGAAGTCGCCGAGGTCCGCCGTGTCCGAGTTGGAGCGGGCGGCGGCGCAGCGCTCGAGGAACGCGCGGGCCATGTTGCCGCGGTCCGCGATGCGGTACTGGACACCCTTGATCGCCGGGTCGTAGACGACGCCGCCGAACTTCGAGATGAACTTCTGCGCGAACTGCCCCTCGCGGCGGATCCCGTCGAGCTCATCGAACTCCCCGGCCTTCACCATGGTCGAGAGGTTCGGGTAGCGCTCGGCGATCAGGTCGGCGTTCTCGAGGCACTCGGTCAGCGCCTCGTCGCACATCTCGCCGTCGTAGTCCTCTTCCTTGGTGTAGACGTAGGGCAGCTCGCTGCAGGTCACTCCTTCACAACAGACCGAGCGCGCCTCTTCGCAGGCCGTAACCTCGGCCTGCTTGTTGGCGATGATCTCTTCGTCCGCCGCCGAGTCGTAGGTCCCGTTCGCGGTGCCATCCTCGGAGCAGAGTCGAGCGACGATGCCGCGGCAGACGTAGGCCGGGTCGGTGTCACACTTGCACTGGGCCTCGAGCGGCAAGGTCGTCGCGCGGTCGTAGTTGTTGACCGTGTTCGCGTCGATAACGTAGGGCTCGCAGATGCCGCTCTGTTCGCAGACGCCGGCGGCGACGGCCTCCTCGCGGGTGATCTTGCCGTCCGCGTCGTCGTCGATATTGGCGACACGGCGTCCGCCGTTGGTCAAGCAGCCGTTGGCGCCCTGGTCGCTGAATCGACGATCGACGCAGTAGCCTTGATCGCCGCTGTAGTCGAAGGTTGAGCACTCAACCATCCACTCGGCGACGCAGCGGGCGTTGACGCACTCTCCCTCGGCGTGGGCGTCGGGGTCACACGCGGCGCCGCCGTCCGCCAGCTCGCCGACGCACTCCATGCCGTCAAGGCCGGCGCCGTTCGTCGAGGTGCAGTCCGCGGTCGTGGTGCACGGGACCGTCTTCTGCTCTGAGCCCGCCGGGCGATCGTCGGGATGGGTCTCGCGCAGCCGATCCTGGTAGGTGATCTTGTGCGGGCCCTCGTCGCCGTTCCAGTCGTAGACGTAGTTGCGCGGCTCAGCGTCGCGGCCCGTCCAGGTGACAAAATCGCGGCACTGGATGTACTTGTCGCCGGCGCCGGCGTCACACTCAAACGCCCCGCCACCGGGAACGCGCTGGTTGTCGCGGCCGTCGCCGGGGTTGACGACGCCGTACTTGGCGACGTTGACAGAGAGCTCGTAGTCGCAGGCGGAGCAGCAGGTGTCAGGACCGTTGTCGGGGGTCGAGCACGAGTTACCGCCGCTCCGGATGTCGGTCTCGCCGCGGTAGGACTTCGTGTGCCCGCTGGCCTCGGTGCGAAGCGGGAGGCCGTCGACCACCGAGTCGCAGATATCCGACGCAGAGGTGTGATCGTAGTTGATCCCCTGCTCACGCAGGTTCTGGATGCATGAGAGGTTGACGGACCGAAGCATCAGGTCCGGGTTCTCGCCGACGCCGTTTTGGTAGTCGCCGTTGTATCGGGTGATCGGACCCTCGATCTCGATGATCCGCGACTTCCAGTCGTAGACCTCGAACAGCTGCGGGTTCGTCATCTGCTTGCGGACCAGCTCAACCGTGGTCGCCTCGAGCAGGTTGTTGAACACGAACGCGATGTTCGAGTTGACGATCATGGGCGAGATGCGACACCACTCCGCCGCGCCGCGCTCCGACTCGACCGCGTCGTTGCTCTCTTCGCAGAGCCCGATCTGCTCGACGTAGACCTGGCCCTCAACGAGCGAGCCCTCCTCGGGGCATTGCCCAGCGTCACCGCCGTCGTTGGAGCACTTGGGTCCGAGGTAGTTGATCGTCTTGCCGGCGTAGTTAACCGCGGAGATGGTCTCGAGGACCAGCTTGTCCGGGTCACAGATGCCGCAGTCCGGGTCGGTCACACAGCCGTGCATCGCAGCACCCGTGCCGGCCAGCGCGGCGACGATCGCCGCGTCCCGTGCGAGCCGGATCGGGGACGAGCCGTACACCTCGCGAACCTTCCAACGGCCGCGATCGTCATTTTTAGACTTGGTCATGGCGCTCAATCCTCAGAATCTTCGTGAAACCAGTTGCCTGAAACCCATTGACTCGGGCCTTCATGAACCTTTCGTGGAGCGGCGAACGCCGTTACCCCGGTCCTATGACCGAAGTGTGTCCGGCGTCTTCTTCTCCTTGTCCCTCATGATGCCGAGCACTTCCGCGCCTGCCGCCTTGGCCAGGTCGAGGATCGCCACCGCGTCGCCGTACTTGGCGTCGTCGTCAAAGTTGACGAACACGACCTTCTTGTCGCGGAACTCGAGTTGTTTTGTGATCTGCTTGGACAGCGCCGAGCGATCGATCGGTGTGCGGTTCAGCGTGAGACCCCCGTCCTTGGTCAGCCCGATAACGAGCGTCTCATTCTGGGGCGGCTTCTTCCGCTTCTGCTTGCTCTCCGGTGGAACCTGGACCGAGATCTCGGGGACCGTCTTCGGGATCAGGACCATGAAGATGATCAAGAGCACCAGGCAAACATCTACAAGCGGCGTGACATTGATGTCGGCTTTCGCCCCACCACTGTCGTTGCCTACACTCATGCCCATGGCTGGTTATCCTCCGTGTACATGAACCTTGAGGCTGTTACCCGGCTGCTCGGTCCGGACGAGCGAAAGCATACGTCAGGACAAGCCGGTGTAACAGAAAAATCCTGCTGGCGCCCGCGGCGCAATTGAGAAGAACCGAGGTGTTTGCCCCGGTTCTTCTGGGTCCTTCGGCTAGGCGCCGCCCCCACCGCTTTCCGCCAGGTCGACGACCAACGCGATATCACTGATCTGTGACTCGCTCGACGTAATCCACTCCATGACGATGCGGACAGTCCCCCACTCGGTGTCCACGTCGCCTTTGAGGAACAGGAGCGGCCCCTTGTAGTCGGTCGCGGCGGCCTTACCGGCGGCGACCTTGAGCTCCTCTTCAAGCCGCGACATGAAGTCGCCCTTGTCGACGTAGAGGTCAGTGTCGATCCAGGCGCCCTCGGAGTTGACCGAGACAAACACCTGGTCGCCCTCCTTGTGCGCCGGCGCGGTGGAGAGGATCGGCAGGCGCACGTCCTTCCCGCGCTGAAGCATCGGCGTGACCACCATGAAGATGATCAGCAGCACCAGGCAGACATCGACCAACGGCGTAACGTTGATCTCGCTATTCGGCGCGCCATGCTTGATCCCGTGGTCTTGCTTGTACGGGACCGAGCGGGTGCGCCTGGTGCTGTGGGCGCCGGTGGTCATTAGTAGCGACCTTCCTTGAGCACGTAGTCGATGAACTCCGAAGCCACGTCGTTCATGTCGATCTGGAAGCCCTCAATCCGCGAGTTGAACGAGTTGAAGGCGACGACCGCGGGGATGGCGACCGAGAGGCCGACCGCGGTGGCGACGAGCGCCTCGGAGATACCGCCGGCGACCGAGGACAGCCCGCCACCGCCGTCCGAGGACAGGCCCTGGAACGAGTTGATGACGCCGACGACGGTGCCGAACAGGCCGATGAACACCGCGGTGGAGCCGATGGTCGCAAGCGCCGTCAGGCCGCGCTTGAGGTTGTGGGTCTCGCGCTCCTTGGCGCGCTCGAGCTGACGGTTGACGGCATCGACGAGGTCGAAGTCACCGACATCCTCGGGCCCCTCCTCTTGAAGCGCCTCCATGCCCTTGATGTACTCGCTCATGCCCGCGCCGACGACCTTGGCGAGCGGGCTGTCGCCGTGCTGCTGCACCGCCGCGACGGCCTCTTCAAGCTTGCGCTCCTGCAGGAAGTTACGCAGCAGCATGATGTACGAGATCGACTGTCGCTTGGCGCGGCTGTAGACGCGGCTGCGCTCGATCATCAGCATGAGGCTGAACACGAACATGAGCAGCAGCATGATCATGACGATCTTTGCCAAGATGCCCATCTGTTCCCACATGCCTTGCAGGGTGAACTCGGGGCCACCGGTATTGGCGAGCAACGTGATGATTTCCGCGAATTCCATGGGGTGTTTGCCTGTCTTTCTGGGGGAAGATCTGAGGGGAGAACCGGGTGCTCAGGATTCGTCGCTCGAGCGAACCGTGGGCTGATTACTTCTTTGCTTCGAGTTTGAAGGCCATTTCGGAGCAGACCTTGCGCTTCTTGCCGGCGGCCATGAACGGCTTGAATCGCCACTTCTTGACCGTGTCACGCAGGATCTGGTCGACCTTCGGATCACCAGGGAACTTCTTGCTGGTCTTGACGTTGACCGTCTTGCCGTTCGTGTCGACGCAGAACTTGACCTTCCCAGTCCCGCCGCGCTTGTCGAACATGAACGCTTTGGTGCCGGCGAGCTTCGCCGGGTCGGGATCCGGGTCGTAGATCGCGTTCTGCTTGACCACGTTGATCGGCTCGGGCGCGCCGACCTTGGCCGGGTCTTTCTTCGTCGCAACGCCGCCAAGTTGGCCACCGAGCTGGCCGCCCAGAACACCACCGACGACGCCGCCGGGGATGCCGCCAGGGACGCCGCCAGGAACACCCCCGGGGATCTTGTGGCCCTTCTTACCCGGCGACTTCTTGGCGTCAGGCACCTTGTCAGGCTCTTCGTCGGGCTGGACGATCTCCTCTTCGGGGACTTCCTCTTCAGGAATCTCCTCTTCCTCCTCCTCGGGCTCGGAATCGTCACCTGCCGGCGGCGGAGGCGGCGGAGGCGGCGGCGGTGGCTCATCCTGGGTCATTTGAACCATGATGTAGTCCACCGTCGGTGCTTCCACCTTGGTGATGTCCATCTTGTTGGCGGCCCAGGTGAAGAGCAGCATTGCGAATGTCGCGGAGCCAGAGATGACCGACGCGATCATAATTCGCTTACGGCGGACGGGGTCCGCCTGCTGATAGTGCATGTAGTGTTCGAACACGGGTCCGTTCCTTTGCGAGGAGGGGGTACTTCCCTTGTCCTAACGAGCCAACGTGGGTCCCGGGCTATCTCCCACGCTTGCCCTTCTTCTTTTTCTTCTTGCCCGCGTCTTCGAGCGCGGCCTGCTTGGCGGCTTCAATCTCGGCCTTGATCTCTTCTTTGCGCTGCGTGTCGAGGGCTTGGTCCTCGATCGAGACCGGCCGTGGGGCCAGCATGCAGCACTGCTCTGTCTGCTCCTCCGGCGGCTTGTCCGGATTGCACTCAGGGAGCTGATCGATATCGCACCGGGCCTTGGCCTGCTTCCAGGCGTCGAGCAGGTCCTCGCGCTGGTAGATGACGTTCAGCTTCTCCTCGGGCGTGTGGTCCTCGGGGATGTCGCTGAACGGGTGCGAGAAGGCCCGCTGGGTGTAGGCCATCGAGCGCCAGGTGTAGGCGTCGCGGAACTTGGGGTCGATCTCGTTGGCCTTGTTGAGCAGGCGGAGCACATCGTCGGCGATGCGAAGCCGCTCGGTGGGCTCGAGGTTGCAGTTGAACTGCGGGTTCTCGCACTCCTCGTCGGGCCACAGCGGCTCGTAGCGGCGGATCGCGAGGGCCATGTACGCGCGCGTGCTGTCGGGGAAGTCGACCGTTCGCTTGACGATCCACTCGTCGGCCTCTTTGGTGCGGCCGCACTCGTCGTACTGCTTGGCGATGCGCGCGTAGAGCTCCTCGCGCTCGGGGAACTTGTTGTGCTCGTTGAGGAAGTAGTTGAGCAGGTCGTCGCAACGCTCGTCGGCCTTGAGGATGACGAGTCGGTGCTTCTCGTACTCCTCACGGTCTCGCTCTTCAGGGGCCTCGAGACGATCGAGCCAGGTCTTAAAGTCAGAGAGCGCGAGGTCAGCGTACTTGCGACGGGACTCAGCCTTGGACGGATCCTTGAGCTTGAGCACCAAGCTCTCGGCCGCACACGCGCGGTTCCAGTACAACGTGATGCCGTCCGGCTCGAGCGTCTCGGCCTCGTTGTACTTCTCGATAGCCTCCGAGTAGAGACTGTCTCGGTAGAGCGAATTGCCCTCCCGAATCAAGTCGCGCGCTTTGATCTTCGTGCAGCCTGAAGCCCCAAGGAGAGTGGCGCTGATGGCGACGGCGGCGAGAATCGAACGCATGGAGAGCGCCAGTGTACAGATATAGAGTGAGATATCAAGCAGGTCCTTGCGACCAACCGGTTCTCGTTTAGACTGCGGGGTCTTGCCCACGGCGGCCCCATTGTCGGTGGCGAGCGGGCTTCTTACGGGCTCCTAGCCCCATTTTTTGCGATTTTTAGCCCGCGCCGCGATCGCCCCGTCGCGCCTGTCACAAGCGGCGATGAGCGATCTGCTCCAGGCCGACGATGGGGCTTCCTTCAACCGCCGCGCGCCGCTGCCTGCGGCCACCGTGTACGCCTGTTCACGTCCGCTCGAGCCCTGGCACACCCAACGCGAGGCTCACGTCGCGGAGGCGCTGGGCCCCGGTAGCGAGCATGAGGAGGCGATCAAGGCCGAGCGCGACTCCCGCGCAAGGCGGCATCCCGGGATCCGAGAGGTCCTGAAGAAACGCCTCGGCCAGCGGCAACGCCGCCTGACCGTGCCACGCACGAAGCGAGTTGACCCGTTCAAAGCGCCGACGCTGCTCCGCCGCGTCACGGAGCTCGCGGTAACCATTGGCCAGCTCCACGCCGCGCACGTGGCTCTCGAAACGACGCGCGATCGCCCGCCCCTCGACGCGCTCACGCTCGGAGAGCGCGGCCAGGACCTCGGGGAACGCGTCGAGGTGCACGCCGTCGAAACCGCGCGCGCGCTCGAGCTCCGCGAGCCACTTCGGTAGATGTTCATCGGACCAGGTCGTGAAGAGCTCGGTCCACGCCAGCAAGCGCGTGAGGCCGCCCCGCTCGCCCGCTCCCGCCTCGGCGCGACGCCGGAGGGTCTGCGGCAGCCAGCGCGCGACCGGACGACCCCCGCGCGCGAGCGCGTCGATCAGCTCGCCCGCCTCCTCGCTGCCGCGCAGCGTGATTTGAGTTGTCTCTTCGAACAGGTCGAAAAAGTCCCGCCGGATCCAGCGACGCGGGGGCGCGGCGCCGGCGAGCTCGAAGACCGCCGCGACCAGGGCCTCGACGTCACGCTGCACCTCGGCGTATCGGTCGGGGCCGACGCGGTACCACTCGACGAGATGGAACTCCTCGGAGTGATACGCGCCGAGCTCCGCGCGCCGGAACACGTGGCTGATCTGAAAGATCGATCCGCTGCCGCGGCACAACAGGCGCTTCATCGCCAGCTCGGGGCTGGTCGCCAAGAACCCGCCCGGGGGCGCCAGCAGCGGCTCGATGTAGGGCTCGACGGCCGGCGCGTCGATCCGCACCGGGGTCGAGACCTCACGCAGCCCGGTCTTGCGAAAGTACTTTCGAACGGCCGAGAGCGCCTCGTCCCACAGGATGACGCGGCGCTCCCAGTCAGCCCCGGAAGCACGCGAGCCGTACGAGCTCACTTATTGACGCGCTCGACGTAGCTGCGGGTCCGGGTGTCGATCTTGATGTTGTCGCCCTGCTTGATGAACAGCGGGACCTGGATCTCGACGCCGGACTCGATCTTCGCGCCCTTCGTCACGTTGGTCGCGGTGTCACCCTTCACGCCGGGCTCGCACTCCGTGACCTCCATGACGAGGTGGCTCGGCAGGGTGACCCCGACCACGCGCCCCTCGTAGAGCAGGACGTCGACCTCGAGGCTGTCGAGCAGGAAGTCGGCGTCCTTGCCGATGACCTCGCTCTGAACCTCGATCTGGTCGTAGGTGACCGTGTCCATAAAGGTGTAGGCGTCACCGTTTTGGAAGATGAACTGCATCTTCTTGGACTCGACGTCCGCGGCCTCGAGCTTCTCGCCGGAGCGCCAGGTGCGATCCATGACCGCGCCGGTGATCATGTTCTTGATCTTGCACTTGTAGAGCCCCTGGCCCTTGCCGGGCTTCACGAATTGAAACTCCGTGACGATAAAGGGGTGCCCGTCGATTTTCAGCTTGGCGTTCTTGCGGAGATCGGAGACGTCCATCGAGCTGTCCTTGTGGGCATTCGGTCGCCGCGACCGACTGTGCCCGGCTGGGTGCCTAGTACCTCGGAGTCGGGCGTGTCAACCGTGGGCCGCGCCGCGCGAATTCGCGCGTTACTCCCGGCGCTTGCTCCGCATTTTCACGATTTCGCGAACGATTCTTCAATTTCCCGTGCTTTTTCGTGTTTACACCGTACTGCAATCTCCAAGCGCGTCAGATCGCTAGAAACTGATGATTCTGTGTGGCATATTCGTTTCGGATTTCATCGAAAGAAGCCGGGTAATGCAGCTCACAACCAAGGCCAAATATGGATTGCGGGCCCTTTGTCACGTCGCGCACCGTGGATATGCCTCCGCCCACGTAATTGCCGAGCAACAGTCGATCCCGTCCCGATACCTCGAGGAGATCATCGGAGAGCTGCGCAAGGCGGGCTTCGTGATCGGAAAGCGCGGGCCTCGTGGTGGATATAAGCTCGCGCGCCCGGCCACCGATATCTCGCTCGCCGACGTCCTCAAGGTCTTGAGCTCGCAGAGTCAGTCGATGGCCGGAGATCCGCGCGACGAGATCACCCGGTTGGTCGAGAAGTCGGTCGTCGATCGCTTCGATCGCGCGGTCGGCCGGCTGAGCTTGGCGGACCTGCTCGGCGAGGCCCGCGCGACACACCGCCGCGCCGCTGCCGACTACGTGATCTAGTACGTGATCTAGAGAGTACGCTCTCCCTCTCCCCTCTCCCCCCGACCTCTCTTCAACCGCGCGATCGAGACCCCCGTGCAGGCAGAAAACCTCCTCGAACTGATCGGCAACACCCCGCTTGTTCGCCTCCGGCGCGTGATCGGCCCGTCCGACACCCACGCGACCGTGTGGGGCAAGTGCGAGATGCTCAACCCTGGCGGATCCGTCAAAGACCGCATCGCGCTGGCGATGATCGAGAGCGCCGAGCGACGCGGCGAGATCAAGCCCGGCGAGAGCGTCCTGGTCGAGCCCACGAGCGGCAACACGGGCATCGGCCTGGCGCTCGTCGCCGCCGTCAAGGGCTACCGGCTGATCTTGACGATGCCGGAGTCGATGAGCCTGGAGCGCCGCAACCTGCTCAAGGCCTACGGCGCCGAGCTGGTGCTGACGCCGGAGGAGCGGACCATGGAGGGCGCGGTCGCGAAGGCCGAGGAGCTGTGCCGGAAGCCGAACCACGTCATGCTCCAGCAGTTTCAGAACCCGGCGAACCCGGACATCCACCGGCGCACGACCGGCGTCGAGCTGCTCTCGCAGATGACGGGGCTCTCGATCGACGGCTTCGTCGCCGCAGTCGGCACGGGCGGCTCGATCACCGGGACGGGCGAGGTCCTGCGCCAGCACAACCCGGACATCACGATCGTCGCGGTCGAGCCCGATCGCAGCGCGGTGCTGTCGGGCGATGATCCAGGGCCGCACAAGATCCAGGGGATCGGCGCGGGCTTCATCCCGAGCGTGCTCAACACCGAGATCTACAGCCGGATCTCCCGCGTCCGCGACGAGGACGCGTACCGGATGAAGCGCCGCCTGGCCCGAGAGGAGGGCCTGCTCGTCGGCATCTCCGCCGGCGCGAACGTGTTCGCGGCCGCCGAGCTCGCGGCGGAGCTCGGGCCGGGCAAGCACGTCGTCACCTTCCTCTGCGACACAGGCGAGCGCTACTTCAGCCTCGACAAGTACTTCTTCGAGGACGGCCAGCGCCGCTAGCCGGCTGCCGCCGCTGCTGTCTCGTCAGGCAGGTCGCAACGTCACCCCGCGGAGCCCGTGAACCCAACTCTTCGCACACGCAGCGCGCTCGAGCTCGAGCGCGCGCCGGAGCTGCCGAGCGCCGCCCTGATCGCGCGCACGCGCTTCGTCGTGCTCGGCGCGGGCGGGCTCGGCTGCCCGGCGCTCCTGGGGCTGGCCGCGGCCGGAGCCCGTCGCGTCACGCTGGTCGATGATGATGTGGTCGACGCCAGCAACTTGCAGCGGCAGGTGCTCTACTCGACGGCCGATGTCGGGATGGCGAAGACGCTCGCGGCTCGCGTGCAGCTGCGCGGGCTGCAGATCACCCCGGTGCGCGCGCGGCTCGACGCCCGCGCGCTCAGCGAGCTGCTCGAGGACTACGATCCGCGCGCGACCGTCGTGCTCGAGTGCTCCGACGACCCCGCGCTCAAGTTCGCGGCCAACGACCTCGGGCTCGCCCGCGGGATCCCGGTGGTCATCGCGGGCGTCCAGCGCTGGCGCGGTCAGGTCCTCGCGGTCGCGCGGGGATCCGCCTGCTACCGCTGCCTGTACGAGGCGCCGCCGCCGCCCGAGCTCGCGCCGGCCTGCAGCGCGGTGGGCATCATGGGCAGCGTCGCCGGCTTGTTCGGCCACTGGATGGCGCTGCTGGCGGTTCGCCTCGCCGGGGCGCTCGCCGAGGGCGAGGCGGCGCTGCGATCGCTCGCCGGGCGGATGCAGGCGATGGATCTTCGGGACATGCGCATCCAGACACTTCACCCGCGACCGCGCCCAGGCTGCCGCGCCTGCGCGGGCGCCGGGCCAGACCTCGACGCCCCTCGCGCGCGCTGCTCCAGCGCGCGCGCGGGGCTTCAACAAAACCAGTAACACCGCACCGGTCACAACGATTTTCACAGCAAGAGGCACCACGATGGCAACTGTTCGAATCCCCACCCCGCTCCGCAAGTACACCCAGGGTCAAGAAGAGGTCTCCGTCGACGGCGGCACGATCCGCGAGCTGCTCGCCAACCTCGAGCAGAGCTCGCCGGGCATCCGCGAGCGCATCTGCGACGACGCCGGGAACGTGCGCCGCTTCGTCAACATCTTCGTCGGCGAGGAAGACATCCGCTACCTCGACAACCTCAACACCGAGATCAAGTCCGACAGCGAGATCAGCATCATCCCGGCGATCGCCGGCGGCTGAAGGAGCGAGCGCGTGTCGCCCCGTCGGTCCGCCCGCGGTCCGTCGGGGCGGATCAACGCCACACAGGCAGGATGAGCGCGCGCGCCGACGAGAAAGCGAGCGGCCGAGATGACGCACGAGCACAACCTCAAGCCACCGGGCGCAACCGGCTCGATCCAAGACCCGAGCCAGGCCCAGGTCACCCCGCCGCCGGCGGTCCAGGAGTTCGCGACGGCCGAGCTGCGGCGACGCGCGCAGGCCCGCCGCGTTGACTCGATCACGGAGCTGGTCGGCAACACGCCGCTGATCCGGCTGCGCCGACTCGAGGACCAGTGCCCGGGCGTCGAGCTGTGGGCCAAGTGTGAATTCGCGAACCCGGCCGGCTCCGTGAAGGACCGGGCGGCGCTGCGGATGATCCAAGACGCGCTCGCGCGCGGCGAGCTCAAGCCGGGCATGCGCCTGATCGACAGCACGAGCGGCAACACGGGCATCGCCTACTCGATGGTCGGGGCCGCGCTCGGGATCCCGATCTCGCTCGTGATGCCGAAGAACGTCAGCGTCCCGCGCAAGCAGGTGACCGACGCCTACGGCGTCGAGCTGATCTTCTCGAGCCCGTTTGAGGGCAGCGACGGCGCGATCCGGCTGGTCCGCAAGCTCGTCGCGGAGAACCCCGATCGCTACTACTACCCGGATCAGTACTCGAACGAGTCCAACGTGATGGCGCACTACGACGGCACCGGCGTCGAGATCTGGGAGCAGACCGGCGGCCGCGTGACGCACTTCGTGACCGGCCTCGGCACGAGCGGGACGGCGATGGGCACCTCGCGGCGGCTCAAGGACTACTCGCGCGCGGTCCAGTGCGTCGCGATCCAGCCCGATGACGCGATGCATGGCCTCGAGGGCATGAAGCACATGCCCTCGAGCATCGTCCCCGACATCTACGACGAGGGGATCCTCGACGACACGATCTGGATGCCGACCGAGGAGGGCTGGGACATGGCCGAGCACCTGTACGAGCTCGAGGGGCTGTTCGTCGGGCACTCCTCGGGCGGGAACGTGGCCGGCGCGGTCCGGCTCGGCAAGGAGCTGTCGCGCCGCGGCGAGCCCGGGGTCGTCGTCACGATCCTCTGCGACCGCGGCGACCGCTACTTCCAGCCGCTCAAGTGGGAGAAAGACTATGTCTGGTGACGCTTCTGATGCTTCTGGCGACGACCTGATCCCGCGCGCGATCCTCGATCGGATCTATCAGCAGGCGCGCGCGGAGTTCCCCAACGAGTGCTGCGGCTACCTGCGGGGGCGCGGCGCGGAGACGCTGGCGGTCCCGTGCAAGAACGTGATGGACACGCTGCACGAGCGCGACCCGAAGCAGTACCCGCGGACCGCGAAGAACGGCTACCACTTCTCGGTCCGCGACTTTCAGGCCTTCGACGCGAGCTTCGCGGAGCAGCCGCCGGCGACGGTCATCTACCACTCGCACCCGCGGGTCGGCGCGTACTTCTCGGACGAGGACAGCCGGCTCGCGCTGGCCTTCAGCGAGATGGGCTACGACGTCGACTACCTGGTCATCGACGCGCAGGACGACGAGATCCGCGAGGCGCTGCTGTTTCGCCGCGAGGGCGAGCAGTTCCGCGAGATCGCGCGCTTCGACGGCGCGGCCGTGTAGTCACGTCCAGGGACACCGCAGGCGCGCGCTTCGAAGCTGCGCGACGCAGGGCCGATCGGCGTCTAAAAACTCGCCCAGCGGGAGCGCGACGCGACGAACGACGTGGGCGCTCGCGCCGTCCTCGGGGGTGAGCCGGGCGAGGACGCTCTCCGGTCTCGGCGGTGTGCGCGTTGCGAGTCGTCGGGCGTCGACGTGGTAGACGAGCAGGACGACCTCGCGCCCGGGCGGCGGGTAGACGTGGTGAAGGACCTCGGCGATGGGTCCGATCTCGAGGACGCCCGCGCCCTCCCCCCACTCCTCGACGAGCTCGCGCGCGAGCGCGAGCGCCGGCGGCTCACCCCGCTCGACCTTGCCCCCGGGGAGCTCGAGTCGACCGCCGCCGTGGGTGGCGGTGTGCGAACGGCGCTGGACGATCAGGTGCTCCGCGTCGAGCCACACGATCCCTGCGACCACGAGTAGACGTTGTTCTGTGAGCGCGTGGTGCGTGCGCGCGGGGTTCACCATGGACGCGAGGCATACCGCACGACGCGAGAATTTCCACGTGCAGGCGCGGCGTATCGCGCGAATTCGCCATCGCTGCGTATGGACGCTCGTGGTCGCACGGAATATCCTCGCGCAATCCCATGCGCCTGTACGCGAACAAGATCCCGACCATCGTTGAGGCTGTGTGCCGTGCTCTGGTCGATTCCGGTGACTTCGAAGTCGCGGACCGTAAAGAGTTCAAGGCTGACGTCGAGGCCATTCTCAAGGAGTACAAACGCAAGGATCGCGAGATCACCGAGCGTGCGAAGGACATTCTCGAGCATCGCGGTCTCCCGTACTCGGACCTTTTCCGGACAAAACGCAGGTTGGCCGAACAACAAGGCTTCGGGATCGGCGATGATTCGGTCGTCTGGATGATCAACCAGATGATCGAGGTGTTCATGCAGTCGCAGTGGGTCGACGAGATCTACTGCGACGATCCGACGATCCGCAGGAAGCTCCGCCACGTCTTGCGTTCACACATGCAAGCTGATGACGACCTAGACCGCGAGGTCCGCCGCCATCTCAAGCACTTGTCGGAGAACACGACCTCCTTCGAGATCGAGTACGAGAAACAGCTCGCAATGGTGAAACGCAAGCACGGGCTCGAGTGACTCATGGCGCACATCCTCATCTACACGCAGCGCACGCCGCAGGGCATCCACCCCGGGAGCATCATCAGCCTCTGCCTCGCCCGCGATATCGGCAGCGAGCGCGGCGCGACCATCACGGCGGTCTGCCCCGGCGACGGCTCGTCGCACGATGACCGGGTCGCGTCCGCGGCCGCGCGCTACGGCGCCGACACGCTGACGTTTACGGGTAAGGATGGCATCCACCGACTCTGCGATCGGCTGCGCCCGATCTCGATCCTGGTCCCCTACACGAGCGAGGGTCTCGCCGCTGCGGAGAACCTCCCCGGCGGGCCTCCGGTGCCTCGCTGGCTGCGCGAGTCGGATCACGGCTGGGGCAGCGCCGACCCGATCACGGCGATGATCGCCGGCACGCTGCCCTGGTACGACCTCACGACCGACCTCGAGGGTGAGTACCAGAAAGATGTCAGCCCCGAGCAGGTGCCCGCGTGGGTGAAGGAGCTCGACGCGAGCGAGAGCGGCGCCCGTGATCGCCGGCAGCTGCAGTACGTCGCGCCGACGGAGCTGGACGCCGCGACCAAGGCGACGCTCAAGTCGCTCGGCGCTCGGCCTGCGCCCCAGGACTATCACGAGCACCACAACGGCGGGATCCTGCTGTGGCTCGGCGCCGACGAGGGCGGCCTGCCCGACGCGCTCGCCGAGCGCTCCCCGAGCGCGCGCGTGCTGCTGTTCCCCGGCAGCAAGGCCCGCTTCCACCCGTCCTGGACGCTCGCGGACTGGGTGCTCGACGGCGAGTGGCCCAAGGCGCTCAACGACCTCCACAGCGAGATGTGGAAGTCGGTGCTCAACTAGCCGTTCTGGCGACCTGTCCGCGAGACCAGCTCGTGGACCAACCCACCCCTCCGACGTGATCGATCCACTCACCGCACTCCTGGCCGGCGCCGCCGGGGGCGCGGTGCTGGTCTGCGATGATGTGGAGGGCGACGCTTTCAGCTGTCCCCACGGACAGCGTATGGAGGCGCGGGAGCTCGCGCGCGCGCTGACGGAGCGTGACGACGTGGCGGTGGTCGTCGTGGACGCCCCGCGCGGGACGCTGCTGCGAGCGCTCCGGCGCGCGCCGCCGCCGCTGCTCGTGATCACCGGCCCGAGCGATCCGCTCGCGGGCGACACGAAGGTCCCGACGCTCGGGCCCAACGCCGCGCTGCGCGTGCGCGAGGACGCGGGGCCGTTTCTGCTGTGCGCGACGACGCGGTCGGAGCTCGCGGCGCTCGAGCGCGTGATCGGATCGGCGCGCGCGCGCGTCGCGGTGTCGCCGACGCCGGCGTGGCTGCTGCGCTGGCTCGCGGCCGACGGGCCCCTGGCCCGCGCGATCCCGCTCGGCTACGTCGGGCTGGATCAGCTCAACGACGAGTGGACGCGCTGGTATCGCGACGCGGCCCTGGCCGCGATCGAGCGGGGCGGCCCCCACCCGGTGCTGGTGCCGCTGGGCCACCACGACGCGCCGGTGGTCGACCGCCCCTTCGATGAGCCGCTCGCGGCGCTCGCCGCCGCGCACAACCTCGAGTGTCTGACCGGCCCGGTGTTCCCGGCGCCGACGGTCATCAGCGCCCTGGCGACGACGCGGGACGTGACCGATCCCCGCGACGCCGAAGCCGAAGATGATGACGCTGACGCGGAAGAGCCGAGTGAGGAGGCGATGGCGCTGTGGTCCCAGGCCCGGCGCGCGGTCCCGCTGCTCGGCTCGACCGTCGGCATGGACCGCCCGCGCGCCGGCTTGCCGTTGACGATCCCGACGGCTGCGTTCCTCGCCCAGCGCGCGCTCCTGCGCCGCGCCCACGCCCGCGCGCTGCTCGAGCAGCTGCGGGCGGAGGAGCTCGAGCTCGAGATGAACGAGGAGCTGCAGACGCGCGCGGTCGAGGTCCTGCGCAGCGCCGGCGAGGCGCTCTCGGAGCACGAGAGCAAGGTGGTGCTGCGCGGCTTCGGCATCGAGATCACGCGCCAGGCGGTAGCCTCCTCGGCCAGCGGCGCGGCCCACTTCGCCGAGCGCATCGGCTTCCCGGTGGTGCTCAAGGCGGTCAGCCCGGACCTTCGGCGTAAGCAGGAGCTCGGCGCGGTGGTCCTCGACCAAGCGACCGCGGCGAGCGTGCGACGGGCCTACAGCCAGATCATCCGCAACGTCGAGGAGCACGCACCGACCGCGCGGCTCGACGGCGTGCTCGTGGCCGAGCAGATCGGAGAGGGCCTCGAGATCGAGTGCGGCGTGATCCGGACCGACGACGAGGGCTTCGCGTTTTACGGGCGCGCGGTCGGGGTGCCCGCGCAGCAGGAGTTCGTGCTCGCGCCGGCGCCGCTGCGTCCCGAGTTCGCGCTGCTGCTGGCGAACGCGGTCCTCGCCCAGGTCCCGGTGCCGGGCCTGCGCCGCAGCGCCGATCCGCCGCCCGAGCTGCTCGCGGAGCTGCTGCTGCGCTTGAACGCGCTCGTCGAGGCCTGCGGGACGCGGCTGCTGAGCGTCGAGCTGAACCCGATCCGGCTCGTCGGTCCTCCGCGCGGCTACGTGACGCTCGACGCTCGGATCGTCCAGCAGGCGCACATCGACGGGCTCTAGTCCCGCGCTCGGCGGGCTGTCGCCCCCGCGCGGCTCGAGGTACCAAGGGCACGTCAGCTTCGCCATGGAATCGACGACCTTCACGTACCCCGGATCCGACGGCCTCGACATCTTCACCTATCGCTGGGCGCCGGACGGCGATCGCACACCCCGCGCGATCATCCAGATCGCCCACGGGATGGTGGAGCACGCGGCCCGCTACGAGCGCGTGGCCGAGTCGCTCGTCAAGGCTGGCTACCTCGTGTACGCCAACGATCATCGCGGGCACGGGCGCACCGCGCCGACCGCCGACGATCTCGGCTTCCTGTCGGCCCGCGACGGCTGGCACAAGCTGGTCGCGGATGTCCACACGCTGAGCAAGCGGCTCCGCGAGCAGCACGCCGGCCTCCCGCTGGTGCTGCTCGGGCACAGCATGGGCTCGTTCATCGCCCAGCACTGCATGGGCGAGTACGGCCCGGACTACGACGCGGTGGCGCTCTCGGGCTCCTCGAACGGGCCCGGCGCGCTGCTGCGCAACGCCGGCATGCTCGCGGCCCAGGCCGAGCGCCGCCGGATCGGCCCCCGCGGACGCAGCGCGCTGCTCACGAAGATGAGCTTCGGGCCCTACAACAAGAAGATCCGGAAGCCGCGCACGGACTTCGACTGGCTCTCGCGCGACCCCGCGGAGGTCGACGCCTACGTCGCCGACCCGCTGTGCGGCGGGATCGCGACGACGCAGATGTGGCTCGACCTCCTGACCGGCATCGGGGTCATGAGGAGCGCGCGCGTGCGCGACCGGATCCCCAAGAACATGCCCGTCTACGTGTTCTCGGGCTCGATGGACCCGGTCGGCCCCTACGCGAAGGGCGTGCGCGAGCTGGTCGCCGCGCTGACGCGACACGGGCTGACGCGGGTCAGCCTCAAGCTCTACAGCGGCGCCCGTCACGAGGTGTTGAACGAGACCAACCGCGACGAGGTCATCGGCGACCTCATGACCTGGCTCGACGAGACGCTCGCGGCCGCCAGCTGATCGGGACGTTCGCGGCAGCCCGCTACGAGGCGCCGCGCGCCAACGCCAGCGCCAGCGCGAGACGCTCCTTGGCGAGCTCGAGCAGGCGCTCGCGGGTGTTGTCCGCGGGCGTCTCGACGACGTGCACGAGCAGCGCGTTGAGCAAGAAGCCGATCGCGCGCCCCGGCTTGACGATGCCGGACTTGACCAGATCGCCGCCCTTGATCGCCAGCTCGCCGGTCGTCACGGCGGCGCCTTCGAGCGCGGCCGCGACGCGCTGACGCTGGGCGGCGGGGACCTCGAGCAGGTCGAGGGAGTCCTCGAGATGCTCGCGGCCGCCGAGGGTTCGCAGCAGCCGGCGGATCTCCACCGGGTCCTCGAGCGTCGCCAGCCCCGCGCGCTCCGGCAGCGTCAGCGCCAGCACGCGCCGGCGCTCGTCTCGGCTCGGCTTGAGGCCGTCGATCGCCGCCTCAACGCCCGCTCGGTCATCGCGCCGCGGCCACAGCAGCCGCGCGAGACGCACGATCGGGTCGGGCCCCGGCGCGTCCGCGCCGATCCGGTCGACCGCCGCGATCGCGGCCGCGCGCGCGTCCGGGTCGAGCTCGCCGAGCACGATGGGCCACATCCCGGTCTCGGCCATCGGCGTGAGGCCGAGGGAGGGGCGTGGAGACGCGAGCAGCTTGATCAGCTCGACGCGCACGCGCTCGCGGCTGACCTTGGCGAGGATCTCGAGCGCGCCGCCGATCGCGTCCCGCGTCGACGGATCGAGGCGGAAGCCGAGCGCGGCGCAGAAGCGCACCGCTCGCATGGCGCGAAGACCATCTTCGCCGAAGCGCGCGACCGGATCGCCGACGGCGCGGATGAGCTGGCCGTTGAGGTCGCCGAGGCCGTCGAAGCAGTCGGTGAAGACGCGGGTCAGCGGATTCCAGGCGAAGGCGTTGACGGTGAAGTCGCGCCGCGCCAGGTCGGCCTCGAGCTCGCGCAGGAAGCGAACCTCGGAGGGCCTGCGGCCGTCGATGTAGTCGCCCTCGCCGCGGAAGGTCGTGACCTCGGTGACGACGCGGCGCTTGCCCTTGCCGAGCACGACGGTGACGGTGCCGTGCTCGACGCCGGTCGGGATCGTCTTGCGAAACAGCTTCGTGACCTCGTCGGGCGTCGCGCTGGTCGCAAGATCCCAGTCGCCGCGGGAGCGCCCGAGCAGGCAGTCCCGGACCGCGCCGCCGACCAGCACCGCCTCGTGCCCGGCGTCGTGGAGCGTGCGCGCGACCGTCATCAACGCCTCAGGGAGCGGCTGCGCGATGAGCAGCTCGCGCGCCTCGTCAGCGGTCGTGGGGGCCTGGGTGGTCTCTCGATCGGGCATGCTGCTGGTCCGGATGGGCTACGTACGCTACAGGCGCTCGGCGCTTCGCTCAAGCGCGTGACCTGTCCCCCGGGTCACGGACGACGACGCTGTGACGCGTCCAGTAGGCCCGCAGCGACTCGACCAGCTCGATGAGCGCGCCGATCTCCGTCGGCTTGACGAGGTAGCTGTTGGCGTGCAGCTCGTAGGCGCGCGCGATGTCCTCCGGCGCGCTGGAGCTGGTGAAGACGACCACCGGGATGGTCTGGAGGCGCTCGTCCTCCTTGACGCGCGCGAGCACTTCGAAGCCGCTCTGTCGCGGCATCCGCAGGTCGAGGACGATCACGGTCGGCCACGGGCTCACGCCCGGGTCGCGGTACTCGCCGTCACGGTTGAGGTAGGCCAGCGCGTCGTCGCCGTGGCGACAGCGGATGACCTGCAGCGGCTCGCGCGTGAGGCAGCGCGTGATCAGCTCCGCGTGGTCGTCGTTGTCCTCGACGAGCAGGATGACCGGCGCGCGCTTCACGTCCTGACCTCGGCGCCAGGTTCGGCGGGCAGCGTGAAGATGAAGGTGCTCCCGGCCCCGGCGCCCGCGGACTCGACCCACAGCCGGCCCCCGTGGACGTCGACGATCCGCCGCGCCAGCGCGAGGCCGATGCCGGTGCCGGCGCCGCCGTCCTCCGGGCTCAGGCGCTCGAACAGGTCGAACACGCGCTCGTGGAAGCGCGGCTCGATGCCCACGCCGTTGTCGTGGACCTCGCAGCGGACCCACGCGCGGCCGTCGACGTAGGTCGCCGCGATGCGCACGCGCGGCCGCAGCTGCGGGCCCATGAACTTGCAGGCGTTGTCGAGCAGGTTGTACAGGACGGCGGCGATCCGCAGGCGATCCCCGCGCACGATCGGCAGCGTGTCCGGCACCTCGAAGCGGGTCGCGCCGTCGGTGACGCCGCGGAGCTGATCGATGACCTCGTCGACGAGGGGCTTGAGCGCGACCGGGACCCGGTCGCCGGCGATCTTGCCCACGCGCGAGAGCTCGAGCAGCGCGTCGAGCTGCTGCCGCATGGTCTCGGTCGCGCGCTCGACTCGCTTGAGATCCGCGCGCGCGCGACCGAGCTCGCCGGCGTCGAGATCGCGCCCGATGAAGCCGACGAAGCCCTGGATGGTCAGCAGCGGGCTCTTGAGATCATGCGAGGCGGTGTACGTGAAGCGCTCGAGCTCGGCGTTCTTGTCCGCGAGCTCCGAGAGCAGGCGCTCGCGCTGACGCTCGGACCGCTTGCGCGCGCTGACGTCCTGCACCGTGCCGATGACGCGCACCGGCGTCCCGTGCTCGTTGCGCAGCGTCTGGCTCGGGCTCGCGTAGACGTGGCGGAGCTGCGCTTCGCCGTCGTCGTCGGTCAGGCGCAGGCGGTACTCGAGCGGCGGTGAGACGCCGGTCTCCATCACCTGCGCGATCGCGTCGCGCACGAGCTCTTCGTCGTCGGGGTGGACGTTGCAGGTCGAGAGCTCCTGCGGCGTCCTGCGACCCCGACTCGGGTCCTCGCCGTGGATCCGGTACAGCTGGTCGCTCCACTCGATCCCGCCGGTGAGCAGATCGACGCACCAGCTGCCCGTGTTCGCGAGCTGCTGGGCGATGCTCAACAGCTCCTCGCGCTCGCGCAGCCGGAGCTCGCGCAGGTGCTGCTCGGTCACGTCCTGGACCGTGCCGAGCACCGACGCGCACGGGCGCTCGCCCGCGCCCGCGCCCGCGCCTGCAAAGGTCGGCCAGGCCTGGCGCCGTCCGGAGAAGAACCGCCGCCCGCGCTCGGGCGCGTCGATCCGGTAGCTGATCGACAGGTCCGCGCTCACGTCGTCCCGCGCCGAGGGGAGGAAGAACGCGGTGACGCGATCGCGATCCTCGGCGACGACATGGGCGCAGAGCCGCGCCCGCACCTCGTCGGGCGTCAAGGTCAAGAAGGCGCCCGATCGGTGCTCACCTGCGCCGTGCAGCCGCAGCAGCTCGCCGAGGCACTCAAACCGCCCCGGCTCGCTCTCAAAGCGCCAGCTCCCGAGGTTGGCGAGGTGGTGAGCGCTCGCCAGCAGCGCCCCGCGGGCCGCCAGCTCGCGCTCGGCGACGACACGACCGGTGACATCACGGAGGAGCGCGACGATCCCGCCGAACATCGGCTCGTCCGCCATGTCGAGCAGCACCACAGACACATATCGCCACCCACCGCGCTTGTGTCGTAGTCGCCAGATGAAGTCGGTCTTGTGCGGACCCGGTTGACTGCGCGCCGACGCGAGGCGCTCGTAACCTGTGGGGAGATCAGCCGCGTGTGTGATATCAGGCGGCGCGCGCCCGGTAAGCTCCTCCGGCTCGTAGCCCAGGACGTCGCGCACCTCCGGCGTGACCCGCACGAAGCGCCCGTCGGGGCCCATGACGATCAGGAAGTCCGCGATCGCCGCGACCGCGTTGCCGAGGTGGCGCAGCCGCTCGCGGAGCGCTGCTATCTCCTGCTCCCGCTCCCGCTCCCGCTCGTCTTGCTCCCGCTCTGAGTCGTCGCGCATGAGCACCGTGTTGCCGCGCTAGTCCTCCACGCCCGCGGCCCCTGCGTGGAAACACTCCGCCCAGGGTACCCCGTCCGCGGACAGCAGCGCGTCGATCTCGCCGGCCGGGCGCGGACGCGCGAACAGGTAGCCCTGGGCGCTGGTGCAACCGAGCGCCCGGAGGCTCGCGAGCTGCTCGACGGTCTCGACCCCCTCGGCCGTCACCCGCATGTTGAGGTGGCGCCCCAGCACGATGATGGTCTGGACGATCGCCGACTCGCGGTCGCCGAGCGCGAGGTGGCCGATGAACGAGCGGTCGATCTTCAGCGCGTGGATCGGGAAGCGGTGCAGGTAGCTGAGCGAGGAGTAGCCGACGCCGAAGTCGTCGAGGTGGAGCTCGACGCCGAGCTGGTAGAGCGCGTCGATGGTGCGCTTGTCCGCGTCCGTGCCGCTCACGAGGATGCCCTCGGTGATCTCGAGCGCGAGCGTCTTGGGGTCGACGCCCGAGCCCGCGAGCGCGGCCTCGACGGCGCCGACCAGCGTGTCGTCCGACAGCTGGTGACCCGAGAGGTTGACGCTGACCGACAGCCGCCGCGCGTCGGGGCGTGGGAGCGCTTGCCAGCGCGCGAGCTGCTTACAGGCGCGCTGCAGGACCCAGCGATCGATCGGGATCACGAGGCCGGTCTCCTCCGCCAAGGGCATGAACAGCCCCGGCGCGAGCAGCCCGCGGGTCGGGTGACGCCAGCGGATCAACGCCTCGAGGCCGTGGAGCCGGCCGTCGGTGAGCGAGACGATCGGCTGGTAATGAACCTCAAACTGCCCGCCGTCGAGCGCGTGGCGGAGGTCGTTGTGGAGCTGCAGGGTCGCGCGCACGCGCGTGTGCATGCTGGCGTCGAAGACCGCGTGCCGCGCCTTGCCGACGTTCTTGGCGTGGTACATCGCGATGTTGGCGTCGCGCAGGTACTCCTCGGGGCGGGCACGCTGGGCCGAGGACATGACGATGCCGATGCTCGTGGTCACGAACAGGCTGTGGCCGCCGAGCTTGAAGGGCTGCGAGAGCAGCCCGTGGATCCGGCGCGCCGCGGCCTCGGCCTCGTCGATCCCGCTGACCTCGCGCATCAGGATCATCAGCTCGTCGCCGCCGAAGCGCGCGATCGAGTGCCGCGCCCCCAGCCCGCCCTGCACGCGCCGCGCGATCGAGATCAGCATGCGGTCGCCGACGGCGTGCCCGAGGCTCTCGTTGACGAACTTAAAGCGGTCGAGATCGAGGAACAGCACCGCGAAGCGCGAGCCGGTCGTGCGCGCGCGCGTGATCTCGACCTCGAGCAGCGCCATGAACAGCGCCCGGTTGGGCAGCCCCGTCAGCTCGTCGCGCTGCGCGAGCCGGTTGAGCCGCGCCTGGGCCTGCCTGCTCTCGTGGATGTCGGTGATCGAGCCGACCATCCGCCGCGCCCGCCCCTGCTCGTCCCAGGTCGCCTGCGCCCGCGAGCGAAACCACCGGTAGCCGTCGAAGCGCGTATTGAGCCGCAGCTCGACATCGTACGCCTGACCGCCGCGCAGGTGCGCCTGGATCGCGCGCTCGATCTCGGCGCGGTCCTCGGAGTGCACCCGCTCGAGCAGCGCGTCAATCGTTGGATCGAGCGCGCCCTCCTCGACGCCCAGCAGCTCCAAGAAGCGCGGCGCGTAATAGACCGAGCCGGTCTCGAGCGTCCAGTCCCAGACGCCGTCATTGGTCCCCTGCACGGCCAGGTTGAAGCGGTCCTCGCTGGCCTGCAGCGCTCTTTCGACGCGCTCGCGCTCGACGAGGTTGTTCCACTCGCGCAGCGCTCGCTCGATGATGTGCGGCATGTCGAGGAAGGTCGCCGGGGACTTCACGAGGTAATCGAGCGCGCCCGCACGCATGGCGTCGACGGCCGCCTGCTCGCTTCCGTGCGAGGTCATGACGACGACCGGGCAGCGCGCCTCGCCGCGCGGGATCAGCTCGGTCCCGACGCCATCTGGGAGGCGCAGATCGACGAGCATCAGCGCCGGCTGGAGCCGCTCAAGCAGCGCGCGGGCCTCCCGTAGGCTGGCCGTGCGCGCGAGGGTGTAGGGGGCGTCCGTCAGCGCCCGCTCGATGAGGGCGACGTGCCCCGCGTCATCGTCGACGACCAGGATCGTCCGCCGCGGCGCCTCCTCACGCCCAACCGTGCCACTCCCGTCCACCACGCGACGCGCTCAGTGTACCGCGCCGACGTACACGGGCGCGACGGTTCAAGGCGGCGACACGGCCGAAGTCGAGCGCAGGCTCAGCCCAGGCCTGTTCATCGGCGGCTCGTTAGTCGGCCGTCCGACCGTGTTGCTCCGGAGCACGCCAATTCGCGCGGCGTCAACAGCGACGCCGCGCGGACACGAGCCGTCGCGTCAGGCGTCCTCGTCCCCCAACCCGCCGAGCACGCGAAGCGCGTCGGTGACGGTGAAGATCCCGAGCACCTGGCGCGGGTGATCGCGGTCGACGATGACGACCGAGCCGTAGCGGTTGCTGTGCATCTCGCGGGCGACCGCGTCGAGATGCGCCTCGGGGCCGCAGGTGAAGGGATCCAGGGTCATCGCCTGCGCGACCGTCATGTCCGCGTAGCGCTTGCCCGCCAGCGACTCCGAGAGCGAGACGTCGCGCGAGCTCAGCATCCCGACCAGGTCGCCGTTATTGACGACCGGGAGATGGTGCGCCCGCAGCTCGTCCATCCGCTGGCGCGCGTCCTTCAACGGGAGGTCGTGCTCGATCGTCTCCGGGGTCTCGGTCATGTAGTGCTTGATGTGCTTCAGCTTCGCCATCTCGAGCGGAGTTTGTCACGGATCAGCGCGGCGGTTCACCGGGAACCTTTTCGCGCGGAGCACCACGCGCCGGTCGACGCCGCGGTCGCTCACCCCTTGCACGCGGCCCAGCTCTTGCCGTTGCCGCCGTCGACGACGAGCGGGACCTTGAGCTTGATCGCGTTCTCCATCGCCGGCTTAGCGATCGCCACGAGCGCGTCGACCTTGTCCTCGTCACACTCGAAGATCAGCTCGTCGTGCACGGTCAGCAGCATCTCGGCGTGCTGCTCGAAATTCGCGGCCATAAGCGCGCGCTCGACATCGATCATCGCCTTCTTCAGGATATCGGCGGAGCTGCCCTGAATCGGCGTGTTGCGGGCGATCCGCTCGCCGTAGGCCCGCGCCGCGCCGCGCCGCGAGAGCTCGGGAATTCGCCGCTTGCGCCCCATGATGGTCGCCGCGTAGCCCTGCTTCTTGGCCGTCTCGACGAGCTCGTCCATGTACGCGCTGACGCCCGGGATCTTGGCGAAGTAGGCCTTGATGTAGCTGCCCGCCTTGCCGCGCGGGATCCCCAGCTGCCGCCCGAGGCCGTAGGCCGTCTGCCCGTAGATCACCCCGAAGTTGACCGCCTTGGCCACGCGGCGCTGCTCGTCCGTGACCTCGTCGAGCGTGACCTCGAAGACCTCGCTGGCGGTGCGTCGGTGCACGTCGACCCCATCGGTGAAGGCCGAGATCAGGTTCTTGCTGCCCGAGAGATGCGCGAGCACGCGCAGCTCGATCTGCGAGTAGTCGAGCGTGACCAGCACGCGGCCCTTCGGCGCGACGAAGGCCTCGCGGATCCGCCGGCCGAGCTCCGTGCGGATCGGGATGTTCTGCAGGTTCGGATCCTTGCTCGAGAGCCGCCCGGTCTGCGCGACCGCCTGGCGAAAGCTGGTGTGCAGGCGCTTGGTGGTGGGGTTGACCAGCCGCGGCAGCGCGTCGAGGTAGGTGCCCTTGAGCTTCACCAGGCTGCGGAACTCGAGCACCAAGTTGACCACCGGGTGGTACACGCTCAGCTGCTCCAGCGTGGCCGCGTCGGTCGAGTAGCCGGTCTTGGTCTTCTTGCCGGGCTCGAGACCCAGGTCCTCGAACAGCAGCTTCTGCAGCTGCTTGGGAGAGTCCGGGTTCAGCGAGTAGCCGGCGTGGCCCTCGATCTGCTGCTTGAGGTCCGCGATCTTGCCCGCCAGCTCGGCGCCCTGACGCGCGAGCACGTCGGTGTCGACCGCGATCCCGCGTCGCTCGATGCGCTGGAGCACGCGCGCCAGCGGCATCTCGATGTCGTGGTACAGCTTCCCGACCTCGTCGTCGTAGCGCGTCAGCTCGCCCTCGAGATGACGGTCGAGCAGCGCCGCCACCTCGGCCCGCTCACAGGCGTAGACCCGCGCCTTGGCGAGCGCGACCTTATCGAAGGTCAGCGCCTTCTTGCCCTTCCCCATCACCTTCTGCGCCGACTGCACGGCGTGGCCCAGCAGGTCGCCGGCCAGCGCCCCCAGCGAGTGGCTCGTGCGCGCGGGATCGAGGGTGTAGGAGCACAGCTGCGGGTCCATCGCTACGTTGCACAGCTCGACGCCGGCGCGCTCGAGCGCGAGCGCCTGGAACTTGTGGGCATGCACGACCTTGGCCAGCTTCTTCGACTGCAGGATCGGACGCAGCAGCGCGAGCGCGCGGTCGGGCGCGATCTGCTCGGTCTTGCCGTCCAGCAGCGAGACCTGGTCGACGTGGCGCATCGGCACGTAGGCCGGCTTCGGCGCGCTCTGCTCGGCCTTCGGGACACCCGCGAGCGCGACGCCCACGAGCGCGCACTGCATCGAGTCCGGGCCGTCGACCGCGATCTGCACGACGACCCGCTCACAGGCCTCCAGCGCCTCCAGGTACTCGGCGAGCGCGTCCTCCTCGCCGGCCAGGAACACGCGGTAGCGATCGCCGTCGGGCTTGAGCTTGACCGCCTCTTTGGCGGGGCGCAGCGCCAGCTCGGCCCCGGCCCCGACGACCGCGCCGCCGGCCCCCCGCGAGCCCATCCGCCGCGTCGTCTGCACGCCGCGGCCGCCGAGCAGGGTGCGAAAGCCGAGCGGCCCGAAGAACTTCTCCATGGTCGCCTCGTCGGTGCCCTTGTCCTTGAGCTTGGACAGCGGCGTCGGCAGCGGGACGTCGTCCTTGAGCGCGACCAGCTTGCGGCTGAGACGCGCCTGATCGGCCTCGTTGATCAAGTTCTCGCGCCGCTTCTTCTGCTTGATGCTCGGCGCGGCCTTGAGCACCCCCTCGAGGGAGCCGTGCTCCTCGAGCAGCGCTGCGGCGGTCTTCGCCCCGATCCCCTTCACGCCGGGGATGTTGTCGGACTTGTCGCCCATCAGCGCGAGCAGGTCGCCGAGCATCGGCGGCTTGACGCCGAATTTGGACTCGACCCGGGCCGAGTCGATCAGCCGGTTCTTCATCGAGTCCCACATCACGATCGGCAGCCGCCCGGCCTTCTCGTCGCCAGGGTCAATGAGCTGCATCAGGTCTTTGTCGGTCGAGATGATGATGACGCGCTTGCCCTTGGCCTGTGCCTTGCGCGCGTAGCTCGCGATCACGTCGTCGGCCTCGACGTCCGGGACCTCGATCCGCGGGATCCCGAGCGCCTCGGTCGCGCCGCGCACCAGCTTGAACTGCGGGACGAGATCGTCGGGCGGCGGCGGCCGGTTGGCCTTGTAGTCCTTGTACATCCGGGTGCGGAAGTTCTGTCCGCCGGTGTCAAAGACCGCGAGCAGGTACTCGGGCTTAAACTCCTTGCGCATGGCCTGGACCATGCGCACGAAGCCGTGAACGGCGTTGATGACCACGCCGTCCGGGGTCGTCAGGTTCGACGGGATCGCGTGGAACGCCCGGTAGATAAAGTTGGAGGCGTCGATCAGGAAGATGCTCCCGGCCCCGCCCTTCGGTCGCGCGGATCTGCTCACGGATCGGGTTTTACCACCGACCCGGCGAAATCGCGCGCGGCTTCTGTGCGCCGCCCAGGACGCGGCGCAGGACGCAGGGCTTCGCTCAGGGCACGTCGTCGGGCGAGGCGCCGGTGTCGGTCTCGGGCGCGCCGGAGGGCCCGTGGTCGTCGGGGTCTTCCGGGACCTCCGGGACCTCGACCAGGTCTTCAGAGCCGAGCGCAGCGGTGCGCACGCGAAGCTCACCGAGCTCGCCGCTGTCGAGCAGGCCGCTGAGCTCCCGCGGCGCGGCGACCAGCGTGCGCGACGGCCCCAGCCCGCCGTCGTGACGCAGCGCGGTGGCCCGGTTGAGCGCATACAGGTAGAGCGTCTGCACGATCGAGCCGACGGGGACGGCGAACAGCGCGCCCATCAACCCGTAGACCTGCTCCCCCGCCAGCAGCGCGAAGATCACGACGATCGGGTGCATGTTGGCGGAGTCGCCGATGATCTTCGGGTTGAGGACGTTGCCCTCGAGCAGGTGAATCCCGGTCAACCACGCGAGCACCAAGAGCGGGTTGAACAGCGAGATGCTGCCGTCGTCCGTGGAGATCAGCGCGACGAACAGGATCGGGACCGAGGAGATGATGACGCCGAAGATCGGGATCAGGCTGAAGCCGCCGGCCAACAGCCCGAGCAAGAAGCTGTACTTGATGCCCAGGATCACGAGGCCGATGTAGGTCATCACCCCGTTGATCAAGCAGATCAGCAGCTGCCCGCGGATCACCCCCGAGAGCCCGATGTCGACCTCGTGCATGATCTCCGCGAACGTCCCGCGGTAGTGCTGGGGGATCAGCGAGCGGACGAAGCGGAGGATCCGCTGCGGCTCAAACATGATGTAGGCCGCGAGCATCAGCGTGATGACGAACTTGGTCAGGAACGCGGTGACGCCGGAGACGAGCACGCGCAGCGTCTCGTAGATCATCCCGCCGTACTCGTCGCCCTTGCTCGTGACGTAGTGGCTCAGGCTATCCGCGAGCCCCTCGTCGCCGGCCGTGGGGGTCTGCGACTCGACGACCCAGTGCCCCGCGCCGACCTCCTGGATGTGCAGCGTGGCGCCCTCTAGATCGACGAGCATGGAGCCGTCGGTCTGCGGGGTCACCATCAGCTGGGAGCTGCGCGCGGCGCTGCCCGCGTCGACGACCGCGACCTCCACGCCCTCCTGCTCGAGCCCGCCGAACGAGGTCTCGAGCCACTCGGTCGCCCACGGCAGGACGCTGTCGTCGACATACTGGAGGATCTGCGGCAGGGCGTCGCGCAGGAGCATGAAGTCCTTCACGAGCTTGGGCAGGAACACGACGATGAAGGCCGCGACGACCCCCAGCAGGACCAGGTAGAGCAGGATCACCGCCCACACCCGGCCGACGCGGGGCGCCATTCGGTCGATGATCGGGTTGAGCACGTAGGCGAGCGCGAACGCGAAGACGAAGGGCGTCGCTATCTCGCGGAACAGCACCACCACGAACACGAGGAACGCGATGAAGCCCCACAGCCGCCCGACGCGGAACGCGGTGCCGAACAAGCTCTGACGCGTCGCCGGGTCACTACTCATCGCTGGCTGGCCTCCGCAGGGATGAACTCGCGCTCGCTTCGACCGCCGCCGGGAGCGAGAGATCGCGCGGCGGATCAGTCACCGCGGCGACTCGTGGCGAGCAGCGCACCAAGGGTAACAGCAGTGTCCCACGCCCCGCAGGCGACGCAGCGGAAGCGAAACCGCGACATCTCGCTGGCGCACTGCCGACAGACCGTCGCCGGCACCGGGACGGCCTTCATCGCGGCCTCGCGCGCGAGATCACGCTGGCCACGCCCGAGGCGCAGCCGGACCAGGGCGAGCACGGCGAAGGCCGAGCGGTCGCTGACGCGATCGAGCGCGCCGGCGGCCTGCTCCGGGTGCTTGCGGGCCACGCAGTCGGCGAGCGCGACGATCAGCCCCGGGTCGTGCACCGTCCGCAGGCTCGCCAGCATTCGCTCGAGCAGATCTTCCTGCGCGCCCACGCTCGTCGCCCAGCCCCACGCGTCCGGCACGATCGCGTGGGCGCCCCCCGGCGCGAGCTCCCACGCGCGCTGCCACGCCTCGCAGGCCGCCGCGGTCGAGCCGGCCGAGGCGTCGACCCGCGCCCTCGCGGTCCACACATGACCTGAATCTGGGGCCAGGTTAATCGCGCGCTCGATCTGCTTTCGCGCCTTGCGCTCGTCGCCGTCCTCGAGCGCCGCCAACGCGAGGCAGGCGACCGCGTGCCCGCGCCCGACCCGGCTCTCGCGACGGCGTCGCCCCTCGACCAGCTTCTCGTGTCGCTCCCACGCCGCGGCCGCGCGCTCCCACGCGCCCGCCTGCTCGAGCGCCTTCGCCAGCGTCTCGAGCGTAGCGACCGAGCGCGGCGCCAGGCTGATCGCCCGCGCGAGCGCGCCGACGGCCGCCTCCTCGTTGCCCTGCGCCAGCAGATCGCGACCGAGGCCGACCAGCGCCGAGACGCGCTGCTCGGCGGGCAGCTCGGCGGAGGCCAACACCGTGCGGTGGATCGCCTTCGCTCGCTCGATGCGCCCACGTCGACGGTCGAGCGCGGCGAGCGCGAGGAACACGGTCGCGTCTGAGGGCTCGGCCTCGGCGATCTGCTCGAGGTCCCGCGCCACGTTCTCGAGATCCCCCTCGGCCAGCTCGTAGAGCACGTGGCTGCGGCGCCCCACCCCCTCGAGCAGCTGTTTTCGCGGCGCGAGCACCCACCACGCGCCGGCGAAGCCGAGCCCGAGGCAGATGACGGCCAGGACGAGATAGGTCACGAGCCGTCGCCCCCGCGGACCGGAGCGCGCGCGCGCGGCAGCGCGCTCCGCCTATCCCGCTCATTCTCGAGCTGGAGCTTCTCGGTCATGACTTTCTTCGACCCCGCCTCGATGTGCGCCTCCGCGGCCAGGATCTCGTCTTCCTCCTGCTGCCGGAGCGGGAGCGTACGCAGCTCCAGGACCTCACGCTCCAGCTCCCGCATACGCCGCTGAGCGATCGCCGCGCTGCGGATCCGAAACGGCGCGCGGATCGCATACAGCGCCGTCAAGCACAGCGCGACGACCCAGCCCGCGAGTAATCCCGCGACGTTAGCCTCGTAGCGCCGACGGATGAAGGGAGCGTCCACGTCGAGCGTTGGCGCCCAAAAAAACACCTCGACCCAGACCGCGTTCTCTTTGAGCGTCAACGTCGCCCACAGAAGCGCGATGACAAAGAGGGTCAGGCTCACGTACAGGTACGCTTTACCCAGTACGGACACGAGGTTCGCGGAATATAGCAAGCGGTGTATCCTCCAGTCATGGGAAATCCAGCGATGACCGCTCGACCCCGCTCCTCACTCACGCGCTCGTTCTTCGGGACGGCGGCGGCGCTCTCCTTCACGTTCCTCGCCGGCGGAATCCTCGGCGCGTGTGCGGGTACCGACGCCAACCGTCAGAAGGAAGAACTCCTCGCCGAGCTCGAGGCCGCCGGCGGAGGTCCCGAGGCGCAGTGCAAGCCCGACGCGGTCGAGGACTGCTACTCCGGCCCCGACGGCACGGCCAACCGCGGCGAGTGCAAGGCGGGCGAGCACCGCTGCAAAGAGAACGCGCGCTGGGGCGAGTGCAAGGGCGAGGTGACCCCCATCACCGAGCTGTGCAACCGCAAGGACGACGACTGCGACGGCATCGTCGACAACGACTTTGAGCGCGACGGGGCCATCTGCTTCATCGGCAAGGGCGCGTGCAAGACCCAGGGAGTCTGGCACTGCGCCGCGGACGGCAAGACCGCGCAGTGCGACGCCCCGCCCCCGCCCCGCTCCGCCGAGGTCTGCAACGGCCGCGACGACGACTGCGACGGCGAGATCGACAACGGCAACCTCGCCGGCACGGGCACCGCCTGCGACACCAAGAAGCCCGGCGTCTGCGGCCAGGGCACCACGCAGTGCGCCGGCGGCCAGATCCAGTGCATCCAGTCCCGCCAGGCCGACATCGAGGTCTGCAACAACCTGGATGATGACTGCGACGGCACCGTCGACAACAACTGCCTCTCGGCCGAGGAGGCCGCCAAGCTGCGAGCGCAGCGCGGACACTAGAACCCGTCGCGCCACGAGCGCGAGACGGACGTCGCCGCCGGCGACGTCCGTTTTTTCGTGCCACGCGTCGCGCGACGTGAGCACGACGTGACCACAACATGACCAAAAGGTCATGATTTAAGAGACGAACGCCCGACCGCGCGAGCGGCCGGGCGTCCCCTCAAGGGCGGGCTCGCGCCGGCGAGCTCAGCTCTTGAGCTGCTCGAGCAGCGGGCCCAGCTCGGGGTGGTCCGGGTCCTCCTGCTTGCCGCGCCGGAGCATCGAGATCGCCTTCGGGGTCTCGTCGAGCTCGATGTGCGCGTTGGCGAGGCGCATGTAGATGTCGCCGCGGCGGATGATCCCCGAGCGGTCGACGTTCTGCAGGAGCATCGTCCGCGCGAGCTTGAGCGACTCCTTCCACTCCCCCTGGGCGGCGTACAGATCCGCCAGGGTCACGAGCGTCTCGGCGTTGGTCGTGTCGATCCGGTACGCGTCCTTGAGCCGCTGCAGCGGATCGGCGCCCTCGGTCTGCAGGTGCAGCTCGATACGCGCGAGCCGGGTCAGGTACTGCCCCTGCCGCTTGTCGCGGCGACCCGTGTTGGCGCCGCCGACCTCGACGAGCCAGTTGTACATCCCCATGGCCTCTTCGAATCGCTCCGACTCGAACAGCGCGTCGGCGATCCGGCGGTTGATCTCCGGATCGTCCTGGACCTCCTGATAGATCGGCGCGAGCGCCTGCAGGGCGTCCTCGAGCTGCCCGAGCTTCTCGATCAAGATGTCCGCGCGCTCGAGGTCCAGCTTGCGCTTGAGCGTCGCGTCGCGCTCGAACGAGGAGACCAGCGCGAGCAGGTACGCGACCTGCTCCCAGTAACCCTCCTCGCGGCTGAGCTCGAGCAGCTGCTCGGCCGCGACGAGGTTCTGCGGATCCATGTGCAGCGCGGCCTCGAGATGCTCGCGGCGCGCCTCCGGGGTCTCGGCCAGCTTGGCCATCCGCACGCGCAGCTCGGCGCCCACGGGGCCGGTCGGCTCCATCGCCATCGCGCGGTTGAGCGTCTCGACCATCACGTCCTCCTCGCCCGTGACCTCCTGGACGCGGGCCAGGCACAGCAGCGCGGCGACGTTGTTGGGGTCGGCCTCGAGGACCTCATCGAGCAGCCCGCGCGCGCGCACCTCCTCAGACATGCGGTCGGCGAGCAGCAGCGCGAGCGCCAGCGTCGTGTCGAGCAGCTCCTTCGCGGCGGCCTCGGAAGAACCTGCCTGTTCGCGCAGCTGCGCGATCCGGCTCTCCTTGACCTCGGCCAGCTCGGACCAGCGCTCGGCGTCGGTGAGCAGGCGCTCGAGCGCCTCCAGGGCGCCCGCGTGGCCGGGGCGCTCGCCGAGGACGCGGTGGTAGATGCCGATCGCGTCCGAGGGCTCCTCGAGCTGCACCGCGACGATCCGCGCCAGCTCCTCGAGCGTCCCGATCCGGTCCTCGCCCTCGACGTGCTCGGCCTTGCGCTCGAGGACCTCGCGGACCTCATCCCAGCGCTCGTGCCGGCGCAGCAGCACCTCGAGCTCGGCCATGACCTCGAGGTTGTCGGGTCGCGCCGCGAGCATGTCGTTGTAGGTGTTGACCGCCTCGTCGACCTTGCTGAGGCGGTCGATGAGGATCCGCGCGAGGTGGTGGCGGAGGATGTGCCGCTCGTCCTCGTTCGTCGTGATCATCGCGCGCCGCTCGAGGCCCTCGGCGAGGTCCTCCCAGGCCTCGCACTGGGCGAGCACCTCGAGCCACTTGTGCCACGCGGCCTCGTTGGACTCGTCCAGCTCGATGAGCTGCTCGAGGTCCTTGCGCATGCGCTCGTACTGTCCCTGGCGACCGGCGACGTCGGCCGCCTCCTGCCAGAACTTCACCGCCTTCTCCGGCTCGTCGAGCAGGCCGGCGTAGTGGGTCAGCGCGGCGTGCAGGACCTCGAGATCGCCGCAGGCGCGCGCCGAGATGATCTGCAGCTCGAGCGCCTCCAAGCTGTCGGGGTTCTCGGCGAGCGCAGGCCGGAGGGCGCGCAGCGCCGTCGTCGGGTCACCGATCTGCTGGAGCAGGATCCGCGTCGTGGCGATGCACAGCGCGAAGCACGGCCGCTTCTGTCCCTGGGCCGCGTCGATCGCCGCCGCCATAAAGTGGATCGCGTCCGACAGCAGGCTGCGCTCGGCCGCGAGCTCGACGACGCGTCGCAGCGCCGACTCGTTCTCGGCGTCGCGCATCATCAGGTTGCCCCAGACCTCGAGGGACTCCCGCGGCTTGCCGCCGCCCTCGTCGATCAGGTGACCGAGCTGCTCGAGCAACCGAAGCAGCTCGGCGCCCTCGGCCGTCTCGAGGCGCGTGCGCGTGAGCCTGGCGAGGCCCGGCTTGTTGCCCGCGTCCTGGTACGCGCGCTCGAGCGCGTCGAGCACCTCCGGCGTCGCGCCCTCGCTGCCGCCGAGGTTGAGGATCCGCTCGAGGCCCGCGACCGCGCCGGCGAAGCCGGGGATCACGTCGAGCGCGTCGCGGTAGGCCTCCATGGCCGCCTGCGTGTTGTCCGAGCCGAGCTCCGCGTCGCCGAGGCGGACGAGGATCTCAGCCTGCTCCTGCCCGCCCTCGGCGAGGCGGGAGAGCTGCCGCAGCGAGACCGCCATCAGCGGCTTATTGCCGAGGCTCCGCGCGAGCCGCTCGACCGACTTACACAGCTCGCCGTCGGCGAGCCCGCCCTCGACCAGCGGCGCCAGCAGGGCCAGCGCGCGGGTCTTGTCGCCCATGATCTCCTCGGCGATATCCGCCGCCGACATCGCGATCAGCACGCGGGCCTGCGGATCGAGCTCCTCGTTGGCCGCCCGGGTCGCGAGCGCGTCGACGTGCGCGTCGGCGCGGCCGAGGTGCACCGAGAGGCGCGCCGCCTGCGACAGCACCGGCGCGAGCTCCTCGATGTTGATCCGATCCATCAGCAGGTTGTAGGCCTCGAGGCTGCCCTCTGGGTCATGTAGGCGCTCCCACCGGACCCGCGCCAGCCGCTGCAGCGCCTCGGTCGCCTCGATCGCGTCCTCCGCGAGCCGCGAGCGCGCCTCGAGCACCAACGCCAGCTCCTTGTAGCGCCCGCGCTGATCGAGATGCGGCAGCACGAGCGCCGCGACCGACTCGTGGTCCTCGGGCTTGTTGGCCATCTCCACGAGGTCTTGGAGCGCGCCGACTTGATCGCTGTCCGCGATCAGCACGCCCTCGTAGTGACCCAGCGCCGTCATCGTGTCGCCGAGCGGTCCGGCGTAGACCCGCGCCACCTCCAGCAGGAGCTCCGCGCGTCGCCCGTCCGCCTCGGCCGCGTTGGCGCGGTCCAGCATGACCTCGGCCGCGTCGCCGAAGCGCTCCTCCTCGCGCAGCGCCGTGGCGAGCGCCTCCATCGCGGCGTCGTCAGTGGGCTCCTCGAGCAGGAGCTCGCGCAGCGCCTCGATCTCCGCAGAGCGGTTGCCGGCGTTGCGGTGGATGTCCGCGAGGTCACGTCGCAACCCGCGGCGCACGTCGGGGTCCAGCGAGCCCTCGATCTGCCGCTCGAGGATCTCGATCAGCTCGTGGGTCGAGCTGTTGGTCTCGTAGGCCAGGCGCAGCCGCTGCAGCGCCTCGGCGTCCTGCGGCTCCAGCTCCAGCAGCTGTCGCCACGCCGCGATCGACTGGTTGTCGTTGGCGAGCGTGTCCTCGTGCAGCCGGGCGAGCCGGCGCGTGAGATCGAGGCGGTCGCCGTCCGACTCCGCGATGCGGATCCGCTGCTCGATCACGCCGACCAGCTCCTCGTAGCGCAGCGTCTTGATCAACGCGTCGTCGAGCAGCCGCAGCGCCTCGAGGTTGTCGTCGATCACGCCCAGCGCGCTGCGCAGGATCTCGACCGCCGACTCGTTCTCGCCGGCCTGCAGCTGGAAGGTCGCCGCCTTGACGAGCAGGTTCACGCGGCGCTCTCGCTCCTCCTCGAGCGACTGCGACTCGGCCGCGTCGATCATCGCCCGCGACAGCGACTCGAGCGCGCCGAGCTGCCGCGCGAGGCGAACCGCCTCCTCGTCGAGGCTCGTGGTCGCGTCGTGCGGCCCTGGCTCAGACAGCGCGCGCACGAGCACGCGGAAGGCGTGGGCCGCCCCGTCGGGCTCCGCCTCGAGCAGCGCCGCCATCTCGCGGTAGATCTCGTGGCGCGACTCGGGCTCCACGGTGACCGTCAGCTTCCACTCGTCGATGCCGACGAGCCGCGCGACGTTGCGCTGCTCCTCGTATATCGGGCGCAGCAGGCCGAACACGCGCTCGCGCTGGTCCTCGCGCGTCGCCGCGATCGTCTCGAGCATCTCGACGACGCGGGCGCCGCCCTCGGTCTCCATGAGCGCCGTCTCGAGGGTGTCGATCGCGTCGCTCGGCTGCTCGAGGCGCTCATCCTGCAGGCTGGCGACGCGCAGCATCACCTCGGCCCGCTGGTCGAGATCCTCGGTTCGGTTCTGGCGCTCGCGCAGCGCTTCCACCAAGGGCTCCCACTGCTCGGTGCGCTCCAAGAGTCCCTCGAGCTGCGCGCGCGCGTCGGCGTTCTCGGGCTGAACCTCGAGCACGCGCCGGAACGCCTTCACGGCCATCTCGTCGTCGACGATGACGTTCAGCGCCAGCTGGGAGAGGCGCAGCAGGACCTCGACCTGATGCGTCTCGTCGAGGCTGCTGTCGGCCTCCTGCCAGTAGGCGTCCGCCAGCTCAGGCCACATCTCGGCGGACCGCAGCGCCGCCTCGAGCCGCGGGAAGACCTCCGGATCATCGGGGCGCGCGGCGAGCAAGCGCTCGAACAGCGGGACCGCAGCGCGGTGCTGCTCGAGCTGCACCCAGAGCTGGGCGGCCTCGCTCACCACCTCGAGGATCTCCTCGCTGTCGTCCCCCGGGACCTCTTCCTCGAGGTACTCGGTCAGCAGCTTCGCGTACTCTGGGACCTTGGCGAGCGCGCCGGCCAGGCGATCGAGCTGCCCGCGACAGGCGCTGTCGGCCGGCTGCAGCCGAAACACGCGCCCGTAGGTCGCGAAGGCTTTCTCGGCGTCGCCGAGCGAGGTCTCCTCGATCTCGGCGACGCGCGAGAGGATCGCGGCCTGCTCCTCCGGCGAGTCCGCGTCCTCGAGGCGCAGGTTCTGGACCTCGATCACGCGGCCCCAGTCGCCGATGTCGATGAACACCGGCTCGAGGGTCTCGATCACCTGGGCCCTGATCTCGGGGTTCTCGAGGTAGCGCGCGAGCTCGCCGGTGCCGAGCGCCGCCGCCGGATCGAGGCGCAGCGCCTCGGCGAAGTGCCGCAGGCCCTCCTCCGGGTTCGCCAGCTCGCCCGCGTGCAGCCGCGCGAGCCGGATCCGCACCGCGACGAGATCAGCCTCCTCGAGGCTCTCGACCCGGCGCTCGAGGAAGCGCGCGAGGTCGTGATGACGCGAGGTCTGCTCGTAGAGCGCCTCGAGGTTCTGCTGGACCCGCGGGTGCACCTGGCTCTCGGGGCTCAAGCGCTCGTAGAGGTCGATCGCGTCCTCCGGGCGCTCGAGCTGGCCCGCCAAAATCTCGGCGGCGCGCACCCACAGCTCCTCGCGTCGGCCCTCGTCGTCGGTCTGCTCCGCGCGCCGCACGAGCAGCTCGGAGAGCGCCTCTTGATCGTCCTCGCTGACGTAGATCAGCTCGAGCGCGTCCATGGCTCGCCCGTCGCCGGGCTCGAGCTCGAGCACGCGCTCGTAGGCGCCGCGCGCCTCTTGCAGGTTGTTGAGGCGATTGAGCGCGACGCCGCCGATGTTGCGGAGCACCAGCAGCATCACGTCGGCGTCGAGCACGTTGTCGACGGTCTCCTGGTACGCGGCGAGCAGCGCCTCGGCGCGCTCCGGCGCCGCGCCCAGCCGCTCGACCCGCGCGATGATCTCTGGGAGCTGCGGCATCTCGCCCGCGTCCATCATCAGGCCGCAGAGGATGTTGAAGGCGCGCTCCGAGTTCTCGAGCCGGACCTCGTAGGTCTCGGCGATCCCGATCAGCGCGTCGACTCGCTCGGGCCGCGACAGCGTCCGAGCTTGGCGCTCCTCGAGATCGACGAGCGCGGTCCAGTCCTGCTCGGCCTCGTACAGCGGCTTGAGGATGTCGACGATCCGGTGACGCACGCTCTCGTGCTCAAACAGCCCCTTGAGGCGCTCTCGCGCCTTCTCGTGCATCGGGTCGATCAGCAGGACCTCGTTGAGCAGCTCCACCGCGTCGGCGAAGCGCATCAGCTGGTCGCCGACGACCTCGGCGGTCCGCTCGAGCAGCGAGGCGCGATCGCTGTCGCTGTCGACCATCATCGTCAGCCGCCGCAGCCCCTCCTCGACGTCGGCCCACCGCTCGAGCCGCGCGTTGAGATCGATCATCGACTCGATCGCGATCTGGGTCTCGGCCTCGCTGACCGCGATGTCGATGATCCACTGGTAGGCCTCGATCGCGGCGTGCAGGTTCTCGGCCTTGTCGCGCTGGACCTCGCCGATCTTGCGCCACAACCGGGTCTTCTCGAAGTCGTCCTCGACGACCTCGACGCGCTGCCGCAGCACGTCGCAGAGCTGCTCCCAGTCCTCGAGCTGCACGAACAGCCGCTCGAGCGCGTCGAGGGCGATGGTGTTCTCCGGGTCGTAGTCGAGGACCTCGTAGTAGGCCGTCGACGCGCTCTCCGGATCCGCCAAGCGCTCCTCGAGCAGGCCGGCGATCTCGAGGCAGGCGCGGACCTGTCCCTCGGTCTCCTCGATGAAGCGCAGCTGACCGCGCAGCGCGTCGACCAGCGACGCGTAGTCCTCGGCCTCGCGGTGCAGCCGGACCAGCGCCCGCGTGGCTTTCTCGATGAGCCCGACATCAGGGGGGTCGAGCTCGACGAGCTGCGTGTAGGCCTGGCGCGCGCCGTCGACGTCGCCCAGGAAGTCGTCGAGGATCGCCGACATCCGCGAGAGCAGATCGATCTTGAGGTTGTTGTCCTCCGTGCGCTCGATCGCGGCCTGCCAGATCTCGACGAGCGCGCGCTGCTTCTCGAGGTCAAGGCCGAGGCGCTGGACCTCCGTGCGCGTATCCGTGCGCCGCGGATCCATTATGTACGCGGTCCGCAGGGTCTCGAACGCGCGCTCGCGGTTGTTGAGATCGATCTCCTCGATCTGCGCGATCTGAAGCAGGTAGCCGATGGCCTCGTCGCCCTGCCCCATCGACTCCGCGCTCGCGCGCCGCACCAGCAGCACGCGGATCACCGACTCGTGATCGTCGAGCTGCACGTAGATCGGCTCGAGCATCGTCGCGACCTGCAGCCGGACGTCGTCGACCTCGAGCAGCTCCTCGAGCAGCGCCCGCGCGCGCTCGTGACGTTCGTCCTGCTCGATCACCGCGCGCAGCAGCTCGACCGCGCCGAACACGTCGTCGAGCCGATTCTTGCGCAGCGCCGCGCGACGGCACCAGATCTCGCGCCGGAGCTCCTCGTCGTCGACCAGGTCGAGCCAGCGGCCGTACAGCTCCTCGAGCGCGAAGTGGTCGTCTTTGTTGTCGCTCTCCTCGTACATCGAGGCCAGCAGCTCGATCGTCGAGAGGTCGTCGGGCTCGAGGTCGAGCAGCTCCTCCGCAGTGCGGATCGCGACGGTCTTGTCGTCAAGCGCGTGGCGAGCGAGCTTGACGATGCGCTCGAGCAGCCGGCGCTGCTCGTCGGCCTCGAAGATCGCGTCGGCCCTGCGGCGGTAGAGGTTGACGAGCTCCTCGTGGGCGCTGCGGCCCCGCAGGAGCACCTCGAGGGACTCGTAGGCCTCCTCGTGGGACTCGTCCTCGTCGAGGATCGCGGTGTAGACCCGCTCGGCGTTCTCGGCCTCGTCCAGGTAGTCGCGGTACAGGCTGCCGAGCTCGACCCGGAGGTTGCGGCGCAGCGCTCGATCTGTCTCTTTGACCTCGCGGCCGAGGTTCTCGGCCTTGTTGATCCGCTCGCTGATGTGATCGATCGCGCGATCAAAGGCGCTCGCCACCATCGGCAGCTGATCGAGATCACGCGCCTCTTTGCGCAGGCGCGCGCGCCCGGTCGCGTCGAGCGGCTCGGTGACGAACAGCGAGAGGCGGACGCGCAGCGCCTCGACCTCGCGGCCGGACATGCGCTGGTAGATGTCGAGCAGCTCGGTGAGCTGCAGCCGGCGCACGCCGGGGTCGGGCTCATGGTCGGCGATGACCTCCATCGCCTCGGCCTCTTTCACCCGGTCCTTGACGCTGCGGTAGTACGGCAGCAGCCCGCGGACGATCCGCAGCGCGACGCTCGTGTCGGCGCGGCGCAGTAGCTCCAGCGCGTCGATCGTCGGCAGGTGATCGGGCTCGAACTGGAGCACCTTCAAGAAGCCGTCGATGGCTTTCTCGGACTCGTGCAGGCGCTCCGCGTAGACCTTCGAGACCTCGAAGAGCAGCGGGATCTGGGCGTCCGACGGATCCATGAAGTTGAGGCGCTGCTCGAGCACCCGGACCAGCTGGGTCCACTCTTTGGCCTTGCGCAGGATCCTCGACTGCCCCTCGAGCGCGCCGGCGTCCGTCGGCGCGAGCAGCAGGAGCTCCTCGAGGGTCTTCACCGCCGCCGGGTAGTCACGCAGCTGCTCCTCTTGCAGCTTCGCGATCCGGCGCAGCATCGTCAGCCGGGCGTCGATGCCCTCCGACGCCTCGAGGCGCACGCGGAAGACCGCGACGAGCTCCTCCCACATCTCGAAGTCGGTGTAGAGGTCCTCGAGCGACGCGAGCGCGGCCTCGTTGCCCGGCTCGAGCTCGAGGATCTGCTTGAGGTAGCGCTCGGCCGCCTGCGCGTCGCTGAGGCGATCGCGGGACACGGCCGCGAGCTTGTCGAGCAGCTCCAGGCGCTCGTAGGTGTCGCACTCGTCGCTCGCGAGGCGCTCTTCGAACAGCCGGATGAGCTCGCCCCAGCCGTCACAGCGCTCGGCCGCGCTCTCGAGGCCGGCGCGCAGCACCACGTCGTCGGGGCGCAGCTTGTAGGCGCGGCCGGCCCAGGTCAGCGCGACCTCGGGCTGCTCCTGCTTGTGCAGCGCGACGTCGCGGATCGCCGCGATGTACTCGAGGCGCTCGTCGTCGTCCTCGGCCGCGTCGAGCAGAACCTCGTAGGCCGCGACGAGCTTGTCCCAGTCCTCCTGCTCGCGGTAGATGGGCAGGACCTCGTGGGCCGTCAGCGGATCGCCGGGCTTGAGCTCGAGCATCTTCTCGAGCGCCGCGAGGCCGCGCGCGGCTGAGCCGAGCTTGTCTCGACACAGGCTCGCCACGCGCCGGTAGAGCGAGATCTGCTCGTCGACGTCATCGATCGCGCCGCTGTCCGCGGTGCGCTGGAGGATGTCCACGACCTCCGCGACCCTGCCTTGCTTTTCGAACAGGTTCACAAGGTCATCCCAACGACCGCTCGAGACGTAGGTGTCGCGCAGCGTCGCGCTCGCGCTCGCGTGGTGGGGGTCGAGGCGCACGACCTCCTCCCACACCCGCGTCGCGTCCTCCTCGCTGTTCAGCCGCTCGGTGTAGATGCTGCCGAGGTAGACGAGCATCTTGATCGCCGCAGCGGTGTCGACCGTGTTCTTGACGCGCCGGTGCACCATCTCGGCGACCTCGGGCCAGCGGTCCGCCGCCTGGTAGAGGGCCGCGAGCGCCGCGAGCGCCTCGTCGACGTCGCCGTGGTGCTCGAGCACCTCGTTCCAGCTGGCGATGTGCTGCTCGACGTCTTCGAAGCGCTCTTGGGTCAGCCGCGCGATCTGGATGCGGATCTCGAGCGCCGCCTCAGCTGGCGCATCGGACAGCTGCTCGCGCAGCAGCTCGATCAGCGACTCCCAGTCGCCGCGGATCTCGTAGACCCGCGCCACCATCGCCCGCGCCTTGCGGTCGCCGGGCTGGACCTCGAGCGCCTCGTTGAGCTTCGCCAACCCCTGGTCGGCGTCGTTGAGCTCGTCGAGGTAGATGCCCGCGACGCGCCGCAGCATGTCGGCCTGGCGCTCGCTGTCACCCTCGCGCTTGGCGGCGTCGACGAGCCGGTTGTAGACGTTGAGCAGGTCGTTCCAGCGGCCGTCCTTGCCGTAAGTCTCGGCCAGCGCGGTCAAGCTCGCGTCATGCCGCGGGTCGATGTCGAGGATGCGCTGCAGGGTCTGGAGCGCCATCGCGTCGAGGTTGAGCTGGTCACGATAGACCTCGGCGATCTCGAGCAGGCGCTTGATTCGATCTTCGCGGTGCTCCTCCTCGTCGGGGATGCGCTCAAACTGGTCCTTGAGCAGCTCGACGAGCGCGGTCCACTTCTCGCCGAGCCGATAGAGCCGAAGCAGCGCCGTCGCGGCGTCTTCGTCGTACCCGTCCTCGCGCAGCACGCTGCGCCACACCTCGATCGCACGCCCGACGCTCCCGAGCTTGTTCTCAGCGAGGTCGGCCATCTCCTTCGCCAGCTCGAGGCGGAACTCGGCGTCGTCCTTCGAGGCGCGACGCGCCTGGACGAGCACCTGCATGAGCTGCGCGGCCTCTTTCTCACCGGAATAGACCGAGCGATAAAACGCCAACAGATCCGGACTCGCCGGCTCCGCCCGTCGCACGCGCCGAAAATAGGGCTCGGCGAGCTTCGGGTTCCCGCTGGTCTTCCAGATCGCCAAACCGGCGAGCAGGGCGACGGCGTTGCCTTCCGCGTTTCGAGGCGCGCGCTGGGCCGAGACCTTGGCGGCGTTGACGACGTCCTTCGACGCGGCGTCGTCGACGATCAATCGACCGAGAACCGCCGCCGCAGCGTCGAGTGACGCTGGGTTCTTCTTCGCGTCGGCGCGGGCGGTCTGCAGGTCGACGTCTCCCACGGCCGAAGCCAACGACGAGCGATCGGCATCGCTACCGCCGCTTGTGTCATTCGCGTCGAGGGAGCGCAGGTAGTTGAACAGTGCAGAGCGGAGTTCGGTCATAGGAGCTTCGGGGTACCGAGGAACGCGGCCGGCGTTCCCCTCGGTGCGATCAGCTGGCCTGGGCCCCACATGGTCGCCAAGAAAGCGTTTTGAATCCAGGTCGCAATCGCGTCATACCGCGGATTTACAGCAGACGGTGAGACACTTCTGCGACCCCTTGTTCCAACTTCGTGTTGGCCACCTCGCGGGCCGCTCGGGGATCGCTCACGGGCCCGCGCAAACGACACCTTCGCCCGCTCGCGAACACGCTGCAGCGCGCGCCTCAGCCGACGGTCGATAAAATCACAGCAGCGGCCGCGGACACGTTCAGCGAACCAACTTCGCCCGCGCCCGCGATGGTCGCGAGCCAGTCACAGCGCTCGCGCGTGAGTCGGCGAATTCCGCGACCCTCGCTCCCCAATACGACGACAAGGCGGTCTGGAAGCCCTTCTGCGCAGATCTCGCGGATCGGCCGTCCGTCGACCACAGTCCCGAGCGCCCAGTATCCCGACTGTTTGCAGACGTCCACCGCGCGCACGAGGTTGGTCTCGACGATCAACGGCACGCGCTCGGTCGCTCCCGCCGAGGAGCGCACCACCGTCGGCGAGAGCCCGACGGCACGATCGCGCGTCCAGAGGACCGCAGTCGCGCCGAAGAATTCCGCGCTGCGAATGATCGCGCCCAGGTTCCGCGGATCCTGGACGCCATCGAGCGCGACTAAAAGCTCGCGTCCCTGCGCGGTCCGCCGCGGCGCGATGGTCCCGTCGAGCGCGTCCTCGATCGAGTACAGCCGCGGCGGCGCGGCGACTGCGACGATTCCGCGCGCTAGCTCGGGCGCAGATCCACGCGCCAACATGGTCTGCTCGAGCAGCTCCCGGTCGACCGCCTCGACGCTGATGCCGAGCTCGCGGGCGCGTGCTGTGAGGGACTCCAACGAGCGCTCGCGTTCACGCTGTACGAGCAACTTTCGGATCCGACCCGGGTCACCCGCGAGCAGCTCGTTGACCGCGCGCTCCCCCGGAACCAGGTAGTCGTTTTTGCGCGCGGGACGACTCGCGCGAACGCGCGGCTCACTCCGGCGGGCGGACGATCGCCCCGGCTTGGCCGGACGCGGACGCTTCGACTTCGACGGTGGCTGTGGTTTCGACCGGGACAAGACGCCCATCTTTTACCCTGAGCACCGACGCTCGTGGCTGTGCACTTTGCGCAGCGCCGCCACCCGACCACGCCGAGTGCAACGCGCGCCACACCAACCATGCCTGGTCACCGGGCGGCTCCCCCGCGACCGCGATGAACTCGGCTTCGAAGTCCATCGCCTCGGAACTCGGCCACGCCACGGGCGCCACGTACACACCCGTGAGAATTTCATGCCCGCGACCGAGCGCGCGCGCGCTCACCCCCTCGCCGGTGGTCATCACGACCAAGCCCGGGCTCTCGGGTCGATCGACCTCCACTCGCTCGCGCCCGAGTTGGCGAACGACCAGCTCCATGCGGGCCAAGCGGTCGGCGATAATCAGCACGGTCGAGCCCGAGCGAAGCGCGCCCATGATCGGGTCTAGGATTTTCTTGAAGCTCGTCGTCGACGGCGGATAGTCGATTATCTTCAACCCCTTGGCGCCGCTCGCTTCAAGCCCTGCTTGAACCCCATTCGTGACGCGCTGGCCGTAGACTGTCGGCGGACGAAGCAGCACAACCTCCTGGCCGCCACGGGCGCGCGCCATCGCCGCGAGCGCCTCGCCACGAGCTTCCAGGTTCGGCGCGACCCCGCGAACTTCTCCGCGACCCTCGCCGGGGATCACGAGTTCAGCCGCACCTTGTACGCTCTCGGCGGCCGCGCCAATCCCGTCTGGCGCGATCGGCCCGACGATCATCGACGCCCCGCGCTCCACGAGGCGACGCGCGGCGAGCTTGGTCTGGGCCGGATCGGATCCGGAGTCTTCCCACATCACGGACCAGCTCGCGTCGCCAGAGCGCCGCGCGAGTACACGAACCGCGGCTTGCACGGCGGCGAGCTGCTCGTCGGCGAGTCCGGCGAAGCGACCCGAGCGCGGCAGCAGGACGCCGATCGTCGCCTCCTCGGTGTGGGTCGCGCACTTGCGAACCCACTCGGGAGCGTTCGGTGGGAAGGTGTGCCCGGCTCGACTCAGGAGGCACGCCCCGGCGTCGGTCCCCGGGACACGCCGCGCCAAGCTCTCGAGCGTGCGCGCGTCGAGCCCGCGAAACAGCCGCGCGATTCGCTGCTGGCAATACACGGCCGCCGCGGTCCCGTCGCGGACCTTCGCTCGCCACCGCGCGTGGGCCAGCAGCGCCTCCCCCTGCTGGCCGGCCCGTTCATGGGCCATCGCGCTCGCCGCGATCCAATCAATCTCGGGGATTTGTCCGTTCTCGAGCAGCGCTGTGAGTTCGCTGAGCGCCAGCTGCGGATCCCCTCCGCGGGCGCGCGCGAGCGCGCGCAGCCGCTGAAGCTGGACCACCATGCCGAACTCCTCGGGCTCCAAGACCCTTCGCGCACCTCCGGCCGCCTCGAGCGTGGCCAACATCTCCTCGGACATCCGAATCGCGCCGGCGTCGTCGCCGTGCAGATACGCGTAGCCAACCTTGGCCTGGACCGCGGCGAGGCGGAGGTTCATGGGCGGGTCACGGGACAACAACTTGTCAGCCGCGCGCACGACATCCGCTCCGCCCGGGTCGCTGCTCGAGGCGGCGCGGACCCGCTGCCAATCGCGCTCAAACGCCGGATCCACCCGCGCGGGTGCTGGCGCCGTGACGCCGCCTTCGATCCCGTGCTCGGTCTGCGGCGGCTTGGTCTGGCACGCCAGCGCGCTCGAGATCAACGCGCCAGCGACGACAAAACCCGTCACGAGCGAAGCGCGGGCACCTGCTTCGGAACGCGGGCTCATGTCCGCCAACCATACGGGTCCAGTTTGAGCTCGCCCAAACAATTCGCGGCTCGCCGGGAGTGATTGTGCGCGCCGCGCGAGGTCTGCCTTGACCGGTGTTGCGTGTCCGACCGTGCTATACCGTGGGCTGTCCATGGACTTCGAGGAGCGCGAAGAGCACGACGACACCGGCTTTGGCGAGACCAGCCGGTACGCGGCCCATCTCGATCGAGGGTGGTCGATGCTCGATCGCGGCGAATTCGACGCCGCGCGCAATTCTGCGCACCACGCACGGCGAATTCGTGGCGAGGCGCCCGACGCGGCCGTGCTGCTCGGGGCGATCGCGCTCGCCGAGGGAGATCCCCAGGAGGGGCTTCGTTGGTACGATACCGCGCTCGAGCTCGACCCCGAGTACTGCGAGCCCTACGTCGCGGCCGCTCAGATCTCGTTCTTTGACCTCGGCGACCCCGAGCGCGCCCTCGAGTACTGCGACGAGGCCCTCGAGATGGCCATCGTCAGCGCGATCGAGACCCTGGACCTTCAGCTCCTCGCCGCCGAGTGCGAGGTCTCGCTCGGCCGGGACAACGAGGCGCAAGCGCGCCTAGAGCCGCTCGCCGAGCATCGACTCATCGAGTCCTTGCTCGCGTATCGCGAGCCGCGCGAGGACGCCGACGCGTCTGATGACGATGACGAGGCTGCGGACGCCGCCGCTGCGGACGCGAGGGCCGCGCTGGCGCCCGAGCTCGAGCGCGACGAAGACGGCGAGCCGCTCGACCCGGAGGAGCGCGAGCTGCAGATCCAGCGCGTCCTGCACTTCTGCCTGCGGATGTGTCGGCTCTGGCTCGACATCGCCAACGTCGAGGACGCGCTCAAGATCCTGCGGGTGCTCGTCGACCGCTACCCGAGCAGCGGTGACGCCTGGCACCTACTCAGCGAGGCCGAGTTCCTCGGCAACGACCCCCGCGCGAGCTGCCACGCGGCGCTTCGCGTGTACCGTCTCGACGCCCAGCTCAAGCCCCCCGAGTGGGTCCCGAACGCGGCCCAGCTCAATCGCAAGATCGTCCAGACGCTCGGCAGCTGCGCGGACGAAGCCCTGCGTGAGCTGAGCCGACGACGTCTCGCGCTCGTGCTGCTGATCCACGATGTCCCCTCGATCGAGCTGATCCTCGAGGGCGTTGACCCGCGGGTCCCAGCCCTCGCGCTCACGACGCGGGCACCCGTCGACAGCGATGAGGACAGCGCGCCGCTGCTCACCGGCCTGGCGATCTACCGGCGCAACATTATGCGGCTCGCCCGCAGCCCCGAGCAGTTCGACCAAGAGCTGCGCTTCGCGGTGCTCGACGAGCTCGCCTGTGCGCTGCAATTCCCCAACGAGCGACGCATCAAGCTCGGGCTCCCGCCGCTCCCAGCGCTCGGAGAGTCCGACGACGAAGGCGAGTCGGAGGACGGCGATGTGCGCCCCGCCCGCGAACGCCGTCGGCGTAAGCGGATGCACTCTTGACGCTAGCCCGCCTTCTTGCCCTTCGGCTTTCTGCGCCAAGAGCGCTTGCGCTCTCGATTCAGCTCCGGGAGTGAGATCTCGCCGCTCTGATCGAGCTTCACCGCGTTCTTGCCGAACAGCTTCTCGAGCTGGTGGAGCAGCTTGTCCACCGGCGAGACCCCCACCCCGAGGCGGACGCGCGCGACGTAGCGATCGGGCATCGTCACCAGCGCCTCGACGGGGCACCGCCCGTTGAACTCCCGAAGCAGCGACTCCAGCTTGCGATGCACTCGCTCGGTCAGCTGCGGGATCGTCATCGCCAGCTGCAGCTTCGCGGTCGACTGCGCGCGCACGTCCGCCAGCGTCAGCACGCTCTCGACGAGCAGCTTGGTGCGCCCCACGTCGCCCTCGTCGTTGATCTCGACCTCGACGCAGCCGGTCACGAGCACCGGGTCATCGCCGATCTTCTGCAAGCGATCTCCGAAGGTCTCGCCGCTCGCCTCGTCGTCGACGCGCGCGTAGGACTTCGGGAACACGATGCCCTCGACGCGGCCGAATTGATCCTCGACCTGGAAGAAGCACATCGGCCCCTTGCCGCTCTTGGTCTGGATCTCCTTGAACTCGCAGATGACCCCGGCGATCCGCACGTCCGTGTTGTCGTGCTTCACGTTCAGGTCGCCGGTGCGGCAGGTCGCGTGCCTGTTGATGTCCTGCTTGAAGCGATCCAGCGGGTGCCCGGTGAGGTAGAAGCCGAGCGCCTCGCGCTCGTGCAGCAGCTTCTGTCGCGGGTCCCACTCCTCGAGCGTCGGGTAGCGCTCGACGTACTCGGCCGTCGGCGTCCCGAGGACCGCGAACAGCGAATTCTGCCCTGACTCGCGATCGCGCTGGGCGGACTGGCCCTGATCGACCGCCGACTCGACCGCGCCCATGATCGCGGCGCGGTGGTTCCCGTCGGACACGCCGTCGAAGGCGCCCGCGTAGGTGAGCCCCTCGAGCGTGCGCTTGTTGACGCGCTTGAGATCGACGCGGCGGCACAGGTCGAAGATGTTCTTGAACGCGCCCTCGTCTTTGCGCGCCGCGAGGATCGAGTCCACCGCGGTCTCGCCGACGTTGCGCACGGCCCCGAGGCCGAAGCGGATCAGCTCCTCCACCGGCCGGTTCGCGGCGTCCTTCGGCACCCGGACCCGCTTGCGCGTGCGCTTCAGCTTCGCCACCTGCTCCTCGGTCAGCGGTCTTCGGACCACCGAGAAGTCGCGCCCCGACTCGTTGACATCCGGCTGCAGCACCGTGATGCCCATCGCGCGCGCCTCGGCGATGAACTTCACCACGTTGTCGTTGTTGTGCTTATCGCAGGTCATCAGCGCGGCCATGAAGGCGACCGGGTAGTGATGCTTGAGGTAGCCCGTGTGGTACGTGATCAGCCCGTACGCGGCCGAGTGCGACTTGTTGAAGCCGTAGCCCGCGAACTTGTCGATCAAGTCGAAGATCTCGTTCGCCTTCTCGGCGGAGATGTTCGAGACCGTCTCGCAGCCGTCGACGAACAGCTTTCGCTGCCGCTCCATCTCGGCGACCTTCTTCTTGCCCATGGCGCGGCGCATCAGGTCCGCGCCGCCGAGCGTGAAGCCGGCGAGGATCTGCGCGGCCTGCATGACCTGCTCCTGGTAGACGAAGACGCCGTATGTCTCTTTGAGCACGTCCTCGAGCAGCGCGTGCGGGTACTCGACCTCGCGGCGCCCGTGCTTGCACTCGATGAACTGGTCGACCATGCCGCCCTCGAGCGGGCCCGGGCGGTAGAGCGCGACCGCGGCGATGATGTCCTCGAAGCGGTCGGGCTTGAGCTTCTTGAGCAGCTCCTTGAAGCCGCTGGACTCTAGCTGGAACACGCCCGTGGTCTCGCCGCGCGAGATCATCTCGTAGACCCCGGCGTCGTCCATCGCCACCGAGGCGAGCACCAGCGGATCGTCCTTCGGGCGCCCCTCGTTGACCAGGTCGACCGCGGTCTTGAGCACCGTGAGCGTCTTGAGGCCGAGGAAGTCGAACTTGACCAGCCCGGCCCGCTCGACGTCGTTCATCGTGTACTGCGTGACGATCTGGCCGTCGTTCTGGAAGCACGGCACGTGCTCCCACAGGTCGCGGTTGCCGATCACGACGCCGGCGGCGTGCATGCCCGCGTGGCGGTACAGGCCCTCGAGCTTCATGCCGACGTCGAGCACGTCCTTGACGCGGTCGTCCTCGCCCGCCCGCCGGCGCAGCTTGTAGGCGGCCTCGGCGATCTCGATCTTGCCCCGCAGCTTGCCGGCCTTCGCCGGGTTCTTCTTGGCCTCTTTCTTGAGCGGCTCCGGGTCCGCCATCGCCAGCGAGAGCGTGACCTTGGGCCCCTCCGGGATCATCTTCGCCAGCTCGTTGGCCTCGGCGACCGACACCCCCTTCACGCGGCAGACGTCGCGCACCAGGCCGCGCGCCTTGAGGCTGTGGAAGGTGGCTATCTGGCCGACCCGCTCCGCGCCGTAGCGGCCGGTGACGTAGTCGATCACCTGCCCGCGCCGGTCCATGCAGAAGTCGATGTCGAAGTCCGGCATGCTGACGCGCTCCGGGTTCAGGAAGCGCTCGAACAGCAGGTTGTACTGCATCGGGTCGATGTCGGTGATCCGCAGCGAGTACGCGACCAAGCTGCCCGCGCCCGAACCACGACCTGGCCCGACGGGCACGTCGATCTCTTTGGCCTTGCGGATGAAGTCCCAGACGATCAGGAAGTAGCCCGGGAACTTCATGCTGATGATGATCTTCAGCTCGTGCTCGACCCGGGCCCGGTACTCGTCCACGTCGAAGGGGATCTCGAGCGCGCGCAGCTCCGCGAAGCGCTCCTCGAGGCCCTGGAGCACGACGCGACGCAGGTAGGTCGGCAGGTCGTCGTCGCAGCCCTGGGGCAGCTGAAAGTCCGGCAGCTCCGGCGAGCCGAGGTGCAGCTCGACCTCGCACAGCGACGCGATCCGGCAGGCGTTCTCGTAGGCGCCCGGGAACTGGCGAAACGCCGACTGCATCTCGGCCGCGGTCTTGATGAACAGCGCGTCGGTGCCCCGGCGCATGCGCTTGGGGTCATCGAGCGTGCGCCCCTGCCCCATGCAGGTCAGGACCTCGTGGGCGTGGGCCTCGTCGCGGTTGATGTAGTGGCAGTTGTTGGTCGCCACCAGCGGGACGTCGAGGTCCGCGCTGAGCTGCGCGAGCGCGGCGTTGACTCGCTCCTGCTCCTCCTTGCCGGTCTGCTGCAGCTCGAGGAAGAACATCCCCGGCTCGAAGATGTCTTTGTACTCGAGCACGCGCGCGCGCGCGGCGTCCATGTCGTTCGCCATCACGAGCTTCGAGACATGTCCGCCGAGACACCCCGAAAGGCCGATCAGGCCCTCGCGGTGCTCTCGCAGCACCTTCCGATCGACCCGCGGGTGGTAGTAGAAGCCCCGCAGGTGCCCGAAGGAGACCAGGCGCTGGAGGTTGCGGTAGCCGGTCTCGTTGCGCGCCAGCAGCACCTGGTGGTAGCTGCGGCGCTCTTTCTTCTCGGTCATGTCGCTCGCGGCGACGTAGACCTCGCTGCCGAAGATCGGCTTGATCCCCTGGGCCTTGGCCTCCTGGTAGAACTGGACCGCGCCGAACATGTTGCCGTGATCGGTCACGGCGACCGAGCTCATCCCGCGCTCTTTGACCGTCTTGCACAGGTCCTTAACGCGGATGGCTCCGTCGAGCAGCGAGTACTGCGTGTGCAGATGAAGGTGCGCGAAGTCGTCGTGCGAGGGCCCGCCGGGCTGGTCCCCGCTCGCCGCCCCGGCTTCAGTCGTGCCGCCTGCCATACCGTCCGCCATGGAGCGGGCACAGTACCTGGTTTTGTCGGGCCCGTTCGCGACCGCGGGCGCCGCGCCCGGCGCCGTGAGTCCACGCGAACGCTACAGCTCGCCCTGCGCTTCGCGCTTCGAGGACGACTTCTTCTTCTTTTTCAGCTTCTTCATCTTGGTCGCGCCGCTCTTCTTCTGGCTCTTGTCCTCCCGCGGCGCCGAGCCGAGCAGGATGGCGATCCAGCGCAGATCGTCGATCTGCTCAAAGATGATCTTGATCACCATCGTCAGCGGCACCGAGAGCAGCATGCCGACGGGCCCCCAGATCCACTCCCAGATGATCAACGAGGCGAACACCACCAGCGGCGAGAGCCCGAGGCTGTCGCCCATCACCTTGGGCTCGACCATGTTGCCCCAGAAGGTGTTGATGACGATGTAGCCGGCCCCGAGGATCGCCATGCTCGTCGGCCCGTCCATCACGAGCGCGACCAGGCAGGCCGGGATCGCGGCGATGATCGAGCCGATCATCGGGATAAAGTTGAGGAAGAAGGCGACGACCCCCCACAGCACCGGGAAGTCGACCCCCATGATGCTGCACCAGGCGACGACCGTGAGGCCGGTGAGGAGCGAGATCAGCGTCTTGAGCCAGAGGTAGCGCTGGATCTCGAGGGCGATCTTGCCGGTCTGGGTGAGCACGTAGTCAGGGTCGCTGAAGCCCGCCCGCAGCTTGCGCGAGAAGCCCGAGACCTCGAGCAGCGCGAACACCAGCGTCAGGATCACCATCGTGGTGTTCGTCAGCGCCGTGAGCAGGCCGTTGAGGGTGCTCCCGAGCACGTCGAGGACCTGCCCCGGCTCGATGCCGCGGTAGACGTCGTCCATCGAGACCTCGACGCCGAGGCTGCGGAGCCACTGGACGCCGGACTGCGCCTGCTCGAGCAGGCGCTTTCGGTAGGTCGGCACGGCGGCCCGGAACTGCCGAACCGTGGTCCCCAGCAGCACGCTGAAGCCCACGAGCAGCGCCAGCACCGCCGTCACGACCACGCTCACCGCGGCCCACGAGGGCCAGCGTCGGCGCTCGAGCGCGAGCACCGGCGGCGCGCTGAGGAAGGTTAAAAACAGCGCGACCAAGAACGGCAAGACGATGTCGCCGGACTGCTTGAGGCCAGCGATCACGATGATCAGCGCCGCGATGTTGACCAGCGGCCCGGGCCGCTTCTTGGGGCGGGCGAACACTCCGGAAAGCTCGCTCTTGCCGCTCACGCCGCGAGTATACAGCCCGGCCCGCGCGCCTTCGTGGGTTTCCGCATATCGCGGCCTGCGCTACTCCTGGCGTCGCTCTACTGCGTTCTGCTAGCGTCCGCCCGCGAGCGTGAGCGCCCGCCAACGCCGCCGCGGACGCGCGCGGTGACGGGCGCGACGAGCTTCGTCACACCTGCTCGCAACGACAGATTCACCTCGACACGACTTCGAACACGAACTCGGAAACGAGCCCGATATGCAACGCACCTTCGCCATCATCAAACCCGACGCCGTCGCCGCTGGTAACCAGGGCGCCATCATCTCGCGCATCCAGAGCGAGGGCCTGCGGGTCGTCGCGGCCAAGAGCCTCCGCCTCAGCGAGAAGCAGGCGCAGGGCTTCTACGCCGTCCACAAAGCGCGGCCGTTCTTCGGCGCCCTCGTCACCTTCATGACCGAGGGCCCCGTGCTCGCCATGGTCTTGGAGGGCGAGAACGCGATCAAGCGCTGGCGTGACCTCATGGGGCCGACCAACGCCTCCGAGGCGCCCAAGGACACGCTCCGCGGGCAGTTCGGCACCAACATCGAGCGCAACGCGACCCACGGCTCCGACGCGCCCGAGACCGCGGCCTACGAGATCGGCTTCTTCTTCAGCGGCCTCGAGCTGGCCGGGCTCTAGGGAGCCCCTGTGAGCGATCTGGTCGCCATCCGCGGCCCCGAGCGCCCCCTGCCCAAGGGGGATGATCGGGGCCGTCCCAATCTTCGGGGTATGAGCCGCGATGAGCTCGGCGAGTGGTTGCTCGGCGAGCTCGAGATGAAGCGCTTCCGCGGCGACCAGGTGTTCTCGTGGCTGCACGACAAGCGCGTCGCCAGCTTCGAGGCGATGAGCAACGTCTCGGCCCGCGATCGCGCGCGCCTCGAGACCCGCGCCTCGCTCGCGCGGCTGACCGTCGACACCATCGCCCGCGCCGCCGACGGCACGCGCAAGCTGAAGCTGCGCACCGCCGACGACCAGGCGCTCGAGAGCGTGCTGATCCCCAACGACGATCGCGGGCTCACGCTCTGCGTCTCGTCGCAGGTCGGCTGCTGCCTGACGTGCGCGTTCTGTGCGACCGCGAGCCTCGGCTTTCGCCGCAACCTCGCTACCTGGGAGATCGTCGATCAGGTCTACCAGGCCCAGGACCTGCTCGTGCAGGAGGCGCGGGAGCGCGGCGACGAGTGGCCCGCGCGCGTCACCAACCTCGTGTTCATGGGTATGGGCGAGCCGCTCGCCAACTACAACCAGGTCAAGCGCGCGATCGCGATCTTGACCCACGACCGCGGCGCCGGGATCGCGGGACGTCGCATCACGATCTCGAGCGCGGGCCTGGTCCCGGCGATCGAGCGCTTCGGCCGCGAGGGCCTGGGCCACGAGGTCGGCCTCGCGATCAGCCTCAACGCGACGACCGACGTCGTGCGCGACCGCGTGATGCCGATCAACACGCGCTGGAAGATCGCCGAGCTGCTCGCGGCGGTCGAGCGCGTGCCGATCAAGCGGCGGCGACGCGTGACCTTTGAGTACGTGCTGCTCGCCGACGTGAACGACCGCGACGAGGACGCGCTCCGCCTGCACAACCTCGTCGGTCGCATGCGCTGCCAGATCAACGTCATCCCGTTTAACCCGCACCCGCACGCGCCGTTTCGCCGGCCGTCGCAGCGGCGCGTCGATCGCTTCCTCTCGCTGTGCCGCGGGTACGGGCTGCGCGCCTTCGTCCGCACGCCGCGGGGCGACGACATCGGCGCGGCCTGTGGGCAGCTGGCCCTCGAGACACCTAGCTCAACAGTCGATGCACGCTGAGCAGCTCGAGCGCGCCCGGTAGTCGTAGGGGCGACCGCGGCGATCGAGCTCGACGTGGCAGCAGCGCTCGAGCGCCCGGCGCAGGAGCGCCCGCCCCCGCTGGACCCGGGACTTGAGCCCGGAGCGCGAGAGCCCGAGCCGCTCGGCCGCCTCGCGCTGGGACACGCCCTCGAGCTCGACGAGCCGGATGGCGTCGCGGTAGTGCTCGGGCAGCTCGTCGACCACCGCGCCGAGCCACTGGGCCAATCGAGCGTTCCCCGCCGCGACCTCATGGCTCTCCGGATCGGCGCGCGGCGACCGACCGAGCTCGAGCTCGCCCCGGGCCCGATCGACGGGGTCGAGCTCGACGTCGCCGAGCGTTCGACGCGCGTCGCGTCCATCGCCACGCCGGTAGTGGTCCGCGACCACGTTGCGCGCGATTCGGAACACCCAGCCCGCGACGCGCTCCTCGTCGCGGAGCTGATGCGCGCGCCCGTGGACGCGGAGGAACACCTCCTGCAGCAGGTCTTCGGCTGTCGCCGGGTCGCCGACGCGACGGCGAAGGAACACGCTGAGCTCGTCGCCGAAGGTCTGGGCGATGGCGCCCGAGACCGCGGCGGGATCGGCCGCGGCCGTCGGGGCCGTGTTGGGTGCGAGAGGCTCGATCGTCATCGTCCGCGGCTTTCTTCGCTAGGCGCAGCAGCTCGGCGCGCAGCAGGCGGCGCTGTCCTCGGTCGTGGGCTCCGGCGCCACCGCGCCGGCGGGGATCCGCTCGTAGCGCGGCGCGTCGGCCTTGGTGACCACGAAGATCTCCCAGCGGTGACCGTCGGGATCCTGGGCCCAGATCTTGTCCTGCACCGCGTAGCAGCAGCTGACCTGCTCTTCGGTTAAGGTCTCGAGCCCCGCCGCCTCGAGCCGCGCCTTGGCGGTCGCCACGGCCTCGGTGGACTTGACCTGGATGCCGAAGTGCCGCGGCCCCGTGTGCTCGCGCAGCAGCTCGACCAGCGCCGCGGGCGACTGATTGAGCGTGAAGTTGACCGGCGGCTCCGCGACCTCGAACTTCGCGTAGCCCTCGCGGACCTTGGTCGGCTCCTGGCCGAACAGCTCGCGGTAGAAGTCGATGGAGCGCGCGACGTCGCGCACCGCGATCGCCACGTGCACGCGGCTCGTCGTGGCGAATTCGACGGCGGAGTTGTGGGCTGGACCGTCGGTGGAGGGGGCGCGGGCGCAGCAGCCGGACGACTCAGATTTCGTGGTGTTGATGGGTGTATCCATGGTGTGTCCTGTTCTGCTCCCTCAGACGCCGGCGCCCGCGAAGCGGACGCAGGTTTTTTTATAGCGCCCAAAACGAGCGGGCCGACCCCGGGAGGGGCCGGCCCGTCGGCTCGCTACGTGATCGTAGCGGGCGGGGGTCGGGGCTCAGAACCGCACGGTCACCTGGGTGCCCTGCTGCGGCGCGAGGGTCCGGTCGAAGCGCGAGGCCGCGAGCTTGCCTGCGACGCACTTGCCGAGCGCGCTCCCGGCCGCGCTCCCCAGGACCTTCGTGCTGATCACCTTGCCGGTGGCGCCGGCGATGGAGAGCTTGACCTGGACCTTATCGCCCGAGTCGGCCAGGTCCGCGCACTGGTTCCGCGCGTTGTTGCGCGCCGTGGCCGTCCCGGCCTTGAGCTGGGAGAGGCTGAGCTTGCTCGGCAGATCCGGCCCGCTCGGGGCGTCGGGCTTCGACGACTTCTTCGGCGAATCGTCCATGCAGGACTTGGGGTTGAGCAGGCACTCGACGGACATCTCGCGCGGCAGCTCCTCGGCCTTCTTCTTCGCCTTCTTCGCCTCGGGCTCGGCCTTCGGCGCGGGCTCGGCCTTCGCCTTCGCCTTGGCCTTCGCCTTGCTGCGCTTGCTCGACTTGCTCGACTTCGCGCGCTTGCGCGGCGCCGGAGCCAGCTCGGCGGTCTCCTCGTCGTCGAGGATCCGGTCCTCGTCCTCGTCCTCCTCGACATCGGAGATCAGCTCCTCCTCGTCGTCGGCCGAGGCGTCGACGCCCTCGCCGTTGTCGGACTCCAGCTCCATGAGCACAGGCGCGGCGACCTTCACCTCGTGCGTCGGCTGCGGGGTCGGCATGCCGTGGTAGGCGACGCCGAAGAGGCCAGTGAGCACCGCGACGGAGACCGCCGCGATCGCGCCCTGAAGCAATCCGCGGGCCGCGGGCCGCGGCGCGGGGTCCGCGACGACCGGCCGAATCATGGCCGAGGCGGCGGAGAGCTCGCCGAGCGCGGCTTTCTGCTCGAAGTCGCTCGCGGCGGCCGGGGTTTTGTGCTGCTCCGCGTAGGTGCTCACGGCGATGTAGCCGGAACTCTCGGCGCTGCCGGCACTGGCGGCGGCAGCTGCGGGGGCCACAGGCCCCATACCTTCCACGCGGAACAGCGCGGAGTCCTCGCTACGAGCGCCGTGGAACGCGCGATCGGTGTTCGGGCCGGTCGTGGTCGGGTCGTTGCGGTACATGACGGTGTTCCTTTCCTGTGGCCGTCTCGCCTGGCAGCAACCGCGTTTCGCGGAATTCTTGCTGCCGGGGGCGGAGACGGTTGTCAGCGTAATGAGTGCGTTGGGTTCGCAGCCGGGACAGCGGCGCTGCCTTGTTCACTGCGTTCACTCACATAGACGACCTACACCGGGGTCTATGCACCCCTTAACCGCAGGTTTACGTACGCAAACGGCGCCCAACGCGCAAGCGCGGGCGCCGCCAGCGGTACGGTCCCTCTTCTACTACTGAGGCGGCTCGAGGCCGGGCTCGGCCGCCTCGACCGACCACCGCCAGTCGTCGAGCAGCACGAGCGAATCGAAGATGTGTCCGCCAGAGTCCCAGATCGCGAGCCGAATCTCGAACACCTCGCCGGGCTCGACGTTGCCGTTCATCGTCAGCCAGCCGGTCCCGCCGCCGACGTACTTGCCGACGCCGCAGCCGCCGGTGTCGAGCTCGTCGAAGCCGGTCCCGAGCACGAGGCTCGAGTCCTCGCAGCCGCTGTACTGGCTCTGGGGGACGTCTTGCTGGCTGCAGCCGATGATCCCGTTTTGGCACGCGGTGAACAGGCCGTCCGCGACCTTCGCCAGGTTGACGCCGACCGGCCAGTGCTCCTGACCGTCATCCCAAATCGCGATGTTCTTGTCGTCGGGGTTGCTGTCCGCCTCCGAGTCGACGAGCGCGACGAAGAAGTCGTTGTACTGGCTGCACACCCACTCCGGGAACTCCGCCGAGAAGAAGAACATCTTGGCCGAGAACGAGCTGGCGTTGGTCGGCGCGCGCACGCGCAGCGTGAGCATGATCGGGTCGTTGGAGCTCAGCTCGCCCGGCGCCTGGCAACCTGGTGGATTGGGCAGCTCACCGCCGTTCGCCGACGCCCAGTCCTGCGGCGGCGGGCTCGACGTTTTATGATCCACGCCGATCTGAAAGCCCTGGTAGCTCGGGTTGGAGTCCCCGATCGCGGCCGCGTGACCGCTCGACAGGATCGCCATCGTCTCGCCGCCCTCGGGGCCGATGTTGTCGCCGAAGCTCGCCCGGATCGCCCGCTGCGCCGCCTTCGGGCTCCCTGAGCCGTCGGCCAAGCTGAAGCTCGCGTCGATGACCCCCCAGATCTGGTCCTCCGGGTTCGCCACGTCCTCCTCGGTGAACTGGCACAGATCCATCGCGCGGGCGTAGTCGAGGGGGTCGGCCGAGTTGGTCCCGAGCTCGCCGTCGCAGACCACCGCCGGCTCATCCTTGACGCCGTCGCAGTCGTCATCGACGTCGTTGCCCTCGACCTCGTACGCGCCCGGGTTGACCAGCTCTGGCTTCGTGCAGACGGCCCCGGCGGCGTCGCAGCAGTCGCCCGCGCAGGCGCTCCAGCCGTCGCCGTCCGCGTCGATATCCTCGTCGATCTCGCCGTTGCAGTTGTCGTCGTCGCCGTTGCCGCAATCCTCATTGCCCGGCAGCACCTCGCCGATACACGGGCCCCACGATCCATCATCGCCGCAGGTGTGGGTCCCCGCCGCGCAGACGCCCACGTCCTCCGTGCCCGCCGGGCCGGTGTAGCAAGACTCCTGCGCGCCGGGCTCACAGTCGCCGCCCTGGGTCGGGTCGTCCGAGGTCGAGCCCGAGGAGGATCCGTCGCTCGAGCTGCTCGAGCTGCCGGAGTTTCCGGAGCTGTCTGATGAGCTGTCTGATGAGTCAGATGAACTCGCGGCGCCGCTGGTCGAGGCGTCGTCCGTCAGCTCGGTGCCGGAGAGCCCGCTCGCCTCGCTCGTGCCGTCGCCAGAGTCGCCGCAGCCCGACAGCGACAGCGACAGCGACAGCGCCGCGAGCGTGGTGATCGTCAGGGTCTGCGGTCGAAACAAGTACGACTTCGTGTCTCTCATGCGCTCGGCTCCATACCCGTGGTTCGTTGTAGATGAGGGCCGCCTAGCGGCGGTCTCGCGTTCGTTCGCGACGTGGGCAGCTATACCGTGTCTGCGCCCGGCTGCAGCTGGCGCCGTACGCAACTTTGCAGAAAATCTTCGGCGCGGCGGTCACCGCGAACGTGACAGCTACGTGACAGCGACTCTGCCAGCGCTCGCCAGACCGCGAATTTCGGCGTTTGCGCCGATGATCTGTACATGTATCCAGGACCATGCAGGAGCGTGTAGGTGCAACTGCTCTGCTCGTGAGATCACGACGAGTTCACGAACGGGGCGCCGCCGGCAGCCCGATCGATTACCCTGGGCGCGTGACTTCCCTACGCTACCGTCCCTCGCCTCGCGCCCTCACCCCGCTCCTCATCGCGCTCTCGTTCATCGCCCCCGCGTGCAGCGGCGATGACATGACCACCAGCGAGACCGACGCGGGCACCAGCGCGGGGCCGGGCGGCGAGACCACCGACGGCAGCACCGACGCGAACACCAGCTCCGCGGCGACGACGATCGACAACACCACGACTACGTCGGCGACCGGCTCGACCACCGAGGACACCGACCCCACCACCGGCACGGACACCGACGGGACCACCGGCGGCGACAGCGAGCTCGAGATCGTCGACTGCGAGGTCGAGCTGAGCCCGCCCGCCGACGGCACCTGCGAGGTGGTCACGCCCGGGACCGACGGCCAGCTGCTGCTGCGCGGGACCGTGCTCGCGCCGACGATGGTCTACAGGGGCGGCGGCGTGCTGATCAGCAACGGCGTCATCCAGTGCGTCGGCTGCGACTGCGACATGCCGGCGGCGGAGCTCAACGCCGCCGAGGTCGACTGCGCCGACGGGGTCATCTCGCCCGGGCTGATCAACACCCACGACCACATCACCTTCGCCAACAACTACCCCATCGGTGACGGCGTCGACCGCTACGAGCACCGACACGACTGGCGTGAGGGGCAAAACGGTCACCAAGCGCTGCCCTACAACGGCGGCGCCTCGACCGACGAGGTGCTCGGCGCGGAGCTGCGCTTCGTCATGAGCGGCGCGACCTCGGCCGCGAGCGCGGGCGGGCGCGGCGGCCTGCTGCGCAACCTCGACTCCAACGGGGACCTCGAGGGGCTGCCGATCGCGGTCGTCGACAGCGACACCTTCCCGCTCGACGACGCCGACGGCTGGTGGCAGCTCGACGCCTGCGACTACGGCGACAACCCGACGACCCAGAGCGACATCGAGGACCTCGACAGCTACCTCCCGCACATCGCCGAGGGCATCTCACAGACCGCGCACAACGAGTTTATGTGCACCTCGATGATGGGCGGCGGCGGCGGCGGCGGCGTGGCCAACGACATCATCGAGCCGCAGACGGGGATCGTGCACGCGGTCCCGATGCTCGCGTCCGACGCCGATGAGATCGAGATGAACCAGGCCAAGGTGATCTGGTCGCCGCGCTCCAACATCGTGCTCTACGGCAACACCGCGCCCGTGACGCTGCTCGACCGCATCGGCGTGACGATCGCGCTCGGCACCGACTGGGTCCCCTCGGGCTCGATGAACATGCTGCGCGAGCTGGCCTGCGCCGACCTGCTCAACGGGACCTACTTCGACGGCTACTTCGACGACTTCGACCTCTGGCGCATGGCGACGACCAACGCCGCGCTCGCGGTCGGGGGCGAGACCGCGATCGGCATGCTCAAGCCCGGCTACGTCGCCGACATCTCGGTGTTCCGCGACACCGCCGGCGACGATCACCGCGCGGTCATCGGCGCGAACGTCGACGACGTCGTGCTCGTCCTGCGCGGCGGGACCCCGCTGTACGGCGACGACGCGCTGCTCGACACCACCGAGGTCGGCGGTCAGGGCTGCGAGACCTTCGACGTCTGCGGCACCTCGAAGCGCGCCTGCGTCGCCCAGGACATCCCGGCGGCGACCCTCAACCAGGTCCGCGGCGCCATCGAGCAGCACTACCCGCTGTTCTTCTGCGACGTGCCGGACGACGAGCCGAGCTGCGTGCCCTACCGCCCCGACGACTACCCCGACGGCATCACCGACAGCGACGCGGACGGCGACGGCATCGCCGACGACAGCGACAACTGCCCGAACGTGTTCAACCCCGTGCGCTGGTTCGAGGACAACCAGGCCGATCACGACGACGACGGCATCGGCGACGTCTGCGACAGCTGCCCGCTCGGCGGCGACACCTGCGATCTGCACTCGTCCGACGACATCGACGACGACGGCGTCCCGGACGGCGACGACAACTGCGCGCTGCTCCCGAACGCGGACCAGGCCGACGCCGACGCCGACGGCAAGGGCGACGCCTGCGACACCTGCCCCGAGCCCAACCCCGGGGTCCAGGCCTGCACCACGACGATCCCGGCGATCCGTGACCCGAACCACCCCGACCACCCCGCGGAGGGCGCGAACGTGGCCGTGAGCGGCGTCTACGTCACCGGGCTGCGCCCCGACGAGGGCGGCTCCCGCGGCTTCTACATCCAGGACGACACGCTCGATCCCTTCTCCGGCATCTTCGTGTTCACGGCCGGCAACAGCCCTGGCGTCGACGTCGGCAACCGCGTCAGCATCAGCGGCGTCTACACCGAGTACTTCGGCCTCAGCGAGATCACGAGCCCGAGCGTGATCATCGAGGACGGCGGGCTCACGCTGCCCTTCGATCCGGTCGTCGCCGCGCCGGCCGATCTCGCCAACGACGGCGCCATGGCCGAGAGCCACGAGTCCATGCTCGTGACCGTCGAGGACGTCGCGATCACCGACCCGAACCCCGACAGCCCCATGGACTACGACGAGTTCGAGGTCACGGGCGGGCTGCGCGTCGATGATCTCCTCACCGACAGCGAACAGGATGTCGGGCTCGACAACAGCTGCATGATGGGCGACTCGTTCAACGCGATCACGGGGATCCACGGCTGGTCGTTCGACAACCGCAAGCTGCAGCCGCGCGACGCGGCGGATGTCGACTGGGTCGACTGCGATCCCTTCGTGCCGTGAGCGCGACGGCGCGGCGCGCGGCCAGCCCGCGCGCGAGCGCCAGCGCGCGCTCGACGACAACATGTCCCAAAAGCACTTTTATGGCTTTGGTACACTGCGAGCCAGCGAGGGAGGTCGACGTGGGGCGAGATCGACGCGACAGCGAGTCCAGTGAGCACAACGACGAGCGCGGGGGCGCCGACGCCGGCCCGGCCGCGACCAACTTCCTCGATCTCGAGATCAGCAAGGTGCTGTTCGGCGAGGCCGAGGGCATCACCCGCGCCGCGTTCAAAGAGCTGCTCAAGGACGCGGCCAAAGAGCGCCTGCGGGAGCGCTTCGGCGAGCGCATCCGGACCATCGCGCATCTCGCCGTCGATGAGTTGATGGACGATGTCCTCGCCAACCTCGTGATCGAGGCCAAGATCCGCGAGCGCGACGAGAAGCGCCGCGACCTCGAAGACCGGGTGCGATCGATCCTCGGCGGGCTCAACGCCGCTGGTGATGACACACACGAACCAGGCTGATCGCCACGATGAGCGCTCGCGGGGCGTGTCACCGCGTACGCCGGAGACTCGATTCGTCTCGGTCGCTTGACGACATCGATCGTGAGCTCATGCTACCGCTTAGGCATCACGATGAACGCAGAGCACACACCCACCCGGGACGAAAAGCTCGTCGCCTCCTACATCCGCGTCCTCGCGGCGACCGCGAAGGCGAGCGGGCAATCGGACCTCGCGACCCTCCTCGGCGTCCACCTCCGGTCGCTGGAGCAGGGCGACACTCCGACCCGCGAGATGGTCGCCGCGTGCGCCGACCTCGCCGAGGGCGAGTCGCAGCACATCGCGATCCACTTCATCCACGACACGCGTTGCCCCCACGGGCCCAATTAAAAGCCCCTCTTTCTTCGGCGGCTCCTGACGCCGACGCAGGATCCAATTCAGGATCCAATTGAGGACGCGGGCGTGTTGGCGATCGTCCGCTTCGCCGGTTCAGACGCGCCCGGAAGACGGAGGGCCCCCTGGCGTTTCGCAGCGACCCGATGTCCACACGTTGTAGGCGCCCGAGGGCATGAACCGCGCGCTTACGCGGAGCGGGCCGCCTCGGGCTCCACGGGCTGCATCAGCCCGTAGCCGCGCGCGCGGATGTAGTTGATGTGCATGCCGCGGCAGGAGTCGTTGTACACGCAGGTCTTGCAGCGCAGCGACTTCGACCAGTAGCGATCGAGGATGTAGCGCTTGGCGTAGTGGAAGATCTCGAGCTTGCCGTCGGAGGTCATCATGCTCGCGTCGAGGAAGCGCGGGCGCGGGCGCGCGGGGCGACCGATGACGCAGCTCGGCACGTCGTCCACGGGCGCCCGCGGGCCGGGCTTCTGCTCGAAGGCCGCGAAGAACCCGGGGAGCTCCAGGTCTTGCTCGGCGGACTCCGTGAGGCGCTCATGCGTCGGCTGCCGCAGCGCGAGTCGAGCCGGGATCTCGGAGAGCCCGAGCAGCCAGGCCTCGGTGCGACGCGAGAGCAGGACCGTGACCTCAAAGTCTGCGGCGATCGCGAGCATCGCCTCGGCGTCCTCCGGCGTGCCGACGACGACCCGCGCGACGGTCTTGCCGTGGAGGCGCCCATCGTCCGTGAGCGCCGCGTCAAAACCCGCGTAGTCGGCGAGCTCGAGCTCGAGGCTCGTGACGCTCGATAGCAGTGAGACGGCCTCCTGCGCGCGCGCGACGTTTGGCGAGACGATCCACAGGCGCGACGCGCCCGCGGACTCGACCAGCTCCGGCAGCGGCAGATACTCCGGCCGCTGGGGGAAGCCCCCGAGGTTGCCGGCCGCGCCGGGCTGCGAGAGCACCGGCAGGCGCAGGCGCGACTCGATCCCGGACGCCGCCGCCTCCTGCTCGACCTGGCTCATGGTCTCGTTGGCGCGCGTCAGCGCCGTCATCCGCGAGCGGGAGCGCTTCTTGCTCGCCGGGTCGCCGCCGTAGACCTTCGGCATCGTGGCCTCGAACTCGGTGTCGTAGCGGACGACGTCAAAGGCCTTCTCGGCGACGGTCTCGCGGACCTCCTCGAGCGTGTCGCACAGCGGCTCCATGTAGCAGAACTGGCAGCGGTGCGGCGCGCGGCAGTCCAGCGGCACGCCCTCCTCGAGCAAGAACGCGTACTCCTCTTTGCGCCCGCGGACCTCGTCGTTGAGCTTGTACGGGTCCTGGATCATGTGCTCGTAGCCCTCGAGGTGCTGGGGCGGGAAGCGGTTGAGCCAGATGTGCATATCCGGCTGCTTGGACCAGGCGAAGGCCTCGAGCAGGTACGGGCGCATCTCCTCGAGGTTGTAAAACAGCGTCTCCTTGCCCTTCTTGTAGGCGTTGCCGAAGGGGATCACGTGCAGCAGGTCGTACTCGCGCACGCCCATCGCGGTGAACTTGCGCAGCATCTCGGGCAGGTGCTTGACGTTGCCCCGGTTGACGCAGACATCGATGTTAATGATCGGGCGACCGTCGGCCAGCGCCTGCGTGAGCCCGCGGAGCTCCTGCTCGAACGCGCCCTTCGAGCCGACCAGCGCGTCGTGAACCTTGGCGTTCGGGCCGTGGATCGAGAACGTGATCTCGTCGAGGCCGGCGTCGAGCGAGGCCTTGAGGAACTTCGGGTACGAGAACATCCGCCCGTTCGTGACGGTCTGGATCTTCTCGTAGCCGGCCATGCGACCGAGCCGCACGAAGTCGACGAAGTTGGGGTGGATCGTCGGCTCGCCGCCGCTCAGGATCAGGCGCTGCGCGCCCTTGCGCCGCCCGTCGAGGATCTGCTTCTTGATCTCGTCGCGGCTGCGATTGGTCCCGTTGTGCGCGTGCGCGTCGAGGCAGAACACGCAGTGGTCGTTGCAGTCGTAGGTCAGGCGCACCCAATTGCGCTTCTGGTGCGCGGCGTCCTCGTGCTCGGCGATCTTGCTCGGATCCTCTGCGGGCTGCGAACTCGGCTCCATCGCTCGCAATCGTAGTCAATATCCAGACGAATTGTCACCTCGCGTGAGAATTCGAAGGCACGCGCGCGCGCGGCGACCTGACCGAGAGGACTGCCGGCCGGAGCACGCGCGCGGCGCCCGGGCGCCGCGCTCGGTCCGCGCGCGACCCCTCGAGCGCGCGCGGGCTCGAGGAGTCTTGAAGGCCAGGCGCGCGCGCGGGCGCGAGCGCCCGCGCGTCAGCGCCGACGGCGACGTCCGGCGACCAGCACGAGCAGCGCGATACCGAGAGCCCCCGCGCCGCGCGGGTCATCGCCATCGGCGCTGCAGCTGCAGCCGCCGTCCTCCGCGCCGCCGGTCGCGGGGGAGTCGGTGTCAGTCTCGGTGTCGTCGTCGTCGTCGTCATCGTCGTCGTCGCTGCCCGCCGAGGTGCCGTCGGTGCTCCCGCCGGTCCCGGAGTCGCCGGTGCTGCCCGAGTCGTCGGTCCCCGCCGAGGGGTCGTCGGTCCCCGCTGAGGGGTCGTCGGTCCCCGCCGAGGGATCGCCGGTCGTATCGCCGCCTGTCGTCATGCCGCCCGTCGTCGCCTCGACGGGCTCACAGACGCCGTCCATGCACACGCCGTCGTCGCACTCCGTGCCGTCGTCGGCCGGCGCGTCCGCGGGGCACTCGGCGCCCTGCCCGTCACACAGCTCGGCGGCGTCGCACATGTCCGCGCTCGCGCGGCACTCTTGCATATCGTCGGCCGGGACGAACATGTCCTCGGGGCAATCCGCGAGCACGCCGTCGCAGAGCTCCGCGACATCGCAGTCGCCGGCCGCCGCGCGACACTCGAGCGCGTCGTCCGCGGGCACGACCACGTCCTCGGGACAGGTGACCTCAACGCCGTCGCAGACCTCGGCGACGTCGCACACGCCCGCCGCCGCGCGACACTCCGTGTCCGCCGCGACCGGCTCGCAGGTCCCGTCCTGGCTCGCGCCCTCGGCGATGCTGCACGCCTGGCAGTCGTTGGGGTCGCCGAGCCCGCACTCGCTGTCGCAGCACACGCCGTCGACGCACATCCCGCCCACGCAGGCGTTGTCGTCGTCACAGGCGTCGCCCTGCCCGAGCAGGAAGCCGTAGACGTAGGCGGCGCCCGCGTTGGCCGCCAGCTCGTCATCACCGAGCACGCCGATCGCGATCCAGGTGTCGCTCATCGCGGCGGAGAAGCCGAACTGGTCGTTGGCGCCGGGGTCGGATCCAATGAAGTTCTGATACTCGGTCCACACGTCGGCGTCGCGCTCGAACAGGTAGGCCGAGCCCGCGTTCACGCCGGCGTCAGGGTCGTCATCGCGCGCGGCCGTAGCGAGCGCTCGGTCGCCGACGATGTCGACGTAGAAGCCGAGGCGATCGTCGGCGGCGGCGTCCGCCGCGACCAGCTTCGCCTGCTCCATCCACGCGTCGTTGTTGTCGCGCAGGAACACGTAGGCCGCGCCCGAGTTGCTGCCGCCGTCGTCTTCGAAGGGCGCGCCGACGATCGAGGTGTCTGTGTCGATCGCGACCGAGCGCCCGAACTCGTCGTTGGCCTCGCCGTCGCTCGGCAGCAGCTTGGCCTGCTCCATCCACGTGTTGCCGTTGCGCACGAACACGTAGGCCGAGCCCGAGTTGCCGCCGTTGTCGTCGTTGAGGCGCGCGCCGACGATCGCCTGATCGCCCTGAACCGCGACCGCCCAGCCGAACTCGTCGCTGAAGGCCGCGTCCGAGGCCTTGAGCTTGGCCTCCTCGGTCCAGTTGTTCATGTTGTCGCGCACGTACACGTAGACCGCGCCGGAGTTGGTCCCGCCGGTGTCCTCCTCCGCCGCGCCGACGATCGCCGTGTCGGCGTCGACCGCCACGGATCGCCCGAACTCGACCTGCGCGGCCGCGTCGCTCGCCGTCAGCTTGGCCTGCTCCGTCCACATGTTGTTGCCGTCGCGCACGAACACGTAGGCCGAGCCGCTCGCGGAGCCGTTGTCATCGTCAAACAGCGCGCCGACGATCGCGGTGTCGCCCGAGATCGCTACGGCGACGCCGAACTGGTCGTCGGCCGCGATGTCCGCGGCCTGGAGCTTCGCCTGCTCGACCCACATATCGTTCTCGTAGACGAACACGTAGGCGGAGCCCGCGTCGGTGGGCGGGTCGTCGTAGATCGAGCCGACGATCACGGTGTCGCCGTCGACGTCGACCGAGCGCCCGAAGTTGTCGCCGAAGGCCCCGTCGCTGGCGACCAGCTTGGCCGACTCAACCGCGATCAGCGGGTCGACCGTCAACGGGTAGCGAGCGCCTTCGTCCTCGACGCGGATCCGGATCCGTGAGCCCTCGACCTCGATGCGAGCGGGGACCTGGAGCCCGTCCGCGTCGGAGACGTACAGCTCCGAGTAGCGCAGCGAGACGCGCCCGTCTTCATCGCGAAGGACGGCGCCGGCCGCCGACGCCTCGGGCGTGAGCCCGCCGGCGGTCGTCAGCTCGATCACCGGCGCGCCTCCGCCGGCGCCACGACAGCTCGGCGCGCGCTCGAGCTCGAAGCCCTGCTCGACCCCGAGCGGGCCGTTGACGTACCACTCGGTGACCTCGACCCCGTCCGGCGTGGCGCGGCGGTACTCGACCCGGTTCCCGTCGGCCTGCGGCGGCGCGGTGGCGAGCGCGCCGGCCTCCTCGCCCGCGCAGCCCAGGGCGTCCGCGGACAGCTTCAGCTCCCAGGCGCGCTTCGGCGATCGCAGCGTCACCCCCTCGCGCGTGAAGCTCGAGACGAAGCCCTGCGCCGCGTTGTTGGCCGCGAGCGCGCCGCCGCCGCGCGCGATCGCGTAGTCGCGCGACGCGTCCGCTTGCACTGCGGCGAGCAGCGTGGCCCGCAGACCGACGCCCCGTGAGACCGCGCTCGAGCTCGCGGCCGCAGCCTCCGACGCGCCGACGGACTCGCCGCCCTCGGGGGACGCCGTCGACCCGAGATCCGCGCCCAGCGCGAGCGAGCAGCCGAGCGCACAGAGAACACCTGAGTAGCGAAAGTAGCGATTCTTCATGGACAACCTACCCGTCTCCTCGACCTCGCTCGCGACCACGCGACATCGCGGACCGGCGCGGCCGTGACCGGCGAGCCCGCGAGCCCGGCGCGAGCGGACGCCCGATTAACACACGCGGTCGCCCCAGGAGTAAAGCCGACGGCCCGGCAGCCCGTCGAATTTGCCCGTTCTTTTAAACATGTCTCTTAATTCATTTTAAAGCCCCGCCGCGAGGTCGCGGTGGTCGCCGCGATCGCGCGACGGTGAGTCGAGCGCCGTGTCCGCGCACGGGTCGCCCGCGGCGCCCCTGCGCGCGACGCCGCTCGCGCCCGCGTGGTCGCGTCCGCGCGGCGCGGAGCTGACGCTGTGTTACCCTGCCCCTCCATGAGTAGCGCGCGCGTACTCGTCGTCCACCCGCCGGTGTCGGTCGCTCGCGACTTCATTGACTACCCGTACTTCAGCAACCTCGGCGCGCTACAGCTCGCGGCGACGCTCGGGCGCTCCGGCGACGTCGCGCTCGTCGACGCCTTCGCGCTCCCGTCCTCCCGGCTGCGGTGGCGCGACGACGGTCGGGCCCACCTCGGCGCCACGCTCGAAGATGTCCGCGCGGCCATCCGCGCCGAGCTCGAGGCGCCCCGCGGCCCGATCGACGCGGTGGTCGTCGCCTACACGCCGTTTCATCGGCCGCCGCACCGCGACGACGTGCTCGGCTCCGTGCTCATGGGCCTGCGCGCTCAGCTGCCGCGCGCGCCGATCCTGCTCGCGGACTGCTATCAGTCTGGGCAGCACTACGTCGACGCGCCCGGCGACCAGGTCCTCGCCAGCTACCCCGAGCTCGACGCCTGGATCAAGTTCGAGGCCGAGCGCACCGTCCCCCGGCTGCTCGGCGAATTTCGCGATCGCTGCGCGCGGCCCAGCGGCGTCTACCGCGGCGAGCGGCCGCCCACGCTCGACGAGCTGCCCTTCCCCGCCTGGCGCATGATCGATCGCGCGCGCTACTCGGCGTTCCTCGAGTCGGTCGTCCGCGATCTCGGGCGCAGCTCCTGGGCCTTCCCGATCGACGGCGCGACGCTGCCGCTCGTGACCTCGCGCGGCTGCCCCTTCACCTGCGTGCACTGCAGCAGCAACCCCGACACGCCCGCGGGCCAGCCCAAGACCCAGCGGCGCTACTCGCCCGCGCGGCTGCAGGCCTACCTGCGCGAGCTCGCCTCGCTCGGCGCCACCCGCCTCGCGGTCCTCGACGAGCTGATCAACGTCAACGAGCGCCACTTCGACGTGTTCCTCGAGACGGCCGCGGACGAGCTCGACCTGCGCTTCGAGATCCCCAACGGCATGCGCGCCGACTACCTCGAGGAGCGCCACCTCGAGGCGATGAAGGGCCGCGTCACCACGCTCTCCGTGTCCGCCGAGTCGGGCTCGCAGCGGGTCGTGACCGAGGTCGTGCGCAAGCGCCTCAAGCTCGAGTCGATCGTGCGCGCGGCCGAGCGCGCGCACAAGGTCGGCGTGCCGCTGCTGATCCACTACATGATCGGCCTGCCCGGCGAGACCGCGGAGGAGATCAACGAGACGCTCGAGTTCTCGCTGGATCTCTGGGACAGGTTTAAAGCCTTCCCCGCCGTCCAGTTCGCGACCCCGCTGCCGGGCACGCAGCTCGCGGACGCCGCCGACGCGCGCGCGCGCCGGGAGACCGGCGCCGGCCTGCCGATCGTCGAGGACTGGGGCCCGCGCTTCCAGAAGGCCGCGAGCCACACCTCCGCGGTCCCCCGCGAGCAGCTCGAGCTGTTCATGTGGACGTTTCAGCAGCGCCTGCGCGCGTCACAGGGCGCCAAGAAGCTGATCATCAACGTCACCTACGTGTGCAACAACCACTGCACCTTCTGCGCCGTCGGCACGCGCACGCAGCTCGACGGTCACCCGACCCGCCAGCGCGAGCACCTGCTCAAGTACCGCGAGCAGGGCGTGCACATGGTCGACTTCGACGGCGGCGAGCCCACGCTCAACCCCGAGCTCATCCCGCTGATCCGCTACGCCCGCGCGATCGGCTACGACCGCGTCAACGTCACGACCAACGGGCGCCGCTGCTACTACGAGAAGTACGCGCAGGCGCTCGTCAACTCGGGCTTGACCACGCTGCTGTTCTCGGTCCACGGCCCGAACCCGAAGATCCACGCCCAGCAGGTCGGCGTCGCCGAGGCCTTCGAGCAGACCGTCGGCGGCATCAAGCACTGCGTCCGCCTCAAGCCCGCCCACGTCGAGCTGGGGATGAACATCACGGTCACCAAGGGCAACCACACGCTGATCGAGGAGCTGACGCAGCTGGCGTGGGACCTCGGCCTGCGCTGGATCAACGTCCAGTTCCTGACGCCCTTCGGGCGCGCGACCTCGTGGGTGGCGCCCGACACCCAGGCCGCGGCCGACCGCACGATGGCGGTGATGGATCGCTGGAGCGACCGCATCAAGTTCCAGATCATCAACCTGCCGTTCTGCTACATGCCGGGCTACGAGCGCTTCATGCAGGGCGACCTCGCGAAGCTCGAGCGCCACATGGTGTTCGTCAACAACGAGACCGTGAACCTCGCCGAGTACCTCGCCGAGCGTCGCACGCGAAAGCCCGTGTGCGAGACCTGTCCGCACGCCTGCTTCTGCGGCGGCTTCTACGAGCTCGACGATGTCCCGGAGCCGCCGTGGCTGATCGCGCCGGAGGATCTCGTTCGGCCGATCAACGACCCGCGCCGCCACGAGTCGGTCCCCGACGGCTTCCGCCAGAACATCGCGCGAAAACTCGCCAGCGAGTAGCAATTACGCGCCGATCGAGAGCTTGACGCGACGTTAGATTTTCACCCGCGTCATTCACGCGCCGGGCGCCTCCTCGGCGACGCGAGCGGCGCCCCCGCCCCGGGGGAGTGCGATCGGACTCGGCGCCGAGCGCACGAGCTCGCGCGATCTGGTCCTTACGTCAGCCGCGATCCCCAATATGACCCGAGAGACTGTCGGCCTCGGCTCGCCCGCGTCTTGCGAGAATTCACGGCTACGGGGCCATGAGAGCGAAAGGACAGGCTGGCGTCGTCGCGCCGGCCCCGGCGCAGCACGCGTGCGCGCGAGTGTGGCCATCGCTACCGACCTCCAGGCCTCCGACGCGGCCGACGCCGATCGAGCGTGCTCGCATCCTCGTGCGGCCTACGGGCCGTCTCCTCGATCCAGGGATAAACCAATTTTTCTCGCGGCTTGTCCCAAATTTTCCGCGAGCGGTGTACACTTCGGTCGTTCCTGCAGACCGCATGGGGGGTTTTCGGTGATGGTGAGCAAAGCACGTATTTCACCTGTTGGACTTGGACTGATGGCTGCTTTGTCGCTGACGCTCGCGGCCTGTGGCGATAGCGACGGAGACACGGAGACTGACAGCACTGGTGGCGCGTCGTTCACGACGACGATGACTTCGACGCCCGCGACGATGGGCGCCACGACCATGGGCATGGGCGCCACGGACCCGACGAGCGCGGGTACGGGTGGCCAGACCAGTACGCCGACGAGCGCCGGTCCGACGACGGGTCAGGTTGAGCCGGATTGTGTCGACAACGACGGCGACGACTACGGTGAGGGCCCCGACTGTCTCGGACCTGATTGTAACGACAACGATGTCACCATCTGGGAAGGTTGCGGCGTCTGTGAGGAGGACGCTGACGGCGACGGCTACGGCAACGGCGACAGCTGCCTCGGCACCGACTGCGACGACAACAACCCAGATGTCTGGGAAGGCTGCATGGGCTGCGAGGACAACGACGGGGACGGCTACGGCCCCGGCTGTGACCCCGGCTCGGACTGCGACGACGACAACGCGCTCGCCTGGGACACCTGCGATACGTGCATGGACACGGACGGCGACGGTTTCTGGGTCGGCTGCAACATGCTGCCCGACGGTCAAGACGCGGACGACTGCGACGACGACGACAACAACAACTGGACGGCGGACGGCTGCGCCAGCTGTGTCGACGGCGACGGCGACGACTTCTGGGTCGGCTGCGACTCCTACGACAACGACAAGCCGGGCCCGGACTGCGCCGACGACAACCCGATGGTCGGCGGTGATGATGAGGTCGAGCTCTGCGACGGCCTCCCGCAGAACTGCGCCAACGAGATCGACCCGCTGCCGGCGGACGAGATGTGCCCGCCGCCCGGGAACATGGATCCGCCGAACGTCAACCCGATCGACGGCTGGCTCTGCGAGCCGCCGATGCCCGGCGTGGACGGCTGCAAGATCAAGACTTGCCTCGACCAGTTCTTCGATGTCGACGACGACTACACCAACGGCTGTGAGTGCGAGGGCACCTCGCGCAACTTCTCGTTGGCCGAGTGCGGCGGCGAGATGCCCGGCTACCTCGGCACGCTCTCCGAGGGTCAGGAGATCTTCGGCGAGGACCTCGTGACCGGCGTCATCCCGGAGATCGACAACGGCAAGGGCAACGGCGCCGAGGACTGGTTCTGGGTCGAGTTCCCGGAGATCAACGCGCAGGGCGACCGCCCGGCTGCCGGCGTGATCAAGATCGACTTCGAGATCAACCAGAACAACGACTACCGCTTCGAGGTCTACGGCTCCTGTCCGGCGGTGGCCTGGGACGGCATCGCCGAGGTCTGCACGCCCGACCCGCTGGGCAACGCGCTCGAGTGGTGGTTCTGGGACGACTGGAACTTCTCGGACGACAGCAGCTACCAAAACAACGTGAACTGGCCCAACACGGTCTACGTCCGCGTGTTCCGCGTGCAGAACGAGGACACCTGCTCGCAGTACCGCCTGCGAGTCCGCCGCGAGAGCGACTAGCGCTCACGCGCGTGCGCACCCCGAGCCGCCACGCTGCGACGCAGCGCGGCGGCTCGCCGTTTAACGACCACTTAATCGACCACTTAATCGACCACTTAATCGACCACTTAATCGGCCACAAGACGCGCCCGTCGCCGCGCTGAATTCCTCAGCTGGACGCGCGCGCGAAGTGTTCGTCCCAGCGACGTATCTCGGCCAAGAGGGATGCGCCGACCTCCGTGGGCTGCCCGTGCTCGAGCAGCACGCTCGCGCCCTCGTGGTTGCCGTCGACGATCCGCTGGAAGCGACGGCGAAAGTCTGGGTGCTCGCAGCCCTCCACGCCCTCCTCGATCATCCGCTCGTAGAGGCGCGCGACCGGCTGGAACGCGTGGACCGCGAGCAGCACCCCGTGCAGCGGCCTCGGATCGGGGCGGACCGGCGACTTGTAGAGCGGGTGGAAGGCGTTGTGCAGCAGGCCGTCGACTTCGAACAGCGCGTTGATCTTGTTGTGCGAGAACTCGTGAATCACGGCCTCGACCATCGTCATGCGCTGCGGGTGCAGCGTCATGTACAGCGTCCCGATGTCCTCTTGATACGAGGCCGAGAGGTGCGTGTGCTCGTCGTATCCGACCGGGATGATCTGGTGGACGATGAGCCCGATCTCGCGGCGTAGGTCGGGCATGTAGCGGGCGATGTGGCCAAGCGCCGCCGACAGGCTCGCGCGCCACTCGTCGCGCGAGCGACCGCCGAGGTCGAGCGCGTTGCCCTGCTTGTCCGGGTGCGCCTCAAAGTCCGAGATGGGGTTGTTGTCGACGAGCGCGAGCACGGGGCCTGGCGCAGGAGCCCGATCCTCCGCGTCGGTCAGCGGGATGAAGCGCGCGTCATCAGGCTCGAGCGGCCGCGCTGCGCCGTCGATCGAGACGACGCCGTTGCTCACCCGCAGGACCCTCGCGGTCGCCGGGATGTCGACGACGCAGCGCGCCGCGAGGCTGACGACCCGACGCGGCGGCGCCCGCAGCTCGACGGGCCTGGGCAAGGCGCCCATCGCCGCGAGCTCGACGCAGGCCGTCGCGGCCAGCTCGCGCGCGAGGCCGTCCGCCCGCAGCCCGTTGCCCGGCACGCCCCGAAGACAGCGGATCAAGACGCCGACCGTGGGTCGCCGGACGAGGCTGGCGAGCGCCCCCGGATTTGAACGCGCGAGCGCGCCGGCGATCCGCGCGAAGCTCGAGAAGTCGAGCCGCGCCCGCGGGGAGGCGTGCTGAAGCGGAAGCCGCTGAAGGTCGCCGAGGAGCCGACGAATCGCCCGCGAGAGCACCTCGCGCGCCGTCGCGGAGCCCGACTCCGGAATCGTTAGATCCCGTGGCCACTCGCTCGTCGCTCGCGTCACGTGTTCACCACCGGGAGCGCGTGTCGCGTGGGCGCGGCGCTGGCGGGCGGACCCGCGGGCGCGAGCTCGCCGATCCCGACGAACATCTCGAGCAGCCCCGACGATGACTTGAGGCCGGGGAGCGCCCGGCGCAGCGCCTCGGGGACGGTGCGCGGCGCGGCCTCGTCGCCGCGGAAGCGATGGAGGTACCGCGCGTCGAAGCCGGGGCAGCGCGACCTCAGCTCGCAGGCGTCGCAGCGCGGCGGGAACGCCTGCAGCCCGTCGCCGCGGAGGCCGTGGCGAATGTACGGCCCGAGCAGGCACAGCGGGGCGCCCTCGATCCACGCCGCGAGGCCCTGGCGTCGCGCGAGCTCGACGGCGTGCAGCGCCCGCGGCACGGCCATCGCCAGGCGCGGGACGATCCTGTCCTCATGAGCAGCTGCCGCCCCCGCGCCGCGCACGATCCGAATCAGCCACGCCGACACTCGCCACTGCCGCAGCAGCCCGGGCATGGCCGCGAGCACGCGGTAGTTCGAACGCGTCAGCACCGTGGTCGCGACGACGGCGACCTCGTGCCGCGCGAGCGCCCGCGTCGCGTCGACGATCGCCTTGAAGCTGCCGGGCGCGCCGGTGTGATACTCGTGGACCTCAGCGCGCGGACCGTGGATCGAGAGGTGCGCGTCGGTGAGGCCGGCCGCCGCGAGCTCGCCGACGATCGATGCATCCGCAAGCCCGCGCCCGTTGCTCTGCAGACCGACGCGACGAAAGCCGAGCGCGCGCGCTGCCTTGATGATCTCGAGCAAGCGAGGCGCGAGCGTCGGCTCGCCGCCGGTCAACGTCAGCGCGTCGCCCTGCTCACGCAGCGCTCTCAGTCGATCTTCGATCTGCGGATACAAGAGCGCCTCACCCGAGTCGAGCCCCCGCTGCGCACAGAATACGCAGCGGTTGTCGCACTCGAGGGTGAGGCGCAGCGTCTGGCGGGTCACACCAGGAAGGTACCACTCGGGTACGCGCGGTTGCGGGCCGCGAGCGTCATCAGCTCGGTCGGCACCTCGATCTCCGCCTCGCGCGCCTCGAGGTAGCGCCCGAGCATGATCGCGCCGCAGCCGTGACTCTCGTTCGTGGCCACGCGACCGTCGCCCTTGTTGGCGACGAAGACGCTGAAGTGCTTGGTGTTGGCGATGCCCTGGGCCTCGCTGCTCGCGTCGCGACGGACGACATCGACCTGGAAGCGCTCGCCCGCGCTGGTGCTCATGATCACCGGGATCGCGCCGCTTCGCAGCGAGTGGACCTCCTCGACCGTCCAAGAGCCGATCTTGGTGCCCTCGGGGAGCCCGAAGAGCGTCCCCGGCTCACGCACGTCCTCGGCCGCCTCGATCGCGACCTCATTCTCTGCATGCTCAAGCATCTCGCCGTCCGCACCGAGCCGTCGCGCGGGCGTGACCGTCCGGAGACTCGAGGCGGCGACCACACCTGAGGCGGCCGTCATACCAGCGAGCGCACCAAGCGAAACAATGACTTTACGTCGACCAACAAGAAGATTTGAATTCTGCGCCATTGCGGCCCCCCTGTTTGCAATCGAAGGCTAGCGCCTTCCGTTTGCCCGCGTCAACACAGCATTCTCGCTCATCGCCGGCGCGCCGGCACGTTCGCGTCGCCGCCGAGAGCGCGGGCGTCGACGCCCCGAGAACGGCCGGCCGGAATCCACAATTCACGCCGTACGGGCGCCCTATCCCCACGAGAAACAGAGAAGGCCCCAGGGACAGGAAGCGGCCGAAGAGCACATCGCCCGGCGGAGCGCTCGGCGCCACCGCCACGAGCGCGCCGATTGTCGCCAGGAGCTGCTCCCGCCGGGAGCGCGGCGGCCCGGTCGTTGGGCATGAACGCGCGCCCCGAGCGACGAACCCGAGCCGAGGGGCGCGGCAGAAACCGGCTACACTCACGGCTCGTTGGACCCGCCGCGAGGCCGCGGGATCCCGCTCCCGACACGACATGAAGGCACTCATCAAGGTCGGCTACGCGTGCAACGAGCACTGCGCGTTCTGTCACACGCTCGAGATCCGGCACATCGACGGCTCGACGAAGGAGGTCGACGCCAAGATCCGCCGGGCGGCCCGGCTCGGGCACTCGATGGTCGTGCTCTCGGGCGGCGAGCCGACGATCCGGCCGGAGCTGATGCACTGGGCGCGGCTCACGGCCTCGCTCGGGCTCGACTTCGGGCTCGTCACCAACGGCCAGATGCTCGCGTACCCCGACGTGGTCGATCGCTTGATCGCCAACCGGCTGCGCTACGTCTACCTCTCGCTGCACGGCGGGACGCCGAAGGTCCACAACTTGATGGTCCGCAGCGACGCCTTCGACAACGCGTTCGCGGCGGTCCGCAACCTTGCGGGCCGCGGGCTCGACTTCAGCGTCAACTGCGTCATCACGCGCCACAACGTCGAGCACCTCAAGGGCCTGGTCGACCTGCTGCTGCCCTACCCCGACCTCACGGTGAAGTTCTCGATGGTCGAGCCGAAGGGCGGCGGCGACAAGCTGTTTCGCCACCTGATGCCGCGCGTCGAGCTCGTCGCGCAGCGCGTCCACGAGGCGATCACCTACGGCCTGGCGCGCGCGGGCGGCCGCGGCCCTCGCTTCACGCACGGCGCGATCCCGCTGTGCCTCCTGCCCGGCCTCGAGGACCTGTTTGATGACCTGAAGACGCATCAGTACCGGACCATGATCGAGGTCGGGGAGCGCGACTTCTTCCCGGTCGACGACAAGAACAAGACCCACACGGACAAGTGCCGCGGCTGCGCGCTGCAGGGCCCCTGCCCTGGGCTCTACAAGGGCTATGAGCAGGAGTTCGGCGATGTCGAGCTGCGCCCCGTCACGGGCCGGCCGCGTTCGAACTCCTTCAACTACCGTCTCGAGGGGCGCGTCGCGGCGACCGCGGCGGATCGCTGCCCGCTGCTCGACGGCCTCGGCGTGACGCCGTGGGATCGCGGCCGCTCGCTCTTCGTCAAGAACGGCGCGCGCCTCGCCCGCTACCGCGCCGACTCGCGGGACTTCTCCGACGGCGAGATCGAGACGATCAAGCACACGCTCGGGCAGCTCTACGTCGACGTCTCGCGCAAGGACGCGCCTGACGACTTCGCGCGCGACCTCGTGCAGCTGCGCCGCAGCGCGCTCTGCGAGGGCTGCGCCGAGAAGAACCACTGTACAGGTCTCTTCGAACCGGTCCTTGAGGACGTGTTCTCCCGCGACGATCAGCGGGTCCGCGGGCTGCTCGCCGAGCTGCGCGGCGACGTGCTCGACGTCGGCTGCGGCGAGGGGCCCTACGCGGAGATCCTCGAGCCGCTCGCGCGCGAGGGGCGAATTCGCTACGTCGGCGTCGACCCCGAGCGCGCGCGGATCGAGACCCTGCGCGCGCGTTGGCCGTGGGCGGAGCTGCACGCGCGAACGGCCGAGTCCCTCGCCGGGGCCGAGGACGCGGCCCCCGATCCGCTCGCCGGACGCAGCTTCGACCACATCTTGGTGCTGCGGAGCTGGAATCACCTTCGGGACCCGTCGCGGGCGCTGGACGCGTTGTGTGACCGCCTCCGCCCGGGCGGGACGCTGACGATCGTCGACAACGTCGCCTTCGGGCTGGCCCGGAGCCGCGCGCAGACACAACGCGGCGAGAGCTCTCGCGCGGAGCTGGAGCACTATCGCAACCACGACGCCGCCGACGCGCACGCGCTCGCGTCGCGCCGCGCGCTGACCCTGCTCGACCGCCGCGATGTCGGACCGACGACGAGCAACCAGTGGCTGCTTCGCTACGCCCGCGCGCGAGAACAAGCGACGCGCGAGCCGGCGACCCCGTGAGCCTCGCCGGCGGGCCCGTCGCCGCGCCCCGCGTGTCGCCGCGCCCGAGAACGCGCGATCGCTCGCCGCGATCCGGGCTTGGCGATCGTCCATGGTCCGACGTATGGTCGCCGTTGCTTCACGCGATTGAAGCTCCGAACTACCTCCGCGGTCGCGCCTCGACCTCGACGACGCGATCGCGCCCAGGGGAGCACCTCACCTGATGAGCGAGACGACACAGCAATCCACTGAACCCCCGGCCGGGCTGGTCGCTTTTGACACGGCCAAGGCGACGGTCACGCTCGCGGTCGACGCGACGATCTATCCGCTGCAGGCGCTCTACGGCGCGTCCTACATCTTCATCGACCGATGCTACGTGTTCATCGATCGACCGGAGGAGGGCCAGTTCCGCGTGGTGCTCTCGCCGAAGGACGCGAGCCCAGACGCCGAGGCGCTGCGCTCGCTGGTCGGCGAATTCGCCAACGAGCTGCTCTCGTGCGCGTGGCGTCACCAGATCACGCAGGACAACCGCGTCGCGATCGAGACCGTGACGATGCAGGCGATCGCCGGCGCGATGGGAGAGCCCTCGCTCGACGACCTCGCGGCCTTCGACTTCTCTGACGAGGCCTTCGACGATCCGCTGGGCATCGCCCAGTCGTGGGAGGAGAAGCACGGCAAGAGCAAGCCGAAGGAGCCGCCGCCGGCGGACAGCGGCGACGAGCCGCGGACCGAGCAGGCCGCCCAGGCTGCCCAGGCCGAGCAGGTCGCGGCCGCCGGAGACGCGGCGCCGGCCGTCAGCGACGGAGCCGCCCAGTGAGCGGGGACGCGAACACCGTGCTCCGCTTCGCCCGCGAGGTCTACGCGGGCGAGGCCATCGACGAGGCCGTCAAGACCTTCGCCAATTTCGCCAGCTTTGAGCTGTCGGAGGACGCGGACGCGTGGGTCGTCCGCGTGACGCCGAACAACCCGGGCGTCGCCCGGCAGCTGATCGGCGAGTTCGGAAACTACGCCCTCGGGCTCACCATCCAGCGCGGAGGGAACACCGGATGAACGCGCCTACCCCGATCAGCCCCCGCGGGCTCAACCTCGCCAGCTACAAGCTCAACAGCGCGTACCAGGCGTACTTCCGCTTCCGTCAGCTCGGCGACAAGGTCATCCTCTCGAACTACGAGGGCGAGTGGATCGCGCTGACGCAGGAGGAGTTTAAGCAGTACGCCGAGGGCACGGTCCCCGAGGGATCCGCGCTGCACCAGCGCCTCGACGCGAAGAACTTCATCCGCGCCACGTACAACGTGCAGCAGGCGGTCGAGCGCGTGCGCGCGCGCAAGCACTTCCTGTACAGCGGGCCGCTGCTGCACGTCATGGTCGTGACGCTGCGCTGCAACGAGACCTGCATCTACTGCCACGCCTCGCGCGCGAACATGGACGCCGTCCATACGGACATGTCCAAGGAGACCGCGGAGAAATCCGTCGACCTCGCGCTCGCGAGCACGAACCCCTTCATCACGATCGAGTTCCAGGGCGGCGAGCCGCTCGTGAACTTCCCGGTGGTCCAGCACATCATCGAGTACGCGCGCGAGCGCAACAAGACGATCGGCAAGCAGCTCGAGTTCACGATGGTGTCCAACCTCTCCCTCATGACCGAGGAGAAGATGGACTACCTGCTGAGCAACAAGGTCCAGATCTGCACGAGCATCGACGGGCCCGAGAAGCTGCACAACGCCCAGCGCAGGCTCCCGACGCGCGACGCCTATCAGCTCGCGGTGCACTGGATCAAGCGGATCAACCAGCGCTACGAGGAGATGGGCCTCGACACGACGCTCTATCACGTCGAGGCGCTGATGACGACGACCAAGGAGACGCTGCCGCTGTGGAAGGAGGTCGTCGACACCTACGTCAAGCTCGGCTGCAAGGCGCTGTTCCTCCGCCCGGTCGACCCCTTCGGCTTCGCCGACCGCACGCGCCTGCGGATCGAGTACCCGCGCAGCGCGTACCTCGAGTTCTACCGCAACGCGGTCGACTACATCCTCGAGCTGAACAAGCAGGGCGTGCAGGTGCTCGAGCGCTTCGCCAGCATCTTCTTGACCAAGATCCTGCAGGGCACGGACCCGAACTTCCTCGACGTGCGCAGCCCGGCCGGCTCGGGCATCGGGCAGCTGGCGTACTCCTTCGACGGCAACATCTTCACCTGCGACGAGGGCCGCATGCTCTACGCCATGGGCGAGGACACCTTCAAGCTCGGGCACGTCGACACGCACAGCTACCGCGACCTCGTCGGCCACGAGACGGTGCGCGCCATGACCATCGCCTCCAACCTCGAGGGGCAGCCGGACTGCGTCAACTGCGCCTACAACCCGTACTGCGGGACCATCTCGGCGACGAACCACAAGTCGCAGGGCAGCATCTTCGGGCGCATGCGCGACAACAACGTGTGCGCTGTCCATAAGGGCATCCAGGACTACCTGTTCGAAAAGCTCGCGGGCGACGACGAAGAGGTGGTCAAGATCTTCGAGCGCTGGACCACGGTCCGCCCGCGGGATCACTTCATCCAGGAGCAGGACGACAACGCGCCGGCGGAGACCGCTCCGGCGGAGTAGCGCCGCCCCGCGCGTACGCCGCTGTCACGGCGCCGCGCGCGGGCCTGCCCCGCGCTCGATCCTCGGCGACGAGCTGACCTTCGCGCCAGCTCGACGCCGGGCCTACACCTGGCCCTTGGAGCCGCTTCCTCCCGACGCAGGGGGTCAGCGGCCCCCGGGGTCAGTCGTCGTTCTTGCGTCGCCCGCCGGCCTCGGCGCCGCGCCTGCTCGCAGCCCGCGCCATTTCTTCGCCCACGGCGGCGTGCTACGATTCTCTGGTTCGCTTTCGGTATTCGGGGAGGACGCAGAACAATGGCAGAGCATAACGATAAGTCGGCCGCGACAACCACTGAGCAGACGCTTCCGAGCTTCAGCCGCAAAGGGCCGGTGCTGACGAACAGTCAGCGTGAAATCTCCGACAAGGCGCGCCTGTACGCGGACGCGAGCTCGACCAACAGCGCGCTCGCGGCCGCGAGCATCGCGGCGGATCCAGGCGACGCCGGTCACTGCTCGCACGGCTCGCACGGCTCGCACGGCTCGCACGGCTCGCACGGCTCGCACGGCTCGCACGGCTCGCACGGCTCGCACGGTTCGCACGGCTCGCACGGCTCGCACGGCTCGCACGGCTCGCACGGCTCGCACGGCTCACACGGCTCACACGGCTCTTGGTGAGCACGCCCGCGGCGCGCGAGCTCAGGCTCAGCGCCGCGCAGGCCCGCGTGTCGCGGGCGGCCAGAAACCACTCGGCTCCAGGGATAAATCGTGGACCAGGCTGGAAGCACCGGCGAGCAGGCGCTCGCCCTCGCCAACGCGCAGACGCTCCCCAACGACTCCATCGAGCGTCGGATCGAGGGTCGCGCGCAGCGAGTTCATATCCTCACCGGCGCCGTCTGCAACAACAACTGCATCTTCTGTATGGAGGAGGATCGCGACGCTCGCTACGTCACGAACTCCGCGACGACAGACGAGACGGTCCGCTGGATCCTCGGGCAGCACGAGCGCTACGAGGAGGTCTGCTTCACCTCGGGCGAGCCGACGACCAACAAGCGCCTGCCGCACTGGGTGCGGATGGCGAAGCAGGCGGGCGCGAGCTGCATCAGCATGATGACCAACGGGCGCGCGCTGAGCTACGAGCGCTACGCGAAGATGCTGGTCGCGCGCGGGATGAACCGCTTCTACATCAGCATCCACGGGCACACGAAGAAGCTGCACGAGGGCCTGACGCGCACGCCCGGGAGCTTTGAGCAGACGGTCGCGGGCCTCGACATGGTGACGAGCCTGAAGCCCTACGGCGTCCAGCTCCACACGAGCACGGTGATCACGAAGCGCAACCTGCCGCACATCGGCTCGATCTACCGGTTCTTGCGCGCGCACGGGGTCGACCAGGTCGTCTTCAACGTGATGCAGGCGAACGGGCGCGCGAACACCTTCTTCGATCAGCTGTTCCCGACCTACACCGAGATCGCCGACGTCGCGCGGGCGTTCTTCGACGAGCAGTACACGCGCGAGCGCGAGGTGATGGCCTTCTTGGTCGACATCCCGCTGTGCACGACGACGGGCATCCCGGACTTTAACCGCGGCTACGTCGAGGACTACGTGCACTTCGAGCCGCCCAACGAGATCAACGAGGTGCTGCTCGACGAGCTGCAGATGGCGAGCCGCGCCGGCGGCGAGAACGGCGAGCTCGTGCAGATCCGCCGCGGCGACCTCGACGACAACCAACGCCGCAAGCGCGCCGAGTGCCAGCGCTGCCGCTACGAGCCGGTGTGCGAGGGCGTCTGGGGGAATTACCTGCGGCGCTACGGCTGGGATGAGTTCTCGCCGGTCTCGTAGATCATGAGCCTCGACGTCGTGGCGTTTCGTACGCGCTCAGCTCTCGAGCACCTGGCCGCCTCGGCGTCGCGCTGAGCGACTTCAGCGACGCGAGCGCGCGCTTACCTGCTACGTGCGCCAAGAGGCAGGTCTTTGAACGCGTGCTCGCGGAGACGGGCGAGCGTAGGCGGGCGCGGGGCGAGCTTCGAAACGCGACGACCCGCGCTGGTTGAGAGCGCGGGTCGAAGCGAAGCGAACGCGAGGCGCTACTGCGGGATCACGCAGCCGCCGACGTTCATGTACTGCGGCGGCGCCTGGCCTTCCTCGTACCAGGGGACGCACTCGGTGGCGTCGGGACACGGCGAGGGGTCCTCGCCGAGGTCGCAGAACGGGGTGCAGCAGCCGTCGGCTCCCAGGCAGTCGGGCACCGCAGCCGCGCCCGCGCAGAAGTTCCCCGGATCGCAGCCGTTGATGAACTCGCACGGATCCTGGTATGCGCCCGCGTCACCGGAGGCGTCGATGATGCAGGTGAACTTGTCGGTCCCCGAAGCGGGCAGGCAGGCGACCTCGATCGGCACGTTGCAGTCCTGCAGCAGCGGATCACAGGCCGGACGGCAGGGGGTCAAGATACCGTCGTTGACGATCGTGCACACGTCATCGGGGTCGGGGCAGCTCGGGTCATCGGGGCTGCCGATGCACTGCGCCACGCAGATCCCGAGGCCTTCCTCGTTCTGGTAGTAGCAGATGTGGCCGACGTCGCAGGTGTCGGTGCCGGCCTGGATGCCGTCGGAGGTGCACTCGTCACCGGCTCCGCCCGCGTTACCAGCGACCGGCACGCACTTGGATGAGTCCCACGAGTTGTTGCCGGTGCTGTCGTAGGGCACGCACTTCTCGCCGTCCGGGCAATCCTGGGCCCAGACGTCGCAGAGCGGTCCATCACCGCCGGGCATGTCGGTGTCGCAGATGAACTCGCAGCCCGTGGTCTCGCCGTCGCCGTCGCCGTCACCGTCACCGTCACCGTCGCCGTCGCCGTCGCCGTCACCAGGACCGGCGGTCGTGGCGTCGTCGTCGTCGTCGTCGTCGTCGTCGCCGTTGTCGTCGTCGTCGTCATCCCCCATCGCGGCGGTCGTCGTGCCCTTGTCGTCACCACAAGCGGTGAAAACAAGCGGCCCCGCTAAGAATAGGTATAGGAATGCTCGTTTCATGATGTTCCTCGCGTTCCAGTCAGTATGCCCGCGCAAGAGCGCCCTTGTCGAGACCGCGCGTCGATTGTCGCGCGAACGCCCGACATTTTGCCCCTGAAATCACTCAATTCTGGCGCGAGCGACGACGACGCCCCCGTTCAGGGCCTACGCTCCGATCGCGTCAGGCCGGAAGATGAGCGCCACGGGCCGGCGCTGCCCATCCGCGCTCGCGGACTCGTCGGCGCTCGAGGAGATCCCGCTGCTGGTCGCGCCGGCGGGCGACCCGGCTGCCGGGCCGAGCCGGAGCGCGCCGCGACGCTCCGCGCCGGCTCCCACAACAGGTCTTTTTGGACATGTCCCAAATTTTTGTCGCGCGATCGCGCGGTGGTTCGCCAGCGCGCGCGCGATAATGGTGAGTTCGCTATGGTACGAGCGCTCGCCGGTAGCGCCGCGCTCCGGCCCAATATCTGAGCGTATCGCCATGCAACGCCCGACCACCCGCGCACGCCTGTCGCCCCTCGCCCTCGTCCTCGGCGTATGCCTCGCGCTCACGACGTCACCGGGCCTCACGGCCCGCGCCCACGCGGCTTCGCGCGCGCTCGAGCCGAAGGACATCAAAGAGGTCAAGCGGCTGTTCGACGAGGGCCAGGTGCACTTCGAGACCTCGGACTACCTGAAGGCGGTCGAGAGCTTTAAGCGAGCCTACGGCTTGGCGCTGGGGATCTCGGATGAGGATCTGCAGCGCGAGGTCGTCGTCTCGCTGCTCTTCAACCTCGCGCTCGCCCACCTGCGCGCCTACGGCGTCGATGACGACGTAGGCCATCTTCGCCAGGCGAAGGACTTGATGGAGCGCTATAGGAAGCTCGAGCTCGAGCCCGCGGACGAGACGGCCGGTGAGACGCTGCGAGCCGAGATCGACGAGGCGCTCGCTTCTGAGCAGGAGCCTGAGCCCGAGCCCGAGCCCGAGCCCGAGCCCGAGCCCGAGCCCGAGCCCGAGCCCGCCCCCGCGGATCCCGAGCCGGCTGTCGACGAAGGTCCGCAGCCGGGGGGCGCGGGGCTCATGATCGCCGGCGGCGTCGTCACCGGGCTCTCGGCCGTCGGGCTCGGCATGATGACGGCGGGGATCGTCGGCGGCGACCGGGCGATCGACGCCTACAACAACGCGGCCGACGGCGCCGAGCGTGAAGATATCGACGCTCGCGGTCGTCGCTTGAACGGCCTCGCGGTCGTGGGCGGCGTGACGGCGGGCGCGCTGCTGAGCGCGGGCGTCGCGTTGCTGGTGATCGGGAAGCGCCGGCAGTCCTCCGGCGAGCGAGTGGCGCTCGATGTCTCGGCCGCGCCTGGCTACGCCGGCGTCACGCTGCGCGGACGGTTCTGATCCTCGCTTTTTCTTGTGCAGGCCGCCGCCTCCCACGGGCGTCGGGTTGATCTATCTATGCGACGTACAACAACATCAAATTATCTCGAGCTCTCCTCCTGCTGCGCCCTCGCGCTGCTGCTCAGCGCGTCGTGCTACGTCAAGCCCGGCACGCTCGATCTGCCGTGCACCGTCGACTCGGAGTGCGACGCCGGGCAGTTCTGCGTCCTCGGCACGTGCGCGAGCTCCCCGGGCGTGACCGACAGCGACGCCGCGGCGACCAACGCGACCACGACGGCGCCCTCGACCTCGAGCGGCTCGACCAGCGGCTCGACGACCGCCGGCGCCGGGATGACGACCGCCACCTCGACGGGCGTCGAGACCACGATGTCGGTCGAGCCGACGACGATCGGCACCACCGGGATGGGGTGTCCCGACGACCAGGTGCTCGAGGAGGGCGTGTGCGTGTTCCCTTCCTGCGAAGCGCGGGTCTGCGGAGAGGTCTCCTCCGAGTGGTTGATCCAGATCAACTCGCCGGCCGACGCGGGGCAGAACATCAACGCGATCGCGGTCTCCGACGAGACGCTCTACGCGGTCGGCTGGGCCCACGGGGTGACGGAGTTCACCCCCGGCGGCGCCCACGGGTGGGATGACGAGCGCATGCTCTACCTCGCGGCCTACAGGCTCGCGGACGGGGAGTTCGAGTGGATCAAGACGTTCCGGCTCGGGCTGGGGGACCAAGCGAGCGCGATCCGCAGCGTCGACTTCGACAAGAACACCCAGAAGATCGCGATCGCGGGCGTGCTCGACTCGCCGGTGGACCTCAACCCCGACCCGGTCGACGAGATGCAGGTCATGAACGAGGGGCAAGACGGCTTCGTCGCGCAGTTTACGGCCGAGGGCGAGTACCAGTGGCACAGGTCGTTTCAGTCGAGCGGATTCGAGAACGCGAACGCGGTCGCCTACGGGAACACGGACTCGCTCTACGTCGCGGGCGAGTACACCCAGAGCTTCGCCGAGGATCCGCTTGAGCTGCCCGCGACCACGCTCGGCTTCGAGAACGTGTACGTCGCTAGGGTGGCAAAAATCGACGGCGCGCTCACGGCCCTCGCCGGCTTCGGCGACGAGGCGAGCAAGCTCCGCGTCAACGACCTCTCGGTCGGCGCGAACAACAGCGTGACGTGGGTCGGCAGCTATACGCAGAGCTTCGCGCTCGCGGATGGGGTCGACACCCCGAACGCGGGCGGCGCTCCCGCGCCCGTGCTGGTCGGCGTCGGCGGCCAAGCCCTCACGTACAGCAACTTCTCCGCGACGCCCGGCGCCGGGGGGATCAGCCAGGCCTTCTTCGGCGTCGCGTCGACGCAATCGAAGATCTACGTCACGGGCCTGTTCGAGGGCGCGCTCGACTTCGGCATGGGCGTCGTGATGGAGGAGGGCCAGGGCGACATCATGCTCGCGGCGTACGACCTCCCTGCGCTCAGCTGGGCCAAGACCTTCGGCGATGGACAGTCGCAGCTCGGCAAGAGCGTCGCTACGAGCGAGGGCGGCGACCGCCTGCTGTTCTCCGGATCCTGCGGCGGCGCGCTCGACTTCGGCGGCGGCGAGCTGACCGCGCTCGGTGAGGTCGACGGGTGCTTCGCCATGTTCGACGACCAAGGTCAGCACCTCTGGAGCGTTCTGCTGGGCGGTGACGATGATCCGGGGCCTCCCCCGGCCGAGGCCGGCAACGACGTCGCGCTGATGGACGACGGCACCGCGCTCATCAACGGGTCGTTCACGGGCGAGCTCACGCTGGGCGGTGTGCCCATGGCGGAGGCCCCCGACGATCAGGTGCACTACATCATGGCGCTCTCGGGCGGCTGAGCGACGCTCACGCCGTGGCGAGGAGCTGGGGCCGGTCGAGCTCGGCGAGCATGGACTCCGCGGTCATCTGGGTCGCCGCCTTACCGCCGAAGTACTGCATCAGGCCGGCGCGCTCGTAGTGCGGGAGGATCCGCGGGGTCATCAGCCCGATCTCGCGCAGGTTCGGGACCAGGCGCGAGAACATCACCTGGCGGAACTCGACCATCCCGGGGATCTCGTTGACGAGCCGTCGCCACTGCGCGCGCGTGAGCGTCGCGGGGAACCACTCCTCGTGGATCTCGTAGGCCAAAAAGCGGTTGCGCATCAGCAGCGCGACCTCGTAGGCCCAGTCCTCGCGCTCGTGACGCTCGCGCTCGCTGAGTTCGTTCTGGAAGTGGTCGCGCAGCGCGATCACGCCGTAGTGCACGTGCCGGGCCTCGTCCTGGATGACCATGCGCAGCAGCTGCTTGAGCAGCGGCTCGCGGGTCTGGCGGTAGAGCGTCCCGAACGCCCCGAGCGCGAGGCCCTCGATCATGATCTGCATCCCGAGGAACTTCATGTCCCAGCGGCTGTCGCTCATGAGCGCGTCGATCAGCACGTAGAGGTTGTCGTTGATCAGGTACAGGCGCCCGAGCTTCTGCTCGAGGTAGCGGCTGAAGACCTCGACGTGGCGGCCCTCGTCCATGACCTGCGTGGCGCCGTAGAGCTTGCCGTCGAAGAACTGCACGGCCTCGGTGACCTGCGCGGCGGCGTAGAGCGCCCCCTGCTCGCCGTGCAGGAATTGGCTGAGCATCCACGCGGTCACGCTGTGGCGAAACTTCAGCTCGTCGGCCGGCTCGAGGTAGACGCCGTGCTTGTGCAGCACGCGGGGGTCGATGAAGCTCGACGGGATCAGCGGGACCTCGGGGTTGAGCGGGTCGACGTCCGTCGACCACGGCAGCGCGTCGCTGTCCCACTGGCCCTGCTTCGCGCGCCGGTAGAGCTCGGCCATCTCCGGCTGATCGGCGGGGTAGCTCCAGTCAAAGTGGGCCTTGTGCGACGCGCGGATCCGCGTCGGCGCGCCCTGCTTGCCGCGCTTGAGCAGCATCCCGCGCAGGCCTGCGGGCCCGAGCGAGGCGAGCAGCCGCGGGTCGCGGATCTCCGCGAGCAGCTCGAGCGCTTCGAAGAACTCGTCGACCTGCGCGCGCATGCGCTGGGGCAGCAGGTTGACGAGGCGCTCGGTGTTGAAGCGTTGACGGAGCATGATCTGTCCTTTCGTCCTCTTGCGCGCCGCGCCTAGCCGAGCGCCGCGAGGAAGTCGCGGACCAGCGCTTGGTGGTAGCGGGCGATGAAGGTATTGATCAGCGGGAGCGCGCGCTCGATGAGCTCGGCCGCGCGCGCCGAGGGCAGCTCGAGCAGCCGCGCGAGCAGCAGCTGCTGCTCACGCTCGAACATCCGCGCGACCGCCTCCTCGTGGATCGCGAGGTCGGCGACCGAGAGCGAGAGGTCATCGAGGACGCCGAGCGCTCGCATGCCGCCCCAGAACTCGAGCAGCCAGACGTCCGTGCGCGGGATCCTGGGCCCCGCGCCCCCGCGGACCACGGTCAAGAGCCCGAGCCGCTCGAGCGCCTTCAGCTCGCGCGGGCGCACGCCGTGGGCGCGGAGCAGCGGCTCGACCTCGACGAGCTCCCGGCGCGCGGCGTCTCCGAGCGCGGGCGCGAGGCGCCGCTTGACGTCGGCGATGAGTCGCTGCTGCTGGGGCGTGAAGCCGTCGCCCTCCTCGCCCTCGACGACCGCGCGGATCGCCCGCAGCGGCAGGAACTGCTCACGCCGGAGGCGACGGACGAGGCGCAGGCGCCCCAGGTGCTCCGGGCCGTAGTACGCCATGTTGCGCCCGGTCTTGTAGCCCTCGGGGACGAGGCCCTGCTGGATGTAGAAGTGGATGGTCTGCCGGTCGAGACCTGTCTCTTTACACAGGTCTTTCATGCGGTAGGGGTAGCGCTCACGATCGACGGGCGGGCGCGCGCCGCCGCGCTGCTCGCTCATCGCCCGCCCCTCGCCGCGCCGCCGAGGCCGGAGCCGCGCCGCCGCCCGAGATCGATGATGACGCCGGAGACGGGCCGACAGATACAGGCGAGCACGTCGCCGCGCGCGCGCTCGATCGGCGAGAGACAATTAGGCTCCTCCATCTCGACCTCGCCCTCGACGAGTCGGACCTTGCAGACGCCGCAGCCGCCCATGGCGCAGGAGTACGAGAGCGGGAGCCCCGCCTCGAGGCCGGCCTCGAGCAGCGTCTGCTCGGGGCTGACCTCAAAGCCAGCGACCGGCAGCCCGCCGCGTCGAACCTGCACCGCCTGGGGACCCTCGACGCGGGGGCGCGCGCCGTCGCCTGTCTGCCCGCGCAGGTGCGGCTGCGAGAAGCGCTCCTCGTGGATCCGCGAGGCCGGCGCGCCGAGCTCACGCAGCGCGGCGCGGGCGGCCTCCATCATCGGCTCGGGGCCGCAGATGTAGTAGCGGGCCGCGTCGAGGGCGTCGAGGCCGAACGCGGGGTGCCGCTCGAGCGCCTCGAGCTCCCGCGCGCAGGTCTCGGCGTCGAGGATGCCCGCGCCGCCGGACCAGCCCTTAGGCGGGCGCGAGAGCACGTGCCGCAGCGCGAAGCGATCGGCGTGCGTCCGCGCGAGCGCGTCGAGCTCGTCGCGGAAGATGATGTCCTCGGGGCCGCCGTTGCCGTAGATCAGCGCGACGCGGGACTCCTCCTCGACCGCGAGCACGGTGCGGAGGATCGAGGCGATGGGCGTGATCCCGGAGCCGCCGGCGATCAGCACGAGCGCGCGACGGGCCGCCGGCGTGGGCGCGACCGTGAAGGCGCCCGAGGGCCCGAGCACCTCGAGGCGCTGACCGACGGCCGCGTGGTCGTTGAGATGGTTGGAGACCCGCCCGCCGCGGACGCGCTTGATCGTGATGTCGACGCGCTGACGATCGAGCGCCGCGCTCGAGAGCGAGTAGGCGCGCCGGAGCGTCTCGCCGTCGACCGCGAGCAGCACGGTGAAGAACTGCCCTGGCACAAAGCGCAGCTCGCCGCCGTCGGGGTCGGCGAGCGTGAGCGTCACCGCGTCGGCGGTCGCCTGCGCGCGCGCGACGATCTCGAGGGCGCGCGTCGCCAAGGCGGAGCGTGACGCCTGCAGCGAGGGCTCGCGCTGCCCCGCCCCGCTCGCTCCGTCCGCCGTCTCGCTCGAGCTCCGGCGCGGGTCCGCCGTACGCGGATGAAACGACGGCGGCCGACGACCTCGCAAGAGGTTGACGACCATCTCGACGTCGAGCGCGAGCTGCTCGGCGCGCTCCCGCATCGGCCGCGGCAACCGATCGGTGGCCGGCTTGACGCGCGCGAGGAGGCCGCGGATCCCCGAAGGAGGCGTGGCGGAGGTACGACCGTCCATGTCCAGAGCATCCTCGTCGCCCGCACAAGCGTCAAGTGTTACTTTACACTTTTCAAGATGCGCGCTCCCGCCCCGCTCGCGGAGCTGGCCGTAGCGCCAGGTAAGCGCGCCCGCCCAGGCTGCGCGCGGGCATGTATAGTGCGCGCCACATGGGCGAGACCGACGTTTCCGAGCGTGAATTCGACGTCGTGGTGTTCGGCGCGACGGGCTTCACCGGTCAGCTCGTCGCCGAGTATCTGGCGCGTCACCCCGCGCTCCAAGGAGATCGTACGGCGCGCTGGGCGATCGCCGGGCGCAACGAGATCAAGCTGGCGGCGCTCCGCGACCGTCTGGTGCCGATCAACCCGGGGTGCGCGACGATCGAGCGCGTCGTCGCCCGCAGCGATGACCGCGCCTCGCTGGACGCGATGGCCCGGCGCGCGCGCGTCATCCTGACCACCGTCGGCCCCTACGAGCGCTACGGCGAGCCGCTCGTGGCCGCGTGCGTAGAGGCCGGGACCGACTGTGTCGACCTGACCGGTGAACCATCTTGGTGGAACGAGATGATCGCGCGCTACCACGACCGCGCGATCACGACCGGCGCCAAGATCGTCTCGTGCTGCGGCTTCGACAGCATCCCGCACGACCTCGGCGCCTTCGTCGCGGCCCGCGAGCTGGCGATCCAGCCAGGTGAACGCGCGGTCGTTCGCGGCTACGTCCGCGCCAAGGGCGGCGCCTCGGGCGGGACCTGGCAGTCGCTCGTGAACGCGCTCGCCAACCTGCGGCGCGATCGCGCGCGCAAGGCCCAGGCCCGCGCGGGCGCGAGCGCGAGCCGGGGCGGCGGGCGTGATCGCGGGATCCACAACGCGCGGGACGCCGGCGGCTGGGTCGTGCCGATGCCGACCATCGATCCGCTGGTCGTGCGCCGCAGCGCCGCGCTCGCGGGCGCGGGCGCGGAGCCGAGCGTGTTCGGCGACGAGTTCCGCTACTACCCCTACCTCGTCGTCAAGCGGCTCTCTGGCGTCGTCGGGCTGGTCGGGGGCGTGGCGCTGCTCGCCGCGCTCGCGCAGCTCGGCCCCACGCGGCGCCTGCTCGAGCGTGTGCGCCGACCCGGCGAGGGTCCGCCGCCCGAGCAGCGCGCGAAGAACTGGTTCCGGGTCGAGCTGCACGGCGAGTGCGAGGGTCGACGCGTCGTCGTGCGGGTCGCGGGCGGCGACCCGGGCTACGGCGAGACGTCCAAGATGATCGCCGAGGCCGCGCTCACGCTCGCGCTCGACCGCGAGCGCCTGCCGGCGACCGGCGGCGTGCTGACGACCGCGACGGCCATGGGCGAGCCGCTGGTGGAGCGCCTGCGAGCGGCCGGCGTCACGATCGAGCGCGTCGCCTGAGCGCGTCGCCTCGCGGCGCGAGTTCCTGAAGCCGCGGTCCTAAAGGACCCCTGTTCTCGGCGCGTGCTAGCATCCGACGAGCGGGCATGTCGACCCCAGAAGAGCTCGAGGAGACCATCGAGGCCGGGCTCGCGACGCTCGATCCGCACGCAGACGCGCTCCGCGACCACCCCGAGGAGACGATCGCGCCCGCGCTCGCGACGGCGCCGGAGCGATCGTTTGAGCTGAGCGCCCGGACGCTCGTGGACCGGCTCGCGCGCGTCAAGCTCGACGGCGACGACGCGCGCTTGGTGCTCGGCGAGGTGCTCGGCGAGGGCGGCATGGGGCTCGTGCGCGTCGCCGATCAGACCTCGCTGGGGCGCAAGGTCGCGGTCAAGTCGATCCGCGCGGGCGCGCACCCCAGCGAGGCCGCGACCTACGCGAGCGACCCCGGCGAGGATCCGGACTCGCTCAAGCTCTTGCACGAGGCCTGGGTCACCGGGACCTTGGAGCACCCCAACATCGTGCCCGTGCACGACGTCGTGCTCGATCAAGAGGGCCACCCGCTGATCGTCCTCAAGCGCATCGAGGGCGTGACCTGGAGCGAGCTGCTCAAGCAGCCGGAGGCGGTGCGCGAGCGCTTCGGCGCCAAGGACCTGCTCGACTGGAACCTGCGGATCTTCACGCAGGTCTGCAACGCCGTCAGCTTCGCGCACAGCCGCGGGATCATCCACCGCGACCTCAAGCCGCAGAACGTGATGATCGGCGCGTTCGGGGAGGTCTATGTCCTCGACTGGGGGATCGCGGTCGCGCTCCGCGAGGGCGGCGCGGGCGGCCGGCTCCGGCTCGCTCGCGACGTCCGCGAGATGGCCGGGACCCCGCTGTACATGGCGCCCGAGATGCTCGCGGTCGGCGAGCCGAACAGGCTGAGCGAGCGCACCGACGTCTACCTGCTCGGCGCGGTCCTCCACGAGATCATCACCGGCCGGCCGCCCCACGCCCCCGCGCCCGGGACGAGCCACTCGATCCAGGCCTTCGTGTCGAGCGTGATGGAGTTCCGCCCGTCCTTCGCCAGCGACGCGCGCGCGGAGCTGACCTCGATCTGCCGCAAGGCGCTCGAGCACGAGCCCGAAGATCGCTACGCGAGCGCGGCGGAGCTGCGGGTCGCGGTCGAGGACTTCCTGCTCTACCGCGGCTCCGCGCAGGTCGCCGAGCAGGCGCGCGAGAGCCTCGAGCAGCTGATCGCGCGCCTGGGCGCGCTCAACCCGACGCCGACCGGCTCCGCGACGATCGACGGCGCCGCCGAGCACCGCGACATCTACAACCTGTTCGGCGAGTGCCGCTTCGGCTTCGAGGCCGCGCTGCGCGTATGGCCCGAGAATCAGATCGCGCGCGAGGGCCTGCGCCGCGCGCAGACGGTGATGATCGAGCACGAGACGCGCAGCCGCGACCTCAAGGCGGCCGCGACCCTGCTCGCGCAGCTCGAGGATCCGCCGGAGGAGCTGCGCGAGCGCGTCGCGCAGCTCGAGCGCGAGACCGAGGCCGCGCGGCGCGAGGCGCAGAAGCTCGTCCAGCTCGGGCGCGACCTCGACCTCAGCACAGGGCGGCGCGTGCGGACGACGCTCGCGCTGTTGATCGGCCTCGCGTTCACGCTCACGCCGCTGCTGCGCGACCCGACGATCCACGCGACGACCACCCAGGCGGCGCGCCTCAAGATGCTGACGTGGCCGATCGCGTTCCTCGTGATCGTCGGGATGATCTACTTGGTCAAGCGCCGCACCCTGCAGACCGCGACCAACCGGCGCTTCTACGGCGGCGTGATGCTCGCGCTCGCGGCCCAGATCGTGGTGCACGTCGGCGGCATGCTGCTCGACCTGCCGATCCACGCGGTCCACGTCATGCTGTTCGGGCTGTGGTTCTGCGTCGTCGCGATGTTGGCGATCGCCGTCAACCCGCAGCTCACCTACGGCGCGGTCGGCTACCTCGTGGGCTTCCTCGTCGCCGCGCGTTGGCCGGAGCTGCGCTTCTACGCGATGACCGGCGCCAACGGCCTCATGACGATCAACGGCACGGCGCTGTGGCTCTCGCAGCAGGCGCGCCGCAGCGAGCGCGCCCGGGAGCAGGCTCCGTAGACCCGCCGAAACTCGCGTACACTGCTGCGCATGAGCCGTTCCTCGCGGAGGCTGCTGACGATCCTGCTCGCCATGCCGCTGATCGTGATCGTCGTCGCGCTCGTCTACGAGGCGCTCATGCTCAACCTCGAGGGGGAGGAGCGCACCTTCCTGCAGAGCGTCGCCTGGGCCTCGGAGACCCTGACCTCGACGGGCTACGGCGCGGACGCGTCGTGGGAGAACCCGGGCATGATCGTGTTCGTCGTCACCATGCAATTCGTGGGCGTCGGCCTCGTGTTCTTGGTCCTCCCGCTGTACCTCGTCCCCTACATCGAGGAGTACGTCTCGGGCCGGCTGCCGCGCTCGCTGCCCAAGAAGATCCGCGACTACGCGCTGATCTACCGCTACGGCGCGGCCGTCGACGCGCTCATCCAGCGACTCCAAGCCGTGCACATCCCCACCGTGATCTTCGAGGAGGACGAGGCCGTCGCCCGCCGGCTGCTCGAGCGCGGCTACCGGGTCGTCTACGGCCTGCTCGACGAGGGCGACCCCGAGCCCTCGCTGTTCACCGGCGCGCGCTTCCTCGTCGCCAACGGCGCGGACCACGACAACGGCGCGGTGATCATCGCGGCCCGCCAGCACGGCTACACGGGCGAGATCGTCGCGCTCGCCGAGGACCCCTTCCATCGACCGCCGATGGTCCACGCGGGCGCGAGCGCCGTGTACACACCGCGGCACATCCTCGCGGCCGCGCTCGCGGCCCGCGCGAGCGACCGGATCAGCCCGAAGGTCGCCGGCATCCGCCAGCTCGGCGAGCACGTCTCGGTCGCGGAGCTGCGCGTGCACGCCGACAGCGTGCTGCTGGGTCAGCCGATCGACCGCGCGATGGCCGAGCTGCGCGGGGCCGCGACGATCCTGGGCTACTGGCGCGGAGGACAGCTCGTGACGCAGCCCGAGCCGAGCGCCAAGATCGAGGTCGGCAACATCCTCGTGACCGTCGGCACCGACGAGGGCCTCTCCACGATCCAGAAGCTCGCGCACCCGCTCCCGCGCTCGGGCCCGACCGTGATCGTCGGCTTCGGCGAGGTCGGGCGCAAGGTCGTGCAGTTCCTCAGCGACGCCGGCGAGGAGACGATCACGATCAACAAGACCGCCGCCCCGGGGGTCGACCACGTGGGCGACGCGCTCGATCAGGCGGTGCTCGAGCGCGCGCGGGTCAAGGAGGCGCGCGCCATCATCGTCGCGCTCTCCAGCGACTCCGCGACGCTCTTCGCCACGACGATCATCCGCAACATCGCGCCGCGGGCGGTCATCATCGCCCGCGTCAACCGCAGCGAGAACCTCGACCGGATCCACCGCGCCGGGGCCGACTTTGCGCTCTCGGTCAGCGAGGTCTCGGGCCAGCTGCTCGCCCACCACCTCCTCAAGGAGGACGCGATCCGCTTCGAGACGCGGATCAAGCTCGCCAAGTTCCCCGCCGGGAAGCTGGTCGGCAAGCCCTTCGATCGCGTGCTGCTCCAGCGACGAACGGGCTGCTCGGTGGTCGCCGTCGAGCGCGGAGACGAACTGCTCGTCGATCTCGATCGCAGCCCGAACCTGCGCCTCGAGGAGGATGACCTGGTGTACGTCTGCGGCTCGCTCGACGCCGTGGATCGGTACAAGAAGCGGCACGTTCGCGGGTAGCTGATTTCGAGCGGCTTTTTGTTCGCCTTTTCGTTCGCCTTTTTGAGCGCCTTTTCGAGCGCCTTTTCGAGCGCCTGCACCGCGCGGGCATCGGGCCGCTGCTTAACGCCAGGGGACCCTCCGTCTTCCGGGCGGCGAGCGTCTGGGCGATTCAAGCGGACGAACGCTCTCGCGCTCGCCGTCCTCAGACGGCCCCTCCCTGGCTCGCGCGCGTCCCTTGAGCTTCGACGGGACTCGTACGCGCGCTGCCTTGTCGGTCCGTTTGAGAAGGGCGAAGGTGCTGCCGTTCCCGCGTGGCGCTTGAGCTTCGGTGGGACTCGTGCTCGCCGCCTTCTTGAAGGGAGAGCAGCTTACGAGTCCCCGTCGAGGACGCGGTGCTCCAGCGTCTCGAGCACCTCTCCGTGGCCGACGAGCACGCGCGCGGGGTGGTAGCGACGCGCCTCGAGCACGTGCACCGTGAAGCGATCGGCGAGCGCCACGACGACGGGTCGCTGGAGCTCCACGCGGAATTCGATCCACTCGTCGTCCGGCAGCTCCCAGGCGGCGTAGCGCCGGTCCTCACGGACGCCGGCGAAGTCCTCCCCGGCGAAGCGCAGGTACAGCGTGCCGCTGAGCTCGCGGTAGAGCGCGGCGCGCGGCAGCCCGCGGACGCGGACGCGCAGCGCGAGCGCGACCTCCAGCGTGTTCGGGGCGACGAGCCACCACAGCGCGTTCACGGGCGGGTGCGTGTGCAGCTTGCGGGGCAGCCGGAGGTCGACCGCCGCGAGCTGACCGGCTGAGAGCTCGACGACGCTCTCGTGGCCGAAGGCGTCGCGGCGCGCGATACGAAATCGGCGCGCCTCGAGCACGACGGGCTCCGCGTCCTCCTCGCCCCAGATCACGAGGTCGAGCGCGGCGCCGATCGGCGCGCGGCCCCGCACCACGAGGCCGGTCAAGAGCCGCCCGCGCGAGGATCGGCTGACGACGTTGAGCCGCAGAAGAAACGGCGCGTCGAGCTCCCACACACGCGCGGGGACGCGCCGCGTCAGGATCGCGAGCAAGCGCGCGGCGACGCGGTCGGCCTCGTCGTCGTCGAGCGTCGGGTCACCGCGCCAGCGGATGAAGCGAACCGCGTCGCCGTCGAAGCCGCAGGCGTACAGGGTCTCGCGGGCGACGAGTTCGAAGTCGGCGAGCACATCCTCGTTCGCGCGCGCGCCGTCCATGGTCAGCACGATCAGCCGCGAGCCGCCGCGCGCCCGCAGCTCGTGCAGGATCGTGCGCGTGATGGTGAAGGGGTCGTCGGGGCGCAGGCAGAGCACGACCGCGTCGGCGTAGACGAGCGCGCTGGCCGGATGCGCGAGCGCCTCGATCGCGCCCGCGCTCGGGGCGAACACGCTGTAGCGCCGGGTCGGCGTGTCGAGCGTGTGCAGTCGCGGGTACGCGCGCGAGCTCCACGAGCGCGGCGGGGTCGCGAGCGACCCCCCGACCCGCGCGAGCGCGGCGAGCACCGCGACTCCGTGTTTTGTGGTGTCGACCAGCGTCAGATGGACGATCGGCTTGTGCGCGTGAACGAACTGCCGGAGCGACTGAGAGCGAGCCACGGGGAGCGTTGACCATACTACGCGCCCGGGGGCGCGTCTGAGTCGTCCGTTCGCTCGGGTAATCGCGCCCCTGTCGCTCACCCCGCCCCGCATCATCGAAGCTCAAGGGACGCGCGCGAGCCAGGGAGGAACCGCCTGGGGACGGCGAGCGTGAAGGCGTTCGTCCGCGTGAGCGCGCCCAGACGCTCGCCGCCCGGAAGGCGGAGGGTCCCCTGGCGTTAAGCAGCGGCCCGATGCCCGTACGGTGTTGGAGTTTGAACGAAAATGGTCCCGCATAGGAGCGTGTCTGAGTAATCCGCGCGGCGTCAGGTGCCGTCAGGAGTGTCGGGATCGAGGAGCTGAAACGCAGATGTACCGGGCTGTACTTCAAGTTTCAGCGACAAAGAGCCCGGCGCTCCTGGCGGTGCATGGCGTCGTGGGGATGACTCAGACACGCTTCTAGACGAGGCGCGCGAGCCCGTCGTCCATGGCGCGGGCGACCTGCGGCCAGCGGTAACGCTCGACCAGATCGCTCGAGACGAGGCCCGTCGGCCACAGCGGCGCGCCCTGGGCCACGAGCCCCGCGAGCCGCTCGAGTCGCGCCGCCAGGTCCTCGGGCGCGCCATCGTGAAAGAAGGACGCGCGGCCGTCGTTCGCGTCGACCGGGCCGAGGGTCTCGGGGTAGGCGAGCCGCGCGGGCACGAGCGGGACGCAGCCGGCGGCGACAGCCTCGAGCACCGCGATCCCGAAGAACTCGTGCTCCGCGGTCGAGAGCACCACGTCGGCGTCGCGGAGGGCCGCGTCGTAGTCCTCGCGCCGCTCCTGAAACCCCCAGCGATCGACGCGCTCCAAGAGCCAGCCGCGAGCCCGCGCGAACACCTCGGGGACGCGCCGAAACGTCTGCCCGATGACGCTGACGCGGAACTCGACGCCGCGATCGAACAGCAGCCGGAGCGCGGCGAACAGCAGCTCCGGGCCCTTGTCGTACTCCCAGCGGTGCGGCCACACGATCCGCAGCGGACCGGGCGCGCGCTCGCGGGGACGCCCTGCCCCGCTCGCGCTCACGCTGTCGATCCCCGGGGAGTGCACGCGCGCGCGCGCGGCCACGCGCTCGACCGCCGCGAGCGGGCGATGATCGGGCATGCGGGCGACGAAGGCCCGCAGCGCGCCCAAGAATTCGCGCCGGTGGTACTCGGAGTTGAACCACACCTCGTCGGCGGCGAGGCAGGTGGTGAAATTGCTGAAGCCGAAGTGCAGGTCGCGCGCGTCGGGGCGCGCGACCGGGAAGGTCAGCTGGTTCTCGTGGAAGTAGACGACGCGTGGGAGCGCGGCCACGGGCGCGGGCGCGAGGCCCGAGAATTCCGCGAGGTTGAGCATGTCGGTGCACACGAGCGCGTCCCAGGTCTCGCCGGCCGCGACGGCGTCTTGGAGCCGCTCAGCGAACTCGATCGCCGCGTGCCGCATCCGCCACTTCCAGTGGTGACCAGGCAGCGCGAGGACGTGGAGGTGGTGCCGGCTGTGCGCGCGCCAGCGCTCGACGAACTGCCGGTGACTGCCGCCGTGGAAGGCGTCGAGCACGAGGACTCGGAGCGCGCGTGGGGAGCTCGTCATGCGGGTCTTCGGGGCGCCGCTGGGGTGAACGCCGCGACGCGAAGGTAGCGGAAATCCTCCGCGCCCGCGCGGATCGAGTATCGTGAAACGATGGGCCCCTCGCCACGGCGCCCCGCGCCCCGCGCTCGCGCTCACGCTGTCGTGTACGCCTGAGACGCCGGACAGCGGGGGCACCTCGGGGAGCGACCGCGACAGCGCGGCCGGGTCGGTCGACGGTACCGAGGGAGCCTGCAGTCGCGGCCGAGACCCCGGGGACCGGGCCGTTCGACCCGCTCGTCTGCGGCTCGTGGGACTACGTCGCGCCGGTCGCCACGCCGAAGAGCCCGCCCGCCGATGCCTCGTGACAGCGGCGGGCTGTGCCGACCTTTACCGATGTGACCGAAGAGGCAGGTCTAACCCACGCGCAGCGGGTCGAGACGTCGCCCGCGGCCCAGCAGCGCAGGTTCCCGCTGGTGCTCGGCGACACGATCCTGCCCAGCTCGACTGCGAGGGTCAGGGGGCGGCCGGCGGCGCGGCGGTCGCGGACTACGAGCGCGACGGCTGGCTCGACATCGTCGTGACGCGCCTCGGCGCGCCCGACCTGCTGTACCGCAACCGACGGCCGGCCGGCGTTCGCCCGAGAGTCGACCTAGCCCAGGGTCTCGCCGGGGCTCGGGATGATCAGCTCTGTATCGAGTCCGCCGGTGTTGAGCTGCTCAGGCGTGCCCGTCAACAACGGGAAGGTCCCGTAGTGCATCGGGATCACATGCGGGACCTGCAGTAGGCGCATGGCCTTGTTGGCCTCGCGCGGACCCATCGTGAAGCGATCGCCGATCGGCAGCATCGCCAGGTCGGGGCTGTAGAGCTCCGAGATCAGCGCCATGTCGCTGAATACGTTGGTGTCGCCGGCGTGGTACATCGTGAACCCGTTGGGGAATTTCACCACGAAGCCGACTGCCTCACCGCCGTAGATAATCGACCCGTCATCGTCGGTGATACCGCAGCTGTGGTCGGCGTGAACCATGGTGATCTCAAGACCGAACAGGTTTACGCTCCCGCCCTTGTTCATGGCCTCGATCGAGCATCTCGTCCCGTTCAGCTTCCGACCCAGCCACTCGCAGGTTTCGAAAATACCGACGATGGTGGGCTCGAATTGCTGGGCCAGCGTCACCGCGTCCCCGATGTGATCGAAGTGACCGTGCGTGATCAACATCAAGTCGATCTTGTCGAAGCCCTTTAGATGATTCGGGCACGCGGGATTATTCATCACCCAAGGATCGATCAATATCGTGACGCCGTCGTAGTCGACGCGGAACGTGCTGTGTCCCAGCCAGGTCAGCCGGACGCCGTTGAGATTCAACATGGTTTCTCCCTTCACACCGCGACGGCGGGCGCGACGCCCTTCACCGCCTCAGCGAACGAAGACGCCACTCTACACGACTCGTTCGAACGGATGGAGGCGCCCTCGAGCCCCGCGCGGCCTACGCTCGAACAAGCGACAGCGCGCGTTCGACGAGGTCGAGCGCCTGCGGCATAGCGCCTGAGCGCTGCATGCTCATTCGGTCACCCCACGATCACGCCGCCGCTGTCACAATCGCGCGCGAGCGCGTAGAACGCACTCACCGAGGGCACGGGGGGGTGCCACGAGACGCCCGCGCGAGAACGTGCGAGGATGCGTGCAAATGCCCCCCTCGAGCAGACGCGAGCCCTCGTGGGCCTCGCTCGACCGCGACGACCTGTTGGACGTACGGATCTGCGAGCTCGGGCTGACGATCGAGGGCAGCTGGCTCGAGCCGATGATCGAGCGCGTGCTCGGGGAGCTCGAGGCCCGCGAGCTCGAGTTCCGACCGCGGTTTTGGCTCAGCGACGAGTGGTTCTCGCCCGAGGGCGTCCCCGGCGTCGGCGTCCCTTTCTACCTCGCGCACCCGCGCCTGATCCGGCTCGAGCGTCACCAGATGCTCGAGGTCGAGGGCGGCACGCAGGGCGGCTGCCTCAAGCTCCTCCGCCACGAGCTCGGGCACGCGATCGATCACGCCTACCGCCTCAGTCGCCGCAAGCTGTGGCGTGAGACCTTCGGCTCGCCGGCGACGCCCTACCCCGACGCCTACCGACCCAACCCCGCGAGCAAGCGCTACGTCCAGCACCTCGACGGCTGGTACGCGCAGGCCCACCCCGAGGAGGACTGGGCCGAGAGCTTCGCCGTCTGGCTCACGCCGCGCTCGCGCTGGCGCTCTCGCTACAAGGGCTGGCCGGCGCTGCGCAAGCTCGAGGTCGTCGGTCAGCTCATGGAGTCGATCGCCGGCAAGCGCCCCGCCGTCCAGAGCCGCGCGCGCCCCTACTCGCTCTCGACCCTGCGGCTCTCGCTGCGCACCTACTACAAGCGCAAGCGCGACCGCTACTGCCCCGGCTACTCGACCGACTACGACCGCGACCTGCGGCGCCTGTTCGACGGCGACCCGCGCGACGCCAGCCTGCCGACCGCGGCCGCGTTCTTGCGCAAGCACGGGCGCGCGATCCGGCAGCAGGTCGCGTCGTGGACCGGCGGCTACGAATTCACCGTCGACCAGGTCCTCAAGGACATCACCGGGCGCTGCGTCGAGCTCAAGCTGCGCGCCGGCGGCGAGGCCCGCCAGCTCAAGGTCGACTTCGCGATCTTGTTGACGGTCCACAGCATGACCTACCTGTACCGGGGGCGAGAGTGGCACCCCGTGTGAGGCGCAAGCGCGTGCTGCTGCTCGTGCACGAGCTGCTCGTCCCGCCCGAGTCGGCCGAGGAGCTGCCGGACGACGAGTACGACCTGATCAAGACCGAGCACCACGTGAAGGTCGATCTGCAGGCGCTCGGGCACGAGGTGCACGTCGTCGGCATCTCGGACTCGCTCGCGCCGCTGCGCGCCGCGCTCGCGGCGTTCAAGCCCCACATCGTCTTCAACCTGCTCGAGGAGTTCGCCGACCGCCGGATCTACTCGCACGCGGTCGTCTCGTACCTCGAGCTGATGCGCGTGCCGTACACGGGCTGCAACCCGCGCGGGCTCGCGCTCGCGCAGGACAAGGCCATCTCGAAGAAGATCCTCAGCTACCACCGGCTGCCGACGCCCAAGTTCCAGGTCATGCCGCGCGGGCGCAAACCCAAGCGCCGCCGCGGCCTCGAGTTCCCGCTGATCGTCAAGCCGCTGCGCGCCGACGCCTCAGAGGGGCTCTCGGAGGCCTCGGTGGTGCACAGCGACGACAAGCTCGGCGAGCGCGTCGACTACGTTCACCGCGCGTTCGGTGACGCGCTGATCGAGCAGTACATCGCGGGGCGCGAGCTGTACTGCGGCGTGATGGGCTACCGCCGGATCGAGGCCCTGCCCGTCTGGGAGCTGCGCATGACCAAGCTGCGCCCGGGCGCCCCCAACATCGCCACGCAGAAGATCAAGTGGGACCTCGACTACCAGGCCCGCGTCGGCGTCCAGATCGGGCGGGCGGTCGACCTCGACCCGGCGATCGAGGAGAAGATCCAGCGGATCAGCAAGCGCGTGTTCTCGCGGCTCAACATGACCGGCTGGGCCCGCATGGACTTCCGCGTCTCGGAGTCCGGCGCGCCCTATCTGCTCGAGGCCAACCCCAACGGCGACATCGCCTTCGGCGAGGAGTTCGCCAGCTCGGCGGAGGCCGCCGGCTACTCCTACGCGGAGCTCCTGCAGAGAGTCCTCAACATCGGCCTGCGCGCCGCCGGCAAGTAGTCGCGGTCAGGCCGAGGCCGAGGCCAGCGGGCGCGGGGGCTCGCGCGCGCTGACTCGCTCGAGCACGCGCGCGAGCGCGTCGAGCTCGACCGGCTTGACGAGGTAGCCGTCGAGGCCTGACGCGAGGTAGGCGGCGCGCCGCTCCTTCAGGGCGTCCGCGCTCAGGGCGTAGATCGGGAGCGCGCCGAGCTCCCCCGGGAGCGCCCGGATCGCGCGCGTGGCACCCGGCCCGTCGAGCCGCGGCATGTGCATGTCCATCAGCACCAGGTCGTAGCCTCGCCCCGCCGTGACCGCCGCGACCGCCTCCTCGCCGTCCCGCACGACCTCGACCTCGTGCCCGAGGCGGGTCAGCAGCTGGCGGATCACGAGCGCCGCGACCTGCGTGTCCTCGGCGACCAGGATCCGCAGCGGGCGCGCGGCCGCGGGCGCGCGTGACGGCGCCTCCGCCGACGTCGGCGACTCGGCGAGCGGGCACTCGAGCTCGAAGTAAAAGCACGAGCCCACGCCCTCGCGGCTCGAGACCCCGATGGCCCCGCCCATCGCCTCGACCAGCGCGCGGCTGATCGCGAGGCCGAGGCCCGCGCCCGAGCGCGCCCGCGTCGCGCTCGCGTCGACCTGCGAGAACGGCTGAAACAGCCCCTCGCGCTGCGCGGGCGAGAGCCCGATGCCGGTGTCCTCGACCTCGACGCGGACCCGCGCGTCGCCGACGGCCCGCCCGCGGATGACCACGCGCCCGCGCTCCGTGAACTTGAGCGCGTTGCCGACGAGGTTCATGAGCACCTGCCGGATCCTGCTCGCGTCGGCGCGCCGCGGCGCCGGACCCAGGTCGCCTGTCTCGATGTGCAGATCGAGGCCCTGCTGGCGCGCGACCGGCAAGAACAGCCGCTCGACCTCCCGCAGCAGGCCCGCCAGGTCGAAGTCGGTCGGGCGCAGCTCGAGCTTGCCGGCGTCGACGCGGCTGAAGTCGAGCACGTCGTTGACCACCGAGAGCAGCGCCGTGGCCGACGACCGCAGGATGTCCAGGTACTCGCGCTGCTCCGGCTTGTCGGAGACCGCCGCGAGCAGATCGATCGAGCCCAGCACCCCGGTCAGCGGCGTGCGCAGCTCGTGACTCATCACCGCGAGGAAGCGCGACTTGGCGACGCTCGCCCGCTCGGCCTCGGCCCGCGCCGTCTGCAGCGCCCGGCTCGCGCGGCTGCGCGAGACCGTGGTGCTGAAGCTCGACATCCCGACCAGCACGACACAGTGGATGATGAACGCGGCGCGCAGCCCGAGGTGCGAGCCGGTCGCGAGCGTCGAGCTCGGGAGCCAGCCCAGCAGCGACAGCGCCGCGACCAGCGTGATCGCGCCGAGGATCGCGAGGATGTAGCGCAGCGTCGCCGCGCGCCCGCCGAGCGCGAAGCCGGAGGCGGGGATGATCGCGAAGATCGGCAGGCCGGGCGACAGCAGCCCGCCCGAGACCGCGACGTAGGAAGTCGTCGCCAGCAGCGCGCAGCTCGCCATCAGCACGTTGTAGCGCTCGAGCCGGCGGACGAAGCGGAGCAGCGCGACGAGGCAGTACGGGTACAGCCCGCCGACGCCGAGCGTGATGATCTCGAGGGCCGAGGGCGCCTCGCGGATCGCGAAGTAGACGAGCAGCAGCGCCGTCTGGGTCCCGCCGATCACGAGCGCCGTGACCGCGAAGCTGCGGTAGCGGACCAGCTCGTGCCGATCGCCGCGCGCGCGCACAGCCGCGGGCACGAAGCGATCGAGCGGCGCGGGCCGACGCGCGCGCTGGCCCTCGCCCGTCGACGCCGCTTCGGACATGCTGCACATCGTAGCGGCGTTGGGCCGGTACCTGGCGCGAAGAGCAGCACGCAGTTTGCGCGCGGCGGGGCGTCGCGCCACACCTCGCGGCGCGACCGCGCGCGCGTGACGTGTATGTCCCTCGAGTCACGCCGTGGTCGACGCGCGCGTCACAGCAGCCGCTCCGCGACGAGGAAGCCGATGAAGGTGCCGAGCGCGGTCCCCAGCGCGCCGACGATGATCGCCGGGAGCACGAGCTGCCCGCGCCCGAGGCTGCGCGCGAGCGCCATCGCCGAGGTCCCGCCGCCGATGTTCGCCTGCGACGCGACCGAGGCGACCACGACGTCAACGCCGAGCAGCCAGGCGCCCCCGTAGGTCACGAGGCCGTGGACCGCGACCGTGATCGCGGCGAACAACGCGAGCGTGGGCCCGAGCTCGCCGAGCTGAGCGAAGGCCGCGAAGTCGCAGTACACGCCGATCACGACCAAGAACAGGTCCACGGCCAAGAGCCCGAGGACGCGCGCGCCGACCAAGCCGCGGACCCAGGGGAGCTGGGCGAGCGAGAGCGCGAGGATCGTGAGCACGAGGATCGAGGGTAAGTTGCCGAGCCCCTGCCTCGCCCACAGCGCCGCGAGCTCGTCGGCGGCCCAGACCGCGAGCAGCCCGATAGCGAGCATCACGGCGAGCTCGTAGACCCCCACGCGCTCGCGCGTGTTCTCGCCGAAGTCATCGACCTCCTCCGCCGCGCGCTCGTCCGGAGCCTCGGCACCGCCGAGCAGCCGCGGCAGCACCAGGCCGATCGCCATCCACAGCGCGGTCAGGATGTTGTCGACCGCGATCGCGCCGACGTAGATCACGCCCTGCTCCTGCACGCCGTAGTGCAGCGCGATCGCGTTGAAGTTGATCGAGCCGCCCGTGTACGTCCCGGCGTACATGCCCCCGACCGCGCTGTAGAGCGGACCGAGCGTGGCGGGCCCATCGATCGCCGCCATCCCGGCGAGCACGCCGAGCGTGGTCCCGAGCGCGCCGAGCAGGAACACGCCGATCATCGGCAGCCCCGCGCGCGCGATCTGACGCGGCCGCAGGTCGACGCTGAGCAGCAGCCAAAAGATCGCGGCCGGCGCGACGTAGGCGAACACCCCGCGGTAGACGCCGCGAGCGGGCCCGCTCGTCGCGCCCGTCGGCACGAGGCCCGCGTTCGCGGCCACGACCCCGAGCAGGATCACGAGCAGCGCGGCGCCGAGATGGCGAAGCGCGGTGTGACGGACCAGCCACTCCGAGGCCGCGACCAGCAGGCAGAGCGTGGCGAGCGTGAACATCGGGTCGCCGCCAAACACCCCCGTGCACGTACCACAACGTGGAGCGCTGCGCGCGGGCCGGGCGAGCCCGCACAGACCGCCCCCTCGCCCGGCCGTGCGGAGCGGGCGAGGCGGAATAATTTCGCGCCCGCGCGCTGCTTGCCGGTGGGCTTTCGGGGCCCGTAGAATGTGCTCCTCGCGAGCGTAGACAACCCGCTCGCGGCCCGACAACCAATGACATCAACCGAAAAGCTGGAGTCCTACATGCTCCGGATGGGGCTGCCGCACGAGCCGATCGAGGGCTCGGAGAATATGTGGCTCGTCTCGCCGGAGAACCTGCGACACTCCGCGATCGCGCTCCACGCCGACGGTCCGATCGTCCTGTTCAGCGCGCCGGTGTTCGCGTTTGACGACGACGTGGCGGACAAGGTCGGCCTGTTCCGCACGCTCCTCACGCTCAACGAGGAGCTGCTGCACGCCGCCTACGGGCTGCAGGGCAACCAGATCCTGCTCTCGGGCGCGCTGCAGTCGGAGAACCTCGACTACGGAGAGTTCCAGGCGATGATCGACGACATGTCGCTCAGCCTCGATATCCACCTCGACCGCCTGCTGAAGTGGCGGCCAAAGACAACGCAGGAGGCAAGCTAGCATGGGGCTTTGGGGACGAATTTCGACGCTTTGGCGCTCCAACGTCAACGAGATGATCAGCCGGGCGGAAGACCCGGAGAAGATGCTCAATCAGGCGATCGTCGACATGAAGGGGCAGCTCGTCGACGCGAAGAAGCAGGTCGCGGTCGCGATCGCCGACGAGAAGCGCCTGCGCCGGCAGTACGAGAAGGAAGCCGCCCAGGTCAAGAACTGGGAGGGCAAGGCGATGCTCGCGATCAAGGCCGGCGACGACAACCTCGCCAGGGCCGCGCTCGCGCGCAAGAAGTCCCACGAGGACGTCGCCAACCAGCTCAGCGAGCAGTGGCAGAAGCAGAACGCGGCCTCGGGCCAGCTCAAGGACGCGCTGCGCAACCTCGACGGCAAGATCGAGGAGGCCAAGCGCAAGCGCAACCTGCTGATCTCGCGCGCCAAGCGTGCCGAGGCGCAGAAGAAGATCAACGAGACCCTGGGCAACATCAACGCGACCAGCGCGTTCGACACCTTCGAGCGCATGGAGTCCAAGGTCGAGCAGCTGGAGGCCCAGAGCGAGGCCGCCTACGAGCTGACCGAGGCCGGCGCCGACCATGACCTCACCACGAAGTTCAAGGCGCTCGAGGCCGGCGCGGGCGTCGACGACGAGCTCGCGGCCATGAAGGCGAAGATGCTCGGGCCCGCGAGCAGCGGTGGCGACGACGCGGCCAAGCAGCTCACCGCGGGCGAGGGCGCGCCGGCGAGCGAGGTCGACGACGAGCTCGCGGCCATGAAGGCGGCGCTGCTCAACTCCTGATCAGCTAGCGAGCAGCTCGCTAGCGCCGCGCGGCGACGCGCGGGTGAGCGGCCAGCACCCCAGCGGGGGCGCTGGCCGCTTCTGCGTTTGTAGCTGCACGCGCGCAGATTCGACCCGCGAGCGCGCGCATGGTTGATTGATCAATTTCAGCGCGCGCCGGCCCTACGCGCGGGTGGTATCAACGGGGGATATGCAATTTCTCCACACGATGATCCGCGTCCGCGACCTCGACAAAGCGCTCGAGTTCTTCGTCGAGACGCTGGGGCTCGTAGAGCTGCGCAGACGCGACCACGAGAAGGGTCGCTTCACGCTCGTGTTCCTGGGTACCGGGCGCGAGGGCGACAGCGCCGAGATCGAGCTGACCTACAACTGGGATCAATCGAGCCCCTACACCGTCGGGCGAAACTTCGGGCACCTCGCGTTCGCGGTCGACGATATCTATGAGACCTGCGCGCGCATCAAGCAGCGCGGCGTCACGATCCTCCGGCCGCCGCGCGACGGTCGAATGGCCTTCATCCGCTCGCCCGACCAGATCTCGATCGAGCTGCTGCAGCGCGGCGAGGCGCTCCCGGTGAAGGAGCCCTGGGCCTCGATGACGAGCATCGGCGAGTGGTAGTCGCTCGCCTCGCGAACGCGCCCTGAGACCTCCTGAAGCATCCTGAGACGCCGTAGCTGACGCTGTGCAGGTCCTGACGATCCTCGAGGCGCTCCTCGCGGCCGCCGCCATGCAGAGCGGCGACGAGCCGCCGCTGGAGGAATCGCCGCCGGCGGAGGTCGCCGAGGCCTCGGTCGAGGCGCCCAGCGAGGAGTCCGACGCGTTCTCCGGCGGCGCGCGCGAGGGCGCGCGGTGGTTTCGACACCTCGTCGTCAAGCGCGAGACCGTCGAGCAGCTCGCGCTGCGCTACCGCGTCAAGGCCTCCTCGCTGCGCAGCTGGAACAAGCTCGACGAGGACGAGCAGCCCGAGGAGGGCGCGAAGCTGCGGGTGTTCAGCGCGATCACGACCCCGCCGCGCGAGCCGGTCGAGTACACCCTGCGCGAGGGTGACACCTGGGTCTCGATCTCGCGGCCCTTCGGCGCCAACCCGGCCGACGTCCGCCGCTACAACTACTACCGCGTGCGCCGCAACCTCGACCCCGGCGAGGTCGTCGTCGTCTGGTCCGACCCGTTGATCCGCGACGCTATCGCCCGCGACGATCCCCCGCCCGGCCCCACCGCCGAGGTGCGCCCCGGCGGCTACAGCTACGGCTTCCCGCACCGCGGCCAGCTCGTCAACGGCGTGCGGATCCCAGAGAGCGACGCCTACGTGCTGCGCTACCCGAACTCCTCGTGGGGCTCGACCTGGGCCGTGCGCGCGACCGTCACCGCGCTGCACGGCTTCCGCGAGCGCTCGGGCTACGGGGGCCTCGTCCGGCTCGGCACCATGAGCCGCCAGCGCGGCGGAGATGTTGGCGGGCACAGGTCCCATCAGTCAGGTCGTGACCTCGACGTCCGCCTGCCGCTGCGCGCCGAGCTCAACCAGCAGCTCAAGCCGAGCAAGCGGCGCGTCGACTGGCTCGCGACCTGGCGGCTGATCGACGCGTTCCTCGAGACCGGCACGGTCAAGGTCATCTTCTTCGACTACCGGCGCCAGAAGCTGATCTACCGGGCCGCGAAGGAGTCCGGCGTCAGCGAGGAGGAGCTCGACGCGGTGTTGCAGTGGCCGATCGGCCGGGGCGAGCTCGACGGCAAGGTCCGCCACTCCTCGGGGCACACGGGGCACATCCACGTGCGCTTCACCTGCGCGCCCTACGAGACCGAGTGCGTCGACCTGTAGCGGTCGGTCGTCAAGGATTCGAAGCGCCCGCGCCCGTCTCGATCCAGTAGTAGTTCGTCCACCGCCGCCGCGCCTGCAGGTACGCGCGGCGCTCGAGCGCGCCGCCGTTGGCGAGGATGGTCTTGTTGGAGCCGACGTTGTCGGGCGCGCAGGTCAGCAGCACGCGACCGAGCGCGCGGGCCCTGGGCAGCTCGAGCAGCTGGCGCAGCATCTCGCGGCCGACGCCGCGCCGGCGCACGGACGGCCGGACCTCGTAACCGACGTGCCCGCCGAACCGCTCGAGCGCCGGGGTGAGTCGATGACGCAGCGCGATGCGCCCGACGACGATCCCGTCGCGCCCCCCCGCGGCCGACGTGCCCGCGGCGGCCCAGTAGATCGACTGGGGAACCCCCGGCGGCGCGACCTCCCGCTCCGCCTGCAGCAGCCGCTGCACGAACCCCGCGTGGGACTCCGAGGCCGCCGGCTCCCAGCCCTCCCAGATCGTCTCGCCGAGCGCGCGCATCTCAGCGAGCGACGCGAGGTAGGAGGGCACGAGCTCGACCGCGGGGCGGCGAAGCTCCAGCTGCAGCCCGCGCGCTCGCGTCATCGCGCCCCCTAGCCGACCTTCTTCACGGTCTGCTCGATCGCCGCGACGACCGCGACGATCGACGCGGGGTTCGGCGCCGCGACCATCGTCACCGCCGCCGCGCCCACGGCGAGCAGCTGGGTCGCCACGCCGACGATGTTGGCCGCCCGATCGACGCGCTGCTTCGCCTTCTTCAGATCGCCCGTCGCCGACTTCAGGCGCGCGAGCTCCCGGTCGATCCCCCGCGCCGCCGACTTCGAAGCCTGCGCCGCCAGGGTGCGCGAGGCCCCGCGCAGCGAGTTGTAGGTCCGCTTGATCTCCTCGTAGTCATCCTCGTCGATCTCGTCCGCGCGCCACTGCGCGCGCCCTCGATCACGCACGGCCTCCGCGTACTCGTTCAAGGTGCGTGACAGCGCGAGCGCCTGCTGGGCGAACTGTGACATCGGCGGGTCCTCCGGCCCCGTCATTGTACGATCGAGAGGACACGTCGTGCGCGCGTCGTGCTAGGAGCAGCGCGGCTCCGACCGCGCCACCTCATCGCAGCTGCGCGCCTGCTCCAGCTCGGCAACCCGCTCGCGGCACGCGTCCTCGTCGCGGCTCGTGGTCGCGCAGCGCACGGCCGCGAGCACCTCGTCCGCGAGCTCACCGTCGCGCGCGGTCCCGATCGACGCCGGCGCGCACGCCAGGGTGTGATGCGCGGCGGCGAAGCCCGCTAGCCCGCGCTCGAGCGCCGCGAGCCGCCGCCGCGCCCGCGCGACCTCGAGCATCGCGTCGCGGGCCTGCACCCGTCGCGCCCGCACCACGTCCCGCCGCGCCCGCGTCGCCGCCTTCTCGGTCTTGGCCAGCGCCCGCGCGAGCGCCTCCGCCCCTCCCTCGGCGCCGCTCGATCTGTCCGACGAGCTCGCGGGCGCGTCGTACTTCTCGGCGAGGATCTCGAGGTCCTCGAGCTCGGCGCGCAGGTCCTGCTCGAGGCCGTCGATCTGCTGCGTCACCGCGCCCAAGTTGATCCGCTGGCGGTGGACCACGCACTGCACCGCGCGATCGGTCCCCGTGACCGCGCGGCGGAGGTTGCGTTTCTTGTAGCCGTCGGCGAACACGTCGACGACGACCCGCAGCGCGTAGGCGAAGGCCTCGGTGTCGTCGCCCTCGAGCGTCTGGATGTCCGCCGCGTCGCCGACCGCGACCAGCCCCGAGACCAGGTCGGCGGTCGGGATCTCCGAGGCGCCCGACAGCTCCTTGAGCGCGAGGCCGTAGCTCGCCAGCTCCCTCGCCGCGCGCGCGTAGATCGGCTGCGTCCCCGCGAAGTCATCGCAGGCCGCGAGCGCGACGTCGCCGGAGCTCGCCGCGCCGAGCTGGCAGTAGCTCGCGGCGTCCTCCAGCGCGCCGACGTGCTCGGGCAGCGTCATCGCGACATCGCCGGTCGTGCGCACGCTCGCGTAGGAGCAGGCCGTGAGCCCGAGCCCGAGCCCGAGCCCGATCGCAACCGCGCGGCAGCGCGCGCGCGCTCGTTGAAGCTGACCCATCGCTGCGCCCTACGCCTTCACCGCCTCGAGCTCCCCGGGGGGGCAGTGCGCGGGGTCCCCGAAGCGCGTCACCGGGCCGCCGCCCTCCGCCGTAACGCCTGCCGCGTTGAGGATCGTCGTGAGCAGCTGGTTGTGCGGCGCGTCGAGCTCGTTGGCGAGCTCCGGCGCCTGGGTGACGCGCAGGTACGCGCCGGTCTTGAGGTAACCGCCGCAGCTGCCCGCCATCACCCACGGCAGGTCGCGGTTGTCGTGGGCGTAGCCGTCCGAGAGCTCGTTCATCCACAGCGCGAGGCTGTTGTCGAGCAGCGTGCCCGCGCCCGGCTCCTCGTAGGCGACCAGTCGATCGAGCAGGCCGGCGAAGCGCGACGCGTACCATCGATCGATCTCGTGGAGCATCAGCTGGTAGCCGTCGATCGGGTCGCCTGACTCGTCCTCCTTCGTGTTCCCGTGCGAGAGCGTGTGGTGGTCGTAGGCGTGCTGCATCCCGCCCCACGCGTAGATCGGGCCGCCCGAGGCCGGACCGCACTGAATCGTCGCCACGCGGGCGTGCCCGCTGGCGAGCGCGAGCGCGGCGAGGTCGAGCATCAGCTCCATGACCTGCTCAAAGCTCGCGTCGTGCCCCACTGTCTCAGGGTCGAGGCCCGCCATCGCGGCGACGGTCGCCTCGGGCAATTCAAAGGGCACAAGGCCCGCCGCGTCGAGGCCCTTCTCGAGCTCGCGCACGAGCGTGAAGTGATGGTCGAGCTTGTCGCGATCGGCCTTGCTCAGCGGCCCGGCGAGCAGCGCCTCGTACTCGCCCGACACCAAGTCCAGCACGCTCTCCCGCCGCGCGATCACGCGGGCGCGCGCCTCGGCGTCGAGCGCCGCGAGGCCCACGAGGTCCTGATAGACGAGCCACGGGTTGTTCTCGACCGGCGCCGGCTGCTCGGCGCCGGCGTACGAGACGTGATCAAACACGCCGCCCTCGGGCGTCCCGACGAACAGGTTCAGCGGCGGCGCTCCGCCGCCGTCGCCCGCGGCCGCGATCACCTGATCGATCGATGGCCCCGTCGCGTACTTGCTGCCGACCGCGAGCGGCGCGGCCGTCAGCGCGTGGCCGATCCCCCGCATGTGTGAGTTGCCCGGGAGGCCAGGCGTCGCCGGGACCATGTGAATGCCCCGGGGCAACAACAACCGGGCGTGATGCGGGGCGAGCGAGGCGAGCGCGCAGCTGTCCGGGAGGCTCTCGAGGGTCAACGCGCCAAACGGACCCTCGGGCCAGAACCGCCCGACATCGATGCCGTTACACTGAACCAACGCGATGAAGCGTCGCGGGCTCACCGGCGGCTCGCTCGCCCAGGCGCGCGGTGAAAGGCGCGCCCCCGCTCGCGTCGGGATCACCGACTCGAGCCACGGCAGCCCGAGCGCGACGGCTCCGGCCCCGCACAGCGCTCCGCCGAGGAAGCGCCTCCGCGCGCTCGTTCTCCGTCGACTCACCGAGCTCAGGGTACCGAGCGGAGGCGACGACGGAAAGCTGACATCGCAACCTCGGGAGCCGATACACTCCGGAGTCGATGAGCCACGCAGACAACCGCTACGACGCCCTGGTGCACGCCGAGACCCGTGAAGAGGCGATCGCGATCGCGGCCGAGGCCACGCCGAAGGGGCGCCGCGTCGTCGCGTCGACGGCCGTCGACGTCTCCGCGGAGCACGGACCGGAGACCTGGCGCGTCACGCTCGAGTTCAACCCCAAGCCGCGCAAGCGCTAGCGCGGACGCGTGAACCTGCGCGAACGCGCACATGCGTTTTCGCGCTGGCGGGCGCAAGCCGGCTGACTGGCTCTACGGTGATCTTCGCGCGAATTACGACCACAATCCTACCAATCCCCGCGAGCCGCGTGGTATAGCCGCACATACGCACGAGCAATTGTGACTTTCCGAGCACGTTGTGTCGTGCTCGCAACCACCGGAGACCTCATGTCCTTGAAGCCCTGTCAGTACTCTCGCGTTTCCGCCACCCTCCTCGCCGCGCTCGCGCTCGCGCTCCCAGCCTGCGGCGACGACTCGGGCAGCGGGACCGACGCCAACAACACCACCGGCGAAGACACCAGCGCGGGACCCGACGGCGCGACCGACAACGACTCCGCGACCGATAACGGCTCCGCGACCGACAACGGCGGCTCGATGACCGACAACGGCTCGACCGGCGGCGACGGTGACGGTGACGGCGACGGTGACGGTGACGGTGACGGTGATGGTGATGGTGACGGTGATGGCGACGGCGACGGCGACGGTGACGGCGACGGCGACGGTGATGGCGACGGTGACGGTGACGGCGACGGCGACGGCGACGGCGACGGCGACAACTGGGGCTGCAACTTCCCGCTCGACGCGACCCTGACGGGCACCGTGTGGGCGCCCAACGGCACCATCCCGGTCAGCGGTGCGCTCGTCTACACCTCGGACATCGAGCCCGATCCGATCCCGCAGGAGGTCTACTGCGCCGAGTGTGTCGAGCTGAGCTGCAGCGCCTACACCACCTTCACCAACGCCGACGGCACCTTCGAGCTGCCCACGCCCGCCGCCGACGCCAAGTACCTGGTCGTCCAGAAGGGCCAGTTCCTCACCTACACGACCATCGACATCGCGCCGGGTGACACCGCGCTCGCCGACGATCTCACCACCCTGCCGGGGGAGAACGACCCCGACAACGGCAAGTTCATCCCGCTCATCGCGATCGCCAACGGCTCCTACGATCGCCTCGAGGACGCGTTCGGCAAGTTCGGCCTCGGCGACACGATGATCGCCAACTTCGAAGAGCGCCTGGTCCCCGGGACCGAGCCCTTCGATCTCTGGGACAACGGTCAGGACCCCGGCTTCGACGGCTTCCAGTCGCAGGGCACCTTCAATCAGCTCGTCATGGACTACGAGAAGATGAAGCAGTACCACGCGATCTTCGTGCCCTGCTCGAGCAACGTCTACAACAACATCATCAACAACGCGCAGGTCCAGCAGAACATCCACGACTGGGTCGAGGCCGGCGGCCGCTGGTACGTGGCCGACTGGTCCAACGACTGGATCCGCGACGTGTTCCCGCAGTACCAGGACTTCACGCTCGAGTTCGGCGACGACCCCGACCTCGGCAGCTACGACTCGCTCGCGGACGTGCTCGACATGGGCCTGCTCGAGTGGCTGCAGGAGCTGCCCGACCCGCTCAAGGACATCAACCCGCTCAACGACGAGTCACACCCGACGCTGTTCCAGCTGCCCAAGGTCCAGACCGTCGACAACTGGTCGGCGCTCGACACCATCCACCCCGTGCTCGTCGACGACGGCATGGGCGGGCAGGTCGACGTCGGCCACAAGGTCTGGCTCGAGGGCCCGCACGACGGGCAGACCAAGGCGCTGACGGTCACGGGCCAGTACGGCTGCGGCAAGATTCAGTTCACCACCTACCACGCCGCCGAGTTCTTCGATTACGTGGGCCTCAGCCCGCAGGAGCTGGTGCTCTTCTACACGATCCTCGAGATCGGCGTGTGCCAGGAGGACCTCCCGATCCCGCAGTAGCGCGAGCGCTGTGGACTCGCCGAGAGACGCCGGCCCCGCTCGCGGGCGCCGGCGTCTTCTCGTTCGCGCGCCGTGGTGCTCGCGGCTGCTAGTATCCGGCGATGCGACGCGCACTCGTGACGCCGCTGCTCACCGCGCTCCTCGGCCTCGCCTGCGTCCCCCACGGCCCGCGCGCCCCGGAGGGTCCGTGCCCCGCGGAGACCGAGCGCCCGCCCCTCTACCGCGGCGCGGAGCCGCTGCCGAGCGACGCGCCGTCGGTCCAGCGCTACCGCGCGCGCGCCCGATTCGAAGATGTCCTCGAGTTCTATCGCGCGTGCTACCGCGACCGCGAGTACCCCTTCACGAGCCGACGACGCGCGAGCTTCCGCCTCGGGGACGATGAGGAGCCGAAGGCCGCGAGCGCGCAGGCGCCCGCGCTGCGCTCGGAGTTCTTGGTGATCGAGCGTCGCCCCTACGGCGTCGAGCTGCGCCTCGAGTGCCACGGCTGCGACGACGCTCGTTGAGCCCACAACATTTTTCAGGGTGATGGCCGCGCGCCCGCCCGCGGTATACCGTCAAGTATGCCCTCGTCGTCGCCGCGCTCGCCCCTGCCCTTGCTCGCGCTCCTCTGCCTCGCCGGCGTCGGCTGCTCGGGTGACGACGGCGGGACGAGCGAGGGGCTCAGCCTCGGCGGCATGACATCCACCAGCGAGGGGGCGGAGACCGGCGCGACGACCCTCTCGGAGACGACCGGCGCTCCGGCGACAGAGACCGGCGTCGGTGACGGCGACGGAGATGGCGACGGTGACGGTGACGGCGACGGCGATGGCGACGGCGACGGCGACGGTGACGGTGACGGCGACGGTGACGGCGACGGCGACGGTGACGACGAAGGCGTCTGCGGAGACGGCGTCATCAACGCGCCCGGCGAGGAGTGCGACCAGGACGACTTCGGCGGCGCGACCTGCGAGTCGCTGGGCTTTCTCGGCGGCGAGCTGTCCTGCGACTGGGTGACCTGCGCCCTGTTCACCGACGACTGCGTGAGCCCGGTCTGCGGCGACGACGTCGCCGAGGGCGACGAGGCCTGCGACGGCGACGACCTCAAGGGCGAGACCTGCCAGACCCAGGGCTTCGAGGGCGGCGCGCTCGTCTGCGACGACGAGTGCGCCGCGCTCGTGCTCGACGGCTGCGGGGACTACTGGACCGAGGACTTCGAATCGGGCGAGCTCGGCCCCGAGTGGGTGACCGCCGGCGGCGCGGACTGGTACGTCAGCCAGAACCAAAAGCACGAGGGCGACTACGGGGCCCAGAGCGGCACGATCGGCGACGATCAGTTCACCGAGCTCAGCGTGACCCTCGAGTTCGACGTCGACGGCGAGCTGAGCTTTTGGTTCCGGGTCAGCTCCGAAGAGAGCTACGACACGCTCGAGTTCTACATCGACAACAGCGAGCAGAACTCATGGGACGGCGAGCTGAGCTGGATCGAGCTCTCGTACCCGGTCAGCGCCGGCTCGCACACCTTCCGCTGGCGCTACGTCAAAGACGGCTCGATCTCCGAGGGCGCCGACTCGGCGTGGATCGACTCCATCGAGGCGCTCAACGGCCACCTGCCCTGAGCGCCCAGACTGAGCTGAGCTACGCGACGCGACGTCGACGGAGGCCGACGAGGCCGACGAGCAGCGCGAGGCCGAGCAGACCGTTGGTCTCGCGCTCCTGGTCGATCGAGCAGCCCTTGCCGGTCGCCGCGCCCGCGTCGTCGCCGTCGATCGGCTCGGGGCCGTCCACGCCCGCGCCGCCCTCGTCGTCGTGCTCCATGCGGTCGTAGGGGTGCACCCAGCCGTCCCCGCCCTCGCCGCCGTCATCGCCGCCGCTCGTGCCGCCGTCGCTCGACGACCTCCCGAACTTGGCCTCTCGCTCCTGGCGCTGCTTGTCCTTGAACGCGAGGTAGCTCTCGGGCAGCGCCGGCAGCTGGGCCATGGTCCGCGGCGACGCGTCGGTCAGCTTCTTCCACGAGCCCGGCACCTTACCGCCCGCCGCGGGCTTCTGCGGATCGGGCATCAGCAGGTACAGCGCGCGCCGGTTGCGGACCTCGTCGACGCTATCGCCTGTCTCCACGGCCAGCCCGCGCTCGCCCATCCCGGCGTAGTAGATCGAGCACCACGCGCCCTTGTCCTTGAAGTACTGCGCGATCGCCTGGGCGCGGTTGAGCGAGAGCTTTTGGTTGTCGGCCGCGTTGCCGACCGTGTCGGTGTAGCCGACGATGTACAGCGAGGCCGAGATCTTGTCCTTGAAGCTGGGCCCGAGCGCCGCGTTCGCGCGCTCGAGGCCGTCGAGTTCGTGGACCAGCACCGAGAACGCCTCGTCGACCTTGGGCGCCTCGTTGGGCTTGATGTCCCACTTGCCCGAGTCAAAGTTCACCTCGGTGTGCGGGATGGTCACCGCCCAGGGCACGCGCCGGTCCTCGGCGAAGCGGCCCACGTCGTCCATGCCCTTGAAGTAGACCATGAACACGTCGTCGGCGCCCTCCCAGGGCAGCTCGATGACGTCGCCGACGTTGATCTCCACGTCCTCTTTGTTGATCTCCTCGACGATGTCACCCTCGGTGTTGAACACCTGGAACAGGTAGCTGCTGATGACGAAGCCGGTCTTGTACTTGATGGTGTGGCGGTCGACGATGTCCTCGCGGCTCGCCACCATGGTCAAGCTGGGCTTGCCGCCGGCCCGCGCCTTGCGGGTGTCGAACTCGAAGTCGGTCTCGACGTCGCCGCCCTTGATCGTCATCTTGTAGTGCGTCTGCGAGCCCTGCTGACGCCACGTGATCCGCTTGCTCGTGCCGCCGCGCAGCGACAGGCTCTTGACCACGCGCGTGCCGTCGTCGCCCTCGATGGTGATCGTGATGCCCTTGGCGGGCTGCTGCGCGTGGAGCACGACGTAGGCCATGCCGTTCGCGTCGGTCTGGCTCGCGAACTCAAAGCTGAAGGGGTCGGCGAAGCTGAGCAGCAGCGCGAGCGGGACCGAGGCGAGCGTGGGGGCGAGAGCGGACAAAAACGACATGCGAGGTCCTCCGGGGGCGATTTCATACCACGCGCGCGCGCTGGCGAACACCCGCGCGCCGCCGCGATGTTTGTACTGTCACATTGTCTCGCTACCCGCCGCGGCGAGACCGTCGGCGCCTGCGGAGGGCCGCGGAGGCCGAGCCGCCCCCGCCTCGACCCGCGCCCCCGCCGACCGGTCGACACGACGCGGCGTCAATTGTCCAGACTCGCCCCCCCGTTACGCAAGACATTCCCCTTCAGACAGATTTTTGACGCGCTATCATGCCGGCGAGCGCGATGGACAGCGAGCACCCGAGCCCCGAGCCCCCCGGGTCCGCGCGCCTCAGCGCCGACGGCGACCGCGGTGTTCAGACACCGGTCGACGCCGACAAGACCCGCGCGCTCACGCTCTCGCGCCCGCGCCGGCCGCTCGTCGAGTCGGCCACCGTCGACACCGTCGCGACCCAGGACCCCTGGACCACCACCTCGGGCGCGCGCCGCAGCGGGCAGCGCATCGATCGCTTCGTCGTCCAGCGCGAGCTGGGCGCGGGCGGCATGGGCGTGGTCTACCAGGCCCACGACCCCGAGCTCGATCGCGCCGTCGCGATCAAGCTGATCCGCGCCGCCGGTGACGGCCCCGACGCCCACCTCCGGCTGCTGCGCGAGGCACAGGCGCTCGCCCGTCTCTCGCACCCCAACGTCGTCGCGGTGCACGACGTCGGCGTGCACGGGAGCGACGTCTACATCGTGATGGAGTTCGTCCCGGCCGTGACCTTGGGCGAGTGGGTCCACGCGCAGCGGCGAGGCTGGCGCGAGATCGTGCAGACCTTCCGCGGCGCCGGCCTCGGCCTCGCCGCCGCGCACGAGGCCGACATCGTCCACCGCGACTTTAAGCCCGCCAACGTGCTCGTGCGCCGCGACGACGGCCGCGCCCAGGTCCTCGACTTCGGCCTCGCGCGCGCCCCCGTCGACGAGCCCGCGCGCGCCGACGACGAGCGCCCCGGCGATCCCGAGCCTCGCTCCGCGCTCGCGCTCTCGCTGACCCGCACCGGCGCGATCATGGGCACGCCCGCGTACATGTCCCCCGAGCAATGTCTGGGCAAGCGCGCCGTCGACGACCGCTCGGACCAATTCAGCTTCTGCGTCGCGCTGTGGGAGGCGCTCTACGGCGAGCGGCCGTTCGCCGGCAAGACCCTGCGCGAGCTGACCGCGACCATCACCAGCGGACAGCTGCGCGCGCCCCCCTCCACCGCCCGCGCGCCTCGCTGGATCCAGCCGGTCCTGCGCCGCGGCCTCGCGGTCGAGCCCGACCAGCGCTGGCCGTCGATGCACGACCTGCTGCGCGCGCTCGACCGCGACCCCGCCACGGTCGCCCGCCGCTGGGGCGCCGCCGCGCTGCTGCTCACCGGCGGCCTCGCGCTGGGCAGCTTCGGCCTGGCCGGGCGTGCCGCCCCCCCGGATCCCTGCCTCGAGGTCGCCGACGAGATCGACACGGTCTGGAGCGAGCAGCGCGCGACGCGGCTGCAAACGGCCTTTGACGCCACCGCCCTGCCCTTCGCCGAGGCCATGGGCGCCCGCGTGCGCGCCCGCGTCACCGCCTACGCCGAGACCTGGCGCGAGGCCCAGGCCGCGGCGTGCCGACGCGCCGACGACCCGCTCTACGCCGAGCGCAACACCTGCCTCGCGCGCCGGCGCGTACAGCTCGACCAGACCCTAGAGCTGCTCGCGGGCGTCGACGAGGACGCGCTGACGATCGTCGAGCACGCCGACGACATCGTGGCGAGGCTCCCCGACGTCGCGCTGTGCGACAACCTCGAGCTGCTGCGCGGCGGCGGGGTCGTGCCCGCGAGCGTCGAGGAGCACGAGCGCGTCGAGCAGGCCCGCCCCCACCTGCTGCGCGCGGACTTCTTCCTGAAGGCCTACCTGCCCGATCAAGCAGCCGCAGAGATCGCCGCGGTCGAGCAGCTGGAGCTCGCCTACGGCCCGGTGGTCGCGGATCTGATGTACCTCAAGGCCAACCTGGCGTTTCGCACCGGCGAGTTCGACGAGGCCGCCGAGGCCCTGGACCGCACCGCCGCGAAGGCGCTGGAGGTCGGCCACGACACGCTGCTGGTCGACGCGTGGCTGCTGCAGGCCGAGCGCATCACCCGCGCGGGCACGCGGCCGCGCGACGCCCACCGCTGGCTCAACATGGCCGAGGGGGCGCTCGCCCGCTTCGGCCTGCTCGAGGACGACCGCATGATCCGGGTGCTGGATCTCCGCGGGGTCGCGTACCAAAACGACACCGAGCTCGACCACGCGCTGGAGTGGCTAGAGCGCGCGCGCGAGCTAGCGGAGGAGCGCTGGGCGCGGGATGATCCGCGCCTGGGCTGGATCGTGCTGGGTATCGCGCACGCCCGGGCGCAGCGGGGCGATAAGGTGGAGAGCGTCGAGGCGGTGTACCGGGAGGCGCAGTCGCTATTCACGAGTGCGTTTGGAACGCAGCACCCATCACTATCCGACGTACACCACGGCCTCGCTATCCTCCTAATCGAATCGGGGGAACGCATAGATGACGCATCACGTGAACTCATGCTTGCAGAGTCAATCAAGGCCAACATGGGCGCCACTACCGACCCTTCGAGCGTGCTCCTAGCAACAACCAGGACGAAGATAGAGCTAGTACAGGGCGACTTAGACGCCGCACAGATCGCGGCTCGACGCGCGGTGTCGCATTGCCCCGATCAAACGCGAGTCTCCCACGTCTGCGGCGAAGCCTGGAGCGCGCTGGGCACTATCGACTATAGCCTCGGAGACTTCGTGGCAGCTCGATCCGCTTTCACGAACGCTATCGAGGTCGGCCGACGCAGCCATGGCGACAATAGCCTGCTCGTAGCAATTAATATGGGGAACCTCGGAGAGACCCTCCTCGCGCTCGGAGAGACGGAACGGGCGGCTAAACACCTCGAGCGCGCGGTCTCACTCCTCCGCGAACACAACGACTTCGATCCCCAGTTCCTCGCAGTCTCCTTAAAAGGCCTCGGGAAAGCGTACTTGTCCCAAGATTCACCACAGCGTGCAGTTCCTGCGCTCGAAGAGGCGATCAAATTATTAGGTAACGGAGCGCTGCCGAACGAACTCGCAGACGCGCGCTGGGCGTTAGCACGTGCTATTGCGGACATGAGTGGAGGTCAACGTACTCAACGCGCGATCGTAGAGGCCACGGCGGCGCGCGAGATGTACCGGTCGATTGGCGTAGACTTCGATTCCGTGGCGGACGAGATCAACGCCTGGCTGAAGCCTTGATACCGGGGAACTCGACGCCGGAGACGGAGAAAAGCTGAAGTGACAACGCTAACTGTAGAAATCGCGGTGACCATCGGGGCGACTGGTTCGCCCGAACTAGATTCGGTGACAAGCTGTACCCCAACTGATGACGGCATCGCGACACTCGACCAGACAACATCGCCACCGACTGTTACGGTGAACGACTACGACTGTGACACTGTAGTCATCAACCTGAACGCCCCTACCGGTGAGACGCTTGATGAGAGCCAGGTCTCGAGCTCGATCACGCCGACGTCCGCGCCTATCAGCTACAGCTGGTCAAGCACAGGAAATCCGCTCACGCTAACCGTCACAGGGTTGACTCAGATCGGCTCAGAACTCGACGAGGATGTGAACTTGTCACTCGCATCAAACAGCGGCGACCCTATCTTCGTCGTTAAGCGCAGTCGTCACGGGTAATTTTCGACAATACCCGTCCCTTCGGACATCTTCAACCGCAACAATCACGCCCGCCCGCGCAGCGCTTTCTCGTTGCCGCGCGGGCGGTCGTCCGTAGCATGTGCGCGTACCGGGGGTCATCCCCGCCGCCGCGCTGGAGCTCGCTCCATTCAGCGCGAGACCGCGAATGATTGGGAGGAAGCAGCATGTCAACGCTCACCGTCGAAGTCAGCCTCAGCATCAACGCCACCGGCGCGCCCGAGCTCAGCTCCGTCACCAGCGTCAGCCCCTCGGCCGACGGCGCCGCGTCCATCGACCAGACCACCAGCCCGCCCACGCTGACCGTCGACGACTACGAGCACGACACCGTCGTCGTCAACCTCAACGCCCCGGCCGGCGAGACCATCGACCAGAGCACGACCTCCTCGACCATCACGCCCACGAGCGCGCCCATCAGCTACAGCTGGTCCGCGCCGGCGACCCCCTGACCCTGACGGTCAGCGGCCTGACCCAGCTAGACTCGCAGCTCAGCGTGACCGCCACCTTGAGCGCTACGAGCGGCGGTGACCCGATCTTCGTCGTCAAGCGCGCTCGAAGACCCTAGGCCCTACTCCGACAACGCCCGCCACGCCGGCTCGAGCGCCGCGAGCCGGCGCTGCAGCGCCTCCAGCACCACCAGCACCCGGCGCGCTCGGTACTCGCGGTGCGCCGTCACGGCGAACACCCCGTGCGTGTGCTCGACTCGCCATGACGGCAGCACTCGCACCAGCGCGCCGCTGCGCAGCTCCTCCGCCACCATGAAGGGCGCCATCGCGGTCACGCCCAGGCCGGCGAGCAGCGCCTCGTGGAGCACCTGCCCGCTGTCGCTGCGTAGCGCGGCGCCCATGCGCAGCTCCACGCCCTCGCCCGGCTCCTGCTCGTCGCGCTCACCTGTCCGCTCGAACCGCCAGCGGTTGGCGTTGGGCACGTCGCCGTAGAGCAGCCAGTGGTCCACCAAGTCCTCGGGCGCCTGGATCTCGGGGTGCGCGGCGACCCACTCGGGCGCGGCGCACAGCACGTAGCGCCAGCGCGCGAGGCGTTTGGCGATGAAGGACGAGTCCGGCAGGTTACCGGTCCGCACGGCCAGGTCGATGCGCTCGTCGACGAGGTTGACGAAGCCGTCGCTCGCCAGCAGCTCGATGGACAGCTCGGGGTGCTCGGCCTGCAGCTCGCGGAGCACCGGGATCCACAGCGCGCGCGCGAGCGACGAGACCGAGGCCACGCGCACGCGACCGGCGACCAGCTCGTCGGCGGCCGCGCGGGCGAGCGCCTCGGTCAGGGCCGCCAGGGGCGCGCGGGACTGCGCGAACAGCCGCGCGCCGGCCTCGGTCGGCTGCACGCTGCGGGTGGTGCGGTTGAGCAGGCGCGTCGCCAGGGTCTTCTCGAGCGCGCGCACCCGCCGGCTCAGCAGCGTCTTGTCGACCCCCGTGCGCCGCGCGGCGCCGGTGAAGCTGCCCGCGTCGACCACGGCGACGAAGGCCGCGAGCCGCGACAACGTCGAGGGATCGAGGCGGCGATCGAGGCTGTCTCGCGTGGCGCTCATCGCGACGGCGCGGCGAGTGTACCGCGTCTGCGCGCGCTCCTGACGGGCGCGCCGCAGCGTCGCTCTCGTCGCGCGCCCCCGCCACCTGCGATACCCTCGCCTCGTCCAGCCGCGCGCCACCACGCTCCCCCCCGAGACACCGTGACCGACTACCCGCCCCCGCCGAAGCCCATCCCCCCCACGCCGCTCGCCCAGGTCGACGCCAAGCTCGAGCGCCTGGCCAGCGAAGGCCGCCCGCGCTGGACTGAGCTGACCACCCGCGCCCGCGCCCAGCTGCTGCGCCGCTGCATGCAGACCACGCTCGCGGTCGCCGACGAGTGGGCGGACATCGGGCGCGCGCTCAAGGGCTACCCGAAGGGCGGCAACGGCCACGGCGAGGAGTACCTCGGCGGCACGCTCGCGGTCATGCGCAACCTCCGGCTGTTCGCCGAGGCGCTCGAGGCCGGCGGCGCGCCGAAGCTGCCGAAGAAGTGGCAGCGCGCCGACGGGCAGTGGGTCGCGCGCGTGTTCCCCCAGGGCGCCATCGACCGCGTGCTGTTCACCGGCGTCACCGTCGACATCTGGATCGAGCCCGGCGAGCAGCCGACCCAAGGCGCGCTCTACCGGCGAAAGCGCGCCGGCGAGCGGTGCGAGGGGGGCGTCTGCGCGGTGCTCGGCGCCGGCAACCAAAGCTCGATCCCGCCGATGGACGTGCTCTACAAGCTGGTGGTCGACGACGAGGTCTGCCTGCTCAAGATGAACCCGGTCAACGAGCAGCTGGGGCCGGTCATCGAGCGCGCGTTCGCGCCGCTGATCGACGCCGGCTACCTCGAGGTCGTCTACGGCGGGCTCGAGGTCGGCAAGCACATCACCGACCACGCGCGCGTGACCAGCATCCACATCACCGGCTCCGCCAAGACCCACGACGCGATCATCTGGGGGCCCGGGCCGCAGGGCGACGAGAACAAGAAAGCCGGCGCGCCGCGCCTCGACAAGGCCATCACCTCCGAGCTCGGCTGCGTCTCGCCGGTGCTCGTCGTGCCCGGCGCCTGGTCCGAGAAGCAGCTCCAGTACCACGCGCGCCAGGTCGCCTCGATGCTGGCCTACAACTGCGGCTTCAACTGCAACGGCGCGCGCCTGATCGTCATGGCGAAGGGCTGGGAGCACCGCGACCGCTTCGAGGCGCTGGTCAAGCAGCGCCTCTCGGCCACGCCCACGCGCGTCGCCTACTACCCGACCGCGCAGCGCACCTGGGAGACCTTCACGGCCGAGTACGAGCACACCGAGCTCGGCGCCAAGACCTCCGAGCGCGCGCTGCCGTGGACGCTGCTCGAGGGCGTCAGCGCCGAGGACGGCGAGTTCGCGCTGCGCGAGGAGCCGTGGTGCGGGATCATGAGCTTCGTCGACATCGACGCCAGCGAGGCCGGCGAGTTCCTCGACAAGGCCGTCCCCTTCGTCAACGACAAGGTGTGGGGCACGCTCTCCTGCAACCTCATCATCCACCCCAAGACCGAGCGCGCGCTCGGCAAGCAGCGCGTCGACCAAGTGATCGCCGACCTGCGCTACGGCGGCGTCGCCATCAACTGCTGGAGCGGCCTCAACTACGGCATCGTCAACGCGACCTGGGGCGCGTTCCCGGGGCACCCGCTCGACGACATCGAGTCAGGTCAGGGCGTGGTCCACAACGGGCTGCTGATCGACCACCCGCAGAAGTCGGTGGTGCGCGCGCCGTTCATGATGACGCCGACGCCCGCCTGGTTCACCGACCACCAAAACAACCTCGAGCTCGGCCGCCTGATGACCGAGTTCGAGGCGGCGCCGAGCGTGCTCAAGGTCCCCAGGGTCGCGCTCGCGGCGTTCAAGGGCTGAGCGCCTCGACGCATGACTTCGCGCGCGCCGAATCAAGACCCTGACACGCTGCGAGACGAGCTCGTCCTCGAGCTCGCGCGTCGCGGCGGTTCCTCCGCGACCCAAGCGAAAGTTGACGGGCGCAATATCTATGAAGCGATCGCGAAGACGCTCGGGATCCCGGAGGGCTGGCGAGACGAGCGCTATCCAACCGCCGAGCGCGGGGGCTCTCAATCATCGAAGTTCGCCATCAAGATCCAGTGGGCGAAGGACGCGCTCAAGAACGCCGGGTTGATCGAGACCCCCGCGGCGCTTCGGTCAAGAGGTATCAAGCCGCATGGCTTCTGGGTGCTCACGGCGCGCGGGATGGACAAGGCTCGCGCGCTCGGCTTCGCGCAGACCGCTCCGACGCCGCCAGCCGCCGAGGAGCACTCCCGCACGGAGGGCGGCCGGCGGGTCGTGTCCCGAAGCCTCCCGGAGCGCGACCCCACGCTCCGCGACGCGGCTATCCGCCTACACACCAAGAAGGGACGCATCGTCTGCGCCGCGTGTCGCTTCGACTTTGAAGAGACCTACGGGGCCCTCGGGCGCGGCTTTATCGAGATGCACCACGTCGTGCCGCTCGAGGATGGAGCGCGTGACTCTCGCCCGAGCGACCTAATCCCGCTGTGTTCGAACTGCCACAGGATGGTGCACCGAACCCGCGGCGTCACGCTGTCCGTCGACGAGCTGCGAGACAAGCTCTCGCGGGGTCAATCATCGCGCAAACGCCGTCGCGGATCGTAGACACGCCGCGCCCGTCGCCGCGCCTCAAGCATGGCCATAAAGACATCTTGCAAACTGACGCCGCCAGCCCCTCCCCGCTTGCGAGCCGGCTCGCCGGTCAGGTATGAAGCGACCCGTGACCACCGAGATCCCGCTTCGCTGCACCTGCGGCGCCCTCCGGGGGCGCGCCCGCCCGAGTCCCCGCAGCCCTCGCCTGATCTGCCACTGCGACGACTGTCAGTGCTACATGCACTTCCTCGAGCGCGGCGAGCTGATGGACGACTGGGGAGGATCGGAGGTCTTGCAGATGACCCCCGCGCGGATCGAGCTCTCCCAGGGCGCCGACCAGCTCGCCTGCGTGCGCCTGAGCCCCAAGGGCCTCATGCGCTGGTACGCGCGCTGCTGCAGCACGCCGATCGCCAACACGATGGCGAGCGCGGGGATGGCCTTCGCGGGCGTGCTCGTGGCGCTGGTTGACCTCCCCGCGGACGCCCACACCCGCGACGAGGCCCTCGGGCCCATGACCGCGCGCGTCAACGGCCGCGCCCGCCTCTCCGGGGTTCAGGGCGCCCCGAAGCTCGCGCTGTTCCCCCTGCTCACGATCGCGCGCGCGCTCCGGCTGATGATCGGCGGCAAGCTGCGCGGCGAGCACCAGCCGTCCCCCTTCTTCGACGAGGGCGGCGCCCCGCGGGTCACGCCGCAGGTGCTGAGCGAGTCTGAGCGCGACGAGCTGCGAGCGCGCCTGCCGACCTATCCGCGCGGCTGAGCGCGCTCTCGCGGCCTGCGTCGGCTCGTCCGCGGCCGACCGCGCGCGTCCGGTCGACTTCGCCCTCGCAGTTCACACTGCGGGCGCCTCGTCGTCGCCGACCGGTCACGATCCCGTGCTAGGACCCGCTCCACCCTGACCTTCAAAACATGTTTTGAAAACCACCCTCGACGGGTGGAGCGAGGTTCTGCGCGTGCACCGACAACTCATCAACCCAATCGTGGCCCTCATCACCGCGACGCTGACGATCGCCGCCTGCGGCGACGACGGCGTCTCCGACACCGAGGTGACCTCTGACACCGACAACGACTCGGACGACGAGAGCGAGAGCGACACCGAGGAGCCGACCACCGCCGGACCCGGTGATGGAGACGGCGACGGTGATGGCGACGGCGACGGCGACGGCGACGGCGACGGTGATGGCGACGGCGACGGTGACGGTGACGGTGACGGCGACGGTGATGGCGACGGCGACGGCGACGGTGACGGTGACGGCGACGGCGACGGCGACGGTGACGGCGACGGTGACGGTGATGGTGACGGCGACGGCGACGGCGACGGCGACGACAACATCTACGAGATTCAGGACGGCACCATCGCCACCGGGAGCGATGTCGACGTCGACGGCGTGTGGGTCACCGCCAAGAACAACAGCGGCTTCTTCGCCCAGGAGGAGCCCGGCGGCGAGCACTCCGGAGTCTGGGTCTACACCAGCGACATGGGCCCTGACATCAGCGGGCTCGAGATCGGCGACCTGGTCGACATCACCGGCGTCACGGCCGAGTTCAACGAGATCACCGAGATCGACGCGAGCATGGGCACGGTCACAGAGGTCGACGTCCTCGACCCCACGCCCGCGCCCGACGTGATCACGCTCGCCACCCTCGACGAGCCCTGGGAGGGCGTGTTCGTCCGCATCGAGAACGACCCCATCGACGTCCTCGAGCTGCCCGGCTTTGACGAGTTCCTCGTCAACGACGGCTCGGCCGACGGCCTCATCGACAACTACCTCTACAGCGTGATCGTCGACGGGATGGCGGACTTCCCGACCTTCGGCGTCGGCGCGAGCTTCACCGCGATCCAGGGACCGGTCAACTTCACCTTCGGCGAATTCAAGATCGCGCCGCGCATGGCGAGCGACCTCGAGGGCTACAAGCCGCCCGACAACCCGGTCCTGGGCGTCGATGAGCTCTCGCCCGGCGACCTGATCGTCACCGAGATCATGTACGACCCCGACGCCTGCGCCGACAACGACTGCGAGTGGATCGAGGTCTACAACAACACCGGCCTCGACGTGGATCTGGTCGGCCTGCGGATCCACGACGAGACCATCGACAACCTCGCCGGTGAGCTCGTCGACTCCCTCGTGGTCGCCCCCGGAGGCTACGTACAGCTCGGTCGCCGCGCGCCGCCCGACTGGGGCTACACCGACCCCGCCGACGGCTACTACGGGCCCAACCCGCCGCTCAACAACAACGGTGATGACCGGGTGACGATCGCCAACACGTCCGACGAGGTCATCGACACGACCGCCCTCTACCTCGCGGGCGGCCCAGACAACGGCGTGTCGTGGAAGCTCGACCCCGATCAGCTCGACGCGACCGCCAACGACGACGCGGCGAACTGGTGCTTCTCGACGCTCGACTACGGCGACGGAGACCTCGGCTCGCCGAAGCAGGCGAACGAGGCCGACTGCAACCCGAACCTGCCGTGAGCCAGCGCCCGCGCTCACGCGGGCGTCGACGCGGTACAACGGTACACGAGCGCGCCATGATCACCGATATCCTCATTCGCCCCGTCGAGGGCTCGTTCGACGACGACGTGATCAAGGCGCGTATCGAGGCGATACCCTACACCGCGCTCGATCCGATTCAGGGCGTCGAGTACCTCATCGCCGACAGCGATGACGCGCTCGTCGACGCGCTCGAGCGGCGACGCGAGGATCCGAGGCGATTCCCGACCGACGTCATCCTCGTGAGCGCGGTGCCAGAGGCGGTCTCGATCGGGTACCGCGCCGCCGACCCTGAGCCCGCGCGCGGGCTCGTCCTGTGGCTGCGACAGCGGTACGAGGTCCGCATCCTCGACGAGCGCTACAACGATCTCACCGATCGGTGCGACGACAACCTCGCGCTGCTGTTCGGCCCTCCCCGCGAGCACCCGCTCGAGCGGCTCCCACGCGAGTAGAGAGCGTTGATACAATTCGCCCGAAGCCGCGTTTAAAAATCGAAGCTGACCAGCGGTTTGATCCGTAAATAATGCGCGGACCAATTCACCACGAGTGGAATTGCCAACGCGCGCCGGAGCCGTCCACCGTCAACGGTTAAAGCCAACGCGGCTGTCCCTCGGGCTACGGCTGTGATAGTCGCTGCGGCATGAAGAGCGCGGTCATAAACGTCCATTTGGGTGTTCGTATTTTAAGTTGTGCGCCCGCTGCGTTACTGCTGCTTGGAGCCGGCTGCCCGTCGAGCGAGACGTGCGAGTCGAGCACCCTGACGAACTGCAGCGACGGCAGCTCGGACGCCGCAGCCGCGACGAGCCAAACGAGCACGACCCCCGACGACACGACGGCGGGCGCGTCGACCGACGACCCAACAAGCGCGACCACGACCCCCACGGGGAGCAGCTCCGCCTCGACAGGCTCCTCGCCGACGACGACCAGCTCAACCTCCACGACCAGCTCGACGAGCCCAACCACTGGGAGCGACGAGACCACGAGCAGTCCGGGGACCGGACAGACAACGACGGGCGTGACTTCGGACGAGACCTCTGACAGCAGCTCGACAGGCGAGCCGATCTGCACGATGTGCCCACAGACCCCCCCAAACATCATGCTGCTGCTCGACTACTCGACATCCACGAACAACAGCTGGGGGCTCTCGACTCGCTGGAAGGTCGCCAAAGACGCGCTCATCGGGATCCCTGAACTCGACGACGGACTGTACGCGCAGAGCGCCCACTTCGCGCTCATGCGCTTTGGTCACGACCCAGACACTGGCTTTAACGGTCAGGGGACGATGATCCCAGGTGATGATTCGGGGATCATCGACGGGCTATCGCTCGACGCGTTCTGGTACGATCTCGATCGTCCTGGACCGTACACGCTGTGTGACGAGTCTCCGTGGCAGGCGCTAAATGCCGTCGGGGAGCCGCTCAACGGGAACCTGTTCGGGATCGGGTCCTGGTCACGGGGCGCGCTAAAGCGAACGCGAGAGCTCATTATTCAAAGTCGCGCCGATCATCCCGAGGACGAGCAACCACCGTCACGTCGCTACGCGGTCATTGTGCTCGTCGATGGCCCGTGGACGGACGTGGACGGCGCGGACATGTCGTTCGGCAGCGACCCCGACTCGATCGCGGCGGACCTGCTCGAGCAGCACGACGTGAAGACCCACGTGATCGTCTTTGGCGGCGCCGGCGGGATCGCGCTCTCGACCGCGAACGACCTCGCGGAGGCAGGCGGGACCGAGGCGGCGGTCGAGGTGGACGAGCCGGCGGAGTTCCCGACGGCGCTCTCAGCGGTGCTCTCAGAGATCACGAGCGACGCGCCAGGAGGCTCAATCGACTGCTGCCTCGGTGAATGTAACTGAGCAAGAGCCACCGGCGCGGCTTCAGTCGCGACGAAAAGCGGATCTAATTTTCGCGACGGATCAGAGCCACCGATCGCTGGCGGGCCACGTGCTGGCGATAGCTGGGCCCATCGATCTCGACGCGCGTCGACGTCATGGCGAGGCGATCGAGGATCGCGGCGGTGACGGTGGCATCGCCGAGGTTGCGTCCCTCGCTCCGAGTCCTACAGCGCGCTGGATCGCCAGACGATCGAACGACGCGGCGCGCGGATCAGCGCCGACCCGTTGCGGGCACTGCTGTACGCGGACGCGGCCAACGAACCGCCGTGCTGAGAGCTGCCGCGTGTTCAGGCCCGCGCACCGTTGAATAGATCGTTGAGCGTGTCGAAGCGAGCGGCCGAGCTGAGCGTCGTGAAGCGGCCCTCGCGGGCGACATCAGTCGCGGCGGTCATGAACGCCTGCCAGGCGACGCGGGCGAACGCGGAGCCGACCGAGACGCGGCGCACGCCGAGCTCTTCGAGCCCCGCGACGGTCATCGACGGATCGACGGCGAGCACATTGACCGGCCGGGGCGCGACCGCCGCGATCACCTCGGCGATATCCTCGGACGCGCTCAGTCCCGGCGCGTAGAGGCAATCGGCGCCGACCTCGGCGTAGGCGACGAGGCGCTCGATCGAGGCCGACAGTGGATCTTCATGGCCGACAAGAAAACACTCTGCGCGGGCGGTCAACACCACGTCGCGGCCGCTGGCGTCGATCGCCTGCCTCGCCGCCTGGACGCGCTCGACCGCCTCCGCGAGCGGGAACAGCGGACGCTCGTCATCGCCGGTCGCGTCCTCGATCGAGAGCCCGGCCACGCCGACGTCTACGCACATTCGGACGCTCTCGGCGACCTCCGCAGAGCTGGCGCCGAAGCCAGCCTGAAAATCAGCGCTGACGGGCAGCGCAGTGGCGCCAACGATCTCACGGATATGCGCGAGGAGCTGCGCGCGCGAGAGCGCCATGGGGTCGTCCGGGAGCCCCTGGCCAAACGCGAAGC
>JAUIKS010000028.1 GCA_030430565.1 Polyangia bacterium
TCGTGTCGTCTTCCCAGCCGAGCGACTTCCCGTCGAAGTCGATCATAAACTCCACCGGCAGGTCGTTGACGACGTGCAGCGCCGTGTGGGCCCAGACCACGCCGTGCGAGTGCGCGACCACGAGCACCCTGGTTGGATCATCGAAGCCCGCGACCCAGGTGTCGCGCGCGAATTGTAGGTCCTCGTAGAGCTGGAGGAAGCCCAGATAGATCGGGTCGCCCTCGCCGGGCAGCAGCTCATTCGTGTCGGCGTCGCGGTTGTAGAACTCATCGCTGTAAGACCAGCGCTCGACCGTGTTGCCCCAGCCTTCGAAGGTGTTGGCGATCCGGTCGGCTGTCCCCTCGGAGCCGAGGTAGTCGTAATTGGTCCCTGGGGTCTCGCACGCCGGCGGGATGCAGTGCCCGGAGACCGCGACGATGAGCCAGTCGGGGGCGTCTGGCGGCTTGTTGTTGCCGCCCGAGTCGCTGGTCGTCGAGCCAGGCTCGGTCGCCGTCGTCGGGCCGGCGCCGGTCGTCGCGTTCGTCGTGCTCGGGCTCGTCGCCGCCGTGGTCTGGCCGTCCGTGCCCGAGCCGCTCGTCGCCGCGCCGGTGCTCGGCGTGTCGGTGCTGCCCATCGTGCCGGCGCTCGCGTCGACGGTGCCGGCGACCGAGTCAGCGGAGGTCTCGCTGGATTCGCTCCCCGTCGACCCGGTCGCGTCGCCGCAGGCGACGAGCAGCGCGCAGAGCCCCGCGGTCCGCAGCTTCGCGAGCGCCGTCCGTCGCTCACGGTACGCCGCGCGCTCGATAGTTCCCGATACCCTCGCCTGCCCAAATACCTGTAACATCGGACAGATTGTAGCGAGCCGCGGTCGCCCTCCCCGGGTTGCCGCCGCGGCTCGCTCGCGTGCCGACGCGCCGCGTGTCACCGCGTGTCACCGCGGCGTCGCGCTTGAACGCGCTCGCGCGCCGCGCTATGTCGATGGTCACATATGCCACGTGCACTCCGCCTCCCCTCGCGCGCGCGCGTCGCCGCGCTGCTCGCCGCCCTCGTGAGCGTCGCGCCCGTGACGACCGGCTGCCGCCTCAAGGCCCAGGGCCCCGGCGCGCCGGCGGTTCAGCGAGACCTCGCGCCGCTGTTTACGCTCGAAGACGAGCAGGGCGACGCGGTCAACCTCGGCGCGCTGCTGTCCCGCGGCCCGGTGGTCGTGTACTTCTACCGGGGTTTTTGGTGACCCTACTGCCGCCGCCAGCTCGTGGAGCTGGCACGTCACAGCGACGAGTTCGATCGCCGCGGCGCGCAGATCCTTGGGGTCAGCGCCGATGTCCACAGCGTCTCGCTCACGTTTAAGGAGCGAAAGCAGCTGCCGTTCCCGCTGCTGCACGACGAAGGCGTGCGCGTGGCGGGGCTCTACGGCGTGGCGATGAAGGACATGCCGATCGCGATCCCGGCGGTCTTCGTGATCGGTCAGGACCGCGCGATCCACTTCAAGTACGTCGGCGAGACGGTGCCTGATCGCCCGACGGTGGAGACGGTGCTCGAGACGCTCGACACGCTGCCGCCGGCGAGCGGCGGCTAGGAAGCGCGCTACGGCGTGACGAGCACCCGCGCGCTGCGGGCCGGGACCGTGACGGAGGGGCCGGAGACCATCTCGTCGTTGAGCTCGTCGTAGAGCTCCCCGCCCGGCAGCCCGCCGACGCTCTGCTCGCTGTCGGAGCGGTTGACCGCCACCCACAGCTCGTCGCCCGCGCCGCTCATGCGGTAGGCCATGGTCTCGTCGTTCGCGCTCAGCGGCTCGCGGGAGCCGCGACGCGTGGCGTCGTGCGCCGCCCGGATCGCGGTCAGCTTCTTGACCTGGTCGAGGAGGAAGGTTTGCCCGTTGGAGTAGCCGCTCCACTGCATGAAGCGCCGGTTGTCGGGGTCGCCGGCGCCGGGCAGGCCGATCTCGTCGCCGTAGTAGATGAGCGGCGCGCCCGGCGTGGTGAGCAGCACGGCGAAGGCCGCCGCGACGCGCTGGAAGGGCTCCATGCCGCCGGGGAGCCCCGGCTTGTTGTTCCAGGCGATGTCCTTGCCGTCCGCCCAGGGGCTGTCCCACAGCGGCGCGTTCTCGGCGAGGTGGATGATGCGCGGGATGTCGTGGTTGCCGATGAAGGTGCTCATGATCGCGCTCGGGCCGTAGAAGCCGTCGTTCGCGTTCATGGCGCCCTCGAGCTCGGACATGGTGCCCTGGCGCATGAGCATCTTGGAGCATGTCTCCATGCGCAGCGGGAAGTCGAACTGCCCGTCGAGCATGCTGCCGTTGACGTAGTAGGCGATGGTGTCTTTCTCGCCCGTGAAGGTCTCGCCGACCATGTAGAAGTGCTCGCCGGTCTCGGGCTCGATCTGCGCGGAGACGGCCGCGCGCAGGTCGAGCAGCCAGGAGTCCTCGATGTGCTTGACCGCGTCGAGGCGGAACCCGTCGATGCCGGTCTCCTCGATCCACCACAGCGCGTTGTTGACCGAGTAGTCACGCGCGCCCTGGTTGGAGTAGTTGAAGTCGGGGAGGTAGTCGGTGAACCAGCAGCGCTTGCCCTGGTCGCCGTCCCAGGCGCAGCCGTCCCCGCACACGCAGTTGCCGCCCTGGCCGTTGTCGTTGGGCCAGAACCAGTCGGGGTTATCGCTGTACAGCGGCGACTCCGAGTGCACGTGGTTCATCGCGTAGTCGAACAGGATCTTGATGTCGGCGTCGTGCGCGGCCTGGACCATGCCCTGCAGCTCCGCCATGGTCCCGAAGTGCTCCTCGGTCGCCTCGAGGTCGACGGGCCAGTAGCCGTGGTAGGCGCTGTAGTAGTTGCTGTCGCCGCCGACGCCGATGCCGCTCGAGTTCGTGTTGTTGGCCGGGACCGAGATCCAGAGCGTGTTGACGCCGAGCTCGGTGAAGTAGCCCTCCTCGATCTTCTGGGTCACGCCGGCCCAGTCCCCGCCCTGCCAGTCGGCGGGCTCGGCGACGCCGATCGGGCCGTCGTTGCTCTGATCGCCGTTGTTGAAGCGATCGACGAACACGAAGTAGATGACGGAGTCGCGCCAGTCGAATTCACCAATATTGCCCGAGGCGCAGGTCCAGGGATCACAGGTCGTGGGCTGGACCACGGAGTTCATGCCGCCGAAGCCGTCGTCCACGGCGTCGGGGTTGGCGGGGTCGAGGATCCACTCGTCGCCGTTGAGCACGTACTTGTACTGGACCTGGGTGTCCCAGGGGATCTCGACGGCGGCGGACCAGGTGCCGTTGTTCAGCGTCAGCGCGACGCCGTTGTCCCAGCCGTCGGGCTTGAAGTCGCCGCGGACCTCGACCGAGGACTCGCCGTTGTCGGCGTAGGTGAACTCGTGCTCGCAGCGCTTGAGCGAGTCGTCGCACATCGGCGGGCCGGGGTCGCCGGTCGTCGCGGTCGGGTCCTCGGTGTCGCTGGTCGGCCCCCCGCTCGTGCCGCCGCCGTCGGTCGAGGTCGAGCCGGCGCCGCTGCCCGCCGAGGGATCCCAGTCCGGACCGCCGGAGGGCGGACCGGCGGAGTCCGTGGCGGTCGCGTTGCCGAGCGGATCGTCAACGCAGCCGGTCGTCACCACGAGCGCGAGCGACGTGCAGAGCGTGAGCGCCGTGAACGACGCGATGGGGCGAGCGCGAAACGGAAACTTCATCCCACCTCGATCCGTACGCCGCGAGGCCTGCGCGCGCAAGCCTCGAGGCCGGTTCCGCTTTTAGCGCTGTGCACCGGCGTGCGCGGTCAGCTCGTGCGCGCGAAGCGTCCGCTCGCGGAGCTGCGCGCGGCCTGGTGCGGCTCGCTCCGCCGGGGACGCTCGGCGACCAGGACCTCGCGGACCTTCGCGACCAGCGACCCTGGGAGAATCGGCTTGGCCAAGAAGTCGAGGTCGCCGTCGCGGATCCCCATGCGCACCGCGACGTCGCTCGCGTAGCCGGACATGTACAGCACCTTGGTCTGCGGGCGGCGGCGTAAAATCTCGCGCGCGAGCTGGCGACCGTTCATCTGCGGCATGACAAGGTCGGTGAGCAGCAGATCGATCTCGACGCCGTGGACCTCGCACAGCTCCAGCGCTCGCTCGGCGCCGTCGGCCTCGAGCACGGAGTAGCCGTTGCGCTCGAGCACCGAGCGGATCACCTCGCGCACCTGCGACTCGTCCTCGACGAGCAGGACCGTCTCGTTGCCGGCGCGCCCGCGCGAGCGCTTCGGCGTGACGACGGCGCCCTCGGCCTCTTGATCGGTCTCGGGCAGGATGACGTCGAAGGTCGAGCCCTCGCCCACGGCGCTGTCCACCGAGATCGCGCCCTCGCTCTGCTTAACGATGCCGTAGGCGGTCGAGAGCCCGAGCCCCGTGCCCTTTCCGGTCGGCTTGGTCGTGAAGAACGGGTCGAAGATCCGCGCGCGGGTCTTGGCGTCCATGCCGGTGCCGGTGTCCGTGACGCGCAGCCGCGCGTAGCGACCGGTGCGCAGCTCGGGGTGCTCGGTCGGCTCGCTGGCGTCCAGCGAGAGCGCGCCGGTCGCTATGCCGAGCGTGCCGCCGCCGGGCATCGCGTCACGGGCGTTGACCACGAGGTTCATCAAGACCTGCTCGAGCTGCCCGCGGTCCGCGAGCACCTTGCCCGCGTCGGGGCTCATGGTGACGTCGAGCACGATGTCCTCGCCGATCAGGCGCTCGAGCATCGGGATCATCTCCTCGATGAGGTCGTTGAGGTCGAGGACCTTGACCTCGAAGATCTGCTGGCGCCCGAAGGCGAGCAGCTGGCGCGTCAGCTTGGAGGCGCGCTCGGCCGCGGCCTTGATCTCCTCGACGTCCTCGCGGGTCTCGTCCTCCTCCTCGAGCGAGACGAGCACGAGCTCGCAGTAGCTCAGCATCACGGTCAGGAGGTTGTTGAAGTCGTGCGCGATGCCGCCCGCGAGGCGCCCGATCGACTCCATCTTCTGCGCGTGCCGCAGCTTGCTCTCGCTCTCGACCAGCGCCTGCTCGGCGCGCTCGCGCTCGCGGACCTCCCGGCGCAGGTCGTCGTTGGCGTCGACCAGCTCGGCGGTGCGCTGCTGCACGCGAAGATCGAGCGTGCGGTTGAGCGCGGCCAGGTCGGCGCTGGTGTCCCCGAGGCCGCGGACGAGCGTGGCCGAGGAGACCAGCACCAAGGTCAGCAGGATCGTGACGTTGATGATCGTCAGCGATCCGATGAGCTCGGGCGGCGGGAGCGGAGCGCCGGTCGGGAAGGTGTCGCGGTAGGCCAGCAGCGCCAGCATGATGACGAAGCCGACCATCGAGATCGCGGCGGCGCCACGGCTCCCGCGCGGGAGCAGCCCGAGCGCGAGCGGGCTCGTGAAGCCCCACAGGTAGAAGCAGCCCGAATTGAGGAAGCCGCCGTTGAGCCAGGCCGTCGAGAACGCGACGGCGTGGACGAGGAAGGCGTTGGCGTAGATGCCGTAGGAGTAGCCGCGCCCCGTGAGCCGGAGGACCAGGAAGCTGGCCATGGCGTGGAGCAGGAAGCTGATGTTGATCGCCACCGACACGAAGTCGCTGAAGGCGACGAAGACCACGCTCACGCCGAGCAGCGCGAGCGAGCCGAACAGCAGGATCGAGCACAGCGTCCGCTTGCGCTCGCCCGCGTCGATGTCCTCCCCGGGCAGCCGCGGCGCCTCGGTGATGAACATGAAGACGGATGACGCGCGCTCGAGCATCGACCTCCCCTAGCAGCTAACAGCGAACGCGTGGCTGACGCGCGACTCGGGATGGTCCTACAGGCATACGCGGGCGATCCGTGAAAACAAAGTTTAGACCGTCGGCGATCCCCTGACCACCGGCGCGCGGGCGCAGCGGGCCGCGTGAACTCGGGGCGAACACAGTTTCTCGCGCGAGCGCCCGGGTCGGTCGCGCCGCGCGGGGTTTATTGCGCGCAGGGATCATCGGCGCGCGTCAGCACCGAGACCGCGAAGGCGGGCAGCGTCCACTCGGGCGGCGCTCCGCCGACGCTGAGATCGAGCGTCTCGCCGGTGAGGACATCGACGTACACGCCGGCGGGGAGCGCCCCGGCCGGCAGCTGGATCGGCTGAGGCGTCGGCGCGCGCGAGACCGCGACGAGCACCGCTCCGCCCTCCTCGCCCGCGTCTCGCGTGAACGCGTAGACATCGTCCTCGACCACGACGGCCGAACGCGCCCCGCGGCGCAGCGCGGCGCTGCAGCGACGGAAGCTGCCGAGGCGCTGGACCGTCGCGAGCAGCTCGAGGCGCGCCGGCGCGAGCGCGCCGGGGAGCTCCGGCATCACCCGGCGGCAGTCGGGGTCGCGACCGCCCGCGAGCCCGATCTCGTCGCCGTAGTAGAGCACCGGCACACCCGGCGCGGTCAGCAGCAGCGCGAGCGCGACGCGCTGACGCGCGTAGGCCTCGGGGTCGCTCGGCTGCACCGACGGCGCCGCCCAGGGGTCGCCGGAGACATCCCCGACGACCTCGGAGATGAAGCGCGAGGTGTCGTGATTGCCGATGATCGTCGACAGCACGGCCCCCGAGCCCGCGAGCGCGGCCTCGTTGTCGAGCAGCGTGTCCTCGAGCGCGGCGAAGCCCGCCGGGGCGTCGTGCGCGAGCACGTCACGCACGGCCCACATGAAGGGGAAGTCGAACACGCTGTCGAGGCCGTCGGGTCCGAGGTAGTAGCGCAGCGCGTCGATCGCCGAGTCGCCGGGCCCCGTGAAGGCCTCGCCGATCGCGACATCCGGCGTCACGCTCCACTCGTCCTCGCGCAGCGCGTGGGCGATCCAGCGGGTCGCGCCGCGCGGCATCATGAACACCGCGTCGATGCGCACGCCGTCGACGTCAAAACGTCGATCCCACCACAGCGCGTCGTCCACCGCCTCGCGCATGACGCCGGGGTGCTCAAAGCGCAGGTCCGGGAGGTAGTCCGTGAACCAGCAGGTCATGATGAATTGCTCCCACGAGCAGCCGTCGACGCCGCAGACGCAGGGGCCCCCGGGCGGCGGCTCGTTGAACCACCCCGGCTCCTTCGGCGCGAGGTAGCGCGGGTTGTCCTCGTAAACGTGGTTGGGGACGATGTCGAGCAGGACCCGGATCCCGCGCTCATGCGCCGCCGCGACCAGCTCGTCGAGCGCACGCTCACCGCCGATCCGGGGATCCACGCCGCGGCTGTCCTGCACCCAGTAGCCGTGATAGCCCTCGTAGAGGTGATCGTCGTCGCGCCCGAGGCGAGCGGGATCCGGGTTGACGTAGACGGGCGAGAGCCACAGCGTGCTCACCCCCATGGCCGACAGCGTGCCGCGCTCGAGCTCCGCGCGCACGCCGTCGAGCGTGCCGCCGGCCCGCGCCCCCACGTCGCGCGGCTCCGCCAGCGGCGCGCCCTCGTCCCCGCGGTAGCGGTCGACCATGACGTGGTAGATCAGCGAGTCGCGCCACCGCTCCGCGACGGGCTCCACCCACGTCGACGCGCGCGCCGCTTCAGTTGCGTTCCCGTCGACATCGCGGGCCGTGACCCTGACGCTGTGTTTTCCCTGTGACGCGTTTGTGACACGAAAGTCAACGCGCCCGGTCTCGGCGTCGACCGCCGTGAGCTGGACTTCGCCGCGGGCGGAGATCTCGACGCTCTCGGGGTCGAGCGGCGCCCTGCCCTCGGCCGTGTAGAACACCGCCTGCCCCTCGAGGCTCCCCTCGGGGGTCGGCGCGAAGGACTGTACACGCAGCGCCGGCTGAGCGCAGTCCGTCACGACCGCGAGCGAGACCTCGACCTCCTCGCCGTCGCGCTCGGCGAAGCGGGTCAGCGGATTGTGGGGGTCAAGCCGCGGCGCGCCGCCGTCGACGATCAGGTAGCCGTGATCACCCGGCGGGAGCTCCTCGAGGGTGACGCGCCACCACCCCGGCTCCTCGGGCGCGGCCTCCAGCGCGACGGGCTCGGCCCAGCCATCCCAGCTGCCGATGACCGTGACCTGTGAGTCCGTGTAGACAGGTTGCGCCCAGAACGTCGCGCCGCAGACCCGGGCGGGCGGACGCGGACCGCACCCGCCGAGCGAGGCGGACGTGAGGGCGAGCGTCGAGACCGCCAGCGCCCGGACGCGTGAACGCCGGAGTGTCTCCTGCAGGCCTCGACAGCCGCGAAGCAGTTTACGCATGACGCACGCCACAGCCTGCCTTGTGGATAACAAAATCCGCGCCGCGCCGCCTCGCTCGATCAAGTTGCAGCTACATCGGCCGGGCCCTTCTCTAGAGCCAGCGACGTAGTGTAGGTTGCACAGAACGTGCACACGGATGCTCGGCAACTCTCCAAGGACGGAGCGCTCGGCGGTCACACGCCTGCGGGCGAGCGCCGTCAACCTCGTCCTCTTCACGTCTCAGCCGCGAGCGCGCTCTTGGTGCTGGCCTCCTCGCTCGCGCTGCCGGCCGTGGCGTTCGCGGCCCAGCCGACCGAGACGCCAGCGGCGCCACCTCCACCGAGCGCCGTGACGGCGGAGCCCGCGACCGAGCTCGAGCCGACGCCGGGCGCCGCGGAGACGAACCCAGCGGCAGCGCCCGCCGAGCCCGCAGCGCCAGCGCCAGCGCCGACGCCCGCGGCCGAGACCACGGCGGACTCGAGCCCAGCGGCGAGCGCGGAGACCGGCGAGAACGTGCAGGCCGAAGCCTCGGATGAAGCTGACGAGCCTGACGACGCGGACGAGGACGAGCCGCCGAGCGCCCCCACCTCCGTCGAGAGCGACGGCGCCACCGAGGCCCCCGACTACGCCGACGGCTTTCACTTCGGCTCCTACGGGCGCGTGGTGATCGGCGGCGACGCGACCGGCCGCGCGCCGCGGGACGCCGACATCGTGGCCCGCGGCTCTCGCTGGGACGAGAGCACCTACGCCGAGCTCGAGCTGCGCCGCGAGGACTACTGGGAGGGCACGGGCGCCTACACCCGGATCGTCTCGACCGTCGCCTTCGGCCACCCGATCTTCCACTACAACAGCGACTTCGACATCAAGCTCGCGGTCCGCAACCTCTACCTCGAGGAGCGCGACCTCGGCATCAAGGGCCTCGGCATCTGGGCCGGCTCGCGGATGTACCGCGGCGACGACGTCTACGTCCTCGACTTCTGGCCGCTCGACAACCTCAACACCATCGGCGGCGGGCTCTCCTACGACTTCAAGAGCAAGACCTCGCTGCGGCTGCACGCCGGCATCAACCAGCCGAACAACCCGTTCTACCGGCAGACGATCCTGCGCTCGCCGGTCCACAACCAGCTCGGCGAGACCGAGGTCGCGCTGCTCGATCGCCAAAAGCTGATCAGCAGCGCCCGCGTCTCGCAGATCATCGACATCGGCGAGACCGGCGGCGCCAAGCTGGTCGGCTACGGCGAGCTGCACTGGACGCCCGAGGGCCAGCAGGAGATCACGGACCAGATCTACGAGGATGTTCCTTCGGACATGGGCTTCGTCGCGGGCGGCGAGGTCAGCCTGTTCTCGGGCAAGCGCAGCGGCCACATCAACCTCTACGGGCGCTACGCCGGCGGGCTCGCGGCCTACGGCGAGTGGGGCGCGCCGACGCAGCTGGCGCTCGACCGCAGCACGGCGGGCGCCCACGAGTGGCTGTTCGCGGTGGGCGGCAACTTCGAGGCCGGCCCCTTCGGCCTGCTCGGCGGGGGCTACTTTCGCAACTTCCGCAACGCGAGCCCGGCGCTCGACTTCGACGACGTGACCGAGGGCATCTTCCTGCTGCGCCCGCAGCTGTGGCTGACCAAGAAGCGCTGGCTCGGCCTCGCGCTCGAGGGCTCGTACCAGGCCCAGCAGCGCGGCGTCGCGGTCGAGAACGACGACGGCACCTACTCGCCGCTGCGCGGCAGCCTCGTGCGCGTCGGCCTCATGCCCTTCATCAGCCCCGGCGGCGCCGGCAGCTACTCCCGCCCGCACATCCGGCTGATGTACATGCTGACCTCCCGCGACGCCGGCGCGCGCTCGCTGTACACCGCCGACGACGTGTTCGCGCGACGCAGCGTCGACCACTTCATCGGCCTCGGCGCCGAGTGGTGGTTCGGCTCCACCAGCTACTTCCGCAACTAGCCCGGAGACGGTGATTTCAGATGTCGAATCGAACTCCCCGCACTCGCAGCACCCCGTACGCCGGCGCGCTCGCGCTCGCGCTCGCGCTCACGTCGACCCTGTCGGCCGCGACCGGCTGCATCCACTTCGACAACCTCGACGAGCCGCTGCAGCTGCAGACCCACGCCGGCGACTGGCGCGACGAGGTCATCTATCAGATCCTCATCGATCGCTTCGCCGACGGCGATGAGGGCAACAACTTCCGCCACGACCCCAACAGCATGGCGCACTACCACGGGGGCGACTGGCAGGGGCTGATCGACCACCTCGACTACATCGAGAGCCTGGGCGCGACCGCGCTGTGGATCTCGCCCGTGGTCAAGAACGTCGACACCGACGCCGGCGTCGACGGCTACCACGGCTACTGGGCCCAGGACCTGACGCGCCCCAACCCGCACTTCGGCGACATCTCGAAGCTGCGCGAGCTGGTCGCGGCCGCGCACGAGCGCGGCATGCTGGTGATCATCGACATCGTCACCAACCACATGGGGCAGGCCTTCTACTACGACATCAACCTCAACGGGCAGCCGGACATCCGCCTCGAGGAGTCGGGCTGGCCGGGCAAAAAAGACGTCATCCACATCACCGAGTACGACCCGGACTTCGACCCGCGCGGGATCCAGGCCTTCACCTCGCTGGGCGAGGCCGGCCCCGCGCCGGTCATCTTCCAGTTCGACCCGGCGACCAATCACATGCCGCCGCTGCCGATCCTGTTCCAGGACCCGGACGTCTACAACAAGAAGGGGCGGACCTTCGACTTCTCGATCGAGGACCAGCTGCTGCACGGCGACTTCCCCGGCGGGCTCAAGGACGTCGACACGACCAACTGCGACGTCAAGCACGAGATGGTCAACCAGTACGCCAAGTGGATCGAGCGCAGCGACGCCGACGGCTTCCGCATCGACACGGTCAAGCACGTCGAGCGCGAGTTCTGGCGGTTCTTCGCCCAGCGCGTGCGGCAGCGGCTCGCGGCCCAGGGCAAAGAGAATTTCTTCATGTTCGGCGAGGCCTTCGACGGCGACGACGAGCTGGTCGGCTCGTTCACGCGCAACGACTACCCGGACGACCCCAGCGAGGAGCAGCTGTCGCGCGAGTCCTCCTGCGCCACGCGGGAGGGCGGCCCCGAGCTGACCGGCGATCAGCTCGACAGCGCGTTCTACTTCCCGCAGCACTACCAGGGCTTTCGAGACATCTTCCAGGGCGCCGGCGCGACCCAGCAGCTCGCGGACCTGTGGGCGCTGAAGACCCAGCACTACGGCACCGAGCCCGCGCCCAGCGGCATCGGCGTCCCGCCCTACAAGGCGCTGGTCAACTTCATCGACAACCACGACGTCGCGCGGTTTCTGTGGGGCGTCGCCGACAGGCCCGCGGACGTGCAGCGCAAGCTGCTGCACAACGCGCTGCTCCTGCTGATGACCGCCGACGGCATCCCCTGCCTCTACTACGGCACCGAGCAGGGCTTCAGCGGCGGCAACGACCCCGCCAACCGCGAGGACCTGTGGATGACGGGCTACGCCACCGAGGGCGCGACCTTCAAGTGGACGCAGAAGCTCACCGAGCTGCGCAAGTCTCGGCTCGCGCTGCGCCGCGGCGACACCAACGTCGTCTGGGCGACCGAGCACACCGGCGACGAGAGCGACGCCGGCATCTTCGCGTTCGAGCGCTTCGGCGGCGACGCCGGCGACGACTACGCGCTCGTCATCATCAACACCAACCAAGAGCACGACAGCAGCACGCTCTACAGCGACATGGACGGCGACGCGATCATGCAGACCTCGCTGCCCGAGGGCACCGTGCTCACCGACATCCTCAACGCGGGCGTCGGCCCCTTCACCGTCGGCCCCAACGGCGAGCTCGGCCTGACGCTGCCGCCGATGTTCGGCAGCATCCTCGTGGCGGGCTAGCGGACCCGGGGTTATCGATGGTCGAGGTCCGCGTCGACGCGATCGAGAAGCGCTTCGGCAGCACGCAGGTGCTGCGAGGCATCGACATCCACGTGCCGGACGGCGCGTTCGCGGTGCTCGTCGGCCCCAGCGGCTGCGGCAAGTCGACGCTGTTGCGCCTGCTCGCCGGCCTCGAGGAGGCGACCGCCGGCAGTATCCGCTTCGGCGCGCGCGACGTGACCCAGCTCGAGCCGCGCGCGCGCGACGTCGCGATGGTGTTTCAGTCCTACGCGCTCTACCCCCACCTCACCGTGCGTCAAAACCTCGGCTTCGGGCTCAAGATCCGCGGGACCGACAAGGCGACGATCCGCGCGCGCGTCGACGAGGTCGCCGGCATGCTCGGCCTCGAGGCGCTGCTCGACCGCTACCCGCGGGCGCTCTCGGGCGGGCAGCGGCAGCGCGTCGCGATGGGCCGCGCGATCGTCCGCCGCCCGGCGCTGTTTCTGTTCGACGAGCCGCTCTCGAACCTCGACGCCAAGCTGCGCGCGCAGGTCCGCGTCGAGATCCGCCGCCAGCACGACCAGCTGAGCGCGACGAGCATCTACGTCACCCACGACCAGGTCGAGGCGATGACGCTCGCCGACGTGATGTTCGTGCTCAACGCCGGCAAGGTCGAGCAGTACGGCAGCCCCGCCGAGGTCTACGGGCGCCCGGCGACGCGCTTCGTCGCGGGCTTTTTGGGCAGCCCGGCCATGAACTTCATCGAGGCGACGGTCGAGCGCGCGGGCGCGCGGGCCTACGCCACGACGACGACTGCGGCGACCGGCGCCGAGGGAGACGCCGCGACGCTGCGCGTCGCCATCCCCGAGGGCCAGTTCAAGCACCGCTTCCAAGACGGCGAGCGCGTGACCGTGGGCATCCGCCCGCACGACGTCGCGCTCGCGCGGGGTGACGGGGCGCCCGAGCTCGAATTCACGAGCGGGCTCGTCGAGCTGCTCGGCCCCGAGCTGCAGGCCCACGGACAGCTCGGCGAGACGCCGGTGACCGTCTGCCTCGCGACTGACAGCCAGGCGCGCCGCGGCCAGCGGCTCCGCCTCCGCGTCGAGCACCTGCATCTCTTCGATCCCGACACGGGGGCGTCGCTGCGGTGAGGCGCCCTCGCCTCGTCGCGTGCCTCTGCGCGCTCTTGTGCGCGCTGCTGTGGCTGCAGACGTCCGGCGCGGAGGCCCGGGCGGACGGCGAGACCGAGCGGATCACGCTGTGGCACGCCTACCGCGGCGCCGAGCTCGAGGTCCTCGAGCAGCTCATCCAACAATTCGAAGCCGAGCGCAGGGTCGAGGTCGAGACCCTGCCGCTCGCCTACGACGCCTTCGCCAGCAAGCTCGCGGCCGCGATCCCGCTGGGCGAGGGCCCCGACCTGTTCATCGACGCGCACGAGCGCCTCGGCAGCTACCGCAAAGAGCAGCTCGTCGCGCCGGTGGGCGACGCCTACCCCGGCGACGCCGCCTTCACCGAGCCGGCCGCGCGCGCGGTCCTGCTGCCCGCGATCGAGGCGGGCGGCGAGCCGGCGGTCTACGGCGTGCCGCTCTCGCAGAAGTGCGTCGCGCTCTACTACAACCCCGCGCTCGCCCCCGGCCCGCTCGAGACCCTCGAGCAGGTGATCGCGCTGCAGCAGAACCTGCCCAAAGGGACCTACGCGCTCGCCTACGAGGCCAAGAACGCCTACGCCCACGCGCCGCTGCTGGCCGGCTTCGGCGGCGGGCTGCTCGCGCCCGACGACCAGAGCTTCGGCTTCGTCGGCGAGCCGGCCGAGCGCGCCCTCGCGCTCGCGCTGCAGCTACTCGAGACCGGCGCGGTCCCGGCCGACGCCGACGGCGCGCTGGTCACCAGCCTGTTTCGCTCGGGCAAGGCCGCCTACGCGATCAGCGGGCCGTGGCTCGCCGCCGACCTGGCGAAGGGGGAAGGTCCGAAGGTTCCGTACGAGGTCGCGCCGCTGCCGACGATCGCCGCCTCCGGCGAGCGCATGCGCCCGCTGCTGACCGTCGAGTCGGTGATGCTCTCGCCCGACGGGGCCGCGCGCGCCGAGGTCCGCGCGCTCGCCGGTCATCTCGCCACCCGCGAGGCCGCCGCGCTCCGCCAACGTCGCGCGCACACGCTCAGCGCCCGCGCGGACGTGCCTGTTCCGCCCGGCGACGCGCTGCTCGCCGCGTTCTCGGAGCAGGCCAAGCACTCGGTGCCGATGCCGACCGCGGTCGCCATGCGCTCGACCTGGGAGCCCGCGAACCGGGCGATCCGCAAGGTCCTGCGCGGCGACGCGAGCCCAGCCGAGGCCCTCGAGAGCGCGCGCAAGCAGTTCGACGACGTGCGCCGGCCGCCCCCGCCGCGCGCCTCCCCCACCCCGCTGCTGCTGATCACCGGCGGGCTGATCTTGTTCGGCGCCTTCGCGCTCGTCCGCCGCGCCCGCGACCCCGAGGCCCGCGCCGCCCTGCGCAAGTCGCTGCCCGCCTACGCCTACGTCGCCCACGCCGTGCTCGCGGTCGGCCTCTTGGTGATCGCGCCGCTCCTGGTCGGCGCCGCGACCTCGCTGTTCGTCGGTCGGCCCGACGCCGGCTACTACGTCGGCCTCGCCAACTTCGTCGAGATCCTCACCGCGCGCGGCGGGCCGCTCCTGGCCTCGGGCTCGTTCTACGTCGTCCTGCTGGTCACCGTCCTGTGGACCGCGGTCAACGTGTTCTTCCACCTCGCGCTCGGCGTCGGCCTCGGGCTGATTCTGTCGCGCGAGAACATGCGCCTGCGCGGCCTCTACCGCGTGCTGCTGATCATCCCCTGGGCCGTCCCCAACTACGTCACCGCGCTGGCCTGGAAGGGCATGTTCCACCGGCAGTTCGGCGCCGTCACCGGCCTGATCCTCGAGTGCAACCGCTGGCTCGGCACCGAGCTCGAGCCGATCGCGTGGTTCGCCCGCTTCTCCACCGCGTTCACGGCCAACGTCGCGACCAACGTCTGGCTCGGCTTCCCCTTCATGATGGTCGTCACCCTCGGCGCGCTGACCTCGGTCCCCAAAGACGCGCTCGAGGCCGCCGAGGTCGACGGCGCGAGCCGCTGGCAGCGGCTGCGCTACGTGACGCTGCCGATGATCCGCCCGGCGCTGATCCCCGCGGTCACGCTCGGCGCGATCTGGACCTTCAACATGTTCAACGTCGTGTTCCTCGTCTCCGGGGGCGAGCCCGACGGCACCACCGACATCCTCGTCTCGGAGGCCTACCGCTGGGCGTTCACCCGCGGCGCGCAGTACGGCTACGCGGCCGCCTACGCGGTCCTCATCTTCCTCCTGCTCACCCTCGTCACCCGCGTCACCGGCTTCGGCCACGAGTCGAAGTGACCTGAACCGAGAGACATGGCGCTGAAGCAGAGCACCCGCGTGATCGAGTCCGTGCTGGCCCACGGCGTGCTGATCCTCGCCGTCGGCTTCGCGCTCTACCCGGTGCTGTGGGTCGTCGCGCTCGCGTTCTCGGGCGTCAGCGACCCCGCGCCGCGCGTGCTGCCCGTGCCGGTCGAGCCGACGCTCGACCACCTCGTCGAGGTCGTCGGCAGCACCCAGACCGTGGGCGGCGAGACGCGCTGGCTGTTCGGGCGCCAGCTCGCCAACTCGCTGATCGTCTCCCTCGCGACCGCGGCCGTCGGCGTGCTGATCGCGATCCCCACCGCCTACGCGCTCGCGCGCTTCGACTTCGTAGGCAAGCGTGGCGGCGTCAAGCTGCTGCTGGCGACCCAGATGTTCCCGGCGGTCGCCAGCGCGATCCCGCTCTACATCCTGCTCGATCGTCTCTCGCTGCTGAACTCGCTCACCGGCCTCGTGCTCTGCTACGCGACCACCGCCGTGCCCTTCGCCATCTTCCAGCTGCGCGGCGCCTTCGAGACCATCCCGGTCGACCTCGAGGAGGCGGCGATGGTCGACGGCGCGACGCGCTTTCAGGCCTTCGTCCGCGTGGTCTTGCCCGCCGCGAGGCCGGCGATCGCTGTCACCGCGCTGTTCGCCTTCATGAGCGCCTACAACGAGTTCATCCTCGCGGCGACGCTGCTCGGCAAGGAGGAGATGTACACGCTCCCCGTCGTCCTGCAGCGCTTCATCGGCGAGTACGACGCGCAATGGGAGGCCTTCGCCGCCGGCGCGCTGGTGGTCTCGCTGCCCGTGATGGCGCTGTTCTACGTCGCCCAGCGCCACCTGGTCGCCGGGCTCACCGCCGGCAGCGTCAAGGGCTAGTCAGCGCCGACGTCGGCGTCTGTTCGGCTTCTCGCACTCCTCCCGCAGCCGCTTCGTCGCGAAGTAGTGCCGGTCCGCGGCGGTGTAGTAGACCGCCTCGCTGCCCTGAAGCTCCCCGATCTCCGCGCGCAGCGCCTCGCGCTCCTCCTCGCTCTCCGCGGACTCCAGCGCGCGCTCGACCACGTCCAGCTCCGCGCGCGCCCCGTGCATCGCCTCCGAGAAGCGCGCGCGCTCGCGCTCGTGCTGCGCGATCTCGGCGTCGTGCACACAGGGCGGATCCTCCGCCGGCTCGCGGACCGCCTCCTCCTCGCGCGCGCGCTCGCACTCCCGCGCCAGCTTCTTGGCCTTGAAGCGGTGAACGTCGGACTCCGCGAAGAACACGTCGACCCCCTGCTCGAGGTGCTGGACCTCCGCGCGCAGTCGCGCCCGCTGGTCCTCGCTCGTCGCGGTCTCGAGCTCGCGCTGCAGCTCCTTCAGCTCCTCCTGCATCTCGTGGGCGCCCTGGACGAACTCCCGCGCCTCACGATCGAGCGCGTCGATCTCGGCTTGGCGCTCGCAGGTCGACGGAGACGGGGGAGTTGGCGCCTGCCCGCGGGCGCACGCGCTCACGCCCGCGCACAGCGCTACGGCGAGCGCAGCTCGCGACGCGCCGGCGCTCGGCCGCCGCCGCGTGAGCGCGTCTCGCTCGCGCGTCATGGTCGACTCCGGCTCCACGCGACGATTCTACCGCGCGGTCCGGCCCCCGCGCGCGCCGATCGCCTCGCTGGCGATCGCGGGTGCACGTTCACCCCGCTCCTGTGCGAACTCGAGCGTTGTACGCCGCGTTGACGATGGGTCAAACTCGATCCCGTCCGCGACCGCGTTAACGCGGTGTACGAGCGGAGTCGCAGCGATGGAGATTAAGGGGTACCGCGAGATCGAGGATCTCCACGTCGGTGAACGGCATCACGTCTATCGGGCGCGTCGCGACGAGGATCGACACTCTGTCGTCATTAAGGCGGTGAGGACTAGCGGGACGTTTACTACAGACGCGACGCGACTTCGACAAGAGTTCGAGATCCTGCATTCATTAGACATTCCCGAGGTAATACGCGCCTACGCGTTTATCGAGCACCCGAGCTCGCCCGCGCTCGTGCTCGAGGACTTCGGCGGCGAGACGCTCGCCCAGCGCCTCGGGCGCGCGGAGCTCCCGCTGAAGGCGCTGCTCCAGCTCTTCGCGCGGGTCGCCGGCGCGGTCGACGACCTCCACGACGCGGGGATCATCCACAGGGACATCAACCCGTCGAATATCCTCGTCAACGAGAGTCTTACGATTCGCCTCATCGACTTTGGCCTCTCGTCACGCGCGAGTCGAGAGTACGCGTCCCCCGGCGCGCCCGAGGTGCTTCAAGGGACACTTCAGTATATCTCGCCAGAGCAGACGGGGAGGTTGAGTCGCCCGATCGATTACCGCGCCGACTTATACTCGCTCGGCGCCACGATGTATGAGGCGCTCTGCGGTCGTCCGCCCTTTGCCACCAATGATCCGCTCGAGCTAATTCACAGTCATATCGCGCGCGAGCCGACCCCGCCGCACGCGCTGCGCCCCGGGGTCCCGGAGGCGCTCTCGATGATCGTGATGCGCCTGCTGCGAAAGCCGGCGAGCGAGCGATATCGCAGCGCGCAAGGGCTCCGCCTCGATCTCGAGGAGTGCCGACATAAGCTCGCCCGTACGGGGTTGATCGAGAAATTCACCCCGGGCCAGCTCGACGTCTCGAGCACCTTCCGCGTCAGCGACAAGCTGCACGGGCGCGACGCGGAGCTCGCGTCCGTCCAGGGCGCGTTCGACCGCGTCCGGAGCGGCGCGGCCGAGTTCGTCGTCCTCAGCGGGTCGTCCGGCGCGGGTCGAGGGGTCTTCCTCGGCGAGCTCGCGCCGTACCTCGCGAAGCACCGGGCGTTCTACGCGACCGCGACCTTCGAATCCGGCAGCCCGATCCCCTACGCCCCGTTGGCGACCGTGTTTCGCCAGCTCATCCGGCACGTTCTCGCCGACGGACAGCTCGCCACGTGGCGGCAACACTTCCAGGAGGCGTGCGGCGACGCCGCGAAGCCGCTGCTCGATCTGATCCCCGAGTTCGTCCACGTGCTCGGGCCTCAGCGGCGCGTCCCTGCGAGCGGGCCGATCGAGGCGCGCAACCGCTTCTTCCGAGTCGTCACGGATTTCCTCCGCGTCTTCGCCCGCGTCGGCCGCCCGCTGGTGCTGTTCCTCCGGGAGTTTCAGTGGGCCGGCTCAGAGTCGCTGGCGCTGCTCGAGCATATCCTGACCGCGCGTGACGGCTGCCCGCTGCTCGTGGTCGCCGGGTATCGAGGCCTGCTCGCGGGGGCCGAGGGCCCGCTCGCTCAATTTCTCAACGCGCTGCGCGAGGCCGAGCACCCCGCGCTCGACATCCTGCTGGGGCCGCTCTCCGCCGAGGGCATCAACGACTTCGTCGCCGACACGCTGCGGCGCCCTCCAGAGGACACGATCGCGCTCGCGCGCGTCATCCACCGCAAGTCCCAGGGCAACCACGGCGCCGCGGCGGAGCTGCTCGAGGCCCTCGACCGCGACGGCCTGATCGCGTTCGACCGCGCCCGCATGTCCTGGAGCTGGAACCTCAAGGAGGTCGAGCAGGCGCCGGTCAGCGACGACGTGGCGGCGGAGATCGTGAACCGGCTCGACGTGCTGCCCGCCGAGGCGCTGGAGACGCTCGGCTACGCCGCCTGCAGCGGGAATAACCGCTTCTCGCTCTCGACCTTGTCGCTGCTGACGAAGCGACCGTCACAGCAGCTCGCGCGGGCGCTCGCGCCGGCCGTGGAGGCCGGGCTCATCTCGCTCGACCCCGGGACGGGGCGATTCGCCCACCCGCTGATCCGCCAAGGCGCCTACGAGCGATTCGACCCGGCGCGTCGCGAACAAGCCCACGCGGAGCACGGCCTCCAGCTGCTCAACGCCGCGCCGTCGAAGGCCGTGGGCGATCGCGTCTTCCAGATCGTGAACCATCTAAACCGCGGACGCCGGCTGCTCGATCCGCAGGAGCGCGCCCGGCTCACGTCGCTCAACCACGACGCCGGCAACCGGGCGCGAGAGCTTGGCGCCCACGACGTCGCGCTGCGCTACTTCAACACGGGCCTCGAGCTCCTCGCGCGCGCGGACGATCGGGCGCTGCGCTTCAGGATCACGCTGGCGAAGGCCGAGTGCGCGTACCTGACTGGAGATGCAGACGACGCTGAGCGCTGCTTCGAGACGCTCAACGCGAGCGCGCGCGGGCCGATCGAGCGAGCGGACGTGGCGACGCTGCAGGTCAAGCTCTACAATCACCGCCTCGAGTACGCGCGCGCCATCAGGGTCGCGTGCGCGGCCCTCTCGGCGCTCGGGTCGCCCGTGCAGGCGCGCCCGAGCGCCGCCGCGGTGATGAAGCAGATGCTCAACACGCGGATGGCGCTCGGCCGGCGAACGCCGGAGGACTTCGCCGATCTCCCAGAGCTCGACGACGCGCGCGTCGATCGGGTCCTGCGCCTCATCGCGGCGGCCAGCGCCGCCACCTACGTCCACTCGCCCAAGCTCACCGCGGTGCTGGCGATGCGCGCCGTGTCGCTCTGCGTGCGCCACGGCGTCAACGCCACCGCAGCGGATCCGCTGACGACCTTCGGGCTCGTGCTCGCCGAGTCGTCCGGCGACCGCACCGTCGCCGAGAGCTACGCGCGCGCGAGCCTCCGCCTCCTCGAGCGCTTCCCGGACAGCGCGATCGAGACGCGCGTGCGCTTCATCTACTCCGGGATGATCGGGCACTGGACGACCCCGCTGCGCGACCTCCTGGACTGCGCCGCGCGTGGTGTCGACTGCGCTCGAAAGAGCGGCTCGACGTACTTTGAGAACTACACGCGGATCGTCATGTGCATCATCCGCGCGGAGCTGGGCGAGGCCATCCCCGTGCTCAAGGCGAGCGTCGCCGCCTGCATCTCGCGGCCGGTCGACGTCCTCGACGAGGCCACGACGACCGCGATCCCGCTCCTTCGCTACCTCGAGGCGCTCGGCGGCGAGACACCGGCGCTGACGCGCTTCGCGGCCGACTTCGATGAGGCGGGCTTTCGCGCGCGCGCTCGCGGGATCCGCAGCGGGGTCCCGATCGTCATCCTCGAGCTCAAGCGGATCCAGCTGCTCGTCATGGCGCGTCGGTTCGACGCCGCGACCGCGGCGATCCGCGAGCACGAGCCGTCGATCTTGTCGATCCACGCCAACGCGCTCGACCTCGCGAGCTACTACCTCGACGTCGTGATCGCCTACGCGGGCCTCGGCCAGCGGTCGCGCTCGGTCCGCCGCGCGATCAAGCGAGCGCACAAGGAGCTCGAGCGGATGGCCGCGGGCTGCCCCGCGAACTTTCAGAGCAAGGCTGACCTCGCGCGCGCCGAGCTGGCGGCCTATGACGGCGACGGCGAGCCCGCGATCACCCACTACGAGCGCGCCGTCCGTCACGCGCGCGAGCAGGGCTTCGACCACGTCGAGGCGCTCGCGCTCGAGCGCGCCAGCGAGTACTACCGCTCGCGCGGCGCGGCCGACATCGCGCAGATGTACCTGCGAATGGCGAGACGAGCCTACGCGCGCTGGGGCGCGCGCGCGAAGGTCAAGCTGCTCGATCAGGCACACCCGGCGCTCGCCCACGACGTTCAGGGCAAGAGCGCGACGGGCCTCGTGGTCAGCGCGAGCAGCACCTCATCCTCGTCCGGCCGCATCGCCAGCATCCTGGACTTGTCGTCGGTGATGAAGGCCACGCGCGCGGTCGCGGGCGAGCTGCGGCTCAGCAAGCTGCTCACGAGCCTGATGGAGATCGTGATCGAGAACGCCGGAGCGGACCACGGGTGGTTGTTGTGGCAGCGCGAGAGCGGATGGTTCGTTGAGGCGGAGGGGGCGATCGGCGACGACCTGGTGCAGGTTCAGCAAGGGACCCCGATCGCGGAGACGCCCGTCCCCCCGCGCGTCGTCGAGTACGTGGCGCGGACCCGCGAGATCATCGTGCTCGAGAACCCGGCCGCGGCCTCTTCATTCTCCGATGACCCGCAGATCATGCTCCGCCGCCCGCGCTCGGCGTTCTGCATGCCCATGCTCCACCAAGGCCGCCTCACGGGCGTGCTCTACCTCGAGAATCGACTCGTGGCGGGCGCGTTCACCGACGAGCACCGCCACGTGCTCGAGCTGATCGCCTCCGACGCGGCCGTCTCCATCGAGGTCGCGCGGCTCTACGAGCGGCTCGAGGAGAACAACCACACGCTCGAGGAGCGCGTCCGTCAGCGCACGGCCGAGCTCTCGCTCGCGCTCGACGAGCTGCGCCGCGCACAGGAGGAGCTGGTCCACTCCGAGAAGATGGCCGCGCTCGGTCAGCTCGTCGCCGGGATCGCGCATGAGGTCAACACGCCGCTCGGCGCGATACGGGCCTCCAACTCAAACATTCGGCGCGCCCTCGAGCGCGCGCTCGCCAACCTCCCCCGCGTGTACGAGACGCTGTCACCACCCGATCGAGCGCGCTTCCAGGCGATGATCCGGCGCGCCGGTTCGCCGAGCGGCTCGCAGTCGACGCGCGAGCTGCGACGGGCGCGTCGCCGGCTCAGCGCGGAGCTCGGAGAGCTCGGGGTCACGACGCCGCAGCGCTTCGCCGAGCAGCTCGTCGAGATCGGCATCCTCGACGAGCTCGATCCGCTGCTCCCGCTGCTCCGCCACGACGAGGCCGCGCTCGTGCTCGAGACCGCCTACGATCTCGCGCGCCAGCAGCAAAACAGCGACAACATCCAGATCGCGGTCGAGCGCGCGTCGAAGATCATCTTCGCGCTTAAGCGCTACGTCCACCACGGCGACGGGAGCAAGATGGTGATGGCGAGCGTGACCGAGGGCATCGACCTCGTGCTCACGCTCTACCGAAACCAGCTCAAGCGCGGCGTCGAGATAACGCGGCGCTACGACCCCGTACCGGAGATCCTGTGCGCGCCGGACGAGCTGTACCAAGTGTGGACCAACTTGGTCCACAACGCGATCCAGGCGATGGAGTACTCGGGCACGATCGAGATCCGCGTCACGCTCGAGCCCGCCGCGATCGCGGTCCACGTGATCGACTCGGGGCCGGGGATCCCAGCCGAGATCCGAGATCGCGTCTTTGACCCGTTCTTTACGACCAAGCGCGCGGGCGAGGGCAGCGGGCTCGGGCTCGACATCACACGCCGAATCGTCGAGCGCCACAGCGGCCGCATCACCGTCGAGAGCCGACCGGGACGAACCGAGTTCATCGTGCGCCTACCGACGCAGCCGGGCGCCGCCCCCTCGGCGCCGCGAGCCAGTGACCCTATCCAGTGAGCCTATGGAGAGCCGATATGGAGAGTAACGCGATCGATCAAGCCCAGCGGAGCGTCGTGCTGTGCGTCGACGACGAGCACATCGTCCTCAACAGCATCGGCGAGCAGCTCAAGCGGGGCCTCTCGCAGCCTTGCCTGATCGAGGTGGCGGAGAGCGGCGAGGAGGCGCTCGAGATCGTCGACGAGCTGATCGAGCAGGGCACCCACCTCGCGGTCGTGATCAGCGATCACCTGATGCCGCGCATGAAGGGCGACGAGCTGCTGCGGAGAATCCACGCGCGACTCCCGGACGCGCGCAAGATCCTGCTGACCGGGCAGGCGAGCGCGGACGCGGTCGGCAGCGCCGTCAACCACGCGTCGCTGTATCGATACATCGCCAAGCCCTGGGAGAGCGCCGACCTGCTGCTGACGATCAACGAGGCGCTCAAGAGCTATCGTCAGACCCTCGAGCTCGCGCGCAAGACCACGCGGCTCCGGCGAACGCTCGAGGTGTTTCAGCGCTTCGTGCCGCGCGACTTCATCCGCCAGCTGCCCGCCGATGATGTCACGACGCTCTCGCTCGGCGCCGGCGTCGAGCGCGACATGAGCGTGCTGTTCTCGGACATGCGTGGGTTCACGAGCCGCGCCGAGACCATGGCGCCGACCGAGGCCTTCGGGTTCCTCAACCGCTACCTGGGGCACGCGGGGCCGATCATCCGCGAACACAGCGGGTTTATCATCACGTTCCTGGGGGACGCGCTGATGGCCGCGTTCCCCGGCGGCCCGGACGACGCGCTCGCGTGCAGCCAGGATCTCTACGCCCGGCTCTCGCGCTTCAACGACATGGAGGGGCTGCGCGGCGATGAGCGCCTGCGCATCGGCGTGGGCGTCAACACCGGCCCGCTGCTGATCGGCATCATCGGAGATGATGAGCGCTGGGAGGGCAGCGCGATCTCGGACGTAGCGAACACCGCCGCGCGAATCGAGAGCCTCACGAAGAAGCTCGGGGTCGCGATCGCGGCCAGCGAGAGCACCATCGCCGGGCTCAACGCGCCCGAGAAGGTCAGCCACCGGCGCATCGGCGAGGTCAACGTCAAGGGCCGCAAGCAGCCGGTCAACGTCTACGAGATCATCACGACCGCGGCGGGGGGCGAGCCGAGCGCGTCGTAGCGGCGATCGCCCCCTGCTCCGCGACGCCTACCCGCTGCTCCACAGGTGTCGCGCCCCGCGGCGCAGCGCGTCGAGCACGGTCTTCTTCTCGTGCTCCCACTCGCTGACCTCGGGGTGCTCGATCGCCTCGATCGCCTCGATCGACGGGGTCTTCAGCTCCGGGTTGCGGTTGCAGAGCCACACCAAGAGCTCGCCCGCGTCGCGGAACTGCTTCCAGTTGAACAGCTGCGTGTTGTCGGCGATCAGCGCCAGCAGCACCGGCTGCGCGTCGGCCTCGAGATGGTGCGCGAGCGCGCACGAGAGCGCGTGCAGGCCCTCGTAGGGGCGGTAGCGGCTCCAGTCGCGCAGGCCGGCGAGCGCCGAGATCGCGAGCGCTGGTGTGATCGGCTCTTTCGCCCATGTCTCCCAGGACACCTCATCGGGCCAGCCCTGCGCGCGGATCGTCTCGAGCATCGCCCGCAGCCACAGGCGCTCGGCCTCGGGCGTGAACGGTCGATCCGCCGGACGCGGGTCGCTGGGGATCCCGAGCATGTCGGTGTAGAGCCCGCGGACGTCGCTGTCGAGCTCGAGCGGGATGGCGTCGGCCACGCGCATCCACTCGAGCGTCGCGCGGGTCTCGGCGAGCGTGGCCTCCACGAGCTCCCCGCTGACGCCGCCGTGTCGACCAGCGCTCCCCCAGCTCCAGCCGTGCGTGCGCAGCTCGAAGCGATCGGTCAGCTTGCTGACGAACTCACAGGCCGCGCGCGGGCCGATCGCGCCCGCGCACTCGGGCAGCTGCACGCCGAAGCTGCTCGTGCTGCCCTTCACGTCCGTGTCGAGATGGTGCAGGCGCGCCTGCAGCTGCACGCGCGCCAGCGACTCGTTGTCGCGCGTCATGATCTCGACGATCGCGCGGCGGTACGCCCCGGCCGCCTCGTACAGGCCGCGATCGAGCACCACGCCCTTCGTCAGCTCGATGATCTGCTCTCGGTGCCAGGGCACGAACATCACCCGCTCGCCCACCGCGTCGACGTAGCCCGGCAGGCGCGTCGGCGCCGGCGGCCTCGGACGCCCGCGGAACACCTCGAGCTCCGGCTCAGCGCGCGGGTGCGCGTTGTAGGCCGCGACCTCGAAGCGCGTCTCCTCGCCGCTCGCCCGCGCCCGCCGGACCACGGCGTCGCTGCTCGGCTGGTACAAGAGCCATGTATCCGTCACGCGCGGCGCCGCGATCGACTCGAGCGTGATCACCTCGCCCATCGCGCCGTCGGGGCCGACGCGCTGCAGGTGCGCGCGCCCGCCGGCGTGGTCCATCACCGTCAGCCAGGTCGCCGCGGTCGTCAGCTGGACGTCGAGCGCGACCGTCGGGTGCACCTCGAGCTCGAGGGTCCACGCGATCACGTCGCCCTCCTCCGCGATCCTCCCGCCCCAGAGCCGCCCGCCGCTGAGGGCCGCGAAGCGCCCGTCGGGCGCCACGCGCAGCAGCCTGCTCGGCGTCGTCGCGTCGGGCTGCCTGGGTCCCGAGGCTTTGGGACCGATCGCGCGCCGCCCCAGGGACCGCGCGCCGCCATCAGGCGCGAGCGATAGCGAGCGCAGGCGGCTCGTCGAGTCCCCGTCGACGCGCGAGATCTCGAGGTCGCCGTAGCCGAGCTCGACCACGCGCAGCCCGTCCCCCGAGCCGAGCAGACAGGCCGGCTCCGACAGGCTCGTGAGCTTGTGGCGAAGCCCGAGGCCCGGGAGATTCAGCAGCGACACGCGGTCATCGCCGTAGACGCCGGTCTGCGAGCGCCCCGGGACCAGCGCGAGCTTCCCCGAGCCGTCGATCGTCACGCCGCCGCGCGGCGCGGTCGCCTTAAAGGTGGTCTTGAGCTTGAGGGCCTTGCCGATGTTGACGCGCGAGACACCAAACACATCGCCGTAGATCCACCGTTTTCCGTTCGCGCTGAGTACCGAGGAGAGCATCAATCCTGCGCCTTCGCCGTGTTCGAGTTCTGTCGAGTCCTGTGCGACGCGCGCGGCCTCGCCGCCCGCGGGGGGCCGCATGCTACTCCATGACCCGTGCGCCTGCGGTCGCAATCGTCGGCGAGCTTCGCCGCCCTCGGCCTCCTCGTCATCAGCACGCTCCTCGCGTGCACCCGCGGCCCCTACGACCCCGCGACCGACGCCAAGATCCCGCGTCCGCCCAAGGTCATCACGTGGGAGCACGAGGCGATCCTCGACGCGACGCCCGCGGAGGCCTGGGCGCTCTACCTGGACTTCGCACGCTACCCGCAGTGGAACCCGTTCATCCTCGTGGCGACGCCGCGCGCTCCCGATGCCGACGCGCCGCCCGGGCCCGGCGACATCATCGACATCCGCGTCGCGCTCGGAGACAAGACGCGCGACATGTGGCACCGCGTCTACGAGCTGCAGCCGCCGACCGACGCGCGACCGGGGCGATTCTGCTGGCGCGACGGAGGCCCCAGCACGGCCTTCGTCACCGGCGCGCGCTGCCGCAGCTTCGCGGCCCACGGCGACGGCCAGACGCGCTTTCGCCAGCGACTCACCATCGGCGGCGGCTCGCGCGAGCTCGCCCGCCGCCGCTACGGCGTGATCCTCGAGGCCAGCCTGCAGCGCGAGACCGAGGCGCTGCAGGCTGCGCTCACGCGCGCCCGCGCGACTCAGTCACAGGGCGGGTAGTCCTCCTGGGCCTCGATCGGGCACTCGGAGTAATTCTCGGGCAGGCACGTGTCCTGGAAGTCGAACCACGGGTGGTTGAGGTCGCCGAAGCAGTAGTACGCGTCCTGGTTCGGCGGCCCGCACTCGTCGACCGGCATGCACGCGACGAACTGCGGCGCGTCCGCCTTGCACACCTTGCTCGGGGTCAGGTTGTACTTCTCCGCGACCGCCGGCGCGCACATCGGCTCCGACTCGCACTCGTCGAGGTTGTCGATCTGACCGCAGTCCACCGGATCGGGCTCCGTGGTGGTGGTGGTCGTCGTCGTGTCGTTCGTCGTCCCCTGGGTGCCGCCGGAGCCAGTCGACACCTGACCGCCCGAGGTGTCGTCGGTGGTGCTCGCGTCGGTCATCGGCGAGCTCCCGCCGCCCGAGCCGCCGCTGGCGCTGTTGCTCTCGCTGCCGCCCTGGTCGGACATGGTCGAGCCGCCAGCGCTGTTGCTGTCGCCGCCCGACTGAGAGCTGTCGGTGCCGCTGTCGCTCGCGCCGCTGTCAGTCGACGAGTCGGTCTCCGACATCAAGGCCGCCCGCGCGACGCAAGCAGCTGAATTCTCGAGTTAAATATCGCGTCCCTCGAGCATGTGCCCAGCATGTACCCGCGATCGAATTAGCGTCGCCGCGCCGACGACGCCGAACGCTGGGAGCTCGCGCCTGGGCTGTCGCTACCTACGGAGATGTCCGTAGGCGCAGGTGACCTTCGGCGTCGACGAGGATCGAATCCACCGGCGACGAGTCGCGCGCCCCGAGCGGGTCCGGCTCACGCGAAGACTCGCCGCCGTCCGCACCGATCAACCCATACAAGACGGGTGCGCGACGCAATCATCGCAGACGCACGCCTCGAACGCCGGGTTGCACTCGCCGTCGTCGACGCACTCATCCGCTTGGCAGGTAAACTCCGCGACCGCGCAGTCCGGGCAGAAGCAGTCTTCTTCCACAGGACAGTTGCCGTTGTCGTTACACCCGAAGCAGGTGCACGCCTCCAGGTCCGGGCTCGGACACTGCCAGCCCTCGATATCGAGCACGCACGTGAAGCCAGGCTCGTCGGTCGCGGCCTCGGTCGTCTCCGGCCCGGCCGTCGTGTTGTCGGCGCCGGTCGTCGTGTTGTCGGCGCCGGTCATCGAAGCGCTCGACGTGGCGGTCCCCGCGGTCGTCGTCGCCTCGGCGGTCGAAGTCGCCCCGGCGGTCGTAGTCGCCCCGGCGGTCGTTGAGCTCGTACCGTCGCTGCTCGTCGCGGCCTCCGTCCCCGTGGAGCTCCCCGAACATGCCAGAAGCGAACAAACCAACAAGAACCCGCATACTTCGCGCATTTCCACCTATCTCCTCGGACACGAGTCGCGCGTCCACGCCAGCATGACCAGCGTACGAAGACGACCGAGCACGACCAGCGTCGTTTTTCGACGTCTATGGTGCGGAGAGCGAGCAGCACGCCGCGCGACGCCGCGCTCGATCGTTGGCGCGCTCAATCGTCGGCGCGCTCAATGGCGCGCCACGGCCGGTGTCGCGCCGTCTGTCGACCCGTTGAAGATTTGAAGCGCGCTCTCCAAATTAGCTACACGCGCTGGCGCTGCGAGTCTTCGCATGAACTCCATCACCGACATCGAGCTGTTCGTCCGAATCGTTGACTCCGGCACGCTCGCGGCCGCGGCCGCGTCGCTGGGCGTCACGCGGTCGACCGTCGCGCGGCGCCTCGCGCAGCTCGAGCGGCAGCTGGAGGTCAAGCTGCTGATTCGCACGCCGCGTCGGATGGCGCTCACGCCGGCGGGGAAAGAGTACCTCGGCTACGCCCGCCGAATCGCCGCGGACATCCGAAGAGCCGCCGAGGCTGTCAGCCGCGTCGACCAGGTTCCTCGTGGTGTCCTTAAGGTCACGTCTCCGCCGGGCTTCACGGTCGATGTCATCGCCAGCGTCCTCGCCGAGTACGCCCATCGCTACCCGCAGACTCACGTCGAGTTCCTCGTGACGTCTCGACTTGTCGACCTCATCGCCGAGGGCTACGACGTGGCGCTGCGGATCACGCCGCCAGAGGACTCCGCGCTCATCGCCCACAGGGCGTATAAGAGCCGCCTGCAGGCCGTCGCCAGCGCGGCCTACCTCGACGCTCGCGGGACGCCGCAGAGCGCCGCGGACCTGAGCGAGCATGACTGTATCCGCGCGTTTAATTCCTCGGGAAACCCGCGGAGTCGCTGGCCGCTGATCGCGGGCGGGTCCGTCGCGGTTCGTGGGCGCGTCGTGAGCAACTCGATGGCGGCGCTTCGCCGCGCCGTCGTCGCCGGGCTCGGCGTTGGACTCCTGCCGGTCGAGCTCGTCGCGCACGAGACGAGCCGCGGGCTGCTCCGGCCGGTGCTCACGGAGCTGGTGGGCGTTGAGGTCACGGTCAACCTCGTCTTCCCGGAGCGACTGCACCTCGCGCCGCGTGTACGCGCGTTCATCGATATGGCCATCCCCGTGCTCCGGCGGACGGACTGGGCGGAGGTCGTGGGGCCGTGCCCGAGCGTTGATCGGCTCGCCGAGTGAGCCGCGACCCCGTGGCGCGATCTGTCTGATTGAGCAGACGAACGATACGCGACGAGCTCGCTTGATACGCGGGCGCGATCGGCTCGAGTACGTCAGCGTCGGCGCTCGTCGCGGTGCTGGTCCGCTCAGCCTTCTCGCGGTCCGGTCGTGCTCTCGGGGCCATGGGCGCTCGAGCTTCGCCGCGCGATTCGAAGCGACGGGCTGCGGCGTCATCTGCCGCGTCGACGAGGCGAGCGACGGAGAGCGCGGCGTGCTCGCGCAGGACCGGCCGCGCGGACAGAAGAACGAGAGGCAGAGCGACGACGAAATCACCAGGCCCGCGGGCGTGTACCCGCGTGGCGCCTCGCGCGGCTCACTCGTGACGCCCCGAAACAGCGCCGGCGATCTCGCACTCGGGGAACAGGAACGCGAAGCCGTACCAGCGCGTGAACTGCTGCTGCGGACGCGACGGCGCGCGCGCGGTCGTCCGGTGACTGCCCGCGATCCGCAGGCGCCCGTCCTCGATCACCGACGCGCCCGACGGGCTCTCGATCCACAGCTCGCGCCCGCGGTACTCGGCCGCGCGCGCGTCGGTGAAGACGGCGCTCGGGGCACCGGTCTGCGGATCTACATAGATCAGGAGCCGTCGCCCCGCGAGCTCGTCAAGGCGCGGCTCGCTGACGCGGCGGAGCACGCTGAGCGGATAGAAGCGCGCGCGCTCGCCGATCGAGACGCCGAGCCCGAGCTCGAGCCTCGGCAGCCGCGTGTCCTCGCCGGCCATCGTCGAGATGAAGTGCGGCGGCACCATGCCCTTTGTGCCAGGTGACATGCTTCGCTGGAGGAAGCGCGTGATCCCGCGACGGAGCGGGCCGTGGCGCGAGAGCGCGACGCGGGCCTCGGGCTCGACGCGCGCGAGCTGGGCCGCGAGGGGATACTCGAGCGGCGTGGCGCCCTCGAGCTGATAACCGCGGAGCGGGCCGTGCACGCACTCGCCGGTCACGTGGTCCCAGTAGGAGCCGGTCTCGCGGTCGGTCATCAGCGCCAGGCCCTTGTGCAGCCCGGCGAGCGCGAACCTGTGAACGTTGTCGTGTACGCGGGGTATCAAACTGATACCGGTGTTGCACACCACTCAAAAGCTGATCAGCCAGGGGCGCCCGTTCTGCTCCCCCTGCGCGAAGTGGTGATACGACATCTGTCGCTTATCCAGCGCGATCGTCTCGCCGCCACCGAGCCGCGCGGCGATCAGCGGCGTATCATCGTCGAGGCGGCGCGTAGCCAGCAGCGTCCGGAGGCGCTCGCTGCGTTTTACGTAGAGCGGCCGGAACACGTAGCCGTCCAGCGTGATCACCCGCGCGGGATCAAAGGTCATCCCGGTCTTCGTTCGGTACAGCTGCGTCCGCCCCATCGTCCCCTCCGGGCGCCAGCCTACGGCACCCGTCACGCGCCCGACAAGCCCGCACGCGGGGCGTCGCGCGACCACGCGGCCGGTTTCTGTCGGCGCGCGCGCGGCGGCCTCGATCGCGAAACAACATGCGTAATAAGACAGGTTAAACCACGCGCGGACGCGCGGCCGGACGCGCCCCGCCGACTCGACGATCGCGAACGACAAAGCTGCGCCGACGACACGATCGATTTGCGTCGACTCTCGCTATCGCTCGCCGTTTAGCACGCAGATTCGTCGTCTAAGCGCTGCAAAAAATACTACCCACTAATTTCTATTTAATTCGGATCGAATGCACACCAATCAGGCACTCACTAATTGAGGGTCGATTGAACCTCGTTGTGAGGACAACGCGGCGCGTGCCAGCGTCGCGTAGTGCTGTGAAAAACGTCGCGATCTACGCGTTTCCTGGGCGTCCGCCTCGCGCATCTACCCGCGCGTGCCCAGTCGCAACGGTCGCGCTGTGTGTATTGGAGACGAAGCAATGAAGAACTGGAAACTCGCACTTATCGCCTGCGCCGCCTTCGCCACCGCTCTTGTGGGCCTCGCGTCCTCGAGCGGCGCGCCGGCGGTCACGAGCGCCTCCGCGCCTGCGGCCGCGCTGCACGGGACGAACGCGGGGGACGACGCCACGCTGGCGAGCTGCCCGCACTGCTGCCCGCCGTGGATCTGCCCGGCCAACGGCCCCTCGCTCGACGGGAACGCCGAGTACGAGGACGCCGGGTCGCCGGAGTCGCGGTAGGCCCTCGACGCTCGCGCGTCGCCTCGCGCGTGACGTCGACACGTCGCCGTCGGGTACAGGTCGGGCGCTACGGGTGCGTAGCGCCGGTCTGGCCCGCGGCGCGTGACGGCGCGCGCGCGCGGCGTCGCGTGGGCGCTCGCAGCACGCGACGACCGGCTCGACGCCGAGGCGTCGCCCAGCGCGAGCTCGCCGCCCGTCGGCCGTGACACCCGCTCGCGGTGACGCGGTCCGGTGAGCCCACCCTCAATTCGTCAGCGCGCGCGACCGCGGCTCGCAAGACCGCGTCGGGCCGCTTGACGTCACGCGCCGCCCGACTCGCGCGCGGCTCGCGTTCGCGGGGACCGCCCCCTCGCCGCGAGCACGCTCGAGTAGTGCGCGCTTAACAATTTATATTCTTTGACGAGAAGACCCGCGTGTTCGCCTCGACGAATCGTGTGTTCTTATCGTAGTGCTTCGCGGTGTCACGCGCGTTCTCGAGGGCCTCGAGGGCGCGCGATAACGCCGGCGCGGTGGGGGTAATTCCGCGATGGTGTACCGAATCCAACGACAGCGTAGCCAGCGGCGTCGCCGCGGCGCGCGCGTATGGCTGCTGATGGCCACGATGGCGGCGACGCTGCTACAGGGAGGATCGACGTCCTGGGGCGCGGAGCTCGGCGACGCCCACGTCGTCGACGGGCTGCTCGTCGCGCGGGACCCAGCCGGGCGCGTCCGGGCAGGGTCGGCGCTGCGGGGCGCGCGGCTGCGGATCAAGGACGGGCGCGGAAGGCCCGCGCTCGTCCGCATCGATGATGTCCGCCGCGATCCGCTGCTCCCCGCGAGCTCGCTGCTGTACTACGAGCTCTCGCGCTACGATCCGAAGAGCGGTCGTTGGCGAGCCTTCTGCTCCCCGGGGCCGGACGGCACCACGCTCGCGGTGGCGCTCGAGCGCCGCGCTGAGCTGCGCTTCTCATGCACCTCGGGCGCCGCTGGGAAGTGCGTGCGGATCGGCTACCGTCCGTGGGCGAGCGGCCCCGACGGCCGATCGCTGCGCCCCTATCACGAGGCCTGCGTTCGGATGCTGCGCGCGGACTACTGCGGCGACGGGACCCCGCACACGCGCCCCGGGACGCGGATCGCGTGGATCGACCGCGCTGGCCTGATCGCCGAGTGGCACGAGCGGGCCCGCAGCGATCTTCGGATCGAGGCGGTCTGGGGCCCCGAGGGGGCCGTCTGCGTCGATCGGGTCCGCCATGAGGACCTCAGCTCACGCGACAACCTGGTGGCCCGCTGCCCGCGGCTCGCACAGCGATCGCCCTGCGATGAGGAGCTCCTGCGCCACCACGACGACGCGCTGCTGGTCAACCGCTCGTAGCGCGCGGGCGCGTCTCAGCGCGCCGTGAGAATCGCCGACGAGCTCATCGACAAAAAATCCCGCGAGAGACGTCGTGCGGACGCTCGCCACGGGCTGCTAGAGTACCCCCGTGACGACGAGCCTGGAGCGCCGCGCGTCTCGAGAGCACCTGCGCTGCTACGAGCTCGATAAATCGCCGGACGACGCGCTCGATCCGCTCCGCCGCCCCTCGAGCCCGCCGATCGTGACCGAGGAGCAGGCGAAGAGGCGAAGGAGCCGCAAGCCGTTCATCATGCTCCACGATCAGGGCTTCACCCTGTTCAAGCCGTGGGGGCCACGCGTCACCGTCGGCGAGGCCGTGATCCCGTCCGACATCAACGTCGGCCCCGCGCTGATCGGGAACATACGGCGAACGGCCCGGGGCGCGCGACTCGAGATCAGCGTGAAGCGCTTCGCGGTCACGCCCGCGCAGCGCTTCGAGGTCGCGCGCGCGGTGGTCGGCCTCACGGCCTTCATCATCGCCCCGCTCCTGATCGCGGGGCTGAACCCCATAGCGATCGGCTTCGCCGCCTTCATGCTGTTCGGCGTCTTGAGCAGCGTGCTGCTCTACCGTCGACGCCAGCGCGCCGATGACATCCGCGCGCTGTTCGCGATCGTCGAGGGCGCGTTCGGGCCGCTCGAGCTGCCGGCCGCGAGCGACTCACCGCGACGGCGCGACCACCCGCCCGATCCCGACGCGTGAGACGGACCTCGGTCGCGCCTTCTATGTTCCAAAGAACCCGCGTCGTCCGACGCACCTCAGCGCCCTCGCGCGTACTCGGCTCACGCCCGCCCGAACGCGCGAGCGCCCTGAGCTGGGGCGCGGCGGCGGCTGACGGGGTCCTCGGTCGTTCGTGTCGACTTACGACATCGAGTCCGACCCGGAGTTGCTGTCGGACATGGAGGCGGTCGAGCCGGAGTCATCGGCGCACGCGGGCGCGACGGCGAGCAGGCCCGCGAAGGCGAACGCCGCGTACAGCCGCGCGCCGCGTGGCGTCGTGGTGCAGGGCGAGAGAGCTTTCGAGATAGCAAGGTTCATGGGTTCTCTCCTCGCGAGCGATAGCGTCGCGTGTCGAAGGCAGGATCACAACTGGGGGCGCCCCCTACCGCGGTTCCCCCACAATTCAGTGTAGGGTCGTTCGCGTGCGGGGTCTAGCCCCTTTCGTGGCGGCCCGCGGACCTATGTCGGCAAACCGGCCGCCCTGTAGGGCGCTTTTCTCACATGTCTTAAGAGACATTGTCACCCCTGAAGCGCGCCTGAGCAAACAAGCACTTTCGAGCATATTAAATCGAGGCGCCGCGACGCGGGCGCTCGACGCGGCCGGGCTAAACCTTGTACAGGGTGTCGATGTAGCGCTCGAGCACGTCGCCGATCACGTCGGTCGTCGGCACCGTCGCCGCCAGCCCGTAGACCGGCGCCATGCCGCCCTTCCCCGGCGGGAACCGCCGGACGTGCTCGACCGCGTCCTGCAGGTCGGCGAGGAAGCGCTCGGCGACGCCGGGCTGGGTGTGCCGCAGCGTGACCGCGATGTGCAGGCAGGAGGGCTTGTGCAGCCCGTTGAGGTTCCAGTGGCGCTCGCTCATGAAGTCGAGCACGCGGTAGATGTCGAGCTCGCCGCGGGTGGTGAAGGCGATGACCCACAGGGGGTCGCCGAGCACCTCCAGCTCGGGGATCGCGGCGACGCCCTCGCGAATTTTTCGGCCTGTCTCGAGGATCTTGCGCGACGCCTCGACGTAGCCGTCCTCGCCGATCGAGAGCAGCGTCGCCCAGCAGATCGCGCTGAGCGCCCCGGCGCGGCTGCCGGCGAAGGTCGGCGAGAAGTACAGCCCGCCCGGCCAGTCGCCGACCGTGTAGTACTGGTGCCGACGCAGCGCGGCGCCGCGGTAGAGCACCACGGAGGTGCCCTTGGCCGCGTAGCCGTACTTGTGGGTGTCGGCGGACATCGAGGTCACGCCCGGGAGCCGGAAGTCAAACGGCGGGACCGGGTAGCCGAGGCGCTCGGCCCAGGGCAGCACGAAGCCGCCGAGGCAGGCGTCGACGTGAAGGCCGATCGTGCGCGCGCGCGCGAGCTCCGAGAGCGACTCGATGGGATCGATGACGCCGTGGGGGAACGACGGGGTCGAGCCCACGAGGCAGATCGTGTTGCGCGTGATCGCGGCGCGCGTGGCCTCGACGTCGGCGCGGTAGTCCGGGCCGACGGGGACCTTGACGAGCTTGATCTTGAAGTAGCGCGCGGCCTTGTCGAAGGCCGCGTGGGCGCTGGTCGGCGCGACGATCTCGGGGCTCGTGATCCGCCGCTCGGCCCGCGCCTGGTCGCGGTAGGCCTTCATCGCCAGCAGGATGCTCTCGGTCCCGCCCGAGCTGACGCAGCCGACGATCTCGCGCTCGATGTCGTGGGGCGCCTTCGGGTGCGCCCCCGCGAGGCCGGCGCCGAGCATGTTCGCGGTCATCGCCACGATCTCGGCTTCGAATTTGGTCGCGCTCGGCCAGAGGTCCGAGTGCAGCGGGTTCGACTGGCTGGTGAGCGCGTAGACCTCGTGCTGAAAGTCGAGGTGGGCTTGGTCGCCGTGGTACACGGCGCCCGAGACGTAGCCGTCGCGCCAGCGCGAGCTCTCGCGCTCGCGCATGGACTTGATCTCGTCGACGATCGCCGCGCGCTCGCGGCCGGCTTTCGGCAGCCGCGAGTGCCGCTCGTAGTCGTCGACGTAGGGCTTCATCTTGGCCTCGAGCTCCGCCATCATGCCGTCGAGCTCGCGCTCGATCCGCTTGCGGACGAAGGGGATCTTCTTGGCGACCTTGAAGGCCTTCCCGATGACGTCGGGGTTGATGCGCCCCAGCTGTTTCTTGGCGATGTCCTTGAGACTCACGGGCTGTCCTGAGGTTCCGGCTTAGCGTTCGAAGAGGCGGGCGAGGCGTCCGTGCGCCTTGCGGTTGCGTTTGTACAGCCCGACGAACTCCTGCGCGAGCGCGTCGTAGAGCGCCCGGTTCGCGGGGTTCGGCGCGAAGCGCTCCTGCACGGTCACGAGCGCGGCGATGTCCTCGAGCTTGATGAGGCCGAGACCGGCCGCGCCGAGCAGGCCGGCGCCGCGCGCGTTGGCGTCGATGGGCTCGGCGATCTGGCGGATCTCGCGATCGAGCACGTCGGCGAAGATCTGGCACCAGATCCGCGAGCGCGCGCCGCCGCCGATGAAGTTGAGGCCGTCGACCCGGCGGCCGATGAAGCGCTCGATCGCCTCGAGGTACCAACGCGAGTTGAGCGCGACGCCCTCGAGCACGCTGCGCACGAGCTGGGCGCGAGTCGTCCCGAGGGACATGTGGAAAAACCCGCCGCGCACGTGGTGATCCTCGATCGGCGTGCGCTCGCCGTACAGCCAGGGCAGGAAGATCACGCCGCCGGCGCCGGGCGCGGCCGCCTCCGCGAGCGCGTCAAAGCGCGCGTAGACCCCCTCGGGGCGCGCGCCGCCCGGGTTGAGCGCGTCGTCGGGGAACAGCAGGTTGTCGCGCAGGAACATCAGGCACTTGCCCGCGCACTCCTGCTCGCCGGCGATCAGGTAGCGACCCGGCAGCGCCGAGGGCAGCGACGCGATGTTGTCGGCGAGCGCGGTCTTCTTGAAGGGCACGTGGCAGGTGATCCAAGAAGATGTCCCGACGTACAGGTGACCGGCGTAGTCCTCGACCGCGCCGGAGCCGATCGCCGCCGACATCACGTCGGGCGTCCCCATGACCACCGGCGCGCCCTCGGGGATCCCGAGCTCGGCCGCGACCGCCGGCGTCACCGGGCCGAGGACGTCGCTCGCGCGCTTGAGCTCGGGCAGGCGCTCGCGCTCGACGCCCGCCCAGCGCAGGAGCGTGGGGTCGTAGGCCACGCGCGAGAGGTCGCGGTTGTCGGTGACCCAGTGCAGCGTGATCGAGTCAAACGACGCCGCCATGAGGCCGGTGAGGCGGTAGTTGAGGTAGTCTTTGACCTCGAGGAACTTGTCGGTCTGCGCGTAGATCTCGGGGCGCTCGCGGCGGATGAACAGCACGTGCGCGAACGGGTCTTTGCCGGACTTGCCGGGCGCGCCGCCGGTCAGCCGAAGCCAGCGGAGCAGGCGCTTGGGGCCGTAGCCCTCGATCTTGAGCCGCCCGCCGAGCACGTCCGGCATGTGCTTCGCGCCGCGCGAGTCCATCCAGATGATCGCGTTCATCAGCGGCCGGCCGTCGCGGCCGAGCGGAACCGTGCCCGACCACTGTGAGGTGCAGCAGACCCCCGCGATCGCGGAGCGCGGGATCAGCTCGCGCGCGAGCAGCCGACGCGCGGCGGTCACGATCGCGCCCCACCAGGCGTCGGGCTCCTGCTCGGCGCCGCCCCCCGGCAGCAGGATCAGCGGCGTCTCTTCAAATTCCGACCCGAGGATCTCGCCGGCGGTCGTCACGAGCGCGACTTTGGGCCCCGAGGTCCCGAGATCGATCGCGAGGATGGCCTTCGTCGAATTTGGCTGCACGGCGGCCAGAGTGTACGCCGCGCGCTCCTCGGCCTAAAGCGCCCGAGCGAGCCGCGGCGCGCGGCCGCTCGCTCGATTGTAGAGCCCGCGTTTGTGGCGGCGCGGGAGCGCGCCGCGTGTGTGGAAAGCGTGCTCGCGCCGCGCACATTCGCTCGCCGCGCGCGGTACACTTTGAACATGCACGGGTCGCTGTTCGCCGCCGCGTTGGTCTTTGGCTCCGTGATCGCCGCGCCCGCGCTGCCCGTGGTCGACTCGCTCGATGCCGAGCACGCGCGTCACGACGATCACACGCGCCCGCCGCTCTACGACGACCTCGACGCGCTGCGCGAGCAATGGGAGCCGGTGTTCCTCCGCGCCGACCCAGACTACCCGCTCGCGGTCGGCTTCGTGCCCGCCGACTCCTCGAACTACTCGAACGGCGGCATCGTCCCGGAGTTCATCGTCGTCCACACGATGCAGGGCTACTACCAGGGCTCGATGTCGTGGTTCCAAAACCCTGCCGCCAACGTCTCCGCGCACTTCGTGATGCAGGCGAGCGACGGCGAGGTCACGCAGATGGTCAGGCTTGACGACAAGGCCTGGCACGTCGGCGCCTACAACGGGAAGTCGCTGGGCATCGAGCACGAGGGTTGGGTCGACGAGCCGAACGAGTGGTACACGTGGGCGGCGTACACCTCGTCGGCCGTGCTGACGCGCTGGATGGCGGACCGCCACGGGATCCCGCTCGACCGCGATCACATCATCGGCCACATCGAGGTCCCGGGCGCCTCGCACACGGACCCCGGACCCCACTGGGACTGGGACCTGTACATGGCGCTGATTTTGGAGCTGGTCTCGGAGGGGGTCGTCGACGGGATCGTGGTCGACGCCTCGCGGGCCTGCACGCTGACGGCGACCGCGGACACCTGGCTGACGAGCACGATCCAGGCGCCCGCGGAGCTGGGGAACAACGACAAGTGCCTGGTCTCGTCCGGCGCGCAGCTCGACTACTACTGGGCCGAGGATCCGGTCCTGGGCAAGCGCCGCCTGGTGCTCGCGCCCGGTAACCCCTGCGAGGGGATCGGCGAGCTGGGCTCGGTCGCCTACGCGCCGCTCGGCGACTTCGCGGGCTTCTGCGCCCCCGAGGACATGGTCGTCGGAGCAGGTTCCGAGGTTCAGCTCGACGGCGGGCCCTCGACCTTCACAAACGCCAGCGGGCGCTTCAGCTTCAGCGAGGTCGGCGCCGGCGCCCACACGATCGACGTGCTCGAGGACGCCGCGTTCTTCGCGACCACGGTGCCGGTCGAGCTCGATCCGACCCCGGGCGTGCGCGTGGTCGCGGTCGTCGATCCCGTGCCGGACGATGACACCGGCGGCGACCCCACCGGCGGTGACCCCACCGACGGTGACCCGACTGGCGGTGACCCGACTGGCGGCGACCCCACCGGCGGCGACCCCACCGGCGGCGACCCGACTGGCGGCGATCCGACTGGCGGTGACCCCACCGGCGGTGACCCCACCGGCGGCGACCCCACCAACGGCGACTCGGCGAGCGCCGGGGACGACAGCGGTGGTTCAAGTGACAGCGGCGACAGCGGCGACAGCGGTGACGGGAGCGGCGGCGACGGACAAACCGGCGGCGCCCTGCCCCACGACTACGGGGTCGACGCCGCCTACGGCGACGAGGGCTGCGCGTGCGCGACGAGGGAGCGCTCTGGCGGCGCGCCCGCGCTGCTCCTGCTGACGCTCGGGCTCATCGCCCGTCGCCGCCGGACCGCGTGAGTTGCTACCGAAGCAGTACGCCCGCGCGCAGCGGGTCGTCAGGATCGATCACGAACTCGTGTCGCCCGGGCGCCGCGGACCTCCGGGATCACGGCCTGAACCATCGCGTCGCCGGATCCGAGCCGAGCGGTGTCGCGCACGCGCACGTCGAAGTGTGTGCCGAGGATGCTCTCGATCCGGATCCAGTCACGATCGCCAGCGCCTGCGTCCGCGCCGCACGGAGGTCGACGCTCCAGCGCAGCCGACGCGATCGCAGCACGAGCGCGCGCTCGCGCGCCGCGGTTTGACCGCCACGCGACGCGTCGCGTATCCCAGCGACCATGACGGACCCTGCAGGCGCGATCGGGCCGAACATCCGCCGCCGCCGGCAGCAACTCGGCTTGAGCCTCGACGCCCTCGCCAAGACCAGCGGCGTGAGCAGCACGATGCTCTCGGAGGTCGAACGCGGCGTGAAGAACCCGACCGTCAAGCTCGCGTACCAGATCGCGCGCGCGCTGGGCTGCACGCTGACGGACCTGCTCGAGGAGCAGCCGAGCTCGCCCGTCACGGTCGTCCGCGCGGAGCAGCGCCGCGCGCTCGTCGATCCGGACTCCGGCGTGGTCCGCCACGGGCTGCCCGCGCGCCTGCTCAACAACAACCTCGAGATCGCGTGGTACAGCCTGCCTCCAGGGCAGAGCAGCGGCGAGCTGTCAGCGAACCGCTCGGGGGTGATCGAGCTCGTGACGGTCCTCGGCGGGACGCTGACCTTCGTCCTGGGCGGCGAGCGCTACACCCTCCGACCGGGCGACTGCGTGACCTACGGTCCGCAGACGACGACCGAGTACCGCAACGAGGATCCCCGCGAGCCCTGCGAGCTGCTGCTGCTCGGCGACACCTCGCGCGTCGCCTAATTCGCGGACCCGAGGTCACGCCCGCCGCCCGTCGCCCGCCGCCCGTTGCCGTCGTGACGTTCGCTACAGCTCGTCGCGTGCTCCGAACCGCGCGTCCTCCCGGTGATATGCTCGGTGACCGGACGCGAACTCGATATGGCGAAGGCGAAGCCCGTAGACCCGAACACGATCCTGTCGGAGCTGTGCTTTCTGTACCTGGCGTGTAGCCACGCGACCGACAACGAGCTGTCCGACGCCGAGCTCGACATGATCATCCGCTGCGTCCGCGTGTGGGCGCCGGGGCAGTCGATCAAGGCCGTCGACGCCGTGCTGGAGCGCACGCTCGTGCTCTACACCTCGATCCCGAGCCGGGTCGAGAAGCTCAAGACCGCGTCGCGCTGCGCCCACGCGCTGCGCGACAAGCTGGATCACGAGCAGCGCGAGGCGATCATCCGCGACCTCGCGCAGATCGCCTCCGCCGACGGCGAGGTCATCGCCCGCGAGCGCACCTTCGTCGAGGCGACCGCGCGCAGCTTCGGGGTCGAGCTTGACGACAGCCTCTGGCCATAGCGTCCAGCTCGCGCCGCGCTACGCTTGAGACCGCGTGTGGCACCCTGATGATGACGACGACTACCGCGTGCGCTGGTGGCGAGCGATGCTCGACATCCCCTGGCTACGCGCGCTGATCTACATCGGCTTCGGGGTCGCGGCGCTCTCGCTCGTCGTGATGCCGCCGCGCACCCGCGCGGGACCGACGATCTCGCTGGAGGAGCGCGCGATTCAGCTCGTGCTGCTCGCGCTGGTGGCGTCGCTCGTCGTCCGCATCGACCGACGCCGACTCGCCGCGCGACGCGAGCGCGACGCGGGCGCGGACGGCGAGAGCGCGGCGGACGGCGAGGACGCGACGACGGGTCGACTCTCTCCGTAGGCTACATGGCTAGGTGCCCAAAGGGACATAGCCGAGCATCGTCTCGGGGAACTTATCCGTCACGATCAGGAGGCCGCGGCCCTCGAGGCGCGCGACGCCCTCCCAGTTCCGCGACACGCCGGAGAGCTGCAGCACGATCGGCGCGCGCTCGGTCAGCGTGAGCCCCTGCGCGCTGTACTCGAGCTCCAGCAGGCGCTCGACGATCGTCGAGCGCTTGTGCGACTCGCCGCGGCCGTGGGCCCGCGCGAGCCCATCGATGACCGGCGACACGCCGTCCTCGCTGCCGGGGAAGCGGTAGTTGATCACCCAGAAGCGCCCGCGCTCGTCGAGCGCGGTCGCGTCGGTCAGCCGATACTCGAGCGCGGGCACCGACAGCGCCCGCGCCTCGCCGTCAGGGCCGATGAGCGTCGCGCGGGCGTTCGGGTTGAGCGACGCCGAGTTGCGCTCGTAGAGCGCGAGCACGCCGTCGGGCGTGTAGACGACGCCCTCGAAGCCCGCGTTGAAGATCTTCGCCGGGGTCGGCAGCTCGCGCAGCGTCTCGAGCTCGAGCTCGATCCCGGTCACGGTCGCGCGCGCGCCCGCCCCCGCCGGCTCGCTGAGCACCCGCCCCTCGACCACGTGCCCCACCGCCGACGCGCCCCACGACTCGATCGTGAACACCGCCCGCTCGCCGGCGAAGGCGACCGCCTCGAAGCCCTGAAAGCCGCTGACGCGCTCGCGCAGCGCGGCGGTCTCAAAGCTGATCGCGCGCGGTCGCAGGGCCTCGCGCGCCGCTGCCGGCGCGTCGACGCGCGCGAGCACCTCGTCCCGCGGGAGCACGAACAGCCGCCCGCCCGCGTCGCCGCGCTCGCCGGCGGGGTACTGCGGTATCAAAACGAGCTGGTCTTTGTACCAGGCGAGCCCGGAGAACTCGAGCTCCCGCGCGCTCGCGTCGCCCGCCAGCGCGAGCCGCTGCACCGCGACCTCCGGCGCCGTCGGCACGCTGGGGTCGTCCACCGGCTGCGCGTCGCCGGCCCCGCCGCACCGGCACGCGACGTCGCCCGCGAGGAGAAGCCCGACGAGGGGCGCGAGCGCGAGCGTCGCGGGGACCAAGGCGCCTCTCGTCTGACGACCGCTCGACATCCTGTGGGCATCGTACCCCAGCGTGCGCGTCGACAGGCCCGCACTGGACAAGCACCCGCGCATGCGCGAAGACAGTCGCGTGTCTTCGTCTCGCGCCCCCGTCATCGCACCTCGTCCGCGCTCTCGCCTCTGGCTCGGCGGCCCCCCGCTGCTCTCGCTGGCGCTGCTCGGCTCGCTGACCGGCTGCGGCTACGCGATCCACAACGACTACGACACGTCCACGGACGCCACGACGGGCGGCGTCGACACCGACGACGGATCCGAGGGCTCCGACGGCTCCGGGACCGACCCGGACGACGGCTCGACGAGCACGGGTGACGAGCCGGGAGTGATCCCGGACCCCGAGTGGCCGCTGCTCGAGTGCGACCCGCTGGTGCCGAGTCACTGCGGCTTCCCCTTCCCCTCCAACGTCTTCACCGTCGAGAGCGACACGAGCCCCACCGGGCGCCGGCTGCTCCTGTCGGAGCCGATGATGCCGCTGACCCAGGAGGGCACCTACTCGCTGCCCGACATCTTCTCCGAGAGCGACGGCTTCTCGGCGGGCTCGGCCCTGCTCGCCCACTTCCCGACGGCGACCGCCGACGGCGTCGCCGACGCCAACAACGTCGAGCGCTCGCTCGACGACGACTCCCCGACGATCCTCCTCAACGCGGAGACCGGCGAGCGCGTGCCCCACTGGGCCGAGCTCGACCAGACCTCCAAGGTCGACTCGACGCGGACCTTCATCATTCGCCCGGCGGTCCGCCTCGACGACGAGACGCGCTACATCGTCGCGATCCGCGGGCTCGTCGACGCGGGCGGAGAGCTCGTGCCGGCCGAGTCGGCCTTCGCGGCGCTGCGCGACCGGGGCGATCACGCCGAGCCCTCGGTCGAGAGCCGCCGCGGCCTGTACGAGAACATCTTCGCGCACCTCGAGGACGCCGGCGTCGCCCGCGACGATCTCCAGCTGGCCTGGGACTTCACGACCGCGAGCGAGCAGAACAACACGAGCTGGCTGCTGCACATGCGCGACGAGGCGCTCGAGCTCATCGGCGACGACGGCCCCGGCTACACGATCACCAAGCTCACCCCGGACTTCAGCGACCAGATCGCGCTGCGCGTCGAGGGCACCGTGAGCGTGCCGCTCTACCTCGACGACCCCGGCCCGGGCGGCGAGCTCATCCTCGGCGACGACGGCCTGCCCGAGCACAGCGGGACCGCGGAGTACCGCTTCGTCGCGCTGATCCCCTACAGCGCCAAGCAGTCCCCCGCCGGCATCCTGCAGTTCGGCCACGGCCTGTTCGGCAAGTTCACCGACGTCGAGAAGTACGAGGTCCAGCAGATCGCCAACGAGCAGAACGTGGTCGCGCTCGGCATGGACTGGATCGGCCTGAGCGAGGACGACCTGGGGACGCTCGCCGGGGTCTTCTCCGGCGACGACATCAGCGCGTTCAAGACCATCCCCGACCGCCTGCAGCAGGGCGTGCTCAACGCTCACCTCGGGATGCGCCTGCTGCAGACCGGCCTCGCCCAGGATCCCGAGCTCGCGGGGCTGATCGACCCCTCGACGCGCGCCTTCTTCGGCGCCAGCCTCGGCGGGATCATGGGCTCGGTCTACATGGCGACCACGGTCGACGTCGAGCGCGGCGGCCTCGGCGTGCCCGGGCAGCCCTTCGGCCTGCTGCTCAAGCGCAGCGAGCTGTTTGATCCCTTCCTCATCACGATCCAGTCGCGCTGGCCGAACCCGCTCGACGTCCAGATGATGTTCTCGCTCATCCAGCTGCTGTGGGACCGGGCCGAGCCGACCGGCTACACCCACCGCATCCGCGACCCGCTGCCCAACACCCCCCCGCACGAGGTCTTGATGCAGGTCGCGCTCGGCGACCACCTCGTCAGCAACTATGGCTCTTGGGTCATGGCCCGAACGCTCGGCGCGGTCAACGTCGGCGACGACGCGCCCGAGTACTTCGGGATCGAGCGCGGCGAGCAGGGCCACGTCGGCAGCGGGCTCATCATCTACGACTTCGGGCTCCCGCCGATCCCCGTGGGCAACGTCCCGATGACCGACGGGAGCGACCCGCACGGGAAGTCCTGGGACTACCCGCCCGCCCGCGAGTCGCTGATGCACTTCGTCGAGACCGGCGAGATCCGGACGTTCTGCGACGGCCGCTGTGACCCGGACTGACGCGCGCGCGCTCGCCTGCGCGGCCGGCCTGCTCGTCGGGGTCGCGGCCGCCGACGACGCGCGGGCTGCCCCCGGCTTCACGGAGCGCTGCGAGCACGCCCTCCCCCGCGAGACCGTCGAGGACCTCGCCGCGCGCATGCGCGCGCTCCATGCCGAGGGTCCCTGCGCGCTGCTGCGCATGAACACCTCGATGCACCAGACCCGCGTCGAGTGGGGCCTCGCCGACGCGCGCTACACGGTCCTGCTCGCGCCGCGCGACTGCGTCGCCGAGCCGTCCTACAAGGGCGAATCGCTCGACATCTACGCGCCGCCCGAGCTCGCCGTCGCCTGCCCCGCCGTCGGCCCCGCGCTGCAGGAATTCGCGGGCGCCGAGCGCCAGGAGCTCGTGCCCGTGGTCCGCACCACCGTCGCCGAGGTCCGTGACGCCCCCAGCGCGCTCGCGCCGTGGAACGTGGCGGTCGCCGCGTGGCTCGCCGCGCTCGTGTTGTCGCTCCTGACCGCGCTGACGCGTCTGCGCGCGCGCGGCCTCACCGGGCTGCTCTCCTCGATCCGCGCGCGCCCCTGGTGGTTCGGCGGGCTCGCCACGCTGCTGCTCTTCGCGCTCGCGCTGCGCTTCTCCCTGCCCGCGACCCCGAGCAATTGGTACGGCGCGTTCCTCCCCCACGCGGGGCCCGGTGACCCGCGCTTCGGCGCCAGCGCGATCGCGCTGCAGGCCCTCGCGCGCGCGCTGGGACCTTGGAGCGACGAGCTCGCCTTCGGCCTCGTGCGGGTCACCGGCGCGCTCGCGGTGCCCCTGGTCGCGCTGCTCGTGCGCGGCCTCGGCGGCCCGCGGAGCGCCGCGCTGGTCGCCGGCTTCCTCGTCGCGGTCTCGCCGATCGCGGCGCGGCTGTCGGCCTCGAGCGCCGAACATGTCCTCGCGGGCACCTGCGCGCTCGCGGCCTGGACGCTGTGGGTCCGCGGCGCCGGCGCTTGCGAGTCGAGCGCCGCGCCGCGCCGGCTCGCCCAGCTCCTCCCTCGAATCCTCGCGCTGACCTTCGCGCTGCTCGCCGTGCTCGCGCGCGTCGACTGCTGGCCCCAGCTCGCGCTGCTCCCGCTGTGGACCGTACTCGTGGCCCGCGGCGACACGACGCGAGCACGGCGAGCGCGAGCCCTCGACGCGCTGGTCTACTGGGGCCTCTGGGCGCTGCTGGGCGCCTACGCGTGGTGGTTCATCGTCGTCCCCAGCAACCACCCGCCGCCCGAGCTCGCGGGCGTGCGCGCGACCGCGGCGGTCCTGCTCTCACAATTTTGGTACGCCGCGACCACGCCGCCCTACTGGATCTCGCCGCTGTGCCTCTCGCTGACCTCGCTGGGCGTCGTCGCCATGCTCATCACGCGACGCCTGGGGACGCTCGCGGCGACGGCCCTCAGCGTCGCGCTGATCTTCATCCCGCTCGGGCGCAACCTGACCCACGACGGCCTCACGGGCGCGCGCTACTTCGTGCTGCTGGTGCCGCTGCTCGCGGTCGTCGCCGCCCAGGCCGTCGAGGTGCTCGACACCTGGCTCGCGGAGCGCGACGCGAGGGTGCGCCTCCCCGCCCACGTCCTCGGCGTCGTCGCTATCGCGCTGCTGGGGATCCTCAGCGCGCGGCCGGGCTGGCGTCACGAGTACAACTTTCAGGCCGAGTACCGCTTCCTCGCCCAGCAGCTCGAGACCCTGCACGCGCGCGGGCGGCTCGAGGGCTGCACGCTCTGGTACGTGCGCCCGCGGCAGCCGACCGGCGAGCCCGACCTCGACTGCTGCCTCGACCCCGCGCGCTCGCCGCTCACGCTCGTCGCGCCTGACTTAACGTTCACGTCGATCTCGTCGGATCCGACGCCGGAGCCCGGCGCGTGTCAGCTCTACTACCGCGGCACGCTCTGCGAGCTCGACCCCGCCCTCGCGCCGCGGGTCGTCAAGGGCGTCGCGCGGATTAAGCGGCAGTGCGCGCAGCTCGATCAGCGCGCGCGCGACCTGCCTGTCACGACACAAACGATCGAGGCGCCCGGCCTCAACACCCGCTACCGCGGGGCGCCGGTCGTCGAGCTGCGGGGACCGACTCGCTAGCGCGGGCCCTCGTAGATCATCTCGACGCCGCCGCGAGCGCCATCCCCGCCCGCCCGTGTCCAGCCGCGCGACGGGGCGCCGCAGCGGCGCCGCCGGGGTATCGTCCGCGCGCGGTCTCGTACAAGCTCGCGTCATGCCGTCCGCGACCCTCCGCCCCGCGACCGAACGCGACGTCGAGACGATCCTCGAGCTCATCCACGAGCTCGCCCGCTACGAGCGCGAGCCCGACGCCGTCACCGCGACCGCGGAAGACCTGCGCCGCGACGGCTTCGGCGAGCGCCCGCGCTTCCACGTCCTGCTCGCGGAGTGGCGCGGGCGGGTCGCGGGCTTCGCCTTCTACTTCTTCAATTACTCGACCTGGCAGGGCCGCGCCGGCCTGTACCTCGAGGACCTGTTCGTTCGGCCAGATTACCGCGGCCGCGGGCTCGGCAAGGCGCTGCTCGTCGCGCTCGCGCGCGAGGCCGTCGCGCGCGGCTGCGGGCGCTTCCAGTGGCAGGTGCTCGACTGGAACACGCCCTCGATCGAGTTCTACGAGCAGCTCGGCGCGCGCGCGCTCACGGAGTGGATCAACATGCGGGTCGACGGCGACGCGCTGCGCGAGCTCGCCGCGACCCCGACGGCCGCCGACGCCCCTCAGACGTAGTCCGTCAGCTTCTTGCGGGTCCCGCCGCGCGGGTCCTCGCGCGAGCTCTGACAGCGGACGCACAGCCGCGCGTAGGGGATCAGCTCGAGCCGTCTTCGGCGGATCTGCTCCTCGCAGCGCTCGCACAGCCCGTAGTCCTCGGGCGTCTCCCGCAGCTTCCGCAGCGCCGCCTCGATCTCGTGCACCGACCCCGTGCGCGCGCGGTTTCGGCTGCTCGCGATCGCCTGCGACATCTCGTTGAGCGGCTGGCTGTCCTCGTCGCCGCCGATGTCGGTCGCGTCGACCCGATTGGGCGCGAGCTCGACATCGCCGCCGGCGCGGATCTCGTCGAGGAGCTGCACAAGCAGCGCGCGGAACCTTCGCCGCTCCTCGTCGTCCAGCTCCTCCTCGTGTTCCTCCGCCCGCTCCTCGAATCGACGCCTCACAAACCCGGATCCTATCGCACACGCCGCGCGCGCAGGTGAGCGGCTCGCGCGGAACCACGCGACCACATTCGTGGACCGGTTTCGCGGCTGTCCCAAAGCACGCACACTGGGGCAGGTTCCTTCCTTCGCGCCATGAAGCTGCTCCTCCTTCGACACGGCGAGGCCGTCCCCGCTCGCGTCGCCGGCTCCGACACGCGCCGCTGGCTGACCGTCAACGGCCGCGCGACGATTCGGCGCGTCGCCGCGGCGGCGAAGGCCGAGGGCGTCGCGCTGACGCAGGTCTACGCCAGCCCGCTCGTGCGCGCGGTCCAGACCGCCGAGCTGCTCGCCCGCGGCCTCGACTACGAGGCCGAGGTCATCGTCCGACAGCCCCTCGACAACGCGCCGACCGCCCACATCCTCGCGCTGCTCGATCAGCACGACGATGGCGACACGGTCGCGCTCGTGGGCCACAACCCGTCGATGAACACGCTGGCGGGCTTCCTCACGGGGCGCCGTCACTTCCCCGGGTATCCGACGGGCGGGCTGTGCCTGATCGAGGGCGACGTGAAGGCCCAGGACACCCGCTTCTGCTGGATGATCAACCCGAAGACCGGCGAGCGCCTGACGCGGCTTCGGGATCTGATGTTCTTCTGAGCGCGCGGCGGCGCTGCGCGCGACGCCGCCGCGCGATCGCGCCGGCTGCGGGGCCGGCTCTGCTAGCATCGCGCTGATGCGCTCGTGGACGCTCACGACTCTCGGCGCGCTCGCGCTCGCGCTCGCGCTCGCCGGCTGCTTCAGCGGGAGCTTTGCCAGCGGGCGCCCGTGCCAGCTCGACGCCGACTGCGGCCCCGAGCTCCGCTGCGAGGACGGCTACTGCGGCGGCGCGCTCCCGAGCGCGAGCACGGGCTTCACGGCGAGCGACTCGGTGAGCTCCGGGGCCGCCGCGACGACGATCGAACCGACGACGGGCGCGACCTCGAGCACGACGAGCGCGACCTCGAGCGCCACGGGGACGAGCGAGCCCGCGCCGCTCTGCGACAAGATCGACCTGCTCGTCGTCCTCGACAACTCCAACAGCATGGACCAGTGGGACGGGCGCCTGCTCGAGCTCGTCGGCAACTTCAAGTCCTACGCGGGCGCGCTGTTCGAGGAGGTCGGGAGCTATCACTTCGCCGTCATCGGCACGAGCGAGGCGGAGGACAGCGCGAAGCCGGGCTGTCAGCGGCACGGCGCGCTGCGAGTCGACCACGGCATGGGCCTGCTCTGCGAGAGCTACGAGGACCGCCCCTACATGACCGAGCGCGACACCTTCGACGTGCTCAACATCGGCTGCTTCACCTCGGTCCCGGAGGGCGACGACGACGAGCAGCCCATGCGCACGCTGCTGGAGGCCGCGTCGCGCGAGCTGAACAGCGCCGGGGGCTGCAACGAGGGCTTCCTCCGCGACGACGCGCTGCTGGTGGTGCTCTTGATCGCGGACGAGGACGACGACCACGGCGACGAGCAGGGCCACGACGGCTCGCCCGGCGATCCGCAATTTTGGTACGAGAAGCTGCTCTACCACAAGCGCGGGAACGCGGAGTCGATCGTCATCGGCGCGCTGCTCGGCGAGGACCCGCTGCGCTCGACCTGCCCGTGGATGCTGCCCGAGGACAAGAACGAGGCGACCGACTTCAACACGCTCTCGATCGGCGCCGAGGAGGGCGTGCGCATCCGCAGCTTCCTCGACAAGCTCCCAGTCGGTCACGCCTACGTCAGCAGCATCTGCGCGGACAGCTACGTCGACTTCTTCCAGCAGTTCTTCGAGGAGATCGTGCGCGACGCCTGCGAGGACTTCGACCCCCTCGCCACCGATCCGCTGGTGCACGATCCCACGGAGGGCGACTGAGCGCCCGCGCGGCGAGCCCTGCGCCCTACGACATGACCGATTGAACCTGGCCGAAGCAGCCTCTCGCCGCCGCGCGCCCTACTCACGCGCGGGCGGCTGCGGTACCGTATCCGGCATGCGGGGCAGGTACTCGACGCTCGCGCTCGCGCCCGCGCTCGCGCTCGCCGCGGGCTGCTTCACCGGCACCTTCGCCGCGGGCCACCCCTGTCAGTCGGACGCGGACTGCGGCCCCCAGCTCGAGTGCGTCGACGGCTACTGCGACGGTCAGCGCCCCGCGGACGAGAGCGCCACGACGGACGGCGGCTCGAGCACGACCGGCGCCGCCACGACCGCCGCGCCGACGACCGACGCCGCGACCGCCGCCACGACCACCGCCGCGACGAGCGCGGGGGCGACCACCGGCTCGCCCTTCCTCTGCGACAAGCTCGACGTGCTCGTCATCTTCGACACCTCGGCCAGCATGAACCAGTGGGACGATCGCGTGCTCGTGCTGGCGAACAGCTTCATCAACTTCGCCACGCCGCTGCTCGACGCGGTCGGCAGCTACCACATCGGCGTCGTCCCGGTCTCGCAGCTCAACGAGGACCCCCCGGAGTGCGAGATCCCGGGCGGGCTGTGGGTCGACACCGCCCAGGGCCCGCTGTGCGCGGCCTACGAGTCCAAGCCCTACATGGACGAAGGCGACCCCTTCGACGTCCTCAACCTCGGCTGCCTGCTCCGCGTCGACGGCGGCGCTGATGACGAGCAGCCCATGCGCTACATGCTCGAGGCGGTCTCGAACGAGCTCAACGCCCCGGGCGGCTGCAACGAGGGCTTCATCCGCAAAGACGCGCTGCTCGTCGTCATGCTGCTGACCGACGAGGACGACGACCACGACGACGAGCAGGGCAACGCCGGCTCACCGGGCGACCCGCAGTTTTGGTACGAGAAGCTGCTGTTCTACAAGAACGGCAACGACGACGCGATCGTCTTCGGCGCGCTGCTCGGCGAGGACCCGCTGGATTCGAAGTGCCCGTGGACGCTCCCCGACGACAAGAGCGAGGCCACGGAGTCGACGGTGCTCTCGATCGGCGCGGAGGAGGGCGTGCGCGTGCGCCAGTTCCTCGATCGGCTCCCGGTCGGCCACGCCTACGTCAGCAGCATCTGCGACGCCAGCTACGTCGACTTCTTCGAGCAGTTCTTCGAAGAGATCGTCACCGACGCCTGCGAGGACTTCGACCCGCTCGACACCGACCCGATGGTCCCGGATCCCACGGACGGCGCGGCGCCCTAGCGCCATCGACTCTCAGGTCATGTCCCCATGGACATAATCGAGCGTGCGCGCTCGCGCGCCGCCTATTCAGCCGGGGGCGCGTGCGGTACCGTTGGGCATGTCGAACCGCCTCGCGCGTGGCTCCGCCACCGCCGCGCTCGGCGCGATCTGTCTCGCCGCGGCGGGCTGCTTCACGGGCACCTTCGCGGCCGGCCACCCCTGCGCGCGCGATGCCGACTGCGGGCCCCAGCTCGCGTGCATCGACGGCTACTGCGACGGCGAGCGCCCCGACGCGGCCACGACCACGCAGGGCGAGCTGAGCACGAGCACGAGCGACGCGACGTCGAGCGGCTCGGGGTCGCAGACCAGCACCGGCGACGACGCGACCACGGGCTCCCCCTTCGCCTGCGAGCAAATCGACGTGGTGCTCATCCTCGACAACTCGCGGAGCATGAACGAGTGGGACGGCGGCTTGATTCAGCTCGCCATCTACCTCGAGACGATCGTCGCCGACGAGCTCGCCGCCGTCGCTAGCTGGCACTTCGGCGTGATCTCCACCGATCGCTATGAGGACAACCCCGACGGCTGTCAGGAGTACGGCGCGCTCACGATCGACACCACCAAGATCACGTGCAACCAGTACCTCGACCGCCCCTACCTGACCGAGGCGGAGGGCTTCGACCTCAACTCGCTCCAGTGCTTCGTCACGCTCGACAGCGGCTCCGACAACGAGCGCCCCATGGAGGCGCTGCTCGACCTGACCTCCCCGGAGCTCAACGCGGAGGGCGCCTGCAACAACGGCTTCATCCGCGAGGACGCGCTGCTCGTCGCGCTGCTGCTGACCGACGAGGATGACGATCACGCGAGCAGCGACCCGCAAGGCAACGCCGGCTCCCCCGGCGACCCTCAGTTTTGGTACGAGAAGCTCCTGTACCGCAAGGCCGGCAACGCCGACGCGCTCGTGTTCGGGGCGCTGCTGGGCGACGACCCGAACGCGACGGAGTGCCCGTGGAGCCTCCCGATGAGCGGTAGCGAGGACCCTGACAACGGCAAGTCCGGCGCGGAGGAAGGCGTCCGCATCCGTCAATTCATGGACCAGCTCCCAGTCGGCCACGCCTTCACCAGCAGCGTCTGCGCGGACAACTACAACAACTTCTTCGAGGAGTTCTTCAGCGAGATCGTCGCCGACGCCTGTGAAGACTTCGACCCCCTCGCGATCGACCCCATGGTCGAGGACCCGACCGAGGGCGAGCCCTCCGACACCGGGATGACGACCGGCACGGACACGGGCACCGACACCGACGGCCCGTCGGAGGAACCCGAGCCGGGCAAGGGCTGCGATCCGGGCGCCGCGTACGGCACGACGCCGTTTTGCTGGACCCCGGGCTACGGCGAGCTGGGCACGCTCTACCGCTGCGGCGATGACGGCGTCTGGGCGGAGGTCAACGCGGAGGAGTGCGCGACGCAGTGCGGCGACGACCCGGCCAACGTCGGCGGCTGCAGCGGCAACGGCCACGCGCCCGCGTGGGCCTGCCTGTGCTTCGCGGGCGCGTGCGACGACCTCGGCTGCTTCGGCGACGACGTCCACGTATGCGACGGCGACACCGCCTACCGCGCCGCGTGCGACAGCTGCGTCACCGAGATGATGGGGCCCGAGAAAGGGATCTGCGGACCCAACAGCGAGCCGATCTTCCCCTGAGCGCGAGCGCGCCGCGCTCGCTGCCGCTGGCGAGGCGGCGCGGGGACGCGTTCACCACAGGCCGCTAGTCAAAATCGACCACGGATCGAGAGCCCCGCGAAGCTCGGGCTGACCGCCGGGAGCACGCGCGCCGACGCCTGCTCACGCGCCTTTTTGCGCCGGACCGCGTCGGCGGCGATCAGCGCGACGCCCGTCAGCGCGAGCACGCCGCCGGTGATACCTGTCGCAAGCGCCATGGTGTTGGCGCGCGTCCCCTTGTCGATCAGCTCCCCGACCATGGGGTCGGCAGGGTCGCCGCCGTTGTCGATGAACTCGTTGCCGTCCCGATCCGCGCTGGAGCCCTGCGCGAGGCCTACGCCCATCACCGCGAGCAGCACCGCGCCGACGCCAAGGCTGACGCCGCCGGCGATCAGCAGCTGCTTGCCGGGCGCCTCCTCCTCGTCGGAGGTCGGCGCGCCGGAGCGCGCGTCTTTGGCGTCCGCCTCGATCACCGAGCGTCGGGCCGCGGCCTGGGCCTCCTCCTCCTTGATCTTGAGACGAACCTCGTCGAGGGCCTCCTGCGCGGTCGTGCGCGACTCTTCCTCGTCGGGCCCGAGCGACTCGATGTACTGCTCGAGCAGGCGCTCGGCCTTCTTCAGGTACTTCTGATCACGGTCGAGCTCGTAGGCCTCGCGACACGCGCTGGCGAGCTGGTAGACGAGCACGCTGCGGTACTGCGCGGCCTCGGGCGTGTCGGGCAGCGCGGCGTAGGCCTCAGACCACAGCTCGACCGCGCCGACGTAGTCGGCGGTGTCGTACTTCTCCTGCCCCTTGCCGAGCAGCTCGCCCGCCCGCGCGAAGGCCTCCTCGGGCGACTCCAGCAGGGCGCCTGTCGAGGCGATCGAGCGCGTCGCGCCGACGGTCACGGCGGTCCGCGCGGCGGCGGGTGTCGAGACCGCGACGCCGATCGCGGCGAGCGCGAGCGGGAGGACGCCGCGCCGGCGCGCGCGCCGGTTGTCGCGTGTACGCTGGCGATTCACGGCCAAAGCGGCTCCAGGGTACGAACAGCGACCCGTCAGTTCAAGGTGCAATATCGACCCGACATGTCCAAAAACACGTTCCGGCCGGAAGTCCGCACTGGTTGCCTGTAACAGAGATTCGCTATTGTCTCGAGGACACCTGCATCGACGCCGATGAGCGATTTGATCAGCACGCCGCCGACCGAGGCGACCGGGCCCGACCCGCGTTCACCCACCGAGCTCGACTCAACGCGCGCGGACCGAGTCGGTCTGCCCGGGACCCAGGGCGCCGAGCTCAACGCGACCCGCGCGGAGGCGTCCGGATCCGGCAACGTCTTCGAACCACCCGAGCCCGACTACATCACCTTCGTCGGCGTCGACCTCAACGAGAAGTATCGGATCATCCGCCCCATCGGGAAGGGCGGCATGGGCACGATCTTCCTCGCCGAGCACATCGGCATCGGCAAGCGCGTCGCCATCAAGCTGCTCGGCAGCAAGTTCTCGGGCAACGACGCGATCATCCGGAGGTTCGAGAAAGAGGCCCGCTCAGCCGCGCGCGTCCGCCACAAGCACATCGTCGAGATCTACGACTGTGACCAGACCCCCGAGGGCCTGCCGTTCTTCGCGATGGAGCTGCTCAACGGCATCGACATCCGCCGCATGCTCAAGCGCGACGGCCCGATCGAGTGGCCACGCGCGCTCAACTTCATGAAGCAGATCTGCGCCGCGCTCGAGGCCGCGCACAAGTCCGGCATCGTCCACCGCGACATGAAGCCGGGCAACGTGTTCGTGGTCGACGACGCCGAGGAGCCCGACATGGTCAAGGTCGTGGACTTCGGCATCGCCAAGGTGCTCGACAACGACGAGGACCAAGAGCTGACCCACACGGGCATGGTCATGGGCACGGCCCACTACATGTCGCCCGAGCAGGCGCGCAGCGAGGCGCTGGATCACCGCGCCGACGTGTACTCGGCCGGCATCATCCTGTTCCAGATGTTGACGGGGAAGCTGCCCTACGACGGCAAGGGCTTCATGGGCACGCTCAGCCTGCACTTGACGGAGTCGATCCCGTCGATCCGCGCGGTCGCGATGGCCGAGGGCATCGATCTCCCGCTCGCGCTCGAGCCGGTGATCCAGAAGGTCCTGGCCAAGGATCCCGACGAGCGCTACCAGACGGCCGCCGAGTTCGCCGACGCGCTCGACGAGCTGGGCGACAACCCCAAGATCTCGCTGACGCAGACGATGTCGCTGCACGCGGCGGAGATCCGCAAGAACATCCGCCCCACGTGGGTCGCGGCCGCGCTCGCGGGCATCGTGGTCTTGCTGGGCGTGGGCGTGTTCCTGGCGGTGACCGGCGACGGCGGCGAGAAGCCCGCTCCGCCCGTGGTCGCGCAGCAGCAGCCCGATCCGCCCGTGACCCCGGTCGCGGCCCCGCCAGAGCCCGAGACCACGGCCGAGCCCGAGACCACGACGGCCGCGCCAGCCAACGCCGAGAGCGCGGACGCAGCCGGAGCCGAGGACACTGACGGCGAAGACTCCGGCGAAGACTCCGGCGAAGACTCCGGCGACGACTCCGGCGAAGACTCCGGCGACGACTCCGGCGACGAAGCGAGCGAGACCAAGAGCGACAAGAAGAAGCGCAACAACAAGAAGCGCAACAACAAGAAGAAGAAGCCAGATGAAAACGCGGGCGAGAACGCCGCCGAGATCCCGGCGCGCCCGAGCAAGTCCGCGATCAACAAGGGCATCGCCGGCGTCAAGGGCAGCGTCTCGAGCTGCAAGTCCAAGGGCTGGTTCCCGGGACAGAAGATCAAGGTCAAGATCGTGGTGTCGCCCTCGGGCAGCGTCTCGAGCGCGACCGCCCGCGGCCCGATCGCCGGCACGCCGCTCGCCCGCTGCATTGAGAAGGCCGTGAAGAAGGCGAACTTCGGCAAGAGCCAGAAGGGCACCGACTTCCTCCACGAGTTCCGCGGCTGAGCGGCCGAGACGCCCGGATCATCGCGCCGCGAGTTCGCGCGCCGCGGGCTCGTTCGCGAGCGCTACCGCCCCCGCCCGCGCGCGCCGTGTGTGGGACTATCGACGCGCGCTCGTCGAGTACGACGGGGCGTCCGGAGGTCTCCATGTCACGTCGTTACGTATGGCCGCTCATCGGTCTATTCGCCGTAGCTCTCACGCCCCAGGTAGCGCCCGCGAAGCCCGGCGACGGCGGCTTCAAGCCGAGCTCGCCCGCCGCGGTGCCGCTCCCATCCAACAAGCACAAGCTGACCGCGCCGCCCTGCAAGACGCCCGCGGGGTCGAAGCAGATCTACATCCCCGCGAATCGCCGCGGCACCAAGATGAAGACCCAGTACAGCATCGGCACGATCGGCGAGACCATCAAGCTGCGCGCGACCCTCACGACCGAGGACGGGCTGAAGGTCGCGTTCCAGAGCGTGGAGTTCAAGGTCGACAACCAGGTCGTGGGGACGGCGAAGACCAACAGCAAGGGCGAGGCCAGCCTCGACTTCAAGGTCCCGAACAAGTTCGGCCCCAAGCCCGTCGTCGCCCGCTTCGCCGGGAACCAAAAGTGCGACGCGGCGAGCGACTCGAGCACGCTCGGGACCGTGCGCTCGCCGACGACCATCTACATCTCCGCGATCAAGAGCTACGCGAACGTAAACCACGAGACCCACTTCCGCGGGAACCTCAAGCGGAACTCGGACGGCGGCTCGATCAGCGGGCGAGAGCTCGAGATCTACGCCCAGGGCAAGAAGATCGCGACGGTGCTCACCGACACCCATGGCCAATTCGCCGCCAGCTACACGCCCACGAGCGGCGCCGGCAAGCCCCTCGAGTACAAGGCGCAGTTCGTCGGGGACGTGCTCTACAACCCGACGATCAAGACCGAGAGCGTGATGCTCTACCCCCCGCGACAGACCGTCTACCTCATGACGCCGGACGTCGTCGCGCGCTACGGTCAGACGGTCAACGCGGCCGTGATCGTGAAGATCGGCAACCCGGTGTTCGGCTCGAAATACGTCGGCGCGAAGGTCCACGCGAGCCGTGAGCGCGGGCGTCGCTGGGCCCCGCCGCGCTACGACAAGCGGCATCTCGGCACCGGCACGAGCAATAACCTCGGCATCGCGTACGTCCCGTTCAAGGTCATGGAGGACGTGACCACGTACCACCTGTGGGTCAGCGCCGACGCCCCGCGCGAGCGCTACGACGTGAAGCAGCAGCCGGAGGCCAAGCTGAAGGTGCTGAAGTCCCCCGTCAAGCTCTCGATCTCAGGCCCCGGGTCGGTGCACGTCGGCGAGAGCGCGAGCTTCGACGTCACGGTGCGGCGGACGACCGACTCGCTCCCGGTCGACGGGGTCACGGTCTGCGCCAAGAACATCAAGTGCGCCGAAACGAACGCTCAGGGGAAGGCCACGCTGACCTTCACCATCCCGGGGGGCAGCACCGGCGCGCGCGCGTTCACCTTCGAATCGCGCGCCGACGACCACCACCTCGCGGGCGCGAAGGACCTCTCGGTCCAGGCGCTCCCCAGCATCAACTGAGCGGGGGCGCTCAGGGCATCTCGGAGAGCGGCGCGGGGTGGTGGATCCCGAAGCCCTGCACCCAGTCGACGCCGATCTTCGTCAGCAGCGCCGCGGTCTCGGGATCGCCGACGAACTCGGCGATGGTCTGCATGCCCATCATGTGCCCGATGTGGTTGACCGACTCGACCATCGCGCGGTCGAGCGGGTCGGCGCGCATGTTCTTCACGAAGCTGCCGTCGATCTTGAGGATGTTGACGGGCAGGTGCTTGAGGTAGGTGAACGAGGACATCCCGCGCCCGAAGTCGTCCAGCGCGAACTCGCAGCCGCGCCCGACGAGCTCGTCGATGAAGGTCCGCGCCATCACGACGTTGGAGACCGCGACCGTCTCGGTGACCTCGAAGCACAGGCGGTCCGGCGGGAGCGCGTAGCGGGCGAGGCGCTCGATGACGAAGTCGAGGAACAGCTCCTGCCCCAGCGACTGCCCCGAGATGTTGATGTCGAAGATCGGGAGCGGGCGCCCGGCCGCCCGCCGCTGCGCGATCCAGGCGAAGGTGCGATCGACGACCCAGCGATCGATGCGGTTCATGACCTGGTAGCGCTCGGCCGGCGGGATGAAGGCCATGGGCTGCACGAGCTGGCCGTCCTCCCCCTTGAGGCGCACCAAGACCTCGACGCGGGGGCCGAGCGTCTCGACGTCGTGGGTCGCCTGGATGTCCTGGTAGTAGAGGCAGAGGCGCTCCTCGCTGAGCGCCTTCTCGATCCGGTGGATCCACTGCATCTCGCCCCGACGACGACGTGACTCGGCGTCGCCGTCGTGGACCCAGACGCGGTTGCGACCTTTCTCCTTGGCCATGTGGCAGGCGAGGTCGGCGCTGCTGAGGGCGGTCGCCGCGTCGCGGCACGCGCTCGTGATCGGCGTGAGCCCGATGGAGGCGCTGACGCGAAACAGCTTGTCCTCCCAGGCGAAGCGGAACCCGCGGAGCGCGTCGAGCAGCTGCTTGCCGACCAGGCGCGCCTCGGGCAGCGGGCAGTCGGTGAGGATGATGCCGAACTCGTCGCCGCCGAGCCGCGCGAGCAGGTCCTCGTCCTCGAGGCAGTCGCGCAGGAGCGCGCTGATCTGCACGATCAGCGCGTCGCCGGCCGCGTGCCCGCAGGTGTCGTTGACGAGCTTGAACTGGTCGACATCGAAGTACAGCAGCGCGTGCTCCCCGGCGCCGCCGCTGGTGCCGTGGACCAGCGCCTCGAGCCGCGCGCGGAACTCCCGTCGGTTCTGCAGCCCGGTGAGCGCGTCGTGGCTCGCCTGCCACGTGAGCTGCTGCGCCATCACGCGCGTGCTCGTGATGTCCTGCAGGACGACGACCTGACCGCCGCGGCGCCGCGTGGCGTCCACCAGCGGCGCGCACGACAGCTCGACGAAGCGCTCCTCGCCCTCGTGGGGCACGAGCACGAACTCGCCGCAGCGCCGCGGCGAGTCGTCGATCCCCTCCCCCTCCCAGGGGTACACGACGCGCCGCTCGTCGACGGTCTGCAGCACCAGCAGCTCGCGCAGCGCCGTGCCGCGGAGCTCGGCGCCCGTGTAGCCGAGCAGCCGCAGCGCGGCGCGGTTCTCCGACATCACCAGGCCCTCGTTGTCGATCGTCAACACGCCGTCGCTGGTCAAGCTGAGCGCCACGTCGCGCTCGTCGTAGGTCCCGATCAGCAGGCCGCGCTCGCGCGGCTCGACGCCCGTCGGCCGAAGGCGCGCGTGCAGCTGACAGCAGCAGCTGGTCCTGCTTGGGAGCGCGACCAAGGTCAGCTCGACGAACACGAGCTCGTCGGCGGGCGTGACGAAGGCCCAGCGACATCGAAATGACTCCTCCGTCAGGCAGCGCGAGAGCAGATCGCTGCTCGCCTCGGCCGAGGACACGCCGGCCGGCTGCCGCGCGGGCGACAGCTCGACGATCCCGAGGCCGAGCAGCTCGTCGCGGCCGGCGCGGCCGAGCAGACGCGCGGCGGCCTCGTTGCACTCGACGACCACGCCGCTCTCGAACACCAGCTGAGGATCGGGCGAGCGCCGAAACAGCGAGCCGTACTCCGGCCCCCGAGTCTCACCCGCGCACCCGCCACGACCTGCCTCGTCGTCGCCCGCGCGCGCCTCGCCATCGCCTACCTGCACCTGGGCCACCCGATACCCATGATGAAGGCCGTTCTCCCACTTGTCTGGGCTGATCGTGCAACGCGACCAATATGTTGAGCCATCCTTACGTTGGTTCCGCAGTCGACCACACCATACGCGCCCCGCGCTGACCGTCTTCCAGACACCCGACAAAAATGCGTCGCTCTGAAGTGGCGTCCGTAAAATCTTCGCCGATACACCTTCCAGGTCCTTCGACGAGTAGCCGGTGAGTTGGCGAAATTCCTTGTTGATCGAGACGATCCGCCCCGCGAGATCCAGCGTAATAATCGCGGCGCCCGTCAACACGCGTCCGCTCCCGTCGCGAATTGATTCACGCCTCGAAGATTTCTTCGAGCGACGCGCGCCGCTCGTCGCAAACCAGGAGTTCGCGCGCGAACAGGCGAATTGGCGGCCGTTGACGGCACTGCTTCGTTATATGCCGCCGCTGGGAAGGGCGTCTACATCGACGTACCGCGACCTTCGCGCCGGAATTCTTCTTGGGATCTGCGCCCGTGCGAAGCCGCGCGCGCTCTCGTATGATGCGCGGCCGTGGCACCCGAGACCGCGGTTGGCACAGGCTCAGAGGTGCCCGTGCCGGAGGACGACTCGCTCCGGTTTCCGGGCGTTTTGGGGCACAGGTCCGCGCAGCATCATCTCGCGCGCGCGCTCTCGCGCGGCCAGCTGCACCACGCGCTGATCCTCATGGGTCCGCGCGGCGTCGGCAAGGAGACCTTCGCGCGCGGGCTCGCGTGCGCGCTGCTCTGCCGCGCGCGACCCGGCGTCGGCTGCGGCGAGTGCTCGGTGTGCCAACGCGCGCTCGCGCGCAACCACCCGGATCTCACCTATCTCCTGCCCTCGGGCGCCAGCGGCTCGATCTCAGTTAAAGACGCGCGCGCCTGCCAGCTCCGCCAGGCCAACGCGCCCTACGAGGCCGACGCCCACGTCATCATCATCGACCCCGCCGACGCGCTCAACGGCGCCTCTGGCAACGCGCTGCTCAAGGCGATCGAGGAGCCGCGCGACGGCGTTCACTGGATCCTGCTGACGACCAACCTGCACGGCGTGCTCCCGACGATCCTCAGCCGCGCGCTGCCGGTCCGCCTCGGGCGGCTCGACGACGGGCAAGTGCGCGCGATCCTCGAGCGCGAGCTCCCGGACGTGCCGGCCGAGCGGCGCGAGATGGGGATGCTGCTCGCCGAGGGCAGCGCGGGCCTGGCGATCGAGCTCGCGCGAGACGCCGCGCTCGAGCGCTGCATCGAGCTGCTCAGCCACGCGATCACGGCGGCGGCGCGCGGACCCGCCGGGATCTTCGCCGGCGACCGCAGCCCGCTGTGGACGGCCTGGCGCGACGCGGTCACGGCGGCCGTCACCGCGAAGGAGCGCGCGGAGGCGGAGACGAAGCAGGCCGAGGCCGCCGCGAACGCCGGCGCGATCAAGGTCTCGGGCAAGGCCAAGAAGGCGAGCAAGAAGCGCGCGAAGAAGAAGACCGCGAAGAAGGGCTCGAAGCCGAAGCTCCCCGCGCCGCAGCAGCGCTGGGTCGCGACGCGGCTCGGCGAGCTGTGGACCCTGCACATCCGTCAACACCTGCGCAATAAGCCAGGTCTTCCCGGGATCCCGCCGCTCACCGGCCGCTCGCCGCGGCGCGTCGTCGAGGACCTCGCGGTCCTGCGCCGCCTCGCGACCCGCGTCCGCGGCAACGCGAACGTCCGCCTGATCCTCGAGCAGACCCTGCTCGACCTCGGGTGACGCGACGTTCGCTAGCCTGAACCTATGGACAGGTCGAGACCACGTCGCGCTTGAAGATCTTGCCCGAGACGAAGGACGACATCCGCTGGACGCCGGCGTACTGACCGTAGGCGTAGAGGTTGTTGCCCGAGATCAGCGTCTGCCCGGCCGCGCCGCAGTCGCCGAGGCAGGTCCAGCCGCCGCCCTCGAAGGTCACGGGCTCGAAGATGTCCGGATCCGGGTACCACCAGACGCGCTGGATGCTGCGGCTCCCGGTCGACTCGTAGGGCATCTCGTCCGGGGTCGGATCGGGATCGAGGAAGGCCTTGTAAGTGTCGCGCACCATCAAGAACGACTCCATCTCCCCCATCGGCACGGCGCTCATCTGCGCCTCGCCCCACCACGTGCCGCCCAGGTACTGCCCGGTCGCGTCGACGCGGATGTAGTTGCGGCCGTCGTAGGGCGCGGTCTCGGTGATGCCGGGAGGCGCCGTGAGCCCGAGGTTCGGCCCGAGCAGCGCGTAGGAGAGCTGCATCCTGAACGGCGGATCCATCGCCTCGCCGAGCACCTCGAGCGACGGCCACGGCAGCGCGCGCTCCCAGGTGTCCACGTGCATGACGATCTGCGAGCCCTTCACCCAGACCTGACCCGTCGCCAGGGTCTCGGACATGCACGCCTCGTCGATCTCGCGCCACACGAACTCGCCGAGCTCGTTGATGGTGAGCTCCGAGTTCCAGGGCGTGAGCGGATCCCAGACGTACATCCCGTCGAGCTCCTCCCAGTGCAGCGTCCAGGTGCCCACCAAGTCGAGCTCCTGCACGTCGTCGCCGAAGGGCTCCGGCTCGGGGAAGTACTGCTCCTCGCCCTCGGTGTCGGTCCCGGTCCCGTCGGTCATCGTGCCGTCCGTGCCGCCCGTGCCGTCGGTGCCGTCCGTCCCCGTACCGTCGGTCCCCTGCGTGCCGTCCGTGCCGTCCGTGCCGCCCGTGCCGTCCGTCCCCTGCGTGCCGTCGGTCCCCTCGGTCGTCGTCATCGGGCCGGTCGTGAACGGCTCGGTGGTGATGGTCGGCCCGTCGTAGTCGTACGAGTCGTAGTCGTACGAGTCGTAGTCGTACTCGTAGCTGTCGTAGTCCCACGAGTCGAACTCGTACTCGTAGCCGTCGTAGTCGTAGTCGTAGTCGAGGGTGTCGAGCGTGTCGTAGGCGTCCGTCGTGATCGGCGTGTCGTACGAGTCGTAGGGGACGGTCGGGCCGTCGTATGAGTCGTACGAGGTCACGGGCCCGTCGTAGTCGTAGGAGCTCGGGTCGTCGTACGCGTCGTAGTCGTAGTAGGAGTCCGAGACCGCGACCGTCGGATCCTCGATCACGTCGTCGCCGCAGCCCGCGAGCGCCCCGGTGAGGCCGTAGAGCACGAGGAAGGTGACGCCGCGCGCGAAGACCGATGCGACATGACTTGAGTGACAGGTCTTTTTCAACATGGCTAACGAGCGCCGCGAGGAAGGGCTCTGGCGCCTGATCACTATGGTTCGAGCGCGACAGCGCAATGTCAAGCGCACGCCTCGCGGCGCGTCCGGCCGGCCGTGTCATGCCCGCGCGCGCGTGGCGTATACTCCGCTTGGCGCGCGAGCCCTCCCCTCCCCGCGACAGCGCGAATCCGACACATGTCCTATCCCGACCCACCCCGTACCTTCGAAGAATTCTGGCCGCGCTACGCGGGCGCCCACCGCAACCCGCTGTGCCGCGGCCTCCACTACCTCGGCACGAGCCTCGGCCTCGCCGCCGCGCTGTGGGGCGTGCTCACGCTCAACCCGCTCGCGCTGCCCCTGGCGATCGCGCTCGGCTACGGCTTCGCGTGGATCGGGCACTTCTTCATCGAGCGCAATAAGCCGGCGAGCTTTGACTACGCGCTGTGGTCCCTGCGCGGTGACTTCCGCATGCTCCGCCTCGGCCTCACCGGCCGCATGGCCGAAGAGATGATCCGCCTCTACGGCAGCCGCAACCCGCCCCCCGACGCGCCGCTGCGCCCGTCGGCGCGCTGAGGCCCACGCACGATGGCGCGCCCGATCACACTCCCCGCCGCGCTGCGCGACGTCGCCGACGGCAAGCCGCTGGTGCGCAACATCGCGGTCCGCCATCTCGCGGGGCTGCTGCTCGACGCGCTCGGCAGCACGCGCCCGGTGTGGCGCGCAGCCGATCAGCACGAGCGCGGACCCGCCGTTCGCGACGCGCTGCGCCGCTGCGCCCGCGACGACGAGGACGCGGGCATCCGCGCGCTCGCGGCCACGGGCCTCGGCCAGCTCGGCGACGAGGAGCTCGTCGAGATCGTCACGCCGTGGATCGAGCGCGACGCCGTAGACCTCGACGCGACCTTCGCCCGCGAGTGCGGTTTGATCGCGCTGTCGCTGCTCGGCGAGGCGGCGCGCGAGGCCGGCGCGGCGCCGGAGCTGGTCGAGACGATCGCGCGTCGGCTCGCGCGGGCCTTGAGCGCGAGCGTCCCCGACGCCCGCTACCAAGCTGCCCAGGGCCTCGTGACCGTGCTCGAGAACGACGCGGAGCCCGACCTCGTCCGCGCGCTGCAGGCCGAGCAGGACGTACGCGTGCGCGCCGGCATCGCCAGCGCGCTCGCCGAGCTCGATCCCCCGGGCCCCGCCGCCTGCGACGCGCTGCGCCCCTACCTCACCGAGGCCGAGCGCGACCCCTCCGACGCCGGGCGCGAGACCGCGTTCGCGGCCGCGCTCGCCCTCGCCGCAGCCCGCGATCCCGACGGCGGACCCGCGCTGGTCCGCGCCCTCGAGGATCGCGAGCACCGCGAGCGCGCCCTCGAGGCGCTCGCGGTGCTCGGAGCCGACGCGCCCCGGGAGGCCGCGCTCAAGCTCCGCGCGCTCGCCGAGCGCTGGTGGGTCGCCCGCGTCACGCGGGTCCGGGCCGCCTACGCGCTCTCGCGGATCGAGCCCGCGCGCGGCGAGGCCTTGCTGACGCGTTTCGAACGCAGCCCGTTTCGCAGCGTCCGCGAGGCCGTGGTCGACGCCCGCCGCGGGCTCGACCGCCTCGCGCGGCGCGACGAGTCTAGTCGCGCGCGCGCCGAGCGTGACGCTTGACCCGGAGCTCGCGCTCGACGCGACCGTCGCTCTCGCGGACGACCTCCTCGATGACCTCCTCGACGACCTCCTCCGACGCGCCGTCAGAACCGTGGAGCTCGAGCTCAGGGCCGCTGTCGCGGTCGAGCTCGACCTCGGCGATGTCCTCCTCGCCAGGTCCCTTGAGCTTGATCTCGACGCGCCGCTTGCCGTCGCCCTCGTCCTCGACCACGACCTGCGCCGCGCCGACGAAGCCCTCGCTGGCGAGCTGCTCGAGGATGGCCGCGCGCGCCTCCTCGACGCTGTGTTGATCCAGCGCGCGCGCGAACAGCTCGTGTCGCAGCTTGTCCCCGAGCGTCGTGCGCACGGTCGCCTCCATCGGCGCCGCCTCGCGCTCGAGGATCTCGAGCTCCGGGTAGGCCGCGATCACGCCCTCAAACACGACCTGCGGATCGACCCGCTCACCCCACACCCCGAGGGTCAGGCGCATCGTCTCGCCGCCGTCGTCGAGCACGTGAACCTCGACCTTCTCGGCCTCGGCGAGCCCGCGCACGGTGTTGACGAGCTCGTGCACGCGGGCCTTGAGCTCAGGCGTCGCGGGCAGCACGAAGTGCATGCGCTGCCCGAGGTTCATCTGCACGTCGACGGGGACCTGACAGGCGCCGATCGAGAGGATCAGCAGCACGGCCGCCGCGATCGCGATCTGCCGCATCAGCGGGGGACGTCGCGGCGCGCCCCCGACGACGCGCGCCGGGTAGCGCTGGTCGAAGGCGGACATCGCCCGGCGCGCGCTCGTCTCTCGCTCATCGGCGCTTGGCTCGAGCGCGCGCCGTTGATACAGCGCGCGCAGCAGTCGATCGATCGAGTTAGACGGCATAGTCCGGCGCCTCCAATTCACGCTCCCGCGCGTGCAAGCGGGCCTTGAGTTCACGTCGCGCCCGCGAGACTCGCTGTTTCACCGCCGAGACCGTCAGCCCCTGCAGCTCCGCGATCTCGCGGTGACGCAGGCCGTCGCCGTAGCGCAGCGCGATCAGCTCTCGGGTCTCCGTCGGCAGCTCGCGGACCAGCGCGGCCAGGAGCTCGACCCGCTCGCGCTCGATCAGGTCGTCGAGCGGATCGCGGGCCTCGGTCGGCAGCGGATCGCTCAGCGTGTCAACCGGCGCGAACACCCGGCGGGTTCGCAGGTGATCGATGATCGCGTTTCGAGCGATGCGCAGGACCCACGGGCGCAGCGCGCCGCGGCTCGGATCAAATTGATCCAGACGCTCGACGACTCGCTCAAACACCTTGCCCACCAGATCCTCCGCGTCGGCCTTGTTGATCACGCGCCGAAACACGTAGCCGCGCACCGGGTCGTGGAGCTCGTCGAACAGCCGACGAAACGCGCGGCGGTCACCTCGCCGCGCGCGCCGGACCAGGTCCGCGTGCCGTTCATCGCGACTCGGCCAGAGAATCGACATAGAGCTCGTGGTGCGCAGAACTGAGCAGGCGCTCGATCGACCCTACGACGGCGGCGGGAATTGGTGACACGATTCTCGGCGCGCGTGAGCTTGCGCGGACTACCCGTCCGCGCTAACACCCGAATTAGTGGCCGAATACAACGTTTCAGTGGGCAATCTGCCCGCGTGGATCGAGCCCGACGAGCTGCTCGGCCCTGGGCCCTGGGTGCGCGATGATGATCGTGGCCGCGTGCGCGCTCGCGCGCAGCTCGAGGTCGACGCCGCCGCCGACCTCGTGACGCGTCTGCGCGCGCTGCCGCTGGCCGGTCGCTTCCTCACCGTCGAGTGCAGCCCGCAGCTCTCCCGCGCGGCGCTTCGCCGCGCCAAGGCCCACGATCTCGAGCGCCGCCGCGAGACGACGCCGGGCTTTCGCCGACCCGGTACTCGTCTCGACCAAGAGGGTCGCTTCTCGCTGACGCCCGAGGCGCTCGCGCTCGAGCTCGGCCGACGCGCCCGCGGTCGCTCGATCATCGACGCTGGCTGCGGCGTCGGCGGGAACGCGATCGGCTTCGCCCGCGCCGGCTGCAACGTCGTCGCCGCGATCGAGCGCAGCGAGACGCGGATCCGGCTCGCGCGGCACAACGCGCGGGTCTACCGGGTTGATGATCGGATCCGCTTCATCCACGGCAACGCGCTCGCGCTGCTCGCCGAGCCTGAGCGCCTGGGCGCGCTGAAAGCCTCGATCCTGTTCGTCGATCCGCCCTGGGGTCGCGACTGGGCCCGCGATCTACCTGGCATTCGGGACATGCCGCTGCTCTACGGCGCGGTCAAGCTGCGCGCGCGCTTCGACGAGGTGTGGGCCAAGCTGCCGCCGAGCTTTGACCCCGCTGAGCTGCCCGACGCCAGCTTCTCCGCGATCTTCGGCGCCAGCCGCGGCGATCGCCAGCGCGTCAAGTTCCTGCTCGCGCGCCTGCCCGGCGGCGCGTGAGCGATCGCTCCGAGCCCGCGCCGAGCTCTGCTACCCTCCGCGACCGTGGGTCGAAAGAAATCACGCAAGCGGCCGCCCCCGCCGTTCATCCCGGGGCTCATCGACTCCCACTGTCATCTCGACTACGCGCCGATGAGCGACGACCTCGAGGCGGCGCTCGAGCGCGCGCGCGCGGCCGGGGTCGAGCAGCTCGTGCACATCGGCTGCCGACTCGAGGCCTTTGATCCGGCGCTGGCCCTCGCCCGCGCGCACAGCTCGATCTTCACGGCCATCGGCATCCACCCGCACGACGCCAAGACGGCCGACGACGCCGCGATGACGCGCCTCGAGCAGCTCGTCGTCGAGAACCGCGACGACGTCGTGGTCGCGATCGGCGAGACCGGCCTCGACTACTACTACGACTTCTCGCCGCGCGAGGCCCAGCGCGAGGTCTTCGCGCGTCACATCGAGCTCGCGCGGCGACTCGACATGCCCCTGGTCCTCCACATTCGCGACGCCCACGACGAAGCCTTCGACATCGTCGACAGCTGCGCGACCCGGGGCGACCCCGGGATCGTCCACTGCTTCACCGGCACCCCCGCGGAGGCCCGCGGCTGGCTCGACCGCGGCTGGCACATCTCATTCTCGGGCATCGCCACCTTCCCCTCGGCGGCGCCGGTGCTCGAGGCCGCGCGCGCCTGCCCGGCCGATCGCGTCCTGATCGAGACCGACGCCCCGTTTCTCGCCCCCAAGCCCATGCGCGGGCGAAAAAACGAACCGGCCTTCGTCTCCTTCACCTGCGCGATTCTCGCCGCCGCGCGCGGTGTTAGCGCAGAGCAGTTCGCGGCCGAGACGACCGCCAACACCCGGCGTGTGCTCCGTCTCCCCGAGCCCGAGAGCCCCGCGCCGGCGAGCTGTTGACGCGAAGCGCTCGCGTCGCCCATAGTCCCCACCCCAATCGGAGCTTTCTCTTGCTTCGCGGGACGCGGGGGCGCGTCCTCTTCACTTTCTTCCCTTAATCGACGCGCCCCACCGAGCGACCCGCGCGAGAACAACCCGAGTTCCACACACCCACGGAGCACCATCATGAACTTTCAACTGGGTCTCATCACCAAGAAGATCGGCATGACGCAGATCTTCAACGACGACGGCGACCGCATCCCCGTCACCGTCCTCAAGGCCGCCGGCAACCTCGTGCTCGGCCACCGCACCGTCGAGCGCGACGGCTACACCGCCCTCCAGATCGCGTTCGCGGACAAGAAGCCCTCCCGCGTCAACAAGCCGACGCTCGGCCAGTACAAGAAGATCAACGCGAACCCGAAGTACATCGTCCGCGAGTTCCGCGTCCCCGTCGACGCCCTCGAGAAGCACCCGGTCGGCAGCGAGCTGCCCCTCGAGATCTTCGCCGACGGCAACCTCATCGACGTCACCGGCACCTCCAAGGGCAAGGGCTTCCAGGGCGTCATGAAGCGCCACAACATGCGCGGCGAGCAGCGCACCCACGGTAACCACGAGCAGTTCCGTCACGGCGGCTCGATCGGCTGCCGCAAGACCCCCGGCCGCGTGCTCCCCGGCAAGCGCATGTCTGGCCAGATGGGCAACGTCCGCGTCACCCAGCAGAACATGACCGTCGTGAAGGTGATGAAGGACGACGGCTGCATCCTCGTCCGCGGCCCTGTCCCCGGCGGCAAGAACGGCTACGTGACCATCCGCCACTCGGTCAAGCTCGCCATCCGCGAGGGTCGTAACAAGGGCTGAGCCCGCGCGTCCTACGTTGAGTTGAAGGAACCCGCCGCCTCACCGCGGCGGGTTTTTGTTTGGTTGCACACGCCGGGCGTGTGCCCCACCCATCGCCGCACACGCCCCCCGCCGAAGACGGCGAGCACCACAACCTTCGTCCGCCCCTCGTGCCTAGACGCTCGCCGCCCGGCAGAAGCGTCCCATCGCGCCACGCAGCGGCACCACGCGCGCACAGCTCGGAACGTCTCGCCGAAGCTCAAGGGTCGCGCGCGAGCCAGGGAGGGGCCGGCTGAGGACGGCGAGCGCCGCGACGCCCGTCCGCTTCTCTTGCCCAGACGCTCGCCGCCCGGAAGCCGGAGGGTCCCCTGGCGTTAAGCAGCGACCCGACGCCCGCGCGCTGGAAAAGCCCGAAGCGTCCAAAGACCGCGCTGCTGTGAGGATGCCCGAGAGGCCATGGCGCATACGCGCCGTTGAGGGCTAGGCTCGCCTCGACATGGCCCGAAGACGCAAGCTCAAGGACCGCGCCGCCCGCCACGACCCCGCCTACAAGCGCGCCAAGCAGGAGAACTTCGCGGCGCGCGCCATCTACAAGCTCGAGGAGATCGACAAGCGCTTTCGCCTGATCAAGCCGCGCGCGCGCGTGCTCGATCTCGGCTGCTGGCCCGGCTCGTGGATGCAGTACGCCTCGGCGAAGACAGGTCCCGAGGGACATGTCTACGGCGTCGACCTGCGCGCGGTCGAGCTCGCGCTGCCCGGCTGGGTCGAGACCGTCGTCGCCGACGTCAACGAGTGGCGCCCCGACGCCGCGATCGCGTGGGCGGGCGCGCGCTTCGATGTCGTCCTCAGCGACATGGCCCCGCAGACAACCGGCGACCGCAACTCCGACCAGTGGCGCAGCGAGGAGCTGCTGCTGCGCGCGCTAGAGCTCGCGAGCTGCGCGCTGCGCCCCGGCGGGCACTTCGTCGGCAAGGTGTTCCAGGGCGGGCGGTTCCCCGCGCTGCGCGAGCGCATGCGCGCGAGCTTCCAGGAGGCGAAGTCCTACCAGGCGAAGAACACCCGCGCCGGGAGCAGCGAGCAGTACCTCATCGGTCGTGGCCTCCGCGTCAACATCGCCGCCGAGGCTCGGCGGCAAGCCGACACGAAGGCGCAGGAACGCGCGGAGGCGCAGGAACGCGCCTCTGTCGATGGGGCAAACGGCGAATAACAACCGCGCTCACGCGCGGATCTAACGAGAGCTTTCTCTCTCGTTCTCGCGCCTCGCAATTTGAGCGGGCTGAGGAAAAAATCGTCCGAAAATCCGGCCAACCGGACCAAAACACGACGATTCATCGCGGCTCGCGCACCTGCCCCTTCGGACCGATTGAGCGCGCGACCGCGCCATCCCCTGTCCGAATTCGCGCACCTAGACCCATGTAGCTGCGCAAATTTGATAGTCTGCATTCCCCTGAACAGTTGACACTGATTATTCGTTCAGTTCTACTGAACGCATGAGCCAGCAAGACATCCACCTCAAGCCCAGCCGCGACCGGAAAACCCCAAATCCGGACGATCCGCTGCTCCCCGCGGCTGACCCAAAACCGCGCGAGCCGGCGAAGAACCCGCCGGCGCGCAATACCGAGACGCCCGAGACGCCGAGGCCCAAGCCCGAGACGGACGGCGAGCCGGCCGAGACCAGCGATCCGATCGCGCCGCCGCCCGTCACCTGGAGCGTCGCGGCCTGATGCAATCGGGCGACGAGACCGGATCTCGGCTGCGAGTCATGTCACGCCCGCGCGACGCGGCGCGACGAAGCCCGCGGCCGCGAGACACCCGCCCGCGAAAGTCTGGCATGGTCCGCGCAACTCGGACCTGGAAATGGCAGACGCAATCGCAAGACGGGACATCCGGAACATCGCCATCATCGCCCACGTCGATCACGGCAAGACGACCCTCGTCGACGCCCTGCTCTCGGTCGCGGGGGCGTTTCGACGGGGCGAGTCACACTCCGATCGCGCGATGGACAGCGGCGACCTCGAGCGCGAGCGCGGCATCACGATCACCAGCAAGCCCACCGCGCTCGAGTACAAGGGAACCCAGATCAACATCGTCGACACGCCGGGGCACGCCGACTTCGGTGGCGAGGTCGAGCGTGTCCTCAATATGGTCGACGCGGTCTTGCTGCTCGTCGACGCGTTTGAGGGCCCCATGCCGCAAACGCGGTTCGTGACCGAGAAGGCGGTCGCGCGCGGGCTCAAGGTGCTGCTCGCCGTCAACAAGATCGACCGCGACGGCAGCACGCCGCACAAGGCCGTCGACGCGACCTTTGACCTGCTCGCCAGCGTCGGCGCCAGCGAGGAGCAGCTCGACTTCCCGGTGTTCTTCTGCAGCGCGCGCGAGCGCTACGCGATGGCGGACCCCGACGACGAGCCGAGCAGCATGGACTACGTGCTCGACTTCATCGTCGAGCACGCGCCGCCGCCGGTGGTCAGCGACAGCGGGCACCTGGCGATGTGGGTCTCGACCCTCGACCACGATCCCTACCTCGGCTTCTTGGCGATCGGACGTCTGCGCGGCGGCACGCTCCGCGCGGGCGAGCGCGTCGCGCTGGTTCGCCCGGACTCGACCGGCGCCGGCGACGACGACGGCGCCCCGCCGGCGACCTGCGTCGAGCAGTTCCGCGTGCGCAAGCTGCTCGGCTTTCAGGGCACGCAGCGCTTCGAACGCGACGAGGTGCAGGCCGGCGACATCGTCGCGGTCTCCGGGATGTCGACCCTCCAGGTCGGCGACACGCTCACCACCGAGGCGGTCGAGCACCGCACGGTGTTCCCGCGCCTCGAGGTCGACCCCCCGACCATGACGATGCGCTTTCGCATCAACGACGGGCCGTTCGCGGGCCTGGAGGGCCGTTGGGTCACCTCGCGCAAGATCGAGGAGCGACTCATGCGCGAGATCAAGTCGAACGTCGCGCTGCAGGTCTCCGACACCGAGTCGCGTGACGAGTTCGAGGTCGCGGGTCGCGGCGAGCTGCACCTGAGCGTGCTGATCGAGACCATGCGGCGCGAGGGCTACGAGCTGTGCGTCTCGCGGCCGCGCGTCATCCTGCGCGAGAACGCGACCGGCGAGACCGAGGAGCCCTACGAGCACGTCGTGCTGCGCTGCGACACCGAGTACTCCGGCGGCGTCATCGAGGCGCTCAGCCAGCGCATGGGCGAGCTGACCCACGTCGAGGCCGAGGGCGACGGCGTCCGCACCCGCCTCGAGTTCAAGATCCCCGCGCGCGGCCTCATCGGCTACCGCGGCACGATGCTGACCGACACCCGCGGGACCGGCGTGATGTCCTCGGTCTTCGCCGGCTACGGCCCGTTCCTCGGCGCCCGCAAGACCCGCCAGCGCGGCGTGCTCGTGGCGCTCGAGCGCGGCGTCACGGCGACCTACTCGCTGCACCGCCTGCAGGAGCGCGGCAGCCTGTTCGTCGGCCCGCAGGTCAAGGTCTACGCCGGCATGATCGTCGGCGAGTCGAGCCGCGAGGGCGACCTTATCGTCAACCCGTGCACGGCGAAGAAGTTCTCCAACGTGCGCGCGGCCGGGGCCGACGAGAAGCTGCTGCTCACGCCGCCGCGCGTGCTCAGCCTCGAGGAGGCGCTCGCCTTCATCGAGCACGACGAGCTGCTCGAGGTCACGCCCGAGAGCCTGCGCCTGCGCAAGCGGCAGCTCGACCACTCGATGCGCAAGCGCGACGAGAAGGCGCTCAAGGCCGCGAGCGCCTGAGCGCCGGTCGACGGAGGCGAGCTGCTCGAACGAGCAGCTCGCCGGACAGCGCTACTGCGCGGTGCCGTAGATGACGTAGCTCGTGTCGACCAGCACGTCGGTCATCGCGGCCGCGGCCGCGTCGGCCGAGACGGTCGCGAAGTCGACGCCCTGCAGGAGCGCGTCGTAGCTCTTCACGACGGTCAGGTTGATCGTGCCGGCGTCGGACTTCTCGATCGTCAGCGGGCCGCCCTCGACGATGCTCGAGATGTCGATCGTCGCGGTCACGGCGGCCGCGCTCTTGAAGTCGAAGTCGATGTCCTGGCCGTCCTTCGACGCGCGCCCGCGCATCACCAGCGACTGGCCCTCGAGCGCGCTGGGATCGGAGACCTCGTGACGATCGACGACGCCCGCGAGCTCCTCCGAGTTGTACGGGCCGAAGTCGACCTCGAGCGCGCAGTACTCCGCCGGCTCGATCACGGCCTCGGCGATGTTCGTGACCTCGAGGTCCTCGTCGCGAAAGTCCTCGGGGAACGGGCCGAAGGGCGTCTCGAGCGTGAGGGTCGTGGCGCCGTCGCAGCTGACCGCGCGGACCCCCTTGATCACGACGACCCCCTTCTCGAGGATCACGCTCCAGCCGAGCTCGGTGTCGAAGGCGCGCGGCGCCTCGTGGAGGCCGTAGTCTGGGAACGCGCCGTCGTCCCCGGGCATGCCGTGGTGGCTGGCGAACACCTGCAGCGTGCTCTCGCCGTCGATCGAGAAGAAGTCACACGCCGTCGCCGTCATGGCGAGCAGCGTCGACAGGGTGAGTAGCGCGGCGCGTCGTCGCGTTCCTTCGCCCCGACCGATGCCACGCGTCCCAGGACCGGATTCCATCGAGGAGAAATTATCCGGCTCGGCGTAGGCGAAACAACCGCGAGGCACTTGCGAATTCCCACGCGCGCGCTCGCCGAAATTTTTGGAAGCCGTCCGGTGTCGGCGGTGGTGAGCGGTGTAGGTGAAAGACATGTCCAAATAGACATGTACGCTTGTTGCACCAACAACGAGTCGAGCGGCTCGCGCTCACGCGCCGCGACCGCGCGGCCCTCGTCCTCGCCCGCGCGGCGGCTGCCCCGTTTTGCCACGGCGCCCGCTCTTCGCGCGCGCGCCCGGCTTCCGCGCACCGCGTCGCCCGCCCTGCTGCTGCGCGCCCTGGCGCGCGCGCTGATTTCTCCGGGAGATGTGCTCGGGCGGGACGAGGCAGCCGGGCGCGGTGCCGATCAAGTCGTGCCGGCCGGCGCGCTGCAGGGCCTCGCGCGCGAGATGATGCTGACGCTCGTCCCAGTACTGCAAGAGCGCCTTCTGCTGCTTCTTCTCGCGCAGCCCGCGGGCCGTGTAGACCGGCTCGCGCGTGAACGGGTCGAGGCCGGTGTAGTACATCGACGTCGCCATCGACATCGGCGTCGGGATGAAGTCCTGGACCTGCCGCGGGCGCATCTTGCGGGCCTTGAGGTAGAGCGCGAGGTCGATCATGTCGTCCGTCGTGCAGCCGGGGTGCCCGGAGATGAAGTACGGGACGAGGTGCTGATCCTTGCCGGCGCGCTCGCTCTCACACAGGAAGCGGTCCGCGAAGCGGTCGTAGCTGCGCACCGACGGCTTCTTCATCTTGGCGAGCACCTCGTCTTTCGAGTGCTCGGGCGCGACCGAGAGCTGCCCGCCGGTGTGGTGGCGCGCGAGCGCGCGGACGAAGGCGGGCGAGCGCTCGGCGAGGTCGTAGCGCACGCCCGAGGCCAGGAACGCCTTGCGCACCCCGGGCGCCTCGCGCACGCGCGCGAGCAGATCGAGCAGCGGGCCGTGGTCGGTGTTGAGGTTCTCGCAGATCTTCGGGTGCACGCACGAGAGCCGCCGACACGCGCGCTCGATCGCGTCGCTCTTGCACTTCATCTGGTACATGTTCGCGGTCGGTCCGCCGACGTCGCTGATGACGCCGCGGAAGTCGTCCATGCGCCGCAGCGCCCGGACCTCGCGCAGCACGCTCTCGGCGGAGCGCGACTGGATCACGCGGCCCTCGTGCTCGGTGATCGAGCAGAACGAGCAGCCGCCGAAGCAGCCGCGCATGGTCACGATCGAGTGCTTGACCGTGTCGAAGGCGGGGATCCGCGCGCCCTCGTAGCCCCAGTGCGGCGCGCGGCGAAACGGCAGGTCGTAGAGCTCGTCCATGTCCGACGTCTGCAGCGGCTCCGCCGGCGGGTTGAGGTACACCGCGCGGGCGCCGTGGGGCTGCAGGATCGGGCGCGCGTTGCCGGGGTTGGTCTCGTACTGAAACGCCCGCGACATCTCCGAGAACGCGCGCGTGTCCGCGCGGACCTGCTCGTAGGAGGGCAGCACCACCGGGCGTCCGTCGGGCACGTGGCGGCTGGGCTCGAGCTCCTCCCACTGCCCGGGGTTGAGCATGTAGCCGGTCCCGCGGATGTCGCGGAGCTGGTCGATGGTCTCGCCCCCGTCGAGGCGCCGCGCGACCTCCCACACCGCGCGCTCACCCATGCCGAAGATCAGCAGGTCGGCCTTGCTGTCGAGCAGGACCGAGCGCCGCACCGAGTCGCTCCAGTAGTCGTAATGCGCGATTCGGCGCAGCGAGGCCTCGATCCCGCCGAGCACGATCGGCACGCCGGGGAACGCCCGCCGCGCGAGCTGGCTGTAGACGATGGAGGCGCGGTTCGGGCGGTGCCCGGTCTCGCCGTTCGGCGAGTACTGGTCGTCGGAGCGGACCTTCTTCTGCGCCGTCAGCTTGTTGAGCATCGAGTCGAGGTTGCCCGCGGTCACGCCGACCATGAGGCGCGGGGCGCCGAGCCGCATGATGTCCTCGAGGTCGTCCCAGCGCGGCTGCGCGATCATGCCGACCTTCAGCCCGCGGCCCTCGAGGAAGCGCCCGATGAGCGCGCCGCCGAACGCCGGGTGGTCGACGTAGGCGTCGCCGTTGAGGATCAGGACATCGAGCTGCTCCCAACCGCGCGCGCGCAGCTCCTCGGGCGTGGTCGGGAGGAAGCCGCGCAGGTCGCGAGCAGGACGCGATCGCGAGCGCCGGAGCGAGACGAGCGAAGACATGACGTGGGGGGACCGTACGGGACGTCCGCGCGCGTGCCTAGTGGACATGAACCCGCCGGCGCGTCGGCCGGCGCGTGCGCGCCTGTGCGTCGGGGCGAGCGGCGGCTATGCTTCGAAGGGTGAAGCGAGCCCCTTCTTTGGCATTCGTCGTCGTCCTCGCGGCGACGCCAGCGCTGTCCGGCTGCGAGTACATCAACAAGGCGCGCGGGCTGGTCTCGGCGATGTCGGAGATCGAGAAGCACCTCGAGAAAGATCTCGCGGCGCCGCTGACGGACGAGAAGATCACCCTGCTGCTCGAGGTGACGCCCAAGCTCACCGAATTCACGGCCAAGGCCAAGCACAAGTGGAAGCCCGACCCGGCGGCCAACGACCTGAGCCACCTGATGAACGCGCTCGGCGGGCTCTCGGACTACATGGCGTTCTTCGAGTCCGAGGGCACGCGGATCACCGAGTACTACGTGTTGATGCTCAAGGTGAACGACGCGCGCGGGCAGATCCTGTGGAGCCGGGCCTACAACGAGGCCCACGGCAAGCTGGAGAAAGAGCGCGCGGAGCTCGAGGCGAAGCGGGCCGCCGCGACCGAGGACGCGGAGCAGCGCGCGCTCGACAAAGAGCTCGAGCGCAACCGCCTCGCCATGGAGAAGCTCGACACGGCGAAGAAAGAGCAGGAGGCCGCGTTCGCGGAGCGCCACGCGGCCAAGGAGAACAAGAACACGTACCAGCTGAGCGACGAGGAGATCGCGCTGGTCGAGGCCCGCTTCGACGAGGTCAACACCGTGTTCAAGGACGCCGGCTACACCAAGAAAGACGAGTTCCTCCCGGTCGAGAACGAGTAGACGCGCCCGAGAGACGACGCTTGACGCCGCGCCGATGACTCCGACACGCTCTCCAGACGTGACGGACCGACGACCGATCCCGGACGAGTTCCGCTACTGGGCCAACCTCGATCGCCCCTGGTCGCGCGCGCTGCGTCGCGGGATGCAGCTCGCGCTCGGCTTTGATCCCGCGCCGCCCGATGATGTCGTGGAGACCTTCGCGTCGATGTACTTCGACGGGGACCCGCTGGCCGCGGCCTTCGTCGAGGAGGTCTACCTCCGCCGCGGCTCGAGCACCGGTCGCGCGATGCTCGAGCGCGCGCTGGCTGAGGGCACGGGCGCGATCGAGGACGCGCCCGAGTCGCTGCGCGCGCTGTTCGCCGACATCGAGACCGATCCCGACTGGGTCGACCACGAGCTCGTCGAGCTCGGCGCCAAGACCTTTCGCCGCTACGGGACGACCGTGTTCCGCTTCGCCGGCTCGATCACGCTGACCGCCTACGCCGAGAACTCGGTCGCCAAGCCGCTGATCCTGACCGGCGCCTACGCGGGCGGCTCGACGCGACACCGCTTCCTCGAGACCGCCGCGTTCTGGATCGCGGTCTCGGAGCCAGGCGGGCTCGCGCCGGGCGGGAGCGGGCGCGCGTCGGCGCTGCGCGTCCGTATCATGCACGTCTTCGTCCGCGCGCGACTGCTCGCGCACCCCGAGTGGGACGCGGACGCGTGGGGCGTGCCGATCAGCCAAGGCGACGCGCTCCTGACCTTGATGGGCGGCAGCGTCGCGCCCGGGCTCGGCTTGAAGCTCCTGGGCTTTCGCCCGAGCGCGCGCGAGATCGAGGCGATGATGCACTTCTGGCGCTACGTCGGGCACCTGATGGGCGTGCGCCCGCGATGGTTCCCGCGCTCGCTCGAGGACGCCGCGCGCCTGACCTTCGTGACGCTCGTGAAGGGGGCGCACCGGGCCGGCGAGGACGGCCGCCAGCTGTGCAGCTCCTACGCGAACGCCTTCGCGCCTGAGCCCGATGATTCGCTGGCGCGCCGGCTGCGGGCGGCGTGGGAGCACCGCGTGCACCTCGGCTACACGCGCCTGTTCGTGCCGCCCTGGGACCACCGTCGCAACCAGCTGCCGCGGGCGGGGATCTGGGCGGCGCAGCCGCTGCTGTGGTTCCCGCTGATCTTCTCCGCCGAGACGCTTCGCCGCAGGTTTCCGCGGCTCGGCGTCGACGCGCTGATCGACCGCGTCGCGCGGAGCACCCGCAAGCGCTGGCTCGCCTACCACATGGGCGACGAGCGCGCCGAGTACCGCCCCGCCGAGCGGTTTACGCGTTAGCCCGCGAGCGCGCGCTCGTGGTGCTCGTAATACTCGTAGTACAAGGGCGCATGACGGCGAGCGCGGTACCGAGCTTTCTGTGGAGCGGACGCGAGGACGCCGCGGTGACGCTCGCGCTGGCCCACGGCGCCGGCGCGCCCATGGACAGCGAGTTCATGGACGCCTTCGCCGATGGGCTGGGCGAGCGCGGGATCCGGGTGGCGCGCTTCGAGTTCCCCTACATGGCGAAGCGTCGGCTCGACGGCAAGCGGCGCGGGCCCAACAAGCTTGATGTCCTTAAGGACACGTGGACCGCGGTCGTCGACGCGCTCGGGACCGCGCGCCTCATCATCGGCGGGAAGTCCATGGGCGGTCGCGTCGCCAGCCTGATCGCCGCGGAGCGCTCGGACATCGCCGGGCTGGTCTGCCTCGGCTACCCCTTCCACCCGACCGGCAAGCCGGAGAAGCTCCGGATCGAGCACCTCCCGAGGATCGCGGCGCCGACGTTGATCGTGCAGGGGACGCGCGACCCGATGGGCCACCGCGCGGAGGTCGAGGGCTACGGGCTCCCCGCCGCGATCCAGTTGCGCTGGCTCGAGGACGGCGACCACAGCTTCAAGCCGCGCAAGCGCTCCGGCCTCACGCAGGAGGAGCACTGGGAGACCGGCGTCAACTGGGTGGCGAGCTTCTGCCTCGCTCAGTTCCAGATGTAGTCGATGATGAAGGACGAGACCGCGATCGGGATGATCAGCCCGATCGCCGAGCCGATCAGGTAGTCGCGGAACTTCACCTTGGTGATGGCGAGCCCGTAGTTGACGCCCGGCGCCATGATGAAGACGAGGCGGAGCAGCAGGATGCTGCGGATCGGCCGCTCGTCGAGATGACTGAGGACGCGCCGCATGTAGGGGTTCTTGACGTGCGCGAGCGCGGTCCCGCCGACGGCGCGCACGACCAAGAAGGTGATCGCTACGGCGGGGATGCCCCCGAGCAGCGAGACCGTGCCGCCGCCGACCGGGCCGTAGGCGAGCACGGCCGCGAACACGAACACGAGGCCGGGGATGTGCGCGACGACGCCGACGCAGTAGACCAGGCAGAACACCGCGACGCCGGTCCAGCCGGCGTCGACCATGTAGCGCTGCAGCTCGCCCGAGTGGATGTAGTCGATGACGCCGAAGAACTTGGCGGCGAAGTAGATGCCGCCGAGCACGATGACGAGCGCGGTCAGGCGAACGACGAGGTTGGTGACCGTCGCGCGTCGCTCCTCCTTGCGCTCCTGCTTGCGCCCCTCTTCGCGCGCCTCCTCGCTGCTGTCGGCGAGCGGCTCGTCACCGTCCATCGAGCGAGCGGCCTCGCCCCCTCCCTCGCGGGTGGGTGACGCCCCTTCACCCAGGGTGCTCTTCGAAACCTTCTGCACGACTTCGCCCGCGGCGGAGATCATTTTATCGGAGAGCGAGGGTCCGTCCGGGGCGATCAGCCCTCCGGGGGAATTGCTCTCGAGCGTGCTCATATGAGGGGGAGACTAGCCCGAAACGCGCGCTTCGCCACGAGCCAATCGGAACCTGTCCGCGCGCCGCTCAAACAGCGAAATTTCGCGTCTGTGGCCGCGGTTGCCGGGCGCGCGAGAATCATACCACCGGATCACGCGGTTCTGTCTCACTCGCCGCCGCGGTGGGACACGCGCACGACCAGCGCCACCCCCGCGAGGATCAGGCCGGTGCCCGCGAGCGTCGTCTGCGTCACGGGCTCGGATCCGACGCTCCAGCCGAGCGCGAGCGCGATCACAGGCGTGATGTAGGCGATCAAGCTCATCCGGTACGCCGGCGCGTGCCTCATGAGCCAGAAGAACAGCCCGAAGGTGACCACCGTGCCGACGAGCGCCAGGTAGACGACGCTGGCGACCGCCTGGGCGCTCCAGACCACAGTGGCGTCGCGCTCGAACGTCCACGCCAGCGCGAGCAGGACGCCGGCGCCGACGAACATCGCGTTGCGGTTGAGCAGGAGCGAGCTCGTCGCGGCGCCGTAGCGCTTGACCAGCACCGTCCCGGCGGCCGAGACGATCGGGCTGATGAAGAGGATGAGCGCGGCCGGAACGGCCGACGCGCCGAAGCTGCGCAGGTCGGTGAGGAACAGCAGCCCGACGCCGAGAAAGCCGAACACGAAGCCGGCCCACTGGCGACCCCGCAGACGCTCGCCCGGCAGGAAGCAGTGCCCCGCCGCGGCGGTCAGCAGCGGGTAGACGGCCCACAGCACCGCGACGATCCCCGAGGGCAAGATCGTCTCGCACCAGTAGACGACGCCGTAGGAGGTCGCGAAGTTGAGCACGCCCATGCTCAGCCACAGCCAGGTCGGCGGCGGCGCCCCGCCCTCGCGGCGACCCAGCAGCCGCGCGACCACCGTCATGGCGACCGCCGCGATCACGAAGCGCGCGCCGGCGGAGGTCATCGGCGGCAGGTCGTGGAGGCCGCCGCGGATCACGAGCCACGTGCTGCCCCAGATCACGCAGAGCACGGCGAGCAGCGCGCCCATGACGACGCCGCTGACCGTCGCGCGGTCTCCCGAGCTCGCGTCGCCGCCCGCGTCCGCCGAGGCCATACCCGTTCATACGCGCAGGCCGTGGCGATCGCTATCGTCGCGGCGGCGACAGCTCGCGATCCGCCGGTGCGGAAACTCGGCGCGCGACGGGCGAGGTGAGCACGATCCTGATAGCGGCCTGGCGCAGGGGCTAGATGTCGAGCAGCAGCTCGCGCTGCCACTGCATCAGCGTCTCGGCGCCGCGCTCGGGGTCCCGCGCGACGCGATCGAGCGCGGCCTTGCTGGCGACGAGCGACGGATCGAGCGCGAGCTCCTCGGCGATCGCGTCGCGCCGCTTCTTGAACCACGCGAGCCGCTGTTGTTGTTCGCCCGACATCGGCGCGCTGGCCTTGGGCTTGAGTCGCCGCGGGCGCTCCTCTGGCGGGAGCACGCACGCCCGCTCCGCCGCGAGCCGCAGCCCCTCGCGTCGTCGCGCCGGCAGCTTGCCGAAGTTCGGTCGACGCCCGGCGCTCGCGGCGAGCGAGATCGAGATCAGCTGCTCGTGGGCGACGACGAAGTACGGCGGCCGGTTGCACCGCAGCGCCTCGTCCTCTCGCCAGCGCCAGACCGCGCGCAGGACCGCGAGCCCGCGCCGGTCGAGCCGGTTGTGCCCCTTGATCCGCCAGACCCGCTCCGGATCGACCTCGCGCGGCTGCGCGCAGTCCTCGACCAGCGCCGCGCACATCTCGGCGTGCCACGCCGCGCGCCCCTGGCGGCTCAGCTCGGCGCGCAGGATCGCCGCCAGCTCGACGAGGTAGCGGGTGTCATCCCGCGCGTACTCGATCATCCGGCGATCGAGCGGGCGACGGGCCCAGTTCGCCTTGCGCGGCCCCTTGACGATCTCGACGTCGAGATGCCGGGCGAGCAGCGCCTTGAGCCCCAGACGTGACTCTCCGAGCAGCCGCGCGGCGAGCATCGTGTCGAAGACCGCGCGCGGGACGAAGTCGCAGGCGCGACGCAGCAGGCGAAGATCGAAGTCGGCGCCGTGCAGCAGCAGCTCGCGCGATCGCAACGCGGCGAGCAGCGGCTCGAGCGCGGGCGCGCCCCCCTCGCGCAGCGCGGGCGCGAGCGGATCGATCAACGCGTCGCGGGGGAGCCACGGCTCTTCGCGCTCCTCGCCGGCGACGCTGATCTGCAGCAGGCAGAGCTTCTCGGGGTACGCGTGCAGGCTGTCGGCCTCGGTGTCGAGCGCGATCGCGGCGCAGCCGGCGAGGCGCCGGGCGAGCTCGCCGAGCGCCGCGGGCTCGTCGATCATCAAGACCGGCGCGTCCGCGCGAATTCGTCTCTGGCTCTCCGGTTGCACGCGGAACTCAGCGGCCGAATCAATGATTCAGATCGACGGCGGGCTCAAACCGCCACTGGGTCTCGAGATCGGGGTCGGCCTCGTAGCGCTCGACGATCTCGCGCGCGACCACGTCGAGCTCGGAGATCGGCCGCGGCACGCCCTCATGAAACACGCGCTCGCCCTCGAGCCAGCAGTCGAGGCCGTCGACCGTGAGGATGTGTCCCTTGCCCAGCCGATCGGTGATGTTCTCGACCGTCAGCGCGTCGTCGAAGGTCTCGTGCACCCCGCCGATGCGCCGCGCCTCATCGCTGAGCGCGTCAAACTTCCGCGCCATGATCTTGGCGAGATCCCCGAGCGCGCGCAGGCTCTCGAGATCACCGTCGCTGCCCCAGTGGCGCCCATCAATATAGATATAGGGGTACTGCATGTTGCCGGTGACCGAGGCGAGCTGGTTGGCGGTCTTCGGCTCACGGCGCAGATCGACGATTCGGTGCTCGATCTCTTCCTCCTGCAACAGCGCGCAGGCGCGCTGTGAGGCGGGATCGTCTGGGGCCCCGAACACGACGACGCGGTACTCGTCTCCGCGCACGTTCCCAGCCGCCGGCGCCCACCCGGCGTGGGTCACCGCGCCTTCCGCCGGCTCCGCTTCTTTCGCGCGATCACCGGCGTCCACGTCTGCCGACTCGCGCGCGCGCGCGGCCTCTTCCTCGGCCTCCTCCTCGGCCTTGGCGCGGCGCGGCTCGTCCGGCGCTTCATCGGGCGCTTCGTCCGGCTCTTCATGGAGGTACGGCTCCACGGTCGCGCGAACACGCTCAGGAACGCGCTCGAGCACGCCGTCGGCGATCTGGCGACCCCGCGCGCGCACGTCCTCGGGCAGATGTTTCTCCGCGACCTCGCGGGCGCGACGGATGAGCTCTTTGAGCACGCGAATTCCTCCGAGCGATCCCGCAGCTGGCGGGCCAGAAGTCGCGCAAGCCTAACCTGCCAGAACGTGGCCGCCAAGCCGGGGCCTGTGATATCAAGGGCATCGCCGTCTCGATGCGACATCTCTTACTCACTGCCCTGTCCTTCGCCGTGTCCGTCGCCGTGGTCACCGCGGGCGCCACGGTACCGACCGTGGCCCAGGCGAGCGCCGAAGAGCCCGACGCCGAAGCGCTGTACCAAGAGGGAAAAGCGGCCTTTGACTCCGAAGACTTCGCTACCGCCGCCGACCGATGGGAGCGCTCGTATCGGGCGTCCGGAGATCCCCTCGTGCTCTACAACATCGGCGAGGCCTACATGGGCATGTACGGTGAGAGCGACGACCCCGCTCACCTGGAGAAAGCTCAGGTCGCGTTGCAGGAGCTCTCGGGCTTCGTCGAGGAGGATCCGACCCTCGGCGACCCCGACGAGCTCGCCGCGATGCTGAAGGAGATCGACGACAAGCTCGGCGGCGGTGAAGAGCCCGAGGATCCGGTCGAGGAGCCGGTTGAGGACCCCGTCGAGGACCCCGAGCCCGAGAAACCTGAGAAGGACAAGGCGACCACGCTCCGCAACGCAGGGATCGGCACCATGGCGGCGGGCGGCGTGCTCGTGCTCGGCGGCGTCATCGCGGGCTCCGTGTTCGCGGCCAAGGGATCGGGGCTGACGGCCGACCTCAACGAGCTCTACATGATGAACGCGACCGAGTCGGAGCTGCAGACGGTCCGCGACCAGGGCAAGGCCGCGAACACCGCGAGCGGCGTCAGCTTTGGTCTCGGGATCGCGCTCGGCGGAGCGGCCATCGCCGTCGGCGCGGTGCTGCTGTCCAAGAGCAAGAAGCTGCGCGCCGAGGGCGGGGACGAAGAGGCGCGAATCCGCGTCGCGCCCACGCTCGGCGGCTTCGTGCTCTCGGGCCGCTTCTGATCGTCGCTACACGAAAAAGCCGAGCGCGCGGCAACCAACTTCGTCGCGGGCCGTGGAACCTCGCCCGGCGTTTGTTGTCTTGTACCCCGTACGCCTGACGGCGAACGAGCGAGACAGATCATGCGCACAGCCACCCCCGTATGGATCGGGGCCGCGCTGTCCGTGTGCGTCTGGGGCCCCGCGTGCGCCCCGACCCACGAGGACACGTCGGCTCTGTTTGAGTACCCCGAAGAGCGTGAGGGCGAGGACGCCGACGCCGACGCTCTCGACGGCGATCGAAAGCTGCTCTTTCAGCCAGATGGTGAGATCGCGCCCGCGGTCCCCAGCGGCGAGGGCGTCACCTGCATGCGCGGAGAAGGCCCCGCGCAGGACCCCTACCCCGTCGATCCCCAGGCCGAGCTCGAGCAGGGCGTGCTCAGGGTTAAGCGCGGCGACGCGTGGATGGGGCTGCCGCTGCAGGAGACCCGCTACGACACGCGCGTGCTCGGCACGCTGGCCGAGACCACCGTCACCCAGGTGTTTAAAAACAGCTACGACGTGCCGATCGAGGCCGTCTACGCGTTCCCGATGCCCGAGGACGGCGCGGTCGATGACTACTGGTTCCACGTCGGCAAACGCCACATCCACGGCGTCATGAAGAAGCGCGAGGAGGCCCGCAAGGTCTACGAGGACGCCAAGAAGGCGGGCAAGAGCGCCGCGCTGCTCGAGCAGGAGCGGCCCAACATCTTCACCCAGTCGGTCGCCAACATCGCGCCCGGCGAGACGATCGAGGTCGAGATGCACCTCGTCCAGCCGCTCGCGCAGGAGGCCGGGCGCTACGAGCTGAGCCTGCCCACCGTCGTCGGTCCGCGCTTCATCCCCGGCGCGCCCACCGGCTCCAAGTCAGGCGACGGCCGGGTACCCGACACCGACGTGGTGCCCGACGCCTCGCGGATCACCCCGCCCGTGATGCCCAAGGGACAGGTGAGCTGCGCCGCGCTCTCGATCGCGGTCGGCATCGACGCCGGCATGCCCGTGCACTCGGTCGCCTCGCAGTACCACCGGGTCGCGACCGCGCGCGCCGGCGATCGCCTGCACGTCGAGCTCGCGCGCGCGGGCGAGCTGCCCAACCGCGACTTCGTGCTCTCGTGGTCCGTCGCCGGCGACGCGCCGCAGGCCGCGATGCTGACCGAGACCCGCGCGGCGCCGGCGAGCGGCGACAAAGACGAGGACGGCTACTTCACGCTGACGATCCAGCCGCCGAAGCTCCCGCCCGCGCCCGACAAGCAGCGCGCGCGCGAGCTGATCTTCGTGGTCGACAACTCCGGCTCGATGCACGGCACGCCCATCGACACCGCCAAGGGGACCGTCCGCAAGGCGCTCGAGAACCTCGGCCCCCGCGACTCGTTCCAGATCATCCGCTTCTCCGAGCAGGCCTCGGCGCTCGGCGCCGCGCCGCTCGCGAACACGCCCAGCAACATCAAGCGCGGCGTGCAGTACATCGACGACATGCACGGCACCGGCGGCACGCAGATGATCGAGGGCATCAAGGCCGCGCTCGGGATGCCGAAGAACGCCGGCATCGAGCGCTCGGCCGACAGCATGCGCGTCGTGCTGTTTTTGACCGACGGCTACATCGGCAACGAGACCCAGATCTTCGGCGAGATCGAGCAGCGCCTGGGCGAGACGCGGCTGTTCAGCCTCGGCGTCGGCAGCTCCGTCAACCGCTACCTGCTCGACGGGATGGCGAGCGTCGGGCGCGGCGCCGTCACCTACATGGGCCCAGGCGAGCAGCCCGACAAGGTCGTCGACCGCTTCTACGACCGCATCGCCCACCCGGTGCTCACCGACCTCTCGATCGACTGGGGCGAGGTCGAGATCCAGGAGGTCTACCCGCAGCGCATCCCCGACCTCTTCAGCGGGCAGCCGGTCGTCGTCTACGGCCGCTTTAAAGGTCAGGTCCCCGAGGGCGCCATCGCGCTCAAGGGCAAGCTCGGCGCCGAGGAGATCGAGCTCCCGCTCGCGCTCGACCCGGCCGACAGCAGCGAGGGCGAGGGCGTCGCCTCGATGTGGGCGCGCAAGAAGATCGACGCGATCAACGGCTACCCGAACACGGTCGGCAGCCGTCACGACCGCGAGGCGATCGAGAAGCGCAAGAAGGCGATCGTCGACGTGGCGCTCGAGTACCGCGTGATGACCGAGTACACCTCCTTCGTCGCGGTCGACGAGAGCCGCGTCACCAACCCCGACGGTACCGTCAAGGTCGTGCAGCAGCCCGTCGACACGCCGGTCGGCGTCGATCGGGACATGGCGGTGGGCGAGGCCTACGGCACCGGCGGCCTCGGCCTCGTCGGCACGGGTCGCGGCGGCGGCGGCACAGGTCAAGGCACCATCGGCCTCGGCAACACCGGCATCATCGGCAAGGGCGGCGGCGGCGGCACCGGCTCGGGCTACGGGCGAGGCTCCGGCGCGGGCTTCGGCGGGCGCGGCAAGCGGGTCCCCCGCGTGCGCCAGGGCAAGGCCCAGGTCCAGGGCGCGCTCGACAAGGACATCATCCGCCGCATCGTCCGCGCGCACATCAACGAGGTCCGCAGCTGCTACAACACCGAGCTGACGAAGGACCCCAACGCCAAGGGCTCGTCCAGGATCAAGTGGACGATCGGGCCCGACGGCGCGGTCACGGCCACGGAGGTCACGGGCGGCACGGTCCCCGAGCAGCTCGCCAAGTGCATCGAGAAGGCGATCAAGCGCTGGAAGTTCCCCAAGCCGGCCGGCGGCGGGAGCGTCACCGTCACCTACCCCTTCGTGCTCGAGCCCGGCTAGCGGACGAGCGCCGACGCGCCGGGGTCCTCCGCGGATCCCGGCGCTCGGTTTTAACATGTCTTAAAAGTCATATTGAAACTCACGCGGTCTCGACCCGCGCGAGCGCGTCATCGACCAGCGCGCGCAGCTCGTCGATGGTCGTCGCGGCGTTCCACTGGTCCGCGCCGACCAGCAGCCGCAGGCCGCCGGGCTCCCCCTCCGCCCGCAGGTACAGCGCCGGGAAACGATCCCCGGCGCGCGCCGGGTTCCGCCTGCGAAAGCTCGATCGCAGCGAGAAGTCGACCGCGATCCCGCGCCCGCGCAGCCGCTTGATGTAGTCGCTCCAGGCGCGCTTCATCCCCACGAGCCCGTAGGTGACCTTGCAGAGGTTGCAGACGTAGGTCTCGGGCCGAAACGTGCGGTGCGCGATCTCAGCGAGGCCGCTCGCCAAGCTCAGATCCGCGTCGTAGACAAACAAGATTCCGCGCGTCTGACCGACCACGCGCACCAGTGTACACACGCCGCCCGTGCGTAAACCCGTAGTCGCGAGCCGGCCGACTCTGCCATGCTCCGGCTCCCTGGTAACAACCAAATCGCAGCGTTTTGTCCCCACAGGAGCATGGAGCGGTGAACATGAGCGACGGCGTCGATGGCGGAATTTTCGAGCAGATGGCGAGGCGGGATCACGAGCAGATCGTGTTCTGCCACGACGAGATCACCGGGCTCAAGGCGATCATCGGCATCCACGACACGACCCTCGGGCCGGCGCTCGGCGGCTGCCGGATGTGGACCTACGCGAGCGAGGCGGCCGCGCTGCGCGACGTCCTCCGGCTGTCGCGCGGCATGACCTACAAGGCAGCCGCCGCCGGCCTCAACCTCGGGGGCGGCAAGGCGGTGATCATCGGCGACTCGAAGACGCAGAAGAGCGAGATGCTGTTTCGCAGCTACGGCCGCTTCGTGCAGGGCGTCGGCGGCCGCTACATCACCGCCGAGGACGTCGGGACCTCGGTCCGCGACATGGAGTGGGTGCGCATGGAGACCGACTTCGTCGTCGGCATCAGCCGCGCGCTCGGCGGCTCCGGCGACCCCAGCCCGGTCACCGCGTTCGGGACCTATCAGGGCATCCGCGCGGCGCTGAAGTGGGCGACCGGCAGCGACTCGCTCGCCGGCCGCACCGTCGCCGTGCAGGGCCTGGGGCACGTCGGCTACCACCTCGTCAAGCTCGTCACCGAGGCCGGCGCCAAGGCGATCGTCGCCGACATCTTTGAAGACGCGATCCGGCGCGTCGTCAGCGACTTCGCCAACATGATCGAGGTCGTGCCGCCGAACGAGATCCACGCGGCCGAGTGCGACGTCTTCGCCCCCTGCGCGCTCGGGGCCGTCATCAACGACGACACCATCCCGCAGCTCAAGTGCCAGATCGTCTGCGGCAGCGCCAACAACATCCTCGGGAGCGAGGAGAAGCACTCCCGCGCGCTCGAGGAGAAAGGCATCCTCTACGCGCCCGACTACGTGGTCAACGCGGGCGGCCTGATCAACGTCGCCAACGAGCTGGAGGGCTACAACCGCGAGCGCGCGATCCAGCAGGCGGGCGGCATCTACGACATCACGACCCAGATCTTCCAGATCGCGCGGGCCGAGGAGACCACGACCGTGAAGGCCGCCAACACGCTCGCCGAGCGCCGCATCGCCGGCGCCGCGAAGCTGCGCGACCGCTTCGTCAACCGCCGCCCGTCGCGGATGATGCTCAACATGCGTACGGATATTTAGCCGGTGTATGGTGCCCCCCATGCGCGGCACCCCGTGGACTGCTCTCCTGGCGCTCTCTCTCCTGCTCGCCTGCGGCGACTCGAAGGGCGAGCCGACCGACGCGGCGAACACCTCGGAGGCGAGCGCGAGCGAGGCCAGCACCACCGGCGCCGCGACCACGAGCGCGGCGACCGACGCGACGACGACCGGCGGCGGCACCACGACCGCCGGGATGGCCTGCCCCGGGCAGACGCCCGAGGCGATCATGGAGTGCGTCGAGCAGCCGCGCTACGAGGATGACCTGGGCTTCATCGCCGACATCCGCGTGCCCGGCGACGGCCACTGGCAGGCGGTCCAGGACCTCTGCGCCGACCGCCTCACCGACCTGGGCTTCGACGTGACGCTCCACGAGTTCGACATCGGGGTCAACGTCATCGGCGAGCGCCCGGGCACCGACCCCGCGGGCGAGCGCGTGCTCGTCACCGCGCACTACGACCACATCCCCAACTGCACCGGCGCCGACGACAACGCGACCGGCGTCGCCGGGATCCTCGAGGTCGCGCGCGTGCTCGCCCCTGTGCCGACGCCCAACACCCTCGTCGTCGCCTGCTGGGATCAGGAGGAGGTCGGCCTCGTCGGCTCACGCGCCTACGCGAGCGAGGCCGCGCAAGACGGCGAGCCGATCGCCGCGGTCTACAATTTCGACATGATCGGCGTGAAGAGCGACGAGCCCAACTCGCAGAACTTCCCGCTCGGCTTCGACCTGCTGTTCCCCGCCGACTACGCGACCCTGGAGGCCAACGAGTTCCGCGGCGACTTCATCTTCTGGGTCTCGGACGACGGCATGGCGGCCGACGGCGCGAACTTTGAGTCGATGGCGCAGCTCATCGGCCTGCCCACCATCGGCGAGGCGCTCAGCGACGACCTCAAGACCTCGCCCGCGCTCTCGGACCTGCGCCGCAGCGACCACGCCGGCTTCTGGGATGAGGACCTCCCAGCGATGTTCCTGACGGACTCATCGAATTTCCGCTACGCCTCGTACCACTGCATGGACGGCAACGACGACGCGCTCGAGAACCTCGACCACGAGTTCTCGACCCAGGTCGTGCGCGCGACTGCGGGCGCGGCCGCGATCAGCCTCGGGCTATAGCGAGGCGTAGAGGGCTACAAGAGGGCTACAAGAGGGCTACAAGAGGGCTACAAGAGGTCTCCCGTGGCGCGACGCGAACGCAAGGTTCATCCCTCGATCTCGTACATCCCGCGACGCGAGCGCCCGCTGCTGCGCGGCGTCCCCTGCGTGTTCGCTACGGCGCTCGCGCTGCCCGCCACGGTCGCGCTGATCCGCGCCGCCGCGCCCGGTGAGAACACCTACGCCGCGCTGCTGTACAGCTTCACGCTGCTGCTGCTGCTCGGCGTCAGCGCCATCTATCACACGCCCGCGTGGCTGCCCGCGACCCACCGGCTCCTGCAGCGCATCGACCACGGCAACATCTACCTGGCGATCGCGGGCAATTTCACCCCCCTGGCCTTGGCCCTCGACGAGCCGACGCGCAGCCTCTCGCTCGCGCTGGTGTGGACCGCGGCGATCGCCGGCGCGCTCGAGGCCTGGTTGATCACGGGTATGCGTCGCGAGGCCCGCGCGACGATCTACTGCGTGCTCGGGCTCTCGACGGCGCTGACCTCCGGTGCGGTGCTCGAGGCCTGCGGCGCGTGGGTGTTGTTCCGCTACCTGTTCGGCGGCGGGCTCTACGTCATCGGCGCGACGTTCTACGCGCTCAAGCGCCCCGACCCGTGGCCGAAGGTCTTCGGCCATCACGAGCTGTTCCACGTGTTCGTGATGCTCGGCGCGCTGGTCCACTACACGGTGATCTGGGAGCTCCTCACGTAGCGAGCGGCCGAGCCGACCCGGTACAACGGCCGACGGGATCCGCTCCAGATCACGCGAACGCGCGAGCGTAGACAGGCGCGCGCGCGTGGTACACCCTGCAATCGCGCGCGGGAACGCCCGCTCGCCGCGCAACCACTCCCCGCCGCGACCGACCCCTCCTCTGTGCGCCTCGAAGTCTCGCCGCCCATGACCGTCGTCGTCCTCGCCGAGAAGCCCTCCGTCGCCCGCGACATCGCGCGGGTCCTCGGCGCCTCGCGCAAACAAGAGGGTTTCTTCATGGGAGCCGGCTACGCGGTGACCTGGGCGGTCGGGCACCTCGTCACGCTCGCCCAGCCCCACGAGGTCAACGCGGGCTGGAAGCGCTGGCGCGTCGAGGATCTGCCGATGATCCCCGCCGAGTGGCCGCTGGTCACGAGAACGCAGACGCGCAAGCAGTTCTCGATCGTCAAGAAGCTGCTCAACGCCAACACCACCAAGATGGTGATCTGCGCGACGGACGCGGGGCGCGAGGGCGAGCTCATCTTTCGCTACATCTACGAGCGGGCTGGCTGCAATCAGCCGATCAAGCGCCTGTGGATCTCGTCGTTGACGCCCGAGGCGATCCGCGCCGGCTTCGCCCGTCTCGAGGACGGCGCGGCCTACGACAACCTCGCCGCGGCCGCGCGTGGCCGCAGCCAGGCCGACTGGCTCGTCGGCATGAACCTCTCCCGCGCGTACACCTTGACCGCCCGCGCGTCGTCCCCGCGGGCACCGGTCGGCAAGAAGACGGCCAAGAAAGGCGGGCGACGCAAGCGTCGCGGGAGCAGCGACGTTCGCTCTGTCGGCCGGGTACAGACCCCGACGCTGTCGATGCTGGTCGAGCGCGAGCTGGCGATCCGCGACTTCGTGCCCGAGGACTACCTCGAGGTTCAAGCGACCTTCCGCCCGCGTACGCCGCTCAACACGTCGACGGACGGCGACGCCATCCCGGACTCCGGCATCTACGTCGGGACCTACTTCGATCCTGAGCAGGCCAAACAAGCCAAGCAGGCCGAGGCGGAGGCTCGGGACAAGCCGGGTGAGCCGAAGCCCGACGACAAGCGCGGCGACACGCGGCTGCCCGCCGACGGTGAACAGGCCGCCGCGATCATCGATCGGGCCCAGCGCGGCGCGGCCGTGATCGAGCGTATCGATCGCACGCAGCGAACCATGCCGCCGCCGCGGCTCTACGACCTGACCGAGCTGCAGCGCCACGCGAACCGACTGTACGGCTTCAGCGCCAAGCGCACGCTCGACCTGGCCCAGGCGCTGTACGAGAAGCACAAGCTGATCAGCTACCCGCGCACCGACAGCCGCTACCTCTCGCGCGATGTCTCGGCCACGCTGCCCGCGATCGTCACGGCGATCGCGGCGCCCTACGAGGCCCAGGGGATCGTCGCGCCGGGCTCGGGCACCGCCGCGCTACCCCGCCGCTACGTCGACGACGGGCGCGTCGGCGATCACCACGCGATCATCCCGACCAGCAAGCCGGCGTCGAAGCTCGACCCGGACAGCCCCGAGGGCAAGATCTACGACCTGATCTGCCGCCGGCTGCTGTCGATCTGGCACGAAGACCATGTCTACGCGACGACCACGGTGATCACCGCGGTCACCTTCCCGCCGCCGAAGCCGCGCGACGCGAGCTCAGCGGACGAGCCCGAGGGCGGCCCGGAGCCCTTCGTCGACCGCTTCCGCAGCCGCGGCAGCGAGGTGGTGCGCGAGGGCTGGAAGGTGCTCGACATCAAGACCCAGCGGCGCCGTCGCGGGTCGCGAAAGGGCCGCGGCGACGGGGACGACGAGCGCGCCCAGCCGGCGCTGCCATCCGGCTTGGCGCGGGGTCAGGCCCAGGACGTGCTCGACGCCCGCGCCGTCGAGAAGCAGACGCGCCCGCCCCCGCGCTTCACCGAGAGCACGCTGCTGACCGCCATGGAGACGGCCGGCCGCGCGCTCGAGGACCGCGAGCTCTCGGACGCCATGCGCGAGAAAGGGCTGGGCACGCCGGCGACCCGGGCCGCGACCATCGAGACCCTGCTCGACCGCAGCTACATCGAGCGCAAGGGCAAGAGCCTGCACGCGACCCCGCGCGGCGTCGAGCTGATCGCGGCGGTGCACGAACAAGTCAAGAGCCCGGCGCTGACGGGCGCGTGGGAGCACCGGCTCCGGCAGATCGAGCGCGGCGAGGCCGACTTCGCCGACTTCATGCGCGAGATCGAGGACTTCGTCCGCGCCGTGGTCGGCGAGGTCACCGGCGTCACGCCGGCGCCCGCTCCGGCGCCCGCGCTGACGGCCCGCGCCCCGACCCGCGACGCGCCCTCGACAACTTCGCGGCCGCCCGCTCGGGCCGCGCCCCGACGCGAGACGCGGACGAGCCCGCGAGCGACTCAACGCGCGCGGGCGACCGCCGCCGCCGAGCAAGCCGCCGCGCAGACCAGCCTGTTCCCGCAGATGGAGCAGACGATGGCGACGGCGCCCCGCCGCAGCCGCGCGCGCGCCACCACCACCACCACCACCACTAGCCCGTCGCGGACCGCGGCCCGCCCCGCTCCGCGCGCGAGCGCCCCACCCCCCGGTCGAGCGCCGGCTCGCGCTCCGCAGCGCGCCGCCGCCGCGACGAGGCCGCCTGACCGCGCCGGTCCGCCGCCCGAGTTCTTCGATCGCGCGCCGCCGCCCGACTTCTTCGATCGCCCCCCGCCGGAGACGCTGCTCGAGGCGCCGCCGGCCGACCGCTTCTCCGCCGGCCCGCCGCCAGACGCGTTCCTCGAGAGCTTCGACGAGCTCGCCAGCGCGCCGCCGCCAGGACCTCCCGCGCGCCCCGCCGAGGCCCCCGCGCGCCCGCGCCAGGGCACGTCGAGCCGCGCGACGACGATCACCCGCGCCGCCCCGCAGGCCGGCGCGCGCCGGCCCCCGACGCCGCCCGAGCGCCTCGGCGAGCTGCTGCGCGAGGTCTTCAAGTTCCCCGGCTTCCGGCCCCACCAGGAGGCGGTCTGCCGCAGCGTGACGCGGGGAGAACATGTCCTCTTAGTCATGCCGACCGGGGCCGGGAAGTCGCTGTGCTACCAGCTCCCCGGGCTCGCGCGGGGCGGCACGACGCTGGTCGTGAGCCCCCTGATCGCGCTGATGGAGGACCAGGTCGGCAAGCTGCAGGGCTTCGGGCTGGCCGCCGATCGGATCCACTCGGGCCGCGAGCGCGGCTCGGGCAGCCAGGTCTACCGGGACTACCTCGCCGGACGTCTCGACTACCTGTTCATCGCGCCCGAGCGCCTCGGCGTGCCCGGCTTCGTCGACATGCTCGCGCGCCGCAAGCCCTCGCTGATCGCGATCGACGAGGCCCACTGCATCTCGCAGTGGGGCCACGACTTCCGCCCGGACTACCGCATGCTCGGCGAGCGCCTGCCCCAGCTGCAGCCGACGCCGATCATCGCGCTCACGGCCACGGCGACGCCCACGGTCCAGCGCGACATCATCCGCCAGCTCGGCCTCGAGGACACCAAGCCCTTCATCCACGGCTTTCGCCGCGACAACATCGCGGTCGAGGTCGCCAACCTCCCGACCAAGGAGCGCGGCGCGGTCGCCCGCGACATCCTGAGCAAGCCGGGGCGCCTGCCGGCGATCATCTACGCGCCGACGCGCAAGATCGCGGAGTCGGTGCCCAGCGAGCTCGGCGACGGCGTGCGCGCGGCGAGCTACCACGCGGGCATGGACGGGGGCCGACGCGAGCGCGTGCAGACGCGCTTCCTCGCCGGCGAGCTCGACGTCATCGTCGCCACGATCGCCTTCGGCATGGGGATCGACAAGCCAGATGTCCGCACGGTCATCCACATGGCGCTGCCGGGCAGCGTCGAGGGCTATTACCAGGAGATCGGCCGCGCCGGCCGCGACGGGAAGATGTCGCGCGCGGTCATGATGCACTCCTACGCCGATCACCGGACCCACGAGTACTTCACCGAGCGCGACTACCCGGACCCGGCCGCGCTCGAGGACGTCTTCGACCGCCTCGGCCGACGCCCGCGGAGCCGCGAGTCGCTGGCGCGCAGCCTGCGGATCGACCGCGACGAGCTCGACCGGCGGCTGCAGAAGCTCTGGGTCCACGGCGGCGCGCAGATCGACGCCGACGACGGCATCACCCGCGGGCACGCGGGCTGGGAGCGCTCCTACGTCGCGCAGCGCACCCACAAGCAGACCCAGCTGGTGCGCATCGCCGGCTACGCCGAGTCGCCGCGCTGTCGCATGCTGCAGCTCGTCGAGCACTTCGGCGACCAGGAGGACTCGGGCGAGCCCTGCGGCGTCTGTGACGTGTGCGCGCCCAAGGGCTGCGTCGCGCAGCGCACCCGCGAGTCGCGGGCCGACGAGCGCGCCCAGCTCGCGCGGATCCTCGATCGCCTGCTGGTCAACGACCGCCAGACCGTCGGCAAGCTGTTCCGCGACGGCTTCGACGGCGCGCTCGATCGCCGCGACTTTGAAGGTCTGCTGGCCGCGCTCGCGCGCGCGCGCCTGGTCAAGATCACCGAGAACTCGTTCCAGAAGAACGGCCGCACGATCAGCTACCGCCGGGTCGAGCTGACGCGCGCCGGGCGAGAGACCGCCGAGGGTGACGCCAAGGGCGGCGCGCTGGCGATCACGATCACCGAGTCCAAGACCTCCGGGGTCAAGAAGCGCAAGAAGAGCGCGCGAAAGCGCGGCAAGAGCCAAGCCGACGACGCGACGATCGCGGCCAACGCCTCGCCCGAGCTGGTCGACGCGCTCACCGAGTGGCGCAAGGACGAGGCCAAGCGCCTCGGCATCCCGGCCTACCGGATCCTGACCAACAAGACGCTGATGGGCATCGCGGCCGTGCGACCACGTGACCGAGAGACCATGTCGGAGGTCAAGGGCGTGGGACCGAAGCTGCTCGCGCGCTTCGCCGACGACATCCTGCAGATCGTCCGCGACTACTGAGCGCCCGCGCGCTACCTCGTGGAGCCGCTGTGGAGCATCCTGTGGATCTCGCGCGGCGCCTGCATGGGAGTCGGCGGGTGACCGAGGAGCGCCCGCAGCTCGAGCGAGCGTGACGGTCGCCACAGGCTCTTCGTCGTCACCGCGATCGCGCTGTGGAGCTCGCCCTCGAGGCGCCCGCGCCGTTCAGCGCCTCGCGCGCGCTGTCGGTTCGGGCGCGCCGGGGCGACGAGCGTCGGGCGAAGGCCGCTGCGCAGCCGCTGGAGCGGTCGCGGTCTCGTCGCCTGGAGTCTTACTATGGTGGTCCGAACACCATGAGCACTCAGGACAACAGCCTCTACATCCTCCGGTCGCGCCCCGTCGGTGAACTCAAAGACTCGGACCTCGAGCTTCGGCGCGAGCCCGCCCGCGCGCCCACAGACGGCGAGCTGCAGCTGCGCACGACGTGGATCTCGCTCGACCCGACCAATCGCATCTGGATGAGCGACATGCCCCAGTACATGCCCCCGATCGAGCTGGGCGAGGTGGTCCGCGCGATCACGCTGGGCGTCGTCGAGCGCTCGCGGCACCCGGACTTCGCGGTCGGCGACGTCGTCTCGGGCACGTGGGGCTGGGCCACGCGCCCGACGGGGACGCCCGCGGCGCTCGGCGCGTATAAGCTGCCGCCGCTGCCGATCCCCGAGAGCCAGGCGCTGAGCCTGATCGGCATGACCTCGGGCATGACCGCCTACTTCGGGCTGCTCGACGTCACGAAGCCGAAGGCCGGCGAGACCCTGGTCGTCGACGCGGCCTCTGGCAGCGTGGGCTCCCTCGTCGGTCAGATCGCCAAGCTCAAGGGTCTGCGCGTCGTCGGGATCACGGGCGGCCCCGAGAAGTGCGCCTACATCACCGAGACGCTCGGCTTTGACGCGGCGATCGACTACAAGAACGAGGACGTCGGCGCGGCGCTCGATCGACACTGCCCCGAGGGCGTCGACATCTGCTTCGAGAACGTCGGCGGCCCGATCTTCGACGAGATCCTGCTGCGCATGAAGCTGTTCGGCCGCGTCTCGCTGTGCGGGATGATCGAGAGCTACAACGCCACCGATAAGGTCCCGGGCCCCTACGCCTTCGGCATGATCCTCATGCGTCGGCTCCGCGTGCAGGGCTTCATCTGCTCGGACTACCTCGAGCGCTTCCCCGAGGCCGCCGCCGAGCTGCTCGCGTGGGCAGGCGAAGGGAAGCTGAAGATCCGCGAGGACATCCGCGAGGGCTTCACGAACCTGCCCGAGAGCCTGCGTCAGCTGCTGCGCGGCGAGAAGCAGGGCAAGATGCTGCTGCGGCCCTAGCCGTCTCGAGTCGCTCCCTGCGCCGCGTTCGCGCCGAGTCCGTCAATGCTCCTCGACGGAGGCCGTCAGCCCGAGGTCCCCGAGGATCGCGTACATCGCCGGGAGCACGAGCAGCAGCAGCAGGGTCGACGCGAGGATCCCGAACACGATGCTCGTGGCGACCGGGATCAGCGTCTGCGCCTGCTGGCTGCGCTCGAACAGCAGCGGGATCAGGCCGGCGGCCGTCGTCGCCGAGGTCAGGATGATGGCGCGCAGCCGGGCGCGGCTCGCCTTCCGGGCCGCGTCCGCGGCGGACTCGCCCGCGGCGACGCCCTGCTTGATGAACACCATCAGCAGGATCGAGTCGTTGACGACGACGCCCGCCAGCGAGATGAAGCCGAGGATCCCCGGCAGCGTGAGCGGGTCGCCGAGCAGGAGGTTCCCCCACATCACGCCGATCAGCGCCAGCGGGATCGCGATCATGACGACGATGGGCTCGAGGTAGCTGCGGAACTGGAAGCTCAGCAGGAAGAACACGCCGAACAGCCCGATCCCCAGGGCCGAGAGCATCGAGCGCGCGGTCTTCCCCGACTCCTCGGTCTGCCCGCCGATCTCGAACTGCAGGGACGGATAGCGGCGCGACAGCTCCGGGAGCAGCTCGGCCTGAAAGCGCCGCATCAGCTCGCTCGCGTTGGCGACGCTCGTGTCGATGTCGCCGGTGATCGTCGCGGTGCGCGTGCCGTGCATGCGCGCGATCTTGGCGTAGCTGCGGTCGAGCTCGATGTCCGCGATCGAGCCGAGCGGCAGGCGCAGGCCGCTGCCGAGCTGGATCTCGAAGTACTCGAGGTCGGCGAGCGTATCGCGACCTGTCTCATCGAGCATAACCATGATCTCGTAGTCCTCGGCCCCCGCCTGGACGTCCTGCGGCGTGACCCCGGAGAACGCGGCGCGCAGCTGCTGGGCGACCAGCGTGCCCTGGGCCGAGGTCCCGAGCGCGCCGGGGCGCAGGCGCACGCGCACCTGCGGCGTCCCGGGCTCTAGGTCGACGCTGAGATCAAACACGCCGTCGAAGCCGGCCAGCCAGCGGCGGAGCTCTTGGCTGGCGGCGCTGAGGCGCTCGAGCTCCTGGCCCTGCACGCGCAGCTCGAGCGCCGCGCCGCCAGGGCCGGTCGACTGCGAGGCGTAGCGCGCCGCGCTCGCGTCCGCGAGCGGCCCGGTCGCCTCCCGCCACGCGCGCGTGAACTCGGTGATCGTGGTGGTCCGCTCCTCGACGCTGAGCAGGTCGACCTTAACGGTCGCGATGTGCGGCCCCGTGTCGGGCGAGTCGGGGTTGTGGTTGTAGCGGACCGTCACGTTGCGGACGAGCTCCTGCTGCCCCGGCTGCCGCGGCGTGAACTCGGCGTTGACCGGATCGAGCGCCGCGACCGCGCGCGCGACCTCGGCCTCCGTGCGCGCGAGCGTGGTCCCGGCGGGCAGGCGGAGGCGGAAGTCGACCACGTCGCCGTCGGTCGCGGGGAAGCCCTCGAACTTGAGCAGGCCGCCGGCGAACAGCCCGAGCGAGAGCAGGAACACGCCCGCCGCGACGCCGAGGGTGACGTAGCGATGCCGCACCGCGGCGTCGGCGAGCGGACCGACCACGCGCTCGCGGAAAGTCTCGAAGCCCGCGTCGAAGCGGCGCCGAAACGCGCCCTGCTTGCCTTCGTCGTGGTCCTCGAGCGAGTGCCCGAGGTGGTTGGGCAGGATGCAGAAGGCCTCGACGAGGCTCACCGCCATCACCGCGATCAGGACGACCGGGATGACCAGCAGCACGCGCCCGATCTGGCCCTCGAGGAAGGAGAGCGGGAGGAACACGCAGATCGTCGTGAGGAAGGACGAGAGGATCCCGGGCCAGACCTCGAACACCCCGTCGACCGCGGCCGCGAGCGCCGGCTTGCCGCGCCGCAGGTGGACCGCGACGTTGTCGGCGAGCACGATGCCGTCGTCCATGAGCAGGCCCAGCGCGAGCAGCAGGGCCATCATGGTCATCATGTTCAGCGTGTAGCCGATCTGCGCCATGATCCAGAGCCCGCCGAGGAAGGAGACCGGCAGGCCCGCGGCGACCCACAGCGCGAGACGTGTATTAAAGAACAGCCACAGCGTCAGGAACACGAGTACGAGGCCCTGCAGGCCGTTGGTCGACAGCAGCGCGAGCCGCTCCTCGATCGGCGCGGCCGCGTTCTCGGTGATGACGAACTGCACCCCGGGCGCGGCCGCGGCCGACTTGGTCTCGACGAACTCCTCGATCGCGGCGAGGATCCGCAGGGCGTCCTGGGTGCTCGTCTTGGTCACGCGCAGCAGCCCGGCGCGCTCGCCGTTGAACAGGATCTTCTCCTCCTCGAGCTCGAAGGTGTCGCGGATCTCCGCGATGTCGCCGAGCGGCACCTCGCCGCCGGCGGCGCTGGCGACGACCGGGAGCGCCGCGAAGTCGGCCGCGGTGTAGCGCTGCCCGTCGTAGCGGATCCGGATCTCGCCGTCGGCGGTGTCGAGCGAGCCGACCGGCATGTCGAGGCTCTGGGCCGAGATGACGTCGCTGAGGTCGGCGACGCTGAGGCCGTACTGCGCGGCCGCGGCCTGCTTCAGGCGGATCTGCAGCTGGTGGGTGGAGAAGCCGGCGACCTCGACCTGCGAGATCTCGTCGTAGCGTCGCAGCTCGCGCTTGAGCTGCTCGCAGTAGAGCTTGAGGTCCGGCGCCGACATCGGCCCGGTGACCGCGATCGAGGCGACGAGCGTCGACCGGCTGCCCTCGGCCACGACCGGGTCCTCGGCGTCCACCGGGAAGTCGGTGATGCCGTCGACCGCGCTCGAGATGTCGGCCTTGAACTCCGCGAGCTCCGCCCCGTCCTCCATCTCCAAGGTGACGGTGGCGAGGCCCTCTTGGGCGGCCGAGGACATCTTCGCGAGGTACTCGGTGCCGTCGACCGCGTCCTCGACGCGCTGCACGATCGACTCGTCGATCGTCTTGGCGCTCGCGCCCGGGTACGCGACCGTGACGACCACGCGATCCGAGGTGAACTCCGGGAAGGTCTCGCGGCGCAGGTCGAGGAGGCCCAGCGCGCCCAAGAGGACGAACAGGACCATGAGCAGGTTCGCGGCCGTCGGGTGGCGGGCGAAGAAGCCGATCACGACGAGGACCCCTCCCCCGCCTCCGGCGCGCGCACCGACGCCGCCTCGCCCGTGACCGCCAGCTGCAATGAGGCGGCCGCCGCCTCGTCGACGCGCGGCGCGAGCAGCATGCCCTCGATCGCCGGCACCAAGTTGGTCAGCACGATCTGCTCCCCGGGCTCGACCCCCGAGGCCACGCAGGCGTAGGCGTCCTGGACGAACGCGAGCTCGACCTCGCGCGTCTCGAGGCGCTCGTCGGGGCCGACGACGTGGAGCTTGTTCCCCCGCAGCGCGCCCCGCGGCACCGGGCGACAGCCAGGGCGCGGCTGCCCGCGCAGCTCGACCTCGACGTACATGCCGCGGACCAGCGGCGGCTGCTTGCCCGGCTGGGCCTGTTCGAAGGGCTTGTCCACGGCGACGACGACCCCGACGGTGCGCGTCTCCGAGTCGATGTTCTCGAAGCGGTCGACGACGCCCTCCCAGCTCGCGAGCAGCGAGCCGCTCTCGAGCCGGACCGTCGCGCGCAGCTGACCGTCGCTCGACTCGCGCAGCCGCGAGACCGCGCGCGGCGTGACGCCCTCGTCGCTCGCCTCGCGCGCGCGCACGAGCGGCATCAGCGAGCCGATGGAGAACTGCGCGGGCACCTCGGCGACGTTGATCCCGTCGCCCTCCGCGAGCGTCGTGCCGACCGTGACGAGCTCGCTGAGCTGCACGTTGACGGACCGGATCCGCAGGTCAAAGGGCACGACGAGCTCGGTGCGCGAGATGTCGAGCTCGGCCGTGGCGACCCCCGCGGCGTACTGGTCGATGAGCGCCTTGAGCTTGCGCCGCGTCGCCGGGATCTCGGCGAGCGTGTTCTTCAGGTTCTGCGTGGTGGTCTTGTCGTTGAGGACCTTGCGCTCGGCGTCGTCGACCTCGGTCGCCGAGGTGTTGCCGCCGCGGTACAGCGCCTTCGCCCGCTCGTAGTCCTTCTGCGCCAGCTCCAGCGAGCGCGTCGCGATCTTCAGGCTCGCCTTGGTGTTGCGCTCTTTGGCGCTGAGCTCCGAGAGCTGCGCCTTCGCGTTGGCGACCGTCGCCTTCTGCTGCGAGGCGGTGATGCGGTAGGCCTGCGGGTCGATCTTGAGCAGCGGCTCGTCCTTGCGCAGGATTCGACCTGTCTCGAGTTTCTCGTTCATCTCGACGACGCGCCCCGAGACCTCGGCGACGAGCTGCCACTCTCGCTGCGCCCGCACGACGCCGTAGCCGACCGCGCGGGGCGTGGCCTCGACCTCCGTCACGGCGATCACCCGCACCGGGTGGCCCTGCTCCGCCGGCGGGCGCCGCTTCGGGTTCTCGCGGGCGTTCGCCATCATCACGAGCGCGACCGCGCCGAGGCCGACCGGCACGGCGAAGCCCAGCAGTCTCCGGACGACCTGGGACGATGTGGACATCTCTCGCGTCTCCTCTAGGGAATGGGAATATGAATATGAATATGAACACGTCCGCGTCGTCGTGGCCAGGCGAGACGCCCGCGACCACTACATTTGCCGACGACCGCTCAGGCGGGCCGCTGCGCGGCCTAGGCTCAGGCGCTCACGCGCGTCGCGGAGCGCAGGTGCTCGAGGCAATCGTCGTCGAGCACGCGCTCGAGCGCGAAGACGAAGCGGAACTCGGTGCCCTGCCCGCGCGTCGAGTTGAGCGCGATGCGTCCACCGAGCGCCGCGCAGGCCTGCTTGACCGCGGCCATGCCGAGCCCGCGCCCGGAGACCTCGGTCGCGCGGTCGACGGTGGTGATCCCGTCGTGACAGAGCACGTCGAGGAGCTGAGCCCGCGTCTCGGCGGGCAGCTGGCGCTCGCGCGCCCGCTCGCGCAGCTTCTCCCAGTCGATCCCCGCGCCGTCGTCCGCGACGCGGATCACGAGCGCCTCGCCGTCGACGCGCACCTCGAGGGTGAGCGTCGGGCATCGCGGCGAGTCTCGTGCTCGCCGCGGCGCGAATTGACATGCTCAAAAAGACACATTATTGAACGCTCGTCAGCCACCGCGCGCGTGGTTCGAAATGGCGCGGGCGGACGCTCCGCGTTCGCCCGCACGGGTCAATATGAGCTCCTACGACTGCGTCCTCCCGATCGAGCACGAGTGGCTCGTGTCGTACTTCGGCCCGCTCCCCGTGCTGCGCTCGAGCCTCGCGCCAGAGGCGATCACGTACACGAACTACGCCGCCTTCGAAGCGATTCGCAGCAACGCCGCGCGGCTCGACCATATGCCCCCCGGATCGTTCTACGGGCGCATCCACAGGCACCCGGAGGTCTCGGTCGCGGGCGGCAAGAACGGCTTTCGCCCGGCCGGGCTCCAGCGCGACTGGGTCCCGGAGCTGGAGCTGTACCGGTGTCACTGGCGCGAGCCGTCGCGCGTGACCGAGCTGCTCGACCTGCTCCTGCACGCGGTGCGCGTGCTGCCGGGGCTCTTCGCGCTCCGTGACGCGCCGGCCTGGCCGGCCTTCGATGACCCCATGGCGCTCGGCTACCTGCTCCCAGACGAGGTCCGCGAGCTCGACTCGCTGCTCCCGCGGCCCGAGGACGACTCGCTCGACGACGAGTGGGACGACGAGTGGTACATGAACGAACCGCCCGACAACCCGCCCGACAACCCGCTCGACGAGAGCCCGCACACCCAGTCGCTCCACGAGCTGATCGTGCTCGCGGCCGCGCGCGGCCTCTGCCTCGTGACCCTGCAGTCGGGGCTGTGAGCGCGAAGCCGCGCGGCGCCGACGCGAGCGACCGCTCGTCGGAGCATCGCCGCCGCTCGTCGGAGCGAAGCGGCGACGCCCCCCGCGGCGCGTCATGGTGAGACCGTGCTCCCCTCGCTCCTGCCCTCGCTGTACTCCCTCAACCTCCTGCTGCACGTCGTCTTCGGCCTCGGCTGCATCGCCGCCGTGGTCACGCCGCTGCTCTCGCGCAAAGGCGGGCGGCTGCACCGTCGCGCCGGCTGGGTGTTCGTCGCGGCGCTCACCGGCACCGCGCTGACCGGCTCGTTCATCGCGCTGACGTGGATCGTCGCGCCGCTCGCGGTCAAGCCCTTCGACGCGCCGCCCGAGCGCCTTCAGCAGATCGCCGCGACCCTGCGCACGCTCGGGTGGTTCTTCGCGCTCGTCGCGTGGATGGCCTTCGGCGCGGCCTGGAGCGGGGTCTCGGCGCTCCGCAGCGCGAAGCGCCCGAGCCCGTGGTGGGCGCGCGTCGACCTCGGGGTCATCCTCGCCACGATGACCGGCGGCGCCGCGCTGCTCGCCCTGGGCGCCCGCGCGAGCTCGGCGCTGCTCGTCGCCTTCGGACTCATCGGCCTCGTCACCGGCGCCCTCGACCTGCGCCGCGTCGGTCGCACCGATCGCGCGTCTCGCCTGATCCGCCACCTCGAGTCCATGCTCGGCGGCTTCACGGTCGTGATCACCGCGTTCGCGGTCCTGGTCGGTCGGCGCTACGGCGGGGAGCTGTTCCAGGTCGCGCAGCTCTGGTACTGGCTTGTCCCCGTGGGCTTCGGCATGCTGCTGAGCGAGCTCTGGAAGCGTCGCGTCCAGCGTCGCTACGCTCGAGGCTGAGGTGAATCAAGGGTCAGGAAAATCAGCGCGGTCAGGCGCGTCAGACAGCCTGACGCGGGCGGCCACTCCCCCGCGGGGCTCCGCGCGCGCGCGCGTGCTTCGCGAGCTGCGCGAGGCGTGGTGGATCTACCTCCTCGCGCCGGCGGCGATCACGACGATGACCGCGGACTCCTTCGCCGACCCGCGCCACCTGTGGCTGGTCTACCGCTTCAACCTCCTGGCGACGCTCTGCCTCGGCGGCCTCGCGCACGGCCTGTTCGCGGTCTACGGGCACGGCCTCAACCGGCGCGGGCTCGCCCCTGTCTGGCGCTGGCTGCTGCCGATCGCCATCGTCGTCGTCTCGGTGCTGCTCGGGACCGAGCTGCTGCTCGCCGCGCTCAACCTGCTCCAGTGGCAGATCAACCCGCCGCCGCGGGTCGGCGTGTGGATCGTCGGCGGGACCGTGACCGTCGCGCTCGCGACGATCGGCCTCGTCACCGATCGACTCCGCGGCGAGCGTCAGCGCGCCGAGCTGCGCAGCGCCCACGACCAGCGCGCGCGCGTCTCCGCCCAGCTCGAGGCCCTGCGCGCGCGCCTCGATCCGCACTTCTTGTTCAACGGGCTCAACACCGTGGCCGCGCTGATCCCCGAGGATCCCGAGGCCGCCGAGCGGGCGGTGGAGCAGCTCTCGATGCTGCTGCGGCGCTCGCTCGAGCACAGCCTCCCTGACCGGGTCACGCTGCGCGAGGAGCTGGCCTACGCGCGCGCCTACCTCGAGCTCGAGCGCACGCGCCACGGCCCCCGCCTGGCGCTCGAGCTCGAGATCCCCGACGCGCTGCTGGGCCACCCGCTGCCCCCCTTCACGCTGCAGCCGCTGCTCGAGAACGCGATCAAACATGGCCTCGGGGCCACGCTCGAGACGACCCGGATCACGCTGCGCGCGCGCCTCGAGGGCGAGCTGCTCGCGCTCGAGGTCCACGACGACGGCCCCGGCGTGGCCGCGCCAGCCCAGCCGGGAGCTGGCACCGGTCACGCGACGCTGCGCCAGCGCCTCGAGCTGCTCTACGGCGGGCGCGCGCGCCTGCGGGCCGGGCCCGCGCCCGAGGGGGGCTACCGCGCCCGCGTCGAGCTGCCGCGCGCGCGCCCTGACGAGACCGAGGGGGACGCGCGATGAAGGTGCTGGTGGTCGACGACGAACCACTCGCGCGCCGACGACTGCTCCGCAAGCTGCGGAGCGTGGCGAGCGTGCACGAGGTCTTCGAAGCCGCGAGCGGCGATGAGGCGCTGCGCCAGCTCGACGCGCTCGCGCCGGACGTGCTGCTGCTCGACATCAACATGCCTGGCCGCGACGGCCTGGCGACCGCGCGCGCGCGCCCTGACATGCCGGCGATCATCTTCGTGACCGCCCACAGCCAGCACGCCGTGACCGCCTTCGAGCTGCACGCCGTCGACTACCTGCTCAAGCCCGTGACCGCAGCGCGGCTCGAGACCGCGCTCGAGCGCGCGCGAGCGCGACGCGAGCGCGAGCGAGCGCCCGCGCCCGCGCGCGACAACGAGGAAGATAACGAGAAAGATAACGACGAAGACACGCGGCTGCGCGCGCGCACCGGCGACGCGGTGCACATCTTCGCCGCGCAGCAGCTCACGCGGGTGTTCTCGCGGGACAAGTACAGCGTGTTCCTGCACGGCGGGCGCGAGTGGCTGCTCGACGAGAGCCTCAACGAGCTCGAGCGCCGCCTCGCGCCGATCGGCTTCCTCCGAGTGCACCGCGCCGAGCTCGTCAACATGGGCGCGGTCCGATCGCTCGAGGCCGGCACCGGCGGCGCGCGCCTCGAGCTCCGCGATGGACAGCGCGCGGCGGTGAGCCGCCGGCAGCTCGCGGAGGTCCGCCGGCGTCTCGGGCTGCGGCGCTGAGCGACCGACAACGCGCTGTGGATATGGCGGCTCGTGGCGACGCTCCAGCGCGAGCGCCCCGCGCTGCGCGACGCGCTGCGCGAGACGCTGGCCTGAGCCGCGTCAACGCGACGCGCGCTCGCGCACGACCGCGCGCGGCTCTGCTATCCTCGCGAACATGGTCAGCTGGGCATTTCTGCTCCTCGCCGTGATCGGGGCCTGGCTCACCCTCAACGCGCACCGGCCCTACCGCGGCTTCGGCCCGCTCAGCGTGCCGACCTTCTTCGCCGGCTGGCTGCACTCGGAGCTGGTGCTGCACGCGCTCTCGCTGCAGGCGTCGATCGTCGCGCTCGCGATCTGGCTCGGCGGGCTAGAGCGCTGGCCCGGCTGGCTCGCGCTCGCGCTGACGGCCGCGTCCTGGGGCGGCATGGTCAGCCTGCTGCTGCTCGCGCGCCAGACCGGGCGCACGCTCGGCGCCGCGCTGCGCGAGGGCCTGGGTGATGACTACAAGCGGCGCCTCCCGCCGCCGGCGCGCGCGCGCCTCCACCGGCACCTGCCGTGGTCGCAGCTCGCGGCCCCGCTGTGGTTCTACGCGAGCGAGGTCGAGCGCATCCGCGACCTGCCCTTCGCGCCAGGGGACAACCCGCGCCAGCGCCTCGACATCTACCGGCGCCGCGGCCCCAACACGCGCGCGCCGGTGCTGATCCAGGTCCACGGCGGCGGCTGGCTGATCGGCGACAAGCGCCAGCAGGGCGTGCCGCTGATGCTGCACCTCGCCGCCCAGGGCTGGGTCTGCGTGTCGACCAACTACCGCCTGAGCCCGTCCGCGACCTTCCCCGATCACATCATCGACGTGAAGCGCGCGATCGCCTGGGTCCGCGAGCACATCGAGGACTACGGCGGCGACCCGGAGTTCATCGTCATCACCGGCGGCTCCGCGGGCGGGCACCTGTGCTCGCTCGCGGCGCTGACCGCCAACGATCCCTCGCTGCAGCCGGGCTTCGAAGACGTCGACACGAGCGTGCGCGCCTGCGTGCCCTTCTACGGCGTCTACGACTTCACCAACGGCGGCGGGCACATGCCGAGCCGCGGCATGGGCCTGGTCTGGGTGCTCGAGCGCTTCGTGCTCAAGCGCTCGCTGGTGACCGACCGCGCCGCTTTCGAACGGGCCTCGCCGCTGTGGCGCGTCAACGAGCGCGCGCCGCCCTTCTTCGTGATCCACGGCGACCGCGACAACCTGGTGCCGGTCGAGGACGCGCGCCGCTTCGTCACGTCCCTGCGCGAGACCTCGCGGGCGCCGGTGGTCTACGCGGAGCTGGACGGGGCGCACCACGCCTTCGACGTGTTCTACTCGCCGCGCACGCAGCAGGTGATCCGCGGGGTCGACCGGTTCCTCTCGTGGGTGTACGGCGAGCACCTGCGCGCCCGGTCAGCGAGGCGCTGACGCGGGCACGATCACTTCTGCGTGAAGGTGGCGATGCCGTCCCAGCCCTCCGGCGCCGCGTCGCCGAGCGCGTCGAGGCGCTCGAGATAGAGCGCCGCCGTCCGCTCGCCCTCGTTACGGACCGCGAACGCCTCAAAGCCCGACCGCGCCGCGTCAAAGCGGCCGGCGCGGTAGGCCGCGAGCGCGCGCTCGAAGCCCGCGAGGTCCTCGTAGGTGGCGATCACGCCCTCCGGGCCCGCGAGCAGCTCGAAGATCGCTACGGGGACCTCTTTGCCCTTCACGCGCACGAGGTCGACCTCGCGGAACTGATAGGCCGGCGGCGCGCTGGCCCGCGTCTCGGGACCGACCAGGCAGCGCACGCCGTAGACCTTCGTCAGGCCCTCGAGCCGCGAGGCGAGGTTCACCGTGTCGCCCACGGCGGTGTAGTCGAAGCGCTCGACCGAGCCCATGTTCCCGACCACGGCGTCGCCGGTGTTGAGCCCGACGCCCATCGCGACCTCGAGGCCCTGCTCGCGAAAACCCGGCTGCAGCTCGCGCAGCGCGGCGTCCATCGCGATCGCGGTCGCCAGGCAGCGCGCGACGTGATCCTCGTAGACCACGGGCGCGCCGAAGACCGCCATCACGGCGTCGCCGATGTATTTGTCGAGGTAGCCGCCGCGGGCCAGCACGGCGCGGGTCATCGGCGTGAGGAAGGTGTTGAGCACCGCGACGAGCTGCTCGGGCGAGAGCCGCTCGGACAGCTCGGTGAAGCCGCGGATGTCGGAGAACAGCACGGTCACGGGCCGCCGCGCGCCGCCCAGCTCGAGCGCGCGCGGGTCAGCGAGCAGCTCGCGCAGCGCCTCGTCGCCGAGGTAGTTGGCGAAGCTGCGGCGCAGCTGCCGGCGACCCACCGCCTCGCGCAGGTACGAGAGCGTGAGCCCGCCGGCGCCGACGAGCGCGATGCTCAGCAGCGGCCACGCCGCCGCGATCCAGCGCCCCGCGTAGACGAACAGCAGCTGCGCGAAGACGACGTAGGCGAGCGCGGCGCTCAGCACCCCGATCACGCGCGCGACGGGGCCCAGGCGCAGGCGCGGCACGAACAGCCCCGCGACCAGCAGGCCGACGATCAAGCACGCGAGCGCGTCCTGCAGCGGCGACGCCCGCCGGAGCGCGTCACCCTGCAGGGCCTGATCGAGGACCGTCGCGTGCAGCTCGACCCCGGGCGAACCTGGCCCAAAGGGCGTGCGCACGCGGTCCTTGCCGAGGAAGCTGACGCCGACCAGCACGATCTTGTCCTTCAGCGAGACGCCGCCCGTGTCGCCCTCGACCACGTCGTAGGCCGACAGCGTCGTGAACGCGCCGGCCGGGCCGCGGAAGTTGACGAGCAGGTTGTCCTCGCCGTCGAGCGCGAGCCTGCGCGCGCCGACCCGGACCTCGCGCTCGACCCCCAGGTAGGCGAGCTGCCCCCGCCGCGCGCCGTCGTAGGTCGCTAACACCGGCACGACGAAGGGCGCGTAGATCTGGCTGCTCGGCTCGCCCTCGACGCGGACCGCGAAGGGCATCGCCCGCACCGTCAGGTCGTCGTCCTCGACCAGCGTGACGACGCCGAGCGCGGCCGCGGCCGCGTTGAACTCCGGCAGCGAGGCGAGCCCGCGCCCGACCGCGTCGGGGCGGCGGACCCCGAGCACGCTCTGCCCGTAGCGCGCCTTCCTCAGCGACGGGTCATCGGGGATCGGGTCCCCCCGCGCGCCGAGATGCAGCGCGAGCACGACTCGCTCAGCGCCCGCGATCGCGCCCTCGAGCGCCGCGTCGCCGCTGTTCTCGCGCTGAACCTCGGCGAGCAGCTCGCGCGCCTCGTCCGGCGGCGCGTCGCCGCGCGCGGCGAGCAGCGCCTCGATCCGCGCGCTGAGTTCCTCCGACAGCAGCCGCTCGCGCTCGGCGAACAGCAGGTCGATCCCGATCGCGCGCGGCTCGTGACGCGCGATCGCGTCGATCAGCTGGCGCGTCCCCTCGCGCCGCTCGCCGAGGATCGGCGCGTGGTCGAGGGTGCGATCGTCGATCATCACGAGCACGATCTCGTCGCCCGTCGGGATCGGCCCGCGCAGGAGGAAGCGCTGATCGAGCGTCACCCGCTCGGCCCGGTCGAGGAGCGCGGCCCCGGGCACCCACGCGCCCAGCCGCTGCGTGAGGCACAGCGCCGCGAGCATGAGCGCGACGAGCAGCCCGAGCAGCAGCGGGCCGCTCGCGGGTCGGGCTCGGAGTCGCGGCGCGCTCACCACCGACAGCCCCTCCGCTCAGCGGAGCTCGACGTGCAGCACGACCCAGACATCGCCCGACGAGACATCGAGCGCGACCGACTGCTTGACGAACTTGTGCAGCGACGCCGGCGTCGGCGCCCCGCCCTTGACGACGACCCGCGTGACGCGGCCCTCGTGCACCCGGAACATCAGGTGCACCCGGCTGCCCAGCGCCGGGAAGCGCTCGGCGAGCTCGCGCGCGGCGGCCTCGAGATCGGCGCGCGCCGCCTCGCTGGCGAAGGGCGCCACGAGCGTCGCGCCCTTGGGCGTGTCCTTACCGTCATGCTCGATCGACCAGGAGATCGAGGCCGTCGGCGGCGCGGCCTTCGCGTCCTCCGGCGCGTCGAGCTCCTCAAGCTCCTCCTCGATCTCGGACGGGCTCTCGTCCGCGTCGTCAGGCAGCTCGCTCGCCGGTCGCCCCTGGGGCGCGGATCCAGGCGCGGGCTGCGACGCGCTCTGCTCCGCGGGGCTGCCGCTCGACTTGCCGGTCTTCGTCGGCTTGTTGTCCGGCGGGCTCTTCTCGAGCTTCTTCTTCTCCTTCGAGCTCGCGCGCTGCGGCACGCCGGCCTCGCTCTTCGCCTTGTCCTCGTCCTCGTCGGCCTCCGCCCTCGCGCTCTTCGCCGAGCTCCCAGTCGTGGGCGGCGCGCCCATGTTCTCGCCGCCGCCGCCGCCGTAGCCGATCTCCGCCCCGCCGCCGTCACCGGCCTTCGCGGCCGTCTCTGGCGGTGGCGCCGCCGCCACCGCGCGCTCGCCCCTGGACTCGGACGGCAGGTTCGTGCCGCTCTCGAGCCGCGACTGCCACCCGGCGATGCGCTCGGACATCGCCGCCGAGCCGCCGATGCGGCTGCGCTCCCCCGACGCGAGGATCGCCTCGAGCTGCGCCTCGAAGCCCTGCTTCGCCCGCGGCGCGTCGAGCATCGGGATGTCGTTGACGTGGAATTCGAGGTCCTCGTCGACGTTGACGACGTAGCCGTTGTGCAGCTCCGCGAGCAGGAAGCCGCCCGCGGCGGTGATGAACACGTCGTCCTTGAGGATCGGGAGCCCGACCTGCGCCGGGAACAGCTCGCCGTTGCGGTCGCGCACCTGGACCGAGCCGTCCACGAGCTCGACGTGGGCGATCGCCTCGCCCTGCGTCGCCTGCTTCGGGCGCGGCGTCTCCTTCACCGGCGTCGCGGGATCGGCCGGCAGCTCGCCGCCGCCGCGGCCGTCGCCGCAGGCCGCCACGAGCAGCAGCACGCCCAAGCCCCAGCCCACCGGTCGCCATCGCACACTCCGCATCACGCACCCCGTCACGAGCGGTTCTCGAGCTCGCGCCCGGCAAGGGTACCCCACCCCGCCGCCGCGAGGCCGCCCCGCGCCCCGCGGATCTACGCGCGAGCGCGGCGGAAGTTGTGACGCGCGCAGGATCGCCCGCGCGTCACTTCGCGCCGGGCCCCCCGGTCCAGCCCATGTCGTTGACCGTGTTGTCGCCGTCGAGGAACTCAGGCCCTGGGTCGCCCGCGTCGACGCAGGGAGACTGCGGCCCGAGCGTGTAGCTCTCTTGCTCGAGGAACTGCGGATCGTCGAGGATGTTCCCGACCCCGACAGCCCCGCCCTGGTGCGCGGAGTAGCTGATCGGCGCCTCCGAGCAGCCGCTGATGTGCTTGCCCTCGGACATCCACATGATGTTGTTCCGCAGCTCGCCGCCCGAGAGCTCGTGCTGACAGCGGATCGAGCTCGCGTCGCCGTTGAACTCGTTCGAGTTGCCCACGAAGGTGTTGTTCTCGATGATCAGGTCGCTCGCGCCGAAGCCCTGATCGACGAAGATCGCGCCGCCGGCGTTCGCCCCGTTCGCGCTGTTTCCTTCGAACAGGTTGTTGATCAGCCGCACCGAGCTCGGCGCGGCCTCGAGGTACAGCGCCCCCGCCACGTCGAAGTCCCCCGCCGCTGAGTTCCCGCGGAACTCGCAGCGCGCGATCGTGGCGTTCACCGCCTGCTGCACGCGCATGACGCCCGCCCCGTTGACGGGTCCACCTGGCTTTGTCGCCACGTTGTCGATGAAGCGCGAGTCCGAGATCGTGATGTTGTGCCCCAGCAGCGAGACCGCGCCCATCTCGCTCACCACGCCCTCGATGCGCAGCCGGTCGCCGATAACGCTCGCGCTCGGATCGAAGTTGTTGATCCCGAGCTGCGCGAGGCGCACGCGCTCCAGGCTCAGCGCGCGCGGCTCGTTCTCCTGCCCCTGAAAGGTCAGGTTGACGGTCTCGAGCTCGATCCCGTCGGCCGGGTACGGCAGCACGCGGTGCGAGCCGGGCGCGGCGAGGTTGAAGCTGGTCGGCGCGTTCGGCTCGAGCAGCACCATCACGCAGCCGGCGTCGGCCGCCTCCTGCACGGTCATGTAGTGCGAGGGCACCAAGCAGCCGCAGTCGTTGTCGGGCTCGCCGTCGCAGTCGTCGTCGAGCTCGTTGCAGACCTCGAGCGTGTCGTCGCTCTGGTCGCCGCAGCGCAGCGTCCCCTCCTCGCAGCCCCACACGCCCTCAACGCAGACGTCGCTGTCCTCGCCGTCGCACTCGACGCCGAGCTCGGGCTCGGCCGCGCCGTCGGGCGTCCCGGGATCGCAGTCGTTGTCCACGCCGTCGCACAGCTCGATCGAGTCGTCCGTCAGGTCGCTGCACGACAGCGTCCCGCCGGCGCAGGCGATCACGCCCTCCGGGCACAGGTCCTGATCGCCGCCGTCACAGCTCGCGCCGAGCTCCTGCTCGTCGGCGCCGTCCGGGGTGTCGGGGTCGCAGTCGTTGTCCACGCCGTCGCACAGCTCCGGCGCGGGCACGCAGTCCTCGCCGTCGCCGTCGCCGTCGCCGTCGCCGTCGCCGTCGCCGTCGCCCGTGCTCGAGCCGTCGCTCACGGTCCCGGGCCCCGCGGTCGTCTCCGTCGAGTCCGCGCCGGTCGTCTCCGTCGAGCTCGACCCCTCGCTCGCGCCCTCGGTCTCGGTCTCGGTCGCGCCCGTGGTGCTCTCGCCCGAGTCCCCCGCGCAGGCGCTGATCAGCGCGACGGCGGCCGCCAGCGCCACACCTCGCAACGTCGCTCGCCCGCCCTCGCGCTTGACCATCCGCAGCCCCGTGGCGACGCGCGAACACACGCGCCGCTCGATCGGAGTCTAGCAGGACGCGGCGCCGCGACGGCGAGAGGATGACCTGCTCGAACGTTCTCATGTCCCTTGAGACCGGTAATCATGGGGAGCTCCGCCACGGGCGAACTCGCGCCGGGGAGAAGCGCTACAGCGCGCGCCCGCGGGCAGCCGCCGCGCCGCGAGCCGCGGGGCATCGCGCGCGCGTCGTCAGCCGAGATGCGCCGGGCGAGCGCCGAGCGTCGCGCGACCTAGCCCGCGGCGACGGGAGAGCGCGACCTCGAGGACCGTCGCGACGCGAGCCGGCCCGCGCCGCTCAATCGATCAGGATCGCCGGCGTCCGCTTCTTGTCGAGCTCCCCCTCGATCGCCAGCGCGGGCCCGACGAGCGTCCGGAACAGCGCGGGGGGCAGCCGGTCGCGCACGCGGGTCTCGAGCAGCTCCGCCGAGGGGTAGTAGTCGTCGCCGAAGTCGCTGACGCCGAAGCCGGGCTGAAACACCAGCGCGCGCAGCAGGCTCAGCCGCGCCCGCGCCCGCGGGTCTTCGTCCATCCAGGGGTGCGGCCGCCCGAACGCGAGCTGCGAGCGGTACGGCGCCATGTCGCCGACGCTGATCGTGGCGAAGCGGTCGCCCGTGGTGAAGGCGCGCACCGATCGAACCTTGTCGAAGTCACGCGCCTCGAGCTCGAACCAGCGCTGGCGCGCGGGGTCGCGCTCGCCGAGCTCGCCAAGATCGATCGCGACGAAGCCGTAGCCGAGCTGGTCGGCGAGCTGCAGCGCGTCGAAGAGCGGCGCCGTCTCGCCCGAGCTCCCGCGCGAGCGCGCCAGGACCGCGGCGGTCGTGAGCTGCTCGCCGTCGAGGCCAAACTGGCGAAGAAAGCCTACGTAGTCCTCGTCCGCGTCGTCGCTGATGATCAGGACGCGCGCCGGGTCGTCCGCGAGGTTCGTCGGCCCGAGCTTCGTGTACAGCAGGCTCGCCGACGCGATCGCGAGCAGCGCGGCGATCGCGATGATCTGAACGCGCCGCGCCGGCACCCCCACCAAGTCGCTGGGCAGCGGCAGCTCGAGCGCTTCCACCAACTCGTCGTGGGCAGCGCGGGCGCGATCGGCCGCGCGCGCGCGCCAGCGGGAGATCCCCGCGAGCAGCGCGAGCCACCCCGTCAGCGCGGCCCACAGCAGGTGCTGCGGCGTCTCTACGCCGGGCGGGCGCACGGCGTTGAAGCTGAGCGGCACGAGCAGCAGCGAGAGCGCCGCGAGCAGCGCGAAGACGATGGTCCCCAGGCGCCAGCCGAGCTCCTCCTGCGCGAGCCGATCTGTCTCTGCGTGCACGTAGCGGGCCGTGTCGAGCGAGCGCGCGAGGACGCGGGCGCGCCGTCGACCCCACGAGGTGATCGTCAGCCACAGCCACAGCAGGCCCGCGCCGCCGCCGACGACGACGATCAGCGGAGAGGCGCCGCCGAGCAGCGCCGCGACCACGCAGGCGAGGCCCAGCGCCAGGCCCAGCGCGTCGCGGAGCAGCGCGCCGAGCGTGCGACGCGGACGCCCCAGCGCGGGCTGCTCAGGCGCGCCGCCGGTCGACGTCTCCCCGCCGCGGTAGAGCGCGGCGAGCTCGTCCCACGAGCGCTCGTCGAGCGAGCTATTCGCGTCTTGTTCGGGCTTCATCGCGTTCCTCCCAACCGCTCGCGCAGGGTCTTGCGCGCCCGCGAGAGCCGCGCCGAGACGTTCTTCTCGGTGATGCCGATGACCTCGGCGATCTCCGCGTACGACAGCCCCTCGAGCTGCAGCGTGAGCACGTGCCGCTGCGAGAGCGGGAGCGCCTGGATCGCGTCCAGCAGCCGCTGACGGTCGCCGCGTCGATCGAGCACATCCTCCGCGCGCGGGCGCTGATCGACGAGCTCGCCGGCCGCGACGATCGTCCGGCGTTTTCGAAGATGGTCGATCGCGCAGTTTCGCGCGACGCGGTACGCGAAGGTCCGCAGCGACGCCTCCTCGCGAAACCGCGGGAGCGCGCGCCACAGCGACAGCGCGATCTCCTGCAGCAGGTCCTCGCGCTCGCTCGCGCTGCGCGCGTGACTCGCGGCGACGCGCGCGAGCCCGCGTCCGTGCTCGCGCAGCACCTCTTGATAGCGCCGCTCACGAAGCGCGGCGGGCGTCGCCGACGCCAGCGCGCCCGCAGCGGGTCGGGGCATCAGCCCGGCCGGGGCGCTTGGGAGTTCGGGCTGCGTGGTCAAAGGCGCGCGGACCTCCGCGTGAACGGACAGCGAGAGCGATCGAGCATCACGCCACAGACAGTCGAGGCGCCAGGGAAATCCCTACGCCGCGCGCCGACGAAAAACCGAGAGGCATCTCACACGTGTTCGCGCGTGGGCGCGCGAGCAACATGTCTTTACGAGCATCTACAAAGAAACCGCGCGAGCGCCCGCTCAGCCAACCTCGGCGCTCCGCTCCGGCTCCGGGGGCGCCACGCTCATCTCGCCGCGCAGGCCTTGGAGCGCGAACACGCGCGCCGGCTTCGACTTGCCCTTGAGGTTCACCATCGCGCCCTCCCCCACGATCGCGCGCGCGCCGAGCAGCGTCCGCATCGTCTCCGAGATGACGATCTCGTGGGACAGCTCCTTGCACGCGGTCTCGAGCCGCGCGGCCACGTTCACCGAGTCGCCGATGACCGTGTAGTTGAGGCGCCGCGGCGAGCCGATGTTGCCGGCGATCGCCTCGCCGCAGTGGATCCCGACGCCGGTCTGCAGGGCCGGCAGGCCGTCCTCGACGAGGCGCTCGTTGAGCCGCACGAGCCGGCGCTTCATCTCGAGCGCCGCGCGGGCGGCCGCGAGCGCCGACTCCTCCGGCGGCAGCCGAGCCGGCGCGCCGAACACCACCATCAGCCCGTCGCCGATGAACTTGTCGATCAGCCCGCCGTGGGCCATGCAGGCCTCGACCATCTCGGTGAAGTAGCGGTTGAGCAGCTTGACGACCTGCCGCGGGCGCAGACGCTCGGAGAGCGGCGTGAAGCCGCGGATGTCGGCCATCAGGATCGTCAGCTGGCGCAGCTCGCCGCCCAGCTCGAGCCCGCCCTGGATCACGACGTCGCTGACCTGCCGCGTGACGTAGCGGCTGAACGCGTCCTTGATGAACTCGCGCTCCTCGAGGCCGACGAGCATCCCGTTGACCGCCGCCATCAGCTCGCCGACCTCGTCACCGTCGCTCGGCAGCGCGCGCTCGCCGTAGCGCTCGGGCGTCAGCTCCCGCAGCAACCCCGTCAGCTCCCGCAGCGTCGCGGTCACCTGGCTCGCCACCAGCAGGCAGCCGCTGAGCGTGACGGCCAGGCCGACGCTCGTGACCAAGAAGATCTGCAGCGCGAGGCCGTCGATGTCGCCGCCCTCGAGCGCGTCGGCGGTCCCCCGGTAGGCGAGCGTGCCCGTGACCACCGAACCGACCAGCGACGCGCCGGCGATCACGAGCCCCATCTTCAGGCCGATGCCCATCTGCAGGATGCCGACGCCGGCGACCGGCAGCATCGGGTCGCGCGCGGCCATCGACCGCAGCAGCCGACGCATGCGTCGCTCGGTGAACAGCCACGCGAAGATCCCGTCGAGGATCGACGCGAGCAGACCGCCCACGAGCACGTGCAGCGCGATCATCAGCTCGACCGAGAGCATCACGAGCGCGGCCGCGACGCTGACGGCGAGCGCGGCCGCGAACACCGAGAGCGCGAGCAGGTTCGGGTAGTTCATCGCGTCGCGCCAGGCCTCGACCTCGACGTCGACCCCGGGGTTCGCCAGCCACGCGCGCAGGTGCTTGGTGAAGCGCAGGTGATAGACGAACATGCAGACGATCGAGAGGGCCACCAGCCCGGCGAGCGACAGCAAGAAGAAGTTGAGCGCCCCCGGCGGGAACACGACCGTCAGCGTGATGTAGTAGGCGCCCACCGCCGCCGCCGTCGAGCCGATCGCGATCGCGCCGATCCAGGTCGCCAGCAGCGACGAGGCCGGCGGCAGCGGCTCGCCGACCAGGCGCTGCAGCTGCGGGCGCGAGATCAGCTGGACCACGCTCGAGCTGGCGAGCATGTCGCCGCTGGATCGATCGAGGCTGCTGTGGCTGGCGGTGATGGTCAAGGCTCTCCCGCGTGCGCGCTCAGGCCGTGAGCAGCGCGTCGTAGAACTGCTTAGCGTAGGCGAGCGCCGCGGAGAGGTCGCCGTCCTCGCCGATCTTGTCCTCGTACACATCCGACGGCGTGATCACCGTGTCGGCGCCCATCAGGATCGCCTTCGCGGCGCTCGCCGGCGTGAACTCATCCGAGATCACGAGCCGCAGATCCGCGATCTGCTTGATCGCCCGGATCAGCCCCGGATCGATGTTGATCTGCGGATCCTCGTAGTCGAGCGCGATGTACGGATAGCCGACCATCGCCGCGTAGTTGATGTAGCTCAAGAGCACCTTGCTCGACGGCAGCAGGTAGGCGTCGAAGTACCAGCGCGCCGTCGAGTTCCCCATGATCAGGTACGCGACCGGCACGTAGTCGAGCCCGAGGCGCGCGATGTTCATCGCGGTCGCCACCGACCCCGACCCGCACGGGCGCGCGTAGTGGGAATTCGAATTCATGACGTCGGGCATGATCACGACATCCGCGGGCGCGACCGAGTCGGGCCCCGCGGGGTAGAGCGCGACCGTCAGCGAGGTCTCGGCCTTGAGCTGCCGCGTCAGCGTCGCCAGGTCCGCCGCGCCGGTCCCCCCCAGCAGCACCTGCTCGTAGCCGATCGCCTCGAGCTGCTTATAAAAGCCGATATCGGAGAACTTCTCGGGATCGAGCAGCGGCAGATAGCGCGCGAACGCGAACGACGCGCGGCGCACGCGTGACTTGCTCTTGCCCTGCTTGGTGCCATGATCGCTCATCGTGCGGCGTCCCTCTCTGCGGGCCAACGCTGTCGACCCGGGTCACAGAGTACCGTGCTGGAGCACGCCACGGTAGCCTGCTGCCGGCGACGTAGGCCTCCGCACACAACCCGCGGTCAACCGCCGCGCGCGACCGGGGTCGACCCGGGTTCACGCCTTCCGGCGACCGCGACCGCTCTCGGATCGCTCGCGGCGACGCAGCGACCACGCCGTCAGCAGCATGCAGTAGACCGTGTAGGCGATCAGCACCAGCCAGGTCGTCAAGATGTGCCGCGCCGACGGATCGTAGTTGACGGTCGCGTAGGGCTCACACGTCAGCAAGAGCCCCGGGATCTCGCAGCTCGTCAGGTCGCGCGGCTCGACGATATGCGCGATGGAGCCGAGCGCCTCCATCCCCCAGCGCGCCCCCGTAAGGTACGAGAGCGGCGCGATCGCCCTCGGCAGCGGCATCAGGGCCAAGGCGAACACCAGCTGCGGGATCAGGGCCAGCGGCACCACGCTCATCGCCTTGTCGGAGTTCGACACCAGCGTCGAGATCAACAGCCCCAGGCCGACGCCGGTCAGCGACGTCAAGAACACGGTCACGAAGGTCGCGCCCCACAGCCCCAGCGGCGGCGACCGGATCACCTCGACGAAGCCGTCGTCCGTCAGCGCCGACACGGCCGCGGAGAAGTCGACCTTGAGCGTGATCACCAGCACCAGCACCAGGCTCTGGATGAAGCAGAGCCCCGCGAGCACGCCGACCTTCGACAGCAGGTACGAGCTGATCCGCAGGTTCGCTAGGCGCTCGCGGCGAAAGATCCGCGCCTCCTTCGTGATCTCGCGGACCGAGTTGAGCACGCCGAACCACACCGCGACCACGGCCAGCAGGAACAGCACCAAGCGGCCGTTGGAGGAGATCACGTTCTGCAGCGCGCCGCGGCGCGCCGCGAGCAGCAGCACGAAGCCGATCACCGGCGCCTGCAGCAGCAGGATCCACAGGTTGCGCCGATCGGAGATGATCAGCCGGACGTAGCGCTGCATCAGGATCTTCAGCTGCAGCCAGATCGAGACCTGGGCCTCGCTCGGCTGCCGCGGGCGACCGGAGCCGCCGATCGCCGGCGCGGCTACCCGGTAGCGATAGATCCCCGGCGCGACCGCCTGCAGCTCGAGCGGCACCGCCTTGACCATGCTGTCGGGGCCCCCGTCGGCGCGGCGCTGTCGATCGTAGACGTAGCGCCGGTACTGCTCCGTCGAGCGGTAGCGAATCTCCCACAGCTCGGCCTGCGACGGCGGCAGCTTGGCCTCCGGGTTGTGCCGCCGCCACACGTCGTACTCCGCCGCCAGCTCGCCGTGCGTCACCGCGTCGCCGCCCGCGCGCTGCTGTCCGCTGTCGAGCTTCGTGTAGATGTCCGCGAAGTCGCCGCTGGTGACGCCGAACATCTCGAGCGCCCGCGAGGGCGGGCCGAAGTAGACCATCCGCCCCTCGGCCATGAACACCACGAGGTCGCACTGCATGATGTTCGCGGTCGCGTGCGTCACCAACATGACCGTTCGGCCAGAGTCCGCGAGGTAGCGCAGCGTGTACATCATGCGCTTCTCGAGCCCCGGGTCCAGGCCCGAGGTCGGCTCGTCGAGGAAGAACAGGCTCGGCTCCGAGATCAGCTCCGCCGCGATCGAGACGCGCTTGCGCTGCCCGCCCGAGAGCTGATGGATGTACTTGTGCCGGTGGTCGCTCATCCGCACGTCCTCGAGCACCCGCGCGATGCGGCTCTCGATCTCGGCGCTGGAGGTGTCGGGCGGCAGGCGCAGCTTGGCCGTGAACTGCAGCGCCTCTTCGACCCGCAGGTTCGCGTGCACGATGTCGTCCTGGGGCACGTAGCCGATCACCGCCCGGTACGCGTCAAAGTTGACGTAGAAGTCGTCGGAGTTGACGAGCACCATGCCCTCGTCCGCGCGCTGATAGCCCGAGAGCGCGCCCATCAGCGTCGACTTGCCCGCGCCCGACGGCCCGACGATCGCCACGAACTCGCAGGGCTCGACCACCAGCGAGACGTGGTCGAGGATCATCCGCCCGCCCGCCGCCCGCGCGAGGCTGCGCGCGTCGAGGCGCATCGCGCCCTGCTGATCAAACTGGTCGAGCGCCTCCCCGTCGTAGACCAGCTTGAACGGCCCGATCTGGACGACATCGCCGACGTTGAGCGAGCGCTCGTCGATCCGCTTGCCGTTGACGAACACCCCGTTGATGCTCGCGCGGTCGCGGATGACGTGGCCGCCGGCCTCCCGGCGAACCTCGGCGTGCAGCCGCGAGACCTGCAGGTTCGGCAGGTCGAGGTCACAGCCCTTGCGCCCGATCGTCGTGCGCTCCCCGACCAGCGGGCGCCGGCGCACCGGCTCGGAGGGCTGCACCTGCGCCTGCTTGCCGATGTCCTGATAGGTCAGGCTGACGAAGTTGCCGGTCGCCGGATCGGCGATGCGCACCACGTCGCCGTCGAGCAGCGCGTGCTCCGAGACCCGCTGGCCGCGGACCAGCAGCCCGTTGGCGCTGTCGAGGTCGACGATCCGGTGGCCGATCCCCTGCGGCTCGATCCGCGCGTGGTAGGGCGACACGCAGCGCGAGCCGATCACGATGTCGTTGTCCGCCGCGCGGCCGATCGTCTGCTGCTCGATCCCCAGCCGGACCTCGTGCAGCTTTCGCCCGGCCTCCTCGACCAGCAGGTACATCGTCCGCGACCGCACGAACACGGTCTCCTCGGTCCGCGACCGGATCAGGGACGACGACACCCGATCATGATGCGGACCCGAGGCCACAAACCGCAAGCCGAGCGGCCTCCGCCGCCGCGAGTTACGGCACAATTCCCACGCTCGACGCGGCGCGGCGCGTCCGCGGGAGCGCGCTCACGATCGCGGCGTCGCGCGGGTTGACCTGACCCCGCGAGCACGTCATCGCTCAGCGCGTGACGCGGGCGCGCGATCTCATCGGCGCGGGGCTGGGGTCACGCGCTCGAATCCGGGCCCACGCGCGATCGCTCATATGGCTCGAAGAGCACGTTCCGACGGACTTTGAGCCGCGCGCGCGCGCGCGACGGCGCTGGGGGCCCACGCGCTTCGGTGGTACTCTGAGCGTCGGATGACTGGCGCTACCTCGCTCGCTGCCCTCGTCGGCCGATTGCGGCTCCCCTGCCTCAGCCTGGCCGGCGCGCTCGTGTTCGCCACCGCCGCCTGCGACCTCGACGAGGTCGACGTCAAGGATCAGGAGGGCGGCGCGTTCCAGGTCGACAGCAAGGCCGGCAAGAAGATCCTCACCGCCCCCGACGGCACCAAGTACACGCTCAAGCCCAACGGCACGATCATCGGCCCGAACGGCGAGAAGACCAAGCTCAAGCGCGACGGCACCATCATCCAGGCCGACGGCACCAGCGTGAAGCTGTTCGAGGACGGCACCAAGACCAAGCTCAAGATCAAGGGCGCCGAGCTGGGCAAAGACGGCCGCAAGGTCCTGGTCCACGACGACGGCTCCAAGACCGTCATCCAGGCCGACGGCACGGTCGAGCGCGAGTTCAAAGACGGCACCAAGACGAGGCTGCAGGCCAAGTCCGACAAGCCCGTCGAGAAGCCGCCCGAGGGCGACACCAAGACCTCCGAAGAGGGCGCCGGCTAGCTGCCTCCGCGCGCGGCCCCATGGACGACACAGCCGACGAGCGCGCGCGACTCCTGACCGGCAGGAAGTTCGCGGTCGATCGCGTGCGCGTGCGAGCGCGCGACGGCGGCCTCGTCGAGCGTGAGGTCATCGTCCACCCCGGCGCCGTCGTCATCCTGCCCGTGCGCGCCGACGGCCGCGTCGTCATGCTCCGCAGCCACCGCTTCGCCGTCGGCGAGACGCTGTGGGAGCTGCCCGCCGGCACCCTCGAGCCCGGCGAGGATCCCCAGCGCTGCGCCGCGCGGGAGCTCGAGGAGGAGACCGGCTACACCAGCGCGCGGATCGAGCCGCTGCATCAGTTCTACACGACGCCCGGCATCTGCACCGAGCGCATGCACGCCTTCCTCGCCCACGACGCCCGCCCCGCGGGGCAGCAGGCGCTCGGCGAGACCGAGCGCGTCGAGGTCGAGCTCGTCACGCGCGCGCGGCTCGACGAGCTGCTCGCGCGCGGCCAGCTCCAAGACGGCAAGACCCTGGCGACGCTGCTGCTCTGGCGCGCGCTGAGCCGCTGAGCCACCAGCCTTCGAAACGCGGCGAGCCGCGTCCCGAGGGACGCGGCTCGCGGCTCGCTGAGGTGTCTCGAGCGCCAGGGCTCGAGCGCCAGTTGATGGATCACATCGGGAGGACGACGCCGCAGCAGTCGGGGTGCGGGACCTCGCCGGTGCACTGCGGGTCGTCGGCCGGGATGCAGGCGTCGCAGTTCCAGCGGAAGCGATCGATGAGGACGCCGGTCGCCAGGATGCTGTCGGCCATGTCGGCGACGAAGAAGAACAGCTCGAGCTCCTGGCCGGCCGTCAGGTTGCGGTTGATGCGGACCCAGGTGGTGCCCGCGTGGCCCTCGAAGCCGGTGCCCTGCAGCTGCGGCTCGTTGCAGCTGAAGCCCGGGCCGTCGGTGTCGGCCGGGCAGGACGGGTTGTTGTCGGCGGTCCAGTGCGGGTTGAGCGAGGTGATCGTCGTCGGCAGGTCGTCGATGACCGAGATGTTGCCGACCCAGTTGTTCATCGGATCGTTGTTGTCCGTGATGACGGCCCAGGCGACGAACAGGTCGTTGAAGCTGGTGTTGTGGTAGACGGGCCACTCCGAGGAGAAGAACGCGAAGTCGATCGCGAAGCCCTCGGACAGCGCCGGCGCGGTGGTCTTGAACGAGAACCAGATCTTGTCGTTCGGGTTGTTGTTGCCCAGCATCCACTGCGGCGGCAGCGAGCCGGTCATGTCGTCGTTCGGCGTGTAGCCCGGCAGGAACTCGTCGTCGTCCGGGTTGTTGTTGTTGCCGTTGCCCTGCTGGAAGTTGTTCGACTCCGTGACGATACCGTTGTTGTCGGGCTGCGAGATCACGCCGCTGGAGAGCATGACGAAGGACTCACCCTCGGTCGCGCTGTAGAGCAGCTCGTTGGTGTCAGGATCGATGTAGCTGCCGAAGCCCTTGGCGATCTGCCACGCGTTCTGGTTGAGCGTGTTAAAGCTCGTGTCGCTGATCTGGATCGCCTCGTTCGGGTTGTTGCTGCAGGCGAGACCCAGGGCCTGGAACGGCGCGAGCGGGCTGTCCTTGTCGAGGTTCTCGTCGCACGAGATGTACATCTCGGGCGGCTGGCACTCCTCCACGGGCGTCAGCGTGCAATCCGGCTCGCAGCCGTCGAACTCGACGTCGTTGCCGTCGTCGCACTGCTCGCCCGGCTCGACCTCGCCGTTGCCGCACTCCGACGGGGTCGGCGTGCAGTCCGACTCACAGCCGTCGCCGTCGACGTCGTTGCCGTCGTCGCAGACCTCATCGCCTTCGACCACGCCGTTTCCGCACTCCGCCGGGTCATCCTCGGTGGTGCACATCGAGCTGCAGCCGTCGCCGTCGTCGAGGTTGCCGTCGTCGCAGTCCTCGCCCTGCTCGACCTCGCCGTTACCGCACTCGCTCATCACGCCCGGGATGGTGCAGTTCTCGTCGCAGGTGTCATCCGGGTTACCGCCGTGATCACACTCCTCGCCCGGATCCAGCACGCCGTCGCCGCAATCGCCGTCGCCGTCGCCATCACCGTCACCGTCGCCGTCGCCGTCGCCGTCGCCGTCGCCGTCGCCGCCCATGGTCGTCGAGTTCGTCTCGCTCATGCCGCCCGTCGGGTCGGTCATGCCGTTCGAGTTGGAGTTCGAGTTGCTCCCGTCCGTCCCGGCGCTCGGGTCCGTCGCCGACGCGTCGGTGTCGTCCGTGTCCGTACCGCTGTTCGACGCCGAGCCGCCGTCGTCACCGGAGCACGCGGCCATCAGCGCCGCGCAGAGCCCGTATCCCAAGAATCGAATGTGCTTGTTCTTCAACATGTTCAATGCGTCCTTTGACCGAAGATCTGCAAACCCCCTTGCGACGCCGTCACCGGCGCCGTGGACCTTCGGCACGTATCGCCAGTTGTATCACTTTGAGGGCGCGCGCGCTCCGTCAACGCGCCCGCGGCGGCGCGCGCCTCACCGACTCGTGCAAATACCCCTGTCTCTCTACACATGTTCATAGAGTCACGCCGATTTTCGCCCCCGCGCGCGGCGGCGGGCCGCTCAGGTCGGCGGCCCCGCGGCCGCGTCGCGAGCTCACGCCCCGCGGGCGGTGACAATCCATGGATGACGCGCTACACAGATCGGCCCGCGCTCTCAGCCCGCGCTCTCAGCCCGCCCGGCCCTGACGACGAGCCACGCGACGTCGCGCGCGTCCCTCGATCGCTCAGCCGAGCGCGTCGATGTAGGCGCCCATCCGCGTGAACACCCGCGGCACCTGCCGCGCGAAGCCCATGTGTGAGCTGCGGTACCAGTTGATCTCGGGCTCGCCGAGCCGCCGCCACATCGCCTCGACCTGCGCCGGGCGGAAGAACTGGTCGCGCTCTGCGGCGAACAGCTTGATCCGCTCGGGCGGCAGCGCGACCCGCAGCGCGCCCCACGGCGAGCTCGCGAGGTAGCGCGTGAACTCCCCCGGCGCCCAGCCGTCCTCGCGCATGCGCCTGCGCATGGTCGTCAGCACCGGCGCGTGCTCGGTCAGCGCCCCGACGTCCATGTGCGCGACGCAGGGCATCACGAACGCCAGCTCCGGCTCGAGGCTCGCCAGCGCGAGCGCGTGCACGCCCCCCATGCTGATGCCCGCGACGCCGATCGGCCGCGGGTCCTCGGCCCGCAGCCACGCGAGCAGCGCGCGCGCGTCGAAGATCGTCTGCCGCATCGCCTCCGCGCTGCGCACGATGTCCGAGGTCCAAAACAGCGACCCGCTCACGCGCGAGAGCCCGCGATTTCGGCGACCGTGATACGGCACCTGCATGTGGATGACCTCGACTCGCAGGCGCCGCGCCATGAACGCGAGGAAGGTCAGCTCGTCGATCACCGTCGACGGCATCATGTACGCGTGGAGGTACAGCAGGCGCGCCCGCCCCTCCGACCCGGGCGGACGAAGCCGGCGCGCGTCGACCGTGTGCAGCGCGGCGTAGTCCTGCCGATACCGCGACTGAAACTCGGGACACAGCGGCGCGTGCTGCGAGCGGAAGCTCAGCAGCTCGCGCTCGACGCCGCCGACCCGACGCCGCCGACGCGCGATGACCTCGGGGACCGCCGGGCGCGGGAACAGCTGCCCGAAGCTCGCGTCACGGTAGCGCGCCGCGCCCGCCCGCGTGTTGAGCGGTCGCCGGCTCCCCCGACGCACCGCCGACGCGAACAGCCCCATCGCCGTGTCGAGCGCTGGCATTCGCGAGCAGCATAGCAGATGCACATAAGGACAGGTCTATACGAACAGCCCGCTGTCCCACAGCGCCCTACGCGACATGAGCTATCGCTCCATCAGCTGCGCGAGCGCGCGCCGGACCAGCTCGTCCAGCGTCCAGCGCTCGTCCCCGCGGGACTCGAGCACCTTCGCGAGCGCCGCCTCGACCTGCTTCGCGCGCCAGCCGAGGTTGACCAGCACGAGCTGGGCGTCGCCCTTGAGCGCGTCCTCGGGCGCCGCGCGCTGCACCGGCGCCCTCGCCTCGCCGCCGGCCGCGGCCGCCTCCTCGTCGATGACCGCGAACAGCTCCTCCGCCTTGTCCTTCAGCGACAGCAGGATCTGCTCGGCGGTCTTGCGCCCGATCCCGGGGATCTTCTGTAGCGTCTTTTGATCCCCCCGCACCAGCACGCGCACCAGCTCGGACAGCGGGAAGCCGCCCAGGACCGCCAGCGCGCTCTGCGGGCCGACCTTGGGGACGCGCAGCAGCAGCAAGAACAGCTGCTTCTCGGCCGGCGTCGAGAAGCCGAACAGCGCCAGCGACTCGGCCCGCACGTGCGTGTAGACCCACAGCGCGCACTCCGAGCCGGCCTCGCCGACCGCCGCGAGCGTCTGCAGCGAGAGCCGGACCTCGTAGCCGACGCCGCGGACGTCGACGATGACCGTCCCCTGCCCCGCGTCGCGCTCAACAACCTGACCGTTTAGCCATCCAATCATGCTCACCTAGACCTGCGCCCCTTGGCGCCGCTGTGCGTCCTTACCGGCGGCGCGCTCGCGAGGAGCGCGGCCGCGTGCCCGTGACAGATCGCGAGCGCGAGCGCGTCCGCGGCGTCCGCGTTGGGCGGACGCTTGAGATGACAGAGCAGGCGCACCCGCGCCTGGATCTCCGCCTTGGTCGCGCGGCCGTGGCCGACGACCGCCTTCTTGACCCGCGCGGGCGCGTACTCCTCGATCCGCAGCCCGTGCTGCGCGCCCACGACCATGATCGCGCCGCGGGCCAGCCCGAGCTTGAGCGCCGAGCTGGCGTTGACCCCGTGGAAGGCTGCCTCGAGCGCCATGGCCCGCGGCGCGAACTCGCAGATGATCTCGGCGAGGCCGTCGGCGATCCGGTACAGCCGCGTCGGCATGTCGAGCGCGCTGTCGACCCGCAGCGTGCCGCACTCGACGTAGTCAAAGCGCGTGCCGCCGGCCGCCACGTCGACGACGCCGTAGCCGACCACGCGCGTGCCGGGGTCAACGCCGAGCACCCGCACCGGTCTACGCGCCGCCACGCTCGCCCCTCGCCCTTCGCGCTCTCGCCCGCGTCAACGTCCGTGTCGCCCGCCTCGCCCGCCTCGCCCCTGGGGCGCCGCTACGGGCCGTGTTCGTCCATGATGTCGTCGGGGAGCTCGACGTTGCAGTAGACGTTCTGCACGTCGTCGTGCTCGTCGATGGTCGCCCACAGCTTCGCCACCGAGATCGCCTCGTCGCCCTCGAGCGTCAGCGTCGACTCGGGCTTGGGCAGGAAGCGGCGCTCGCCGGAGACCTCGAGCCCCTCGAGGCCGTCGCTGACCTCCTGCAGCTCAGTCGGGTCCGTGAGCACCGCCCAGCTCTCGCCCCAGTCCTGGATGTCCTCCGCGCCAGCCTCGAGCGCCTTCTCCATGAGCGCGTTCTCGCCGATCTCGCTCTTCTCCAGCTCGATGACGCCCTTGTGATCAAACTGCCAGGAGACCGATCCGTTCGCGACCATCTCGCCGCCGCGCTTGCTGAAGATGTGCCGGATCTCCGCGACGGTGCGGTTCTTATTGTCGGTCAGCACCTCGAGGATGAAGGACGAGTTCTGCGGCCCGCGGGCCTCGTACAGGACCTCCTCAAAGCTCACCCCCTCGAGCTCCCCGGTCCCCTTGCGAATCGCCCGCTCCTGGTTGTCTTTGGGCATATTCGCCGCCTTCGCGGCGGTCAGCGCGGCCCGCAGTCGGGGGTTGCCGTCGGGGTCCCCTCCACCCTCCTTCGCGGCGACCATAATCTCGCGCGCGATCTTGGTGAATATCTTCCCGCGCTTGGCGTCTAAGGCACCTTTTTTGCGCTTGATCGTTGACCATTTGTTGTGGCCCGACATGGTTTATCGTTGGTACCACACAGCGCCTCAAGATGGAACAGAAGGCCTCCAAACCGCTGATTGAAGGCATCTGGTGCAAGCGCGCCCCACACGCTGCTTGCCAGCCCACGGCCCTTGTGCGAGGTCTTGTTCCGGTGAAGTTGACCGCGAGACGCGTCCGCGCCCGCCGGCGCGGCTTGAGCCTATCCTCGAGTTTATCTGGCGCCTGCCTGCTCGGCCTGAGCGCGCTGCTCCTGCTCGCGCCGCTCGGCGCCGTCGCCCACGCCGGCTACTGCGGCCCCGGCCGCGAGCACCTGCGCCACGAGGTTAAATCCGGCGAGACGGTCGGCGGGATCGCGAGCGAGCACGGCGTGACCGTCAAGTCGATGGTCTACAACAACCCCGGGCTCGACCCCAGCAAGATCAGCGTCGGCCAGTCGCTCCACGTCTGCGTGCCTCGAGAGCCAGGTAGTAAGAGCGCCAGCAAGGACGACAAGAAGCCCTCCAGCAAGGGCGACAAGAAGCCCTCCAGCAAGGGCGGCGACGGCTGCGGCAAGGGCTTCCAGCAGCAGCTCCACGAGGTCCGCGCGGGCGACAGCCTGGGCGCGATCGCCAGCGAGTACGGCATGAGCGAGGACGCGATCAAGTCGCACAACCCCGCCGTGCGCAAGAACCCGAACCTCCTGCGCGTCGGCCAAGAGGTCAAGATCTGCGTCAACAAGCGCAAGGCCGGCAAGTCGAAGCTCTGCGACTACCGCTCGCCCGTCTACACCCACGAGGTCATCCCCGGCGAGACCGCCTTCGTGATCGCCGCGCGCTACGGCGTGTACGTCAAGGATCTCAAGCGGCTCAACGGCAGCCTGCGCAGCGACGCCAACAACCTGCGCGTTGGTCAGAAGCTCCGCGTCTGCCCGGACATCGCCCCGCGCGAGCGCGTCAAGCTGACGCACTCCGTCGCCAGCGGCGAGACCTTCGGCGACATCGCGGTCAGCTACGGCGTCACCCCCGGCGAGCTCGAGGGCTACCAGCGCGGCAGGCTTAAGGACCGTAACAAGCTGCGCGTCGGCCAGGAGCTGATCGTCTACAAAGACGGCGGGATCGTGCCCGGCTTCGGCGCCTACGAGGACGACAAGGGCGTGCTCAAGTCAGGCGTCCAGCTGCCGCCCGGGCGCCACTACGTCGTCAAGCACCCAAGCCTGTCCTACGGGACTGGTAAGACGATCCGCACGATCCAGTCCGCGATCTCGCGCTACGCGAGCAAGTCCAAGGGCGGGCCCAAGGTCCACGTCGGCGACATCAGCAAGAAGGGCGGCGGCAAGTTCCCGCCCCACCTCTCGCACCAGCACGGCCGCGACGTCGACATCGGCTACGTGCTCAAGGGCGAGCTCGCCGACGAGATCAAGTTCAAGACGGCGAACAAAGACAACCTCGACGCGCGCCGCACCTGGCTGCTGCTCAAGGCGTTCATCGACACCGGCGAGGTCGGGCACATCTTCATGAGCTACCGGCTGCAGAAGCTGGTCTACGACTACGCGCGCGCGCACGGCGTCAGCAAGAGCGCGCTCGACCAGCTGTTCCAGTATCCGCGCGGGCGCGGGCGGACCGCCGGGATCATTCGCCACTGGCGCGGGCACCGAAACCACTTCCACGTCCGCTTCCGGAAGTAGCCCCGCGCCGCCTCAGTCACGCGAGAGCACCCCGCGGTAGTCGGCGCTCGTGACCTCGATGACCGTCAGCGCGATCGTCAACGGCGCGATCACGCCGGTCATGTCGGGCCACTCGAGCAGGCCGGCGCCGACGAGCCACACGCTCAACGCCGAGTAGCTCAGCGCCCAGATCAGCTCGTACAGCCCGCGCATCCGCGTGATGTTGCAGAACAGGAAGTAGTGGCCGACGACCGTGGCGATCGCGACCCCGGGGCGCAGCGGCGCGCTCCAGGTGTAGGCCGCGAGCGGGATCGTCAACCCGAAGATCAGCAGGTCGCTCCACCACAGGCGAAACCCTCGCCCGCGGCGCGGCGCGTACAGCTTGTTGGTGAACGTGAGGTTATGAAGCGGGAGCCATGTTCGCGGGGACACACCCCGACGAGGGAGCAAGCGCCGTGCCGGCGCGAGACCCCGCCGGATCCCGGGGACGCCGCCCCGCCCGGCTCCGCGCCCGCGTCAAGCTGTCGCCGCGCGGCCGCCCGCGCGCGACAGCCCGTCAACGCGTGGCGTCATCCCGGTCGCTGAGGCACGCTCCCGACATGCCAGAGACAGCAAGCACAGCGGTCGTCACCGGCGCGACCGGCCTGGTCGGCCGTCACCTCGTCGCGGAGCTGCTCGCGGATCGCGACGCGCGCGCCGTCGGTCGCGTCGTCACCCTCGGCCGACGTCGCCTCGACTCCCTCGGCGCGCGCGCGCCCGCGCTCGACGCCTCGCGGCTCGACGAGCGCGTCGTCGACCTGCTCGCGCTCGAAGAGGAGGCCATGCCCGCGCGCGTGGACGAGGCCTACTGTTGCCTCGGCACCACGATCAAGCGCGCCGGCTCGCAGGCCGCGTTCCGCGACGTCGACCACCACATGCCGCTCGCCTTCGCCCGCGCGGCGCTGGCCCGCGGCGCGCGGCGCTTCGCGATCGTCAGCTCGCTCGGCGCGGACGCGCGCTCGCGCGTGTTCTACAGCCGCGTCAAGGGCGAGGTCGAGCGCGACCTCCAGGGGCTCGGCTTCGAGCGCCTCGTGATCCTGCAGCCCTCGCTGCTGCTCGGCGCGCGCGACGAGCACCGACGCGGCGAGAAGCTCGCCGAGCGCGTCGCCAGCGTGACGAGCTGGATGCTCGTCGGCGCGCTGCGGCGCTACCGCCCGATCGAGGCGCGAACGGTCGCGCGCGCGATGATCATCGCGCTGCGCGACGCGGCTCCGGGGACCACGATCCTCCCCTCGGACGAGCTCGCGCGGCTCGGCGCCTGATCGAGCGGAGGACCGGCGCAGGACCGGCGCAGGACCAGCGCCTGGGCGTCGCCGGGGCGGCCTTGTCCGCGCGCCCCGGGCTGCGGCACCATCTTGTCCCAGGGGACATGTTCTATTGAACATTTTCGTTCGAATCGCCGCGATCCGTCCGCGGACGCGGAGGGGCGCGCCCCCCGAGGAGACCCGCGCGTGCCCTCGCTGAGCGTGCGACTCTCCCAGACCTCGCTGCTGCCCCTGAGCTTCGACGCGAGCGCGACCCCCGACGAGCTGCTCGAGGAGCGCTGGTTCAGCGCCCACTGCAACCGGCTGACCGGCGAGTTCGCCAACCTCATGGGCTGGATCCTCGTGATCGTGACCGTGGTGTTCTGGCCCACCGACGCGCTGATGTTCCCGAGCTCGCCGCAGATGATCGAGTTCTTCAACTTCTGGCGGCCCAGGATCCTCGCGCTCTCGGTCTTCACCGTGCTCGCGCTGCGCTACTCGCCGTGGCTCGCGCGCCGCTCGAACTGGGTCGTCTCGATCGTGCTCGTGCTCGGCGCCTGGGTCTGCGGGTACTCCGTCGGCAGCCTGGGCGAGTTCGGCGAGCCCTTCTACCCCTGCGGCTACCTGCTCGCGCTCTCGACCATCGCTATCGTCTGCACCCCGCTCCCGCGGGTCATCGTCAACGTCGCGATCACGCTCGCCTACGCGATCCCCTACATCGTCGCCCACCCGACCTACACCGACACCATCTTCGCCGGCCCGATCTTCCTGTTCCACAGCTTCGCGGCGATCGCCGCCGGCTCGCTCGGCCACGGGATGTTCTACCTGGTCCGCAGCAACTTTCGGCAGCAGGAGAAGCTCGCGGTCCAGGCTGAGGAGCTCGCGCGCGCGCGCGAGAAGTCCGACCGCCTGCTGCTCAACATCCTCCCCCAGCCCGTCGCGCGGCAGCTCAAAGAAGGCGCCGCGACGGTCGCCGACGCCTACGACGACGTCAGCGTGATGTTCATCGACATCTGCGGCTTCACGGCGCTCTCGAACCGCTCCGCGCCCGTCGAGATCGTGCAGATGCTCAACAGCGTCTTCAGCCACTTCGACGGCCTCGTCGAGCGCCGCGACCTCGAGAAGATCAAGACCATCGGCGACGCCTACATGGTCGCGGGCGGCCTGCCCGAGACCTGCGAGGACCACCCGAACGCGATCGTCGCGCTCGCGCTCGACATCCTCGAGTGCGCCGAGACCCTTAAGGACTCCACCGGCGCGCCGCTGCGCGTCCGCGTCGGCGCCCACGTCGGGCCTGTCGTCGCCGGCGTCATCGGCCGCAAGAAGTTCATCTACGACCTCTGGGGCGACACCGTGAACACGGCCTCGCGGATGGAGTCCCAGGGCGCGCCCGGCAGCGTCCAGATCACCGAGGCGCTCCACCGGCGGCTCTCCCCCGAGTTTACCCGCGAGCGCCGCGGGACGATCGCGGTCAAGGGGAAGGGCGAGATGACGACCTACTTCGTCACGGGCCGGCGCGGAGACGAGCGCGCCGCGCCGGCCAACGGAGACATGACCGCAGAGACAGGTACTTAAAAGCTGCTAGCCGTCGATCGCCGCGGCGATCTGCCTGCGCAGCTTGATGAACGCGTCGGGCGCACCGCTGAAGCCCTTCTGACGGATCGCGTCCGCCACCCCCTTGAACGCCCCCTCGGCCACGAAGTCGACGCCGCGAAACCGCACCGCCACGCGCAGGCGCTCGCCCCGGGCCGTGATGATCCACTTGCCTTCTTCATCGTCGCGGAGCACCACCTCGTAGCGCTCGCCCCGGGCCGTGAGCGCGCCCGCGCCTGAGCCCTCGAGCGCCTTGAGCAGCTCCTGGTTCTCGTTGACCGCCACGGCGTCGCCGCGCGTGCTCGCCACCGTCCGCCCCGTGCCGCGGTCCATCACCGTGACCTCATCAAAACCCTGCCGCTTCGCGGCCTCAATATGCTCACTCCAGGACACGTCGACCTCCCCGGCGCTCCCGCGCGCGGAGCCCGATCTTCTCGCTGCGCCCGCGACCGCGTCAACGCCCGTGACCCCAGAAACCATCGACAATAGGCGCAATCTGTGCCACGTGTGCAACCATGGCCGATGAGGCGCAGCGCGAGACCTGGCTGACGCGCGTTCGCGAGCATCGGCTCGCGCGCGCGGCCGGCAACTTCTCGGCCCACGGCGGCCCCGACATGGCCGCGACCGTCACCTTCTACGCGATCTTCTCGCTGTTCCCGCTGCTGCTCGGCCTCATCGCCGTGCTCGGCCTGTTCGTCGACTCCGAAGAGGTCCAGCGCGAGCTGCTCGCGCGCGTCAGCGAGGCGCTGCCGTCGGCGAAGGAGATCGTCAGCAGCAACATCGAGATGATCATCGCCAGCCGCGGGACCGTCGGCGCGCTCGGCCTCATCGGCGTGTTCTGGTCGGCGAGCGGCCTGTTCGGCGCGCTGATCCGCGGGATCGTGCGCGCCTACGACCCGCCGCGCCCCCGTCCGGCGTGGCGCGAGAAGCTGCTGGCGATCGCCATGGCGCTCTCGGTCGGCCTGCTGTTCGTGCTCTCGGCCGTCAGCACCGCGGCGCTGCAGTTCATCGCCAGCCTGCCCGCCGCGGTCGCCGGCGACCTGTTTGGAACTGTCCTCGGAGACATGAGCAGGATCCTCGACCTGATCGGGCGCGTCGTCGGCCTGGCGATCGAGACGCTCGCGCTCACCCTGCTCTACACCGTCGCCACGCCCGACCCCGTGCGCCCGCGCGCGATCTGGCCCGCCGCCCTGCTCGCGTCCGTCCTGTTCAACGCGCTCAAGGCCGCCTTTGTGTTCTACCTGGCGACCTTCGCCAACTACCAAGCCGTCTACGGCCCGCTCGGCTCGATGATCGCGCTGCTGTTCTGGGTGCTGCTCTCGGCGCAGGTCGTCCTGCTCGGCGGTGAGCTCGCGGCCCTACGACACCGCGAGCTCGCCGGCGACGACGCGAGCGCGCCGGCCGGCTGAGCGCGACGCTGCTACCCTCTCGCCATGGCCCGCGTCATCAAGCTCGGCAGCTTCCGCAAGCGCAAGGCTCGCGAGGAGGAGCGCCGGCGCGCCGAGGACAACCGGAGAAAGCACGGGCGCAGCAAGGCCGAGAAGCTCGCCGCGCGAGCCGAGCGCGCGCGCCTCGAGCAGCTCGTCGACGGCGCGCGCCTCGAGGACTCCCAAGCTCCAGGCGACGACGAAGACCCGACGAGCTAGCTAATATTCGTCGTGCAGGCGCAGCCAGCCCATCTTGTAGCCAGAGCTCGCCTCGCCCCGGCCGCTCGGCACGGCGTCGAGCAGGTGATACGCCGTGATGAGGCGATCGAGGCCGCGCGCGTAGGCCGAGTAGGTGTGGAACACGCCGCGCTCGTCACGGGCGAACACGCTGAAGCCAGGCGCCTCCGGGGCGAAGTAGCGCGCCTTGCCGTAGTTGTAATCTATCTCCCCGCGCGCCTTATCCTCGTCGCTGAAGCTGACGTGATAGTCCGCGTTAAAGCTGCTGCCGTGGGATGAGACCCACTTGAAGCCCCAGCCCATGCGCGCGCGAAAGGCCTCGAGCTTCGCCAGCGGCGCGCGCGAGACGGTCACCAGCGTGACATCGCGCGCGGCGAGATGCGCGACCGACCCGCTGTAGTGATCCGCGATGAACGAGCAGCTCTTGCAGCCCGCCTCCCAGCTCGGATCAAACATAAAGTGATAGACGATCAGCTGGCCGCGCCCCGCGAACAGCTGCTCGAGGGTCTCCTCGCCGTCGGGCCCGTGGAACACGTACTCCTGCTCCACCCGGACCCACGGCATCGCCGCGCGCGCCCGCGTCACCTCGTCGCGCAGCCTCGTCAGCTGCTTCTCACGCGCCAGCAGCTGCTCGCGCGCGGCGATCCACCGCTCGCGGCTGACGATCTGCGGCGCCGCGCCCTCCGGGCTCGGCTCGGGCTTGCGCTGTTCCGGCATCACTTCCTCCGCTCGCTCTCGCGGCCGCGGCTCCACGCGCGAACGCGCTCTATCATCCGTGACTCGCCGAGGGATCGCAAGCGCCCCGACACGAGGCGCTGTAGACCACGCCGTTTTAATGTGACCATTTAGACACATTATGTCTGTAACGACACACGCTAGAAACCACGACAAGGTGCCTCTCCTCCTGCTCAGCGCGACGCTCGCGCTCGCCTGCGGCGACGCCGAGGGCGAGAGCGGCACGACCGGCGCCAGCGGCCCGACCGGCGAGGTCAGCGACGCCAGCGACACCGCGGCGACCTCGAGCGCGACCACCGGGGGCACCGGCGGCGCGACGACGAGCGCGACGACGCCCGCGACCACCACCAGCGACGCCAACACGAGCACGAGCGTCGGCCCGACGAGCGCCGGGACGACGACCGCGGCGGGCTCCGAGACCGACGCGACGACCGGCGACGAGCCAGTCGAGCCAGACCCGCGCCAAGACCTGCTCGAGCTCTACGCGCCGCGGATCTGGTTCACCGCGAACGAGGAATACTGGCCCTCGACGGTCGACTGGGCGTTCCCCTATCAAACGCGCTTCGTCGCCAGCGACAACAACCACTGGCTCCGCTCCACAGACCCGCTCGACTCGCCCTCGGACGAGCTGCCATGGTTCGGCGGCGATCTCGACACCGCCCAGGTGTACGGCTTCTACGCCGAGAAGATGGATGGTGTGCTCGATCTTGTGTACTACGTGTACTCGTCAGAAGGGTCGCAACCAGTTGAAGTTACTTAGGTTTCGAAGTGCCAAACCGGGCGTGCCACGATCGTGCCAAAAATTAATCTCGATTTTGCCCGTCTTCGTCGTCGCGGAGCCGCCGGATGGCGTCCTCCTCGACCTCCGAGATCAAGTGCATGTAGACCTCGGTCGTCGCCAGGTTGGCGTGCCCAGCGAGCTTCTGGATCGTCCGCACGTGCACGCCCCGCAGCACGAGGTGGCTGCAGAACGTATCAACGAATGGCGGCTCTGCGCGCCAGGATCGAATCCGCGAGTGGTATCTTGCGCATCGTGACGTGGGAGCCAGCGCCGCGCCGCGAGAGCGCTTCTGCGCGAGGACCAAGACGGACGAGGACGCACTCTATCGATCCCCAGAATCGAGCGAGCCGGGACGTAAGCGATGAGAATGATTCTAGCCAAGCTCGGCGAGAGTCGAAGTGACGGCGCACGAGAAATACTCGTACGAGATCGTCACCTGATCATTGATGACTTCGATGACATTAAGTCGTTAAGCCCCAGCTCCCTCGTTCTACTTCACGGCGACTCTCATCCGTGGCACATGGCGTCGTGCCCAAGAACGGTCGAATGGCCGCTTGATGAACTCGGCTCCCCCGAAGATCTCTGGACGAACCAACAACGTCGTCAAGAAATCGCCCCCGCCGAGATCGTCTCCGTCACAGGGCGCTACTCGCTAGATCCTCGCGGCAAGCCGTGCGAGCTCGGCCCCGCACGAAGGAGCGGGCCCTATCGCTACGTGCTCAACTATGCGGGGTGGAGACTCGCAGATATTCAACAACTCGTCGTGGACGCCTACGTGTGCAAGGCTCCGGCGGGGCTCGTCCTCGTTATCCCCCCGAGCAGCATCGATCACCCGCGCGCCGCGAAGAAACGAGCCCCGACCGCGAGCGCCGCTCAAGCCGGAGTCGCGCCCCCCTCGGACGACGTGGCGCCCTCCCAACTCCTGTCTCCTGGCGGTGGCTCGCGTCGCGCAGCGGAACGATACCAGTCGCCCCCGCGCTCGACCGCGCGCGACGACGGGCCGAGAGCCGCTGAAGCTCATCAGCCGGTGCACGAGCCGTTCTCGACTCAGCGCTCTTTCGCCCAACTCACCTTTCACCACGGATACATCACAACACGCGTCAACGGTAAGACCATTACGATTGAGTCCGCGATCTCTCGCGCTGTATTCAACGATACACGCCCCTTCTTCGACGAGCTTCAACCCGACGGGATCAGGATTCGCTGGCGATTCACGAACGGAGAGGTCGAGCTCGTTGATACACAAGGACTGGAGACCCTCGATCGTCTGTTCCGAGAGGCGAGGTATCGCGCCTATATCGAGAGGTATGCGTCCTCCTCGCGCTGGATCGACGCCGATAAGCTCGCCACCGCGAACCCAGCCGCGCCTCCTGGGGCGACCGCTGAAGACCTTATCTCTGTACCAGAGTTCTTCGAAAAGCGGCGGAGCATCGCGATTTGCAGACTGCTCGCTATTCGAGATAACGAGCGAAAAACCTGGGTTCTACCAAGACGCGCTTTTATAGTGCCAATACGAGCGATCGACAGCCAGCTACGATGGTATGCTTGGGAGACCGTCGATCACGACTACGCGACGTATCTTTTTCGCCCGCGGTCCGACGATGAGCGCGAACATATGCTCAGTTGGACGCGGGACACGACACGCAAGCGACAAGAGCTACTTCGCGATCGCTCACTGCAAGGACGACTCGGATACTGTGCCCGTGTCTATCACTACGATGACGACGATGAGGCCCTAGGGCGCTGGTGGCGGAACCTCTGCAAAGCGATTGGCATACCAGCCCGTCGCCCCCGCCAATTCGAGCGCCAATTCGAGTAATCGCCCGCTGCGCCGGCGCGCAGTGACCGACTCGTCGCCCGCGCTCGGGAGCGCCCCCCGCCCGCCGGCTCCGCGTGACAAACTAGACTGCGGTGAACGAGCAGGAACTCGACGCGAACACGCGGCTCGATCGGCTCGGCGTCTTCGATGACGCGGCGGCGTCCGCCGATCGCTCCGGTCGTGGCCACGAACCGCCGGTCGACGACATCGCCGGTCCCCGGGGGACCCACGACACCGTCGCCGAAGGCGACGCGGCGCCTGACGAGCGAGCGCCGACGGCGAGGGACACGGTCCCGGCCCGCTCGAGCGCGAGGTACAGGCCGCGATCGCTGGCGGGGCCGCTCGATGACACGATCGACTCCTCCTCGAGGCCGTTTGACGCCGACGGGATCGAGCGCGCGCCTCCAGCTACCAATGACACGCCGCCGACGCGATCGATCGGTCGGCTCACGATCGTGCGAACGCTCGGCGCCGGCGGCATGGGGGTGGTCTACGCGGCGTTTGACCCGAAGCTCGAGCGCGAGGTCGCGGTCAAGCTGATCCGCGCGGAGCGAGACCACGGGGCGGCGCGGGCGAGGCTCGAGCGCGAGGCGCTGGCGCTCGCCAAGCTGGCGCACCCCAACATCGTCACGGTCTACGACGTCGGCGTGCACGACGGGCAGGTGTGGGTGTCGATGGAGCTGGTGCACGGACGCACGCTGAGCCGCTGGCTGGCGGAGGAGCGCCCGCGCTGGCGACAGACGCTCGCGGTGATCAAACAGGCCGGGCGCGGGATCGCGGCGGCGCACGCCGAGGGCCTGCTGCACCGCGACATCAAACCAGAAAACATCATGGTCGGCGATGACGGGCGCGTCCGCGTCATGGACTTCGGGCTCGCGCGGGCGGAGCGATCGCCAGCGCGCGCGCGCGCTGGCGCGCTCGAGACGAGCGCGCTCGATCAAGCGCTGACGATCGCGGGCGCGATCATGGGGACGCCCGCCTACATGGCGCCCGAGCAATTCCTGGGGCTCGCGGCCGACGAGCGCACCGACGAGTTCTCGCTCGCGGTGACGCTGTGGGAGGCGCTTTACGGGCTACGACCGTTCGCCGGCGACTCGATCGAGGCGCTCCGCGCTGCGGTGACGTCGGGCACCCGATCGCCTGTTCGTTCGGACAGAAATGTCCCGACGTGGCTTCGTCGCGTCCTCGATCGCGCGCTCGAGGTCGACCGAAACAAGCGCTTCGAGTCAGTTCGCGTGATGCTAGACGCCATCGAGCAGATCGAGCGGAGGCGGCGCGCTCGCGCCGTCGTCGCGGGGCTCTCGCTCGGCCTCCTCGTGATCGCGGCGCTCGGCGTCGCCGCCCTGTGGCAATGGCGGGCGGCCGAGTCCGCCCAGGCTGAGCTGAGCGCGATGGTGGTCGCGCTCGAGGAGCGTGGCCGAGAGAACCAGCGGGCGCTGAGCGTACAGCGAGCGCTGCGCGCGAGGTCGCTGATCCCCGCGGATCGCGAGGTCGAGGCGCTCGAGCTAGCGACTCTCGCGGTCGGTGCCTACGGGCCGAGCTGGACGCGTGATCCGCCAGCGGAGGCCACGGCGGCGCTCGAGCATGTGCTCGCCGACGACGCCGCGATCGTCCGAGCCGAGCGCAGGCTCGACGCGCACGAGGGTCAGGTCTGGACGCTCGCGTACTCCCCCGACGGCTCGCGCCTCGCGACCGCCGCCTGGGATCGGGTCGCGCGGTTGTGGGACACGAACTCCGGCGCGCTCCTCATGTCGCTGGAGGGGCACGGCAGCGTAATCTACGCGCTCGCGTTCTCCCAAGACGGCTCGCGCCTCGCGACCGCGAGTCACGACAAGACGACGCGCGTGTGGGACACCGGCTCGGGCGCGCTGCTCTCCACGCTCGAGGGGCACGAGCGGGCTGTCGTCGAGGTCGAGTTCTCCCCGGACGGCGCGCAGCTCGCTACCTCGAGCGAAGACGGGACCGCGCGGGTCTGGGACGCGCGCTCGGGCGCGCTCTTGTTCGCGCTCGAGGGCCACGCTGACGCGATCACGGACCTCGCGTACTCACCGGACGGCGCCCAGCTCACGACCGCGTCGGCGGACCGGAGCGCGCGGGTCTGGGACGCCCGTGTCGGCGTGCTGCGCTTGACGCTCGAGGGTCATGATGATCGCGTCAACACGGTCGCGTACTCTCCCGACGGTGAGCGCGTCGCCACGGCGTCGCGGGACCAGACCGCGCGGATCTGGAGCGCGCGCTCGGGCGAGCTCGTCCTCACCCTGCGCGGCCTGCCCCGAAATACAGACGTCATCGCGTACGCGCCCGACGGCGGCCACATCGCGGCGGCCGGCGCGGACAAGCTCGCGGGTGTCTGGGACGCGCGCTCGGGGGAGCGCGTGGCCACGCTGCGCGGCCACGAGAACTACCTCGAGGCGATCGAGTTCTCGCCCGACGGCGAGCGGATCGCTACGGCCAGTCACGACAAGACCGCGCGGCTGTGGGACGCGCGCTCGGGCGCGCACCTCGCGACGTTCAAGGGCCATGAGGGCTACCTGCTCGATATGTCCTACTCGCCCTACTCCACACGGACGAGCTAAGTACAAGTTATTTCTCGATTTTTCGAGCGGGCAAAATCGATGTGCCCGCTATGTGACTCCTACTCGTCGCACTCATCCTCGCGCAGGCGACGGATTGCATCTTCCTCAACCTCCGCGACGAGGTGCATATAGATCTCGGTCGTCGAGAGCTTCGCGTGACCGGCCAGCTTCTGGATGGTACGCACGTGCACGCCCCGCAGCACGAGATGACTGCAGAAGGTGTGGCGCAGGATGTGTGTCCCGCCGCGAGCGACGCCGGCGAGTCGCTGGGCAACCGCGAGCCGCTTGGTCAGCCAAGACGGGGTGAGGTGCCGGCCCTCTGTCCCGGTCAGGACATGCTCGCCGCGGTGCTCAAGAGCCCGAAGCGCTTTCTCGAGCGGCTCTGTCATGGGCAGCCATCGCGGCCGTCCACCCTTGGGCGCGCGCATGATCCACGTCGGTGAATCAGACGCTGAACGCACCAGGTTGTCGCAGACGAGCAACTTGTGGCGAGCGAAGTGGACGTTCGCCCAACGCAGTCCGAGAATCTCTCCTCGGCGCAGCCCGGCATCCCCACCGAGTCGCACCGCGGCGTAGGCCTCGGCGTTGCCCCGCGCAGCCGCCGTGAGCTGGCGGTACTGCTCGAAGTCGTAGAACTTCGGATGGCGCGCGGGTTGCTTGACCCTCTTGAAGGAGAGCGACCCCTTCTGGATCACCCCCCATCGCTCGGCCGCGTGCACGATCGCCGCGAGCTGCCGCAGCGTCTTGTTGATCGTGCTCGCGGCCAGTCGCCGCTGCTTGATCTTGTGCACGTGACTCGGGTCGATCTCATCGAGCCGCAGGGGGCCAAGAACAGGAACGAGGTGGTTCTTGATCGTCAGTACGTACTCACGCTCGGTCGTCGAGCTGAGCCGGTTCGCGCGCACGTGGTCACGAAGGAACCTCGGCGCGAATTCGGCGAAGGTCGGGACAGTGCGCGATCCTTGAGCCTCCTTTCTCGGGCCGTGACGCAGGAGGTGAGCTTCCCGTTGTTGAGCCCAACGAAGCGCTGCGGCTCGGGTGCGACCCGGAGTCTTCACGCGTTCGCGGTGGAGCTTGCCGTTCGGGAGTCTCACTCGAATGTCGGCCTGGAAATGGGTGTCTCCGCTGGGGAGTTTGCGTTCTCGTACCGTGACTGCCATGTCGTCTCCTTGACGTGGCAGCACGCTGACCGTCGCGCGCAGAATAGCGCCTCGCGCCGGCACCAACAATCAGCGGCAGCGGGCCATCGTCCATCGCGTGGCCCGGATCGAGACCAATCGGTCGCATACGATGCGCACACCGTAGCGTCGCAGTTCTGCAACCCCGGGTGACGACGGCCGACCTCGTAGGAGATCGAGCCACGCAGCTCGAACTCCGATTCGAATCGAGGTCATCATGAAGTCATCATCATCCCATTCATCCAAGTCACTCACGCTCGTCGCTCTCGCGGTGGTCTACTCTGCGACAGCTCTGCTCCCCGCTACCGCGCGCGCTGAGGTCCCCGACACCCCGCCGATTTCACCGATCCCCGCCGGCTGGGAGATTTTGGAACCGCTCGTCGAGGATGGCGAGGCTGCTCTACCCTCGCCCGAGGATGTCGTCGTCGACTGCACCCTCGAAACGCCAAAGATCGCGGTTGAGTCGGTCTATCTGCCGAGCGGTGGTGAGGTCGAGACGACGGTGACCGAGGACGGACAAGTCATCAAGCTCTACTACTCCGGCTTCCACATCTTCACGGTGCACAAGCGTGGTGGAAAGTTCTGGAGCGAGGTATCGGAGGCAGGCGCGGAGATCGAAGGTGAGCGTGCTCAGCAGCTCCTGTACGAGGCGTCCATCTACCTGCCGTTGTCCAACGGTTCGCCTGACGGGTGCCAGGACGCGCTGGCGAGCAAGGCCGATGAGGACGCGAAGTGCGAGGCGATCGGGATCGGCGCGGGCCTGCTGGGTACGTTGGGCTGCGGCATTATCTGTGGCGCCGCCGGGGCGGCTCTGGGCGTCGCCTGTAAGTGGATCGTCGCCAAGGCCTGCGAGAACAAGCCGGACGAGTGTACGCCTCCCGCGAACAGCTGATCTCGAGGCTCTGGAGCTATCGTGACCCCACGCGATACCTCTAGCCATCTTGTCGAGTAGGGGCCGTCACGGCATGATCAAGCCGTGGCGGTTCCTGCTCGATCTAAAGCGCGTCCGCTCGCACGCGCGCGAGACGAAGAGACCCGAGTTCTGATGAGCCGTCCGCAGCCGCTCGTGATCCTGCCGACGCTGTGGTTTTGGAGTCAGATTCGACGAACCGAACCCAGACTGCACGTGTTCACCACGTTTCTGTGGTCGCTGTTGTTCGTGCCGCTCTCTTTGATCGCGTTCACGTTTGTCCAACCGCTCTGGGTGCAGGCTATCGCTGTGAGCGCGACCGCATTCCTGAGCGCTGGAATCGTCGAGAAGGCGCTCCGGACTCTCATCCTCCGGCGACGACGCGCACTCGCGCGTGGTGACGATACAGAGCACTGACCAAGGCGCTCACGGCAGCATTCGACGCCAGAGCGCGATGTGCCCACGCTGACGCGCGCGCCGAATTCGTGCTGGGCCGCGAAGTGAAAACGGGAGCCCCGCTGCGCGGGACCCCCGTTGGTAGGCCTGCGCCGATCAAGACTCACTTCTCAGCGTTGTCGGTGCCATCGAACGCGGGCTCGAGCTCGCTCGGCTCCTCGGCTACATCGACCTCGCGCTCGTCGATGTCGGCCATCGGCCGGTTCGACAGGAAAACGTGCACGGCCTCGTCGCCGTCAGCGAGTAACCAGTTGCGTCCACGGATCAACCAGTCGTTCGCTATCCCGGCGAGGTCGGTCCACTTGTCGACGAGCCAGAGCATGTAGGGAGGTACGTGCTCCTCGAGTTCGCGGCGGACGTAGATCTCGAAGCTCTCGTACGTACCGTCGTACTCATCGAACGCCGCGCGGATCTTCTCGACGTCGCCGCTGAAGTAGTGGGCCAACGCGCGGCGAGCTCGCGCGTTGGCCTCGGCGTCGCCCGCAAGAGTCAGAACGTTGTCATCGGTGCCTTCGAAGTCGCCAGAGTCGTCGTCGGTCATGCCGGTTTCTCCTTGTCGGTTGGATGCGGTGGTCGACCTCGGCTTCTGCTGGAGGCGACCTTTGAAAGCTATCACGATCGTTAAAAATTTAACGAATAATTATTCGTTAAATTTTTATCTGTTTGATTTCACGAACTTGGCCCCCACAATGCGCCTGCACGTGTCTCCAAAGGTGCACAGCGTCGACGAAATCGCTCTGGCGAAGCGGCTCGCTATCGGCGACAACATGAGCCGGGCGGCTGAGTTTTTGGGCGTCACGCACCCCGTGATCGGGCGCCGTGTACAGGCATGGCGCCTGGAGATAGCGAAAGAGCTGACGGATCTCGACGCCGTTCGATATTGGCGGGATCGGGCCTCCCCGGGGCACGTCGCGCGGCGTTGGCTCTTCCTACAGACACGAGACCCGAGGTGGGCGCCGATCGATATCGAGGAGTACTGAGCTAGCAAGAACTCTCGGGTCCTCGGGGCGGTCAAGATACACTCGTCGAGGCGTGAGCGGCCTCGAGCTCATCCTCCATCCCGCGCACGACGCGGACACCAGCGGCTTCGGCCCACGGACCTACCGCCGTCGCGTCGGCGATCGGCTGACCGCGTTTGAGTTCAACTTCTCATCCGAGCTCGTCCAAAAGTTATTCGCGCTCTACCACGGTGACGCCGACGCCGAGACTGAGCGAGAGATCGGCGCCGAGATCGAGCGCTTCCTGCAGCTCGCCGGTGTATCGCTCAACGACGCGACCTCGCGGATCACGATCTGCTCGGACGCCGACGAGGTCTACGCTCTGCCCTTCGAGCTCGCGTCCCGTGGCTCGGGGTGGCTCGGGTTGGCTCCCGGCGTCTCCCTGCGCTACCGCTGGCCCGATGTCATATCCGACCCCGCAGCGAATCCGCGCGGTCGCGTACTCTTCGCCTGGGCCGCTCCCGACGCATCGGTCCCGCACGAAGAACACCAGAAGAAGCTCGACGCGCGCTGCTCGTCGTGGCTGTCCTTCGATCCAGACCGCGATGTCATCCCGCAGGCGACGCGCGCTGCCATCGCCGACCGCCTGAAGCGCGACGAAGACGTTCGCGTGCTTCACCTGCTCTGTCACGGCAAGCAGATCCGCCGCGGGCAGTACGGACTCGCGCTCGTCGGCGATGAGGTCACGAGCCCGACGCAGCTTGCGACCACGCTCGCGCCCTTTCGCGCCACGCTCCGCATGGTCGTGCTCTGCGCATGTCAGGGCGGTGAGCAGGGGCCGGGCGCGCGACAGCTGGGCAGCGTCGCGCGCGAGCTCCACCGCGCCGGCATCCCGCTCGTGGTCGCCTCTCGGCTGCCGCTGCGATTCGACGACTCGGTAACGCTCACCGACATACTCTACGGTGAGCTGCGCGCGGGCTTCGCTGACATCGATCGCGCGCTCGCCTCGGCGCGTCGCGCCATTCACGACACACCGGGGCGGACCTACGAGTGGGCGTCGCTTCAGCTGTTCGCCGCGCCGCCGCGCGTCACCGCGCGACCCGCCGCGCCAACGTCGGCGCCCGTCCCCACAATCGCGCCCGGCAGCGTCAAGGCCCTCCGTCAGCTCCTCCAGCGCCTGTTCGTCGCGAGCGACGACCTCCAGGAGTTTATCGAGGAGTGGCTGGCCGGCCGCGATGACGTCGACCTCGACGACGTGCCCTGGGGCGCCAGCAAGACGAAGGCCACGCGCCGGTTGGTCAAGCTGCTCGAGGCGAGCGGCGCCATCGACCATGGCCTGTTCGAGGCGCTCGTGGCCACAAGACCAAGGCAGAGAGTGCGTATTGATGAAGTGCGCGCGGCGCTGTTGGGTCGGGGTGACGGTTCGTAGGCGACGCGACTCGAGTCGTGCGAGAGTGTTCTCCTAGACATGGCCTCCACGTCCACTCCTGTTCGCATTCCGCGGGGCATCCCGCTGGCGCTCGCGCGTGCGCTCGGGGTCGGCCTCCTCGGGGTCGGCCTGGTGCTGCCGATGCTCGAGCGCGTACTTCGGCCGGACGAGGAGCCTGCACCGCCCGTCCCCGCCGAGGTGCTCACGCTGCGCCCCGAACTCATCACGCTCGAGGGCGGAACCTTCCAGATGGGCAGCCCCGATGACGAGGGGGAGGACGACGAGCACCCCCAACATGAGGTCACGGTCTCGCCCTTCGCCATCTGCCGGACCGAGGTAACGCAGGGGCAGTACGAGGCGGTGATGGGCGAGAACCCGAGTAACTGCGACTACGGCTGTGGGAGGACGCTGCCGGTGCAGAACGTGAGCTGGGAGGACGCGGCGAGGTTCCTGAACCGGCTATCGGCGCGGGAGAACGAGCTACGCGCGGACGAGGCCGAGTGGACGGCGTTGAGGAAGTGCTACAACGAGGAGACGTGGGCCTGGGACGAGGGGTGTACGGGGTACCGGCTGCCGACGGAAGCGGAGTGGGAGTACGCGGCGCGGGCGGGGAGCACGGGAGCGTACAGCTTCGGGGATGAAGAGGCGAAGCTCGGTAGGTACGCGTGGTACGACGCGAACGCCGGTGGCGAGGTGCACGAGGTGGGGACGAAGCAGCCGAACCGATGGGGCCTTTGGGACATGCACGGCAACGTGTGGGAGTGGGTCTACGACTGGTACGCGCCGTATACGGCGGAAGCATCGAGAGATCCTGCGTACAAAAATACGGGACTATACCATATTTTGCGTGGCGGCTCCTTCTACGGCGCGGCCTCGGGGCTTCGCTCGGCGAGTCGGGACGGCCTCCGGCCCTCGGGCCGGGGCAGGAACAGTGGCTTCCGTTGTGTCCGCGGCCCCCGCCCCCAGCATGGCTCTTGAACATTGTTATTTTGATCCTGGGCCAGACCCGACGAGATCGCCCGATACCCGAGGAAACGGCATGGCGTCTCTGTCGCCAAAAGCTCTGTGCTTGGGATTCGAGAATGTTCAAGCGCCCCGCTGGGGGCGGGGGCCGCGGACACAACGAAAGCCGCCGTCCCAGTCCCGGTTCGAGGGCCCGTTCCAGTACCGGTCCGCCGAGCGAAGCCACGAGGCCCCGCTGTTGAAGGAGCCGCCGCGCAAAACACGGTATGTCGCCGTTTTTTTATTCACAGGGTCTCGCGCCGCCTCTGCCGAATACGATGCGTACCCGTCAAACGTCCACTCGTACACGTTGCCGCGCATGTCCGCAAGGCCCCATCGATTCGGCTGCTTCGTCCCCACCTCGTGCACCTCGCCACCGGCGTTCGCGTCGTACCACGCGTACCTACCGAGCTTCGTTGCGTCATCCCCGAAGCTGTACGCGCCCGTACTCCCGGCCCGCGCCGCGTACTCCCTCTCCGCTTCCGTCGGCAGCCGGTAGCCCGTGCACTCCTCGTCCCAGGCCCACGTCTGCTCGTCGTAGCACTCGGTCAACGCCGTCCAGCCATCCTCGCCCGCGCGCAGTTCGTTCTCCCGCGCCGTCAGGCGGTTCAGGAACTTCACCGCGTCCTCCCAGTTCACCCGCTGAACCGGCAGCTTCTTCCCGCATCCGTACTCGCAGTCGCTCGGGTTCTCGCCCATCACCGCCTCGTACTGTCCTTGCGTCACCTCATGCGTCGCTATGGCGAAGGGCGACAGACACACGCGGTGGCGCGGTCGCTCGTCGTCGTAGCCCTCCCCGTCGCGACTGCCCATACTAAATGCGCCACCGCTCAGGCCGACAAAGGCCATCGGCTCCACCCCCTCGCCAAGACTGACACTGAACGCGCCAGCGACGTCGACGCCTCCGGTCGGCGGCGCGTCAAGGTCCTCGTTCGAACAGCGCGCCACGACCTCGCGCGCGACCTCATCCTCGGGCTGGTCTGGACACTCGTTACGATACACCGTTGGCAACGCGATGCGTGTCGACGTACGGTCCGCTGGGGCTGTCGAAGATGTCTCGAAGAACAGGCCCGAGACAAGCGCGGCCACGGCGACGAGACCGGCCGCGACCGCCGCCGCCCCCATGAGACCGCGCCCCCCCAGTCGTCCCATCACGTCCAAGACCGGGACGCGCTCGCCTCGCTCCACGACGCGGGCGACCTGCTCGAGCTCGCGCCCGGTCCACCCCGCCGCTCCAAGGCCGCGCGCTTGCAGGTCTAGCTCGTCGCGTAGACGCTCGACGAAGTCCTCTTGCAGCGGACTCTTCGCCAACTCCTCGAGAAACCGCGCGAGCTTGTCACGGTCGATGACCGCGAGGTGGAAGTCGTGCAGGCGCGCGGCCAGCTCGTCGTCCCGCGCCGACAGTTCGCCCGCCTGGCGCGCAGCCTCGAGCTGGTCGGCGAGCTGCTGGTGCACTCGCCGCGCCAGCTCCATGTCTCGGTTTCGCAGCCGCCGCTTGAGCCAGCGGGCCATGTCCCCGCTCAGCACGAGCTTTTCACCTTGGGGCCCGACTGGCACCACCCCACGCTGGCGATGCTGACGCGCGACCCACTCAATCAACCGGAGCACGTGTGACGACGACGACAGGTCCTGACCCGTCAGCTTGAGGATCGTCGCGCGGTGCGCCTGTCGCAGGTCCTCGAGCTGGGTCCACGTCGCGTCTGGAACAAGCGCGGCGCAGCCGGCCCACAGCTCGAGCGCCCGAGCGAGCGCGCGACGCGAGCGCAGGACCAGATCGAGGCTGGCTCGTGGGGTCGCTTTGTGACCCACGAGGTAGCTCGCGGCCGCGACCACCCCGCGCTCGCTGAACGGAGCGCGATACAAACCCCCGCGCGCGCACGCGTGTGCGCGTGCGCGACGACCGTCGCCATCAGTGAGCGGCCGGCCGTCGAGATCGAGCCACACGCGACGCGTCCAGGGGACGAGCTTCCGCAGCCACGGAATCGAGACCGTTCCGCCGTCGAGCCGCCCTGGGTCGTGGGCCCGCTCTAGGCGCGAGCACAACAAGAGGCGCGCGCCGGCGTGGCGACGCGCGAGGGTCTCGAGCGTCACGCGCTGCCCCGTGAATGGCCCGCCATCGTGTACGGCTTCGAACAGGCCCGCGTTCTGCAGGTCGGGGCGGTGCGGGAAGTTGTATCGGTGAAACTCCAGGCCCGTGACCCGCCAGCGCTCGAGCACCCACTCGAGCGCGTCGAGGCGGTGGTGATGACCGACCTCGCAGTCGACCAGCACGACCAGAGGCGCCTGGACCCTGCGCGCGGCTCTACGCGGGTGCACGTGGCCGGCGCGGCGGGCAGCCTCGTCGACGCTGCGATCGACGTCGAGTTCGTCCGTGGAGCCCGACGCGATACGCCGACCGAGGATCGTAGCCGCGTCGTCGACCGCGCCGCGGTCGAGCCAGCGCTGCTGCGGGACGATGTAGAGCCGTCCCGAGCCGAAGCTGCGCGCGCTCAGCTCGCGTCGCTCCTGCGTGAGGCGCTGGCGCTGAGCCTCGTGCGCGCGTACGTGCGCGCGCCGACTCATCAACAGGCGCGCGCCGGCGAAGGCGAAGAGGAACGAGCCCAGCAGCCACGGCCACGGCGTGTCGAGCGGCGGCTCGTCGGGCTCGTCGGTAACATCCGCGACCGAAGAGCCCTCAACTTCGAACGTGACCTCGTCCTCGACCTTGACTCGCTTGCAGTCCGGCGGCGGTCCGCCAGTTCCCGATTTGGTGGGAGGATCATCCGTGTCAGTCTCCGCCTCCCCGGTCTCCGGCCCGGTGCTACCGACCGTTGACGTCATCGCTGGATCGGTGGTCGAAGTCGTATCGGTCGTCCCCCCATCGGACGTGCAGCTTGGCGATTCCCGGCCAAGTATCCAGACTCCTACGCACGCGAGCGCGACTATCGCTATCACCATCCGCCTGCATATTCGGCCAGGCGTTTGGGTGACCTGCATAATCGTCCGGCTCGGCGGGGAATCATTTGGCGAGGTCTCTGGTGGCCTCTTGTCGGGCGCGAGCAGGCGCTCAAACTCGCTGTGCACGAGTTCCCACGAGTCGGCGTCGCTGGCCACGAGCGACGCGAGCGCGACGGTGAGCCGCGCCGGATCGTCGCGGTAGCGTGGATCCTCGAGCAGCCGCGCGGCAGTCTCGTAGTGATCGACCCCGATCTGCACCGTCGGGATATCCCGCGCTAGCTGACGCAGGGCGCCGCGCAGCGAGTCGTGATCGATCGACACCGGCTACGCCCCTTGACCTACGCGAACGAGGTCGCCAGCGAGCTTCACCAAGCAGTGCAGCGCCGGCAGCGTGCTGTAGTCCGCCGCCTCATTCGTCGCTATCTGCCTGTGGACGGCGAGTACGGCCTCGCGTCGGGCTGAGTAGCGTCCGCGCTGAAACAGCACCGTCACCCAGTCAATGAGCTCGGAGGTCGCCGGCTGCTTCTCGAGTTTCCGCTCGCCCTCTTCACGTCGCAGCCGGTGAAATGTTTTCACGATCGCATCGCGGTACTCGGGGTCCGGCGGCGCAACTGCGGAGTCTCGCTGACGCAGGCGATCAAGGTGCAGATCGACGATCTGCTTCAACGTCTCCTCACCGGGAAAGCGGATATGAAAGAAGATGCAGCGGCGCAGGAAGGGATCGGGCAGCTGGCGCTCGACGTTGCTGGTGATCAGCACAAACGGCTCGCGCTCTGGCTTGTACGACTTGCCCGTCTCCGTGACCGTGAAACCGCCCCGATTCAGCTCGCGCAGCAGATCGTTGGGGAAGTCGCGCGGGGCCTTGTCGATCTCATCGATCAGCACGACCCGGACACGATCGTCCGTGGCCATGAGCGCGCGCCCTAGACCCTCGTACTCAATGTAGTTCTCCGGGTCCTGGACGAGCTTGCGAGCGCTCTCGTCGTACTGGCTGGATTGAGCGTCGGCGAAACGTCTTAGCGAGTCGTAGCGGTACAGGAGGTCGCGCGCGCGGGAGTCGCTGCGCACGTAGCAGTCCTCGACGCCGGCGACCCCTCGCTGGGCGCCGAGATGATGCGCCACCGCCCACGCGAACTCGGTCTTGCCGCAGCCCGGCTCGCCCGTGAGCAGGAGCGGGCGACCGAGGTCCGCGGCGGTCTCTGCCGCGGCCACGAGCTCCGGCGCGGCGAAGTAGACCAGGCCGTCTCGGCCTTGGAGCTTGATCGGAGGGGAGGAGCGAGTCGGCATGGACGATCCTTATCGAGCCGGAGCGCGGAGCTTGCGAATTTTTTTCAAGAGGCCGTCAGCGAGCTGACGGAAGGTGATCTCGCCGACGGTTCGAAAGTTCTCGTAGCAGTCACGGCACTGCTCGAGGTCACGAGCGCTCAGCTCGGGGTAGCGTCTTCGGACCTCGTCAACAACCTCGGAGGGTGGCGGGAAATCGAGCGGGTCCATACGCTCGAACCCGATCGCCCCCCCCTTCGCCGCCCGCTCAAAAAGCGCCGCGAGCCGTTTCCTCGGAGTCGCGCTGAAGTCGATCCCAAGAGTCCGTGGCGGAATGATGACCGGTACGAGCACGTGTACCTTGTTGTCGCCGGAGGACACGCGCGCAGCGGCTGGGAGCAGGTCGCGCTCGAGGAAGGCATTCATCTCACGCATGTGCGCCTTCGGGAGCGACTCGAGATGACCGTCGCCGATCACGAGCAGCACGCGGTCGCGCGAGGCGACGACCTCGAGCGCCCGCTCGAGCCCATGGCCGGCGTGGCCCATGGCTCGACATGTATGTGTAGCCCACTCCTCACGTGTCATGGCCTTGAACTCGCCGTCGCGGTACCGGACCTGGTACACAGCGTGATAGGGGGGCGCGCTCTTGGAGACGGGATCCGGGAGGTTGAAGTAGCGGACCGAGCGCTCAACGAAGAGTTCGAGATTCTGGTAGTTCGCGCCGTGGACAAGGAAGCCGAAGGGTTTTTTAGCGGTCGCGCAGCAGTCGCGCAGACGCTTCCACTGTGACGTTCGATCGAGCAGGAGCTGCCACTCGCCGAGCGGCTCCTGCTCGCCGCCTGCGCCATCGTCACTGACGCTGAGCCCGAGCGCCTCGTCCTCCGGTTGCCCCAGAACGACCGCGCAGGCCTTCTTGATGTCCTTCGTCCGCCGCGGTCTGGTGCACCGGAGGATGTCGAAGAACTCCACCGTCAGCTCGCCGCGCGCATGCAGCTCCTTGTAGGCAGCCCGCGCGACCGCGCGTTTTCCAGCTTCGTCCTCTGGCAGCGCGTCGACGAACTCCTCGTCAGAGTGCTCCTCTTCGAAGAACCCGCGCAGGTCAGCCGTGTCCGAAAACAAGCTGCACAGCAACCTGACAACCGCCTTCTGCGGATTCGGCTTGCCCCAGGGCATGGCGACGGAATGATAGCGCGCGAACGCTCGCGCCGTCGATCGTAGTGCATACGGCGTCTAGGTAACGAAACGCGCACGAGCACAGCGCATCGCGCTGTCGGTCACAATCGCGCCACCTCCACTCCGGACGTTCATGCCGGCACACACTGAGCCGCGGTATCTTCGCCACGTGGAAGTTCCTCGAGTTTGGATCCACGCCGCTCGCCGCCACTATCGTGGAGCCCAGTCTGCGTGGGCACGCGCCTCTGGTGTCAGTCGCTCGACCCTGACCCGCATGCTCAACTCGGAAAACCCAAATCCGCGGGCCACGACCTTCCTTAAGTTGATGCGTGGCGCGGGCTTGGAGCTACGGGTGCTCGACACGTCAGTGAGTACGCTCGATGACGCGCTCGTCATCATCGAGCGCGCTCGCGGTCGTCAAAACAAGACCGTCGTTCAGATCGCGTCCGAGCTACCGCTCGATGTGGGTCGACTCCGGCGGGTCCTCGCGGGACGGGCTCAACCAACGGCCTGGCAACTGCTGGCTCTCTTCGAGATTGTTGGATGCCCGCTCTCGAGAGCGCCCTCGCCGTAGCTAGCTTCGACAGCGCGGTGAGCCACTGACTCACTGCGCTCCAAAACTCTCCTACCTGCGCGCGGCTGACTCATAACTGTCAGTTGGTGCGTCATTTCGAAAATAAATTTGCGAAAAGGTGCACTCCCGACAAGGCAAGTGCACCTTTTCTATAATGTTCGCACATTTGGGTTATCGGGCACCCCCAGTTGCGACATGAATGTTCGTATTCACGCTCTGCGTGTCTCCTGACGCGAGTATGGCCGATAGCGCTCGAAGCAGGTGTGTCGTCGATTGTGCTTGATCCTTCTTCATTTTCCTGTCACACTTCTCCTGTCGCAGTAGCTCGTGTTCGATTCCGGCCTCTCGCATTAGAGAAAGTCCGAACTTCACCTGGCACGAGCCATGCAAGGGGTGAACATGGCGAGAAAGTCAGTGCGTGTAGATGATCCGCGTGGCGCGAATTCACGCCTCGCTAAAGACCTAGACAGCGTACGCAGGTTCCGCAACGTCTTCGACGCACTTGTTGAAGAAAGCGGTCTGGTTGCGGTCTGGAAACCCCACGAACCGCTGACCACACAGGATGTCGTTGTAGGTTCGATTGTCACCACTGTTAAAGCAAGCGCCAACGCGGCAGCGATCGGCATTGTTGGGGGCACCGCGATCAACCGGCGGGATGAGGGAGTAATTATCGGAGTGGCCGCCGGGGTCGTTGTCGGGCTCGCCACGTGGATAAACGCGTATAAGAAGGGATGGCGAGTCGGGCAAGTACGTCGTATGAGGCGTTGATCTCGAGGTTCTCGAATGGCGAGTATTCACATCAACGATACCGTTCTCCCGGACAACCCTGTCCACCGAGAAGCTATCCTTGAGACCCGTAGACTCATCCGAGCAGAGCTTCGGAGCGCCACCGCGCCCAATCTGAAGAAAGCTCAGTTGCTCGCCTTGCTCTTCGGCCGTAGCAAGCGACATGTCGCAAGCCTGATGGATGCAGCCGATTCAACGAACCCAGTTCAGGCGGCTGCACAACAACTCGCCGCAGGAGCACCCTCGGTTGTCTTCGGCCATGATGAGTTCCACATCATTCAGTGCCAGCGGTTCCTCTATGAGAGGATTCGATGTGATAAATCGCTGGGCCGGATTGTCGCCACCGATCTCGGCACACTCACAGCGCTTTCGCGATCTCTCGACATGGCGCGTTCCAGCGAACCAATCCTGATAGAAGGAGGTACAGGAACCGGAAAGGGACTGCTAGCGACCGCGATCCACCGGAAAAGCGGCCGAGATGGCGAGGTTCTGAATTTCTGCGCGTATGGCTCCCGGAGCGAGTTGCTCGCCGATGATCTCTACGGACACGAACGTGGTGCTTTCCCAGGAGCACGAACGAAACGCCTCGGTCTGTTCGAGCAAGCCGAGGGCGGAACCCTCGTAATTGACGAAATCGGCGAGTTGCCCCTCGATCTACAGGCTAGTCTGCTGCGTGTACTTGAAACAGGTACGTTCCGACCGCTTGGAGGAAGGGAGAAATCTGTAAATGTCCGACTCATTGCGACCTCGAGAACGAGTTTGGCGCAATTGGTTCGAGAGCATAAGTTCCGAGAAGACTTGTACTTTCGCCTTATGGGCTTCCGGTTGCACCTCCCACTCCTTCGCGATCGAGAGCATTTTTTCAGGGGTGCACACGAGGAGATTCTAAAGAGGATCTCTCAGCCAGGGGCAGAACTTCAATTCACCGCTGCTGCGCTGGACGCGCTTTGCAACTATAACTGGCCCGGAAACCTGAGAGAGTTCGAATCTGTTTTGAGGAAAGCGCTCCTCTATTCCGGCGAACACCTAATTCGAATCGAGCACCTCCCTCACCAAATACGTACACGCTATCTTGCGCTTTCTATTAGCGAACGCGCTCAAGCATTTGTGTTCGCACAGAACCACGGTGAACAGCTTGATGCTCAACTCCTTACGTATCGAGTTGAAAGGCTCGTTCTAACAGCGCGAAAAGAGAGTGTCGCTAGAGAGGAGGAGAAGGGCCTCGTGTCACTTGAGGAAATCCTGCGCAAAGTTCCTGACGATGATGTTGAGCATAAAGTGAAAATGAAGTCGCTCGGAGAGATACTGCATTTCATCGCTGAGAAGAGAAAGACCAGTGACGCGATAGAGGCACTCGAACAGCTCTCGCCTCCAGCGGGTGACGAGACGGCACCCGAAGTTATCAAAAAGGCCCTCGGTCAACTACATGAGGATTCGCACCGCCTGCAGGAGGACGCAAAAAAACTCCCTTCGATTAAGAGTGTCCTAAACAGCCCTTGGCTAAGGCTGCTTAAGCGAATTGATGACAATCATCGTTACCTCGTAGACCAAGGGGGCGATCCGAGTGCGCCTAATGTTGATGCGGTCAAGACACCAGCAAGCCTTCTGAACGAAGTTCTTATTCTCGCAAAGAAGCACCTAACACGGCTAGTAGGCGAATCAGACATTTCGTTGACACCGGTAGAGGATGCCCTCGCGTTCTGCTCGCGACGACACTCAACATGGACCGAGGATGAATGGCGTTCGTTAGTCGCCAACTGCCGCTCGAAGACTGAAGCGGTACGGGTTTCCGGTATCGACGGCCGAACAATTTCGAAGTTCCTCCGAAACCTCGGGATCGCCGAGAATTGGGGGGAGCGATTGGTCGTCTACTCTGTAAGTAGACCGCCAAAGGAGCAAGCGTAACAAATGAGAAAAAGAATCGTCTCTATTGTGTCGGTCTCGGGAACGATTGATGCTCCAGAGGTCGATGAGGAACTCTCGCAACACGAGGTCGACGAGTCGGATCTCGAGATGTTTATTGCGATTCTCTATAAAACAATCAAAGCGAGGGAGGCGATTCTCGTAGACGGCGTCTTCCATCGATACAAAGCGGCCGGCTCCACTTCAGAAACACACGGTACGCGCGCTAACTCTCTCCCCCCTGAGTTTCGAAAAGCGCAACAAGATTTCGACGATACAATTCAACGTAGTCGGCGCAAGCCAATTGATATCAAAAAGTACGCGCGAGTCGCGGCTAATGTCATGCGCGACATGCGGTCGCTGTTTGAAGAGATGGCACCGAAAGAAGACTCGTCACCGTTCAAATGGCCTCAATAGCGAGAAGGGCACTGACTGATGAAACGTGATGAATGGATGCAAATAGCGACGGTGGCCACTCGGGTTCTTAGGGTGTTCGAGTTCGCTGTCGAGAGGGCCTCGTTCCATCTCCAGAACGAGGACACCGCGCCCTCCCCGGAGCAACCTCCAACGGAGGAGCCGTCAAGGGCACCTCGCAACGAGCCGTCAACCAATCGCGGAGAGGACGATGGGCAGTATCACCGTGATACGCGACGAAGTCGAAGACATCGCCGGACTCAAGAACCACCTAGATCTAGAGCATCGAAGAATCGCTCGCAGGAGGTTTCGCGTGCAACAAGCGAACGCGACATGTTTGAAGTGCTAATAAGGCGTCAAGACGCGCAAGAGAAGCAACTCGAACAATTCAACAAGACCGTAGATTCGCTGTTGAGGGTCGTTGAAGATTCCTTCAATCGTCAAGCCACTTCGAGTGCGCCGGCAGTCGAGCCGAACGAGCCTGCTTCAGTTCGGTCTGAAGAAACAACTCCGCCAGTCGACCGCAACGCGATGAAAGACGATGAGGTTGCACCGTTGACGGTTGTCCAGCTATCCGCGCGACGATCGACCGCTCGAACTCCGGAGGACCGCGACATAGGCTTCGTCGAAGCCGAGGAGATCGCTCCGACGAGCGTTGCTCCGAACCGGATTCGACGGTTGAGTTGCTCAGATACCAACGATCACACGACATCGTGTATCGATGAGGGACAGGTCGTCATGTATGGACCAGGCGGGTGAAAGTACCACTCCGCATGGACGGGTCCGTCTCAAGGCACCGTCGACCACGGAGTCGGCCCCGCCCTCAACGATCGAGCGCGTCGCCCAGGTGCTGATCAGCGCCAGCGCCGATGTCACGCGGCGAGCTCCGCAGAGTATGTCGGATCCGCAACGCGTCCCTCGACGAGGCCCTCTTGGCACTCGTCGCCGAGGGCCACGCCTCGTCGACCACGCATAAACTGGCCCTCCGCAAGCAGCGACCGATGGCTTGGTTACCGAGGTTTCTGCTGTGGCGCGGCCAGGGGAACAGCGGGACTTTGCGGTAGGGGCGTTCGATGATGTTGTCGGCGTATCCAGCTACAAAATCGGTCCTATCCAAGCGATCTGGTGCACGGTCGGCGTGTCTGAGCACGTAGGCGCACCAATGCCTAGCTAGAACCCTACGGAAGGGACGCTAGAGGGCTACACACCAACTCAGAGTTAGGCGGCCAAGCAAGGTCAAAATCTTCTCCACACCTGCGGCGCTTGCCACTAGAATCAAGCCCTGTGGCGCGACCTACAAAACGGACAGCCCTCGAAGCACTCAAGCGTCCCCGCCTGCTCGAACTCGCCAAGGCGAACGAACTCGAAGTCTCGAGCCGGGCCAAGCACGCGAAGCTCGTCGACGTCTTGGTGAGAGCCCGCTCGGTGAGCTTCGAGGAAATCCTGGCCCCGCTGAGCCGCGACGAGCTCAAGGCGATCTGTGACGCTCACGAGATGGACAGATCGGGGAAGGCGAAGGCCCCAATCGTGGAGCGCATCCTCGGCCGGGAACCGGAGCCCTCCCGTGCGAGCACGAAGGCGCCGGCACAGGGGACCAAAGAAAAGACCCCGAAGAAGACGACTACGGCGAAGAAACGCAAGACCCCGGAGAAGACGGCTACGGCGAAGACGATGAACGACAAGACAGGCTCCCTCGGCTTCGAGGACAAGCTCTGGGCAGCGGCGGACCTCCTCCGCAACAACATGGACCCCGCCGAGTACAAGCACGTCGTACTAGGACTCATCTTCCTCAAGTACATCTCCGATGCCTTCGAGGAGCGGCGGGCGGCCATCGTCGCCAGCGTGTCTGACCCCGACAGTGACGAGTTCATCGCCGACTCCGCCGAGCGACAGCAGGAGCTCGACGAGCTGCTGGAAGACCGCGACGAGTATATCGCCGAGCATGTGTTCTGGGTGCCCGAGATCGCCCGGTGGACCCACCTGCGGGCCAACGCCACCCAGCCCACCATCGGCAAGATGCTCGACGACGCCATGGACGCCATCGAGGCCGACAACCAGTCGCTCAAGGGCACCCTGCCGAAGATCTACGCGCTGCCCAACCTCGACAAGCACAAGTTGGGCGACCTCATCAACCTCATTTCGGGCATCGGCCTCGGTTCGCAGGAGCACCGCGAAAAAGACACGCTCGGCCGGGTCTACGAGTACTTCCTCTCCCGCTTCGCCTCCGCCGAGGGCAAGGGCGGCGGCGAGTTCTATACGCCCTCGTCCGTGGTACGCACGCTGGTCGAGATGATCGAACCCTTCCGGGGCCGGGTCTACGACCCCTGCTGTGGCTCAGGCGGCATGTTCGTCCAGTCCTTGAAGTTCATCGAGGCCCACAACGGGCGACGGGATCAGGTCACCGTCTATGGGCAGGAGTCCAACCGCACCACATGGCGTATGGCTCGCATGAACATGGCCATCCGAGGTATCGAGGCCAAACTCGGTACTCGCCACGCCGACACCTTCCACGCCGACCAGCACCCCGACCTGCGGGCCGACTTCGTGCTCGCCAACCCGCCCTTCAACGTCAGCGAGTGGGGTGGTGACCGCGTAGCCGACGATGTGCGCTGGAAGTACGGCTCCCCGCCAAAGGGCAACGCCAACTACGCGTGGCTCCAACACATCGTCCACCACCTCGCGCCCAACGGCACGGCGGGCGTGGTGCTCGCCAACGGCTCCATGTCGTCCATGACCTCAGGCGAGGGCGATATCCGCCAGCGGCTGGTCGAGGAAGACCTCGTGGACTGCATGGTGGCCTTGCCGGGGCAGCTGTTCTACGCCACGGGCATCCCCGTCTGCCTCTGGTTCCTCACGAAGAACAAGGCCGGGGGCAAGCAACGGGACCGTCGCGGCGAGGTGCTGTTCATCGACGCCCGTAAGTTGGGCCGCATGGAGACGCGGGTTCACAAGGTCTTCGAGGACGCCGACATAGCGAAGATCGCCGACACCTACCACGCATGGCGCAACCCGCCGGGCAACCGTGATGCCTACGAGGACGTGGCGGGCTTCTGTAAGTCAGCCACCACCGAGGAGGTGAAGGGCCACGACTTCGTGCTCACGCCGGGTCGGTATGTGGGGGCCGAGGAGGTCGAGGACGACGGCGAGCCATTCGTTGAGAAAATGGGCCGCCTGACCACGCTGCTCGGCGCGCAGATGGCGGCGGGCAAGCGGCTGGAGGGACAGATCCGCGAGGCGCTTGGAACACTAGGATACTCGGTATGAGCCGTCGCAACACCAAAACAGGTGGAAGAGAAGCCACAACTGGTGTGATTCCCGGTCGATACGGGCTGTCGGTAGGGAACCCCAACACTCGTCTGCCCGATGGCTGGCGATGGACTCGCCTGCTCGACGTAGCCCGGTTGGAAACCGGGCATACACCAAGTCGCCGAAAACCCGAGTACTGGGGCGGGGACATTCCGTGGATCGGTATCAAAGATGCCCGAGTCCACCATGGTCGAGACATTCACACCACGAATGAGTCCACGAACCAACTGGGCATAGACAACTCTGCCGCTCGAGTCCTCCCCATCAACACCGTGTGCCTCTCCCGCACGGCGTCGATTGGGTACATCACGCGGACAAAGCAGTTGATGTGTACCAGTCAGGACTTCGTGAACTGGGTCTGTGACGAGCAGGGCCTTTCGTCGCGGTATCTGATGTACGTGTTGCTATCGGAGGTGGATAGCCTGTACCGGTTTGCCCACGGCACCAGCCACCAGACCATCTACTTTCCCGAGGTAAAGGCCTTTCATGTGGCCCTCCCGCCCCTCCCCGAACAACGCCGCATCGCAGCGGTCCTCGGCGCGTTGGACGACAAGATCGAGCTGAACCGGAAGATGAACCAGACGCTGGAGGAGATAGCGCAGGCCCTGTTCAAGTCGTGGTTCATCGACTTCGACGGCCACGACCTCGTGGACAGCGAACTCGGGCCGATTCCGAGGGGGTGGGGGGTCGGTACGCTCGCCGACGTCACATCAAAGATTGGCAGTGGAGCGACTCCACGAGGGGGCAGCAAAGCCTATATTGACGAAGGGGTCGCCTTCATTCGTAGCCAGAATATCTATGACTTTAGATTTTCGTGGCCGGGCCTTGTCCGAATCACCGATGACGCAGCCACGAAACTTAGGGGAGTGACTGTAGAACGTGATGACGTTCTTTTCAACATCACCGGTGACTCCATTCTGAGGACATGTGTTGTGGACCCTGCTGTTCTGCCAGCACGGGTAAACCAGCATGTGGCCATACTGCGGGCAGCCAGTGTCCCACCACGCTTCCTACATCTGTGGATGGTTCGGCCGAAAATGAAGTCGTACCTCCTCGGCTTCTCGGCGGGGGCTACTCGAAAGGCAGTTACGAAGGGTCATCTTCAATCCGTTCCAATCATCATGCCGCCGGACAGTCGTCTGCGTCAGTTCGAGGAAGCCACGAGGGGGCTGTTCGAGCGCAAGGAAACAAACCGAGCACAATCCCGCACCCTCGCCGACCTCCGAGACACCCTCCTCCCCAAACTCATCTCCGGTGAGATCCGTGTGCCCGAGGCCAAAGCCGCCGGTGCGGAGGCCATGTGATGGAGTTCGATCTGTTCGTTCCAGCGTATCGACGAGCTGTCGCACGTTGGCCAAGCTCGTCCATCCTACTAGGGCAGTACAAGGCAATTCGTGGCCTGTATGAGTCCAAAGATTGTCAAATCGATTATGTAAAAGCTTTCGTTGAATGCGTATGCCTGACGCTTCTTTCGGATCGTGGCGTGAAGCTTGAGGAAACGAATCCGGCGACGACCACAATCGTGCAGAAGGCTCTGGACTGTGTGGGTCTATCGAAGGTCAAGGAAGCTTCCGGAAATCAGCAGATTTTGTCCGGCTTCTTCAAAATTGCGGCGGGGGTAGCAAGAGTGCGAAACGACTGCGGTATCATCTCGCATGGCAAAGACGCATACACCATATCGATGGCTTCAGGATTTAGTCACATTTGGTTGTTGGCCGCCGGCGCATTGCTAGAGTTATTGTTGTCTGCACATGAAGGCTATGCGCCCGATATTCGGCACACGCGGCAGCCCTATCGCGTACTCGAACATCTACATGGAGAGCTTGACAAATACGCGCGAATCCGACCAATCGAAGATGAGGACGGATTCGTGCTTCGAGTTGAAGTGAACGAAGACTCGTTCGTCGAACTTCCCCTGTCTCCAAGCGAGATACTGTTTGCGCATGATCGTAGCGCCTATGTGGAGCTCTTGGCGACAGCCAGGGACTGCGCCCGACAAGAGGATGATGAAGCATGAGCGTAGCCGAGAGCGATGTGGAACTGGCGGCCATCGAGTACCTGCAAGATCTCGGTTGGCAACACCTCGACGGCCCCACCATCGCCCCCGATGGCCCCGCGCCCGAGCGCACGGGGTTTGGTTCGGTCCTGCTCGAAAGGCGCCTGAGAGACGCCCTGCGAAACATCAACGGCCAAATCCCAGCCGGCATCCTCGACGACGTACTCAAGCAGGTCGTCCGGCTCGACTCCCCGATCATTGATGAGAACAACCTCGCCTTCCACGCCATGCTCATTAACGGCGTGGACGTGCAGGTGCGAGGTGCTGGCGGCACACGCGGGGATAAAGCGTGGCTTATCGACTTCAATGACCCGGCCAACAACGACTTCCTCGTGGTCAACCAGTTGACAATCGTGCAGGGCAGCAACAACCGCCGCCCCGATCTAGTGCTCTACGTCAATGGCCTGCCCATCGGTGTCATCGAACTTAAAAACCCCACCGATGACTACGCCACCATCAAGGGGGCTTGGAACCAGCTGCAGCTCTACAAGCGACATATACCCGTGTTGCTCCACACCAACGAGATCCTCGTGGTATCGGACGGTACGGGAACGAAGGTCGGCAGCCTCACCGCTGGCTTTGACCGCTTTGGCCCGTGGCGCACCATCGACGGCAACGGAGACGCCCCCTCCGCCATGCCTCGGCTGGAGGTGTTGATCCGCAGCCTGTTCGAGAAGCAGCGGCTGCTCGACTACCTGCAGAATTTCGTCATCTGCGAGATGGACGGCGACACCTACATCAAGAAGATCGCGGGCTACCATCAGTTCTTCGCGGTGAACAAAGCAGTGGAGCAGACCGTGCGGGCTTCGAGTGAGAGTGGCGACCAGCGCGTCGGCGTCATGTTCCACACCACCGGGTCGGGCAAGTCGGTGTCCATGAGCCTGTACGCGGGCAAGATCATAAAACACCCAGCGATGAAGAACCCCACGATCGTCGTGGTCACTGACCGCAACGACCTCGACGGGCAGCTGTACAGCACGTTCTGTGGAGCCAAGGCTCTGCTGCGCCAGGCGCCCAAGCAGGCCGACGACCGCGCTGGGCTCCGCGAGCTGCTCGCGGTGGCCTCCGGCGGTGTGGTTTTCACTACCATCCAGAAGTTCAGCCTAACCGAAGCCGAGCGGGCTGCAGGCACCACCTACCCGGTGCTTACCGAACGACGAAACGTTGTGGTCATCGTCGACGAGGCGCACCGCACCCAGTACGGCTTCGGCGTTCGCATCGACAGCAAGACCGGTCAGGTCACCTATGGTCTCGCCCGCAACATGCGCGACGGCTTGCCCAACGCCTCCTTCATCGGTTTCACTGGCACACCCATCGAGTTTGACGACAAGTCCACTCCGGCGGTTTTCGGCGACTACATCGACACCTACACAATCCAGCAGGCCGTCCGCGACGGCTTCACGGTGCCCATCCACTACGAGGCCCGACTCGCTCGGATCACGCTCCCCGAAGACGAGAAGCCCCGGCTCGATGAGGAGTTCGAGGAGGTCACCGAGGACGCCGAGGAGGGCGCGAAGGAGAAGCTGAAAACGACGTGGGCGAAGCTCGAGGCGCTGGTAGGTACCGAGAAGCGGCTCGGCCTGGTCGCCGACGACCTACTGGCCCACTGGGACCGCCGTCTGGAGATCCTCGACGGCAAGGCCATGATCGTCTGCATGTCCCGCCGCATTTGCGTGGAACTCTACAAACAGATCATCGCCCGCCGTCCCGACTGGCACTCCGACGACGACGCCGAGGGCACCCTCAAGGTGGTGATGACCGGGGCGGGCAGTGACCCGGAGGACTTCCACCCCCACATCCGGGGCAAGAAGCGCCAGAAGGACATCGAGAAGCGGTTTAAGAACGCCGAAGACGGCCTCAAGCTCGTCATCGTGCGGGACATGTGGCTCACGGGCTTCGACGTGCCCTCAGCCCACACCCTGTATGTGGACAAGCCCATGCGGGGGCACGGGCTGCTGCAGGCCATCGCGCGGGTGAACCGCAAGTTCACCGACAAGCCTGCGGGCCTCATCGTCGACTACATCGGGTTGGCCGACCAATTGAAGCACGCCGTCGGCCGCTACGGCGACGGTGAAAGCGAGCGGCCGGGTATCCCCGTCGACTTGGCGCTGGCCGTGTTAGAGGAGAAGGCCGATGTGGTCCGCTCTATGTTCCACGGCTTCGACTACTCGGGTTACCTGTCCTCGAAGGCATCGGACCGTCTGGGGGCCTTGTCAGGCGGCGTGAACCACATCTGCGGGCTGGAGCCGGGCGAGCCAGACAAGGGCAAGAAGCGGTATTTAGAGGCCATGACGGCGCTGAACAAGGCCGCTGGCATCGCCCTACACCTCGAGGGTGCACGGCATCTGCGTGACGAGGTCGGCTACTTCCAGTCCGTCGCACGGAACATCAAGAAGTACACGGTGGGCGGTCCGAAGACCGACGCCGAGATGAACGCCGCCATCCGCCAGATCCTGAGCGGGGCTGTTGCGTCTGAGGGCGTGATAGACGTGTTCGGCGAGGCCGGGCTGGAGCGCCCCGACATATCCATCCTCTCCGACGAATTTCTCCAGACCGTCCAGCAGTCCGAGCATAAGAACCTCCAGCTCGAGTTGCTGAAGAAGTTGATCAACGACGAGATCAAAGTCCAGAGCCGCCGGAATCTGATTCAAGCCCGCAAGTTCAGCGAGATGCTGAACAACACGCTACTCCGCTACCAGAACCGCACCATCGAGACGGCACAGGTAATCGTCGAGTTGATCGAGATGGCGAAGGTCATGCGCGACGCCCCGAAACGCGGAGAGACGCTCGGGCTGACCGAAGACGAGATGTGCTTCTACGACGCGCTGGTGGACCACGGCGACGTAAAGTCGCTGATGGGCGATGCAGTGCTCGCAACGATTGCCCACGAGTTGGTCGAGAGTATCCGACGTTCGGTGACGATCGACTGGACGAAGAAGGAGTCTGTGCGGGCGAATATGCGGCGGAAGATCAAGAGGCTGCTGCGGAAGCATGGGTATCCGCCGGACAAGCGATCGGCGGCCGTGGTGACGGTACTTCAGCAGGCAGAGTTGGTGTGCCGGGACTGGACGCGGGCGGCGTGAGTCGGCGTGGCGGTGACGCTCCAAAGCGCCATCGGAGTTCACGGACTTCAAAGCGGTGAGACGCTCGCGGGCTGCTACTCGTCCTTGTCGTCCGTACGGGTCTCGTCGGAGGTGATCAAGCGTAGGTCAAGCCCTTCGCCGTTCTCTAGGAATGGCTCACTACCATTCCGACCTCACCGAGCGCGGGAATCTGGACGTGGGCTTATCAAAGCGCGCCGACGATGCGCCAGCGACATGGGGCCTAGAGGATCAGATGTACCAAGTATGTGCCACGGGGCGAGCACAGATACGCGTCGAGAAGCGAGTCACCGCGTACTCGACAAAATTGAAGAATCCGGTCCTACGGCTAAGGAAGTGACGGAAACAGCGTGCTGCTGGGTTTGGGCCGTAGGACCGGATTTTGAGGGGGTGAGTTCTCGCCCGACGGGGCGCACATCGCCACCGCCAGCCGAGATAAGTCCGCGCGGATCTGGTCGACTCGCGTCGACGCCGACGTCGCGACGCTCTCGGGCCACGAGGACGCCATCTACTCGCTCGCGCGC
>JAUIKS010000063.1 GCA_030430565.1 Polyangia bacterium
CGCCGGCTGCTCGGGCCCGACGAAGGGCTTCATGATGTTCTGATGCCCGTTGATCCGCCGCCGGCAGCCGCCGGCCTCTGTGCAGGCGTCGTACTCGGCGATCGTGACCTCGTCGAGCTCGATGTAGGAGGTCGACGCGCGCGCCTCGAGAGAACCACCTCGCTAGCCCTGCGCCCTGCTCTCGCGGTCCTCGCTACCGGGCGCATCGCTGGCGAGCACGCGGGAGCGCGCGGGAGCTCGCGCTGGTCAGCCCTGGGCCTGGTACGTGAGGTGTACATCGGCGCGGCGCTCCTTCGCGTGCGGGCGCCACGGGGGGCGATCGCGCCCCTACGACCTGCTTCTCTAGAGCGATCGTGTGTGCACGCCCGGCGGGCTGCTCTTGCGACAGATCGCGGAATCATAACTCGAGCTGCGCGAGGCCTCCCCGCGCCGCACCGACATCGTCAGCCTCCAGCGCGTGACCGCCTGGGTCAAGGCTTGGAGCGTAGTGGAGGTCGCGCGGTGACGAGGGCTCCACGTCGAGCTCCGGTATCCTGTAGGCGGCCATGCGCACGCACCACCTCGATCGTCTCCTCTGCCTGTTCTCCGCGCTCCTGCCCGTCGTGACCAGCGGCTGCGGCGTCGGCAGGTCAGACTTCGATCAGCAGATCTGCGACGAGGACCTGGTCTCGCCCTTGACCGCGATCCAGCCCGCCGCGCCCGTCGACTACCTCGAGCTGCGAACCTACTCCGGCGGCTACGGCTACGGCACCACCGGGACCGGCACCGACACCGGGATCGACGCCGACAACCGCACGATCGTCAGCGCCTCGGGGCAGCTCTGCGCCGAGGCCAGCGACGTCGAGCTGTGCCGCGCGGCGTTCTTCGACCTCCCGCTCGAGTCCGACATCGCCACTGGGGGCGGCGGCTTCGACATCACGCGGTTCCAGTCGCTCGCGTGGTCGCGCGGCGACGAGGTCGGCGCCGCGATCACGACGGCGGAGGCGCTCGAGTTCCTCGGCGAGATCGACTCGCACGCCGAGGCCGCGCTGTGGGCCGAGCTCAACGGCCACAACGCCATCTGCGGCGAGGACAACGTCGGCGAGCTCGACGGCGGCTACGTGCTGCTCACGCGCTCGGGCAGCGGCTGCGGCGCGGGCGACCACGTCCGTGAGCACAAGGTCTTCGTCAGCACCGAGGGCGAGCTCGAGGTCCTGCAGAGCGTCGTCATCGAGCGCGCGGACGCCAACTGCGCCATCGGCCGGCTCCCCGCCGGAGCCTGCTGGCGCGCGGACGCCCGCGCCCCCGCGCGCACACGACCAACATGCGCCGTGGGACAGTTCTTCGCTGACGTCGCCGAGCTCGAGGCCGCCGCCGTGACCGCCTTCGAGCAGCTGACCGCCGAGCTTCGTCACCACGAGGCCCCCGGCTCCCTACGTCGCGCGGCCGCGCGCGCCCGCGTCGACGAGGCCCGCCACGCGCGCGTCACCGCTCGCCTCGCGCGACGCTACGGCGCCCGCCCGAGCCGGCGGCTCTCGACGCGCTGGACACCCCGCGCGCTCGCTGAGGTCGCCGCCGACAACGCCGCCGAGGGCTGCGTGCGCGAGACCTTCGGCGCGCTCGTGGCGAGCTACCAGGCCCGCCGCGCCAGCGACCCCCGGGTCCGCCGCGCGCTCGCCCAGATCGCCCGCGACGAGACGCGCCACGCCGCGCTCTCATGGGAGCTCCGCGACTGGGCGCTCGCCCGCATGTCGCGGAGCGAGCGACGTCGCGTGGCCCGGGCCGCGCGCGAGGCCGTCGCGCGGCTCGAGCACGAGCTCGTGCGCGAGCACCCGCGCGAGGTCCAGCGCGTCGCGGGCATGCCCTCGCAGGACGAGGCGCGCCGCATGTTCCGTGGCCTGCAGCGGCACCTCGCGTAAGCGCCCGCGGAGGGGCGCGGACGAGCCGCGCCGTCCCATTGACATGCACCTTGGGACATACAATCATCGACTCGCGGCCCCGCGGCCGCGCGCGCGATGGCGGTCACGGTTCGAGAGAGAGCGCTCCCAAGCGGTGGTTCGCACTGGCAGGCCGACATCCGCGTCCGCATGCCCGACGGCCGCCGCCACCGCGAGCGCGTCAAGGCCCCCGGCCGCAGCCGCGCCGCCGCGCTGCGCTGGGCCCGGGCCCGCGAGGCGCACATCCTCCGCCACGGCGTCGATGCCCCGCGCGCCCGCGCCGACGCGGTCCCGACGCTCGAGCAATTCGCCGCGCGCTTCACCCGTGACTACATCATCGCCGACCGCCTCAAGCCGGCGACCCGCGCGGGCTGGGAGGAGGTGCTGCGCCTCTACCTGCTGCCCCGCCTCGGCCGCCACCGCCTCGACGAGATCGGCGCGGTCGAGGTTCAGCAGCTCAAGCAGCTGCCGCTGGCGACGAGCACCGTCAACATGGTCCTCGCCAAGCTCAAGGCGCTGCTGCGCAAGGCCGTCGAGTGGGAGCTGCTCGCCAAGGCCCCCGTCATCAAGTCGCTCCCGAGCCGCGCCCGCGTGCCGGAGTTCTACGACTTCGACGCCTACGAGCGCCTCGTCGAGGCCGCGCGGCTCGCCGAGGTCGCGCCCTGGGGCCTCGTCATCGTCCTCCTCGGCGGCGACGCGGGGCTGCGCGCCGGCGAGATGCTCGCGCTCCGTTGGCGCGACATCAACCTCGAGCGCCGCTCGCTGACCGTCGTGGAGAACGAGTGGCGCGGGCACACCGGCGATCCCAAGGGCGGCGCGACGCGGACCATCCCGATGACGCGCGGCCTCACGCAGGCGCTCGAGCGGCTCTACGCCGCGCGCGAGCGCGAGCCCGCCGGCCCGCGCGTGCTCGACGTCGCCGCGCCGATGTACGCCCGCAAGATCGATCGCATGCTCTACAAGCTCCAGCGCGTCGCCGGCCTCGAGCGCCGCGGGCCTCACGTCCTCCGCCACACCTTCTGCTCGCACCTCGCCATGAAGGGCGCTCCCGCGCGCACGATCCAGACCCTCGCGGGCCACGCCAACTCGGCGACCACGGATCGCTACATGCACCTCGCGCCGCGTACGCTCGGTTCCGCGATCGACCTGCTCGATCGCTGATCAGATGCCGAGGCGATGCAGGTCGTCCAGGCTCATGCGGCTGTAGAACGTGATCGCGTCCAGCGCCGCGACGTCAGCTTCAGAGACCGCGTCGCAGCCGGTCTTCCTGCGCGCGAAGTCCATCGTCTCGTGCGGGCGCTTGCACGCGTGCATCGCGTTCATCAGCACGTAGCGCGGCTTGTCGTCGTTGTCCTGCAGCCCGGGGAACAGCAGCTCCACCCACACCAGCAGGTCCTCGCCGCGCATCCACGCGTCGTACGCCGGCGCGAGATCCGAGTGCAGCTCAACGTAATCCTGGATCGCCCTCAAGTGTCGCTGGTCCATCGTGACTCCGTGACTGATGGCGGCAGTATCGCGAACCTTGCCCCGAAGGTCTTCGCCCCGGTCGACTCGGCTACACTCGGCGGTCGATGGTCACGTACCACCGAATGCTCGCCGCGTCCTATGACGCGCTCTACGCCAAGCTCCGCGACCCCGCCGGCGATCGAGAGTTTTACGCTGGGCTCGCGCGTGAGCACGGCGGCCCCGCGCTCGAGATCGGCTGCGGCACGGGGCGCGTGCTCCTGCCGATCGCGCGCGCTGGCCTCCCGTGCACAGGCCTCGACCCATCGCGCGACATGCTCGACGCGCTGCGTGACAAGAACCCACCCGCGAACCTCGAGCTGGTCGAGGGCGAGGTTCAGCGCATGTCCCTCGAGCGCCGCGACTACGCCCTCGCCTACGCGGCGTTTCGCGTGTTTCAGCACCTGCTCGACGTCGACAGCCAGCTCGCCGCCTTGAGCAGGATCCGCGATCACCTGCGCCCGAACGGCGTGTTCGCCTTCGACGTCTTCGAGCCCGATCTCGCGCGCATGGCGGTCGACGAGCCCGACACCCGGGAGGACGAGACCGTTCGCGTCGGCGCGCGGATGGTCCGCCGCAGCTTCGCGGTCCGCCGCGAGCAGTCGACGCAGCGTATGGAGATCACGCTGCGCTACCTCGACGCCGACACCGACGAGGAGCTGGGCCGAGAGCGCATCAAGCTGCGCTGGTGCTACCGCTACGAGCTAGAGCACCTGCTCCACCGCGCGGGCTTCGAACCGCTGCGCTGGCTGTCGGGCTTCGACGGAAGACCCTACGACGGCAGCGGCGAGATCATCGTCGTCGCGCGGCGACGATGAGCGAGAGGCGCGGCCGCTACTCGAGGTTGTGAAACACGTTCTGGACGTCGTCGTCCTGCTCGAGCCGCTCGATCAGCTTGAGGACGTCGTCCTGCTGCTCCTCGGAGAGCGGGGTCGTGGTCTTGGGGATCCACTCGATCCCCGAGGAGGCCACCTCGACGCCGCGCTCGTCCAGCCCTGTCTGCAGGTTCCCGAAGTCGTCACGGTCGCAGCGAAACACCAGCTGGGTCTCGCCGTCCTCGCTCTCCCCCTCGCTCAGGTCCTGCAGGCCGTGATCGATCAGCTCTAGCTCTAGCTCGTCGCGCTCGAGGCCCGCCGGCGCGGCGCGAAACACCCCCACCTCGTCGAACATAAACGAGACGCTGCCGGAGTTGCCGAGGTTCCCGCTCTCCTTCTTGAACGCGAAGCGCAGGTTGGCGACCGTCCGCGTCGGATTGTCCGTCGCGGTCTCGACCATCATCGCCACGCCGTGGGGCCCGTAGCCCTCATACATGACGGTCTGGTAGTCCTCGCCGCCCCCGACCCCCATCGCCTTGTCGATCGCCGCCTTGATCTTGTCCTTGGGCATGTTGACGGCGCGCGCGTTCTGGATCGCGCGCCGAAGCGAGGGGTTGCTGTCGGGGTCGGATCCACCTGCCTTGACGGCCATGCTGATCTGTCGGCCCGCGCGCGAGAACGCCTTGGCGTCTCGATCGCTGCGCTTCAGCATGGCGATTTTTCGATTCTCGAACGTTCGGCCCATTCGCTGGTGTCTCCCGGGACCGCGTTGTACATCGGCGCGAGCGCTCTTGACCACCGCCGCGGCGCGAAACAGCACGACGCGCGCGGTATAAGCCGTCGCGCGTTCCCCGTGCAGCGGCCCGCGTGACCCTTCCGCGGGCGTAGACGCGCCGTCTAGCGCTTCTTGGCGACTTTTTTCTTCGTCTTCTTCTTGGCGGCTTTTTTCTTCGTCTTCTTGGCGGCTTTTTTCTTCGTCTTCTTCGCCGTCTTCTTGGCGACCTTCTTCTTCGCCGCCTTCTTCTTGGCGACCTTCTTCTTCGTCGCCTTCTTCTTGGCGACCTTCTTCTTCGTCGCCTTCTTCTTCGTCGCCTTCTTCTTCGTCGCCTTCTTCTTCGCCGTCTTCTTCTTGGCGACCTTCTTCTTCGTCGTCTTCTTCTTGGCGACCTTCTTCTTCGTCGCCTTCTTCGCCCGCGATCCCCCGCTCTCGTCGACGAGCTTGATCGAGCCGTACGCGCGATAGAAGCCGCTGCCCGTGCGCAGCTCCTCGACCAGGTACACGGCGCCCTCCTCACGGATGTTACGCGGAAACTGCACGTTCCAATCGTCGCGGTAGCCCGGCGACTTCGGGCGCACCCGCAGCCGCCCGCCCTGGCGATAACACTCGACGAGCACCCCCTCGTCGCTCGCCGACGCGGCCTCCAGATCGGTGCGGACCTCCGTGGCCTGATCGTTCGAGGACGCCTTACTGCGCTTCGCCTTCGGGGCCGCGCCGCGCCGCGCCGCGTCGATCGCCGCCTCGCTGATGTCGATACACGCGAGCCAGCCGTCGTCGGTGACGACGTAGAGCTTGCCGTCGTGATGCTGCATCGACATCGCGCCGCCGCAGTCGCTCTTTAGCTTCCACAGCCGTTTGCCCGCGCGATCGAAGCAGTAGATCCAGTCGACCGAGTCGCCCGCGAACACGAGCTCGCCGTCGTCGGCCGCCGCGCACGCCATGATCGAGTCGTCGCACTCGTAGACCGTCTCGCGGGCCCCCTGCTTCGAGAAGCGAACCACGCGATCGTCGGTCGTCCCCGCGAACACGGCGCTCGCCTCCTGCCAGCCGAACATCACGCTCCCCCTGGTGTCGAGATGCCAGCGCTTCTCGCCCTTCGCCCACCCGTAGGCGGTCACGCCTTCGCTGTGGCCGTGGTAGACGCCCGTGTCGTCGCAGCGGACCATCCACCCGCTGCTCCCCTCGCTCGACTTCTTCCACAGCAGCTCGCACTCGTGATCGACGGCCGTCACGTTGCCGTCGTCGTCGGAGACGACGAGCGTCCCCTTGTTGATGTCGAGCCAGTACAGCTCGACGTCCTCGTCGACCTCGTAGGCGACGTAGGGCGCCTCCCGCAGGTCGTAGACGTTGCCGTCGTCGCAGCCGGCGTAGAGCCAGTGCTCGTCGGACACGAGGCACTTGCTGCCCTCGGGGAGCTTGAAGTGGCGCTGGACCTGAGCGTCGTGATCGAGCGCGTAGATGTCTCCATCTTCAGTGCCAACCCAGCACAGCTCGTCGTCGATGAAGATCCCGAGCGCGCAGCTCCCGGCCTTAAAACACCACAGCATGGGCGCCGTCGCGTCCTTGGTCTTTCTCCGCGTCGACGCCCGCTTCTTGCCGACTTTCTTCTTCGCCGCCTTCTTCTTCGCCGCCTTCTTCTTCGCCGCCTTCTTCTTCGCCGCCTTCTTGCGCCCCCGCGTGACCTCGCCGTACCCAGCGGCGAGCTTCTTCTGCACGACCTTGGCGGCGTGGGTCCGGGCGTCGGCGGGCGACGCGAAGCTCTTCTCGCCCGCGCGCCCGTCGCTGCCGATCCGTCCGTAGCGCGTCGTCACGGTCGCGTCCTTGACGACGACCTCGTAGAACTTGTGCGCGCCCCCGGGCTCAGAGAGCTCCATGTACGTCTTCTTGCCGGCCATCTCGAATCTCCCGAATCGAGGGCCAGGGTACAACAGCCGCGCGCGCGACATGAACATACAAGCAGACGTTCACGCCGCGGCGCGAGGGCGCGCGCTTATGCGCGCGTGAACGCGCTCAGAAGCAGTCGGGGAACTCCGCCTCGCACTGCTCCTTGCTCAGCTCTAGCTCCTGACACAGCGCGAGGTTCTGCTCGCAGCTGTTCGGCTGCTCCTCGAAGCACTCCGGGAATTCCGCCTCGCACTGCTCCTTGCTCAGCTCTAGCTCCTGGCACAGCGCCAGCTTCTCCTCGCACTCGTTCGGCGGCTGGTCAAAGCACTCCGGGAACTCCATCGCGCACTGCTCCGGCGGGAGCTGCTCGATCTCGCAGATCGCCAGCTTGGCCTCGCACTCGTCGGGCGGCTGTTCGAAGCACTCCGGGAACTCGAGCGCGCACTGCTCCTCGCTCAGCTCCTCCGCCTCGCACAGCGCCAGCTTCTCCGCGCACTCATCCGGCTCGGGATCGCCGAAGCACTCCGGGAACTCCGCCGCGCACTGCTCTTCGCTCAGCTCCTCCGCCTCGCACAGCGCCAGCTTCGCCGCGCACTCGTCCGGCTCGGGATCGCCGAAGCACTCGGGGAACTCCGCCGCGCACTGCTCCTCGCTGAGTTCCTCCGCCTCGCACAGCGCCAGCTTCTCCGCGCACTCATCCGGCTCGGGATCGCCGAAGCACTCGGGGAACTCCGCCGCGCACTGCTCTTCGCTCAGCTCCTCCGCCTCGCACAGCGCCAGCTTCTCTTCGCACCCCTCTCCGCCCGTGTCGCCGGTGTCACCCGTGTCACCGGTCTCTCCCGTGTCACCAGTCTCGCCCGTGTCGCCGGTCTCCCCGGTCTCGCCCGTCTCACCGGTCTCGCCTGTCTCGCCTGTCTCGCCTGTCTCGCCTGTCTCGCCTGTCTCGCCTGTCTCGCCTGTCTCGCCTGTCTCGCCTGTCTCGCCCGTCTCTCCCGTCTCGCCTGTTTCTCCTGTTTCGCCGCTCTCGCCGCTCTCGCCGCTCTCGCCGCTCTCACCGCTCTCGCTCTCGCCGCTCTCGCTCTCGCCGCTCTCGCCGCTCTCGCCGCTCTCGCCGCTCTCGCCGCTCTCGCCGCTCTCGCCGTCTGTCGCGGTGTCGCCGTCTTCGGGCCCGTCGCACGCGGGGCTGAACGCGGTGGCGCACGCGATGAGGAGTCCGAAGCTCACCGTCCGAAGGGAACGAAGCGTGGAGTACGTCATGTCAAATCAACCTTTCACCCGTTCGCGACCGACAGCGGCGCGACGCCGAGCGGGCTGATCGTATCGAGCGCGTCGGAGCCCGACAAGCGCGCCTCGATCAAACATGTCTTTTAGAACATGATTATCACCGGCCGCCGGCCCGGTCGATCACCGCCGTCGTCGCGTCATCGGGACCAGCAGCGCCAGCAGCCACCACGCGCCGCGCTCGCCCGCGTCGCCGCGGCAGCCGCAGCCTTCACCGCCGGCGGAGCCGTCGGCGCTGTCGGTCGCCCCGTCCCCCGTGCCCGCGTCGCCGGTCCCGACGCCAGCGCTCGGGTCGTCCCCCGTGCTCCCGTCGCTCCCACTCCCCGGCGAGGGCGGCGGCGGCTCCACGCCGACGTAGATGTCGATCTCGTGGGGCTCGGCCGCGTTGCCGGCGAAGTCGACGGCGTGCGCGACGATCGTGTATGCCCCTTCGGGCAGGACGACGTTGTCGTAGACGTAGGGGTCCGCCTTGAGATCCGGCTGCGGCTTGTCGTTGATCGTGATCCAGGCGCGCTCGAGGCCCCAGCCGACCTCGGAGACCGCGAGCTCGATGGGCAGGGACGCCGGGGGGTCAAACTCCTCGCCGTCCACGGGCGTCACGATCGACACCGTCGGCGGGTCGGTGTCGTCGGGCTCGCCGATCGCCTGTCCGCAGGTTCCGCTCGGACCTGAGCCGGGGATCCCCGGGCAGCCCGCGCCCCAGTCGCCCGGCGTGTCGATGCCGGTGATGGCGAAGTTGGTGCAGGCCGGGCTCGGATCCCACGTGCCGTCGGCGTTGTGACAGGGCGTGATGTCGATCCCCGAGGTCTCCTCGATCCACGGCACGGCGTCGGGCGCGAAGCTGATCTGCCCGGCGCCCATACACCCGCCGCCGCCGGTCGAGACAATGCCGAAATTGTGCCACGTGCCGTCCTCGTACTGCACGAACACCGGCCCGCCCGAGTCGCCCGAGCAGATGCTCGGGAGCTCGCCGACGCCGATCGAGAAGTAGCCGTCGAAGATCCCGGTGATCTCGGTGTAGGCCCAGCGCTTCGTCCCAGCGCCGCCGTTGACGCTGCTGTTGCCGAAGCCCGCGATCGCTACCTGCTGCCCGATCTTGTAGTACTGGTCGATCTCGCAGCCGTACATCAGCGGCGTGACCGGGAAGCCGGTGAGTTCCTGCGCCAAGATACAGAACGCCCAGTCATCTCTCTGGTCGCCGTTGCCGTTGTAGTCCGGGTTCGTGTAGCAGCTGGTCGTGTTGACCTCGACGCCCCCGTTCGCGCTGTTGCCGAACACGATCACCTTGTTGCCGGCGCCGCAGTGCGCCGCGTAGGTCACGACGCGCTCGTGGACGACGGTCCCCGTGCACAGCCCGCCGCCCGAGCGGACCGCGACGGAGGTCGGCCAGCCGCAGCCCGTGACGCTCTCCCCGCCCCAGACGCCGGCGTCCGCGAGCGCGGCGCCCTCGGTGAGCGCGAGCGCGCCCGCGAGCGAGAGCAGCGCGACCCCGACGCGCCCGCGCCCCCAGAGCGCGCGAAGGGACAGGTTCAGCCGCCGTGAGTTGCTCGTCTCGTGATTCATGCAGTGCTCCTCCGCCACCCTGCGCGCGAACGCGACGGTTGCATGATACAGGCGCGCTCGCGCGGCTGCTCACGACGAGGGCGTCGAGTTCCCCGCTGGCGCGACCCCTCACGGATGTGCGAGCGTGGCGTCGATGAGCGAGCTCCCCTCGTACTTCGTCCAGCTCTACGAGCGACTCCCCCGGCAAGGCCCCGGCGCGCACAGCTGCACGGCACGCGCCCTCGCGCTCACGGGCATGGACCCCGGCCCGCTGCGCGCGCTCGACGTCGGCTGCGGCTCCGGAGCGTCGACGCTGTCGCTCGCGCGCCTCGGCGTCGGGCACGTCACGGCGCTCGACCTCCACGCCGGCTTCATCGAGCAACTCACGCGCCGCGTGGTCGACGCTGGGCTCGAGGGGCGGGTCTCCGCCGAGCGGGGCGACATGACGCGACTCGCGGAGCGCTTCGAGCCCGAGTCCTTCGATCTGGTCTGGTCTGAGGGCGCCATCTACTTCCTCGGCTTCGACGACGGGCTGCGGGCGCTCGCGCGGCTGCTGCGACCCGCGGGCTGCGTCGCCGTGACACACGTGAGCTGGCTGGTCCCCGATCCGCCGACGGAGTGCCGCGCGTTCTGGGCCGAGGAGTACCCGGCGATCGCGTCGGTCGAGACCAACTGCGCGATCGTGCAGGCCGCGGGCCTCGAGCTGCTGGGTCACTTCACCCTCCCACGCGCGGCGTGGATCGATGACTACTACGGGCCGCTCGCCGAGCTCGTCGCGGCGGAGCGCGAGCGCGGCGGGCTGGGTGATACGGAGCACGCGGTGCTCTCCATGATCGAGCGCGAGGCCGCGCTCTTCGAGCGCTTCGGGGGCTGCTTCGGCTACGAATTCTACGTCATTCGAAAGCCGGCGACGGACGTGTAACGCCGCGCCCGACTCGAGCCTTCGTCGCTACGCGCCGGGAGGATCGTGTACGGCGAGGTTCCTCGAGGAGCGCCTGACGATCGCGGACCTGCGCGTGTTCATGCTGACGCGCGCGCTGCTGCGAGGCGTGATGGTTCACGTCCCCAGAGCGCTCGCGGCCCGCGTCGCGCCGGCCCTCGTCGCGCACCACGACCGCGTCCGCGACGCCCGGGATCGCGGCCTACTACGCGGGCCGCAGCTGACGGGTTCACGCGGGCGCGTCAGCGCGGCGGGCCCGAGCAGATCCAGCTTCGGACGGACTCGGGCGCCTTCTCGACGTGGGCGGGGAGCTCCGCGAGCTGCGCGGCGCTGTCGGGCTCGCGGTGCTCCGGCTCCTCGCAGTACGGGTGCACGTAGGGGGCGCCGTGGGGAAACAGCGTGTGCGGCTCGTCGTCACGCAGCTCCGCGATGCTCCAGCCGTAGTCGTCGAGCTGCAGATCGGAGGCGAGGCCGAGCAGGGTTCGGCCGTCGACGCTGCGCGCGTAGCTCTGCGTCGCGCAGCTGCCGAGCTCGGGATCCGAGACGCCGACGCATGCCTTCACGGTCGCGCTGTCGAGCTTGCGCATGCAGGCCTCGAGCGCGCGCTGGGCCACGGCCGGCTCGGATATCTCGAGGCAGAGGAACTTCACCGCCTTGATCATCGAGACCATGGTGTCGACGGAGACGCTCGGGCTGCCGGCGGGCCCGGCCGCGAGCTCGCAGCAGGTCAGCGAGCCCTCCCCGGACGCGGGGAGCTCGGGCGGGGCGACCTTCTTCGCGTCGTCCTGCTTCGCGTCGGCCTTCTTCTCGTCGGCCTTCGCGTCGGCCTTCGGGGCCGCGCCGGCGGGGCTCTTCACGTCGGCGGGCGCGGGCGTCGGCTCCGCTTGCGAAGCACATGTCATGACGGCCAGGAGCGAGACGGCGGCGAGACGCATGGGGTGACCATCATCGCAGAGCTCTCGCGCCGGCGTCACCGCATGATCCCGCGCGTCGCCGCGTCAGAACCTGCCGGCCACCCCCGTCGGCGTGAGCGTGACTGCGGCCCGTGATCCGCGAGCGACGCGGCGCGGCAGCACCTCGGCGCGCGGACACGCGCCTCGGATCATCGACAACCCGCCGGCGAGCAGCGCGAGCCCGATCCCCGCCGTGACCGCGCCGCCGACGGCCAAGCCGACGCGCTCGGCGGATCCGCCAAAGACCGCCAAGAACCCCCCGACGAAGGCCAGGCCGCCGCCCGACGCGGACAGGGTCGTGCCCTTGTGACGCCGCTCCTCCGACGCGCTGTGGGCACGGACCTGCAGCCCCTCGTCGGCGCTGCCGAGGCGCGACTCGACGCGATCGAGCTGGACGCGATCGGGCTCGTCGTCGTCGGGCTGCTTTGGCCCCTCCGGGTCCGCGCCTCCTGTCGAGGTCACACCACCGGTCGCGTCGGATCGATCCACGTGGTGCACAGGGTCTCGCAGACTTCCTGCGTGCGGCCGCGTTGTTCATGGGAGCGGGATGCGCATATAGTGATCTCGCGCCCGTGGCAAAGTACAAGGATTTCCCCTACGACGAGACCGATCGCGGCCCGCCGATGGACAGCGAGCTCGCGGCGCTGTTCAACGAGGTCGCGGGCATTGTTGAGATGGGCGTGTGGTCGTGGGACGTCGTCACGGGCGAGACATGGTGGTCTAAGGGGCTCTACCGCATCAACGGGCGCGACCCGGCGCGAGGGCCGACGCGGGATCACGAGCTCAAGTACGTCCACGAGGACGATCGTGAGCGGGTCCGCGAGGCGATCGAGCGCTCGCTCGAGGAGGGGCCGTACTACGTGCGCTGCCGCCTCATCCGGAGCGACGGCTGCGTGCGCCTCCTCGATTCCTTCGGACGCACGTACTTCGAAGACGGTGAGCCCAGACGGCTCATCGGCATCGCCTTCGACATCACCGAGCGGACCCGCGCCAACGAGCTGGCCGAGTTCCGCGCGCGCCTGCTCGACACCGTGGGCCAGGCGCTGATCGCCACCGACGCGAGCGGGACGATCGTGTACGCGAACCGCTCCGTCGAGGAGATGTTCGGCTGGAAGCCCGAGGAGCTGATCGGGCAGCACGTCGTAGATGGACCGGTGACGTTGAAGGAATACGAGGCGCGCGCTACGGAGATCGTCAGCGCGGTGTTCGCGGGCGAGACGTGGCAGGGCGAGGCGACCGTCTCGCGCCGGGACGGCACGATCTTCCCGGCGCTCCTGTGCAACTACCCGGTGTTCGATGACGATGGGCAGGTTGTCGGGCTGATCGGCGTCGCTACGGATATCACGGCCCAGAAGCGGAGCGAGGTCGCCGCGCTCGAGGGCGAGACGCTCTACCGCGCGCTGTTCGAGAGCTCGGGCCTCTTCATCTCGTTGCTCGAGGCCGACGGCACGGTCGTGATGGTCAATGAGGCGACCGCGACCTACCTCGGCGTCCCGGCCGAGCAGGCCGTCGGGCGGCGCACCGACGAGCTGTACCCCGCGGCCCACTCGCTCCTCAAGTCGCGGATCGAGGAGGTGCTGGCGCGCGGTGAGCCGGTCGTTTTTGAGGATACCTGGATCGAGCCCGACGGGGCCCGCTACTACGTCACGAACATCTCGCCGGTCGAGCTCGCCGAGCGCACGTTGTTGCAGTGCGCCGCCAACGACCTCACGGTGCTCCGCGAGACCGAGCTCGCGCTGAGGGAGAGCGAGCGACAGCGCTTGCACGCGCTCGAGGACAACCGGGCGTTCTACGAGAAAGCGCCGACGATGATTCACTCGATCGACGCGAGCGGTCGACTCACCAAGGTCAGCGACTACTGGCTCGACAAGCTCGGGTATACGCGGGCCGAGGTGCTCGGCCGCCCGTCGATCGACCTGCTCACCCCGGCGTCTCGAGAGAACGCGATCCGCTGGATCAAGGACTACTTGACCACCGGCTCGCTCGAGGACCGTCCGCTCCAGATGGTCAAGAAGAGCGGGGAGATCATGGACGTCCTGCTGTCGGCGACGTCGGAGTTCAATGAGCGCGGTGAGCTCGCGCGCTCGTTCACCGTGCTGACCGACATGACCGAGCAGCGCCGTCTCGAGCGCGAGCGCCTAGAGCTCGCGCGGCAGCTGGAGTACGCGCAGAAGCTCGAGAGCCTCGGCGTGCTCGCCGGCGGGATCGCGCACGACTTCAACAACCTGCTGACGGTCATCCTGGGTAACGTCGAGCTCGCCGACGCGCACACCCCCAGCGACTCGCCGGCGCGCAAGTACCTCGCGAACATCGAGGAGGCGACGAAGCGCGCGTCGTCGCTCGCCGGCGAGATGCTCGCGTACTCCGGCAAGGGCAACTACGTCGTCAAACCACTCGACCTCTCCCGTGAGGTCAAGGCGATCATGAACCTGCTTCGGACCATGATCGCGAGGACCACGAAGCTCGAGTACAAGCTGAGCGAGGAGCTGCCGCAGGTCTCTGCCGACGTCGCGCAGCTTCAGCAGGTCATCACGAACCTGGTCATCAACGCGTCCGAGGCGTTGCAGGGAGACACCGGCGTCGTCGCGGTCCGCACCTTCGCGCGGACGTACTCGGCTGACGAGAAGCACGCGACCTACGTGAACGGCGCGCTCGGCGAGGGGCCCTACGTGTGCCTGGAGGTCCGCGACAACGGGTGCGGGATGGATCACGAGACGCAGCGACGAATGTTCGATCCGTTCTACACGACGAAGACGAGCGGCCGCGGCCTCGGGCTGGCCGCGCTGCAGGGGATCGTCCGGGGGCACGACGGGGTCGTGATGGTCGAGAGCGCGCGTGGCCGCGGGACCACGATCACCGTGTGTCTACCCCCCGTGGCGTCGCCCGCGAGCGCCGACGAGGCGCCGCGACCCCACGACGTCTCGCCAGGAGCGACGGGCGCGACGGAGCTCGCCGACGACGCGCTGATCCTCTTCGTCGACGACGAACCCGAGCTCCGGTCGCTCGGGCAGGACCTGCTCCGCAGCTTCGGGTACAGGTCGTTGCTCGCCGCGGACGGCCGCGAGGCGCTCACGATGTTCATGGAGCGCCGCGACGACATCGCGCTCGTGCTGCTCGACCTGACGATGCCGCAGATGTCTGGGGCGCAGACCTTCGCGGCGATCCGCGCGATCGAGCCGAGCGCGCGCATCATCCTCACCAGCGGCTACTCCGAGAACCAATTCGTCAAGGGCGTTGTAGATGACCCTCTGGTCATGTTTATCCAGAAGCCGTTTCGCCTGACGACGTTGCGCGCGGCGATCAAGGGGCTCCTGCGCGCCTGACGAGCGCCCGCGACGGCTCGATGAAGCGGTGAAGACGCCTCGGCGCCCCTCAAGAGGAGGAGGGGGAGCTGCTTGCACCTGCAAGAGTTTCAAGCGGTCGCCATAACTTGAGACGCGAGCCCGCCTATGCCATGGCCGGGGGCGAATTCGCGCCGGAGTACGAACGCGCGAGGGAGCGCGTTTCTACGCCTCACCATCGTACGCGAGGGGACGATGCCGCACGCGGCGCGCCGACGGTCCCCGTGTGCGAGCGACGTGGTAGAGCGCGACTCACCCGGTCTATAGTCGCGTCGTTGAACGACCAAAACGTACTCCGCAAGCACTTCAACACCGCAGGAGTTCATCGTCATCTCCACGCGTTGAGCGACGTGGATTTTTGGCGCGCGCTGGTGCCAGGCTCGACGATCACGGACGCTCCCTTCGGTGAGCTCCGCGACGTGAACGCGAGCGTGGCCCCAGCGGAGCTCGAGCTGTGGCGCGAGCAGCTACGCGTCGATCGCTACTTCCAGACCGAGCCGCTGCTCGACGACAGCCGGCGGCGCGAGATGCTGCGCTGCATTGAGCGAGTGCGTGCGGCGGGCCTCCCGGAGACCTTCGCGCTCGTCTATGACGTGTTCTTCCGCGTCTTCGCTGATCTGCACCCGCTGCTCACGCCGCTGCTGGGACCGCGGTATCGCCTGATCCCGAATTTTTGGATCTACTACATCGAGACCTCTGATCGGGGACACGGCTTCGAGCCGCACCGCGACGCCGAGTACCCGGGGACGATCGGCGAGGACGGCGTGCCTACCGTGCTGACGCTGTGGCTCGCGCTGACCGACGCGACCGCGCTCAACTCGTGCATGTATGTCGTCCCGGCGGGACGAGACCCCGGCTACCACGCCGCGATCGACAGCCTGCACCAAGACGGCGCGGGAATCCGCCTCGAGGACATCCGGGCCCTGCCCGCCGCCGCCGGGACGGTCTCGTGCTGGGATCAATACATTTACCACTGGGGGAGCCGCAGCAGCGCCCGAGCGCCCGCGCCCCGGGTCAGCTACGCGTTCTACTGTCAGCGGAGCGATGTCTCCGTCGACCCCGTGACCGTGGCCGTGCCGTCACCCATGAGCTTCCGCGAGCGACTCGCGTACGCGTGCCGGGGGCTCCACCGATACTCGTACATGGCCCTGCGAGAGTCCCCCGAGGAGCGCCCGGTTTTGGACTTCCTCGAGCGCCATATGGCCGGCGCGCCGCGACAGCCGAAAAACTAGCCGAAAAACTCGCCGGCTCAGTTTCTGCTCAAAGCAGAACAACAGCAGCAGCGCATGCCGTTCATGACCGGTGCCCCGCTCGGGGTGGTGTTGGTCCACCCCCCGTGCTGCAGAGCCCGCGCGCGCCGCAGGCTTCGCGCGCCGTCGAGGTGCGGGGGCGCTGCTATCGCGCCGCCCGGATCCGCGTCTCGCAGCGCGCCCGGGCGAGCTCGGCCTCCGCGCGCCGCTCCGCCAGCAGGCGCTCGCGCTGCGGGACGCTCAGGCAGCTCGTCGTCGCGTCCGCGAGCCGGCGGCGCAGCGCGTCGACCTCGAGCTGCAAGCCGTCGAGCTCCCACACGATCCCGCTCGTGCCCTCGCCGCCGGTGACGAGGCGACGGCCGTCGGGGCTGAAGGCGAGCGCGCGCACGCCCTCACGATGCCCCTCGAGCACGAGCGGCCCGTGGGCGCCGTCGCTGCTCCACAGGCGCACCAGCGAGTCCTCGCCGGCGCTGGCGATCCAGCGCCCGTCGGGGCTGTAGGCGGCCTCGTAGGTCGTCGCGTCCGCGCGGAGCTCGAGCGCGTCCGCGTCGCCGCTGAGCGACCACACCTGCAGCCTGCCGTCGTCTGCGGCGGTCATCAGGCGCGCTCCGTCGGGGCTGAACGATACGGACACGTAGCCGGGCGCGCCGGTCTCGAGCACCCGCGGCGCGCCGTCGAGCTCGAGGCCCCCGTCACCGCGGGGACGCACGCTCCACAGCCGCGCGACGCCGGCTTCGTCGGTCGTGGCGACGCGGCGATCATCGGGCGACCAGGCGACCGAGGACATGTTCCCGGCGTGCCCGCCGAGCAGCAGCGGGGCGCCCCCGCCGTCGACGGTCCACAGCCGCGCGGCGCCGTCCCCCGCGATCGAGGCCAGGCGCGCGCCGTCGTGCGAGAACGCGAGCCGAAAAGGCGGCTGCGCGTGCCCCTCGAGGCGCCCGGCGGGCGCGGGCGCTCCGCCTGACCCAAGGGTCACAATATGAATCGCGTGATCGCGGCCGCCGATCGCGATACGCGCGCCGTCGGGGCTCCAGGCGATCGGCGACGGGCCGGGCCCGCGGTGCAGCGTCGTCGCGTCGCGCTCCCGCAGCGTGCGCGTCTCGCCTGGGGGGACGCCGGCCTCGAGCGTCCACAGCAGCACGCCGCCGCCGGTCCCGGCCGAGACCAAGCGCGCGCCGCTCGGTCCCCAGGCGACCTGCCCGACGCCGCCCTCTTGCTCGAGGACATACTCGGGCGCCGACAGCTCGCCGCCCCAGACGTGGATCGACCCGCTCGCGGCCGCGACGGCGAAGCGCTCGCCGCCCGGCGCGTACTCGACCTCCCACAGCAAGCCCGCGAGCCCGGGTAGCCTGCGCGACGCGCCATTGATCAACGCGCCCTCCGGCGTCCGCGGGACTCGCCAGATCCGCGCGTCGCCGTCGAAGGAGCCCGAGAGCAGCCGGCCGTCCGGGAGGAACTTCAGGGCGTGGATCTTCTTGCGATGACCGCGGAGCTCGACGATCGCGCCGCGGCCGTCGACGGCGCGCACGAAGATGTCACCGCCCGCGGTGCCGATGGCGACGTCGCGGCCGTCCGGGGAGAACACGGCGTCCATCACCGGCGCGTCGTCGACCGCGAGCACCGTCGGCGGGCCCTCGCCGTCGACGGTTTCGATCCGCACGACGCCGTCGAGCGCGGCGGTCAGCAGGCGCGCGCCGTCCGGGCTGAAGCGCGCCGCCATCACCCGCGCGCTGTGATCCGGCAGCTCGCGGAGCGCGGTCGCGCCGCGGGGCGTGACGCTCCACAGCCGCGCGGTCTGGTCACGGGAGGCGGTCAGCAGACGCGCGCCGTCCGGGCTGAAGGCGAGAAACTCGATCGCGCCGCTGTGGCGCCCCCGGAGCACATGGGCGCGCCCGCCCTCCGCGAGCCCCTGCAGCAGCACCGTCCCGTCGCGCCGTCCGACCGCGAGCCAGCGCCCGTCGGTCGCCACGCCAGCGCGCCACACCCCGCCGGCGGGGCCAGGGAAGACCGCGAGCTGCTCGCCCCGCGCCCGATCCCACACGCGGATCGTCTCGTCCACGCCGACGCTGATCAGCCGCTGACCGTCGGGCGTGTAGACGATCGCGCTGACCGAGCGATCGTGCCCGCGGAGCTCGAGCCGCGGCGCGGCGCCCCCGTCGGTCTCGAACAGCCGGATCACGCCGTCGTCGTAAGCCGCCGCGATCTCGTCGCCGCGCGGGCTGAAGATCGCCTGCCGCGACTGCGACCCCGCGCCCGCCAACAGGGTCGCCGGCGCGCGCCCGTCCACTCGCCACAGGAACGCGCCGAGCGCCCCGGGCGACTGCCCGTTCGTCGTCACGAAGCGGCGCCCGTCCGGGCTGACGTCGACGCTCCACACCATGCCGTCGTGGGGGAACACGCCCTCGGCGATCGGCTGACGCAGCGCCGCGTTCGCGGCCTCGATCCACCCGGGCGTGTCGGCCGGCGCCTCGACCTCGCGCAGCAAGTTCACCGCCACGGCCGCGTCCCCTCGCCACAGCTCGCGCGCGGCCACGAGCCGCTGCCGATCCCGCGCCACGCGGGCCGCGTCCGTAGCCGCGCGGGCGAGCGCGTTGGCCCGCGCCGCCTCGCTGCGCGCGCGCTCGGCCTCATGGTCCGCGCGCGCCTCCTCGTGCATCGCTCGCTCCCCGAGCCGGTCTGCGATCTCGCTGTTGGTCGCGGCCATCCACCCGAGCCCGCCGACGCAGCCCGCGACGATCACGGCGCCGACCCGCCACCACCGCTTCGCGCGGTCGCGCTCGAGCGCGGCGAGCAGCGCGGTCATCGACGGCCAGCGCTCCTCCGGCTTCGCCTTGAGCCCGCGGAGCAGCGCCGCGCGCAGCCACGCCGGCACCGCCGCCCCGCGCGGCGCGGCGCTGATCGAGCCGGTCTCGACGGTCTTGACCAGCGCGGCGATCGTGTTCGCCGTGAACGGGCGCTCCCCGTAGAGTGACTCGTAGAGCGCGACGCAGAAGCCGAACTGGTCTGACTTGGCGTCGAGCCGCCGGCCATAAAATTGCTCTGGGGACATGTACGCGGGCGTCCCCAGGATCGCGCCGGTGATCGTCAAGGGCTCGTCGAGCGAGGAGCCAGACTCGCTCGCGCCCACCTCCGGATCCGGCGCGTGCAGACTCGCCAGCGCGCGCGCCAAGCCGAAGTCGAGCACGCGCACGCGGCCGTCCGCGCCGACCATCACGTTGTCTGGCTTAAAATCTCGGTGCACGAGGCCCTGCGCGTGGGCGGCCGCGAGCCCGCGCCCGGCCTGCACGAACACCTTCAGCACCTCACGCCAGCCGCGCTCACGCGGCGCTTCAGCGCCCTCGGGGTCGGGCCTGAGCCAGCGCGTCACCGTCTCGCCCGCGACGAACTCCATCGCGACGAAGACCTGCCCGTCGTGCTCGCCGATCTCGAAGATCTGCGCGATGTTCGGATGGGACAGCCGCGCCATCGCGCGGCCCTCGCGACGCAGACGCTCGCCGCCCGCGTCGCCGGTGCGCCCCGTGTGTACGAGCTTGAGCGCGACCTTGCGGTCGAGCGCTTCATCGTAGGCCGAGTAGACGACGCCCATGCCGCCCGCGCCGATCCGCGACAGCACGAGGTAGCGACCGAGTCGCCTCAGCGGCGGCGCGTCGCCGAACAGCTGGGCCTTGATCGCGCGCTTGCGCTGCTGGTCATCCGCGCCGGCCTCGACGTCGGGCTGCGCGAGCCGCTCTCCCGGCAGCTCTCCCGGCAGCGCGACCTCGGTCGCGGCGCTGGCGACATCCGCGGGGCGAGGGTGCGCGGGACTGCTCACGGACGACAGCAGTGTACCGGAGGCGGGGGTCGGGGCTTGCTCAGGATAGGGGGCGATGAGGGTCGAGGGCATGGCGTTGTACTCCAGGCGTCGTAGTTCCCGGCCCCGCTCCGCGAGATTCACCGCTGACGTTTTTTTCGAAAAAGACGGTCTGAGCGCCGATCTCGTCCTCCGCCCTCCTCGACGTGCGTCGGCGTCGGCCGCGTCGCTATACTGGTCGAAGGTGAGGACCGACCTAGAGCTCGCGCGCGCGTGGAAGCGGGGTGAACGCGCCGCCGGTGAGCAGCTGTTTGAGCGCCACTACGCCGCCGTCGCCCGGTTCTTCCGCAACAAGGTCGGCGACGAGGCGGCCGACGACCTCGTGCAGAAGACCTTCCTCGCGTGCGTCGAGGGTCTCGAGCGCTACCGCGAGGAGGCGAGCTTCCGCACCTACCTGTTCTCAATCGCCTACCGCCTGCTGTGCCGCCTCTACCGCGCCCGCCGGCGCCACCCCGCGCCGATCGACTTCGCGATCGTGACCGTGCAGGCGCTCGATCCCTCGCCCAGCGCGATCGTGGCCCGACGCGACGAGCAGCGCCTGCTGCTCGAGGCGCTGCGCCGCCTGCCCTTCAACTACCAGGTCGCGCTCGAGCTCGTGTACTGGGAGTCGATGACCGCCGCCGACGCGGCCGCCGTGCTCGAGATCCCGCTCGGGACCGCGAAGACCTGGAGCCGCCGCGCGCGTCAATCACTCACGCGGATCCTCGGCGAGATCGCGACCAGCGACGCGCTGCTGCGCAGCACCCTGAGCGACCTCAACGACTGGGCGCGCTCGCTGCGGGCGCAGCTCGACGGCTCGCGGGGCGCGTCGTCCTGATGAGGCGCGCCTCGACCGGCAATTCACATGTCTAATCAGACATAAAAACGCGCGCTGAGCCTCAGCACACTCGGTAGACCGAGGCGCCGTCGACCATGATCCCCTGACCGCTTTGGTGGATCAGCAGCCGCGTGTACTGGGTGCTCACGCCGCGGCGGCGATCGATCGCGCACAGCGCCTCGCGCGTCGCCACCGAGGTCCTCGTCACCATCCCGCTGTGCCGCTGGACGATCTGGACAAAGCGCCCGCCCGCGTCGGCGACCAGCTGACCGTCGCCCGGCTGCGACGGCAGCGCCTCGACCTGGAGCCGCCGCGGCTCCAGGCGCCGCAGCTGCACCGCGCCCGCGTCGTACCAGCCGATCAGCGCCGCGCCGCTCGCGTCGATGACGACGCTCCCGGCCCGCTCGACCGCGCGGGATCGTCGAGCGCCGCTGGAGTCGACCCGCGTCACGATCATCCCGTGCTCCGGGGTCGCGGAGGCGACCCACAGCGCGCCGTCGGGCGCGACGCGTAAACTCGAGCGCAGGCTCGCGGCGGTCGGCAGCGAGAGCCGCCACGCCACGCCCTCGCGCGTGACCGCGGCCAGCTCCGGCGTGACCTCGTCCGCGTTCGGCTCGTCCCACGTGTCGGTGAGCAGCAGCGCGGTCGACCCCGCGGTCGCGAGCGCGATGCTGCGACGATAGTTCGTGGGTCGCGCCGGCGCGAGCGCGAGCGCCGGGCCGCGCTCCCCCTCCCGCGAGACGAACATGAGCGCGCGATCTGAGTCGACGACCACGACCTCGCCGCCGCCCTCGAGCAGCGCCAGCTGATCGATCCGCGCCCGCCCCGTGAAGCCCCCGATCGCGTCGGTGACGACGCCGCGCGCGAGATCGAGGCGCTGCAGCGCGGAGTCGTTGATCAGCACCAGCGCGGCTCGATCGCCGCGGATCGCGACGTGCGGAATATCGGAGCGCTCGAGCGCGAGCGCCCAGTGACGCTCGCCGTCGACGCAGCGCTCCCACGTGAGCAGGCGACCCTCCTCCCCGCGCACGGCCGTCGAGTACGACGCGCAGCCGCGCTCAGAGCTGGTCTCGAGGCCATCCTCCGCCGGAGCCTCGACCGCGCGCTCGAGCGGCCCCTCGCCGTAGGCGATCGGCGCGCCGCCGAGACGACAGGCGCTGACCACGATCGCTCCCAGCGAGAGCGCCAGTCGTCGCAAGATCACGGACTGCCCGGGACGCGCCACCGCCCGAGTCTACGCGAACCCATCTGCAGGGACTCAGGTCGAGCAGCTGGTGCGCGAGCTGAGCCCGTACACGCCGCCCCCGCAGCGACGCCGCGTCGTCGCCCAGGCTCGCCCGGACACGCCGGGAGATCCCATCGAGCGCCGGCAGGCGCGTCTGCGCGCGAGCCGATGCGCCGCTGACCGCCGCCTCCCTGGCGTGAGACTGCGGTAGAACCGTCCCACGTGTCTCGCGAGCGCATCGTGTGGGCGAGCGCCATCGTGCTCCTGGGCGCGGCCATCCTCTGGTTCGCGCGCTCGAGGATGTCGGAGACCGCCGATCAACGACCCGGCCACGAACGACGCGCCCGCGCGCCCTCCCCTCGCGTCGGCGTCGCTCCCGACGAGCCCGCGCTGGCGCTGCAGACGTCGAGCCTCGTCGGCGCTGTCCTCGATCTCGAGGACGCGCCGATCCCCGGGGCGCAGGTCTGCGTCGCCCCCGGCGAGCTCGGGCCGACCTTCGCGCTCGACTGGCGACCGCGCTGCGTCCGCGCGGATCAGCGCGGGTCCTTCCGCGTCGAGCCGATCGCGCCCGGCCGCTACAGCGTGAGCGCGTCGGCGCGCGGACACATCCCGCCGCCCTCGCTCCGCGAGCGCGCGGGCCTCCACGTCACGGTCGCCGCCGGCGCGACGCGCGATGGCTTGGTCCTCCGCCTTCGCCCCGGAGGAGGCGAGCTCCGCGGGGTGATCCGCGACATCACCGGCGGCACGGTCTCCGGCGCGTCGGTGTTCTCCCAAGACGCGTTGACGGTCAGCGATGACCAGGGCGAATTCTCCCTGTGGCTCGACATGCGCTCGTTCGTCCGCGTGCGGGTGACCGCCGATGGCTACGCGCACGCGGCGATCTTGGAGCACCGGCCGTTCGGGCGCGTGGTCGAGGTCTTGCTCAGGCCCGAGGTCGTGATCACGGGTCGCGTGATCACGGCGGAGTCGGGCGCCCCCGTCGCCGGGGTCGCGGTCGTCACGACCACCCCGGGGCTGATGGGCTACAGCGGCAGCTTCTCGACGGAGCCGCGCGCGGTCACGGACGAGGACGGGCGCTTTCGGTTCACGGGTCTAGCGCCGGGGCGCTACAAGCCCCAGGTCCGCGATCGTTCGTACCGAGGGCAGGCGCGCGAGAGCGTGCTGCTCGAGCTCGGCGGCGCGCCGGCCGATGTCGTCGTCCCTGTTCATCCAGCCAGGCGACTCGAGGGACAGATCCGAAACAACCGTGACGATGAGCCCTGCGCCGACGCGTCGGTGACGATCCACGACGCCTCCGGCGCCGTCGTCGATCGCGGGCTGGCGGACATCGGCGGGGCGATCGCGGTCGGCGGGCTGCTGCCGGGCGTCTACGATCTCGAGATCGAGTGTGCGCAAGGGACGGCCGTCGACGCCGTGGACCTGCTCGAGGGAGACGTCCTCGACGCGCGCTGGGAGGTCGAGCCGCCCGCCGGGCGGGCGATCCGCGGGTACGTCGTGGACAGCTCGGGGCGCGGCGTCCCCATGGCCTACATCCAGGGCGAGCTGATGGAGCCCGAGGATCCAGGCGCGCGGGCCGTCGCGCGCGCGGTGACCGGCGACGACGGCTCATTCGAGATCCTGAACCTACCGGCCGGCGGGTACTCGTTCTATCGCGTCCAGGCCGAGGGGATGGCCGAGCCGGGCGAGAGCCCGAAGGTCACGCTCGCGCGCGACCGCGACGCCGAGGGCGTACGGATCGTGCTGCCGGACGCGGGGGCCCTGCGCGTGCGCGTCCGGGACCGCGACGGAAACCCTGTCCCCGGGGCCACCTTACTCGTCAAGCGGATCGGCGGCGGCGGCGGCCCCCTGAAGTCGAGGCCCGAGAGCGTGTGGACGATCGACCCCGCGACCCCGGGCGTTTACTCCGTCAAGGTCGCGCGACCTGGCGTCGGCGGGCGCGCGGGGCCCGATGATCCGTCACGCGCCGATGAGCGCGAGCAGATCGAGGTCATCGCCGGCGCGACCGCGGAGCTGACGCTCCTCGCGGAGGCCCGAGACGGCACGATCGCCGGCGTCGTCACGACGACCGACGGGGATCGCGTCGCCGACGCGTCAGTCTGGGCGACCGGGGGCGCGACGTACCTCAACTGGGGCGGCCAAGCGCGCCACCCGACCGTGGCCCGCGCGGTCACGGACGTCGACGGCACCTTCACGCTCGAGCACCTCGTGGACGGCGACTACACGATCCACGCGCGCGACCAAGCCGGCGTAGAGCGGAGCCGCGCGGACGTCGAGACAGGCGCCGACGACGTCGAGATCGCGCTGCCAAACCATGGGTCTGTGTCGGGTCGCGTGACCGTACGCGGCGGCGAGCCGCCCGCGAGATTCTCGATCTCGGTGCGCTCGCGCCAGGGCGAACGCGGGCGCGCCGAGGACTTCCTGTACACCGAGGGCGAGTGGCGCGTCGTCGGGCTGCCGCCGGGCCCGGTGACGGTCGAGGCGCGCGCCGCCGAGGGCACCGCGAGCCAGCGCGTGACGGTGCCGGAGGGTGATGAACGCGCGGGCGTGACGCTCACGCTCGCGGCGCGCGGTCATGTGCGCGGGCGGGTCGTCGATCAACAGACCGGCGAAGCGGTCGCGGGCTACCTGGTGACCGTCAGGAGCGCGAACGGACGCGCGACCGCGTCGCGCTTCGACCCCACAGGCGCCCGCCGCAGCGGAACCGATGGCGCGTTCGAGCTGCGCCAGGTCCCGAGCGGTGAGGTCGTGCTGCACCTGTGGCCCGCGGACGCGCGGCGCCGGGGCTACCAGGACCGGGAGACCGCGCTCACCGTCGCGCCTGGGAAGATGACGGACACCGGCGCGGTCGAGGTCACGAGACGCGCCGCCGAGGCTGGAGCTGAGCATGACACCGCCCCAGAAGACTGACCTGACGACGCCCGCGCGAGCCCAGGCGCTGCAGCTCGCGCAGCACGTCTGGCCGCTGCGCGACCTCAGCGTCTCGCTGAGCGAGCTCTGGCGCGGCGAGCCGCGGTGGCGCCTCACGTGCGACGTGCTGTCTCGCGACGGCGCGGCCGACCTGACGATCACCGGCCACCTCGAGCTCCGCTGCGCTCGCCCCGTGGGGCCCGAGGACCTGCGCGGCGCGACCTGGACAGTCGACGAGATGAACCTCGGGACATATCGAGAGCTGGTCGTCGACGAGCGCCGCGTCACCCCGGGCTGCGGCGAAGAGGCGCTCGCGGTCCGCGTGGAGCTCAGCTCGCGCGAGGACCCGCCGCGCGCCGAGCTCGCGCTCACCATCACCGGCTCGTGCGAGCTCTACCTCGAGCGCGTCGACGATCTCGAGGACTACACCCGCGCCGACGCAGCGTTCGCGCTGCACGGCCTCGCCGCGCTCCAGAGCATGTTCACCGACATCGCGGGCCCGGCCCCTGTATGGCCCGAGGGACACGGCGATCCCGACGTGGGCCGCGTGCGTCACCTCGCCAACATCCGCGCGCGCTGCCTCGCCGCCTGGCCGCTCGCGCAGGTCTCCTGCTATGAGTACGAGACCAAGAGCGAGGGCTCGAGCAACGGCGTCGTCACCACGCTCGCCGCTGCGGAGCGCCCCGACGATCGGTGGGAGAGCCTCGCGCGCCTGCTCTGCCGCGGCGCGCTCTTGTTCGGGCCCACGGCCGCCCCGGCGCGGATCTGGAGCGACGAGGTCGAGCGCGAGCTCGCGGCGGCGCTGCTGCGCCGAGACGAGAGCCGAGCGTCGCTCGAGCGGGCGAGCGCGCGCGTCGAGCGAGTCCGCCGGATCCTCCTGCTGGAGTTTGGTCGCGAGCGCCCGAACCCGGCCCTGGTCCTCACGCTCAACGGCGCGCGGCGCACCGACGACGCGGCCCACGCCGTGCCGTGGCCCGTGACGGGGGAGCTGCGCGAGGCGATCACGCTGCGGGACGAGTGGAACGACCAGCTGCTGTTCGTGCGCACCGACGAGCTGGACGCGCTGCTCTCCTGGGGCACAGGCGCGTGAGGATCGGCCTCCACGCGGCTCCCGCCCCCGTCGCTACCCCGGCTCGTGCGCGCGCGCGGCGAGCTCGGCGCGCTGCGCCGGGTCCGTGCGAGTTCAGCGTCCCGGCGCGATGCTACAAACTCGGCGCGCGTTCACGCCACGCTCAGGTCAGGTCACCGCGTCGCTAGGTCGGATCTGCGGACGCGCGGACTCCCACAACCCGAGCGAGCACGTCGCTCCGCGCTGCCCAGCCGTTGGTCCTGCCGAGGTTGTTCCCGATCAGCAGTTCGCTACCCCGAGCTTCACGGACGATATGCAGGATGTAGCTCCCCTTCCACCGGATGAACACCACGTCGCCGACTTCTACGGCGCTCGGCTCCACCGGCGTCAACACGATTAACTGGTTGTCTTCAATGAGCCCGCGCATCGAGTGACCGCGGGGGCGAACCTCCACATCGGAACCGACCTCGAGGGAGCGAAGCGCGTCTTTGACCCAGCCCATGTCTCGCCCGTTGTACGGGAAGTCGTCGGAACATGGCGGGAACATCCAAATTTACTCACCGTCCGCCGCTCAAAACCATCGATTTAACAACCACTTAGCGTAGCCTGTCGAGCTTGATGTAGGAGGTCGACGCGCGCGCCTCGAGAGAACCACCTCGCTAGCCCTGCGCCCTGCTCTCGCGGTCCTCGCTACCGGGCGCATCGCTGGC
>JAUIKS010000003.1 GCA_030430565.1 Polyangia bacterium
CCGCGCCGGCACCCGCGCCGGCACCCGCACCCGCGCCCGTCGCCGCCGCGCCCACGCCCGCGCCCGCGCCCGCGACTTATCACCCTGGGCCCACCACGCAGGTCACCCACTACCCGCCGGGCTGGGCGACCCAACCCCCGTACTCCGAGCCACGGCCGCAGCCGCAGCAGCCGCAGCCGAAACCCCAGCCCGCTCCGCCCCCGAAGGCGGAGAAGGCCGAGAAGAAGCCGGAGCCGGCGGGCGTCTGGATGGCGCTGCGCCTCGGCGCGACCTTTGGCGTCGCCGGCGATCGCCCCGCGCGCGCGCGGCTCGTCTCGCCGACAGGCGGGCTCGACATCGGCTACCGCGTCAGCGATCACGTCTCGATCGGGACCGGCGTCTCGGGACAGATCCACGACAAAGAGCTGGTCGCGGCGCCCAACGCGGAGGACGGCCAGACCGAGGGCTTCGGCACGATGTTCGCCTGGGACGCCCTCAACCTGCGCTTCTACGCGGGTCGTCGCGGTCATCTACAGCCCTTCATCGAGATCGGCGGCGGCATGGCGGTCTACCGCCGGGCGATCGGCGCGAGCACGCCCGGGCCGATGCTGCGCGCGGGCCTCGGCTTCGAGCGCTGGGTCTCCGATCACGTCACGATCGGCGTCGCCGGCACCTATCGCCTCAGCGCCTTCGAGATGAAGTACACCAAGGGCGAGACCGAGTGGCTCATGGGCCACGGCGTGCAGGCCTTCTTCGACCTCGGCTTCCACTGGTAGCCGACGCGTCTCGATAAGTCTTAAAAGACAGCTACCTCGCGCGCGAGGGGCTGAACGCGAGAACCCGAGGGCGGCACGCCCCCGGGTTCTCTGCGTCGCGCGGCGTGACCGGCGTCAGCCGCCGACCTGCTGCTGGGGCGTGACGTCTTTCCCCGGCGGCTCGGGCTGCGGGTTGATGCCGTCCTTCGCCACCGGGTTGACCACGGGGGTCCCGGGGGGCTCGGGCTGCGGATTAAAGCCCTTCTTGACGCCCGGGTTGATCAAGGGCGCGCCCGGGGGCTCGGGCTGCGGATTAAAGCCCTTCTTGACGCCCGGGTTCTCAATACCCGCTTTGGCGGGGGGCTCGGGCTGCGGATTAAAGCCCTTCTTGATGACCGGATCCTCGTAGGGCTTGGCGGGCGGCTCGGGCTGCGGGTTAAACCCTCGCTTGGACGCCGGATCCTCGAAGGGCTTCTTCGCGGGCGCCGGGTTGAAGCCCGGGTCGTTCGCGGGGGTCTTCGCCTGGTCGGTCTTGATCTTCGCGCCGGCGCGGTGCAGCGAGCCGGCGGCGTCCTCGCTCTTAACATCGCAGGCCGTCGCCGCCGTCACGAGCGAGAGCGCCGCGGTCAGCCGCGCCAGCTTCGTGAGGAGCGCGGGGAGGTTGTTCGTGGTTCGCGGCATGCTCGCAGCCTACCAGCCGCCGCGGCTTTGTTTTCATCGCGAGCGCGCGCGCGGATTCGCCCTGCGTCGTCAGGCGTTATGGCGCGACGAGCTCCGCGACGAACAGGTCGACCGGTCCCTCGTTCTCGAGCGCCTCGCCGCCGAAGTCGAGCACGCCCGTCGACTGCCCGGTCAGCACGATGTGCAGCTCGCTGTCCGCGGCGATCGCCCTGGCTTGTTGGAATTGCTCGCCGCCGTAGCGGGCGCTCCAGAGGTGGTTGCCGGCGGGGTCGTAGCGGCCGACGTAGATGTCGCGCGAGCCGACGCTCGAGAGCGCGCCGCCGCCGAAGTCGATCGAGCCGCTGAAGTCTGCGGTCAAGAGCGTGTTGCCGGCGGCGTCTCCCGCGATCGCGGCGCGCTGCGGCGGCGTCGGCTCCTGGGTCTGGTAGGTCCCGTAGTGGTCGCTCCAGATGTGCTCGCCGGCGCCCGTCAGCTTGACCGCGAACACGTGCTCGGTCTGGGTGTTGTTGTTGAGCGGCTCGTCGCCGCCGAAGTCCATGAGCTTGCGGAAGTAGCCGGTCGCGTAGACGTCGTTGCTCGGGTCGACGTCGAGGTCCGTGACCCGCGGGAAGCCCTCGCTCGCGCTGTAGGCGGCGCTCCACAGATGGCCGCCGTCCGCGTCGAGCTTGGCGATGAAGATGTCCTGCGAGCCCGCGGCGTCGAGCGTCCCGCCGCCGAGGTCGACGCTGCTCTGGAACGTCCCCGTGAACACCGGCGCGTCGTCGGAGCCGACCGCGAGATCGATCGCTTGGCCGTCGTAGCCGTGGCTCCACAGGTGGTCCCCGTCGGCGCTCAGCTTGGCGACGAGCTGCGTCCCCGGCAGCGCGCCGCCGCCCAGGTCGATGGTGCCTTGGTGGCGCCCGTGCAGGTACACCTCGCCGCTGGCGGTCGCGGCCAGGCCGACCCCCGCGCTCGCCTCCGGCGTCGGGTAGGCGCGCCCCCACAGCTCCGCGCCGTCCGGCCCGAGCTTGCCGACGTACAGGTTCCCGCTGCCCGGGACGTCCTGCAGCTGACTCATCAGGAGGTCGCCGCCGAGCTCGATCGTGCTCTGGAAGTGACCGGTGAAGAACACGTTGCCCGCGCCGTCCACCGCGATCGCGTTGAGCGACTGCTGGCCCGCCTCGGTGAAGCTCACGCTCCACAGCGGGTCGCCGTCGCTCGCGTAGGCGACCACGTAGAGGCTCTCTTGCTCCTCCTCCGCCGAGGCGCTGTGGGTCACGGCGCCGGGGAAGAACGTCCCGAGGAACTGCCCGCCGACGATCACGCGGTCGTCGGCGTCGACCGCCATCGCGTCTCCCGAGCTGTACTCGGTCGAGAGGTACAGCGAGCTCCACACGTGGAAGCCGTCGAGCGGGCAGTCGACCGAGCCGTCGCAGTCGTCATCCTCCGGCGTCGCGCAGCTCTCGGTCGCCGGCAGGACCTCGCCCGCGCAGGGTCCCCAGCTCATGTCGTCTTGGCAGGTCTCGACCCCGGCCGCGCACAGCCCGACGCCCTCCGTGCCGAGCGGTCCCGTGTAGCAGTCGCGCGTGCTGCCGGGGTCGCAGAGCTCGCCGCCGGCGGTCTCGCTCGCGCTCACGGTCTCGCCCTGCGAGCCCGCGGTCGTCGCGTCGCTCGTCGTGCTCGTCTCGTCGGGGCCCGCGGTCGCGTCCTCGGTCTCGCCGCTGGTGCTGCTCGCGGTCGTGATCGACGTCTCGCTGTCGCCGTCGCCCGAGTCGCCGCAGGCGGCGAAGGACGACACGAGCAGCGCGACGCCGAGGGAGCGGACTACAGCCGGTCTACGAGCCATGCGCCCATTGTAGCGGAGCGCGTGTTTGGTAAATGTCTTTAGGGTCATGTTGTTGGCGGCGCGGGTCGACGCGTGTGCGCGGGTGTCGTCCCCGCGCCTGTGGCCGAGCGACCCACGCCGCGTTTTTTGCAGTCCCGAGGGACAGGTGCCCATGGCGTCGCGGAGCGTCGCGCGGAGCGTCGCGCGCGTGAGCGTGCAGCTCGCTGCGCGCGCGGTCAGAGGCGCGCGGGCGCGTGAGAACACCAACAAAATTCGCCGGACGGGCTCGAGCGCCGCCTTGGGAGCTCGCCCGCGCGCGGGTTGATTGTTGCATCAGCAACGAGATCGCCGCACTATCGCGCCGCGGGAGTACATGAGCATGCAAGCACTCGAGATGATGTTGAAGTTACAGCGGCGGGGCGCCGCGTCGTCGACCGCGCTCCTCGGCCTCGCGCTGGCCGTCGGCGCGCCGGCCTGCGGCGACAGCTCGGGCGCGAGCTCGGGCAGCGACGGCTCGCCGACCGGGGGCGGCTCCACCGCCTCGACGACCGCCGGGCCCGCGACCGCCGGCTCCGCGACCCAGAACATGAGCGCGGGGACAGGGACGGGCACCGGCGCGGGCACGACGAGCGCGTCCACGTCCACGTCCTCGGGCTCCGGCTCGACCACCGTGATCTACGACGTCGCGCCGGGCGACGACATGGCCGGCGTCGACTCCGACGACACGACCGACCCCGAGCCGACCTGCGAGGTCGTCGACGACCTCGACGCGATCGGCGAGTGCGGCGACGAGGCGCCGGCCGACAGCTTCAACCCCGAGGTCCAGTGGACGTGGGGCGGCAACAACACCTCGGTCTCGGTCACGCCGCTGGTCGCCAACCTCACCGACGACAACAACGACGGCGAGATCAACCTCTGCGACACCCCCGACGTCGTGGTCGTCGCCGGCGCGCTGGGCGGCCAGATCTACGTGCTCGACGGCGCGACCGGGCAGGAGCATTTTTCGATCAGCGGCCAGATCGCCTACAGCTTCACGCCGGCGATCGGCGACATCGACGGCGACAGCGCGCCGGAGATCGTGACGGTCACGACCAAGCCGCACAAGATCGTCGCCTACGAGGAGAACGGCGACCTGAAGTGGGTCGGCGACGGCACCTTCGACGCCGCCCAGGGCGGCGCCGTCGCGATCGCCGACCTCGACAACGACGGCTCCCCGGAGATCCTCGCGGACGGCATGGTCAGCGACGCCGACGGCAACATGCTGTGGCAGGCGCCCGAGCAGGTCGGCTGGAAGCTGCTCCAGAAGAACACCGTCCCGATCGCGGCGGACCTCGACAACGACGCGGACCTCGAGGTCATCCTCGGGCAGACCGCGTATCAGCATGACGGGACCGAGATCTGGAACCACCCCGAGGTGCTCCCAGGCTACGCGCAGGTCGCCAACCTCGACAACGACGACGACCCCGAGATCATCGTCAACAACAGCAACGGCATCACGATCCTCGAGCACGACGGCACCATCAAATACCTCGACGCGCGCCCCAACGGCGACCCCGTGGGCCCGATCGGGAACAACTGGTTCCGCCCCTCGACGGTGCACGACTTCGACGGCGACGAGGTCTCGGACTTCGCGGTCAGCTCGGCGGCGCACTACACCGCGTTCAAGGCGAGCCTGGCGCCCAAGTGGATCGTCGACGTCGACGACGGCAGCGGCTGGGCGACGGGGACCGCCTTCGACTTCCTCGGCGACGGCGTGGCCGAGGCGATGTACGCCGACGAGCAGCACCTCTTCGTCTACGACGGCGAGACGGGCGAGGTCCTGCTGCAGGTGCCGCGCAGCTCCTCGACCCTCATCGAGTACCCGGTCGTCGCCGATGTCGACAACGACGGCTCCTCGGAGATCGTCGTGGTCTCCAACACGCCCTTCGAAGGCGACCAGACCTCGCCGGCGGTGCAGGTGATCCGCGACGCCGAGGACCGCTGGATCCAGGCCCGCCGGATCTGGAATCAGCACTCCTACCACGTGACCAACGTCCGCGAGGACGGCTCGATCCCGACCTACGAGCTGCCCTCGTGGCAGAACCTCAACACCTACCGGACCAACGCGCAGATCGAGAACGGCGCGGTCTGCAAGCCGATGCCGCCGGTCTGACGGGCGCGCTCTGACGCGACGCGCGAGCTCTGGCATGCTCCCGCGCGTGAGCACGACCTCTAAGACCTCCGAGACCTTCGTCATCTGGCACAACCCGCGCTGCTCGAAGTCGCGTCAGACCCTGGCGCGGCTCGAGCAGGCCGGCGTGACGCCGACCGTGCGCCGCTACCTCGACGACCCGCCGAGCGCGGCGGAGCTGCGGGCCGCGGCGCGTCGTCTCGAGGGCGGCGCGGCGGCCCTGATCCGGCGCAAGGAGGCGGAGTTCAAGTCGCTCGGGCTGGCGGACAAGCTCAAGGCGGGCGATGACGAGGCGCTGCTCGAGGCGATGGCGACGCACCCGCGCTTGATCGAGCGACCGCTGGTGCAGCGCGGAGAGCGGGCGGTGCTCGGGCGACCGCCGGAGAGCGTCGACGCGCTGCTCACGTAGTCGAGTCTCAAGCAGTCGCGCGTCAGCGGACCAAGAAGACCTCTTTCTCCCACCCAAAGGCGACGCCGCCGCCGGTGTAGACCACCAAGCGGACCCTGTAGGGGAGCAGCGCGCCGACCTCGAGGCCAGGGATGTCCGCGTCGGTGAGGCCGGTGATGCCGTCGACGATCGAGTCATCGGGGCTGTGGTTCCAGAGGTAGTAGCCCGACTCGGAGCCGGCGCTCGGCCACGTGCCCACGCCGCCGCCGCAGTTGCCGTCCTCGCCGGGCGTCAGCAAGAACCAGTTCGGCGCCTTGCCCTTGAGATAGACCTCGTGGCCGTTGGTCTGGTTGTTCTGGTAGCCGCCGTTGTCATCGTCGGAGGTGAGCGCGACGATCCGCGTCGTCGGGTGCAGCTCGCTGACCAGGTCGCGCAGCGCCTCGATCTGCTCGGCCGTGTAGTCCGAGAGCAGCGTCGGGTTTCGGTAGACGAGGTCGATGTCGTTGATCGAGTACACGTCGGGGCTGAAGTCGGGCGTGATGTCGTCCTCGCCGACCCAGTCGAAGTGCTTGGCCGAGTCGTCCTCGCACTTGTCCCACGGGTTCTCGGGCGCCGCCTGATACTCGCTGACGATCACGCCGTCGCTGTTGTTGAGCGCGAGCCGGATCCAGCCGCCGCCGTCGGTGGTCATGTCGCAGGAGACCGGGAACGGCGTGATCTCGCCGTCGCCGTCGGGATCGATGTCGTACTCGCCGTCGCCGAGCTCCGGGTACTGCGCGTGTAGGTCCTTGCAGTCGAGCGGGTACGCGCACTGTCCGTCATTACAGGTGAGCGTCGCGCAGTCGCCCGCGACGACGCAGCTCGCGCCGAGGGCACAGGGCGAGCAGCCGCCGCCGCAGTCGACGTCGGTCTCGTCGCCGTTGAGCAGCCCGTCGTCACAGGCCGGCTCGCCGTCGCCGTCTCCGTCGCCGTCGCCATCACCATCACCATCACCATCACCATCACCATCGCCGTCGCCGTCGCCGTCGCCGTCGCCGTCGCCGTCACCGTCGCCGTCGCCATCGCCGTCGCCATCGCCGTCGCCGTCACCGTCGCCCGCGGTCGTGCTCGTCTCGCCGTCGCCGTCGCCGTCGCCGTCGCCGTCGCCGTCGCCGTCACCGTCACCGTCGCCCGCGGTCGTCGCGTCTGTCGTCGTCGGCGCGGGATCCGTCGCGTTGATCGTGTCTTCGGTGTCGGCGTCTCGGCCCTCGCTGTCGCCGCAGGCGGCGAGGAGGGGCGTCGCCGCGAGCGTGAGGGTGGTCAGCAGAGCTACGAGTCGATCAGGGACAGTGGACATGGCGCGGCGCGATCTTTTTTCAGAAAAAACCAAGGCGCCGCCGTCGCGGGACGGCGCTGCGGATCATGGTAAGACGCGATCGCGCGGCGCGGGCTCCCGCGCTTCGGTAAAAAATGTCTTTAGAGACATGTTGTGGGGAAGAACGCCGCAGCCGCGGTCGCGCCGCGTGTAGCGACCGCGACCACAGCGCTCGCGGCCTCCACACGGGCGCGCGCGCTCAGACGGCCGCGCGCCCGTCGACGTTGCGCGCGAGCAGCTGCTCGAGCGGGCGCAGCGAGCCGGGGTTGCCGATGAGCTTGTCGACCGGCTCTCCGCCCTTGAAGACGAGCAGCGTCGGGATGCTGCGGACGCCGTACATCGCGGCGGTCTTTTGGTTGCTGTCGATGTCGAGCTTGACGACGCGCGCGCGCCCGGCGAAGCGATCCGCGAGCTTGTCGAGGTGAGGCGCGAGCGCGCGACACGGTCCGCACCAGGTCGCGGTGAAGTCGACGAGCACCGGGAGCTCGGCGTCGAGGACCTCGCCCTTGAAGTTGTTGTCGTTGATGCTGGGTACGTTGCTGCTGGCCATGTCGATCCTGACTGGGTGTGCGGTTTTGCGTGGGCCCGGGACGGCATCGTCCAGGGCGCTGATACGAAGATTGGTCGCCGCGCGTGCGGGCGCGTCCAGGCGATGTGCTGGATCGTCCGAATCTGGGAATTCTCGCCTTGTGCCGTGGGCGCGCGCCCCGCTGGCGCGCGCGATTTGACCTCGGACGGCGCGCGCGACCAGACTCGAGCGGGATGCTGCTGGACCGCTTACTGACGGCGCTCGAGGTCTCGGTCGACGCCTTCGCGATCTGTGACGTGCGCGCGGGCTGGCGGATCGAGATGCCCCCGGGCGGCAGCGTCGGGCTGCACTACGTGCTGCGCGGCGAGGGCTCGCTGATCGTGGGCGGCGGTCAGCGGCTGGACTTCGGCGAGCGCTCGCTGATCGTCGTGCCGCCCGGCTCGCCGCACCGCATCGAGCCGGCGGACGGGCTGCGCACGCTCTTCGATGTCGGCGTCGCCTGTCGTCGGCCGGCGCCGGGGGTGAGCGCGTTCGTGGCGGGCGAGGGCGAGGCGGTGCTGCTGCTCGCCTGCGGCAACGTGCAGGCGACCTACGCCGGCGGCGTCAACCTCTTCGGGCACCTGCGCGCGCCGCTGGTCGTGCGCTTCGGACCCGAGGACGGCGCGGTCGCGTCGGCCTTCACCGGCTTGCTCGAGGAGCAGGCGCGCCCCGGCCCCGGCAGCGACGCGATGATGTCGGCCTACATGACCCAGGGGCTGATCGCGCTGGTCCGACGTGTCGCGCGGGACAGCGAGCGCGCGCGGGGGCAGCCGGGCGAGGCGAGCTTGAGCTGGCTCGCGGCGCTCGATGACCCTCGGCTCGCGCGCGCGCTGGCGACCATGCTCGACGCGCCCGCGGAGCACCACACGCTCGAGTCCCTGGCGAAGGTCGCGGGGATGAGCCGCTCGAGCTTCTCCGAGCGCTTCTCGTCGACCTTCGGCGTCTCGGCGATGGAGCTGCTCCGCGAGACGCGGCTGCGTCGCGCGGCCCAGCTGCTGCGGACCAGCGACCGCCCGATCAAGACGATCGCGGCCGAGGTCGGCTTCTCGAGCCGCAGCCACTTCTCGCGCGCGTTCAAGAGCTTCATCGGGACCGAGCCCGCGCAGTACCGGGCGGGCCCGCCGTCGACGTGAGCGCGGCGCTCCGGCGCGTGACGCCGCTCGGGATCAGCTGACTAAACGGTCATGTCGGTGGCGCGACGGCGCCGCAGGAGGAGCAGGCGCGCAGCGTCTCGCTGGCCCGGTAACGCTCGATCGCCTGCGTGAGCTGGCGCTCGATGTCGACCAGCTGAAAAAATTGCTCGTGGACGATCGCGTCGCAGCGCTCGCAGTACCAGCGCAGCCCGTCGCGCTCGCCGGGTCGACGCGCGCGCTCGACGACCAAGCCGACGGTGCCGGCGGGTCGCTGCGGCGAGTGGGGGACGAGCGCCGGGAGCAAGAACAGCTCGCCCTCGCGGATCGTGATGTCGCGGCGCCTGCCGTCATCGATGACCCGCAGGGTGATGTCGCCCTCGAGCTGAAAGAACAGCTCCTCCCCCGGGTCGATGTGGTAATCGCTGCGTCCGTTGGGGCCGCCGACGATCATCACGATCGTCTCGCGGTCGACCCACAGGCGCTTGTTGCCGACGGGCGGGCGCAGGAGCCCGCGGTTTTGTTCGATCCAGCGTTGAAGGTGGAGCGGCGACGCGAGCGGCATCGACGGAGAATCTAGCAAGCGGGGGGAGCGGCGCCGCGGACGACCCGTGGAGCCGCGCGTCGGTGATCGAGAACACCAGGTCCCAGGCGGCGAAAAATCGGTGTTTCGCTGGCTCCCAGCGGCCGACTCGGTACTATGGGAGCGTCTCGCTCCGCGTCACTCGTTGCGAGCGCGCGCGGGCGAATTCGCCCGCTACATCCAAGTTTGTGCGTCAACGCGTCGCATGGAGCGCGGCGCGCTGTGTGCGGCACACTCACCTCGAGCGAACGGGAGAGATCCATGGCTACGCAGAATTCCCCCAAGTCCACCATGCTGTTCGCGATCGCGGCGGCGCTGACGATCGGCTTGCCAGCCTGTGACTCGACCGGCGAGACCTCGGACTCGCACGACTCGCACGACTCGCACGACTCGCAGGGCGAGCCTGAGATCGAGACCGACGACTATGTCGACGGCCTGACCAAAGACACCGAGAACGGCATGTTCACGGTTAAGTTGACCAGCGAGCCCTCACCGCCGGTCAAGGGCATGAACATGTGGATGCTCGAGGTCTCCGACGCGGCCGGCGGGGTCGAGGGCGCGAACATCACCGTCGAGCCGTGGATGCCCGAGCACGGGCACGGCTCCGACAGCCAGGCCGCGATCTCGGAGCAGAGCGCCGGCATGTACCACGCCAACCCGGTCGATCTGCACATGGCGGGCGTCTGGGACACGACCATCACCATCGAGAAAGATGGCCAGTCGGACTCGGTGCACTTCGTGTTCAATATCGAGGGCGAGGGCGACGGCCACGATCACGACCACGACGGATAGCGGCTCGATCCTGCGCATGTCCCTCATCGGCCGAGGGAATTGTTCGCCAACGCAGGCGCGGAGAATCGCGTTGGAGCGGCGTTCTTCTCGCCGTTGAGATGCGTATGAGCTGCGTGTGAGAGATCCCTCGCTATCGGGCTTAAGCCGCGGTGACACATTGTGCGTCTGCTAGTGTTGAACCGCCGAGAGCGCAGAGTGGATGTGGGGTCCGTCTCATGCGCGCTTCAGGAGCTGTCACATGGTCATGCCTCGCCCGTCCCGTTCCTCCCTTGTGATCTCGCTGCTCGGATTCGGTCTGAGCCTCGCGAGCGCCGGCTGCATCCCCTTCGGCTTCGGAGCGACCTCTTCGTCGGCCTTCGTCGAGGCCGACGACGTGCGCCTCGAGGTCCCTGGCAGCGAGGACGTGACGACCCGCGCGGCGGCGAATGACATGGTCCGCGGCCACGTGCAGGTCCTGGCGCTAGCGACCGCCAACGACATCAACGCCTGGGTCACCTCGATGGTCGAGGGCGCCGCGCTCGTGGTCGGTTACCTCGACGGCAAGCCGGCGAACGGGCGCGAGGGCACCACCAACATCTACGGTCCCCACGACGACGATCAGGGCCGCGAGATGTCCTGGCTCGTGCGCCTCGACGGCGGGCTCACCAACTCCAACTACGAGCTCTGGGTCGGCCCGCGCGGCGCCGCCGCGCAGGACGAGATGGACCTGCTGATGACCGGCGACCTGCAGGTCGACGGCAACATCCGCACCGGCGGCTTCATGCTCGACTTCGACACGGTCGAGAAGTTCCCCGAGATGAAGGGCTACGGCGGCGAGCTGTTCAGCTACGCCGGCAAGGCGCACGTGACCTTCGAGCGCGACACGCAGTCGATGAAGAAGCACATCGACATCGACTTCGACGACTACGTGGTCGAGTACACGGGCTTCCTCGACGACGACACCTTCTCGACCGACAAGACCTACGTCTATCACCGCCAAGACGACGGCGCGGGCGTGTTCCACCTCGCGGTCATGGGCGAGTGGGACGAGTGGAACTGGAGCGGCCCCGAGCAAGAGGAGATGATCCTCGACATGGCCTGGACGGCCGAGGGCTCCGGGCGCACGCAGGGGCAGATCGTTGAGGTCCTCGGCGGCGACCTCAAGCACGGTGACCTCGACCTGCACGAGTGCTTCGGCGAGGACGGTTATCTGACCTGGCGCGAGATCAACGACGCGTACGCGGATCTGGACGAGACCTACAACTTCGGCGACCCGGCGTCCTGCGTGATCGGGGTCGAGGCCTTCGACGAGGGCTGAGCCGCCGCTCGCTTCGTTGAAACATTCGCGAGCGCGCTCGCGAATCAATTAGCGAGCGAGAGATCGAGGGTGACCGAGCGCGCGGGCCGAGCCTGCGCGCGAGCCTTGGGCGCGTTCGCGCGTCGTGAACGCGGCCGCGGCGCGTCCTGCTCGGAGTGTTCAGCAGCGAACCAGCCTAGCGGCCGGGCGTCGATAGACACGGGCTGTGATGTCGATCGTGCATCGCCGCGAGCGCGCGCGCGCCGTCGAAGTTTTAAGTCGAGAGTCCGTCGAACCTACGGCGAGTAGAGGAGCAGCAGGAGTCATGAAACAGCTCGGAAGAACGATTACGGCGCTGTTTTTGCTGTCGTCGGCCGTGATGGTCCTCGCGGTCTTGTTCGACGCTGCGCTCTAGGGCGCTTTCTGCACCTTCTCCACCGCGTCCCGTGCCGGCGCGCGTCAACGGCCGTGAGCGAGGGAATGCGGGCGAGGAACGGGATGTTGGTGATCGCGGGCGCTATACTGCCAAATACCCGCGAGGCCCCCATCCCATGAACTCAACCCGACTCAAAGCGCTGGCCAAGCTCGGGCTCCTGCTCGGGATCCCCCTGACCATCGTGCTGGGTCTGTTCTCCTACGGCGTAAAGGTCGGCGTGGACAACCGCGTCGGGATCCTCTCCTTCGAGCGTGACTGGCTCGGCATCGATGTAGAGGTTCCCGGCGACGAGTCGCCGGACAGCAAAGCCGGCGAGTCCGGACCCGACGCGAGCCCCGAGGGCAAGGTGCCCGCGAAGGCGGATCCCGCGAAGGCGCCCACGAAGGCGGCGGACCCCGCGAAGGCGCCCACGAAGGCGGCGGATCCGACGACGACCCCAGGCGCGGACACCAAGACCCCCGTCGAGCCGACTCCAAAACCTGACCCCGAGACCACGCCGGCGCCGCATGTCGGCCCCGCGCGCTCACCCTTCACGCTCGCGCGGCTCGCCGCTGTCCCGGCCGAGGTCGAGCCCGCGCTGCGTGAGAAGCGGATCGTCCGCGTCAAGGTCCTGGTCGACCGCGCGATCATCCTCGGCGGCGGCGACTGGATCTCTGATGTCCAGAACTCGGTGCGCTGGAGCTCCGAGGTCCTCGACGCCCAGGTCGGCGTGCAGCTCGAGCTCGTGGGCGTGGTCGCGTGGCAGGCCAACACCCTCGACATGAGCGGCGCCCAGCTGCAGCAAGACCTCGAGTCCCACGCGCGTGACGGCGCGGACGTGGTGGTCGGCTTCACCAATCGCTCGCTGCGCCTCGCGCCCAAGGACGCGAGCCCCGTGATCCCCAGCGACGCGCTGCGCACGGTCAGCGTCGCCTACTCCGAGTCAGGCTCGAGCGCGCCGCGTGTACACGGCCTGCTCTTAGCCATCGGCGAGGTCTTCGGCGCGCGGCCGATCCTCTCGACGAGCGATCCCGAGGCGCTGGCCGGGAGCTGGATGAGCGTCGACGCCCTGAGAGCAGGGCGCGCGCTGTATCTCGATCCGGCGAATCGTCTCCGGATCATCGGCAACAAGAAGCTCGAGTTCAACAAAGCGGCTGGAGCGGCTCCTGCGGTCAGCCCGATGCCGACGGCGCCCAGCCCGATCGATGTGTCCCCAGAGTCAGATGTAGAGGAGGGCGGCGAAGATGGCGGAGTCTAAGCAACAAGCCCCCGAGCGCGCCGCAAAGAAGACCGACGTCGCGGTCGCCTCGCAGACGGGCGGTAAGCCCGAGGGCGAGGACGAGGCCGAGAACGAGTCGCGACTGGCCTGGATCATGGGCTGGGTCGTCGGTCCCGGCGTCGTGCTCGGCACGCTCTTTGGCGGCGGCGTGCTGGTCGGCGCGCACTTCCACGACGGCTGGATCGCGCGCGCGATCGTGTGGATCTTCAGCTGGTTCTAGCCTCGGCTGCTGCGCTGGCTGATGCGCTCGATACGTCTCGACGTCTCGCTGAGTCACGCGGGGCTCTGAGAGGGAGGGGCGGGGGTCGCTGCGTGCGGCTTTCTGCGGAGGCCGGAAGGTGGGGGGAACTCTCGTGTTAAGCGGCCCGATGCTCGCGTTTTTTTAAAAGATGCTCGAAAGGTCAGCGGCTCAGAGGAACGCGCGCAGGCGGGCGGCCCACCAGGCGAGAAAGCGGGTCCACAGCGGCGCGGCGCGCAGGTACGCCAGGTCGAGGCGGCGGGCGGTCTCGAGGTCGGTGTCGAACGAGCGCGTCACCGCCTCGGCGAACCGGCGATCGTCGATGGCGACGTTGCTCTCGAGGTTGAAGTGCAGCGACTGGGCGTCGAGGTTGAAGCTGCCGATCGTCACGTAGCGGGCGTCGACGATGCCGGTCTTGCTGTGCAGCACGCGCCCGCGGAACGCGTAGACGGCGATGCCCTCGCGCACGAGCTTGACCAGGATGCTCTGCATGGCGAGGTCGATGAGCGGCACGTCGCTGCGCAGCGGCACCAAGATCCGCAGCCGCACGCCGCGGCGGTGGGCCGCGATCAGGGCGCGGAGCAGCGTCGGCCCGGGCAAGAAGTAGCAGGCGGCGATGTCGATGCTGGCGCGCGCCCGTCGGATCGCCAGCAGGTAGGCGCGTCGAATGCTTCGGTCCACGCGACCGCGGAACATGTTGGACAGGACCCAGACGCCGCGGCGGGCCCGCATGACGCTCGGCTGCGCGCCAACCGGGTGTGTACCGCTGAGGTGCCACCAGGTGTCGTAAAACAGCGTGCGCATCTGTCGGCCGGCGGGGCCTCGCAGCTCGACGGCGTCATCGCGCCACGCGGCGCCGCCCTGGTCAACCGGGAGCCACGGGCTGGCGAGGTTGATCCCGCCGGTGAACGCCTTGTCGATGTCGCAGACCAGGAGCTTGCGGTGGTCGCGAAATCGCAGCCGGAGCAGCCGGAAGTGACGCCGCCAGGGCGAGATGGGTCCGAACTGCGTGATCTCGCCGCCTTCGGCGAGCAGCGGGTCCCAGAATTTGGTGGGCAGCCGCAGGCTGCCGATCGCGTCGTAGATCACGCGCACCGTCACGCCGGCGGCGGCTCGCTCGACGAGCGCGTCGCGGAACTCGAGACCCACGCGGTCATCCGCGATCCAGTACATCTCGAGCAGGATCTCGAAGCGGGCCGCGCGGATCGCCGCGAGCATCGCCGGGTAGGCCTCGCGCGCGTCCTTGAGATGACGAATGCTGTTCTCCCCCACGGAGAAGAAGGGCCCGTCAGCCGACATCGCTCGCACACTCTACTCGAGTTTTATTGCGAGGTTTAATTCGGCCGTCAGGGCGCCGCTGGAACCTCGCGCCCGCTCTCTCGTCGCACCAGCGCGGCGTAGCGCTCGAGCTCTTCGTCGATCTCGCGGCCGGGCCCGCCGCGGGCCTCGATCAGCCGTCGCGCGACTCGCCGCGCGACGCCGGCCCCGAGCTGAGGGTCGGTGAGCGCGAGCGGGAGACGACGCCGCAGGAGATCATCGAGGTGCGTGCAGCCCTCGTACTCGAGGGCGTGCTCGACCTCGACCCAGCGGTAGGGCAGGTCGTCGACGAGGCGCTCGCGCAGCGCGGGCTGCTCGGCAGCGCGGCGCGCGAGCGTTCGGGCGTCGGGGCCGTGGCGGGCGGAGAGGTCCGCGAGCAGCGAGTCGTTGGCGAGCTCGTCCCGCGTCAGCGCCTCGCCCGGGACGAGCGCCTCGTGTTGGGTTTGGCACGCGGGCCGCGTGCGACGGGGCAGCCGCTCGAGCGCGCGATCGACCGCTTCTTCGGCCATCGCGCGGTAGGTCGTCAGCTTGCCGCCGACGACCGCGAGGACGCCGTCCTCGTTGCGGATGATGCGGTGCTTGCGGGACAGCTCGACGGTCGAGCCGGAGCCGCCCGCGCGGACGAGCGGGCGGACCCCCGACCACGCGCTGATGATGCGATCGCGCTGCAGTCGGGCCCCGGGGAGGTGGCGACCGACGGTGCTCAGCAGCGAGCTGATCTCTTCCTCGGTGACGCCCGCGCGCCCGGGGTCCCCGGTGTAGCGGGTGTCGGTGGTCCCGAGGTACGTTCGCGCGCCCCAGGGGATCACGAACAGGATCCGGCGCTCGTCGCCCTTGGCCTGCAGGACGAGCGGCTGGCGAACCGGGACATCGGCGGCCCGCAAAACGAGGTGGATCCCCTGGGACAGCGAGAGCAGCTCGCGCCCAGGCGCCCCGAGCAGGCGCTCGCTGGTCCACGGCCCGGTCGCGATCACGAGCTGACGCGCGTGAATTCGATCGCCGCCGCGCACGGTCGCGACCTGCAGCTCGGTCCCGTCTTCGCCGCGCTCGCGGGACACCGACTCGACCGGCGCGTAGGTGAGCACGCGCGCGCCGTGGCGCCGCGCGCTCTGCAGGGTCGCGAGCGTCAGGCGAGCATCATCGGTGACGGCGTCCTCGTAGAGCACCGCGCCGCGCAGCCCGGGCTCGGCGAGCAGCGGCTCGAGCTCGCGGGTTCGGCGTGGGTTGAGGCCGCGGTGGCTGCTGGCGCGGTACAGGCTGAGCGCGTCGTACAGGCTCAGGCCGGCGCGCAGCTTCCACAGCGGCAGCCGGTCGCCTGTGTAGGCCGGGAACAGGAAGCGCGCGGGGCGGACCAGGTGTCCGGCGATCTGGTAGAGGCGCGCGCGCTCGCGGAGCGCCTCGTAGACCAGGCCGAGCTCGCCTTGCTCGAGGTAGCGAACCCCGCCGTGGATCAGCCGAGTCGAGCGTGAGCTGGTCCCGAACGCGATGTCGGCGGCCTCGAGCACGAGAACGCTCAAGCCGCGCATCGCGGCATCGCGCGCGATCCCGGCGCCCGTGATCCCGGCTCCGACGACCACGAGATCCCACGGCTCGCGCGCGGGCGCCTGGCTGTCCGCGCGGAGCTGCTCCCGCAGGGCGCGGAGCGTCTCGGGGCTCCACGGGCGCAGCGGTTTTGGGGCGGACTCGGCGTCGGCGGACTCGGGGCCGCGAATGTTGCGTCTTGCGGGGCTATCTAGGGACACTGGTATAAGCCTTAGCAGTACGCGGACCACCGCGAATCGCCGTCATGGACGCCCGAACTCCAAGAGACACGCGATATGCTCGCGCGGCACGACGGCCGCCGCGCGGTCCAGGGCGGCGATTGTAGCCGCGGGGTTTGGGAGACGAACGCACGCTCGGAGAGACGATGGCCTCTTACACGTTGCACATTCAGTACGTCGACCGCCCGGCCGAGATCAAGACGTTTTCTCAGCCGCGCGTCAGCGTCGGCCGCGAGGGCGCGGATATCTCGCTGTTCGACAGCCAAGTGTCGGGCCAGCACGGCGAATTTGTCCTGGGTGAAACCGGCCTGCAGTACGTCGACGTCGGCTCGACCAACGGCTCGTTCACGCTCCAGGGCAACCGGATCGCCAAGCTGGACATGACCGCGGGGACATCTGTTCGCCTGGGCAACTCGGTGATCACGCTCAAGACCCTCGACATCGGCCGCGTACCCAAAAAGGGCGGCACCGTGATCGCGGGCGAGGGCATGCCGGTCCCGAGCCTCGGCGGCGCTGGCGGTCCCGCTGGTGGTCCCCCCGGCGCGCCCGGCCTCGCCTACGCCGAGACCGGATACATGCCCCAGGTCGACCCGTCCGCGCTGGCCGCGGGCCAGGTCCCCGGGATGCCGGTCGCACCCGGCGCGCCGCCCGAGCACATGGAGACCATGCCTGCGGGGCAGCAGGCGTTTGATCCCAACCAAGCGGCCGCTGCGCCGCCGACCGCGCCGGGCGGGCCCGGACAGGAGCAGCCGGCAAACCCCGGCGCGCTGCAGCCGGCCGCCGCGCCGTCGATCGGTGAGCAGCTCGGCCAGGTTGACCAGAAGCTGGCCGCGCAGGGCATCGGCACGGAGAACATCAAGGGCGCGCTCACGAGCGCCTGGACGCTGCACCAGGGAGAGCTGGTGCCCGCCGCGATGATCATCGGCGGCGTCACGATCCCGGCCGCCTTGGTTGGCCTCGTGTTCGGCCTGATCCCGGTGGTCGGCCCGGTGCTCGCGGGCCTCGTCTCGCTCGTCGCCGGGCTCGCGCTCGGCTTCGTCTGCATCCCCGCGGCCACGCAGCTGTTGATGAACCGACACCTCGGGCAGCCGGTCGAGTGGTTGCCGACGATTCAGGCCCAGATCCCCAACCTCAAGACGATCGTCCCGAGCTTCCTCGTCGCGGGCTTGATCGCGGGGATCGGCACGGTCCTCTTGATCGCGCCCGGGATCATCCTCGGCTGCTTCATCGGCTCGATCTACTTCGCCGAGGACAAGCGCATCGTCGACATCACCAAGCGCAACATCGAGCTCGCGCTCAAGGAGCCGGTGCCGCTGATCGTCAAGTTCATCATCCCCGCGCTCGCGCTCGGCGTCGTGTTTGTGCTCGTCAGCTACTTGTTCGGGCTGATCTGGGCGCCGCTCGGCGGGCTGCTGCTGGCGGTCTTGGAGGCCGTCGCGCTGCCGTTCATGCTCTCGCTCTCGATCACGCAGTACTTCCAGGTCCGCCAGAAGCACGAGGGCGGCGACCCGCTGGCCGACGCCCGGCCCAAGCTCGCGCTCAACCGTCCGCAGGTCGCGGTCACGGCCGCGACGCCTCCGGCCTGATCCTTCACCGGTCTTCGGCTGCGCGGCCGCGCTCCCGATCCCGGCGCGCCCTTGACGAGCTGCGGAGAGCAGGCTCACGGCGCCGGCGGGGCGCGACGCGCAGGTGCGCGAGGTTGTTCGACAATCTCCGCGCCGGGTCAGCCACCTCGCAAAAACGTGAGTATTCGCGCCAGTTTACCGGGTGTGCGCGATGGCATAAGGTGCCCGCACGCCCATGGATGTACCCGCCGCTACCGCCCGAGAATTGCGCTACGACCTCCGTGATCTTGAGAGCTATCCGAGCCTGACGCCGGATGTGCTGCGCGCCGCCTACTTCGAGATGTGCCTGGCGCGCTGTCACGTCGAGCGCATTGTCCAGGAGTGCGCCAAGGGCACGGTCAAGTTCTCGATCTGGGGCTCGGGCGAGGAGCTGCACGGCGTCGCCGAGGCGCTCGCCTACCACGAGGTCGTCAACCCCGAGGCCTTCGGCATCGGCGCGCACTATCGATCCGCCGGGCTGCTGGCGATGTGGGCGCGGCTGCGCGGCTACCAGGACTTCCATCTCGATCACATGCGTCAGCAGCTGTCGCGCGTGACCGATCCGTGGACCGGCGGGCGGCAGATGACCGCGCACTTTAACGCGCCCGAGATCAACATCCTGCCGGTGCAGAGCTCGCTCGGGATGCAGCTCGGCAAGGCGGTCGGTTACGCCCACGGCCTGCAGCGGCGCGGCTTCACCGACGGCATGGTCACGGCCGTCATCGGCGACGGGACCATGGCTGAGGGCGATCTGCACGACGCCATGACCGGCGCCTCGATCCTGCAGACCCCGCTGCTGATCACCGTCACCGACAACGAGATCGCGATCAGCGTCTCGCCCGAGGACGGCCGGGGCATTAAGGACATCGGCGGCTACGCGCGCGCCTTCGGCTTCGAGTTCTTCGAGGTCGACGGCAACGACTTCCTCGCCGTCTACGAGACCGCGAAGCGGGCCGCGACCTACGTCACCCGGCAGCAGAAGCCGGCGATGATGTGGATCCACAACCTCTCGCGGCTCAACGATCACAGCTCCGCCGCCGACTTCAGCTTTAAGTTTGATCAGTACGACCCACTGCTCGACTTCGGCGAGGCGCTGGTCCGGCGCGGCGTCCTGCAGCCCGACGACATCATCCGCCGCAACGCGCAGACGAGCGGCAGCGACTACTTCCGGCGCCACGAGCTCGGCGGGCTCGCGAAGCGGGCCGACGACTACATCGTCGAGACCATGAAGATCAGCCAGGGCGAGCCCGAGCCGACCGCCGAGTCTGTCTTTGAGCACATCCGCGCGCCCTTCCCCGAGGTCGTCGAGGCCCCGCTCGAGGGCCGCACCACCTGCATCTCGATCAACGGCGCGGTCCGGGCCGCGCTGCGGGCGATCCTCCGCGACAACCCCATGACCTGGCTCTACGGCCAGGACGTTGCGAAGAAGGGCGGCGTCATGCAGGCGACGCGCGCGCTGTGGGAGCAGTTCCCCGAGCAGGTCCGCGACGCGCCGATCAACGAGCCGCTGATCATGGGCTCGGCGCTGGGCTTCGCGCTGCACGAGGGCGCGACCGCGATCCCCGAGATCCAGTTCTCCGACTACAGCCTCAACACGCTGCACTGGCTCGTGCTGATGGGCAACCAGCTGTGGTGCTCCAACGGCCACTCGCGCGTCAACGTGATCGTGCGCCTGCCGGTCGAGCCGCTGCACGGCGGCGCCGTCTACCACTCGATGTGCATGGAGGGCTTCTACGGCGCGATCCCGGGCCTGACGATCATCGCGCCGACGACCTCGCGCGACATGTATGGCCTGCTGCGCAGCGCGGCCGACTACGACGGCCCCGTCGTGGTGTTCGAGTCCAAGGGCCTGTATCGCATGACGCTCGGCGACGCGTTCCCGGGCGAGCCGACCGACGCCAAGGAGATCGCCGCGCTCAAGCGCAGCATCGGCTTCCAGGGCCACATCCCCGACCTGCCCGACGACTTCCGCGTGCCCCTGGGCAAAGCCGCCGTGCGCCAGCGGGGCGACGAGCTCACGGTCGTCACGTGGGGCCGCTGCACGCTATTTTGCCAGAGCGCGGTCAAGAAGCTCGCGGCCGAGGGCGTCAGCTGCGAGCTGATCGACATGCGCACGATCGTGCCGCCCGACATGGAGACCGTGATCAACAGCGTGCGCAAGACCGGCCGCCTCTTGGTCGTCCACGAGGACCGCGTGTTCTCGAGCATCGGTCGCGAGATCCAGGGCGCCGTGCACGAGGCCTTCGCCGGCGAGCACGTCGTCACCCGCGTGCTCGGGCAGGACCCTGTGCCGGGCATTCCGCAGAACATCCACCTCGAGGATGTCATCGTGGTCTCGCCCGACAAGGTCTACGCGGCGGCGCGCGGGCTGCTCGGGGTCACGCGGCGCGCGGCGTCGACAGCCGCGCCGGCCGAGCTCGGCCCCGCGCGCACGCAGGTGCTGTGGACGCCGAACCGCAACTTCGTCACCTGATCCCGTAGCGCCGCGCCCGATCATCCATCACACTGCACAGCCCGGCGCGCGCCCGCGAGCCGGGCGATGAGCGAGCGCGAGATGGAAACGACCGACGACGATCGCGGGATGGACCAGCTGCACGTCGCCGGCGTGACGCTCACCGGCGTCGCGCGCGGCGGGGTCGAGACCTGTCTGATGGCCAAGGAGCTGGGGGTCATGTTCGATATCGGCATGTGCCCCCCCGGCGCGCAGCGCTACGGCACCGTGCTCGCCAGCCACGCGCACGCCGATCACCTCGGCGGCGTGCACTACCTCGCCAGCCTGCGCTCGATGTTCGGGCAGAAGCCGCTGAAGCTCCACGTCCCGGTCGAGGCGGCCGAGCCGCTGCAGCGGATCTTCGCCGCCTGGTCCGAGCTCGAGGGCTACCAGGTGCCCGTCGAGATCTTCGGGCACGCGCCCGGCGCGACCGTGACCATCCGCCGCGACGTGCAGGCGACCTGCTTTCGCACGGTGCACCGTGTGCCCTCGCTCGCCTGGGTGGTCGAGCGCGTGAGCCGGCGGCTCAAGCCAGAATTTCAGGGGCGCGAGGGCGCCGAGCTCAAGCGGCTGCGCCAGGCGGGCGTCGAGATCACCGACGAGCACCGCGCGCCCGAGCTGTGTGTCACCGGCGACACGCAGATCGAATTCCTGCTCTCGGACGAGAGCGCGATGGCCCGGCGCGCGCGCGTGCTCGTGCACGAGGTCACCAGCTGGGAGGCCGGCGACGCGGGGGCGATCGCGCGGACGCGCCGCTGGGGGCACACGCACATCGACGAGCTGATCGCGGCCGCCGAGCGCTTCGAGGGCGAGGCGCTCGTCCTGGTCCACCGGAGCATGCGACACTCTCGAAAAGCGGCCGAGGCGGTCGTCGCTCGCATGCCTCCGTCGCTGCGCGAGAAGGTTCATCTGCTTGGCAACTGAGTCGGCAACGGAGAGCGTCGCTGAGGCGGCCCGCGAGCCCGAGGACCCGAGCGCCTGCGACGTGCTGATCCTCGGCGCGAGCATGGCCGGGATCGACGTCCTCTATCACCTGCGCCGGCGCGGCGCGGTCGGCCGTCGGCTGAAGGTCATCGTCGTCGATCGCCAGCCCGCGCACGGCTACATCCCGCTGGTCCAAGAGCGCCTGTGCGCGCGGATCGATCGCGCGGCCTCGGAGCTCGAGACCCGGACGATCATCGACGGCGACCCCAACGCGCGCTTCGTGCTCGGCGAGGTCGAGTCCTTTGATCCGGAGCGGCGCGCGGTCACGCTGCGCGGCGGTGAGGTGCTGCGGGGCGCCTACGTTGTCGTCGCGCTCGGCTCCGTCGTGACGCCGCCGCCCGGGCTGCCCGGCCGCGAGCGCGCGCTCGGCTACAAATTCGCCGACGGCTTTGAGCGCTCGACCGCGCGGCTCGAGCAGGCGCTGCGCGGCGAGGGCCCGGGCCAGGACGCGCCGCGCTTCGTCGTGGTCGGCGGCGGCATCAGCGGGGTCGAGCTCGCCGGCGACCTCGCGCACCTGGCCGCGCGGCGCCCCGACGGCTGGCGTGTCCCACAGGTCACCTTGGTCCAGGGCGCGGATCGACTGCTGCCGAGCATGACCCGGCGGGCCGGTACGCTCGCCGCGCGTCACCTCAAGCGCCAGGGCGTCGAGCTGCGCCTGGGCGCGCGCGTCGTCGCGATCCGCGAGGGCGAGGTGGTGCTTCGCCCGAAGGGCGCGGGGCCGGGCGAGTCCGCCAGCGGCCCCTACCGCGAGGGCGAGCGCGCGGGCGAGCAGACGCTGGCCTGCGCCGGCGTGTACTGGGCCGGCGGGGTCCGGCCCGCGCCGGCGCTGCAGCGCCTGAACCTGCCGCTGACCGAGGACGGCTGGCTCAAGGTCGGCCCGACCCTCCAGTGCTTCCCCGAAGCCCGCCCGCGCCTGCCCGAGATCTTCGCCTGCGGCGACGCGGCGCGGATCGTCGGCGGTGACGCCAGCGCGCCCTGGCCGACCATGCAGCGCGCGATCGAGTGCCTGTGGCAAGCGGATCTCGTGGCGCGCAACATCCTCCAGCTCGAGCGCTACACGCCCGGAGGAGAGAGCACCTACCCGCCGCCGCTCACGCCGCACGTGCTGCGCGAGGACTTCTTCCACGGCGTCAGCGTGGGCGCGCGCTCGATGATCGTCTACGGGCGCGTGGCGATCGAGCTGGGCGCGTGGGCGGTGTGGTTTCGCCGGTTCTTGATGCGCCAGTACTTCCGCCGCTACCGCGGGCTTCGACGCGCGTGACTCCGCGCGGCGTCGCGCGCGTACAATAATTGTGGCTCAACAATTTTTGTAACGGCGCTCGTCCACCGGGAACCGGGGGAGCAGGGGGCCGGCTACGCGGCTTCTACGACCTCGCGCCTATGACATTCACACATCGATCGCTCCCACGCCGCGCGCCTGGGCTCTCGCTCGCGGCCCGCGTTGTCGTCGCCGCCGCCGTGCTGGCCTCTGGGTCAGGATGCGGCGAGGACATCCCCGACCCCACGGCGCTGCCGCCCTCCTCGCTCAAGCTGCTGCGGAGCTTCGAATACCGAAACAGCGTCCGCGATCTCTTCGGAGGCCGCGCCGAGGTCACGGCCGAGCTCCCCGAGGATCTCGTGCGCGCCAACTTCTCGTCCATCAGCGCGAGCATGGACTGCTACGACGACGTGAGCGTCGAGCAATTCGAGGCCATCGCGCTCGAGGTCGCGGCGCAGGCGTTTTCGAAGTCGCCGACGCCGCTCGACGATCACGGCTGCGCGCCCGCGAGCGTCGACGACGAGTGCGTGCGCGAGTTCCTGGGCGAGCTCGGGCGCCGGGTCTGGCGGCGCCCGCTGACCGACGAGGAGGTCAACCGCTACCTGTTCGTGGTCGGCAACGTCGAGCAGCTGTTCGAGGGCGATACGGTCAAGGGCGTCGAGCTCGCGGTCGCAGGGCTCTTGCAGTCGCCGAATTTTTTGTACCGCGTCGAGCTAGGCAGGGCGCTCGAGGACGACCCGGAGGTCCGCAAGTACACCGACTACGAGATGGCCTCGCGGCTCGCCTACACGCTGTGGGAGACGACCCCCGACGACGAGCTGCTCGACGCTGCGGAGGACGGCAAGCTCTCGTCGGGGCGGAGGATCGCGCAGCAGGTCGATCGCATGCTCGACGACCCGCGGGCCGACGCCGCGCTCGCGCGGTTTTGGCGGGAGCACCTCAACGTCGATCGCCTGACGCTCACCAACTACCCTAAGCCGGGCGCGACCGAGGACCTCTACGCGGCCATGCGCGCCGAGGGGCGGGCGCTCGCGCAGCAGATGATCGGCCCCGAGACCGACGCGCTCGACTTCTTGACCACCGACCGCGCCACGCTGCGCCCCGAGCTGGCCGACTTCTACGGCCTCGATCCGATCGCCGAGGAGACCGAGGTGACGATGCCCGCGTGGCGTCGCGGCTACCTGACCTCTGGGCTATTTTTGGCGACCAACGGCCACCCCGACAAGACCTCGCCGACGCGGCGCGGCAAGTTCGTGGTCGAGCGGATCCTGTGCGGCGTCGTCCCGCCGCCGCCCGCTGATGTCGACCTCTCGCTGCCCACGCCGCCCGAGGGCGAGGCGACGCGGCGCGAGGCGCTGGAGGCCCACCGCGACCTCGACGCCTGCCGCGGCTGTCACGAGATCATGGACCCGGTGGGCTTCTCCTTCGAGCATTTCGGGCCGTTCGGCGAGTACCGCGAGCTCGACAACGGGCTGCCGGTCGACGCCAGCGGCGAGTTCCGCGGGCAGTCGTTCGAGGACGCGCGCGAGCTGATCCCGATGCTGCGCGAGGCCGCGGGCGTCAGCCGCTGCCTGGTTCAGCACGCCTACCGCAACGCGATCGGCCAGATCGAGACCGACGCGCAGCTCGTCAACATCAACGACCTCACGGCGGTCTTCGAGGAGGAGGACGGCCGCGTGTATCGGGCGCTCGTGCGCGAGATCGTCAGCAGCGACGCGTTTCGCTACGCCAGCGGTCAGCTCGGCGGCGATGACAGCAGCGCGGAGGGGGAGTAGCCGGTACAAGCGAATGGGTCGCCGCCAGCCGCTGCGCGGCCTCGGGGCCTTCGGCGCGACCGCGCTCTCGCTGCCGCTGCTCGACGTGATGCTCGACCGAAGCGGCCTCGCGCTGGCCGACGGCGGCGCGCTGCCGGTGCGCGTCGGCGTGTGGTTCTGGGGCAACGGCCTGCGGCCCGAGCACGTCTTCCCCGACGGCGCCGACGCGCTTCGGCCAGGCCTTCGACAACGGCGAGGGCCCGAGCGACCCGAGCGCGACGCGGACCTTCTCCCTGCTCGAGGGGTCATAATCGCTCGCCGCGAGCGCGGGGTGAAGACGTCACCGGGCGTCAGCGCGACGCGATCCACCGGCGCGCGGCGGCTGCGTCGCGCGCCGCCGCCGACGCGCGCGATGTGGTGGCAGGTAGTAAGAGACATGTAGTTTGTTGCATGTAAATAAGAACCGCGACGGCGCGGGCTGGGTAAACGGCGCGCGAGCTCGCGCGTGCTCAAGCTCCTCGGCTTTGATACCGTATCGGGGACACCGCTGAGCGTCAGCGGTGGGGGAGAGCGGGTGATGCAGAGTGGAGCACAGCTCGACGCGTTAATTGTTGGTGCTGGTCCGACGGGCCTCGTGATGGCGCATGAACTCATCCGGCACAACGTGAGCTGCCGGCTCATCGACAAGCTCGAGACGCCGGTGCAGCAGTCTCGCGCGACCGACCTCCAGCCGCGCACGCTCGAGATCTTCGAGGACATGGGGGTCATCGACGAGGTCAGCTCGCGGGCCCACAAGCTCCGGTCGATGAACGTGTACTCGGCTCCGCTGCGCAAGCTGCTCGTCCGCGTCGACTTCACGGTGCTCGACACCCCCTACCCCCACATGTTCGGGATCTCGCAGGCCGAGACCGAGAAGTCGCTGACGATCTCGCTGGAGCGCGCCGGCGGGAGGATCGAGCGCGGCGTCGAGTTCCAGGGCTTCGAGCAGCACGACGACGGCGTCACGACGACGCTGAAGCACCCCGACGGCACGGTCGAGCGCGTGCGGAGCCGCTGGGTGATCGGCTGCGATGGTTCACACAGCCCCGTCCGCCACGCGCTCGGCTTGCCCTTCCCGGGCATCGCCTACCCCGAGATGTACTGGGTCGCCGACGTCACCCTCGACTGGGAGATGCCGGAGGACGACCTCTACGTGTTCCTGAGCAACAACGGCTACTACATCATCCTCTCGATGCCGGAGCCGGGGAAGTATCGCGTGATGATCGACCTCGACTCGGACGACAACACGGAGCCGAGCCTCGAGGCGCTGCAAGGCCTGTTCAACGAGCGCGTGCACTTCCCTGGCACGCTCTCGGACCCGACGTGGATGTCGCAGTTCAAGATCCACCGCCGCCTCGTCCCCAAGTACCGCGTCGAGAACGTGTTCCTCGCGGGGGACTCGGCCCACATCCACAGCCCGATGAACGGCCAGGGGATCAACGTCGGCATCCAGGACGCGTACAACCTCGCCTGGAAGCTCGGCCTGGTCCGTCACGGCCACGCGCGCTCGGAGCTGCTCGACACCTACGAGGAGGAGCGGCGGCCGATCGGCGAGTTCATCTGTATGGACACCGAGCGCGCCAACAAGATCATGCTGATGAAAAACCGGATCGGCACCGGGATCCGCGACACCTTGACCCCGCTGCTGCTCGGCGTGAAGCAGATCAACAAGAAGGTCGCGCAGGCCTTCAGCGAGCTCGATCTCCACTACCGCGGGAGCTCGATCGTCGAGGAGAAGCACACGCCGATTCACATGAGCCGCCTCAGCCACAGCAACTCCAGCGAGACCGCGAGCCTGGGCGATCGACGCGCCTTCAAGCGCGGCCCGTCGGCCGGAGATCGCGCCCCCGACGTGGCGCTCGCGCGGTGCGAGAACAACACCGTCGCGCGGGTGTTCGAGTGCTTCATCGGCACACATCACACCTTGCTCTTGTTTGACGGCACCGCCGCGACGGCCGCCGGCTACAAGACGCTCGTCGACATCGCCGAGACGGTGCGCGCGCGCTTCGGTGGGCTCGTGCGGCCGTACATCGTGATCCCGATGGAGAAGGCCCCGCCCGCGCTCACGTGGGACGGCCCGATCCTCTACGACGCCGACATGGCGCTCCACAAGCGCTTCGGCTCGCGGGCGGAGTCGCTGTACCTCATTCGCCCTGATCTCTACGTCGGCTACCGCAGCCAGCCCGCCGAGCTCGGCCCGCTGCTCGTGCACCTCGAGCGCTACCTCCAGGGGCGCGCGGCGCAGCCCAGCCGAGGCGCGCTCCTCGGAGACAGCGCGGCGCCCCACGCCTGAGCGAGCGCGATCCGCCAGCGCGCCGTCGTCGTGATCGATGGCGGCGCGGGTGGGAGCGCGGCCGCGCCGGCCGGAGCGCCTCTACATCAACATCAACATCAACAACGCGCAGCTGCGCTCGCGGTCCTCGTACCGCGACGCGGCGGCTTGGCGCGCCGCGCCGCCGCTGCGCCTCAGCTCGCCATTTCCTTCATGATCGCGCCGAAGATCGCGTCGTGCGTATAGCCGCACGTCGCTGAGTCCCCGCGCTCGTCCTTGATGACCATCTTCTTGTAGCGCCGAAACGTCCTCGGCTCCTGCAGCAGCTCGATGAACTCGAGGTACTTCTTGTGGTTCTCGAAGAAGTCGCCAGCCAGCAGGAAGTGGCCCGCCGCGAGCGCGTCCTTGTGCTCTTCGTGCAGGAGCCCCGCGGCGCCTCCGACCTGCGCGAAGTTGATCGAGACGGGGTTGTAGAACAGCTCGATCGCGCGATCGACCAGGCTGTAGGCGCCGTTGATGGCGTCGTAGGCGCCGCGGAGCGCCTGCCGCCCGGCGTCCTCGTCCTCCGTCAAGTAGACGTGCAGCGCCTTGGCGACGAGCTGCGCGCTCTTGATGGAGAGGTACACGCCGCTCGCCAGGATCGGGTCGATGAACGCGCCCGCGTCGCCGACGATCGCGAAGTTGTCGCCGAACTTGCGCTCGGAGTAGTAGGAGTAGTTGCCGTTGAACGCGAGCGGCTGCGCGATCTTGGCGCCCTTGATGACCCCGCGCACGAAGGTCGACGACTCGAGCTCCTGGCGGTACAGGGCCTCGCGCCAGTCCTCGACGCCGGCGGCGGTGAGCTTCGCCTTCTGCTCGCGGATGTAGGCGTGATTGAGCACGAGGCCGATGCTGACGCGCTCGTGCGCGACGGGGATGACCCAGATCCAGCCCTTCTTCTCGCCGCCGAGGTAGACGATCTGCAGCAGGCCCTCGTCGATCCCGCCGTTGAGCTGCGCCTCGAGCCAGTGGGTCGAGAGCGCCGCTCGATCGAGCTCGCGGTGGGGCCGCTTCGTCCGCATGCGCGTGGCGAGGAAGGTGTCGCGGCCGCTCGCGTCGACGAAGAAGCGCGCGCGGAGCGTCCGCGTCTCGCCGTCGGCGCCGGTGGCGGTCACGAGCACGCCGCCGTCAGGCGCCTCGAGCTCGACGCCGGTCACGCGCGTGCGCTGGTGGACGACGGCGCCGAGGCGCTCGGAGTTCTTGAGCAGCTCGTGATCGAACTCGGCCCGGCGGACGTGAAACGAGAGCGCGCCGGGCCCCTTGATGACGTGACCGAAGCACCATGTTGTATGGCTCCTGCCGTCGACGTCGATGAAGCGCACGCCCGGCTTGCGCACGAACAGCGACGTGAGCCGATCGAGCACGCCGAGATCCTCAAAGATCGAGTAGCAGAAGGGCAGCAGCGACTCGCCCACGTGCTCGCGCGGGAACTCCGCCTTCTCGAGCAGCGCGACGGAGTGCCCGCTCTTCGCCAGATACGCGGCGGTCGTTGAGCCGGCGGGTCCTCCCCCCGCGATGATTACGTCGAATTGATCATCCATATCGCTTGACCCTATCGCCGGCGGCGTCGCGCGGCGTGGAATTTTGAGTCTACATCAGGATGTCAGAATGGTTGCGTGTTTGTATTCGCGCGAGCTGACGCGCGCGGCCCTGTGCCCCGCCGCGTGACGTCTTCGGTCACCAGCGCGCGGGGAACCGGAGCTCGAAGGCGGAGATCGTCACCTCGGCGGCGGCGCCCCCGCCCGCCGGAGAGGCCGGCTCCGCGCAGCTCCCGGAGCCTGTCACCTTGTACATGCGCGAGAAGTCATCTTCACCCTCGAGCGCGTGCGCGGTGATGTCTACGGTGCAGCCCGCGCTCGTCCACGCGCGCCCGTCCTCGGCGAAGATCGTCACCGCCGCCGGGAACGCGCCCAGCGCCCCCTCCGTGATCTCCTCGAGCTCGAGCTCGAGGCGGTCGACGAGCGCGTCGTCGATCGCGCTGTAGACCATCGTGATCCCGGTGTCGCCCGCGAAGGGGATGACGCAGGCGGGCGCGTCCGCGCCCGACCACGACAGCTCCCCGGCGAGCTCGACCGCGAGCTCGCATTCGCTCTCGCCGAGCGCCTCGTCGCTGGTCTCGCCTTCGCCGCCGTCACAGCCGGCGAGGGCGAGCAGCGCCATGATCGAACAATTTCTCAGGGTGCGCACTGGGCTGGCTCCATCTCTCGTCACGCGTCGGCGCGTGGGGGTCGACGCGCGTCGTCACGTCGACGCCCGCTCCACAGCTACATGCCGCGCGCGGGCCGGCTTCGGACAGCGGCCTGTCAGAAAACTTCGCGCGCGGCGGGCGAGTCACGAGCGCCCGCGACGGGGGCGGACGCGCTACGCTCGTGGGCAGGTTGATCTTCCTGGATCGCAAACGCCGGCTCGGGCGCCGGAAGCTGCTGCGCGGGCTCGGGGCCTTCGGCGCGACGACGCTCGCGCTGCCGCTGCTCGATGTCATGCTCGACAGCCACGGCGTCGCGCTCGCGGACGGCGGCGAGCTGCCGGTGCGCGTCGGCGTGTGGTTCTGGGGCAACGGCCTGCGGCCCGAGCACTTCTACCCCGACGGCGCTGAGGACGACCTACGGGCGGTCGGGACGCCGGGGACGGTGAAGCCGTGGGACCTGAGCCTGCGGCAGCACACCCAGCCGCTGCACGACGCCGGGCTCACGCCCTACCTGTCACTCGTGACAGGCACTCGGCCGCACTGCAAACCGGCGCAGGCCCACCACGACGGGCGCACCGCGGTCTTGACGGGCTCCTACGAGTGGTTCGGCGGCGACCCTGCGCTCGGCTACGCCGGCGCGCGCACGCCGTCCTTCGACCAGCTCGCCGCCGAGGCGAGCGCCGGGCTCACGCCCTTTAAGTCGCTCGTGCTGGGCGTGCAGGAGGGCGCCGCCAACAACGAGCCGGGCTACGCGGGGCACTTCACCTCGACGACCGGCGGCAACGTCTACCTTCGCCCCGAGTACTCGCCGCTGGCCGTGTTCCAGCGGCTGTTCATGGATGTAGCGAGCCCCGAAGACGCGGCCGCGCAGCGTATGCTCGCGGCCCGGCGCAGCGTGCTCGACGCGGTCACCCAGGACATCCAGGCGCTCAATCGCGAGCTCGGCGCCAAGGACCGCATGTGCCTCGACCAGCACCTCAGCGCCGTCCGGCAGCTCGAGACGCGGCTCAGCTACGACCTGGGCGGCTGCGAGCAGCCGGCCGCGCCGCTCGACTGGCCGACGATCGGCGGGATTCAGCGCCTGCGTGACCGCAGCAGCTCGATGAGCGAGGTGCTCGCGCTGGCGCTCGCCTGCGACATGACGCGCGCGTTCAGCTATCAGTTCACGATCTTCGAGACCGGGCACGACTTCGGGCAGGAGCCCGAGCTCAACGGTCAGGTCGAGTCCGTCGACCCCGAGAACACGCTCGAGCAGTCGCGCTCGTTCCACGAGGCCTCCCACGATCCCGCGTTTCAGGACAACGTGCGGATCGTCAGCAACTTCACCTTTAGCAACCTCGCCTACACCCTCAAGCTCCTGGCCGATCGGCCAGAAGGCGACGGGACGGTGCTGAGCAACTGCGCGATCCTGGCGACCACGGAGCACGCCGAGCCGGTCACGCACAGCACCGACGACATCCCGACGATCATCGCGGGCACGGCCTGCGGCCGGCTCAAGGGCGGGCTGTGGTACCACGGCGACCGCAGCAAGGAGCGAGTGTCGAAGGCCGGGCTGACGATCCTGCGCGCGGCCGGGATCCCGCGCGAGCGCTTCGGCGAGGCCTTCGACAACGGCGAGGGCCCGAGCGACCCGAGCACCACCGAGACGTTCACGGCGCTCGAGGGGGCGTGAGCGGCGGCGCGCGCTTGCTGCCCTCGCTCCTTCGATCGATCACGAGCGCTCGGTCGCGCTGTGCTCGAGCCGGAGCTCCTCGAGTCGAGCCCAGCGCGGCGCGCGATCCAAGATCGCGGCGCCGGCCGGCCCGAGCGGGTTGTGATCGAGATGCAGCGATCGCAGACGCGGGAAGCGGCCCTGCTCGAGCAGCGCGTCGAGGACCGCGGGGGAGAGCCCGCACGCCGACAGGCGCAGCTCCTCGAGCGCGACCCCGTGTCCGCCCGTCGCGAGCGCGAGCGCGCCGCGGTCACCGATCGGGCAGTAGGAGAGATCGAGGTGAAGCAGGCGCGCGAACGCGGGGGCGCGGGTGAGCGCGTCGACGTCGCCGGGACCGAGTCCGCAGCCGCGCAGCCGCAGCCGCGAGAGCCGCTCGAGGCTCGCGCGGGCGAGCCACGCGTCGAGGCTGCCGGCGCTCAGCTTGTTCATGTCGAGCTCGAGCGCGCGGAGGCCTGACCACGGCGCGGCGCCCAGCGCCTCCAGGCCGGCGGCGCCGATCTGGTTGTCGGCGAGCGAGAGCGTCGTCAGGCGCGCGAGGTGGGGCGAGCGGGCGAGCGCCTGGGCGCCCGCGTCGCCGAGCCGGTTGCAGCGCAGGTTGAGGGTCTCGAGCCCGTCGAGGCGCGCGCACGCGGCCAGCGCGGCGCCCCCGGTCGCGGTGAGCTCGTTGTTGTCGAGCTCGAGCGTTCGCAGCGTGGGCAGCTCGGGGGACTCGAGCAGCGCGCGCGCGGCCGCGTCGTCGATCCTGCCGTTGCCCCAATTCAGGCGCGTTATCTGGGACAGGTGGGGCGAGCGGACGAGCGCGAGCAGGCTCTCGCGTTGTGTTCGGACGCTGTGACAGCGCAGGCCCGTGAGCGTGACGAGCTCGGGGCGCCCCGCGAGCTCGCGGAGCGTGCGGTCGACGTCGCCCTTCGTCCACGCGAGGTCGAGGGTGCGCACCAGCGAGAACCAGGGCTGGGGCTGGCCGCGGGGGGCTCGCGGCCAGCACTCCGCGAGCGTCGCGCGGCGCAGCGCGTCGTCCCAGACCACGAGCCGCGCGGCGGCGTAGTCCAGCGCGTGGTCGCGGCGCTTGGACCTGCGCCAGCGCCGAAACAGCGCGAGCAGCTCGGAGAATACATGCGCGGAGTGGTCGCCCGCGAGCAGCGACTGGGCGACGACGAGCGACGGGGTGTCGGCGGGAGGGCGCATCTTCGAGGGTCACCCTACCGCGCTATCCGCCGCCTCCGTCGCCGAGCGGGCCGGCGCGGCCGGGGCTATGGTTCAGGAGCGCCGCGAAGACGACGTAGAAGCTCAACGAGCCTGCTCCTACGGCCAGGTAGGTGGCGGGCAGCGCGACGACGATCAAGGCGGCGGCCGCGAGCAGCGTGAAGATCGCGCTGAGCGGGCGGAGCCGCGTGAGCGTGACGCTCTCGAGCGCGAGGGCGGTCGCGAGCCACGCGGTCGCGAGCGTCACCGCGAGCGCGAGCGGCATCGGCAGCTGGGCGTGCCCGTCGAGCAGGAACACGCTGGCGAGCACCAGCGCGAGACCGCCGGCGCCGCACAGCAGCGCGCGGATCCTGAACTCATCGCGCATCGCCTCGGTGAGCGTCGGCGCGACGGCGCCGTCGCGGGGGGCGGAGGGCGACCGGGCGCGGCGGGCCGTGTCGGGGCAGCGGACGACGCCGTAGCGCTGGAGGAAGCGCGCGCGGCTGACGTAGACGAGCAGCGCGAACACGGCGAGGAACACGCTGGCGCCGAGCAGCGCCGCGTTGGCGCGGGTGAGGGGCGGCGGCGGGAACACGAGGTTGACCGGCTCGGCGTGGTCCGTCGAACGCGAGCAGCGCTTGTAAACCGGCGGATCCGCGGGCACGCACTCAAAGCCGATCGGCTCCGGCGCGTCGAGCTCGAGCAGCGCGGTCGTCGTCATCGCGTCGACCGGGATCGTGAAGCGCTCGGTCCAGGGGAAGCGCCGGTCTTGCGCTCCCCATGAGCGCCCGCGCGCGAGGCCCCGCGGCGCCTGCTTGAATTGGATAAAGACCGAGGCGCGGCGCCGTTCGTCCGGCGCGGGGATGTGGAAGTCGACGCGGGACTCGCGGGCTCGCGTGTACACGCTCGGCCGGTTGGTGGTGAAGCCGGGGCGGGACCTGGAGAAGTCCTCGGAGAACGCGCCGATGATCCGGAGGTCGTCGCCTGCGGCGTTCACGACTCGGAGCTCCGAGACCTGCCCGTATCCCAAGCGCATAAACCCCTGGCCGGCGGCGTCGCGGTACACGAGCTGCAGGGCGATCTTCACCGGGCGGCTGGGCCGCGCGCCGCGAAGGTCGAGCTCAATGTCGAAGCGCTCGATGACGCGGCGGTCGTCGGCTTCGCGCGCGAAGGCGGGGCTCCAGGCCAAGGCCGCGGTCAGGAGCGCGAGCGCGCAGACGAGGAGCGTCCCGAGCCGGGGGGATAGCCGTTGAATCGCTGTTTGGAGCGCACGGGGCATCAAGCGCGGGTGGTGACGACGTCGAGATGGTAGCCGACGCGCGCCCGGATCTGACGAGAGCCGAGGTCGCGGCGGAGCAGGCTGCTACCCTTCGCGGGCCGCAGGATGGTCCAGGACGTGAGCACAGCGGAGCCCGAGCGCATCCTTCGTCTCACGGGCGTCTATCACGCGGACGGGGGCCTGCTCGGCGAGCTGCGCTACGTGGTCGGGAAGCTGCGCGGCGTCACGCGCTGCGCCCTGTGCGACATCACCCACGGCGCGCTGCGCAAGAAGCCGGCGTTCGCCGCGTGGCAGCGCGCGCTCCCGGTGCCGCTGGCGCTCGTGCACCTCAACGAGCGCAGCCCCGAGGTGGCGCGCGCGACCGCGGGCCGCACGCCCGCGCTCGTGGCCCACACGGCGCGCCGGGTCGTGATGCTCTTGGGGCCAGGTGAGCTGGAGCTCGAGGGATCGCTCGAGGCGTTTTCGAAGGCGCTGACGCGCGCGGTGACGGAGGCGGGGCTGCGGTGGTGAGGCCGCGCCGGTGGGTCGTCGCGGTGGAGCTGTCTATTGAGTCATGTTGAAGCGCGCGGGGCCGAGCTCGGTGACGACATCGGCGGCGGTCGCGGGCGCCGGGGGCCCGCCGTCGAACAGTTCGTGGAGCTCGGGGTAGCGGTCGGGGTCCCACTCCTGCAGCTGTGCCTCGCACATCCGGGCCCAGCGGTCGAAGTAGTGGTGCTCGGTCGCTAGCTCGAGGCAGCGCGTGAGCAGCCCGTGGGCCTGCTCCTCGAGCTCCCAGCTGCCCTCGCCGCAGTGGGCGTACATCCACTGCTCGCGTTCCTCCGGGGTCACTTCGCGGGACGCGAGCACAAGCTGGGAGTTGAAGTGGATCAACATCTGGGCGGCGCGCGCGTGGACGGCGAGCACGGTCTGTGGGTCCTCGAGCGTGATGATCTCGAGGTAGCGACGCGCGAGGGCGTTCAGCCGCTCGTTCGCGCGCAGCAGGAAGTCGTAGTAGAGGCGCTGCGAGCGTTGTCGGTTGCGGCACTGCTCCTGGTACTCGCGCTCCCATCGCGGGATCCCGGCGTCGTGCTTGTAGTAGTCGACGTCAAACGAGAGCCCGCGCGGCGACGGGATCGCGAAGTAGGCCTCGAACTCGGCCTCGCTCTCGAGGAAGCGGGCGCTGGCGCGGACGCGGCGGAGCGCGTCGGAGTCGCCGAAGCGGCGCGCGGCCCGGCGCGCGAGCCTCCGCGCGCGTTCGCGGTGGGCGTCGGCCTCGCGGAGATCCCCAGGATCACGCGGGATGACCTCGAGGACATCTTTTACGTAATCGCAGCGCGTGCGCCAGCCGAGCGCGCGACGGGTCGCGCACAGCCCGTCTTGGCGCGCGCCCTGTGGGCACGCGCGCGCCCACAGCAGCTCGGCGGCGGTCAGCTCGGCGAGCGCGCGGGCCTCGTGCTCCTCGCGGGTGCGCGGGGGGAGGGCGCGCTGCAGATAGATCCGGGCGTGGTGCAGGCGCGCGTCGTCGTCCGGCAGCAGGCCGCGCAGGTCCCAGAAGGCGGCGAGCTCGGCACGGGTCGCGCGGCCCTCGCGGAGCACCGAGGTGGCCTGCGATGGTCTCCTGCGTCCGTAGCCGGTGGCGAGCAGGTGCAGGTTGACGCGGGCGGTCAGGGGCAGCGGATCGTCGAGCTGCTCGATCCGCCAGGCCTGTTCGTATCGCTCCAGCGCGGCCGGGAGCTGACCTCTGCGCGCCAGGACCTCGGCCTCGAGCAGCGCGGGGTCGACGGGCTCGCCGGCCGCGCGCGCGCGCAGCCGGAGGGGCGCGGGCGGGCGGGCCTTGGCGAAGACTCGACGCGCGCGCGCGTCGTCGACGAGGTTTTCGTGGACGTAGGGGGAGGAGAGGAAGTACCCGAGGCCGCCGCCGTAGCAGTCGTCCGCGCGGGCGAGACGAGGGAGCACGAGCAGCGCGAGGCAGCACGCGAGGCAGAGCAGCGACAGAAGAGGGCGCGACGGACGTCCGGGCATGCGCGCCGCGAGTGTGCAAGTCGCGGACCAGCCCGACGCGCGTGAGTTCCTTCGACCAGGCCGCACGCTCGACTTGCCAGGTGGTCAGGCGCCTTGGCAGGCGACGCGTCGAATCAGAATCAATTGGTCGTGAGCGGGCGGAACACCGCGGCCGGGTGGGGCTCGGAGGTGCGGCGCTCGGGCGTCGTCAGGAACCGGTCGAGGCAGCGGTTGAAGATCTGCGAGCGGTGCAGCGGGATGTAGTGACCGACCGAGAGGAACTCGTAGTAGCGGGCGCCGGGGATCTTGCGGCACAGGAAGCGGCCGTGGCTCGCGGGCGTGAAGTGGTCGTTGACGCCCTGGACGATCAGCGTGGGGATCCGGATCCGGTGCAGCTGCGCGCGCGAGTCGAAGCGCACGGCCTGGTCGCCGTAGTGGATGTTGACGGCGGCGTCGGTCGGGCCCTGGGCGTGCTTGAGCAGCGCCCAGATCCGCGCGGCGCTCTGCGAGCCGGGCGGGTTGTGGACGTTGCGGGTGCGCTCGTCCTTGAGCTTGCGCAGGATGTCGCTGGCCTGCCGGGTGTTGTCGCGGCCGCTGAAGTAGGCGGTGGTGTTGACCAGCGAGAGCGAGCGCAGGCGCTCGGGCGACTGGTTGGCGAAGCGCTGCGCGATCATGCCGCCGTAGGACCAGCCGACCATGTTGAGCGGGGCGCTGACGCCGAGCGCGTCGAGCACGAGCGCGAGCTGGGCGGCGAGCGCCTCGGGCGAGGTCGAGCCCGGCGTCATGGTGCTGCGGCCGTAGCCGGGGTAGTGCGGGATGATGACGTGGTGCTCGCTGGCGAAGTAGTCGATCTGGAACTGCCAGATCGAGGCGGTCGCGGAGATCGGCGGGAGCAGGATCAGCGGCGGCGCGGACTCGGAGCCGGCGCTGATGATCTCGAGGACATGTCCCGGGGACAGGGTGACGAGGTAGGTCTGGATCCGCGCGTTGCGGTCGAGCACGCCGGCGTACTCGCGCGGGAGCTCGGCCTCGGGGTGCACGCGGATGCGCCCGGGCGAGAGCGTGGCGATCATCGAGAGGTCCTCGGGCGGCGCGCAGTCGTCGAGGTCGGGGCTCTCGAGCGCGATCACGCGGCGCAGGAGGTGCTCGATCATGTTGTTGATCGTCGGGTGATCGAAGACGAAGGTCGCGGGCAGCGGGCGCCCGACGGTCTCGCAGATCGCGTTGCGCAGCTCGACCGCCATCAGCGAGTCGAGGCCGAGCTCCTTGAGCGACTGGTCGCCGGGGATCTCGCCGGGGGCGCCGAGGCCGAGGATGCGCGCGGCGTGGGTCTGCAGCGCGATCCGCAGCAGCTCGCGGCGGGCCGTGGGGTCGAGGTCGCGGAGCCGGCGGAGCAGGTCGGGGGCGCGGCTGTGGGCGCTGGAGGTCGCGCGCGCGGTCTGCTTGGGCAGCAGCGCCTCGAGGATGCGCGGGACGTGGCGCTGCTGCCGCTGGACCCGCAGCGCGTTCCAGTCGACCGGGAGCACGCCGATCTGGGCCTGGTCGAGGGACAGCGCGCGCCCGAAGATCGCGAGGCCGCGCTCGGGGTCGATGGCGCCGAGGCCTCGCTCGGCGAAGCGCCTGCGGGCGTTGGCGGTGATGCGCCCGGCCATGCCGGCGCCGGCCCAGGGGCCCCAGTTGATGCTGATCGCGGGCAGGCCGGCGGCGCGCCGGTGGTGCGCGAGCGCGTCGAGGAACGCGTTGGCGGCGGCGTAGTTGCCCTGGCCGGCGGGGCCGATCAGCGAGGCCATGGAGGAGAACAGGACGAAGAAGTCGAGCGGGGTGTGCTGGGTCAGCTCGTGCAGGTGCCAGGCGCCGTCGACCTTGGGCGCGAGCACCTTGCGGAACCGCTCCCAGCGCTGCTGCTGCAGCACGCCGTCGTCGACGACGCCGGCGGCGTGGATGACCCCGCGCAGCGGCGGGGCGTCGCGCGAGAGCTCGTCGAGCAGCGCGGCGAGCTGCTCGCGCTCGGTGACGTCGACGCGGGAGACGGTGACGCTGGCGCCGCTGGTGCTCAGCGCGTCGAGGTCGACCTGCGCGTCGGGGCTGGGCTCGCTGCGGCCGACGAGCACGAGGTGGCGCGCGCCGTTGTCGACGAGCCAGCGCGCGACCTGACGCCCGAGCGCCCCGAGGCCGCCGGTGATCAGGTAGGCGCCGCCGGGGTCGATGGGGGGCGGCGGCGCGCCGGCGGTCTCGTTGGTTCCTGTCTCAATGGACAGGACGACCTTGCCGACGTGGCGGGCCTGGGCCATGTAGCGGAACGCGTTGACGGCCTCGGTGATCGGGTAGGTCCGCCGCGGCAGCGCCCGCAGCTCGCCCTGGTCGAGGACCTCGGCGATCTGCTTGAGCGCCTCGTGCAGCAGGCCGGGGTCGACGGTGCCGAGGTCGAAGGCGCGGTAGGCGATGCCGGGGTAGCGGTCCGAGGCCTGCTGCGAGCTCCAGATGCCGGACTTGCCGAGCTCGACGAAGCGCCCGCCGGGGGCGAGCAGCGACATGCTCGCGGGGATGAAGTCGCCGGTCAGCGAGTTGAGCACGATGTCGACGCCGCGGCCCGCGGTCTCGCGCGTGAGGTCGGTGACGAAGTCGAGGCTGCGGGAGTTGTAGATGTGGCGCACGCCGAGCTTGCGCAGCACGCCCCACTTGCCGGGGCTCGCGGTCGCGTGGATCTCGGCGCCGATGCGCTGCGCGAGCTGGACGGCGGCCATGCCGACGCCGCCGGCCGCGGCGTGGATCAGCACGCGGTCGCCGGGGAGGATGCGGCCGAGGTGGTACAGGCCGTACCAGGCGGTGAGGAAGGCGACGGGGATGGTCGCGGCCTCCTCGATGCTGAGCGTGTCGGGCTTGCGGACGACGAAGCGCGCGTCGGTCGTCACGTAGGGGCCGAAGCTCTCGGGCGCGCGCGCCATCACGGAGTCGCCGAGCGAGACGTGCGTGACGCCCTCGCCGACGGCGACGATCGTGCCCGCGCACTCGCCCCCGAGCGGGCTGGCGGCGCCGCGGTCCATGCCGATCGCGGTGAGGACGTCGCGGAAGTTGAGCGCGGCTGCCCGAACGGCCAGCTCGACCTCGCCGGGGCCAGGCGGCCGGCGCCGCGCGGGCTTGAGCACCAGGTCGTCGAGCGCGCCCTGCTGCCGGATCTCGAGCCGGAAGGCCTCGGAGTCGGGGACCGGCAGGCCGCGCGGGGTGGCGGTCTTCGACGGGGTGTAGCGGAGCAGGCGGGCGCCGAAGCGGGCGCCGTCGCGGTAGCTGATCTGGTCCTCGCCGTCGTCGACGCGCAGCTCGCCGATCAGCGTGTCGGCGCAGGCGGTCGGCGCGGCGTCGGGGTCGAGGTCGACGAGCGCGCTGTGCAGGTCGGGGTGCTCCTCGGCGATGACGCGGCCGAGGCCCCACAGCGGGGCCTGGCTGATCGCGAGGGGCGCGAGCGGGGGCTTGGCGGCGGGCGTCTGCGCGCCGCGGGTCACCAGCAGCATGCGCCGCGGCTTCGTCGCGCTGGGGCCGAGCGCGAGCGCCTGCAGCAGGCTGAGCGGGCCGCCGCAGACGCGCCGCTGCGCCCGTTCGAAGTTGACGCCCTCGCCGATCCGGCCCTCCTCGAGCGCCCACAGGTAGATCACGCCGCTGAGCGTCTCGCCGTCGTTGGTGATGGTCTGCAGGAGCCGCGTGAAGTCCTCGCGGCGCGCCGGGTCGAGCGCGAATTCGCAGGGCCCGTTGCGGATGAACCCGAAGCCAGGTGAGACGCGGATGCACTTGTGGCCGCGGGACTCGAGGCGGCGGACGAGCGCGTCGCCCACGGGGTCGCGGTCGAGCAGGACCAGCCAGGTGTCGCGCCGCGCGCCCGTGGCCGCGTGCGGGATCCTGGGCAGCTTGCGCCAGGCGAGGCGGTACTGCCAGTCGTTGTCGGAGAGCGCGCGCGCGTCGTGCAGGTCGTCGCGCGTGGCCTCGCGGATCCGCAGGCCGCGGAGCTCGGCGATCGGCAGGCCGTCGTCGTCGAACAGCCAGAGGTCGCCGGTCCAGGCGGCGTTGGTCCGCCCCTCGCCGGGCCGCAGCACGCCGTGACACCACAGCGAGTTGGTCGGGTGCCGCAGCAGCGTGACGCGCTCGATGCTGAAGGGCACGAAGGCGCCGGTGTGCCCGCGGCGCGAGAGCACGGCGGCGAGGACCTGCAGGCAGCCGTCGATGACGGTCGGGTGCAGGCAGTCGTCGCGGCCCTCGACCAGCGTCGGCGCGTCGAGCAGCGCGACCGCCTCGGACTCGTTTCGCCACAGCCGCAGCAGCGAGCGGAAGTGCTCGCCGAACTCGATCCCGTGCTCGGCGAAGCGCTTGTAGAGCTTCTCGAGCGAGGGCTCCTCGCGGCAGCGCGCCTGCAGCTCGCCGAGCGCGACCGGCTGCGGCGGCTCGCGACCGACGCCGGTCTCGACGCGCCGCATCTTGCCCAGCGCGTGCTTGTGCCAGACCGCCTCGCCCGCGGCGGCCGAGCGCGCGCTGGTCAGCGTGAAGCCCATGCGCCCGAGCTCGCCGGGGCCGAGCTGGACGTGGATGTGGGTCGGCTCGGTGAGGACGAGCGCGCGCGGCAGCAGGACGTCCTCGAGCGCGACCGCCTCGCCGCCGAAGGTGTCGCGGGCGGCGGCCAGCAGCGTCGAGATGTAGAAGGCCGGCGGCACGACGTGGGCGTCGAACAGCCGGTGCCCCTCGAGGTAGGGCTGGGTCTGGTGGCTGAGCTGCGCGATATAGTGGATCTCGCGGCCGGGGCTGGGCACGCGCTGCCCGAGCAGCGGGTGGACCTGGACGCCGGGCAGCCGCAGCGGACCGCTCGCGGTCTGGGCCCGCGGCTCGGCGACCGCGGACCAGCAGCGCTGGCGCTGGAAGGGGTAGCTCGGCAGCGTGACGCGGCGGCGCGCGAACGGACGGTCGAGGCCGCGGAAGTCGACCTCGACCCCCTGCACGTGCAGGCGCGCGAGGCTCTGCAGCGCGACCTCGGCGTCCGCCCGCCCGCGGCGCAGCGAGGGCAGCCAGGTGCCGTCGAGCAGCGGGACGCACTCGGTCCCCATCGAGAGCAGCACGGGGTGCGGCCCGAGCTCGACGAAGGTCGTGCAGCCGAGCTCCTCGAGCGCGGCCATGCCGTCGGCGAAGCGCACGGGCTCGCGCACGTGGCGACGCCAGTAGCTCGGCCGCGTCAGCTCCTGATCCACGCGAGCGCCGGTGACGTTGCTGATGATCGGCAGCGCCGGCGGCGAGAGCTTGAGCTTGCGCAGCTCGTCCTCGAAGGCGTCGAGGATCGGGTCCATCAGCGGCGAGTGGAAGGCCTGCGAGACCGAGAGCCGCTTGGTGTGGATCTTGACGGCGGCGAGCCGCTCGCAGACCTCGACGATCGCGCGCGCCTCGCCGGATATGACCGTTGTGACAGGTCCGTTGAGCGCGGCGAGCGAGACGCGGCCGGACCACGGCGCGATCGCGGCCTGGACCCGCGCGGGCGCGGCGTAGACCACCGCCATCGCGCCGCGGGCCCCCACCGAGTGCATCAGGCGCCCGCGCGCGGCGATCAGGCGCAGGCCGTCCTCGAGGCTGAACACGCCGGCGACGCAGGCGGCGACGTACTCGCCGACGCTGTGGCCGAGCACCGCGTCGGGCTCGATCCCCCACGAGCGCCACAGGCAGTAGAGCGCGTACTCGAGGGCGAAGAGCGCGGGCTGGGTGTAGACGGTCTGGTGGATCCGCTGCGGCTCAGTGAAGCGCGCGCCCTGGCCGACGAGCAGCAGCTGGCGCAGCGGCACGTCGAGATGTCCCGCGAGACACTTGTCGCAGCGGTCGATGGCGTCGCGGAACACCGGCTCGCTGTCGTAGAGCGTGCGCCCCATGCCGGCGTACTGCGAGCCTTGGCCCGTGAACAGGAACGCGATCTTCGGCGGGCTGCCGCTCAGCGGGCGCACGCCGTGGACGCAGGAGGGCGGGCGCTCGCCGGCCGCGATCGACTCGAGGTCGCTGGTCAGACTGGCGCGCGAGGGGCTGACGAGCGCGAGCCGGTGGGCGTGGTGGACCCGGCCGGTGTTGGCGGTGTGGCAGACATCGGCGAGCTCGATGTCGGGGTGCTTGCGCAGGAAGCTCGCGTAGCGCCCCGCGAGGATGTTGAGCACCTCCTCGCGCTGCCCCGAGAGCGTCAGCAGGAAGTGCTGCGCGCGGGCGCCGGCCTCGGGCTCGTGACGCGCGGACGGGGGCTGGGGCTGCTCGAGGATGACGTGCGCGTTGGTGCCGCTGAGCCCGAAGGCGCTGACGCCCGCGATCCGCGGGCCGTCCTCGGTGATCCACGGCCGGCGCGTGCGCGAGACCTCGACCGCGAGCTCGTCCCAGGCGATGTGCGGGTTGGGCTCGTTGAGGTGCAGGTGCCCGGGCAGCTCGCCGCGCTGCAGCGCGAGCACGGTCTTGATCACGCCGGCGACGCCGGCGGCCGGCTCGAGATGCCCGATGTTGGTCTTGACCGAGCCGATCAGCAGCGGCGTCTCGACGCTGCGCGCCTTGCCGTAGACGGCCGCGAGCGCGCTGACCTCGATGGGGTCGCCGAGCGCGGTCCCGGTGCCGTGGGCCTCGACGTAGGAGACGCGCTCGGGCGCGACGCGAGCGTCGGCCAGCGCGAGCTGCAAGAGCTCCTCCTGCGAGCGCCCGTTGGGCACGGTGAAGCCGCTGCTGGGGCCGTCGTGGTTGATCGCGGAGCCGCGGATGATCGCGAGGATCGGGTCGCCCTGCGCGCGCGCGTCGGAGAGCCGCCGGAGCACGAGCACGCCGCAGCCCTCGCCGCGGACGTAGCCGTCAGCGCGCGCGTCGAAGGTCCGGCAGCGGCCGGAGACGGAGAGCATCCGCGCCTGGCTGCCGGCGACGAACGGCTCGGGGCCGAGCAGCACGTTGACGCCGCCAGCCAGCGCGAGCTCGCAGCCGCCGGCGCGCAGGCTCTGGACCGCGTTGTGCAGCGCGACCAGCGAGGAGGAGCAGGCCGTGTCGATCGCCATGCACGGGCCCTGGACCTTGAGGAAGTAGGCGACGCGCCCCGCGATCGCGCTGGGGGCCGTGCCGGTGGCGTGGTGGCTGTCGAGGGAGTCGAACGCGCCTCGGAGCGCGCGCGAGTACTCGCCGGGGCCCACGCCCATGAACACGCCGGTGCGGGTCGCGGGGAGCGAGCGCGGCGCGAGGCCGGCGCGCTCGAGCGCCTCCCAGCTGACCTCGAGGACAAGTCGCTGCTGCGGGTCCATGGCCGCGGCCTCGCGCGGCGAGATCGCGAAGAACTGCGGATCGAACTGCTCGATGTCGTCGATGAAGCCGCCGTGGCGCGCGTAGGTCTTGCCGGGCGTGCCGGGCGCGGCGGCGTAGAGCTCGTCGACGCTGAAGCGGCTGCGGGGGACCTCGGTGATCGCGTCGCGACCCTCGCGCAGCAGCTCCCAAAACGCCTCGGGCGAGTCGGCGCCGCCGGGGAAGCGGCAGCTCATACCGATGATCGCGATCGGCTCACGACCGCGTCGCTCCCCGCGCTCGAGCCGCTTGATCTTGCGCTCGAGCCGCTCGATCACCGCGAGCGCTTGGTGCAGCGGCGACGGCAGGCGTGAGGACGGTCGCCGCGCGCTCTCGCGGACGCCGCTGGCTTTGCTCGAGTCGGTCATTCGGGCGACGTGAACTTCCGTGCGATCAGCTCGATCGCGTCCTCCTCGGAGAGCTCGAGCGAGGGCTCTAGCGCGGCGCGTGGATCTTCGTCCAGCGGGCTCTGCGGGAGGCAGCGAGTGTCGGTGGGGGTGTCGATCGTGGTGCGGCTCACCTGCGTCGCCATGGGCCCTGGGCGCGCGGACACCTCGGGGGCTACGAGCCCCGCGAGCTGGTTGATCGTCGGGTGATCGAAGAGCGCGCTGATCGGGAGCTCAACCGCGAATTCGCTGAGCAGCAGGCCGTGGAGCTCGGCGATCATGAGCGAGTCCATCCCGAGATCAAAGAAGCCGCGATCGGGGTCTACCGCCGCGAGCGCCTGGTCGTGCTCTAGGTCAAGCTCGAGCAGCGCGGCGACGTGGCGCTGCAGCGCGGCGCGAACCGAACGCCGCGTGAGCTCTGCGTCACGCCGCGCTCGCGGCGGCGGCTCTCGCTGCTCTCGCTGCTCTCGCTGCTCTCGCTGCTCCCGCATCACAGACTCGGGCGTAGCCCTATCCTCGAGGTTGCGCGGCTGTGGATGTATTTGCAACCGAGAAGCGTCGCTCGCGTGTCCGCGCAGCGCGAGCGCGACGCGCTTTAGCAAGCTGGGTAACGTGGATAACGCGGCGCGCTCTCCCTCGCTCAGCGACTGCGTGGCGATCTGCTGGGTCAACGCCTCGCCGTCCTCCACGAGGCGCTCGAGCACTGCACGCGTGCTCCCCTGTGAAGCCTGTTGCGCGGGGTGGTGCGAGCCGCGGGCGCGCGACCGGGGATGGCCCTCGAGCCAGAAGCGGTCGCGCTGGAACGGGTAGGTCGGCGCGCTGCAGCGCTGCGGATCCAGGGGCGCGAGGTAGCGCTCCCAGCGGAGCGTCGCGCCGGCGGTGTACAGCTCGGCGAGCGACTCGGCGAAGCGTGTCGCGGGCGCCTCCGCGAGCAACTCGGGCGAGAGCGTGAGGGTGTACAGGCCGTCTTTTCGCAGGATCCGGCGGGCGTCCGCGAGCGTCCCGGCGGCCATCGGCGAGCCGAGCGTGGGTCCGGGTCGGCGGGTCCTGTGCAGCGTGCAGGTCGCGAGCGTCTCGTCCGCGTCCTCGGGGGCGGGGAGGTCGGCGATCGTCAGGTTCTGCGGCCACATCCCGTGGGCCTGCAGCAGGCCTTGGAGACAGGGCGCAAGCGCCAGCGCGCCGGTGAGGTTGGCCGCGATCAGCACGCCGAGCCCGTCGCCGATCGCCCGCGTGGGCGCGACGCCCCAGGCCCGCCACTGCGAGGCCAGCGCGAGCGTGACGCAGGCCGACGCCATCGGCGCGTGGGTCTCGTCGCGCGCGTCCTCCCCAGGCGAGGTATCTTCGCATGCAGAGCGCAGCCACGCGTGCAGGTGCGCGAGACGCTCGTGGCCAGGGTCACGCGGCGTCCTCGCCTTCGCGGCGATCTCCTCGATGACCGCGGCGCAGCGCGAGAGCGTCGCGCGCAGCTCGGGCGCCGCGCGGCTGGCCTCGCGCACCTGGCTCGCGCGGACGACGACGGCGTCGCCGGTCACGAGCATCGCCAGCGGCACGGGCTCCTGCACCCCAGCAGCCCTGGCGCCGCGCGGGCTCGGCGTCGCGCCGGGGTCGCCGCGGCGCGCCAGCCATGCCGTTAACGCGTCGCGCAGCCGGGCTCGCGTCACCGGCGGCTCGACGTAGAACGCGAGCCGGTGCGGGGCGTCGAAGTGCTGACGGCCGGTGTTGCTCGTGTAGCAGAGGTCGACGAGCGCGCGGGGCTCGGGCGCCGCGCCGCTCTCGGAGAGCGCCGCGACGTAGCGGCGCACGAGCTCGCGCAGCGCGGCGGCGTCCCTCGCCGACAGCGTCAGCAGCGGCAGCGGGCCGGCCGAGAGCGAGATGTCTTTTGGGATATGTTTTTCAGGGCCGCGCTCGAGCACGGCGTGCACGTTGGTGCCGCCGATGCCGAAGGCGCTCACGCCGGCGAATTGTCCCTCGGGCCAGGGCGTCGCGCGGCGCACGAGCTGCAGCTTGCTGCGCTCCCACTGGATGTGCTGGGTCGGGCGCTCGCTGTGCAGCGAGGCCGGCAGCTGGGCGTGCGCGAGCGCGAGGGTCGCCTTGATGAAGCCGGCGACGCCCGCGGCGGCCTCGGCGTGCCCGATGTTGGACTTGATGGAGCCCAGCTGCAGCGGGCGCGCGTCGGCTCGCCCGGCGCCGTAGGCCCGCGACAGCGCGCGCAGCTCGATGGGGTCGCCGAGCGGCGTCCCCGTGCCGTGGGCCTCGACGTAGCCGACCGCGGCCGCGTCGACGCCGGCGCGCCGCAGGGCCGCGTCGATGACCTCGACCTGGGCGCGCTCGCTCGGCGCGGTCAGGCCGTTGGAGCGACCGTCTTGGTTGCTCGCCGAGCCGCGCACGAGCGCGAGCACGCGGTCGCCGTCACGCGCGGCGTCGGCGAGCCGCTTGAGCACCACGACGCCGCAGCCCTCGCTGCGCACGTAGCCGCGCGCGTCCTCGGCGAACGAGCGGCAGCGGCCGTCGGGCGCGAGCGCCTCGAGGCGGTGAAACGCGAGCGTGAGCGCGGGGTCGAGGATCAGGTTGACGCCGCCCGCCAGCGCCGCCTCACACTCGCCCGCCCGCAGCCCGGCGCACGCGAGATGGATCGAGAGCAGCGAGGACGAGCAGGCCGTGTCGACGGCCATCGCCGGGCCCTCGAGGCCGAGGGTGTAGGCGACGCGCCCGGCGGCGACGCTCGCGAGCGAGCCGGTCCCGGTGTAGGCGTCGATGGTCGGCAGCTCGGCGAGCAGCCGGCGCCCGTAGTCCATCGTGCTGATCCCGAGATAGACGCCCGTCCGCGTGCCGCGGAGCCGATCGGCGGGGATGCCCGCGTGCTCGAGCGCCTCCCACGTGACCTCGAGCAGCAGGCGCTGCTGGGGGTCGAGGGAGCGCGCGGCCCGGGCGGGGACGGCGAAGAAGCGCGCGTCGAACTGCTCGACGTTGGCCAAGAAGCCGCCGCGTCGGCAGCTGGGGTCGAGCTCGGTCGCGCCCACCGCCGGCCAGCGCCCGCGCGGGACCACGCCGATCGCGTCGCGGCCCGCCAGCAGCATGCGCCACAGCGCGGCGGGCGAGTCGGCGCCCCCGGGGAACCTGCAGCCGATGCCGACGACCGCGATCGCCTCGTCCGCCGCGGGCGCGCGTGACGGGCCCGCGACCTGCACCCGCGCGGGCTCGACGGCTTCGGGCTCTGCGGGCTCAGCCGCGCTCGGCTCGTCGATGACGCGCGCGCGCCCCACTCGCTCGACGAGCGCGCGCGTCAGCGCGGTGATGGTCACGTGCTCGTAGACCAGCGTCGTCGGCAGCGGCTCGGGCTCGGCGCCGGCGGGCGGGCTCGGCATGAGCTCGGCGAGCTGCTCGCCGAGCTCGTCGACGAGCTCGACCGCCATCATCGAGTCGAGCCCGAGCTCGCGCAGCGGGGTGTCGCGCTCGAGCGCGTCGGGGTTCTCGTGGTCGAGGACGCTCGCGACCGCCGCGCGCACGCGCTGCTCCACCGCGCGCGTGAGCGCGGCCCGCGACGGGCGACGTGGACTGAGTCGTCGCGCGCGCAGCCGCGAGACCGGCTGCAGCTGCAGCCCGCGGATCGCCAGCAACGCGACGCCGCGCTCGTCGAGCAGGACCGCGTCGCCGACGCTGCCCCCGCGGGGCCGCGCGAGGCACCAGCGCGCGGCGGTCAGGTCGCGCGGGCCGGCGGGCTCGGGCGGGTAGACGATGACCCGCTCGATCACGTGCGGGATGATGTGCGCGTCGCCGTCGGGCTCCCACCGCTCGAGCGCGTCCTTGTCTGTTGACGCCAGCGCGCAGGCGAGCGCGATCGTCTGGAAGCACGCGTCCACGGTCGCGACGCTCCGCGTCGAGTCGTCCTCGGCGCGTCGGGCGAGCTCGGGGTCGCCGGGGTCGTCGACGCGGAGCCGCGCCAGCACGCCCGCGTCACCCTCGAGCCACCACAGCCGCTCGAGGCGCTGCAGCGACGGCTCGAGCTCGAGACCGAGTCCCGCGAGCCAGCAGTAGATCGCGGTCGGCTTGAGCGTGCGCCCGGCGTGGCGCAGGTCCCCGGGGCGCTGCGCCGGCGGGCGCTGCTCCGCGCCGCCGAGCTGCGCCCGCGCCGTGAGCAGCGGGCCGTCGCCCGGGCGCTCGTCCTCGTCGCGCGGTCCGAGCCGGAGCGCGCCGCGTCGACGCTCGAGGCGCAGCTCACCCCCCTCGCGGGCGAGCGCGCGGTTGAAGCGGACATTCGCGAGCGCGCGGGGCTGGTCCTGGCCCGGAACTCGATCCGCGTCGGTCCGCAGCTGCTCGAGCACCGCGCACAGCTGCCACGCGCCCGGGGCGATCGGGACGCCGTCGAGGCGGTGCGCGGCGAGCAGCGCGGGCGCGGGGCCGGGGAGGTGCACAACCGCGTCGTCGCTCGACTCGCTCGTGCCCGTCGCGCGCAGCCTCGCGGGCGCGGCGGCGAGCCAGTGACGGCGTCGCGTGAACGGGTAGGTCGGTAGCTCGGCGCGCTCACACGCGCGCCCGGCGTGCGCCGCTCGCCAGTTGATCGAGAGCCCGCGCAGCTCGAGCGCGGCGAGGGTGCGCAGCGCGTCCGCGACCGCGTCGTCGCGCGCGGCCGACGATGACGCGCTCGCCATCGCCGGCAGCAGCTCGACGTCGCCGGGGCGCGAGGGGTGCGGGCACGGATCGATGAGCAGCGCGAGATCGAGGGCGCGCTCCGGCCCCTGGGCGCGCAGGGCGGCCTCCGCGGCCGGGCCGGCGAGGACCGGCGGCGCGCCCCCAGCCGGCGCGGGCCGTGGGCGCTTCGCGGGATCCTCGAGCGCGGCGATCGCCTGCTCGATCGAGCAGGTCCCGGCGACGCACTGAGCGGCGAGCAGCCCAGCCCCGAAGCCCAGCAGCAGCGTCGGCTCGACCCCGAGCGCGCGCCACAGACGGGCGAGCAGCACGCCGCGCAGCAGCGCGAGGCCGCCGGGCCCCGCCGCGCGCGCGCGGCCCCAGGTCGGCGGCGGCGCGAGCTCGCGGATCACCGAGAACCGGGCGGCGAGCGCGGCCAGCTCATCCCAGGCGCGCGCGCGCGCCTCCGTCGACGTCGCGCGCGCGCCGGCGCCGGAGAACAGCAGGCCGACCCGCGGCGGCGCGCCAGTTACCTGTCCAGATAGCCATGTTGGTCCGGGCGCGCCGGCCGCGAGCCCCGCGAGCGCGCGCGCCAGCGCGGGGACCGAGCGGACCACGATCGCGGCGCGGTGCGTGTGGCGCTCGCGGCCCTGGGCGCTGGCGATGCACAGCGACGCGAGCGAGCGAACCGGCGGGCGACGCAGGGCCCGGGCCGTCGCGCGGGCGAGCGACTTGAGCGCGCGAGGATCCCGGGCCGAGAGCAGAAACAGCTCGGGCGTCTCCGCGTCCGCGCCGGTCTCCGCGTCGCTCGGCTCCACGGCCGGGGCGGCGAGCTCCGCGACCTCGCCGGCGGTCTCGGCCGCGTGCTCCCAGGCGTCGGCGCGCGCGCGCCACCGGACCGCGACGCCGCGGGTGTGCAGCTCGGCGAGCGCGCGCCAGAAGTCCTCGCGGCCGCCGGGCCCGCGGCGCTGCGAGGCGATGACCGCGGCGCGCGTCCCCTCGGGCAGCGAGCGCTCGATCGCCCCGCGCAGCGTCGCGGCGGGCGCGAGCTCGAGGAAGCAGCGGTGGCCGGCCGCCGCGAGGCCGGCGATCCGCTCCGCGAAGCGCACCGGCGAGCACATGTTGCGGATCCAGTACGAGGCGTTGAGCTCGGGCCCGCGCAGGCGCTGGAAGTTGACCGTCGAGTGCATCGCGACGCGCAGCGGCCCCGCGCGGAGGTCGGCGAGCGCCTCGGTCAGCGTCGCGGCGTAGGGCGCGGCCGCCGGGCAGTGGCTGTAGACGCCGCTGAGCTCGGTGAAGCGGAGCGCGCTACTTATGTCTTTTGCGTCATGTTGTTCGTCCGCGGCCATGAGCAGCTCGCGCAGGCGCGCGGTCGCGGCCCGCGGCCCGCAGACCAGCGTCGACTGCGGATCGTTCGCGCCGGCGACCTGCACCTGCTCGTTCAGCCCGCGCCCGCGCGCGATCGCGTCGCGCACGTCGTCCGCGCTGCGGTTGACCAGCGCGAGCACCCCGTCGCCCTCGCGCGCGCAGGCGCGGTAGGCGTCCCCGACCGCGATCGCGACGCGCATCGCGTCCTGCAGCGAGAGCGCGCCGGCGACCTGCGCGGCCGCGATCTCGCCGACGCTGTGCCCGACGACCGCCGCCGGCCGCACGCCGTGGGCGGCCCACAGCGCCGCGGTCGCGATTTGCAGCGCGACCAGCAGCGGGGTGAGGAGGTCGTGCGCGTCGGGGTCCTCGAGCCGGCTGCGCGCCCGCGGGGCCACGAGCGCGTCGATCAAGGCCGGCCCGCCGAGCGCGCGCGTGATCCGGTCGCAGCGTCGAAGCGCCTCGCCAAACACCGGCTCTCCGGTCAGCAGCTCGCGGCCCATGCCGAGCCACTGCGGGCCGAGGCCCGCGAACACGAAGATCGGCGAGACGGCGTTCGGGACCTGTCTTGGAGGACATGCGATGGCCTTCGCGTCGCCCGCCGCGAGCGCGCGCAGCTCGGCCGCGAAGGCCTCGTGATCGCCGGCGACGACGGCCGCGCGCACGCTGGCGCGGTTGGTGGCGGAGTCGGGCTCGCGCGCGCAGATCAGCTGGGGCGCGTCCTCGTCGCGCGTCGTCTCTGCGTCTGTGTCGCCGGCGCGCGGCCACGCGAGCGCGCGGGCGGCCCGCTGCAGCGCGCGCGCGCTCGAGTGGGCGAAGCTGGCGATGTGGGGCCGCGCGGGCGCGGCGGCCTCGAGGATCACGTGGGCGTTGGTCCCGCCGTAGCCGAACGAGCTGACCGCCGCGCGCGGGCGCCCGCGATCCGAGCCGGCGCCCGCCCCCTCGGCGCGCGTCCAGGCGCGCGCGCGCGTGACGACCTCGAGCTTGAGCGCCGCGAAGTCGATGTGCGGGCTTGGCGTCTCAAAGTGCAGGTTCTTGACGAGCCGCCGGCGCTGCAGGCAGAGCGCGGCCTTGATGAAGCCCGCGACGCCGGCGGCCGCCTCCAGGTGCCCGATGTTGGTCTTGCAGGTGCCGAGCTGCAGCGGCGCCGCCTCCGGGCTGGCGCTGCGGGCGGCGCCGTAGACCGAGCCCAGCGCGCTCGCCTCGATCGGGTCGCCGAGCGCGGTGCCCGTGCCGTGGGCCTCCACGTAGTCGACGCTCGCGGCGGAGATGTCGGCGCGGCGCAGCGCGGCCTCGATCACCGCGCGCTGGGCCGCGGGGTTCGGCGCCGTGAGGCCGTTGCTCGCGCCGTCGTTGTTGGTCGCGCTGCCGAGGATCGTGCACACGATCGGGTCGCCGTCGCGCAGCGCGGCGCTCAGCCGCTTGAGGACGACCAGGCCGCCGCCCTCGCCGCGCGCGTAGCCGTCGGCGCGCGCGTCAAACGACTTGCAGCGGCCGTCCGGCGCGAGCGCGCCGAACTTGGCGACCGCGACGCTCGTGTCCGGCGTGAGCATCAGGTGCACGCCGCCGGCGAGCGCGACCGTCGACTCGCCGGCGCGCAGGCTCTGGCACGCCAGGTGGATCGCGACCAGCGACGACGAGCAGGCGGTGTTGACCGTGACGCTCGGCCCCTGGAGCCCGAGCGTGTACGAGATCCGGTTGGCGATCACCGCCTGGTTCTGCCCCGTGCTCGTGTGCGCCGTGATCAGCTCGGGGCCGAGCTTGTGGCGCAGCGCGGCGTAGTCGTTGAACACCGCCCCCATGAACACGCCGGCCGCCGTCCCGCGCAGCTCGCGAGCGGCCAGGCCCGCGCGCTCGAGCGCCTCCCACGCGAGCTCGAGCGCGAGGCGCTGCTGCGGATCGATCTGCGCGGCCTCCCGCGGCGACACGCCGAAGAAGCCGGCGTCGAAGCGATCGATCGGGCCGCGCAGGAAGCCGCCGCGCCGCGTGTTCATCCGGCCCGGCGCGCGCGCGTCCTCGCTGAAGAAAGCGTCGCGGTCCCACCGGTCCTCGGGGACATCGACGATCGCGTCCTCGCCCGCCAGCAGCAGCCGCCAGAAGTCCTCGGGGGTCTCGACGCCGCCTGGGAGCCGGCACGCCATCCCGATCACCGCGATCGGCTCGCGCGCGTCGTCCTCGTCGGCGCGCGTCGCTGCGCGGTCTCGACCCGCGCTCGTCACCGCCTCGGCCCCCGCGTCGCGCTCGCGCTCGTGCTCGATCTCGATCTCGCGCTCGATCCACGCGATCAGCTCCCCCAGCGAGCTGTGCTCGTAGATCGTCGAGACCGGCACGCGCCGCCCGAGCCTGCGCTCGAGCGCGGTCGCCAGCGCGACCGCGCCGCTCGAGTCGAGGCCCAGCTCGCGCAGCGGCGCGCGCGGGGAGAGCGAGCGGCGCGGGAGCGCGAGCAGCTCCTCAACCTGCTCGATTAGCCAGGTCTTATGATTCGCGGAGTCGTCGTCGCGCGGATTCGCGCGAGATCGCGTGGAGGAAGCGGGGGGGGGATTCGTCGTCGCGGCCATCCGTGGCGCACCCTGACCTCCGGGCGAAGGCCGTGAAACACCGTGTAGCGGCCGGATCCCGGAGCGTTCATGGTAGCCGACTCCCTCGGCCCGCGGACCCGACTGCATCCGCGGGCCGTATGTAAATGTAGGCGTCCGCGCGCGGCGGGTGAGTCGCTCGCGCTCCCCGGCGGGCCGCGCCGCGACGGCCTCAGCGGCGCTTCATGACCAGCAGCGTGATGTCGTCGTAGACGACCTGCGTGCCGATGTGGGCCTGGACGTCCTTGATCACGACCTCGACCAGCTCGTGCGCCGAGCAGTCGGCGTTGTTCCCCAGCAGCTCGCAGAAGCGTGGGAGGCCGTAGCGGATCCCCGCCGGGCTCTCGGCCTCGGTGATGCCGTCGGTGAACAGCACCGCCTGGTCACCCGGCGCGAGCTCGATGGTGGTCTCGGCGACGGAGTCGGCGATCTCCTCGGTGAGGCCGATCGGGAGGCCGAGCGTCAGCGTGTCGACCAGCTCGACCGCGCCGCCCTTGCGCACGATGATCAGCTCCTCGTGCAGACCGCTGAGCCGCAGCAGGCCGTCCTCGTACTTCAGCAGGCACAGCGTCAGGTACTTCTCGGTCTGGATGCGGCGGATGTTGTCGTAGATCGTGCGGTTGAGGACATCGAGGAAGCGCACCGGGTCGGTCTCGCCGCTGGTCAGCAGCGTGCGCACGCCCATCTGCGTCATCAGCATCAGCACGCCGCTCTCGAGCCCGTGTCCGGTGACGTCGCCCATCGCCGCGAGCACGCGCCCCTCGTGGACCAGCACGTCGTAGTAGTCGCCGCCGACCTCGTCCGCGGGCGACATGTAGCCGGCGATCTCGAGGTCCTCGACCTGGTTGAGCTCCTCGTCGTGCGGCAGCAGCATGCGCTGGAGCTTCTGCACGACGTCGAGCTCGGCCTCCATGCGCAGGTTCTCGGCCTTGAGCCGCTCGTTGAGCGCGGTGATCTCCGCGTTCGCGTGGGCCAGCTGCGAGGTGCGCTCGGCCAGCTGTGAGGTGCGCTCGGCGACTTTCTGCTCGAGCGTGTCGTACAGGCTCGCGTTCTCGATCGAGATCGCCGCCTGCGAGCTCAGTACGTTGAGCAGCGCGACGCGGGCCTCCGTGAACGCGTCGGTCGTCAGGTTGTTCTCGAGGTACAGGATGCCGTTGAGCTTGCCCTGATACGTCAGCGGCAGCGCCAGCAGCGACTTCGGCTGCGCGCGCTTGACGTAGGGGTCTTGATTAAACGGGCGCTCGCGCGTCGCGTCCTTCAGCAGCACCGTCTCGCGCGTGCGCGCGACGTAGTTGACGATCGACGGCGAGAGCTTGTCGGTCGTCGAGACCGAGATGTTGTCGAGCCGCTTGACGTTGACCTGGGCCTCGCCCGGGTTGACGCCGGCCTCGATGTCGATCACCCACTCGTCGCCGCGCTCGAACATCAGGAAGCCGCGCTCGGCCCCGGCGTTCGCCATGATGATCTTCATCATCGTCTCGAGCAGACGGTCGAACACGATCTCGGCGGCGAAGGCGTTGGCCGAGCGGATGACCGTCTGGACATCCAGCTTGTCGACTCGCTCACCGCGCGAGGTGCTGCCGGTGATCGTCACCGTCGCGCTGCCGGTGGTCGTCTCGAGCGAGGAGCCGGCGCCGGGCTTGCCCTCGCGCGCGGCGCCCAGGAATTCCGAGAACTCCTCGGCGAGCGCGTCGACCTTGGCGGCCGCGCCCCAGCGCTCGTAGGCGTAGAGCGCGTCGTTGAGGTACGCGCGGGCCAGCGAGCGGCGTCCGCGGGTGAGCTGGTGGCGCCCGGCGAGCTCGCTGGCGAGCGCCGAGATGTGGATCCGGGCGCCGCGCTCGGCCGAGCTGATCGCGCGCTCGAAGAGCGTCATCGGGTCGCCGTCTTCGTCCGAGCCGAGCGCGCGCGAGACCTCGGCGCGCGCGAGGTCGAGGAAGCACGTGAAGTTCTCCGGGCACCAGTCGGCCCAGCGCTCGAGCATCTCTAGGTTGGCTGTGAACACGACGCGCACCGCGTCCTGCTCCTCGGCGGGCATCGCCTCGTAGTCGGCCGCGAGCGCGAGCGCGCGGTAGAGCACGCACTCGGCCTCGAGGAAGTTGCCGGCGACGAAGGGCAGCATCGCCTGCGCGCTCGCCAGGGCCTCGCGGGCCTCGGCGGTGCGTCGCAGGAACAGCGCGCGCTCGCCCGCGGCGGTCTTGACGTAGCAGAGGTGCGTCGAGGGCTTGTCCTCGTCGATCTTGTAGCTCGTCCAGGTGCTCAGGTCGTCGCCGGTGCCCATCAGCGCCACGACCGTGCGGTGGCGGGCCAGCGTCATCACGAGCGTGTCCGAGTCCTTGCTGCGCTTCGCGAGGAAGTCGAGGTGCGCGAGGTTCTCGTGGTATTGCACGCTGAGCGCGTCGCCGACCGAGAACCGCCGCCACGTGATCGCCAGCAGGCTGTAGCCCGCGTAGTACAGGTCGCCCGACTGCAGGCAGCCCTTGTAGGCGTTGTGCAGCAGCGTCAGGCCCTCGCGCATCGGCCGGGTCCAGTGCTGCACGAAGTTGGCCATCAGGTACTGGCCGCGCGCGAGCAGCATGCGGTCGCCCTGCTTGATCGCGAGGTTCAGGCCGGCCTCGGCCAGCGCGGCGCCGGCCTTCGGGTTGCTGAGCCCGGTCGTCATCACCAGCCCGAAGACCACGTAGCCGAAGGACGAGAAGCGCGTGTTGCCGTGGTTGAGCGAGAGGTCGACGAGCTCCAAGATCAGCACCGGGAACAGCGCCTGGTTGACCTGGTAGGCCGACGCCGAGATGCTGCTGTAGAGCGTGGCGATGACCTCCTTGTCGGTGTCGGTGACCGGCGGGAGGTCGACGAGCGCCGCGATCTCGTGCTTCTCGAGGCTCGCGAGCACGCGGCCGATCAGCGCCGGGATGACCTCGGGGCCAGGCGTGATCTCGATCTTGATGCCCATCAGCTCGAGCCCCTGGACGCCGGTCTCGATGCCCTTGTTGTGGCGCGCCTGGCTGGCGGCGAGGTTGGCCTGCATCGCGTGGATGTTGCCGCGCTCGGCTCGGGTCCGGACGCGCGCGATCAGCCCCGCGAACGCGCGCTCGGCCGGCTTGAAGTTCCCCGCCAGGTACTCGCACTCGGCCTGCTGCAGCGTGAGGCCGACCGCGAGCTCGTAGTGCCGCTCGAACGCGTCGCCGGGCAAGAACTGCAGGCCGCCGCGCAGGTACGCGAGCGCGAGCTTGTAGGCGCCCGAGTTCTTGGCGCGCTGGCCCGCGCTGAGGTTGAGCTCGGCGAGCCGCAGGCGCAGCGCCGCGTCCGTGACCAGCCGCGGCGTGCGGTTGAAGTGGCCGACGATCGCGAACAGCTGCTCCTCGAGCGCGCCGCTCTGGTCGGCGCGCTCGAGCAGGTGCGTGCCGATCTGGTTGTGGATCGCGTCGCGCTCGTCGTCCGCGATCATCATGTACGCGGCCTGCCGCACGCCGTCGTGCAGGAACTTGAAGCGCACGCTCTGACCCTGCGGGCCGTCGCCCGCGAACAGCAGCTCGTCGGCGACGAACAGGCTCGTGCTGTCGACCGGGATGATCAGCCCGCGCTGCAGCGCCTGCCACAGGTCCTTGAGCTGGATCCCGCGCTCGTCGCCGAGCTCGCCGAGCACGCCGCCCGAGAACGTGCTGCCGAGGCAGGCCGCGAGCTTCATCGCCTCGCGCGTGCGCTGCGGCAGCTTGTCGATCTCGCGCGCGGTCAGGTCGATGACGTTGTCGGTGTCGCCGGCCTCGAGCACGCGCTGCGCGTCCCACTCCCAGCGGCGGCGCTCGAGGTCGAAGTTGAGGATGTTCTCCTCGTACAGGTAGCGCAGCAGCTGGCGCGTGAAGAACGGGTTGCCGCGGGTGCGCGCGAACACGGGCTCGGCGAGCGTCGCCAGCTCGCGCTCGGGCATGTGCAGCGTGTCGGCGACCAGCTCGGTGACGTGCTCGAGGGTCAGCGGGAGCAGCTGCAGCTCGCCGATCCGCGCGCCGCCCTCGCGCAGCTGCCGGATCGTTTGGTTGAGCGGGTGGGAGGGCGTGACCGCGTTGTCGCGGTACGAGCCGATGATCAGCAGGTGATGGGTCGCGCTGTCCTGCGAGAGCAGCTGCAGCATGCGCAGCGTCGCCACGTCGGCCCACTGCAGGTCGTCGAGGAACAACACGAGCGGGTGCGCCTCGCTCGCGAAGGCGCGCGTGAAGCCGACGAGCAGCAGCAGCAGCCGGTTCTGCGCCTCGCTCGCGGGCAGCTGCTGAACCGGCGGCTGCTCGCCGATGAGGTGGCGGAGCTCCGGGATTACGTCGTTGAGCAGCTCGCCGCTGTGACCGACCGTCTCGAGCAGCAGCGCGCGCCAGCGGGCGACGCCGTCCTCGGGCTCGGCGAGCACCTGGCGGACCAGCTGACGCAGCGCCTGCAGCAGCGCGGAGAACGGGCTGTTGCGGTTGAACTGATCACACTTGCCCGCCGCGTAGAAGCCGCGACGGCCGACGATCGGCCGCTGGATCTCGTTGACGAGCGAGGACTTGCCGATGCCCGAGTAGCCCGGGACCAGCATGAGCTCGCAGGCGCCGGCGCACACCCGGTCGAAGGTCGCGAGCAGCTGCGCGATCGGCTCCTCGCGAGCGTAGAGCTTCTGCGGCAGGCGGAAGTCCTCGGAGTAGTCCTCGCGCGCGAGCGGGAAGCTGGCGATCTCGCCCGCGCGCTCGAGCTCCGCGAGGCAGCGCTCGAGGTCCGCGCGGATGCCGTAGGCGCTCTGGTAGCGATCCTCGGCGCGCTTGGACAGCAGCTTCATGACGATCGCCGAGACCTGCTCGTCGAGGCTCGCGTCGAGCGAGCGCGGGTGCGTCGGCTGGATCGCGATGTGCGCGTGCACGAGCTCGATGGGGTCGTCGAACACGAACGGCCAGCGCCCGGTGAGCATCTCGTAGAACGTGACGCCCATCGAGTAGAAGTCGGTGCGGTAGTCGACGCCTCGGTTCATGCGCCCGGTCTGCTCGGGCGACATGTACGCGAGCGTGCCCGCGTGCGCGCCGGGCCCGGTCAAGACCGGGTTCTCGCGCGGGAGCGAGGACGAGCTGGCGAAGTCCGTCAGCTTCAGGATCCCCGTGTCCTCGTTGTAGATGAGGTTGTGGGGCTTGATGTCCTTGTGGATGATGTTGTTGTGATGGATCGCCTCGACCGTCGCGCACAGCTGGATCGAGATCCGCAGGAACTCGGCGAGCGGGAGGCGTCTTCGCTTGAGGATGCGGTCGAGCGCGACGCCGCCGATATCCTCGAAGATCAGCGCGAGGCGACGTTCGAAGTCCTGCAGCGCGAGCGCGCGGATCACCCCTGGGTGATCGAGCGCCTTGATGACGGCGTGCTCGTGCCGGAGCTGCGCGACCTGCTGACGCTCCCGGTAGTCGCGGATCGCCTTGATGACGACGGGCGTCTGATCTTGATCCCGAACCGCGCGGTAGATAACGCTCCGGATCCCCTCGTGGATCGTTTCTCGGATCGTGTATCCCGGTAGGATCGCCATGCGCTCGCTCCGGGCGACGGGCGCCCGTGTGACGAAGGCCCCTGCGGCCTCAGCGGGCGCAGGCGCTGCTTGCTCGTCGCGTGACCTCGCGCTCGTCGAGGTCTAAATGTAGCTCCGGCAGGATAACAGGTATGGGGGGCGGGGGGCGTCTAGCGACGTCAACTCGGCGCCGCGCGATCGGATCGCGGGCGCGCTCTCGAGACGCGCGCAGCGGTCTCGACACGCGCTCGGTATGCTCGACTGCGCCCGTTACAGTCCCTCGACCGGGGACCGACGGCGCCGCGCCGTCGCGCTTCGGGACGAGTGGGGGCTGACTCCCACAGCGGCGGGTCCGTCGACGGTCGACAGGCGCCCGCGGGAGCTCGATCGCGCCCCGCAGAGGCGACCCGTGGGGCGACGAGCGTCAGTCGATCACGACCTTGATGTCGGTCCAGATTCGCTCGAGCGTACGCAGCGATCGCGTCTGCCAGTGATGCTCGCCGCTGCCCTGCAGCACGAGCTGCGTGCGTGCGGTCTTCTTGGCCTCGACCACGAACTGCGCGAAGATCCCGAGCCCGCTGCTGTTGCAGTACTCGAGCTTGCGGAAGTCGAGCGTGAGCTGCGGGTAGTTGAAGGCGCGGGCGTCGTTGAGCAGGCGCTTGATGCTGTCGAAGTCCTTGGCGTTCCGCAGGCGCATGGAGCCCTGGAACCGGATGACCCGCTTCGCTTCGTTGAAGGAGACGGAGAACTCTTTCTCTTCGACGTACATCGCGGATCCTGGATCGCCTGCCTGGCTCGGCTTGCGTGGCAGGTTCGAACAGTACTTCAAGGTTGTACCAGACTCGAGGGGGCCGGTGTTGGCCGCGGGGGGCGTCCCCGCAGGTCATGCGGGCCGCGGCCGCGCTGGCGGGCGGAACTTCGCGCGCGGGCCCTCTCGGCTCGGGCGATTGTGACCGCGGTGTGCTCGCGCGTCGGGGCTGTCCCCACGGAGGAGCACCCGCGGAGCTGATCCCCCCGCGGGCGGCGAGATCACGCTGGTGGCGTGATGTCGAGGCTCGCGACGGTGCTGAGCAGCGGCTGCCCCCCCTCCTGGGCCGCGGCCGTGAGCCGCCAGCCGAGGCTGGCCTCGTAGTCCGTCATCATCGTCAGGAAGCCGAGCCCCGAGCCCTCGTTGTCGGGGTTCTCGGCGTTCTCCTCGACGCGGCGCATGAGCAGCTCGAGCGGATCTCCGGCCAGCAGCTTGTGCAGCTTGCTGCGGAGCTTCGCGGCCGTGTCCGGGTTGACGTGGTTGGTCACGAGCAGCACGAGCTGATCGCCCGTCAGCGCGAGCGTGATGGTGATCGCCTCGCCCTCCGAGAACTTGACCGCGTTCTCGACCAGCTCGTTGAGCACGTAGTTGATCGCGTCGCGGCTCGTCTGGCACGGCTCGCGGGTCGCGAGGTAGTCGGCGCAGAAGTCGGCGGTCGTGCTGCACAGCCCCCACCGGAGCGGGAAGGACTGCGGATAGAACGTCAGGACGAGCTCGGGCTTGAGCGTCTCGAGGCGAGGGATATTGCCGATCGTCCAGTCCATGTCGCGTCCGCGCCGAGGGCCGTCGCGGGTGCCCGCGCGCCTCAGCTGTGCGGCCCGTGGGGCGCAGCGTGTTGAGCGTGGCAATCCTATCCCGAATTCGCCAGCGCGTCGCCCGTGACGGACGCCGCGCGCGCGCGCTCGCCCGTCGAAGTCCACACTTGCGGTCAGGGCGGCTCTCAGGTGGCGGCGCGCGGCGGCGCGACGGGCTTCTGCCCAGAGGCGACGCACACCGGCCAGGTCGGGTAGCCGCGGCGGTGCGTGATCGCGTTGATGTGGTCGCGAAAACCCTGGCGCATCCGCTCGGCGTCGCTGTCGTCGGTGTCCGCGGCGGCCGCGATCTCGCGGTCGATGAAGCTCGCCCAGCTCGCGCGCACGCGTTCGAAGTCGTGACGATCGGTGTTGGCGCCGCTGATCTCGAGCAGGTCGATGCGGAGGTCGGTGTAGCCGGCGCCCACCAAGTAGCCGCGCGTCTTGGGCCCGAGGTCGAGCTCGGTGCTGAGCACCGCGAACAGCTCGGCGGCGCGCCGGTAGGTCCAGCCGACCGTCGCGTCGCGCGGGTAGCCGTAGACCTGCGACATGAACTCGGTCATCAGGTACAGGCGACCGCCCGGGCGCGTGATCCGAAACAGCTCGCGCAGGATGTCACCAGGCCTGTCGAACATGTTGAGCGCGAGCCGGCAGGTGACGAAGTCGAAGCTGTCGTCGTCGAGCAGCAGGTTCGAGAGGTCGCCGCGGCGGTACTCGATGTCGAGGTCGAACTCGCCGGCGACGCCGCGCGCGTACTCGAGGAAGGGCTGCGAGTGGTCGACCGCGACGATCGCCTCGGGCTTAAACGCCTTGTGCACGAGCGTGGCGAAGTCGCCGATGCTGCAGCCGATGTCGGCGACGCGCGCCCCCGGGCGCAGGCCGTGGCGCGTGAGCAGCTTGCGCTCGTGCTTCCACAGCACGCTGGTCTGGGTGCGCAGGCTCGGGATCAGCCGCTCGTTCTCGACCTCGCTGTGGCCCGGGTAGAAAGCCTTGTCGTGGATCTCGACGGCGACGCCCTCGATGATCTCCGAGAGGAATTTAAACCGCGCCTCGGACCACGGGATCATCGTCGAGATGATCAGCTTGATGGCGAGCTCAGGGTGGTCTTCGCGCAGCTCCTGAAGGCAGCGCGCCAGCGCGACGAAGCCGGTGTGGTTGAGGTGCCGAAGCCGCCGGAGGTTGATGTAGAACGCGCCCGCGATCGCGGCCGCGCTGCGCTTGATCCGCGTGGCGACCAGCTCGAAGTCGGTCTCGCGCTCGGGCCGGATCGTGCCCGCGAGCTCGATCTCCTGATTGCTCGGGTTGAAGCGGACCGTGTAGGGGAGGCGCTTGCGCATGGCCGGACTAGTCGAAATTGACCGGCATCGAGAGCACCAGCGTCCGCTCGGAGGCCGCGCTCTGGAGGTCGAGCTTCATGTGATAGATGCCGGCGAGCTCGAGGAACGCGGTCTCGCGCTGCGGCCCTCGCCCCGGGATCTTTTGAATGTGCTTGCGCAGGAACTCGCGCGTGTCCCCCTCCCCGAGCGCGCCGAACAGCTCCTGGTAGGCCTGCTCAGTCTCGGGGTCGATCGGGATCCGCAGCTCGATGAGCAGCTCGTCCCCGGTCTTAAACACGTGCACGAAGATCTCGCGGCCCGGCGCGTGCAGGCGAAACACCAGCTCGAGCAGCTCGTTGAGAAAGTGTGAGAACAGCGTCGCGTGGTGCTCGGAGTTAAAGCGATCCGAGGCCGCGACGCGGGCCAGAAAATCCGCGAGCTGCTGACAATGCAGCCAGTTGTCGGCGAACCCGTTGGCCGAGAATTGAACCGCGACGACGGGACGCCGTTTCAGATCGGGGTTCGGGGCGGCTGGCGATTCGCTCTGCACGTGCTCGATGAGGGCGCTGGTTGCGCGGCTCGGCGAGTCGAGCCTCGCGCATAGTGCGTTTGTACCCCAGAAGAGAGCGTATTTGCGGAGTTCTCGGGCCGCCGCTGGGTCGACACGCCACACGCCGGTGTGCGGATTTGCTCCGCGACGCGGCCCGCACGTCCTGCGCTCACGATTGTGAGCGCGCCTCGGCGCTCCCGGCCAGGGCTTGGAGTTTTTCAGGGTTGTTGATCGAGTGAAACGCGGTGATCACACCGCCGTTGATGTCGAGCGCGATCACGCTGAGCGGCGCGCCGTCTACATAATTGATGAGACCCAGCTGGCCGTTGACCACCGCGAACTCCGTACGCAGGGCGCCGTCATCCCTCTCCAGCTTTTTCAGCAGGCCCAGGAGGAAGCGCGCGATCGCGTTGGCGCCGTAGATCGGCCGGCGATTCGCTCGTACCCGACCGCCGTGGTCGGTGTGGAACACGGCGTCCTCGGCGAGCAGCGCCTCGAGCTTTGGGAGGTCTCGGCTCGTGAGCGCGCCGATGAAGGCCTCGAGCAGCGCCGTCGGGCTTGGGCTGTCGCGCCGCGCGGGGCGGCTCGCGCGCCCGCGCTGCGCAGTTTCAGGCCGATCCGCGGCCAAGCGTTTGCGCGCGCGCGCGAAGATCTGCCGGCAGTTCGTGGGTGTTTTACCGACGATCGCGGCGATCTCCGCGTAGTCGTAGTCGAAGGCCTCGCGCAGCAAGAACACCGCGCGGTCGGTGGGGCCGAGGGTCTCGAGCAGGACGAGGAAGCCGATCTTGAGGGACTCGGCGAGGGCGAGGGCCTCGCTCGCGCTGGGCGGCTCGCGCTCCGCGCTGAGGTCGCGGTCGATCAGCGGCTCGGGGAGCCACGGGCCGACGTAGGTCTCGCGCCTCCGCTTGACTTGCCGCAAGCGATCGATCGCCAGCCGCGTGGTCGCGCGGGCCAGGTAGGCGGTCGGCTCGCGGATCTCGGCGTCCGCGTCGGCGCGCGCGCGCGTCCACCTCAGCCAGGCGTCCTGCACGATGTCCTCGGCGTCGCTGATGCTGCCGAGCATCCGGTAGGCGATCGCGAACAGGCGCGGGCGGGCGGCTTCGAAGGTTGGGTCTGCGTGGGTCGCGGGCTTGAACGGCATGGGCACGACGCCTGGACGAACGGCGGCTCCGGATTGTGACACGCTTCGGTGCTCGATTTTGTTGTCGATTTTGTTGTCGATGTTGTTGTCGATTTTGTTGTCGATTTTGTTGTCGATGTTGTTGTCGATCTTTGGGGCGATGTCGGTTGGGGATGGCGGGCGATGTTTCTCGAGGGCGCTTGGCCGCTTGGTTCCGCGGGGCGGAGAGGGAGGGGCGGGGGGCGCTCCTTGCGGGACGCGCATGACCGACGCCCTTCGGGCGCCGGTCATACGGTTTAAGTCCTCTTGCGCCAAGCAAGCCTGGGAGAGGGGGAAGTGAAGAAGAACCACAGAAACCACTCATAGGGACCTAGCGGGTGAAAATCCCGCCCGGCCAAGGCAGACCCGCCAGCCGGAAGCGAGTCTTGCGCGCGCGTGGGAGACCACGAGCGTGAAGCGTAGACAGCGAGTGCGTGAGCCGCGTGATGGAACCCCGAAATGAAACCAGGTCGCGGAGGCCGACGCCGTGAGGACGGCGGAAGGCACCATCTTTGCGCGGGAGAGGGTCGCAGCGCGAAGGCTCCGCCGGGGTCTGAGAGCGGGGCGCGCGTACAGAGGTCCCCCAGGAACTTGGGAGGTCCGTGCAGCTCCTCGAAGAGAGCGGGGCGGGCAACCCGGAGAGTAAGCCCAGGCTCTGCGTCGTCGCGCATCACGACGTAGGAGAACGAAGAGAGGTGCGCAGCGAGGTACCGCGGAACGAAGGAGACGAAGTGAAGCGGGACGGAGGCACGGAAGTCGGAGCTGCGAATAGGAGCTGTGAGCGTGGGGAACCGACCCCTTAGGGACCCACGGGAGCAAAGGAGCAGCCAGAGACACGGAACTGTCGGAGGGAACGATGAAGGAGACGAAGGGCTCTGAAGGCATCTCAACGAGACTGCGACGGATAGCGAAGATGGCGAGGGAGCACCCGGGGTGGGTGCTGACGACGCTGGCTCATCACATCGACATGGACCTCCTACGGGAGGCGTACCGAAGGACGCGGAAAGACGGAGCGACGGGAGTCGACGGACAGACGGCGAAGTCGTACGGACGAGAACTCGAGAAGAACCTGGCGGACCTGCACGAGCGGCTGAAGTCAGGGAGGTACTACGCGCCGCCGGTGCGGCGGGTGTACATCCCGAAGGACCGAGGCAAGCAGCGTGCGCTGGGTATCCCGACGTTTGAAGACAAGGTGCTTCAACGGGCGGTGGGGATGGTGCTGGAGGCGGTGTACGAGGAGGACTTCTCGGAGAGTTCGTACGGATTTCGGCCTGGGCGTTCGGCTCACGACGCGCTGTCGAGACTGCGGTCGGAGGTCATGAAGATGCGAGGCGGCTGGGTGATCGAGGTGGATATAGAGCGGTTCTTCGACACGCTCGATCACAAGCACCTGCGAAGCTTCCTCGACGAACGGGTGAGAGATGGTGTGGTCCGCCGGATGGTGGACAAATGGCTGAAGGCGGGTGTGCTGGAGCGCGGGGTGATACGGACCCCGAGGTCCGGTACGCCGCAAGGCGGGGTGATCTCGCCGCTGCTTGCGAACGTGTACCTCCACCACGTGATGGACGTATGGTGGGAGCGCGAGGTCCAGCCGCGACTGCGGGGACGATGCGCGCTGGTGCGCTACGCGGACGATATCGTGCTGGTGTTCAAGCACGAGTCAGACGCGCGGCGCGTGATGGAGGTGCTCCCCAAGCGCTTCGAACGGTACGGGCTACGGCTGCACCCGGAGAAGACGAGGCTGGTTCGATTCGAGCGGCCACGGGGAAAGGACGACAAGGGTGGCGGGCCACCAGGCCCAAAGAGCTTCGACTTCCTGGGCTTCTGCCACCATTGGGGGAAGTCGAGGAAGGGGAACTGGGTGGTGCGGCAACGAACGGCGCGGAAGCGCTTCGCGCGGTCGTGTCGAGCGCTCCACATCTGGTGCCGGAACAATCGGCACCTCCCAGTAGCGAAGCAGCATGAGGTGCTGAGTCGCAAGCTCCTGGGCCACTACAGCTACTTCGGGATCACCGGTAACTACGTCGCGCTGCAACGACTATGGCGCGCGGCGAATCGATCCTGGAGGAACTGGCTATGGCGCCGATCGTCAAGCGCGCGGAGGTCATGGGCGTGGTTCAACGCGCTCTGGGAGCGCTTGCCGCTTCCACGCCCGCGCGTGGTGCACAGCATCTACCAACTCTCAGCGAAGCCGTGACTCTGAGGAGCCGGATGCGGGAATTCTGCACGTCCGGATCTGTGGGAGCCTCGGGGGAGTAATCCCCCGGGGCCACCCGGCATCCGGCCCCCCGCCCCTCCCTCTCCGCCCCGCTCCGCCCCTGCCCGGACGGTGCTCGAGTCGATCGCGCGGACTCTGTCCGGGAGCCACGGGAGCGCTCCACTTCGTGGCCTCCCATGCTCTCGGTACGGTATCGGTTCGAACCGACAGGCTCTCGGGCGGGCGCTCTCGGACCAGCGAGCAGGCTCTCGGGACAGCCAGCAGGCTCTCGGTACGGTATCGGTTCGAACCGGCAGGCTCTCGGGCGGGCGCTCTCGGACCAGCGAGCAGGCTCTCGGGACAGCGAGCAGGCTCTCGGTACGGTATCGGTTCGAACCGACAGGCTCTCGGGCGGGCGCTCTCGGACCAGCCAGCAGGCTCTCGGTACGGTATCGGTTCGAACCGGCAGGCTCTCGGGCGGGCGCTCTCGGACCAGCGAGCAGGCTCTCGGGACAGCCAGCGGGCTCTCGGGGCAGCTCGCGGGCTCCTGGACAGCCAGCGGGCTCCTGGGACAGCCAGCGGGCCCTTGGGGCAGCTCGCGGGCTCCTGGGACAGCTAGCAGGCTCTCGGGACAGCTCAAGGGCGTCGGCCGGCGAGTGGCCTAACGGTCAGGCGGGCGCGGGCGCGGCGTGGCGGCCGAGCACTTTTAGAAGAACCTCGGGGCGGTCGGTCATGATGCCGTCGACGCCGAGCGCGACGAGGCGGCGCATCTCGTCGGGATCGTTGATGGTCCAGACGTGGACGTGCAGGCCGTAGCGGTGGGCGACGTGGACGAGGCGCTTGTTCGTGACCGTCAGCGGTCCGTGCTTGACCGGGAGCTGCAGCGCGTGGAAGTCGGGTCCGCGCTCGCCGTAGACGAGGCGATGGGCGCGAGTGCGGACGGCGGTCCAGAATTTGAGGATCTCGTCGAAGCCGGGCGAGCTCGGGACGCTGCCGTCGCTGAGCCGGCGGAACTCGATCACGGTGGGCGAGTGGGCCGAGGCCGCGAGCACGCGCCGGCGATCGTCGCGCTCGCGCAGGAAGTCCCACAGCGTCCAGGCGATCGCGGGGGTGCGGGGCTTCATCTCGAGGTTGAAGCGGATGTCGGGGCCGAGGTCGAGGGCTTCTTCGAGGGTCGGGATCGTGACGCCCTGGCCGCGGAAGGGGTAGGTCGCGCCGTCGTCCGGGGTGAACCAGTAGCCGGCGTCGAGCCGCTTGAGCTCGGCGACGGTGCGCGCGGCGATCGGCCCGAAGCCGTCGGTGCAGCGCTCGAGCGTGTCGTCGTGGAAGACGACGAGCTGGCCGTCGCGGGTCAGGTGAATGTCGGTCTCGATGTGGCGGTAGCCGCGATCGATCGCCTCTCGGAAGGCGCGCAGGGTGTTCTCAGGCCAGCGCTTGGCGCCGCCGCGGTGGGCGAAGGCGAGCGGCTGGTCTCCTTCAAAGTAGGGGTGCTCGTCGGCTCGCATGAGGATGATCGCGCGGAATTCGAAACGCGGAAGGGGCTGCCCCGCGCGGGCGCAGGGTAGCCCATCCGTGTCACCCTTTGTTGCTAGGAGCGTGTCTGAGTAACCGGCGCGGCGTCAGGTGCCGTCAGGAGCGTCGCGCTCGAGGAACTGAAACGCAGATGTACCGGGCTGTACTTCAAGTTTCAGTGACAAAGAGCCCGGCGCTCCTGGCGGTGCATGACGTCGTGGGGGTTACTCAGACACGCTCCTAGGAGCCGCTGAACTGGACGTCGCCGAAGGCGAGGGTCGGGGCCTTCATGCTCGAGAAGGGGTGCGGGTCGTTGCCGACCAGCTCGAGTCGACGCCACAGCTCGGCGAGGTTGCCCGTGACGTTCATCTCGCCGATCGGCGCGCCGAGCTTGCCGTTCTTGATCTCGAAGCCGCGCAGCCCCAGCGAGAAGTCGCCGGTGGTGCCGTCGCTGTTGCCGCCCAGCCAGGACATCACGTAGATGCCGTTGCCGACGGCCTTGAGGATCTGGTCGCGCGACTTCTTCCCGAGCGTGACGACGCGGTTGGAGGGCGCGCCGGTGGTCGGCGTCATCCCGGCTTTCTTGCCGTAGTAGGTGTCGACGTAGAAGTTCTTGACGACGCCGTTCTCGATGATCGGCAGGCGGCGGGCCGAGATGCCCTCGCCGTCGTAGTGCCGCGAGGACAGCCCGCGGGGGATCAGCGGGTCGTCGATCACGGTCAGCTTCTTGCCGAACAGCTGCTTGCCCTCCTGGCCCTTCCAGAACGAACGGCCCTGCTGGATCGCCGCGGCCGAGGCCGGGCCGATGGTGCGCCACAGCAGCGAGGAGGCCGCCTGGTGGTCGACGACCATGGTCGTGCGCGTGGTCGGGCCCTTGCGGCTGCCGATGCGGTCGAGCGCGCGCTTGAGAGCCTCTCGGGCGATCTCCTCGGGGCCGGGGAGCTCGTCGAGGAAGCGGCCGACGGCGTAGTAGGAGCCCTCGGGGCGCTTGTCGGCGTCCTCGCGCACGGTGACCGAGGTGCTGTAGCCGGCGTAGTCGCCCTCGGCGGTGCCGGCGAAGCCGTTGGAGCTGGCCGAGGCGCTCTCGCTGTGCCCGCTGAACACGCCGCACTCGGCCGAGATCACGCGGTCGTCGGCGTGGGCGAGCTCGTCCATGGTCTTGCACCACGCCTCACGTTTGTCGCGCCCGAGCTCGGCGATCGCGGGGTCGACCCGCTCGAGCTCGTCGTCGGGGCGGTTGGCGAACAGCGACGGGTCGGTGATCTCGCGGTGCGGGTCGGGCTGCAGCGCCCGCGTGACGGCGACGGCCTCGCGCACGAAGGACTCGAGGCGCGCGGGCTCCAGGTCGGTGGTGCCGTGGCTCGAGTAGCGGCCGTCGACGTAGAGCCGCAGGCTGAGGCCGCGCGAGGTGCTGTCCTCGACTTTTTCGAGGGTGCCGTCGCGGTACGTGAAGGAGACCGAGCGGCTGCGGGCGACGCCCGCCCAGACGTCGTTGGCGCCGGCCCGCTTGGCCATGGCGACCGCGTCGTGGGCGCTCTTGAGGAGATCGTGCGCGCGCTTGGAGTCAGGCATTCTCGCCTCCGACCGTGAGCTTGGAGACCAAGGCTGTGGGCATGCCCTGGGAGACAGGTACGCTCTGACCGTCCTTGCCGCAGGTCCAGCCGCCGAAGTCGAGCTTGCTGTCGTTGGCCGCCATGGTCACGTTGCGCAGCGCCTCGGGGCCGTTGCCGATGATGTTGATGTCTTTGATCGGCGCGGTGACCTTGCCGTCCTCGATCAGCCAGCCGTTCTTGATGTAGAAGGTGAAGTCGCCGGCGCCGATCTGGACCACGCCGTTGGTGAAGGTCTCGGCGATGATGCCCCGCTTGACCGACTGGATGATCTCATCCTTGGTGTGCGGGCCGTTCTCCATGTAGGTCGAGCGCATGCGCGGCATGGGCGTGTGACGGAACGACTCACGCCGACCCGAGCCGGTGCTCGGGACCTTGTAGTGCTTCGCGCTGATGTTGTCGTGCAGGTACGAGGCGAGCACGCCGTTGTCGACGAGCACGGTGCGCTCGCACTCGGTGCCCTCGTCGTCGATGTTGAGCGCGCCGCGCTCGAACTCCTGGGTGCCGTTGTCGACGATGGTGACGAAGTCGGGCGCGACCTTGCGACCGATCATGTCGGAGTAGATGCTGGTGCCCTTGCGGTTGAAGTCCGCTTCCATGCCGTGGCCGATCGCCTCGTGCAGGAGGATGCCGCTGGCGCCGGCGGCGAGCACCACCGGCATCTCGCCGGCGGGCGGGCGGATCGCGTCGAACAGGATCATGGTGCGGTCGACGGCCTCGCGCGCGACCTTCTCGAGCTGCGCGTCGGTGAACCAGGCGAGCCCGCGGCGGCCGGCGAGGTTGGCCGAGTTGCTCTGCACGACGTCGCCCTTGCGCGCGGTCAGCATGACCCACAGCCGCGTCATCGGGCGCAGGTCAGTGTGGATGCGGCCGTCGAGGTCGGCGATCAGCACCAGCTCCTCGCTGTCGACCCAGCTGACGGTGACTTTTTCGAGGGTCGCCTCGCGGCCGTTGGCGAGCTGGCGGGCGAGCGCGGCGGCGCGCTCGATGATCGGGATCTTGTCGTTGATGCTGACGTCCGACCAGCTGTTGGGGAGCGCGTAGTAGCTGGCGTGGTCGTGGTAGGCGAACTCGACGGGCGCGATCGCCTTCCCGCCCCGCGCGATGCTGGCCGCGGTCCGGGCGGCGGCGTACATGGCCTCGGGCGCGAGGTCCTCGGTGAAGGCGTAGCCGGTCTGATCGCCGATGACGCAGCGCAGGCCGACGCCCTGGTCGACCGAGGTGGTGGCCCGGCTGATGATGCCGTCCTCCATCGTGACGCTGTTGTCGCGGCTGTGCTGGAAGTACAGGTCAGCCGCGTCGGCGCCGCGCGAGGACAGCTCCGAGAGCGCGCGGGAGAGGGTGGACTTGTCGACGTTGAACCAGGTGAGTGCTTGTTGTTCGCTGGGCGGCATCGGGCTCTTCGCTGGAGGAACGGCGTCGGCCTGTCCGGGGGGCCCGTTCACCGGTGGCGAGGAGCCGCGGGTACGGGCGCAGCCGAGCAGGCCGGGCGTGGTCAGGATCGCCGCGCCAGCGGCGCTGGAGCGGAGGAACGTGCGGCGAGTGAGTTCATCCATGGAGTGTCGTTTCGTCCAGGCGGCCCGGCTCAGCTCAAATCAAAGAAGGCGTCGTTAAGGCGTCGTCGCCCAACTCGAGTTTGGAGCCGATCGGTCGCGGTGGAGTTTCGCGTTCGCTGGCCGGTCCACTCTACGACATCTCACTTCGGGATCTCACGCGCAGTCACGGCGCGTCGCTCAGTCGTCTTCGCCCCAGCAGCGAGCGACGCGCGCCTCGGCGACGATCGGCACAGAGGGCACCACGCGGGCCATGGCGCGCTCCATGGTCGCTTGAACCCGCGCGCGGGCGAGCTCGGCGACCTGCTCGGGGACCTCCGCGATGTACTCGTCGTGCACGCACAGGACGCCGCCGCCGCCGAGCGCGTCGAGCTCCGCGCAGAGCTCGATCATCGCCAGCTTAAACCCCTCCGCGGCGGTCCCCTGCACGGGGATGTTGAGCGCGGCGGTGAAGCTGAAGCGACCGGCCGGGAAGCGCTTGTGGCGGCCGAGCGCGGTTCGAACGGTGACGTCCTCAGGGCGCCCGCGCCCGAGCGCGCCGACCCGTCGGTGCCAGGCCGCGAGCCCGGGGTAGGTGGCGAAGAACGCGTCGCGGGCCCGCTGGGCCATGGAGGGCGTCAGCTCGAGGCCGTAGCTGGCGGCCGCGTAGGCCTGGAAGCGCCGGGCGCCCATGCCGAACAAGAACCCGAAGTTGACCGCCTTGGCGAGCTTGCGCTCGCGCGAGCTGATCGCCGACTCGGGCTTGCGGGCCAGCGTCGCCGCGGTCGCGCGGTGGGGGTCTCGGCCGTCGTGAAACACACGCCGGAGCACCGGGCAGCGCGCGACGTGGGCGGCGACGCGCAGCTCGATCTGGGCGTAGTCCGCGATCACGAACACGCGCCCGGGCGGGGGGCGAAAGCAGGCGCGCAGCCCCGGCGCCGTGTGCTCGCTGGGGACCTGCTGCAGGTTGGGCTGCGAGCAGGCGAAGCGGCCGCTGTCGGTCGCGATCGGGTCGAGGTGGTAGCGGATCCGGCCGTCGAGATCGACATGGTCCCGCGGCCAGTGGGCGAAGGTCGAGAGCAGTTTCTCAAGGCGCGCGAGCCGGGCGGTCCGCGCGGCCTCCTCGGGATCGTCCGGCTCAGCCGCCTTAGAAGATGGCCCTGGGGTCAGCTGCTCCGCGCGCTCCCCGTCGGCCTCGCGCTCGGCGAGCAGGGCCTGGCGCTCGCGGGCCCAGTCCTGGGCCACGCGCTGGAACTGCGCGCCGTCCACCGGCATGCCGGCCGCCTCCATGCGGATCACCGGCTTGAGCACCTGGCACTCGAGCTCGTAGACGCGCGAGAGCCCCTGCTCGCGCAGGCGCGGCGTCAGCGTGCGCATCAAGGGGACGAGCGCGCTCGCGGCCGTGCTCAGGATCACGGGCACGGTCGCGCCGAGCTCGCCCTCGGCGAGGCCGCGGGCGTAGGAGCCGGGCAGCGAGCGCTCGAGCGAGTCGGCGACCAATGTTGCGAGCGCGCGATCGGAGCGGCGGCCGTCGGCGCCCTCGGCGAGCAGCGTCGCGGCGACGCGGGTGCAGCCGAAGCGCGCGGGGTCGAGGCCGCGGCGGGCGAGCGCGGTCAGCCCGAGGTGGGCGTTGTGCATCACGACGTAGGGGGGCGTCGGCTCGGCGCCGCTCTCCCGCGCGCCCGAGAGCAGCTCTTGCAGCGGCGCGAGCTCCTGGATCCGCGCGCTGTCGATCAGATGGACCGGCTCGCCCTTGGCCGCGAGCGCGATCATGGCCAGCGCTGCGCGCCTGGGATCGCCCTGGAGGCTGCGCGGCCGGCCGGGCTCGGCGGCGAGCAGGACCGCAAGCCCGAGCGCGCGCGGGTATTGGTCTCGCTGCACATAGGAGTCGATCAGCGAGCGCAGCGCCTCGGGCGTCTCGATGACCCGGTACTCGGGCGTCTCCAGGCGCGGATAGGCGCGCTTGGCTCGCATGCCCAACGACGGCCTGGGCCGCGCGCCCTCGCGGGGCTGCGCCGCATCGCGTCTGCGCGGGGTCGTGGTCGGTCGTTGGGCCACAGTCGCGTCATGGTAGCCGGTCACCGGCCCGCCGGAATGAAGCGCGATCCTCGAGTGGATGTTTTTGGGCCGATGGCCGGCGGGCATTGGGCGGCGGCGGCTCCTCCCTAGCTCGCGCGCGGCGCGAACGCGCTCAGCTCCAAAACTGTGCCCAAATTGCTGCGAACTGCGTGCGCGAGCGGCTTCGAGACTGTCGAAATTGGCGAGTTTGACTAAACCAGGGGCTATGGAAGGAAAAAGTCTTCCGATCGTTCAAGTCGACGCCTCCGGGCACCCCGTGCATCCGCGCAAGCCGCCGGTTGACCCGGCCACGCTGGTGCACCGAGAGTTTCTCGACGGCCCGTTCTGGCAGAAGATCCCCGCCTACCGCGATGTCGACGAGAAGACCTTTCTCGACCACCGCTGGCAGGCCAAGAAGTCGATCACCCGGCCCGACAAGCTCATGGCCGCCGTCCAGGATCTCGTCAGCGACAAGTTCCTCGATGACGTGAAAGCGGGCTTTGCGCATGCGCCGATGAGCGTGCGCGTCTCGCCCTATCTACTCAGCCTCGTCGACTGGCAAAACCCCTACGACGACCCGATCCGCCGCCAGTTCCTCCCGGTCTACAGCCACATGCTGCCGGACCACCCCAAGCTCGACCTCGACTCGCTGCACGAGCAGGCCGACGCGCCGACCGAGGGGCTGACCCACCGCTACCCCGACAAGGTCCTGTTCCTCGCGCTCGACACTTGTCCGGTCTACTGCCGGTTCTGCACCCGCAGCTACGCGGTCGGGATCAACACCGAGGAGATCGAGAAGGTCAGTCTCAAGGCGAATAAAGACCGCTGGGAGAAAGCCTTCCAGTACATCGAGTCACGCCCCGAGATCGAGGACGTGGTGATCAGCGGCGGCGACGTGTACCAGCTGCGCGCCGAGCATCTCACCAAGATCGGCCACCGCCTGCTCGACATCCCGCACGTCCGGCGCATGCGCTTCGCGACCAAGGGCCCCGCGGTCATGCCCCAGAAGCTGCTCACCGACGACGCCTGGGTCCGCGCCTTGGTGGAGATCGTCGAGCGCGGCCGCCGGATGTGCAAGGAGGTGGTCATCCACACCCACTTCACGCACCCCAACGAGATCACCGCGATCAGCAAGCGCGCCATGGACCGCATGTTCCAGTCCGGCGTCATCGTCCGCAATCAGTCGGTCCTGCAGCGCGGCGTCAACGACACCCCCGCGGTGATGAAGCTGTTCGTCAAGAAGCTCTCGTTTATCAACGTGCAGCCCTACTACGTCTACATCCACGACCTCGTGAAGGGCGCCGAGGACATGCGGACGACGGTCGCGACTGCGGTCGAGCTCGAGAAGCAGGTCCGCGGGGTCACGGCCGGCTTTAACACGCCGACCTTCGTCGTCGACGCGCCCGGCGGCGGCGGTAAGCGGGTCGTGCACTCCTTCGAGCACTACAACCGCGAGACGGGCGTGAGCGTCTACCGCAGCCCCAACGTCAACGCCGACGCGTTCTACCTGTACTTTGATCCCATCGATCTGCTGCCCGAGTCCGGGCGCGCGCGCTGGGCCAACCCCGACGAGCACGACGCGATCATCGCCGAGGCGATCGAGGCCGCGCGCGACTTCCAGCGGTAGCGGCCCGAGGAGCGCGCCAGCGCGCGCGCTTGCCATGCGCGCGCGCGGACCTATGCTGCGCAGCAGGTCGAGCCGCGGGGCGCGGCGCCGACCTCGGCGCACCGTATGAACTTCCTCCTCAACGTCCTCTGGGTCATCTTCGGCGGCGGCTTCCTGATCGCGCTCGAGTACGCGCTCGCCGGCCTCGTCCTCTGCCTGACCATCGTCGGCATCCCCTTCGGGATCCAGTGCTTCAAGATGGCGGGCCTCGGCCTGTTCCCCTTCGGCAAGGACATCCGCGAGGATCCCGGCGCCGGCCTCGGCTCGGGGCTCGGCAACGTCCTGTGGTTCCTGTTCGCCGGCGTCTGGATCTTCCTCAGCCACATCGCGCTCGCGGCTGGCCTCGCGGTCACGATCATCGGCATCCCGTTCGCGCTGCAGCACCTCAAGCTCGGCGTGCTCGCGCTGACGCCCTTCGGCAAGCGCGTCGTCCCGGCCGCCTGAGCCGCCGCCTTCGCGCCTCGCTGTTCGAAGGCGCTCCCTCGACGCTCGAGACAGCGCCGCGTGGAGCATCGAAGCCGTAGGGCCGCGCGGCGCTCGTCCCCCACGGTCCCGATCGCCTTTCTCAAGACCCGGGCGCCGCGTCGAAGCTCGAGACAGCGCGTCATCGAAGCTGAAGGGCCGCGCGCAGGCGCTCGTCCCCCACGGTTCCGATCGCCTTTCTCAAGACCAGGGCGCCGCGTCGAAGCTCGCGTCGAAGCCGTAGGGCCGCTCGCCGCCCGGAAGGCGGAGGGAGCCCTGGCGTTAAGCAGCGGCCCGGTGTTCGAGAATTACGATCGTTCGAAAGGTCTTCGGGCTCGCTGCGTCGAGCGCTTCGTCGAAGCTCGAGACAGCGCGTCATCGAAGCTGTAGGGCCGCGCGCGAGCCAGGGAGGGGCCGCCTGAGGACGGCGAGCGCGGTGACGCTCGTTCGCTTCAGTACGTATGTCGCTCGCCGCCCGGAAGGGGGAGGGAGCCCTGGCGTTAAGCAGCGGCCCGATGTTCGAGAATCACGATCGTTCGAAAGGTCATGTCGCGCGCGCCAGCGCGCCCGCTTGCTGGTCGTAGCTCGGCTGTGCCACCATCGTCGGCACCCCGTCTCCACAAAGGCCGGCCCAGGGATAGCGCATGAGCGACCAGTTTAACCCGCTGCACGACCCCAAGCAGGACCCCAACCACGACGCCTACTGGCGCGAGCGCGGGACGACGCGCCCCGACGTCGTGTGGGAGAAGCTGACGTCCAGCAACAACATCGAGACCTACCGCACCCGCGTCCCCGGCGGATGGTTCGTCCTGATCACGCAGGAGTACCGCGACTGCGGCGGGTCGTTCTTCTACCCGGACCCCTCGCACCGCTGGGACGGCCGGGGCTTCCACGGCTGAGCCTGGGGGCGCCTGCTCCTCGAGCGCGGCGCTCCCCGGCGCGTTCGACTTTTAAGACATGTTCTTTTGAGCATGTCTTCTACTGCCGCTCGTAGGCGCCGATGTCGCAGAACTCGCCGGCCTCGCGCGGGAGGTTGCGCTGATCGGTCTCGAGCGGCGCGCCGTTCTCGTCGGAGCAGTCCGTGAGCGAGCCGGCGTCGACGGCCGGGCTGCTCTGCATGAGCGCGTGCGTGCGCGTCGGGCCGTCGTTGTCCGACAGCGGCCCGAGCTGCGGCGCGGCGCCGAGGATGTCGGTGGTCTTGGCGTTGAGCGAGCACCCGGCGATCTCGCCGAGCAGGTTGTGACCGTCGGACACCAGCGGGCCGTCGCAGTCGGAGCCCTCGCCCGCGGCGTTGTCGGCGAGGAGGCTGTTGCGCATCTGCACGGTCAGGCCGGCGGAGGAGTTGAGCGCGAGGCCGCCGCCCCGCGTGTTCGCGGTGTTGCTGGCGATCGTGATGTTGCTCAGCTCGAGCGTGGCGGTCGCCGCGTCCCCGAGCTGCTCGGCGTACAGGCCGCCGCCGTCGGCGTTGGACAGCCCGACCTGGGTCGCCTCGGCGTGGTTGCCCGACAGCGTCGAGTTGCGCGCGTTGAACATCACCTGGCTGTCGGCGGCGTTGGTGCTGACGAACACGCCCCCGCCGCGCGCGTAGGTCTCGGCCTTGGCGCGGTTGCCCTCGAGCGTGCTGCGGATCAAGAACACCGTCAGCTCGTCGCCGTCCTCGTTGGTCCACGAGAACACGCCGCCGCCGCTGGCCTCGCCCGGGCTGCTGGCGACGTTGCCGGTGATCGACGACTCGGTCACCGTCAGCCGCGAGGCGAACACCGAGCCGCCGCCGGCGAAGATCCCGCCGCCGCGGGCGTTGCGGATGCCGAGCAGCGCGTCGCTGATCTCGACGCGGTTGCCCTCGAGCTCGCTGCCCGCGATCGAGGCCTCGGTCTCGAGCATCCACAGCCCGCCGCCCTGCAGCTCGAGGCCGTCGTCGCCGGTCGCGAGGATCTGGTTGCCGCTGATGCGGGCGCCCTCGATGGCGATCGCCGTCACCTTGCTCAGCGCGAGCCCGCCGCCCTGGCCCGCGGAGCCGTCGAGCCCGGTGATCTCGATGGTGTTGTCAGCGATCTCGGCGCCGCTTCGGATCGAGACCAGCGCGCCGCCCTCGGCGTACATCCCCGCGCCGCGCAGCAGCAGCATCGGCGCGTCCGAGGTGAGCGTGTTGCCGCTGATCGAGCTGCCGCCGTTTAGGTCGACGTTGCTGACGTAGGCGTAGACGCCCGCGCCCGCCGCGTTGTTGACCCCGCCGCCGACATCCTCGGGCGGGATCGTCGCGGTGTTCATCGTGACCTGCGAGTCCTCGAGCACGAGCTCGCCGCCCTGGTGGTAGACGCCGCCGCCGTTGCGCGCGGTGTTCCCCGAGACGCGGGTCCGGACCAGCGTGAGCGTGTCGGCGGCGTTCTTGTAGATGCCGCCGCCCTGGTCGGCGAGGCCGCCGACGATCACGAGGTTCTTGAGCAGCACGTCGCCCTCGCTGATCGCGATCGCGCTGCCCGTGAGGTTGCCGTCGATGGTCGCGCTCTCGGGGCAGGTCGAGGCGATCGTCACGTCGTCGGCGATCGTGAGGTTCTCCAAGAACACCAGCGGCGCGAGCCAGATGACGTCGCAGAACGGCGAGTCGAGCGCCTCCTGGATCGTCGGGTGCTCCGAGGGCACCAGGCACGCGCCCTCGGGCGCCGGCTCGCAGCCCTCGTCCGTGCTGGCGGTCGTGGCCTCGGTGCAGCCCGCGGTCTCGCAGTCGCTCGTGGTGTCGGTCCCGGTCGCCGCCGAGCTCGTGGGGGCGCTTGTGCTCGTGCCGAGCGTCGTCTGTTGGTTCGGGCCGTGGTCCTGAAAGCAGCCAGGGATCGTGAGCGCCAGGGCGCACGTGAGCGTAGCGACCGCGCCCCCGGGGCGCCGAGCGGACGTGCGGAGGTGGGCCGGCGCCGGCACGGCGGTATCCTAACGCGGTTTGATCGGCGCCGAGGGGGAAACTCGAGCGCCGGCGGTGCGGGCTATCACGACGAGCCGTCGAACGAGCGTTTAGGTGACTGAATAGACAGATCTTCGCGCGGGCGCGACTCGCGTTATTGAGCGCGGCGGCCCCACGGCCGCGGCCGCAGCTGACTACAGGCTCTCCGCGTCGCCCATCTCGTCGCGCAGCCGCGCGCCGCGCTCGCGCTCGCGGCGGAGCTCCTCGAGGATGTCGCGCAGCGAGCTGATGGGCGCGCCGCGGCGATGGTTGGCCGCGCCGATCTCGTACGCGTGGCGCCAGTGCGCGCTCATCCGTCGCCAGCCGCTCCACAGCGAATTGCGCGGATCGTACATGTCCCCGGGCTCACCCGTGATGCCGTTGAATTCGATGACTTTAAACTCGCCGGACTGCAGCGCCACCGGCGACGCGGCGCGGACGTCGTAGCGCCCGATGTACAGGCTCGGCGCCGTCGACTGGCTGATCGTGTCGATCGCTCGCGCCAGCGCCGGCGCGCGCAGGTCCGCGCGATCGACGAACATCGCCCCGAGCGAGTGGGCGTGGATCTCGACGAGCTTGACGCGCGCGCCCGCGGCCGGGACCTCCTCGAGGCGCGCTCGGAACCGGCGCAGGAACACCGGCGCCATGCTGACCGCGCGGTGGTCGTCGAGGATCAGGCGCTCGAGGGTCGAGACCCCGTCGCCGGTGAGCACGAGCGGGACCTTGGCGCAGACCGAAGGGACCTGTCCGCGCGGCCATTTTGGGTAGCGGAGGTAGTAGACGCCGTACTCCTGGCCCGCGACGTACTCCTGCAGCAGGAGATCGAGCTTGGTCGCGCGGAGCCTGCGGACCAGCGCGTCGTCGTCGCGCGCGACCAGGACCCCGAGGCCGCGGTGACCGACATCGGGCTTGAGGACCACGGGGTAGTCGAGCGCCTCGCGCTCCATGAACTCGCGCGCGCGCGCGAGCCGACGCGGCAGCGGCTCGCGGAGCTCGAGCAGGGTCGTGCGGGGCAGATACGCGGCGTTGTGGACCCGCATGCGCTGATCGAGCGCCCACTTCGACTCGCCCGTGAGGCCGCCGTGCTCGATCGCCGGGTTGGCCGCGGTGATCACCGTCGGCCCGCCGGCGCGCGCGGCCTGCCACGCGATCCACGGCGCCAGCGGCAGGTAGAAGCGCAGCGGCTTCCAGAACTCCCAATAGATCGTCCGGTCCAGCCGCGAGCGCGCCAGCCGACGCAGGCGGTGCAGGGGGTGGCTCGCGCGCGTGCTCCTGCGCTTGCTCGTGCTCTCGCTCATCGCGCGTCGTCACGCCCCCGTCGAGACAACACGGCACCCGACGCGAGGTCGTCCTCGCGCGTCGTCTCAGCGGCTCGGCGCGCGGTCGTCTCCATCGTCTCCATCGCGTGCATCATTCCCAGCGGCGCCCGGGCGGTCCAGTTTTCGCAGCGACTCGAGCGCGTGCAGCGAGCCGCCGCCGCCCGCGATCAGCCAGCGCCGCAGGACGATCGGCCACAGCCCGATCAGCCCGGGCGTGATCAGCAGGCGAAACCGCAGGCCGGCGCCGCGGGCCGCGGGGTCAAGCCGCGCGAGCGCGCCGTGAAACAGCGCCGCGATCACGAGCCCGACGCCGAGGTATCCGGCGGCGATCAAGAGCGCGACCTCGGCGACTTGCTGCATCGACAACCTCGAGAGCCCCCGGCGAGTTTATGCCGAGCGTGATCGTGAGTCAGCCGCCTCCGCCGCGCGCGGACGTCGGCGAAGCGCGCGCGGGAGGACGATTATGAGCAGGATCAGCGCCGCGCCCACCACCCAGCTCCAGTCGCGCAGGAGATGGGAGGCGGTGATCCCCAGCCGCATCACGACGAAGAAGAACACCGTCGTCCACAGCGCGGCGGCGACGATCGCGATGAGCGCGAAGCGGTGAAACGCGATCCCCAGAAAGCCGCTCGCCGTGTACGTCGGCAGGCGCATCCCCGGCAGCGAGCGCGCGCTGAAGAGCGTCACCCAGAGGGTGCGCTCGAGGTGCTCGCGCCCCTTCGCGATGTTGTCCTCGCCGACCATCCGGCGCGCCCAGGCGTAGCGCGCCGCGAGGTGCCCGAGGCCGTAGAGCCCGAGGTCACCGACGACGATCCCCAGGTACAGCCCCAGCAGCGCGCCGCTCCACGGGATCACGCCCTCGGCCGCGAGCAGCGCGCCGGCGACGGTCGCCGCGTCCTCGAGCGCCAGGGTCGCGAGCGCGAGCGCGAGGCCGCCGAGCAGCGGATCGCCGGCGTAGGCCTGTAGCCACTCGAGCAGCGCGTCGGGCATGGAGACGGACCCGGTCTACCACGAGCGCGGCGCGGCCAGCCCTCAGGGGATCCGCAGCGGGTACCGGTAGTACTGCTCCCAGGAGAAGTCCCGGACGTTCATCCAGGTGTTGGCGAGGAAGCGAACGAAGAGGACGCCCGAGTACACCGCGAAGCCGGTGGCGTAGGACATGGAGGTGAAGAACGGGATCAAGAAGAACCAGTAGACGAGGTTGTGCGTGAAGAGCAGCGCGCGGCCGAGCCCGCTCAGCGGAGGTCGCTCAGCCGCCGCCCCAGACGCTCTGTGCAGGCGTGCGAACCGCACGCTCGAGTGCAGCTCGAGCACGAGTCAGAACAGCGCGCCCAGGACCGAGAGCACGATCATGCCCTGCTGCGTCTCGCCGTAGCCGCTCGTGAGCCCGTAGACCACGAACGCGACGGTCGGCGGCCCCTGCACGAGGGTGATGATGTAGTTCCAGCGGCGGGTCAGAAAGCGGTCGCGGTTCATCGGTGCTCGGCTCCCACGCAGGGTCGGCGTGGTGTTGAAGAGTTAGCGACCTGCGGTGAGCGTGAGCGCGCGCGCGAGCGCTCGATCGATCGCGGGCTTGGAGTGCCACGGCAGGTGGTGATTACGATGCTCGAGGATCATCAGCTCCAGCGGGCGCGCGCGTCGGAATTGTCGCTCCATGTACGCGACGTTGGCGAAGGGGACCAGGCGGTCCCCCGTGCCGTGGACGATGATCACCGGCAGCTCGAGCCGCTCCAGCGCGTCGCACATGTCGGCGAGCTCCTGCTCGAGCGCCAGCAGCTCGGCGTTGGCGTTGCGGACGGGCCTGGGCAGCGCGCGCGCGAGCGGAGCCCAGGCGGCGACGCGCTGCACCGCGTAGACGCGCTCGAGCGCGGGGTCGAGCGCGCCGGCGAGCAGCACGAGCGCGGCGACGCGCGCGGGCGCGTCGATGGCCGCGCGCGCCACCACCGGCGCGCCCAGCGAGTGCCCCACGAGGATCGCCGGCTCGTCCGGCACACGTCGCGCGCTCGCGTCGGCCGTCAGCATGTCGAGCACCGCGCCGGCCTGATCGCGCAGCGAGACCACGGCCTCGTCGGGGTCGCTGCGCCCGAAGCCTGGGCGGTCGAGCGCGAGGTAGCGCGCGTCGTCTGGCACATCGAGCAGGTAGTCCACCCAGTCCTCGGCCGCGCCGGGCGTGCCGTGGACGAAGGCGACGCGCCGCTGGCCGCGGCCCGCCGCGAGGTAGCTGAGCGCGCCGGCGTAGGCCTCGGGCCGCGTCACGCTCTCGCGCGCCGCCGCGTGGCGAGGCAGCGTGGTGACGCGCGCCCGGGAGGCGGCGGGGCGCGGCGGGAGCAGCTCTCGCCAGCGCCGCGGCTGGAGCCCGCTCAGCAGCGCGAGCAGCTGGACCGCCGCGCGATGGGGGCGTCGCTGCTGGAGGCGCTCACAGGGCACGCGTTCACGCTTCACGGCGTCGCTCAGGCGCGCTCCTCGCCTAGCAGGGGGGTGTTGTTGACGTTCGCCGTGTGGCCGCCGCGAAGCCAGAGTGATGTTGTATCGGGCGGACCACGAGCTCTGGCGACAGGGGCATCAGGCGTGTTCGCGGGCGCGGGGTGATCTTCCGCAGCCTGCTAGTACCAGAGGAAGCGGAAGCCGACGAGCGCGCTGTGGCGCACGCCGTCCTCGGGCACGTAGCGGATGTCGTACATCAGGTCGATGGCCATGGCTGCGGTCTGGTTGAGCCAGAACTCGTAGCCGATGCCGGCCTTGCCGCCGAGACCCGCGGACAGCTGCCCGCGGCTGTTGGGCATCCCGGCGCCGCCCAGACCCACGCGCAGGAACAGGCCCTTGACCAAAAAGCCGGTGCCCTCGATGTCGCCGCCGAACAAGACCTTGCTGCCAGGTCGGCTGGTCGCGTAGCCGCCGACGTAGGCGTTGATGCCCAGCGTGAAGTTCTTGGTGATGCCGCCGCCGAACACGAGATCGGCGCGCAGCGGCGGGATCACGCTCTGGTCGATGGGCAGGTAGCTCGCGCCGAAGGTCGCGCCGACGCCGACGAAGAACCCGCGGCGGTCCGCCGGGCCCTCGATCTCGACGCCCTGCTTGCCCATGATGCTGGCCGAGGCCTCGCCGGGCGCGAGCGCGTAGAGCCCACAGGCGAGCGCCGCGCCCGTGAGCAGCGCGGAGCGGAGGCGACGGTGGTGGATGATCTTCATAGCGGATCCTTGCGCTGGCCTTTGCGACATGATGGCACTGCTCCTCAGCGGAGGGTTGTGATGTCGAGCACCGCGTACCCCCCCTGCGCGACGTCGACTGTGTACTTGCGGTTCTCTTTGCCGCCGGGGCCGGTGAGCCAGGCCTCGATCGTGTGCTCGCCGGGCTCGACGGGGACGCGCGCGACATAGATGTACGCGGGCAGCATCGTCCAGCTGCGGGTGTCGGGCTTGTCGGCGGCGACCAGCGCGGCCTCGGTCGCCAGCGCGGCGAGCGTGCCGATGACGGCGCCGGCGCTGCCCTCCGCCTGCTTGCCGGCCGCGCGGGCGCCCTCGGCCGCGAGCGCCCGGGTGATCATGCGGGTGATCGCCGAGCCGATGATCTTGGGCAGCATGTCCTCGTACTCGCGCACCACCTCGACCTCGAGGTTGGTGACCAGCTCGAGCGGGACCTGCTGCCCGTCGACCGAGACGCTGCCCGTGTTGAACAGCGAGCCCGAGGGCACGAGCTTCGGGTAGTTGACGAACTTGAGCGCCGAGCGCTCGAGCACCGCGAGGTTGCCCGTGATGTAGGTGCCCGCGAGGCCGACGGCGAGGCCGATCGGCATGCGCTCGGGGATCTTGTAGGGGACTCGCCCGAGGTTGAGCAGGATCAGGAGCTCGGTCGCCTGGGGGTTCAGCGCCGCCTGCATGGCGACGGCGCCGCCCGCGGTGGTCGGCACGCTGGCGAGCACGCCGGCTGTCGCGGAGGCCAGCTCGGGCGCGGGCTGGTCGCTCAGGTCGCCGGCGTCGGGCTGGCCGCTCAGGTCACCGGCGTCGGGCTGCCCGCCCAGGTCACCGGCGTCGGTCGGCGGCGGCGTGACGGGCTCGGGCGGCGCCTCGCCGAGCAGGCGCTGGACGTGCTCGCCGCGGACGCTGGTGAGGCCCGCGAGCCGACGCACCGGCGCCTCGAGGCTGCGCAGCGGCTTCTCCTGCAGCGCCTCGTTGTAGTAGCGCATCGCCTGGTTGTGCTCGCCGAGGCGCTCGTGCACGAAGCCCGCGAGGTACGAGCCGAACGCGCCGTGGGCCTCCCCCGGCTTGAAGTTCTGCAGGTACTCGCGCATCACCGTGAAGCGCTTGGCCTCGACGCGCGCACCCGAGAGGTCGCCCTTCGCGAGGTAGTTGATGATGTTGAAGGCGTTGAGCGCGAGCTTCTCGGAGGGCGGCGCTTTGTACTGCGTCGCGTCGTCGCTGAAGATGTACTTGCCGATCTGCCCGGCGGTGTCGTTGGCGACGTCGAGCAGCACGAGCTGCTCGTCCGCGGTTTGGAAGTTCTTCGCGCTGACCTCGTACTGCTTCATCGCCTGCAGGATCGTCGCGCGCTCCAAGAGCGCGAGCGCGGTGTCCTTCTTCCACTTCGTCGGCATGTCCTCGGGCTTGCGCACGCCGATGTACCGGCTGAACTCCTTCTCGCCGTTCGCCAGGTCACCGGCCTGCACCGCCACGCGCGCGGTCTCGGTCTTGTCGGTGTAGGTCGCGCAGGCGTGGGCCCCGAGCCCCAGCGCGATCGTCAGCGCGAGCGCGCCTCGAGGTCGACGACGATGACGACGAAGGCGGCGGCGAGACGGCGCGCGCGGGGAGGCGCCAGCGGGTGGTGCGGTGAGAGGCAGGTTCGACACGACAGGTCCGAGGGGTCAGGTGAGCGATCGCGGGCGGGTCGCGCGGACCCGGTCCGCGCGGGGCCCCTTGGCTCACGCGCGGCTCAGCGGACGATCGCCTTGGTCCGCTCGGACTGCGCCTGGAACTTGACGAGGCTGGTCTCGATCTCGATGACCTGCACGAACAGCGTGTACTGCACGCGGCGCTCACCGTTGATCATCTCGTCGACCGAGCCGACCTTGCCGGTGATGTAGTAGTCGGCGCCGACCTGGCGGCTGACCTGCGCCTGGTAGTTGGGGTCGTAGATGTTGGCGTTCTGCTGGACCTGGACCTCGCGGGCCATCTCGGCCTGGCGCTCCCGGCTGACCACGTTGACGACGCCGCTGTTGACGAACTGCGTCTCCATCTGCGCGAGCAGGGTGTTGAGCTGATCGTCGATGTGCTGGCTGGTCTCGTTCTTGAACGGCCAGATCGCCACGACCGCGGGCTTCTCGACCGAGCGCATCGAGCCCCACCAAGGCGAGGCGAACAGCTTGTCGAGGTTGACCTTGAGCAGGTCCTCGAGGTCCTTGCGGTCGAGCGTGGTGCTCATCGCCGCGTTGTCGAGGTTGGGGTTCTCGGTCCCGGCGCCGCCGCGGACGGCCTTGGGCTTGCAGCCGGTGTTGACGGCGAGGCTCGCTGCGGTCATCGGGAGCAGCAGCGCGGCGAGGAGGAGGGGGGATGAACGGCGGGGGAGGTTGGTGGACATCGGTTGCTACCGGGGGTTCCGAGTCGGTTCCTGCGTGACGTTGTACAGAATTACCGGACAAAACAGCGCGGCGGAACGGACAGGCGGCTCGAACGCGCGCGACCAAGCGCGACCGAAGCGGGCGCGCCTCATTACCCAGACGTCGACGAGCGCCGCTCCATGCATGGAATCGGCCCACGAGGGGTGAGCCGGCTCACAGGATCATGAGCAGGTCGTTGAGCGCGAACAGCCGATCGTAGACCTCCTCGACCTCCTCGACGGTGTGTACGTGCATTTCTAGCGTCACACAGACCTTGCTACCGCTGGGGGTCAGGCGCTCACGCACCGTGATCCGGGCCTCATCCTGGAGCACCGCGCGGGCGCTCGCGGCGGCGCGCGTGTTGAAGTCCGAGATCTCCGGACCCGGCCCGAAGGCCTTGATCGTGAAGTCCCCGGGGAAGTCGTGGACAGCGAGCAGCGCCTCGCGGGACGGAGCGTTGCGCGGGCGCTGAGGAGGCGTGCTCGACATGGACAGGATACCTAGCCCGTTTCCCAGGCTCCGTCGATAGCGCTCGAGCGCGGGCGGTGACGCGCGGTCCCCTGGGGGCGCCCGAGGAGCCGCTCGATTCGCGCCAGCGTCGAGGATCCAGTACGTCATGGCGTCATGACTGCGAAGGACGCCCCGGAGCTTCGCCTACGACTGGGCGCGCGGCTCTCCGCGATCGCGGCGTGGATCCCCGCAGGCGCCGTCTTCGCCGATGTCGGGACCGACCACGCGCGCTTGCCGACCGCCGTGGTCCTGCGCGATCCCCAGGCGCGGGCGATCGGCGTGGATGTGCGCGCGGGGCCGCTCTCGGCGGCGGCGGCCACGGTCGCGCGCTTCGGCGTCGCCTCGCGCGTCGAGCTGCGCCTGGCCGATGGGCTATCCGCGATCGAGCCTGGCGAGGTCGACACCGTGACGATCAGCGGCATGGGCGGCGAGCGCATGGTCGAGATCCTCAGCGCGGCGCGGGCGAGCGCGGTCTTGAGGACCCTCGATCGACTCATCCTCCAGCCCAACACCGCCGCCGCGCGCCTGCGTCGATGGCTGGTCGCGGCGGGCTGGGCGCTGGTCGACGAGCGCTTGGTGTGCGCGCGCGGGCACGTCTACGTCACGATCCTCGCCCAGCGCGGCGCGCAGCCGTCCTCGCTGTCTTCACCCGCGCGCTGGAGCGAGGACGAGTGGTTGCTCGGGCCGCACGCGCTCCGACGCGGCGGCCCGGCGCTGATCACCCTGCTGCGGCAGGAGCTCGCGCGCTGTCGCCGGGCGGAGACCGGTCTCGCGCGCGCGACCGAGACCGAGGAGGTGCTCCGCCAGCGCCAGCAGCTCGCGCGGCGACGAGCGCGGCTCGAGGAGAAGCTCGAGGAGAAGCTCGAGACGCGCGCGGGGGCGACTCAGGGTCGCAGCTCACGGCCGGGCGAGGAGCCGTAGAGCCGGCTCCAGGCGTGGATGAACGCGCGCTCACGCTCGAGGCGGAGCTGCTTGGCCAAGGTCTCCGGGCTGCGCTCGACGATGTAGCCGAGCAGGAACAGCGGCGGCGTGAGCAGGAACAAGATGATCGCGTTCATCGGCAGACCCTCCACCGAGCAGTGTGACAGACGATCGGGGGCTCCGCTCGCGCGCGGGCGGTCGATGAGCTGCTTGAGCGGACAGGTGAGGCCGCGGCGCGCCGTGTCGACGCCCGCGCTGGTCAAGACCGCCGCGGTAGCGCATGATCGACCGAGTCGAGCCGCGTCGAGTCGCGTCGAGTCGAGCCGAGGAGCGCCCGCGATGAGCAAGTCGAGCCAAGAACCGATGACCGCCGTTCGCCTCGACAAGTGGCTGTGGGCGGCGCGCTGCTTCAAGACGCGCAGCCTCGCCTCGGCCGCGTGCTCGGCGGGGCACGTCAAGGTCAACGGCAGCGCGGGCAAGGCCGCCAAGCTCGTGCGCGTCGACGACAAGATCGTCGTGCGCACGCCGGTCGGCGATCGGATCTTGGTGATCGTCGGCCTCAGCGATCGCCGCGGCCCCGCCTCGGTGGCGCGGGAGCTGTACAAAGACCTGACGCCGCCGCGCCCTCCTCGCGAGAAAGCCCCGGTCATCGAGCGCGACCGCGGCCTCGGGCGGCCGAGCAAGCGAGATCGGCGGAAGATCGAGAAGCTGCGCGGCTTCTGACCCACCATGCTGCAGGCGCCTCGCTTCATCGCCGTCACGTCGCGCCGCGTCACCGTGGCCGCGCCGCGCGCCCGCGCGTACACGCCAGTGCCTCGCCGCGAGCTCGCCGGGTTGATCGCGCTCGCGCTGCTCGTCGGTTGTGACACGCAGATCAACACCCCCGCGTCATCACGCGCGTCGCCGGAGCTAGCGGCGCCGCCGGATGTGTCCTCCTCCGCGCCCGAGCCGTCGCCACCGCCGTCCGCCCCGGTCGAGCGCGAGCCGCCGACGCCGGCGACGACGCCGCCGCCCGTGACGAGCGCGCCTCCCCTCGAGCGCGGCGCGCCCACGCCCGGCTTCGTGATCTACACGCGGGAGCAGAGCGTGGTCGTCGGCCTCGACGGCGCGCCGCCGCTGATCGCCGAGGGCCTGTGGGTCCAGGACGATCGCGCGGACCCTCCCCCGATCTCGCACGCGCTCGTCCTCAGCGAGGCGCGGGTCACGGCGCTGGGGCTCGCCGGCTGCCCGTGCATGGCGCTCGCGGACTCCTGCGCCCGCGACTCGGTGCAGCTGCGTCGCCTGGACCCTGAGACCGGCGCGCTGCAGCGCGAGCGCAGCGCTCGCGACTGCGCCTGCGTCCACAGACCGGACGACTGGGGCTTCCCGCCCATGGTCGACAAGGATGGCGAGAAGTGGGAGGCGTGTGAGGCCGGGAGCGACGAGGGGATCGCCTCGCTGGTCGCGGGGACGCTCGCGCTCAACGGCTGGGACTGGAACGGCGCCTGCTACGGCGGGCTGAGCGTCTACGACGCGATGGACTCGGGCTACGCGCTGGTCGAGTCGCCGCCCTCCCTCTCGAGCGAGGGGATGCGCGTGGTCGCGTGCCACGACATGGGGCCCGCCTTCGTCGAGCCTCCCTGGCCCATTGGACAGGGCGCCTACGAGCCGATCGACGACTGCGAGCTCGGCGATGGCTATGAGTCCGAGATCTTCATGATCCGCCGCGGCTACCTGTGGGCGGTCCGCGACGACATCGGCTTCGCCCACGGGACCCGCGAGAGCTGGCGCAGGCCCGCGCGGCCAGGCTCATGCCCGAGCGTCAACGACGCCTGCGGCGACCCGGCGCCGTTTCGCAAGCGCGCTCGCCTCGGTCGACAAACGCGCGAGTTCTGGATCGCGACCGACGGCGGCATGGCGCTGACGGCCATGGGTCGCGCGTACGCGCTGTGGTCCGCGGGGGACGAGCCCGAGCTCGTCCGCGAGTTCACGCTCCCAGCGGCCGACGCGACCCACGAGGTGATCGGCGTCCGCGTCCACGCGGATGTCAGCCGCCTGCGCGCGCTGATCCAGCGTCACCCGGGCCTGGGCGCCGAGGACGGCGTGACCGCGCCCGCGACGGTCGAGCCCGCGCGGTGTCTCGAGCTTCACGCTGACGGCGCTCGCGTCGAGCAGGCGCCGCGCAGCGCTCGCGCGTGGGGGGATGACTGCTTCGCGCGCATGGGCATCGGCCACTGGTACTCGGCCGAGGGCAGCTGTCTGCAGGGCCTGCAGGTCGCGAGCGAGGACAAGACCCGCGGCGCGCTGCTCTACAACCTCGGCCGCCTCGCGGAGGCGCAGGGCGCCGACGTCCAGGCGATGACCCACTACCGCGCGTCGCTGACGGCGCGCCCGGGCAATCGAACCGTCGCGCGGCGGCTCGCCAGGATCGAGCGCAAGACCCAGCGCGCGTCTGCAGAGTGAACGATCGCGTCGTGCGACGACGACGATCACGAGAGCGCTCGACGAGGCGACGTCACGGGACGTCCGAGACAGCGCGGAGTCGCTCGCCATCGCCCGCGGCGTGGGAATTCAGACAGCACAGTGCTTTTGGGGCATGTCGCGATTCTGTTAGGATCGGCGCGCATGTCCGAGGTTGAGGCCGAGGAGAACCCCGGCGGCGCGCTGATGGCGACGGCCGACGGTGAGGCGTTCCCGACCGCCGTCGCCGAGCTGCGCACGCCGGATCTCTACGAGATGACCTACATGCAGGGCGACGGCCTCGTGTATCACCGGGCCAAGGAGGTCGCGCCGTGGCAGCTGCACGCGATCCTCGGCGGCGTCGCGCTGATCGAGCTCGTCGCGGCGGCGGCGACCGCCACGCTCGCGCCGCTCCTGGCGCTCCCGCTGCTGCTGTTCGTGTGGGCGATGTTCGCGGTGCTCCGCGTCACCGTCTCGGAGGGCGACGTCAAGATCCAGTACGGCCTGTTCGGTCCGACGATCCCGATCGCGGCGATCGAGTCGGCCGAGGCGACGACCTACGACTGGAAGAAGTTCGGCGGCTGGGGCATCAAGCGCTCGTTCGACGGCGAGTGGATCTACAACATGCCCGGCGACGGCGGCCAGGCGGTGCGGATCCGCTGGCGTGACGCCAAGGGCCGCGCGCGCGTGACGCTGGTCGGTTCAAAGGAGCCCGCGGAGCTCGAGGCGGCGATCGGCAAGGCGCGGCGCAGCCTGCCCGAGGCCGCCGAGGCGCCGAAGGCCTTGCCGCCGATCGAGTGAGCGCGCCGGCGCTTCACGCTGGCCCATCGGGCATGTCGGGCGCTCGTGGCTCGCGGAGCAGGGACGCGACGGCGTACGCCGTGAGCTCGTAGGCGCGCGTCGTCGGGGGCTCGGCGGCGGGGAGCTCGCGCAGCGCGGTCTCGAGCGCGTCGTCGTCAGAGGGCGGCAGCACGCCCACGAGCACCACGTCTTCGCGCTGGTCCTCCATCCACCGCACGAGCAGCGTGCGCCCCGATTGATAGCGGTAGCGGACGCGCGCGTCCGCCTCGCCCTCGAGTCGCCACAGCGCGACCTGCTCGCGCGGCCAGGACACGAGCTGCCGATCCCACGGGTCCTCGAGCGTGAGCGTGTCCTCGTCGAGGAACACCCGCGGCTTGCCGCAGGAGAGCGGCTCGTGCAGCGCCGGCAGCGGCTCTGGCCGCTCGGAGAGGATGCGGACGAACGAGACGGTCCAGGCGGTCGCGACTGCGGCCGTGAGCAGCATCAGCGCGGTGCTCTGCAGCAGCCCGACGGCGACGGTCGTCACCAGCAGCATCACGGTCAGCGCGACGATCGAGCTCTGCTCGCGCCGGCGCGCGAAGTCAGGCGGCGCGACCGCGCCGAACACCGCGATCGGGGCGCCCTGGGGGAGCGTGTCCAGGCCGCGGAACGGGTCGGCGTCGGGCAGCTCCCAGCGCGCGCGCTGGATGTCGAGCTCCCGCAGCAGCCGCGTGAATTCTTCGAACTCCAAGGTGTAGTCACAGTCCGCCGTGTAGCCCGCGTAGCGCGACTCGGGCATGCGACAGCGGCGGCAGCCGATCGTCACGCTCGCCCGCCCCGCGACCAGATGAACCGCCGTCATCGTCGCGCGCGGCGCCCGTGAGCGCGGGTTCCACCCGCCCGGGTCCCAGCGGTGCACGGCGCTGACGGGTCGGTGCAGGAGCTCGCGCGCGCTGCCGCCGTCGCGCGTGACGATCAGGTCATCGCCGACGATCGACAGCGTCGCCGGCTCGCGGGCGTCGAGCGCGTCCGCGAGGCGCCAGGACAGAGGCTTGACCGCGTCGCCGGGGCGCGTCACGGGTTCTCGCAGCCGCTGGCCTACGCCGGCGGCGCAGGCTCGTTCGCGTCCGCGCTGGCCGTCGCCCCATCACCGCGGATCCACGTGCGGACGTAGTACGGCGGCTTGTTCTGGGCCTCGTGATAGGTGCGGCCCACGACGTCGGCGACCAGGCCGAGCGCGAGCAGCTGGAAGCCGACGAGCACCAGCATGATGCCGAGCAGCAAGAGCGGGCGATCGGCGAGCTGGTGGTTGAAGACCAGGCGCATGAACGAGAGGTAGACCAGCAGCAGGAAGCCGAGGCCGCCCATCATCAGGCCCCAGAGCCCGAAGACTTGCATCGGCCGGACCAGGTAGGCCTTGAGGAACAGGACCGTGAACAGGTCGAGCACGACCCGCAGGGTGCGGCCGATCCCGTACTTCGAGCTGCCGAACTGGCGCGCGCGGTGGTTGACCTTCATCTCGTAGACGTCGGCGCCGACGAAGGAGGCGATCGCCGGGATGAAGCGGTGCATCTCGCCGTAGAGCTTCATCTCCTTGACGACCTCACGTCGGATCGCCTTGGTCGTGCAGCCGTAGTCGTGGAGCCGGACGTTGGTCGTGCGGCTGATCAGCCAGTTGGCGATGATCGAGGGCAGCCGGCGGTTGATGAAGGCGTCTTTGCGATCGGCGCGCCAGCCCGCCACGAGGTCGTAGCCCTCGTTGAGCTTGGCGATCATCGCCGGGATGTCGTGGGGGTCATTCTGCAGGTCGGCGTCGAGCGTCACGACGACCGCGCCGCGGGACGCGTCGAAGCCCGCCTGCATCGCGGCGGTCTGCCCGAAGTTGCGGCGGAAGCGGGCGACGACCAGGGCCGGGTCGTCGGCGGCGTGCGCCTGCAGGATCTCCCAGCTCCGGTCGCGCGAGCCGTCGTCGACGAGGATGACCTCGTAGGTGAGGCCGGTCCCGGCGAGCGCCTCGTGGATCTCGCGGATGAGATGCGGGAGGCTCTCTTCCTCGTTGTAGACCGGAATAACAAGGGACAAGTCCATACGCGTCGGAGGGTAGAAATCGGGGGTAGGGGTGTCAAGCGCGGTCGCGGTAGCGAGCCGTCGCAGGTCTTCGCGTCGCGTCGTCGCGTCTCAGGACGCGGCAGCCTGGCTGTCGAGCCAGCGCACCATGTGGGCGATGCCTTCACGCAGCGAGGTCTGCGGCGTGTAGCCGAGCCGCGCGTTCGCCTTGCGCACGTCCGCGTAGGTCCGCGGGACATCGCCGGGCTGCGTGGGGAGCCACTCGATGTTCGCCGTGACGCCGAGCACCTCCTCGATCGTCCGCACGAGCTCGATCAGCGTGGTCGGGGAGCCGTTGCCGAGGTTGAAGATCTCGTGGCCGCGCGAGTTGAGCTCGACGGCCGCCAGGATCCCGCGGACGATGTCGGCGACGTAGGTGTAGTCGCGGCTGCTGGTGCCGTCGCCGTAGAGCTGGATGGGCTTACCGGCGCGCAGCAGCTCGGTGAATTTGCGGATCGCCAGGTCCGGGCGCTGCCGCGGGCCGAACACCGTGAAGAAGCGCAGCGAGACCGACGGCAGCTCGTAGAGGTGCGAGAACGAGGCGCACAGCGCCTCGCCGGCGATCTTGGTCGCGGCGTAGGGCGAGGCCGCGGCGAGGATCGGGTCGTCCTCGGCGAACGGCACCTTGTCGTTCACGCCGTAGACGGAGCTCGAGGAGACGAACACGAAGCGCTTGACGCCGTGACGACGGGCCGCGTCGAGCAGGTTGAGCGTGCCCTCCACGTTGGTGGTCTGGTAGAGGAACGGGTCCTCGACCGAGGGGCGCACGCCCGCGCGCGCGGCCAGATGGATGACGACCTCGGTCCCGCTCTCCTCGATCAGCCGCTGCACGAGCGCGCGGTCGCGGATGTCGCCCTCGACCAGACGGTAGCGCTCGGGCTGCTCGAGATGGGGCCGCACGTTGGCGCGCTTGATCGCTGGGTCGTAGTAGTCGTTGAAGTCGTCGATGACGACCACGCTGGCGCCCGCCTCGAGCAGACGATCGACCAGGTGACTCCCGATAAAGCCAGCGCCGCCCGTGACGAGGAACCGTTGAAATCGCACCGGCGGATGGTAGCAGCCCGCCTTTTTCAAGGTCGCGCCTCGCGCGCGTGTTCGCGCGAGTCGTCCGGTGATGTCGGCGGGCGCTCGAGCTCGCCGCGAAGCGCACGCGCGACGAGCCAGGTGAGGGCGTCGACGCCGAGTGAGTACATGCGCGAGAGCAGGGCGGCGATGATCCCCGCCGCCGGACCGACGGCCGCCAGCAGGCCGCCGGAGATCACCGCCTCGCGTACGCCCACGCCGCCAGGGGCGACGAGCGCGAGGAAGCCGATGATCGGCGCGAGCACGAAGTAGGGCGCCGCCGCGATCGCCTGTCCCGTGGTACCGCCGACCGCGAGGGTCAACAGCGCGCCGTGGGCCAACCACAGGAGCCACACCATGAGGTAGCAGGCGACGACCGAGGCCGGGAGCAGCGGGCCGTCGCCGCCCTCGACCGAGAGCACGCGCAGGGCGAACCTCGGGTAGCGGCGTCGGTCGACGAGCGTGAGCGTCGCGGTCCCGAGCGCGAACACGATGAGCAGCGGGAGCGCGCTCTGGTTCATGATCCGCGCGAGCTCGCCTTCAAGCTGCCCGCCCGCGAGCGCGAACATCGAGAACGCGACCACGCCGCCCGCGGCCGTGTAGACCCCGACGATCAGCAGCATCGACGAGACCATCAGGACCGGGCCGATCCCGTAGCGCTCGCCGCCGGCGGCGAGGATCACCGGCATCCCGAGCTTGGCGGGCAGGTAGCGGCCGAGCTGGGAGGCCAAGAACAGCTCGGAGCCCGAGCCCCAGGGGACCACGACGCCCGACATGCGACGGATCAGGAGCACCCAGCCCCAGGCCTGAAACAGGGTGACGCCGACGCTCGGGAGCAGCGCGGCGGCAGCCAGGCCCCAGCGGATCGTGACGGGCTCCGAGTCATCCCACTGCAGCGCCAGCTCGCGCCCAGCCCAGATCAAGAACGCCAGCGTGAGCAGGCCGAGCGGGAGCCGCAGCCAGCGTTTGAGCTGGGCGGTCCGAGACTTCGTCGGTTCGGCCAAAGCGGGCATCAGAAAACAAAAAGAGAGAGAACGAGCAGAGAGGCGCGATGGGCGCGTGTGTGTTGACGCGCGGAGCGATATCCGTGTAGCAGCGCGGCCGCGATCCCTCCAGCAGGTGGGGCGGGGAGGCGGGCCAGGGCGCGAAAACCCGCGCCGGACGACCCGTGTTTCGAACCGCGCCTCCCCGGGCGCGAACTCCCGCGAATTCCGCGCTTCTCGGCCGTCGGGGTCGATGGCGCGCGACCGCGGATCTGAATCAAAGGTCAGGAAGAAACGCCGTCGGGAGGCCGGGCCGCGGCCAAGTCTGCGGGCATGCTCCCCGGTTTTGAGGGATTCTCTCGAGCGGCGCGGGCGAGCGGGCTGCCGAAAATCACCCCGCGGTTGACGCTGCCGGGCGATCGATGAATAACGGCGAAAATTATTATGACTGAACTCGAGGAAGCAGGACGTGAGCCGTCGGGGCTGAGAGAGTCGCCGGCCGACGCTCCTGCGGGCGCAGGCCTCCAGATTTTAGCGAGCGAGTCCGACTACCCGGATCCGAGTATGGGGCGCGCGAGCGGCTTCACGCCGCTGCGCTGGATCGATCGACTCGCCGACATGACGCGGCGGTGGATGGCGCTGATGATCGTGATCGGCGTCGCGCCGGGTCTCGGCCTCGCGCCGATCTTCCACTCGCGGATCTTCTTTCGCTACTCCTTCGACAACAAGCTCGACACCACCTACCGCTACGACATCGTCATCTGGATGCTGATCTCGCTCGCGGCGATGACCTGCGTCTACTTCGGCGTGTGGCTGTGGCGGCGGCGCAGCGAGCCCGAGCTCTCGATCGACGACGCCTTCGCGACCCTCAACCGGCACCTGGCGATCACGATCTGCTTCCCCCTGGTCACCGCGATCTGGCCGCACCGCATGCAGCTCAAGGCGCGGCTGGAGACCGTCACGGTCATCGCCGTGATCACCGGCTTCGTCGGCGTCTACGTCTGGCGGGCCCTGGGCGCGGCCCCTGAGTGGGCGCGTCGCGTGCTCCGGTGGATCGAGCGCTACCGCATGCACTGGGTGCTGCTGCTGCTGTTCATGGTGCAGTACTCGGCCGAGACCATGCGCCTCGTGCTGATCGAGCACTACAACCTCGACACGCACGTCTTCGACCTCGGCATCTACACCAACATCTTCTGGCACAACCTCCACGGCAACTGGCTGGGCTGCACCTTCTGCAAGCTCGACGTGCACTACTCGGGGCACTACGACCCGATCCTGATCGCGTTCACGCCGCTGTTCGCGATCTCGCCGCGGGCCGAGACGCTGCTGTACATCCAGACGATCTGGCTCGCGCTCGGCGCGATCCCGACCTACCTGCTGGGGCGCCACCACTTCAAGGACATGTGGTCCGGGCTCATCCTCGCGGGCCTCTACCTGCTCAACCCGGGGCTCTCGAGCGCGAACATGTTCGGGTTCCACTCGTTGACGCTCGCGATCCCGATCATCCTCTGGACCGTCTACTTCCTCGACACCGACAACCACTACGCGTACTGGCCGAGCCTCGCCATCCTGCTGCTGACGCGCGAGGACATGGCGATCATGTCCTGCTTCATCGGCGCCTACGCGCTCCTGTCGCGGCGCACCGGCACCGGGACGCTCACGATCGCGATCGCGGTCTCGTGGTTCGTGTTCATCAAGACCCAGGTGATGACCAACTCCGAGGTCGTCGCCGTGAAGTCGACCCGCGAGGCCGACTCGCACATGTACTACTTCTCGGAGGCGGTGCAGAACAGCGACGAGGGCATCAAGGGCCTCGTCCTGACGTTGATCACCAACCCGATCTACGCGCTCCAGCTGCTGTTTAAGACCGACAAGCTGTACTTCCTCATCTACCAGTTCATGCCGCTGCTGTTTTTGCCGCTGCTCGGCGGGCGGCGGCTCGTGCTGCTGGGCTACGCGGCGCTGTTCATCGGCCTCGTCTCGCGGCACGAGGTGTTCTCGATGGGCTTTCACTACACGACGCTGATCCTGCCGGCGTTGATCGTCGCGATGCCCCCGGGGACGACGCGACTCGCCTACGGCAAGTGGGCCAAGCGGCGCGGGCTCGACAGCAAGCGCGTCGTCCACACGCTGCTGCTCACGGCGGTCGCCTGCTCGTTCTTGACGACCTGGAAGTTCGGGCCGCTGCTCGGCAACAAGTTCTACAAGGCCGGCTGGAACGTGCTGAAGCGCGACCAGCCCGCGGATCGCCGCAAGGCCTACCGGAACCTGCAAAAAGTCCTCGAGGAGCTGCCGCAGGACGCCTCGGTCTCGGCCGCCAGCCACATCGGGCCGCACGTCGCGGCGCGCGACATGGTGCGGCGCTGGGCCTCCGCGCGGGGCATGGACTACATCCTCGTCGACCTGCGGCGCATGGCCAAGAAGGAGCGCGACAAGCTCAAGCGCCTGGTCGCGCGCAAGGAGTTCCTGCCCGTCATCGAGTACGACGGCCTCACGCTCTACAAGCGCAACCCGGACTACCGCAAGCCGAAGCGGCACGCCCGCAAGACCGCGGCGTCGAAGGACGGGGTCAAGACCAAGAGCACGAAGATCAAGAAGACGCCGATCCGGCTCCCGCCCCGTCGCGGCGCGAGCAAGGACGACGGAGCCACGGCCAAGGGCCTGAACCTTGGGAGCAAGCCCGAGGATAAGGACGATGTCAGGCTTGAGCGCGCGGTCGATCAGGAAAACCCCTCGCACGTGCAGAACGACGAGGAAGAGGAGCTCGCGGGCGAGAGCGAGGGCGAGGGCGAGGTCGAGGTCCGGGGCGAGCGCGACGGCTAGGAGCGTCTGAGTCTAGCGGCGCTATTTTTCGTAGGGCACGATCAGCTCGCCCTCGAGCACCGGCACCAGCTCGTAGCGGTCGACGCCCGCGCAGAAGCGCACGTCCTCGCCGTAGCCCAGCTGGACCAGGTTCTCGCCCGACTCGCTGCCGAGGAAGTCGGCCTCGAGGGCCGCGCTGCTGCGGGGCGTCTCGCCGTGGACGCGCAGCTGGAGGCCGCGGGTCGCGTCGGCGCGCAGGATCAAGCCGGCGGCGAGCGAGTCCTCGATCGTGAGCCGGTTGTTGCGGCCGGCCATCAGCAGGGTGATCGGCGCGCCCCGCTCCTGCGCGAGCGCGAAGGCGGCGCGCGCGACCGCCTGGCGGTTGAGCGTCGTGCCGACGAGCACGGTGGTCTCGGGGCCGGCGGCGGTCATCAGGCACTCGACCCCGTTGCTGCTGGTGATCACCAGGTTCTTGCCGACGTAGCCCTGCGCGAGCAGCTCGGTCGGGCTGTTGCCGTGCTGCACGTGCGGCAGCTTGCGGCCGCCGCGCTCGCCGGCCGTGATGTCGTCGGGCCCGCCCTTGCAGTCGGCGACGGTCGCGACCGGTCGGATCGAGCGCATGCCGCTGGCGAGCGCCGCGATCATCGTCGCGCTCGCGCGCAGCGCGTCGATCATCACGACCACGCCGCCGCGCTCGCGGGCCCGCACCGCGCCGTTGAAGCCTGTCTCGAGGAACACGTCGATACCGCCGAGGTGGATCTCGGCGAGCGTGTCGCCCCGCAGGCCCATGCGCAGGGTCGCCAGCGGGATCGCGTCGGCCGGCGCGATGTTGCCGAGGTTCACGCGCTGCCCGAGGTGGCGCAAGAGCCAGACCTGCTGGGACTTGAGCGGCGCCTCGAACAGCAGGCGCTCGAGGCCGATGCGGTCGACGAGGCGCTTGACCATCTCGGCCTGCGGCTCGCCGGCGCGGTTGTAGATGCCGACGCGACCGGACTCGCGGGCCTCCAAGATGACCTGCGCGGCCCCGGCCGCGAGCTCCTGCTCGACCGCCGCGATGCGGTCGCGCAGGGTCAGCAGCGCGTCCTCCTCGGGGTCTTTGCGGCCGACCTCGCTCCAGACGATGAAGCCGGCGTCGCGCGCCTGCCGGATCAGCGCGTGCTTCTCGTGGTCGCGCATGGGGTGCACGCCGTTGGAGACCTCCACCATGTCGACGCCGAGCTCGCTCGCCTCGCGCAGCAGCGCCGGGACGCGATCCTGGGCGTAGGCGACCTCCATGAAGGTGCCGCCCGTGCAGACCTTGACCCCGGCGAGGTGGTAGGCGTCGATCTTGGCCTTGAGGACGTCGCGCGGGTGCGTCCGCGCGGTGCCCCAGCCGAGCTTGACCACGTCGATCCAGTCGCCCGCGACGCGGCACAGGTCCTCGACCGCCATCGGCCCCAGGCCCTTGTCGAGGATCGAGGTCAGCGCGGCCTCGCGCGGCTTGGCGGGCAGCTCCGGGACCTGGATCTCGGTGAACGCGAGGGGTTGCTTGAGGGAGACCATTTCGCTAGCTGTCCTTGTCGGCGCGCTCAAGCGTCCTCGGCGCGGATGACCTGGTTGCGGTACTGATTGACGGACTGCACGCCGCGGTTGAGCTCGCGGACCGCCCGCAAAATCGCCTTGGGCTTGAACGCGGTGGTGCTGCCGGCCGCGCGGCCGCGGGCGACGAAGGGGGCCTCGCCGATGCGCAGCGTGGGCTTGCGCAGGATCGCCTTGGCGACGAGCTCGGCGTTGTACGCGAAGCCGCCGGACTGGACCTCGATGCCCTGAAACGCCCACAGCCGGTACATCTTCATGCCGTTGAGGTAGCGGAAGTTGTAGCCGTAGAGCAGGCAGGCGAGGCTGCGGAACGCGTTGGAGGCCATGCGGCGCGTGAACGTCCGGATGATCGGGTTGCCGAAGTAGCCCAGCACCACGTCGTGGTCGTGGCGCAGCTTCATGAAGTTGTGGATCGACTCGAAGCGGAACTCGTTGTCGCCCGGGATCACGGTGACCCAGCTCTTGGGGTCGATGACCTCGTAGGTGCTCAGGACCGTGCGCCCGATGCCCATGTTGTGCGGGTTGACCCGCATGTTGCACTCCGGGTGACGCTCGCACAGCGACTCCATGACCTGCCGGGTGCCGTCGGTCGAGCCGTCGTCGACCATCCAGATCTTGATGGGCATCGGCAGCGCAGGCGCGACCGAGAGGATGTCGGCGACCGTCTCGCCGATCGCGCCCTCCTCGTTGAGGCACGGGATGATGATCGTGAGGAGGTCGTCTTCTTTTTCAATCGCGTTCGTCACGGTGTCCTCGTTGGCCCGTACTTATCCTGGAACACAGCGCGCGTCACGGCGTGTGGGTCAATTCGCCGGCAGCTGGCGCGGAAGCGGGCATTGCGCGCGAATCGACTCAGTCGCGGGACTTCAGGGCGCCCAGCGTCGGGCCCCGTCTTGATCGACGAGCAGGGTCTCACCCGGGGCGACCAGCGCGGTCCCGGTGACGCCCGTGGCCGCGAACAGGATCGGCGCGCCGCCGACGAGCTGGTCGAGCGAGAGCGTGGACGCGCTGCGGTCGTCGGGCGCGTCGCGTGACCACGGCTGACAGATGAGCTGTCCATTGAGGCAGGCGAGCGCGCAGGCCGAGACCACCGCCTCGGGGCAGCCGCCGACGCCGGTGAGCAGGTCGATGTCGGAGGCGGCGCGGGGCAGCGCGGCGGCGACGCTGGCCGAGAGGTCAGCGTCGGGCAGCAGCCGCAGGGTCGCGCGCGCGTCGGCCTCGGCGGCGCGGAGGACCTCCAGCAGCGCGCGGTTGCGCGGGCGGTCGAGCGCCGCGACGACGGGCGGTCGGCCGAGCGCGGCGGCGAGGCGCTCGAGCGCGGCGGCGAGGCGCCGGTCGTCGTCGAGGGCGTCGAGCGTGAGCTGGCAGCGCTCGAGCAGCGCGCGCGGCCCGGCGAGCTTGCGCGCGTAGAAGCCGGGCGGCGCTCGCATCTGTCCCCGGGGACACGCGCCGATCGCCACGAGCGCGCCCGGGCGGTCCTCGGCGACGCAGCGCGTGCCGTCGACCGGGTCGACCGCGATGTCGAGCGCCGGCCCGCGGCCCGTGCCGACGCGCTCGCCCGCGGCGAGCATCGGGGCCTCGTCTTTCTCGCCCTCGCCGATGACGATCACGCCGTCGAGGTCGACGCGGTCGAGCGCCTCGCGCATCGCGTCGACAGCGGCGCGATCGACCGCGTCGCGATCGTGGCAGCCGCGCAGCGCGGCCGCAGCGGTGGCGGCCGCGCGCGTGGCTCGTCCGAACGCCGCGGTGAGCTCGTTCATGCGTCCACGCGCAGCTCGGGGCGGCCGTCGAGGAAGCGCTCGAGCTCGGCGACGCTCACCGGGTCGTTGCCGACCTTCTGGATATGCACCGCCGAGGCCGCGCTGGCCAGGTAGACGCCGGCGGCGAGCGGGTGCCCGGCGAGCGCGGTCAGGCAGGCGGTCGTGAGGAAGACGTCGCCGGCGCCCACGGTGTCGACGGGGTTGTGCGCGAGGCTGGGGAGGTAGTCGGTGGGCAGACGGTCGTTGCCCTCCTCGGGCGGCGCGAACAGGACGACGCCGCGCTTGCCCATGGTGGTCACGAGGTTGCCGGCGCCGGTCTGTCGGTAGTAGCGCAGCGCGAGGTTGGAGATGCCGCTCTCGTTGTCGGCGAGCGCGAGCCGCAGCTCCTCCTCGGTCGGGGTCGCCAGGCGCGGGCGCTTGAACTTGAGGATGTTGGCCCGGCTCGAGGCGCTGACGTCGATGAAGTACGGCTTGCCGAGCTCCTGCGAGAGCTCCGAGACCGCGCGCGTGAGCGTGTGGCCGAACATGCCGTAGCCGAAGTCGAGCACGACCATGGCGTCGAAGCGCGGCAGCTGCTCGCGCAGGGTCCGGATGACGTGCTGGGTGGCGACGGTCGAGAGCGGCGCGTAGCGGCCGACGTTGACCTTGAGGACCTTGCGGTCCTCGACCAGGTAGCGGGTCTTGACGTAGGTCGGGCGCGCGTCGTCCTCGATCGCGAGGACCTCGACGCCGGCGTCCTGCATGCGCTCGCGGAACTGGAGCGAGTACGGGCTGTCGTTGAGCGGGGTGACGAAGCTAGCCGAGGCGCCGAACGCCGAGAACTGCCGGGCCACGAGCGCGCCCGCGCCCAAGAACCAGTCCTCGCGCAGCGGCGAGACCGTGAGGATCGGCGCCTCCGCGGCGATGCCCTGGGCGTCGCACTGGATGTAGTGATCGAGCACCGGGTCGCCGACCACCAAGACGCGCAGGCCGGCGCCGCCGCGCAGGAGCTTCGCGAGGCTCTGGCGCGTGATGTCGTTGCGGCGGCAGAAGTACTCGACCTTGCTGTGCTTGAGCGGGAAGCGGTCGCGGAATTGCTCGAGGATGCGGGTCGACGAGTAGACGACGTCCCCCGAGCTGAAGATCACCTTGCCGCCGTAGCCCTCGACGAGCTGCCGCTCGCGCGCGAACTGAGGGTTGGCCATGTGCTCGTACTCGCGGCCCTTGACGTAGACATCCGGGCGCAGGGTCTCGAGCACGGGCCCCGCCCAGTTGTTGTCGTCGAGGCACACGTAGTCGACGAACTCGAAGGCGGCGAGGTTCTCGAGCCGCAGCTCCTCGTTGATGTAGGGGCGGTCGACGCCCTTGCCGACGCGGCTGTCGGCGCTGACGCTGACGATCAGGATGTCGCCCTGCGCCTTGGCGAAGCGGAGGTAGCGGATGTGGCCCGGGTGGACGATGTCGAAGTTGCCGTGGCACTGGACCACGGTCTTGCCCTGCGCGCGCAGCTGCTCGCGCAGCGTCTGAAGCTCGGCTTGCGGGAGGATCTTCGGGTTGTCGCTCATGACGAGGCGCGCTCCGCTCGCAGCGTGGCGATCGCGTCGCGCACCCCGTCGATCACGAGCTGGCGCTGGGCGGGCGTCAGCTCGGCGATCACGGGCAGGCTGATGATCCGCGAGACCACCCGCTCGGTGACGGGCAGCGGCCGCGTCGCGCTGCCCTCGTAGGCCGGCTGCTGGTGAATCGCGTAGGGGTAGTGGATCTTCGCGTCGACGCCCCGCTCGTGCAGCGCGGCGACCAGCGCGTCGCGCTCGATGTCCTCGGGCGGGCGGATGACGAAGGCGCTGTAGATGACGCGGTGCTCACCCTCCTCCGGGGGCAGCACGACGACGTCGCGCAGCGCCTCGCGGTAGGCGGCGGCGTTGGCCTGGCGCGCGGCGATGAAGCCGTCGACCGCGTCGATCTTGACCAGCAGCATCGCGGCTTGGACCGTGTGCAGGCGCGGGTTGTTGCTGGCGATCGCGCAGTTGTTCCGGTCGCGCAGGCCGAGGTTTCGCATCTGTCGCAGGCGGTCGCGCTCTTCCTCCGTGCGCACGGTGATGAAGCCGGCGTCGCCGCAGGCCGAGAACACCTTGAGCGGGTGCAGCGAGAAGCAGCCGATGTCGCGGCCGCCGACCTGCGCCCCGCGGTAGCGGGTCCCGTAGGCCTGGGCGCAGTCCTCGATGAAGGTGAGCGCGTGGCGCTCGCAGATCGCCGCGATCGCGTCGACCTCGCAGGGGTGACCGTTGAGGTGCACCGCGATCACGGCGCGGGTGCGTGGCGTGATCGCCTCCTCGATCGCGGCCGGGTCGATCAACATCGAGTCCTCGTCGACCTCGACCAGCACCGGCGTCGCGCCCACCAGCCGCACCGCGGAGGCGGTCGCGACGAAGCCGTGCGAGCTCGTGATGACCTCGTCCCCGGGGCCGACGCCGCGCAGGCGCAGCGCGAGCACGAGCGCGTCGGTCCCGGTGTTGACGCCGACGGCGTGGGCCACGCCCAGGTACTCGGCCACGCGCCGCTCGAGCTCCTGGACCTCGGGGCCGAGGATGAACCAGCCGTGATCGATGACGCGCCCCACCGCCTCCAGCATGCGCTGCTTAAACGCGGCGTTGTGGGCGATGAGGTCGACGTAGGGCGCGCGGGGCTTGTCTGTGCTCATGCCTTGTCAGCCTGGTCTTTGCGCCACATCTCGGGGTGCGCGTTCATGTGCACCACGTTGCGGAACACCGAGCGCGAGATGTCGCCGAAGCGGTCATCGTCGAGCGCGGCCTTCAGCTCCCGCACGGCCTGCTCGAGCGGGCGGGTGGGGCGAAAGCCCAGCTCGCGCGTGAGCTTCTCGGCCGAGAGGTGGTAGGAGCGGAGGTCGTCGGTGGGGACGACGCGGATGTTGACTGAGGGGTCGATGACGCCGCGGATCATCTCGGCGAGCGCGCCGACGCTCGCGTTGCGGTTGGAGACGTTAAACGCCTCGCCGTTGATCGTCTCGGCCGGCGCGGTGAGCAGCTGGCAGTAGAGGTCGGTGAGGTCCTCGATGTGGATGTTGGGCCGCATCTGCGCGCCGCCGAACACCCGGATCTCGCCGCGCCTGACCGCGTGCTCGGTGAGGATGTTGATCGTGAGGTCGAGGCGCAGGCGCGGCGAGACGCCGCAGACGGTCGCGGCCCGCACCGAGACGCCGCAGAAGCTGTCGTCGATCAGCGAGTTCAGCACCTCCTCGCCCTCGGCTTTAAAGCGGGCGTAGAGCGTGATAGGCTCGAGGGACAGGTCCTCGGTGACATCTTCGGTCTGCTTGATGCCGTAGACGCTCGCCGAGGAGGCGTAGAGGAAGCGCGCGACGCCGTGGGCCTTCGCGGCGCGCATCACCTGCTCCATCGCCACCCGGTTGACGCTGCGCGTGAGGTCGTGGTCGATCTCTGAGCTGGGGTCGTTGGAGATCGCGGCCAGGTGGATCACCGCGTCGGGGCGCGTGGACGCGAGCAGCGCGTTGACGGCGTCCTGGTCGCGGATGTCCCCCTCGTGCAGGGTGAAGCGCTCGTGGTTGATGAAGCCCGCGAGCGGCTCGCGGCCGAACCACAGCGGATCGAGGACGTCGACCGCGTAGCCGAGGTCGAGCAGCTTGGGGACCAGAACACAGCCGAGGTAGCCGGCACCACCCGTCACGAGAACGCGCGCTGGCGGCACGATGTTGCGATTCATTGCCCGGACTATGGCAGATGCCAGCGGGGCTCGCTACTGGCCCTATTGACGCTCGAGCGCGGAGCTGCGGGCGCGTGCACGCCCGATCGCGGCGCGCCCCCGGCGACTCCGGCCGCGGGCCCAGTGAAGCTGCGTGAAGCCTCGAGACGCCGTGTTCGTCGCGCGAACGGGCCCGCGCATCGCTTGCTGGGCTCGAGACGCGCGTGCTACATTCGCGCGCCTTTTGGGAGCCCCCGCGCATGGCCGGTGAGCCACGACACAGCACCACAGGCGCGGCTCCCCGCGCGCGGCTCTCCGCCGTCTTGGTCCCGCTGCTCGCCGCGGCGCTGGCGATGGCCGCCTTCGAGGGTCTGGGCGCGCTGCTGTTTGAGGGCTGGAAGTGGACGCTCGGGTCGATCCAGGCGCCCAAGCGCGAAATGCGGATCTTCATGTACTTCTGGACCGTCTTCGGTTCAGTCGCCGCATGCTTCCTCACGATCGGCTACGCGCGCCTCGCGTCCGGCGGCCGGCGCCTCGAGCGACTGCGGCGGGCGGCGGACTCGGCGATCTGGATCCCGCTCGCGATGGTGGTGGCCTTCGCGGCGCCGCTGCTGCTGCGCGTCTTGGTGCTCGACAGCGCGCCGATCACCGACGACGAGAGCGCCTACCAGTTCATGGCCGAGGTGCTCGCGCTCGGCAAGGTCAAGGTCGTCTCGCCGCCCGGGCCCGAGTTCTTCGACCGGACCTTCATGGTCAACGGCGGGCACATGTACGCGCAGTACTTCCTGGGCTGGCCGGCGCTCATGGTGCCGGGGGTGCTGCTCGGCTACCCGGGGGTGGTCAACCCGCTGTACCTGGCGCTCACGATCCCCGCGCTGCACGCCCTGCTGAAGCGCTTCACCGGCGGCGGCTGGGCCAAGCTCGGGCTGCTCGTCTTCGTCACCTCGCCGATGTACCTGTTCGGCGCCGCGACCCTGATGTCGCACACCAGCTGCTTCTTGGCGCTGACCTGGATGCTGTACTTCGCGTTCCGGGCGCGCGACGAGGACGGGCCGCTGTGGGCCCACGCCGGCTTCACGCTGATGTTCTCGATCGCGTTCTTCGTGCGCCCGACCTCGGCGCTCGGCGTCGGCCTGCCGATTTTGTGGTGGTGGTTTCGCGGCGCGCTGCGTGAGCCGCTGCGCCGCGTGGCTGTCGTCGCGCTCGTCTCGGCGATCCCGGCGATGCTGCTCGGCGGCGCCTTCCTGCAGGTCAACAAGCTGCAGAACGGCTCGTACACCAAGGTCGCCTACCAGGCCGAGCTCGAGTACCGACAGGTCCGCAAGTACAAGCCCAAGCGCTTCAGCAAGAATTCCAAGCGCAAGCCGCTGGTCGTCAACATGCGCTTTCGCAGCCCGGGGCGCTGGTGGAAGTCCAAGGTCGGCTCGCTGCTGCGCCTCAACTACGCGCTGCTGGGGTGGCCGTCGTCGCTGCTGATGGCGATCTTCGCCGGCTACCGCCGCTCGCCCGCCGGGCTGCTGCTCGCCTCGTTCCTCTCCTACTACGTCGTCCACTTCTTCATCGCGGACATCGGCGTCGACACCTACGGGCCGGTGCACTTCTTCGAGCAGTCGCTGCCGGCGCTGCTGCTCGTGATGCTCGGCTTCAAGCGCGGCGGCGAGTGGCTGGCGGCGCGCGCCCAGACCGGGCAGGTCGGGCCGTGGCCGGCGCGGCCCGGGGATCCGGCGGCGGGCGTCCCGGCGCGGCTGTTCGGCGCCCGCGCGGACGCGCTGAGCGGCGCGCTGCTGCTGGCCATGGTCACCATCAGCGCGTGGGCCTACACGCCCCGGCGGGTCGCCGCAGTCGCGACCATCGCCGAGTCGACGGCGCAGCCGTTTCGCGTCGCGCGGGAGCGCGGGATCCACAACGCGGTCGTGTTCGTCACGACCGGCAAGTTCGCGGGCAACTGCGCGTCCAAGCCCCACCGCAACTACGTCTACTGGCGCCCCAACAACGACCCGCTGCTCAAGAACGACATCCTGTGGCTGAATCACCAAGGCCTCGATAACGACCGCGAGTTCCTCGCCGAGCACTTCCCAGGGCGCGCTGGCTACGTGATGAGCACGCACTTCTGCAAGGTGCAGCTGCTGCCGCTCGACGGCCTGCCCCCCGGGGAGCTCGAGCGCCAGCTGCGGAGCAAGCGCGACAGCGCCTACTCGGTCCCGGAGCGCGAGTGTCCCAAGGACCCGGTCGAGAGCGAGTACCTGGCGCGCTCGCTGCTGGTGGATCGCCCGGTCGCCTACTGGCGGCTCGGCGACGAGGACGGCCTCGAGCGCGACATCTCCGGCAACGGCTGGGACGGCGAGCACATCGCGACGCAGCGCGGCATGCTCGGCATCGCCGGCGACGGCGACGGCGCGACCGGCTTCGGTCGCCGGCACTCGCGCGTGCGCGTCGCCAACTTCGACGGCATGCCGGTCGAGAACATCTCGATCGAGCTGTGGTTCAAGCAGACCTCGCCGCGCGCGAAGGGCACGCTGCTCTCCTACGCCATCGACGACGGCAGCTTCGCCAGCGCCAACGAGCTCTCGCTGGGGCCCACCACCGACCTGCAGGTGATCTTCGGCGGCAGCTCGACGCACAGGGCCAAGCTCAACCTCGCGACCGCGACCTGGTACCAGCTGGTCGTCACCTGGGAGCGCGAGAGCGCCGAGCTGAACGTGTACGTCAACGGCCAGCTCGAGACGCGCGACGGCTACTTCGCGCCCGAGTTCGACCTGCGGCCCGGCGGCATGCTGATCTTCGGGCAGGACCAGGACAAGGTCGACGGCGGCTACCAGGCCAGTCAGCAGCTGCGTGGGCGCCTCGACGAGGTGGCGATCTTCGACACCGTGTTGAGCGAGGAGCAGGTCAACGGTCACTGGCACGCGCTGCGCTGCGTCCGCGAGCCGAAGGCGAAGATCGACGGCATGAGCGGACCACGGCGTAAGCGCACCAAGGGGAAGAGCCGGGCCAAGACCAACGCCAAGCGCGCCGCCGCCCAGGCCCGCGCGCGCAAGCGCAATCGCGCCGCGGCGGTGGCTCCCAAACAGGGCGTCGCCGACGACGAGCTCGATGATGAGCTCGTCGACGACGAGCTAGAGGGCGACGAGACTGACGACGACGCGGCGGAGGACGACGAGGCGGGCGATGATGAGGAGTCCGCCTCGGCGCGCCCGTAGAGCGTCTGGCGATGATGATGAGTCCGCCTCGGCGCGCCGGTCGAGCGTCTGGCGGAACGAGCAGGTCGATGTCGCGCCGCCGCAAACAATGCTCGGCGCGCGCGCGCGGCCTGTAGACGCCGAGCTTGACGCTCGCGGTCCGCAGTGCGACCCAGGGTGCATGTCGGATGTGAAAGTCTTTGGGATCCCCGGGAGCACGTACACATGGTCCGCCCGCGTGGCGCTGGCCGAGAAGGGCGTTGAGCACGAGCTCGTGATGTCGCCGCCGCAGAGCGACTCGCAAAAGCGCGTGCACCCCTACGGCAAGGTCCCCGCGTTCTCCCACGGCGAGCACACCATCTTCGAGACCGGCGCGATCCTCCGCTACGTCGACGAGGCCTTCGAGGGCCCCGCGCTGCAGCCCGAGGGCGCCCTGGCGCGGGCGCGCATGAACCAGTGGATGGGCGTCAACGACTGCTACGTGTACGGGCCGGTGATCGTCGGGATCGTGGTCCCGCGCTTCATCTACGCGCCGCAGGGCGTGCCGGTGGACGAGGACGCCGTCACGGCGGCGCTGCCGAAGGCGCGCAGGGCGATCGAGCTGCTCAACGGCGGTCTCGCCGGCAAAACATGGTTCGGCGGCGACACCTTCTCGCTCGCCGACATCGCGATCGGCCCGGTGATCTTCTACGCGGGCATGCTCCCCGAGGCGAAGCAGCTGTTCGACGGCCTCGACGAGCTCTCGGCGTGGCGCGAGCGCTGGGTCGCGCGTGACACGGTCAAGCGGGTCGCGCCGAAGCTCGGCTAGCCGCCGCTCTCCGGGCGAGGCGCGGTTTCCTGCTACTATCGTCGGCGCCCGCGGCGAACTCCCGTGGACGCGCGCCTATGTCCCTCTCCGCTCCGAAGCTAGCGAGCCGCGTTGATCGCGAGGCGCTGGTCTTGGGTCACCGCCTGCAGCTCGTGCTCGACACCCTCGAGCAGCTGCGGCGGCTCACGGTGACGCTGCTGCGGTACACGCCCGACGAGCCCGCGCAGATCGACGCGTGGCTCGAGCGGGCGGGCTTCGCGGCCGGCGCCGCCGGCTTCTATCGCCAGCCGCAGCTGCTCGCGCGCGTACGCGGCGCGAACACGCCGCCCGACGAGCCGATCTTCGCCTGGGCCGCCGGACTGCGTGATGACCCCGTCATCCGGTTTCACATGTTCGCGCTGCGCGAGCTCGGCGAGGACCTGACGCAGCTGCGCAATCGCCTCAAGGGCGTGGCCTGGATCTACTACCAAGATGTCCGCAACGCGGCGCTGGTGTTCCCCGCGCTGGACATCGCCCAGGCGATCCCCGCTGACTTCGACTGGCGCGAGTATCACACCTACAAGACCGTAGAGCCAGGTGCCAACCCCGAGCGCGAGATCTGCTGGACCAAGCCCAACATCGACTACGGCGGCGAGGGGCTGATCGTCAGCGCCTCGATCCCGCTGTACCGCCGAGATGTCTTCTTCGGGCTGTGGAGCATTGACGTCCCGGTGAACTTCTTGGTCAGCGCGAGCATGCGGCAGACCCCGCTCGCCGCCGGGCAGTGCGACTTCATCACCGACGCCGACGGCAACCTGTTGATGCACCCGACCTTCGCCGCCGAGATCAACCGCGAGAAGGGGACCATCCACCACAAGACGCTCGCGGAGCTCGACATCGGCTTCGACGGGATCTCGCTCGCGGAGCTGCGCGCGTCGAGCGGCGGCGCGTTCTTGCTGCGGGCGCGCGACGGCAGCGCGCGGCGCTGCGCGTACCAGATCATCGACGGCCTCGACTGGATGCTGTTCTCGACCGTGCCCGCGCCCGAGGCCGCGACGGAGGCCGGCAGCCCAGCGCACGACACGCTGGTCAGCCTCAGCGACAGCCTGTCCGACAGCGCGGGCGAGGGCGGCGGTGACGATGAGGACCCGCTGCAGGGCGCCGTGTTCAAGGGTCGCTATCGGCTGCAGCGACGGCTCGGCTCGGGCGGGCACGGCGTCGTCTACCGCGCGCTCGATCTCGAGCTCGACCGCGCCGTCGCGATTAAGGTGCTGCGGCGCGTGTCCGCGGGGGACCGACGGCGGCGCGGCCGGTTTATGCGTGAGGGCAGCGTGGCGCGCCGCGTCGCGCATCCCAACGCGGTGCGCGTGCTCGACCACGGCGTCGACGGCGGGCGCCCCTATCTCGTGATGGAGCTGCTCTCCGGACGCTCGCTCGCCGACCGGCTGCGCGACGAGGGGCGGCTGTCGATCGCGGAGTCCCTCGAGCTCGCGGCCACGGCGGCGGATGTGCTCGTCGCGCTCCACTCGATGCGGCTGATCCATCGCGACGTGAAGCCCGCCAACCTGTTCCTGCACGACGGCGCGCGAGCGCAGCTCAAGCTGCTCGACTTCGGGCTCGCCAAGGTCGTCAATGAGCTGGGCCAGCGCGACGGCACGGTGACGCAGCCCGGTCAGCTCATCGGGACGCCGACCTACATGGCGCCGGAGATGGCGACCGACGCGAGGATCGAGGCGCGCGCCGACGTGTACTCCCTCGGCGTCTCGCTGTTCGAGCTGCTCGTCGGCGAGCCGCCGTTCTCCAGCGCCCAGGGCGGCCCGATGCAGATCGTGCTCAAGCACCTGCGCGAGGAGCCGCCGCGCCTCTCGCGGCTGCGCCCCGAGGTCCCGCCGGAGCTCGAGCAGCTCGTCGCGCGCATGCTGGCGAAGGATCCCGCCGCGCGCCCCGACGCCGCGCAGACCCGCCGCGCGCTCGTCGAGATCTTGGCCGCGCTCACGCGTCACGGGGACGCCGCGCAGGCGTGCTCGTAGGCGCCGTCAGGTCTCTTCCCACGGGTCGAGCGCGAGCAAGCGTCGACCCAGCGGGCCGTAGGGGAAGGGCGCGTAGCCCTCGCGCTCGAGCCCGCCGCACCGCCGTGACACGTAGTCGGGGTGCTCGCCGCGTAGGTACCACGCTCGCTGCCGCGCGGCGTAGACCCTGTTGTTCGGGACATCTGGCAAATAGGTCAGGTAGATCGCCTGCCGCGGGCGCGCGCCGTCGTTGCGATCCTCGCTCATGTGCGGCATTCGAAAGTCCCAGATCAGCAGGTCGCCCGCGGCGACGGGGATGGACTCGAAGCGCTCGAGCAGCGCGGCGTCGCGGCGCCGCGTCAGGTGCGTGGAGTTGCCCCAGCGCCGCGGGTTACGCCCGTGCAGGCCGACGCGTTCGAAGTAGGCGCGACACTCGCGGTGAAAGCCCGGGATCGTACAAAAGCCCCCGGCGCCCGGCTCCAGGGCGTCGCTCACCGCGACCAGCCCTTGTAACGGGTGCCAGAAGCGCAGCGCGTCGGGCTCCCAGCGCTCACGCCCGCCGGGGTCCTTCACGGCGCGCACCCCTTGAAAATGCTCGATCGGGTGGATGTCGAGGTGCGGGCCGGTGCCGCGCTGGATCGGGCGGCGCGCGCCGGGGCGCTCCGCCACGCGCGTCGGCACCCGGTAGGCGCAGCGGTTGAGGTAGGCGTACAGCCGTCGCGGATCAAAGGGGCCGTAGGCGTTCGGCCACAGCGCGTCACGACCGGCGCCGCGCGAGGTGGCGTAGGTCGCGGCGAGCAGCTCGACGAAGACCTGGTAGACCGACGGGAGCGCGCGCAGCTCGGCCATGGCCGGGAGGTGATAGAGCTCGAGGAAGCCGCCGAAGCCGCTGCCGAAGGCCTTGAGCCGCCCGGCGGTGCCCTCGAGGTCGTCCGGATCGACTCCGTGACTTCGCAGGGTCGCCTCGAGCTCGCGGCGGTGCCGCTCGAGCAGCGCCGCCGGGACCACGCCCTTGACCACGAGGTAGCCGCGTTCGCGGAAGCGGTCGATGTCCTCGGCTCGCAGCGCGCTCACGTCAGCGTCACCATGTCCCACGTCCGCTGGTCCGCGCAGCGCGGGCAGTGAAACACGTGCAGGAGGGTGTCGCCGAAGTGGTAGCCCGGCTCGCAGACCGAGACCGGCGCGCCCTCCGGGGGCGGCCAGTTTTCGTCGTTCACCTCCGCCGCCCACTGCTCGGGCGTGGGTCGCCACCAGTCTACGAAGCGTTCATCGTTAAAGGTCAGCAGGTGCGTCAGCCTGTGCCCGGCGGGGCAGCGGGGCGGCTCGTGCAGCGAGAATTCCCCGCGCACGACCATCTGCTGCAGCGGCGGGTGGCCGCCGAGCTTGATGCCCGGCGCGGTGCTCTCCGCGCAGTAGATCTCGCTCGGCACGCCGCCGAGCTCCCCGCGAAAGCGCGTGTCCAAGACGTCGCAGGGGTCCGGCGGCGCGCGCCATTCGTACTCCCACTCCGAGAAGTGCGGGAGATCGTCGACCTGCTCCAGGTGCAGCACGCACGGCCGGACCAGGTAGTCCTTGGGCGTCGCCGGGACGTGTCGCGGCGCCCGGGCGCGCGGCGCGGTCACGTCGGCGATTCGGCGCCAGAACCACGCGGTGCTGGGCAGCCGCACCTCGTCGTCGTCTCGGTGCAGGCGCGAGCACCACATCATCTGCAGCAGGTCGCTCCCGGCGGGGAATAGCTCATCCAGCAGCGCGTGGTCGGGGCGCGCGCCGCCGGCCGCCAGCGCGTCGTCGCGGCGCACCTGCATCACCGGGTACAGCGGCGCCCGATCGCCCTCGGGATCAACATGGGGGATCGGGCAGGTCGGCCACGGCTCGTCCGCAGGCCACAGCAGCTCGCCGCCGAGCTTGCTCGCGGCTCGATCCGCGACGAGCCCCGGGCGGGGGTGCAGGCGGATCGCCGGGCGAATATGGTCTCGAAGCCAGGGCATGCGCCCGAGCAGGTCGACGCTCAAGGGCCTAGAGCGGGGCGGCGCCACGATGACGGCGAGCGTAGCACGGGCGCGGGCTAGCTCAGCGTGACGAACGAGCTGATCGGCCAGCCGGGGCAGCGGCGGCAGACGAGGACGTGCAGCAGGTGATCGCCGAGCAGGGCGCCCGGCTCGCGCAGCACCGTCCGCAGCGCGACGCCTTCGAAGGGGTCACGCTCGTCGTCGTCATCGACGGGCGGATGCCGCCAGTAGTCGTAGAACCACTCGTCGGCGAAGGTCAGCAGGTTGTCGAGCGGGTGCCCGGCGTCGCAGCGCGGCGGCGAGCCCTGCGAGAACGGCCCGGCGACGATCATCTGCTGCAAGCAGACGTGGCCGCCGAGCTTGATGCCGGGCGCGGTGCTCTCGTCGCAGTAGACCCCGCTGGGGTCGTCCCCCAGCTCCTCACGGAACTCGGCGTTCATGACCTCGCAGGGGTCCGGCGGCGGGAGCCAGCGGAAGTCCCAGGCCTCGAAGTGCGGGAGGTCGTCGACCCGCTCCGGGTGAAGCGCGCAGTCGATCACCTGAAAGTCGCTCGCGGCGGGGATGTGTCGGGGCGGTCGAGCGCGGGGCGCCGTCACGTCCGCGGCGCGCCGCCAGAACACGAAGGGTCTCGGCGCCCGCGCCCTGCCCTCTTCCTCTTGTGTCCCCTTGTGCAGGTGAGAGCACCACATCAGCTGGAGCAGGTCCGCGTCGGCGGGGAAGTACTCGGCGAGCGTGTCCGCGCGGCGCAGCTGCATCACCGGGTAGAGCGGCGCGCGATCGGTGGCCGGGTCGACGTGGGGGATCGGGCAGGTCGGCCACGGCGCGTCCGCAGGCCACAGCAGCGCGCCGCCGAGCTTGCTCGCCGTCCGCGACCGGACGAAGCCCGGCCGCGGGTGCAGGCGGATGGCCGGTCGAACATGTCGGCGGAGGAACGGCATCCGCCCCACGAAGTCGAAGCTCGGCGGGCGTGAGCGCGGCGGCACGGCGACGAGGGTACTACGCGCGTCGTGCACTCAGGGCGCGAGGCTGCGCGGGCGCCCGTCGATCAGGTCCGTGTTGCGGGCGCGAAAGCTCGTCCACGTCTCGCCCGCGCGGACGCGCTCGGCGAGCAGCTTCATGAACAGCCACGTGATCATGGCGTTGTACTTCGCCTCGACGCCCAGCGCCTTCACGAGCCGACGCAGCGCGTCGTCAAAGCGCGCGAGCGCCTCGTGGGCGCCGTACTCGCGCAGGTACAGCCACGCGACGTAGACGTGCGCCTCGTGGGTGAAGCGGCTCGCCTCGAGCTGGGCCGCTTCGAATCGCGCGATCGTCAAGGCGCCCAGCTCGTCGCTCGTCTCGCGCGGCGCGGTCACGAGCCCTCGCGCAGCAGGTGGCTGTCCGCCGCCGTCAGGTCGAGGCGGTAGACCTTCTTGAGGTCCGCGATGGTCTGCAGGGACTCCGCCGAGAACGGCGTCTTGCCCTCAAAGACGTGCAGGCAGATCCCCTCGAGGAGGTCGCCGAGCGAGATGTCGTGGAATTCCGCGAGCGCCTTGAGCACCTTCAGGATGCGGGACTCAATGCGAACGCCTGTTTGGCTCCGCGTCACGGCGCGGCGCGTGGATTTTCTGGGTGGGGGTGGCATCAGGCCTCAGCGCTTACCAGTGTACCATGGTAACAAAATAACACAAGCGGCCGGGGGCGAGGCCTGCGTAGGGCGCGAACTGCCCCCCGATCCGCGACCTGTGCGTGATGGCTGATGAATTTCGGCGGTCACCCCGGACGTGCCCACAACGTGACCCCGACGCGTCCATGTCGTCAGGTTGTGTGGCTGTCCGAAGGGTCAGGCGCGGAGCGTCGGGAGCGTGACGCCGGCGTCTGCGAGCGCGGTGACGAGCGCGTCCGCGTCGAGCGGCTTCGCGATGAAGCCGCGGACGCCGAGCGCTTGGCACTTTCGTGTCCACATCGGGTCCACCGTGCTCGTGAGCATCAGGATCGTGTAGCGCTGGCCCGGGAGCACCGCGCGGATCGCGTGCAGCGTCGCCAAGCCGTCCATATCCGGCATGACGCGGTCGAGGAGGATCACGTCGACGTCGCGCGCGCAGAGGTGCTTGAGCGCGTCGGAGCCGTGGGGCGCGACCGTGACCGCGAAGCCTTGGGTCGCGAGGAAGTGTCGGAGCAGCGTCTGCGTCAACCGGTCGTCGTCGACGACCAGCACCCGCTGCGCCGGGCCGTCGCGCGTCGCCGCGTAGCGCTTGACGTGGGCGCCCGCCAGCTCGAGCGCGCTTCGCCTCAACTCGATGTGCGAGACCACCACGCGCCCGAGCATGCGCAGCGCCTCGAGCTGCTCGTTCGTGAGCCGGCGCGGCTTCGTGTCGATGACGCACAGCGCGCCGATGGAGAGCTGCTCGGCGGTCACCAGCCGAACGCCGGCGTAGTAGCGAATTCCGGGGGGTCCGTGCACGAGCGGGTTGTCGGCGAAGCGTCGGTCCGCGAGCGTGTCAGGGACCTCGAAGACCGTGCTCTCGAGGATCGTGTAGGCGCAGAAGGCGTGCTCACGCGGCGTCCCGGTCAGCGTCGTGCCGACGCGCGCCAAGAACCACTGGCGATGTTGGTCGACGAGGCTGACCAGCGCGACGGGCGTACGGCATACGTGGGCCGTGATCGCGCTCAGATCGTCGAGCACCTCGTCGGGCCCTGAGTTGAGGAGCTGGAGCGCCCGGAGCGCGCGGAGGCGCTCGGTCTCGTTCTCAGGATATGGCGCTTGAGACATGTCTTACCCGTCCCCCGGGGGGAACTCGTCAAGGGCGCGCAGCGTCGTGTCGAGCGCGTGGTCAAACGTCGCCGAGAGCGACCGGCTGCGGTCAGCGTCGCCGTCGAGCGCCCGTTCCTCGTAGCTCGCGGCGAGCTCGGCGAGCCGCCGCGCGCCGACCGAGGCCGCGATCGACTTGAGGGTGTGCGCCGCGAGCCGCGTGCTGCTCGCGTCCGCGCGCTCGACCGCGTGACGGAGCTCGTCGGCGCGGCGAGCGAGCTCGTGGCGCGCCTGCGCGACGAGCTGCAGGAGCAGCTCCGGCGAGGACTTCGCCAGCCGTCGCAGCTTCTCGAGGGCCGCGGAGGCGAGGACCGCGGACTCGCGGTCGTCGTCGTCGGCGCTCGCGGAGCGGCTCGGCTCAAGCGCGCTCCGCAGCGCGGCGGCGTCGAGCGGCCTGGTCAAGACGCGGTCCATCCCGGCCGCGATCCAGCGAGCGTGATTCACCGGGGGCGCCCGCTCGAGCAGCCCGACGATGAGCGGTCGGTCATTCGCGTCGCAGCCTCGGCGGAGGCGGCGCGCCAGCTCGACGCCAAACGACGTGTCCTCGTCCGCGGCGACCAGGATCAGGATCGCGTCGAATCGCCCGCGCGCGGCGCTCGCAAGACGGTCATCGCCGCCGGTGGAGATCTCGAGCTCCGCGGGGAGTTCACGGATTACCTCTTGCTCACTACTGCTTATTAAAGAGCCTAGGTTTTTTGTTACCAAGAGGACGCGAGGGGGGCGCGTAGTCGCGCTCGTTTCTATGTTCTTCACGCGCTCCATCGAATGCGAAGATCTTTCGAATCGTAGCATCCTGACACGCGCGCCATCGCGGTTATATCGCGCGTCGCGTCAGGTTTTGCCTCGGCGCGCGGGGCGCCGCTGCAACAGGAGGGGCGGGCAATTGGGACTACATGCAATCTTAGCAGGGACCGCTTCGAATCCTTCGAATCTGGGGACGGGCGCTCTCGCGCCCCGAGCACCATCGTCGGCCGGACGCGGAGCGGTTCCACGGCGGTTTGAGTCACGCAGAGTTAGCATACGTTGTAGCGAGTCGCCTCAGTTGACCCACGACTACATGTGTTTAACAGCGTTTCTTAAGAGGTCTTAATGAATCAATGTTTCGCGTTTTTCTAGTGAAGGAGGATTAACCAAATAGTCGTACTTGACCAGTGGTGCCGCGTACTCCCTCGATTACTCTGACAGTGAAGCCGAGGGCGGAATCTGCAAAGCCCTCAGTCCGCAGCGAGGGAGAGTCATGGGAATTGTTAATCGAAATCTCGTCTACGCGCTTATTACGGCGGCCGGGTCGTCATGCTTCGCGCTCCCCGGGGTCGCGTACGCGGAGCTCGCGTCAGACCGCTTCGAGCCGACGCTCGAGGCGTCGCTGCTCGATGTCGCCGTCAACACCGGCGATGTGCCCGAGGACGCGGCGCTGTCGGTATCGCTCGTCGGCGACGCGAGCGACAGCCTGCAGATCTCGATGGCCGGCGACGCGTGGTACGACTGGGACGCCGAGATGATCTGGCTCGACGGCGAGCTCGGGTCAGGCTCGCTCGAGTACACGATCGGCGCCGATGTCGATATCTCGGGCGGGTTGAGCTCCGAGCTCCCGCCGATCGACGAGAGCTTCTTGATCGCGGCGGGCGCGATGATCGAGCTGCAGGTCGGCGACGGCTTCGATCCCTACCTGCTCGCGGGGGATGTCGCGCCGTTGGTGGAGCTCTCGGTGACGCAGGAGGACGTGGCCGTCGCCAGCGGCGACGTCGACGCGGGGATCGTGCAGGGCCAGTTCAGCGTGGCGGGCTTCGTGAGCGTGAACCACCTGCGGGTGCGTGGCCTGGGCGTCGACATCTACGCCGACCTCGACGCCGAGCCGTTGATCACGATCACCGAGACCGGCGCGAAGGTCCCGCTCTCGCTGACCCCGCCCGCGCCCGGCGCGACCGTGGACCTGTACGGGGTTGAGCGCGCTGAGGTCGAGCTGGACGCGTCGATTGTGTACCGAATTGAGTTCGAGGTCTCGGCGCTCGGGGCCGACTTCGCGCTGGGCCCCTACGACATCGAGCTGGCGTCGATCGAGCTCGACGCGCACGTGCTCGAGTTCGACCCAGACCTGATCCAGCTCGACGGGCCTGGGCTCGGTGAGACCTCGGACTCAGGCGACGACGGCACCGACAGCGGTGAGACCAACGGGGGCACGGACGGGGGCACGGACGGGGGCACGGACGGGGGCACGGACGGGGGCACGGACAGTTCCTCGTCTGACACGGACGGTCCATCCTCGGGCTCCGACAGCGGCACGGGGGGTGACCCGAGCGGTGGCTCCGCCGGGAGCGACAGCGGCGGTGACTCGGCCGCGACGGCGGCGGATGACTCGGCGTCGGCAGGTGACGACGGCGGGTCGATGACCGGCGTGGACGCTGACACTGACGCTGACAGCGGCGGGTTGTACGGCTACGACGACGAAGGCTGCGGCTGTCGAGCTGGCGGCGCGGGCGGTGCGGCATGGTCGGCGCTGGCCTTCATCCCGCTCTTGGCGCTTCGCCGCCGACGCCCGCGTCGGTGAGCGCGAGCGCCACCCGAGACGGTCGAGACGCGCATCCACCCATCCATGGGCCGTCGCGTCCGATCGTCGCCATCGCGCGAAGCCGCGCGCGGCCAAGGCCTTGACGGCTCGCCCTATGATGCCTCTGAGCCAATTCAGAGCACTTTACCGTAACCCGTAAACACTCACGATATTGATTATACCGACCGAAGCACGAGGTGACGCCGTGATCCAGGGTATCAATGCCAATGTTGAACATCAGGGGACGATCTATCACGTGCAGACTGAGGTCTACGGTGGCGATTCAGCCTATGTTCACACGCACGTGTTCGTAGGCGGGGCGATTAAGGCGTCTAAGAAGACCTGTGTCGGCGACGCCGAGCCGCTCGCGCTCGCGCGGCTCCAGCACCGCGTCGCGATCCGGGCGCTGAGGACCGATCGACTCGGCGTCCTCGAGCGCCTGGTCCTGCCGACGCGCCCCGCTCCCGCGCCCTCATCGACGCCGCAGTCGGCCGACAGCGCGACGCGAGGCGCGAGCGTTCCGCGGGAGGTGACGCCGTCGGCCTCGGTGAGTCTCGAGCGCGAGGCCGACGGCTGCGGCTTGACGCCCGCGCTGCGCCGCGTCGGGATCTCGATCGCGGTGCTGCTCGGGCGCGACCGCGCTGACGAGTCGACGATCTGCGTGGCGCGTGAGCTGCAGCGTCGGCTCCTCGCGTGGTTGCGCGGAGAGTCTAAGAGCGTGACCGAGGCGCTCGATATCTACCGCCGCTGCACGGAGGCTCTCGACGGCGAAGGAGTCGCCGTCGAGTCGATGACCCGGCCCGCGCGCGATCACGCCGCCCCGCGCCACGAGGTCTACGCGATCGCGCCGTGACGGCCGAGGAGCGCGTCTGAGTCATCCGCGCGGCGTCAAGCGTCAGGGGGTGTCGCGCTCGAGCCTAGCCGCGAGCGCCGGTCGTGACGGCGAGCTTGTAGCCGACCCCGCGGACCGTCTTGATCGAGCCCCGCGCGCCGCGCCCGAGCTTCTGGCGGAGGTTGCGAACGTGGACATCGATCGTGTTCGAGCTCGGGTCGTGCGGTCGACCCCACAGCCCTACGCTGAGATCGTCTCGGCTCAGCACCTCCCCCGCGCGGCGCATCAGCAGCAGCAGCAGCTCGTACTCCCGTCGGGTCAGGCGCTTCTCCTCGTCGTTGATCCACACGCGGAGCGTCCCGGGCTCGACGCGCAGCGGGCCGCAGATCATCTCGGCGCGGGGTCGCTCGAGCGCCCGACGACGCAGCAGCGCGCGGACGCGGGCGTTGAGCTCCTGCGGCGCGAACGGCTTTGCGAGGTAGTCGTCGGCGCCGGCGTCGAGCCCGGCGACGCGATCGGCGACCGCCGAGCGCGAGGTGAGCAGCAAGATCGGCACGCGCGAGCCGTGGGCGCGGAGCTGCTCTAAGAGCTCGAGGCCGTCGATCCCCGGGAGGCCGATGTCGAGCACGAGCGCGTCGAACTCACGGCTGCTGGCGCGGGCGAGGCCCGTGACGCCGTCCGCCGCGGTCTCGACGGAGTGGCCGTCACGCGCGAGCACGCTGCAGATCATCGCGCGCAGCTCGGGCGTGTCCTCAACGACCAGGATCCGACCGGCCATCAGCGCGCCTCGAGCTCCGCGAGCATCCCGGGGAGGAGGTGCAGCCCGTCGACCTTGCGGAGCAGCCGCGCGTTGTAGCGCCGCGCCTCGCTCTCCAGCATGCGCGCGTCGAGGTTCGTGCAGAGGATGACCGGGAGCTCCGCGTATCGGGTCCGCAGCGATCGCAGCACGGAGAGCCCGTCGACGCCCGGCATCATGACGTCGAGCAGCACGACGAGCGGCGTCTCGTCCTCGCACCATCGAAGCGCCGCCTTGCCGGTCGAGAGCATGACGTGGCGATAGCCCTCGCGCGCGACGAGCTGCGTCAGCAGACGACCGATCGCCGGCTCGTCCTCCACGATCAGGACGGGAGGCTTGGGTCGAGAGGTCGACGGCGCCGCGCTCGCGCTCGCGCGCGTCGCCTCGCGTGGGAGCAGGTATCGTCGCGCCCAGGCCTCGTGCACGGGCGTCCGGATCGCTTCGAAGCGCTCGATGACCTCGCGCGCGCTGCCGGGGCGCGCGTCCGCGTCCTTGGCGAGCATCGAGAGCACGAGGCCGTCGAGCTCGGCGGGGATCCACGAGCAGCCCTCGCGTGACGACGGCGGGTCCGGGTACATCTCGATGTGGGAGCGGAGCTGCGCGACCACTTCCTCGTCGAGGAACGGCAGGTCGCCCGTGAGCGCCTGGTACAGGAGGACGCCGAGCGCGTAGACGTCGACGCGGTGGTCGATCGAGGCGCCCTCGATCTGCTCGGGCGCCATGCAGATCGGGGTGCCGATCACCGTCGTCCGCGCGTCGGCCTGCGGGTTGTTGGCGCGTCGACGACGGAGGATCTTGGCGATTCCGAAGTCGAGGATCAGCAGGCGCAGCTGCGCGTCGTCGTCGTCGCGGTCGAGCACCATGACGTTGGACGCCTTGAGGTCTCGATGCACGATCCGGCGGTCGTGGGCGGCCACCAGCGCGCCCCCCACCTGCTTGATCAGCGCCTCGAGCTCGTGGACGTCGAGCGGGGCGTGCCGTTGGAGGTGCTCATCGAGCGGGATCCCGCGGGCGAGCTCCATCACGAAGTAATAGCCGACGCCGGTCTCGTGGCCGAAGTCGATCACGCGGATGATGCACGGGTGGTCGAGCGAGGCGATCGCCTCGGCCTCCCGTCGAAAGCGCTTGATGGACTCGGCGGAGACCCGCTTGCCGGGCTCGTTCTCCGGCAGGATCTTCACGGCGACGTGCCGTCGCAGCCGGACGTGGTGCGCTCGGTAGACGACGCATTGACCCCCGTCGCCGATCTTCGCCTCGACGCGGTAGCGCTCGCCGAGCACGCGCCCGATCATCGCGTCCGGGCGCCGGCGGCTGCGCGTGACGAGGGGGGTCCCGTCCGTGGTGCAGAAGTTCTCGCGCGAGCTGAACTCTCGCTGGCACGAGGGACAGATTTTCATGACTCGAGTCTAGCAGGCCGCGCGCGCTTGACCATGACGTCTCTCGGCGTCTCGCGCGATGGCGCGGGCGATCCAGTCGTCCGCTGGATTCGAACTTTCGCCTGGCCAGCAGCGAAACTCCTGCGTCGGGAGATGCACATTTGTTCGCCGTGGGCTCAGGGCGTGCGCGCGGGAACGCCCTGGGAGGAGTGTACTTTGAGTCATGTTAACGAGACACTGGGGCACGATGGAGTCTGTCGACGCCGCGCGCAGGGGCGCCGCTAGATCGCGCTCCGCGTCGTCGCCCGCGGCCGGGCGCGGACCCCTCGCGGCCTGTGGTGACAGCAGCGGCAGACGCCGCGCGGGCGCTCACCGCAGGCCGCTCGCGCGCCGACCCTCATCGCTATTCGTGTGTCGTATAGCGAGGGTCGAGGCGGGTTGTTATATACAGTCGCCGCGGCACTCTATCGTCGTTATCGACGTTATCGACGTGCCGGCGGCGCGCTCGCGGCGACCGGCGCGATGACGGAGCAGGAGTGAACGAGCGACCCGCCGATATCCTGGTCGTCGACGATGACCCCTTCAACCGGGAGCTGGTCGCGGCGAGCCTCGCCGACCGCCCGTACATCATCCGCTTCGCCGGCGACGGGCGCGAGGCCCTGGCGGCCGTGCAGCGCCAGCGCCCCGACGCGATCGTGCTCGACCTGATGATGCCGGAGGTCGACGGCTTTCAGGTTCTCGCCCGGCTTCGCGAGGACGAGCGGTGGAGCACGATCCCGGTGATCGTCGTGACGTCGATCTCGGCGCGGCGCGAGCACCTGCACGCCATCGAGCTCGGCGCGTTCGACTTCTTGACGAAGCCCATCGACGCGGAGGCGACCGCGCTCAGGGTCCACAACGCGGTCGCGTTTCGCCGCGCCCACGTGGCGCTGCAGCGCAGCTTCGAAGCGCAGCGGCGCCTGCAGCAGCAGCGCGCGGACCTCAGCCACATGCTCGTGCACGACATCCGCTCGCCGCTGACGGCGCTCGTCGGCTTCTTGCACCTGCTCGAGCTCGACGCCGGGCCCAAGCTCGCGCAGCACGAGCGCGCGCACCTCGAGATCGCGCGCGCGAGCGCGAATTCCATCACCGCCATGCTCGACGAGTTCCTCGAGATTCAGCGCCTCGAGGACGGCGCGCTCCGGCTGGCGCTCGTCGACTGCGAGCTCGTCGAGTTCGTGCGCGCGACGGTCGAGTCAATGCGCCCGCTCGCGGGCGCGCGGAGGGTCTCGGTGTCGACCTCCTGCGACGTGATCTCGGCGCGCTGCGATCTGGCGATCGTCGGCCGCGTCATCACCAACCTGCTCGGGAACGCGTTTAAGTACACACCCGAGGACGCGGTGGTGGGCGTCGCGCTCGCGGAGACCGACGACGGCTTCACCGTCGCGGTCGAGGACGACGGCCCCGGGATCCCGCTCGATCAGCAGGCGCGGATCTTCGAAAAATTTCGTCGCGCGAGCGATCGCTCCGGTGGCCACGGCCTCGGGCTCGCGTACTGTCGCCTCGCGGCGGAGGCCCACGGCGGGCGAATCACTGTGATGAGCTCGCCCGGGCGAGGCTCGCGGTTTGAGCTCGCGCTCCCGAAGACGCCGGGCTGACGCGCCAGCGGTCGAGCGGGGCGCCGGCGAGGCTCGGCGCCGTCGCGGTTACACGTTCAGCGTGTAGATCGTCTCGCAGGTCGCGGCGACCTCGGCGGTGAGCGACGGCAGGAGCCCATGGAGGCCCGCGTAGTCGATCGTCTCGGCGCAGCGCTCGGCGCGGCGCGCGAGGGCCTCGAGGTCGGTCGAGCCGACTGCCGCGGCGTTGGAGCGAAGCTTGTTCGCGGCGAAGGCCACGCCGCGCATGTCGCCGTGTTTCGCTCCCGTTCGGAGCGTCGACATGTTCTCGTGAAGCGTCTGTACCGCGGTCTCCAAGATTAAGCTGAACGCCTCGTTGTCACGGCACGCGAGCTTGTACAGCGACGTCAGCGCGCGCGGGTTGAGTGGTGCTGGACGAGGCCTGCCGGCGTCGGGTTGGGCTTTCGTCGAGTACATACGATTCGAGCACGCAAGACTCATGCCGTATTATCAGAGAATCGTCATGGTAATCATTACGGCTGGTTCGCGTCGCGCGAGTATTCCGGCCGCGGGGTCAGCGTGCGGTCGCGGCACAGGGTGTGCGCACGATCGATGCTTACCGCACACTCGCCGGCCCGAATCATGGGGAGTGCGTCCCCGCTGCGTGACACGAAGAGCGCACAGCGTCGCGTCCCGCGGCGTCCATCCGCGAGCTCGCGGGCCTGACCGCGCGCCGGAGAAGCGGGGGCAGCAGCGCGTTATTGGGGCCGCTAGCGCTCCCGCAGCCGCGCCGCTCTCGCGTCGAGGCGTGGTGAGTCATGGGCCGGCGGTATAGTAGGGCGCGAACGCCGGCCTCGGGCGCTTCGCGCGGCGCGGAAGACATGGTTTTTAAGTCAGGTGTTGGCGGCGTCCGCGGACGCGGCGGCGCGGCGCTCGTCGGTGAGGCGCGCGGCCTCCATCATCGCGCCGATGACCGGGCGGTTGATCTGATCCTCGCCGTCGACGCGGGCCGCTTGGAAGCGGAAGCTCCCCTCCTCCCAGGTCAGCAGCTCCCCGAGCGCGGTCAGGGAGTCGAGCTCGGGCCGGGCCACGAGACGCGCCTTGATCGGCGCTCCAGCGCGGATCGAGACCTCTCCTCGACGTCCACGCTTCGCGCTGCGGATGTGCAGGTGTCCCTCGACGCGCTCGACCTCGAGCATCGAGAGCAGCGATGACAGCGAGATCAGACCGAGCGCGCCGCGAAAGCCGTCTTTGTGCCCAGGGTCCTGCGCTGGAGTCTCCACGCGTTGGCTACGCTCGCACTCCGAGAGCAGCTCGCGCTGCGCGAGCCGGTAGCGCGCCGCGCTTCGGTCGCGCTCCGCGATCAGGTCGCGCTCCGCGAGCAACGCGACGAGCGCGTCGCGTACGCGCGCGGGGGTGATCGGCGCGGCCAGCTGTAGATCGGACTCCTCGTGAAAGCCCTCGAGGCGCTCGTACATCAGCCTGCGCGGCGTGAGGTAGAGCGTCGGGATCGCGGCCAGGGACGGGATGTCCTCGATCTGCACGGTGTACGACTCGTTGTTCGGCAGGACCGTGAGCACGATGACGTCGGGCCTGGTCACGAGCGCCCGCATCACCGCCTCAGCGCGGCTCTTCGCGGAGATGATCGTGAATTCGTCACTCGCCAGCCCGTGGCGGACGACGTCGCGCAACATCCCGTCCCGCGACGCCACCAACACCTTGATCGTGCGCGCAGGCGCGCGGTCGAGCTCGCGCGTCGACTGCTTGACGATCCTCATGCGCGCCGCGGCGCGCGGCTCGGGGTGGGGCTGGCTTGTCATCAGAGCGTTCAACAAAATACGGACTCCTTCTTGAACCTCGGCGGCGGGTTAGCGCGTGAGCTCGGCGGCCAGGTTGATGTCGACGCGGCGATCGAAGTCCCAGAACGCGGGCTGCTCGTCGTGCGCGTGCTTCTCACCGTGCGAGCGGACCTTGACCTGTTTGGCCAGCACGCCCTTGTCGACGAGGTAGCCCTTGACGGCCTCGGCGCGCTCACGGCCGAGCGTCTTGTTGTACGCCGCCGTCCCGCGCGGGTCGGTGTAGCCCTCGATCTCCAGCCGCTGACCGGCGAGCGGGCCCGTGGTCATGCACGTGGCGAGATCCTGCAGCGAGTCGTGGGCGCTCGGGCGCAGGGTCGCGGAGTCGAACGCGAAGAACGCTCGTGGCTGACGCAGCTCGCAGGCGTTCGCGATCGTCACGTCGACGCGCACGAAGGCGGTCGGGGACTCGTCGCGCAGGCCCGGCGCGTCGGGGTGGTCGGGGGGCAGGAGCATCGTGTCGATCTCGTGGACGATCCCGTTGGTCGCGGGGATGTTCGGTCGGAGCACGCGCGCCTGGTTGACCGCGAAGAAGGTACCTGGCTCATCGGTCAGGATGTCGACAGGCTGCCCGGTGATCGTCGGCGCCTGCTTCATGTTCGTCAGCTCCGAGCTCGTGAGGCGCCCGGGGACGACGTAGTAGCCGAGCAGCCGGCGGCGCTCGGCGTCGTCGCCGTCGCCGTCGAGCATCGAGGGGACGAACACGTCGGGGTTCGGGACGAACACGGTGTACAGCGTGTCGCCGCGGGAGAGCTCGTCCTCGACGCCCGCCTCGCGCATCATCGCGGCGAACTCGGGGTTGATGTTCGCGACCTCGATGTAGAGCGTGGACGTCGCGTTCGGGTGGTCGTGGACAGAGTCGTCCTCGAACTCAGGCTGGGGATCCGCGTCTGGGATCATCGCGTTCGCGATGTACTCGTGCGTGTCGGCGCTCTTGGTCGCGCAGCCGAGGGTGGTGAGGGCGCCGAGGGCGAGGATGGTGGCGGTGTAGGTGATGGACTTGAGCATTCTTGGTTTGGTTCTCCTTGAGGCCGCCGCGCTCGTTCACGCGCGGCCTGCTGTGTGGTTGTGCAAGTCCGGTGTGCCAGCGCGGTGAACCTGTCCGAGGGGCCACTACGGCTCGAACGCCGGGCGTTGAGCGGTCGCGCCCGCTCGCCGCAGGCTCCAACTGTCACACCGTGTCGGACTGACACGCGCCGGCTCGAGACGTCGCGCCGCGCTGACGCGTTGAGCGTTGCGTGGGCCCGTGGCACGGCGCTTGCTTCTCTTAGGAGCAGTCGGCGCGTGACCTGATCGGTCACGCCGCTCAACGGCACACGACGAGCTCTTTTTTACGCAGGGGCGGTCGCCGCGGCAGCGGCGATCGAACCGCGCCGGCTCGATCGCGCTCGACGAAGCAGCGCTCCCCCGCGAGCGCTCGCGCGTCGACCCGGACTCACCACAACCACGAAAGGAAGTTTTAAAATTACCATGACGATTCAATCACTCTTCACGACCGCGCTGATCTCCGTCGGCAGCCTGTTCGCGACGCCCGGCGAGCTCGCGCCGCAGGGCGCGGGCGCGCTCACGTGCTCGGACGCCTGCTTAACCTACCTGGCCGATGAGGCCGACCAGATGAGCTGCGTGCTGCAGTGCGAGGTCGCGTCCGATTGGCCGAGCCTGATCGAGCCGGTCACCGAGATCCCCGACTGGATGCGGACGAGCGACTCGTCGCTCGAGCTTGCGACCGACCACTCGTGGTGCCTCTCCACCTGTGACGACGAGTCGCGCTCGGCGACCGACCGCGAGACCTGCCGCCTGAACTGCGCGACGAGCTGGGCGGTGCTCACGTCGACCCCGGAGGTCTGCGACGGCGACGGCGCGGCGGCGAGCAGCGAGCTGTGCGCGGCGGAGAGCGCGTGCGAGCGCGGCTGCTTCGCCGACGCGGTGGTCTGCCGCGATCAGTGCGACGAGAAGGACGCGCGCGCGACCGACGTCGCGAGCTGTAAGCTCCGCTGCGGCAACGTCAGCGACCTGTGCTCGCGCGCGTGCGCGAGCGAGGACCCCGACGCGTTCGTGTCGACGGAGACGACGAAGTACGAGTATGACGCGGCGATCGAGCCGGGCTGCTAAGACGCGAGCTCGACACGGTCAACCAACCAACCAACCAACCAACCAACCAAAACAAACCGCGGCCGCTCGCCAGAGGCGAGCGGCCGCGGTTTGTTGTGCGTTGAAGAATCGCGCGCGCGCCCGTCACTCGACGACGTGCACGACCGCGCTCGCGCTGTGGCCGAACTGCTCGGGCGTGTACATGCCCTCGGCGTGGATCGGCGGGAGCTGGAAGGTCCCCACCGTGGTCGCGCGGGCGGTGTACGTGTGGGTGTAGACGCCCGCGGGCAGGCGGTCGGCGAACAGCAGCATGCGATCGTCACGCAGGTCGGTGTGACTCCAGCGCCACCAGCGGTGCCACCAGTAGGAGCTGCGTGACGAGCGGCCGCTCGCGCCGAGCAGGCCGCCGTAGTCGCCGATGTCGCGGCGGCTCGAGTTGGCGCCGTCGATCCGCGTGGTCGTGTCGAAGCGGGCGTTCTGGCCCTCGAGCCCGGCGGGCAGCGGGTCGTCGACGACCACGAAGGTCGCGCGGTCGCGGGCGACGACGGTCAGCGAGACCTGCACGGTGGTCCCGACCTTGATCTGCCAGTCGCCGTTGGGCAGGCGCTTGACCGACTCGGGGTCGGGCTCGCGGTCGCCGAGGGCGAGCGGCGCGTAGGTGCGCGAGACCGTGAAGCCCTGATCCTCGGCCTTCATCTTGAGGTCGGCGGGCGCGTAGCGCAGGCCGAGGCGGTAGTAGAGCTTGCCGGGGCCCTCCTTGGCGAGCAGCAGCGTCTTGTCCTTGGGCGCGCCCTCGTCGGCGCCCGCCAGCAGCGCGCGCATCGGCACGGACTGGTCGACGACTGACATGTCGCGGCCGCGGAACTCCTGCTGCCCGGCGAACTGCTCGTCGAGCCAGATCCGCGCGACGTAGTCGGGCACGGTCTTCTCGACGGTGGTGAAGTAGCGGCTCGCGGACAGCAGCGCCCACGCGTTGGCGTGGGTGGTGCCCCAGCGGCCGCCCTTGCGCGGGTCTCGCTCGGACATGATGCCGGCCATGACCTTGGGCAGCAGCGGGTCGTCGGGCGCGACCTCGAGCAGCGCCATCAGGGCGATCGCGTCGGTCTGCACGTCGGAGTGCATGAGCAGCTGCAGGCCCTCGGCGGCGCTCTCGGACTTGCTCTCGATGAAGTGGACGACGCGCGCGCCCTCCTTGACGCGGGCCCGGAAGTCGGCGAGCTGGGCGTCGCGCTCCGCGGTCTCGCCGTACTTGTGGGCCGCGCTCATGAGCAGCGCGCGGGCGTAGAGCGGCATCTCGCCCTTGTGCGCGTAGACCTTGGCGAACAGGTCGGCGCCCTCGTCCTCGCGGCTGAGCAGCCAGAGCGCGAAGGCCCGCGTGGTCCAGGAGTAGTACCAGCCCCAGTAGTCCTTATCGCCGCGCTGGATGTAGCCGCGCAGGTAGCTCTTGGCGCGCTTCAGCGCGTCCTCGTCGACCTCGAAGCCGGCTTTCTTGCCCTCGAGCAGCGCGAAGCTCGTCCAGGTCGAGAGGTAGGCCGAGCTGCGCGCGGGCGTGTCCCAGTAGCGGAAGCCGCCGTCGCTGTTCTGTCGGCTGAGGATCTTGGCGATGCCGGCGTTCGCAAGCGCCTCGCGCCGCTTGAGGTCCTTGAGCTCGGCGATCGGGAATTCGTTGAGCACCGGGCCGAGCACGAAGATCGGGAGCAGCCGGCTCGCGGCCTGCTCGGTGCACTCGTAGCGGTAGTCGACGAGGAAGCCCACGGCGTCCTCGAGGCCGTTGAGCGCGGTCGAGCTCATGCTGACCTCGAGCCCGCCGTAGCCGGGCAGCGCGCCGGCGGGCGGCTTGACGGTCTGGACCACGCTGCTGTCGGTCGCGCCGTAGGTCGCGAAGGCCTGGCGGGTCGCGGGGTACAGCACGGGCAGCTCGAGCTCGGTCGCGTCGCGTCCGCCGTTGGCGAGCGCGGCGAACTGCAGGCGCATGGTGCCGACCAGGTCGGTCTCCATGGCGAAGCGGACCTCTTTGGACTCGCCGGCGGGGATCGTCACCTGGCGCTCGGTCTCGCCGGAGAAGGTGACGTTGAGGCCGCGCGCGCCGACGAGCACGGCCTGCGGCGCGTCGGTTTGGTTGTCGACCATGACCGAGCCCTCGAACGCGTCGCCGAAGTTGGCGAAGCGCGGCATCGAGGGCCGCAGCATGATCGGCTTGCGCACGCGCACGCTGCTGTCGCCGGAGCCGAAGCGGTCGTCCTGCGCGGGGTCGACGGCGACCGCCATGATGCGGAAGCTCGTCAGGTTCTCCGGCATCGGGATCTCGAGGGTCGCGGCGCCGGTCTCGTCGGTCGTGACCTCGGGGTTGAAGTAGGCCGTGGTCGCGAACATGGTCCGCAGCTTGACGTCGTTGGCCATCGCCTTGTCGGCGTCGAGCGCCACCGCGCCGGTCGACGCCGTGACGGGCATCGCGGCGGGGGGCGGGGGCGCGCCCGGGGCCGCGCGGCTCGACTTGCGGGCTTTCTTCGCCAGCCCGCCGCCGTTGCGCGAGCGCTCGGCGACCGCCATGTCGCCGCGGTCGTGCTCGGTCGCCTCCTCCTCCGGCTCAGGCATCGCCTCGTCGGCCGCCTCGGCGAAGCCGTTGAGCGCGATGGTCTGGGCGAACTCTTTGTTCTTCTTGGGGGTCGTGACCTCGGCGGTCTCGTCCTGGGGCAGCAGGTAGGTGCGCAGGTCGTAGAGCGAGACCATGGCGCTGCGCGTGCGGTGGAAGAAGCCGAGCGGGTCGGGGGTCTCGTAGTTCATCAGGCTGAGCACGCCCTCGTCGACCACGAACACCGCGACCGCGGCGGGCAGCGGGGCGCCGTCCGTGGTCTTGGTCTCGAGCGTGACCGTCAGGGTCTCGCCGGGCGCGATCGCGTCGCGCTCGGGGGTGACGGTGACCGCGATCTTCTTCGGGTCCTTGCTGACGTCGAGCTCGACGTGCCCGCTGGCGTGGGCCGGGCGCCCGAGGTCTTGCCCGGGCGGGGCGCCGGCGACGTCGACGCGGCCGCGGGTCACGACCGCCGACACGCCGAGGTTGGGGATCATCGTCTCGGTGACCGGGAAGCTGACGGTCGCGGTCCCGCCCTCGATGGTGACGGGGAGGTAGTCGACGATGCCCTCGCGCTCGAGCACGACGAGGCCGCGCGCTGTTTGGAACGGCGAGCGGACCAGCAGCGTCGCGGTCTCGCCCGGCTTGTACTCGCGCTGCTGCGGCACGAGGTCGACGGTCTTCTGGTCCTCCTGCCAGATCACCGCGTCGTCGCCGTGCACGTAGAGCGTCATGGTCGAGAGGTTCTTACGGCCCTGATCGTCCTCGCTCAGCGCGCGCACGGTGTAGTTGCCGGCCTTCTCGACGGGCAGCTCGCAGACCGTCGGCGCGGCCTTGGAGCGGCGCTCGCACTTGCCCACCTCGGTGGTGGTGGTCTTGTACTCAAAGCTCCAGCGGCCGTTCTTCTCGACCGCGGTGCGCTCGGTGTCCGAGCGCTGGAGCGTGATCTCCAGCGGCTCGCCCTCGAGGCGCTTGCCCGCGAGGTCGACGACCACGCCCTCGATCCGCGCGGTCTCGCCGGCCTTGTAGACCGTGCGCTCGCTGCGGACGCCGGGGTAGACGGCGGCGGGGTGGACGACGAAGCTGGCGCGCCCGGCGATCGCCTGGTGGTTTTGGTCCATGACCTCGGACTCGATGGAGTAGGTCGCGGCGGCCGGCGGGTCGCTGTCCTCCTGCGTCTCGTCGTCGTTCTCGTCTTCTCTCGCCTCGCCGTCGGCCTTGGGCGGCGTGACGCCCTCCGCGTACTCGACGGCCTTGAGCGCGCGCTTGACCTCGTACACGCCGCGCGCGTTGGTCGAGCCGTGGCCGCGCTCGAGCACCTTGGTCGCGCCGCCGAAGCCGCCGTAGTAGTGGCTGCGGTAGCGGCTGTAGGAGCCGGTGCGGCGCCCGAAGCTGTAGGTCTGGTTCTCGGCGCCGGGCGGGTTGAAGCCGGTCTCTTGGCGCTTGAGCGTGTAGCTGACCTCGCCGCCGACGAGCGGCGCGCCGTGCAGGTAGCGGGCGATGACCTCGGCCTCGAGGGTGTCGCCGAACATCAAGGGGTCGGAGCTGGGGCGCGCGACCTCGACTTCGAACTCGGGCACGCGGTAGGTCTCGACCGGGAAGCTGTGCCAGAAAGTGCGGTCGCTGCCGAACAGCCCGCCGGGGACGTTGAGGCGGAAGCGGTAGTCGCCGGTGTCGCCCGCGGCGTCGGTCTCGATGTCGACGCTGAACGTCCCGATCGCGCTGACCTTGACCTCGCCCTTCGTCAGCTCGTGCCCGCGCGGGCCGGTGACGGTGTAGGTCGCGGTGACGTTCTGCTTCCACGGGAGCACCTGGCCCTCGGGACCTTTTCGCTCCTTGCGCAGGACGCCGGAGAGGTGCACCGTGTCGCCGGGCTTGTAGGGCGTGCGCTCGGTGTAGAAGAACGCCCGCGGCTCGTCGTCGTCGTTGTAGCGCCCGTAGTAGCCGCGCCAGCGACCCTGGACGTCGGTCTGCAGCGGCGTGTACGAGACGTCCTTGTCGGCCTTGACGAGCACGTAGGGGCTGCTCAGCGAGTCGCTGTACTCGATCTCCGCGAGCCCGCGGGCGTCGGTGGTGCCGGTCCACAGCGGCTTGTCGTAGTTGCGCTTGTACAGCTCGACCTGGGCGCCCGCGACCGGCGCGCCCTGCTCGACGCTGGTGACGAGCGCGACGCCGCTGTCGTGATCGAGCGCGACGCTGACGCCGAGGTCGGTGCGGCTGACGATCTGCGTGAAGTGATCGCGCTGCGTGTAGCCCCAGCGCTGATAGGGCTCGCTGCGGACGTTGAGGAAGGCGAACGAGCCGGGCTCGGGCAGCAGCGTCTGCAGGTCGACGCCGAGCCGCTTGATCTGCTTGCGCGAGTCCTTGACGTCGTACTTCTGCTCGAGCTGGTGCTCGGGCGCGTTGTACGGCCAGGCGTACTCGTCGCCCTGGAACGAGGCGCTCAGGAAGGTCGTGAGCTCGTCGGCGCTGAACCGGCGCGCGCGCAGCTCGAGGTCTCTGTGACCGCCGACGCGCAGGTCGAGGATCCGGCTGTGGCTCAGCTCGAGCACCGCGGGGTTCTTGCCGGGCACGCGCAGGCCGAGCTGGGGGTCGAGCGGCGGGATCTTAAAGCGGGCGGTGAAGGTGCGCGCGAGCGTCTGCCCGTGGCTGTCCTCGACGCCAGCCGCGACCGTGACCGTGTAGCTGGTGTCGCCGAGGAACTTGCCGGAGAGGTAGGGCGAGCTGCCGCCCGAGACGACCAGGTCCTCGACGGGCGGCTCGACGGTCAGGCGTTTTTCAAGCGTCGGCCCGACCACCGAGGTGCTGGCGTGCAGGGTGACGCCGCCGCCGGCGTGGCAGTCCCAGCGGCTGCAGTCGGGCCCGCGCAGGGTCAGCGGCGGGTAGGTCTTAAAGTTGACGCTGACGGCCTTGGACTTGTTCGGGCCCTCGCCGTAGACCCCGGCGGGGAGCTGCAGGCGGTAGCTGGTGTTGGGTCGCAGCCGCGCGTCCGCGGCGAGCTGCAGGATCAGGGTGCGCGCCGCTTCCTCGTCGGTCGCGGGCGCGCGCTCGGCCCACTCGGCGCGCGGAAGCGAGCGCAGCGTGACGCTCGCGCCGCCGCCCTTGAGCGTGATCGCGGCCGCGATCGCGTCGCGCTGGATCGGCTGGTTGAAGCGCAGCTGGATCGTCGGGTTGAGGCCTTGCCCCTCGGCCTTGTCGCCGGGGCTGCTCCACGCGAGCGCGAGCGCGGGCGTGGTGAAGGTCCACTGCTTGTCCTTGGCGAGCGCGGCGCCCAGCTCCGAGCGCGCGCCGGCCTTGACCCGCGCGGTGTAGGTCGTCGAGAACGGCATGCGGCCCTTCGGCTCAAACACGACCATCTGCGTGCCGAGCCAGCGAAACTGCCCGGGCGGCTGCGGCTCGATCGACAGCGGCACCGGCAGCTCGCGCAGGTCGTCGATCGCGGCCAGCGGGACCATCGGCTGGTTAAAGGCGACGCTGACGGCGTCGACGAGGCTCTGGTCGCCCTCGGGGCTGAAGCGCAGGATCTCGAGGGGCCCTGGCGCGGGCGCGCTGTCGGGGCCGGTCTTCGGCGGGGCCGCGGGCGGCGGGAACGGCAGCTCGACGCGCTCGCTGACCGAGGGCGGCGGCGCGGGACCTTCGTTGGCCGGCTTGAGCTCGGTCGCGTAGTCCGTCGGCTGGGGCTCTAAGGGCGGCACGCCCTTCCAGAGGTCGATCTTCGCGGGCGCGGCGGGCTCGAGGGAGTGCTCCCCGGCTGCGGTCTCGCCCGCGCCCTCGGGCGCCTTCTTGGTGCAGGCGCCGAGCAGCGTCAGCGTGACCGCGAGCAGCGAGAGGACGGCCGCCAGCGAGCCGAGCGAACCGAGCGAGTGTAGACGGCGCTGGCGGAGGGGGGCGTGCAAGCGGGTGCGCATCGCCCCCACTATACCCACCCCCTGCGCTCGGGCGGCGTTTGTGCTCGCGCGGTCGCGCGCGAATCGTGTTCGTGCCCGGCCTGGGCGAGCTCGTGATCTCGTCGCGCGCGGCGAGACGTCGGCGCGGAGCTGTGCGATCGTGGACCGCGATGCAGACCACGGGGATGACGAACAAGAGCGCCTTGGTGCCCGCGCCGAGGCGTCTCGTGGACGAGGCCGGCGAGGTGCAATTCGGCGTTTTCTCCGGGCCTGTCGAGGAGATCAACGGCGCTGACTACGTGCTCACGGATCCCTTTGATCGCCCGGTCTCGTGGCTGCGGCGCTACTTCGCCTACAACCAGTTCCAGTTCCTCGGCGCGCTCTCGCCCGCGCTGGTGCTCGGCTGCGCCATCGTCAACATCCGCTACGTCGGGACCGCCTTCGTCTACCTGTTTGAGCCGTCGACCCGCCGGTTTCGGCACTTCAGCTTCCGCACGCCGCTGGCCCTGGGGACGCGCTTTGGGCCCACGCCCGAGCGCGGGGTCGTGTCGTTTCGGGCGGGGCGAAATCGCTTCACGATGACCGCCGACCCGGTCGCGCGCACGCGCACGCTCGAGGTCGACGTGCCCGGCGGCGTCGAGATCTTCGCGACCTTCGACGAGGGCGCGCCGGGTCAGACGACCGGCCTCGGCGGCGTCGAGCCGATGCGCGTCTGCACGCGCACCGGGCCGACGGGCTGGGCGTTTACGCGAAAGACCGCCGGCCTCCCGGTCGAGGGGCGCGTGCGCTGGGACGGCGGCGCGGTGCAGCTCGCGGACATCGGCGCGTGCGGGAGCTGCGACTGGAGCGCGGGCTACATGCGCCGCGAGACGTTCTGGTACTGGGGTTGTCTCTCCGGGCAGCTCGCGGACGGTCGCCGCGTCGGGCTCAACGCGGTGTGCGGCGTCAACGAGTCGGGCTTCACCGAGAATTGCTTCTGGCTCGACGGGCGCCGCCACAAGCTCGACACCGTGCACTTCGAGTACGACCGCCGCGCGCTGCACGAGCGCCCGTGGCGGCTGCGCTCCTACGACGGGCGCATGGACCTCGAGTTCGTCGCCGAGGGGCGCCACCGCGAGGCCCTGAACGCCTGGCTCCTCGCGTCGAATTTTACGCAGCTGTTCGGGCGCTACCGCGGCACGCTCACGACCGAGCACGGCGAGCGCGTGACGCTCGACGGCGTGTACGGCTACCTCGAGCGGCACTTCGCGCGCTGGTAGCGTGACGCGTGGACATACACGCTTCGCGTCGGGGCGCGCGGCCGGTCCGCGCGCGTGCTCGTCGTGCAGCTCCGCGCTCGCGTTCGCGCGCGATCGTGCGCGCGCGCGGTGATCGCAGCAAAAATCGCCCGAGCGCGTCGCGGGCGACGCGGCTCGCCGGGAAACGTGACGCGCGCGGGTGATCGGGGGTACCGTGAACCCGCGTCCGCGCGCCGTGGGCCGCCGGCGCAGGGAGGGTCATGCAGACGACAGGAGCGCCCGAACCGCTTCGAGACGCCGAGGTCCTCGAGCACTTCGTTCACCAGCACGCGAGGCCGCTGGACTGCATCCGCGAGCTCGTGCAGAACTCGCTCGACGCCGGCAGCGAGGAGGTCGACATCCGCGTGGCCTTTGAGCCACGTATGCCGGCCACCGAGGACGCGGCGGACGAGCCCGAGCAGGCGACGCGCGGCTTCGCCGAGCTGGTGGTCGTGGACCGCGGCGACGGCATGGGGCGCGGCGTGATCGAGGGTCGCCTCACGACGCTGTTCGCCTCGGTCGGCGACGACGAGCCCAACCGGATCGGGCGCTACGGCGTCGGCTTCGCGTCGGTGTTCGCGCTCGACCCCGAGCTCGTGATCATCGACAGCTCGTGGCGCGGCGAGCACTGGCGGATCGTGTTCGACCGCGAGCGTCGCTACACCCTGCGCAGGCGCGCGCGCGCCATCTTCGGCACGGTCGTGCGCGTCGTCATCCCCGCGACCGAGGACGAGACCGACGCGCTCCGCGAGCGCGCGCGTGAGGCCACGCTGCGGTGGTGCCGTCACGTCGAGGTCCCGGTGCGCTTCGAGGGCGAGGCGATCTCGGCGCCCCTCGAGATCGACGCGCCCTGCTCGGTGACGGTGCGGGGCGAGGGCGAGGCCCTGGTCGTCGCCCACCCGCCGCGCGGCGAGTCGGGCTCGTACGGGCTCTACCGGGCCGGGCTCACGCTCGTCGAGGGCGACGACGAGCGGTCGCCGGCGTTTCGCGGGATCGCGTTCAAGGCCTCCTCGAGGCAGCTCGACCTCACGCTCACGCGCGACGCCGTCATCCACGATGTCAACTACCAGCGGCTGATCGCCAAGGTCCGCAGCACGGTCGAGACCCGGCTGTGCGAGCGCGTGTTCAGCATGCTCGAGAAGCGGGTCTGGACCACGCCGCCGGATGACGCCGAGGCCCGCGCCGAGCACGAGGCGCTCGGCGAGTACCTCTACGACGCGGCGATCTGGCACATCCGTCAGAAGCACCGGCTGCCCGCCGGCGTCGAGGACCGCGCCGCGTTCCGCAGCCCCGCCGGCCTCGCGATCGGCGTCAGCGCGGTGCACCGCGCCCTGGCGCGTCGCGGCGTCGTCTACTTCGAAGCCGAGCGCAGCCCCTTGACCGACGCGCTCGAGGACCGCGGCCACCTCGTGATCCGGATGGCGCCGGGCTCCCCCGAGCACCGGCTGCTCAAGGCGCTCGACCCCGGCGAGCGCTCGGTCGCGGTCTGCGAGCGCTGCTGCATGCCGTTGCCCCTGGCCGACGACGCGCTCGAGCGCTGGCGGCCGCTGACCGCCGCGGTCGCCCAGCTGATCGTCGACGGCGGCGGCGAGATCACCGGCGTCGTCGCCGGGCACCTCGACTATCACGGCTCGGCGGTCGCGCGGGACGTGGCGATCACCCAGGAGCACTTCGGCGAGCTCTCGCTGCTCTCCGAGGTCCGCGGGCGCGGGCGCGAGCTGCTCGACCGGGTCCAGCTGCTGGTCGTCAACGCCGATCACCCGGCGGTCCAGACGCTCGCGACGCTGGCCAAGAGCGAGCCCGAGTTCGCGGCGTATCAGTACATCAAACTCATGTTCCTCGGCGCGCGGCTCGACCCGGAGCTCGACGCGGCGTTCGCCGGGATGACGGTGGAGCGACGGTGGAGACGACGGAACCGATAAACGACCTTCGACTCGCGAACATGGTCGCCGAGGGGCACGAGGAGGGCGGCGGCGGCTTCGTCGTCGCCGGCGCGCGCGCGCGCGAGAAGGCGCGGCGCTACCGGCTCGCGCGGCCGCAGAGCTTCGTGCTCTCCCTGGTGCAGGCCGCCTGCGCGCGCGCGGCCGAGCGCGTGGAGTTCGCGATCGATCGCGAGGACGTGCGCGTGTACTTCGGCGGCCGCCCCTTCACCGCCGAGGAGCTCGGCGAGCTGCAGCGGGCCCTGTTCGCGCCGCAGGGCGCCGCGCTCGACCCGGGCGTGCGCGCGCTGGCCTCGGCGCTGGCGGCCGTGATGGCGCTCAACCCCGAGTCCGTGCGCCTGCTCAGCGGCGACGACGAGCGCCGCGTTTATGTCGAGCTCGACCACGCCGACGCCGACCTCATCGACGAGGTCCAGCCCGGCAAGTCGGGGACCTGGCTGCACATTCACCGCCGCTACCGCCCGGGGCTCTCGCTCGAGTTCGCGCCGTTGATCGAGGGGCACTTCGCCGAGGTCGCGGTCCTGCGCGCGCGCTGCAGCTGGGCGGAGCTGCCGATCGTCGTCAACGGCGAGCGCGTGTCCCGGGGTCTCGAGATCGACGGCCTCATCGGCCGCGAGCCGCTCGAGGGGGACATCGTCCGCGGGATCGTCGGCGTCGTCGCGCCGGCCGCCGGCGCCGAGCTCTCCCCCGCGACCGTCGACGTGCTCTCGAGCGGGGTGCGGATCGCTCGCCACCCGCTGCCGGACAGCTTCCCCGCGGGCTTTCGCGCGCGCGTCGACGGCTCGCGCCTCGCGACCGACGCGACCATGCGCGAGCTCGTGCGCGACGAGAGCTACGAGCGCATGATCGAGGCCCTGGCCGCGGCCCGCGACCGCTCGCTGATCCAGCTCGCCGGCTTGAGCGAGCACCCCAAGTGCCCCCCCTGGCTGCGCGCGCTGCTCAAGCAGCAGATGATGACGCGCTGGATTACATGTCTCGAGAGTCAGGTCGATGAGGACGCCGAGGACGCCGAGCAGCCGGCCGCGCCGACCGACGTCCCCGCGGGCGACGAGGTGCTCGCGAAGCTCGCGGACGTGAGGCTGTGGCCCGCCTCCGACGGCGGCCTGCACTCGGCGCGCGCGCTGCTCGGCTGGGAGGGCGAGGTCCAGTACGCGCGCGAACAGGGCGACGACCGCCCGCTGCCCGAGGCGGTCGGCACCGTCGTCTACGTGCACGACGACGAAGAGGCCCGGTTCTTTCAGAAGGCGCTCGGTGAGCGCGCGATCGATGTCTCCCGCGCGATCGAGCGTGAGCGTCGCTACCAGGAGAGCTTCGAGCAGTGGAAGGAGCGACGGCACCCGCCGCGCCTGGGCTCGAGCTACTACCTGGTGCGCGGGACGATCCTGGCGGCGGCCGACGAGGACAAGGCCAAGGACGAGGGCGTGCGCGGCGAGGTCGGCCTGCGCGGCGTCGGCAGCGAGCGCTGCACGATCCGCCTGATCAAAGACGGCTGCCTCTTACAGCAGGCGACCCTCGAGATCCCGGTGCCGGGGCTCGACGCGGTGATCGAGGCCGGCTTCACGCCCAACCGCTCGTACAACGCGGCGCACCGCAACGAGGTGCTCGCGCGCGCGCTGTTTGAGCTGCTGAAGGCGCTCAGCGAGCTGATGTCCGCGCTGGCGCGCGCGTGGGTCGAGCGCCGCCACGACATCAGCGAGGCGCGCGCGCTGTTCATGCCCTACATGTTCGCCGTGCTCGACGCGGACTTCGGGATCAACACGCTGCGCGCGTTCGGCTTCGCGCCTGGCTCTGCGGCCAGGCACATGCGCACGCTCGGCGGCGACACGCTCACGCCGGTCTGGGGGGTCTGGGAGGACGAGGCGGCCGAGGACGACGAGTCGGAGGCGGGCGACGAGGTCGAGGAGCCCGAGGAGGGCGAGGCGTCTGAGGCGTCCGAGGCGTCCGACGAGAGCGGGGCGTCCGACGAGAGCGAGGCGTCCGACGAGAGCGAGGCGTCCGAGGCGTCCGCGGAGGGTGAAGCCGCGAGCGAGCCCCTTGAGCCGCACCCGCTCGCGCGCGTCGAGGTGTTCGAGACCTGCGCCGGCGAGGGGCGATCGCTCGTGTCGATCGCGCGGATGCGTCGCGAGCACGGCACGATCTACTGGCTCGGCGTCGAGCACGGCCCGCAGCGCGGCATCGAGGAGCCGGTGCTGTGGCTGACCGACGAGCAGTACGACGCGCTGGTCACGATCTTCGGCGAGGACGCGCTCACCGACTTCTCGCCGCAGCTCGATCGTCTGCGGCGGCGCGCGGCGTTCCTCGAGCGGCCGGTCGAGTCGCTCGCGCTGCCCGACGACGCGCTCGTCAAGACCAGCTTCGAGCGCGGCGAGGGCAGCTCCATGCGGGGGATCTTGGCGGTCGCGCGCGACGGGCTCCGCCCCGAGCGGCTCTCGGCCACGCGCGCGCGCGTCCGCGTGCTCAAGTACGGGCGCTTCCTCGGCGAGCGCCGCGTGCCGGTCCTGATCCCCGGGCTCGTCGGCGTCGTCAACGACGACGACGCGCCGGTCGACGAGGCCTGGAGCGGGCTCCCCGAGGGCGACGCGCCGCTCGGGCTCGACGACGCGGTGGTCGGCGCGCTGCCGGCGTTGCTGCAGTCGGCGATCGACGACTGCTACGCCGCGCAGCCGGGCGAGGCCGAGCACCAGCGCCTGATGCTCCTGCGGGTGCCCTGCGCCGTCTTTGACCAGCCCCAGATGCTGCGCGTCTACACGGCGCTGCGCGCCACCTCGGGCGACGACGAGAGCCTCGAGGCCTTCGCGGAGATCCTCGACCTGGTCGCGGCCTACTCGCAGAATCGCGTCAGCGCGGCGCTCGAGCGGCTGCTCGCGCGCGGCGAGACGCCGACCGCGGCGCGCCTGAAGAGCATGCTCCAAGAGTCAGCTCCCGACGCGAGCGAGACCAGCGAGGAGCGGCGCGCGCGGGTCGAGGTCCGCAAGCGCCTGCTCACGATCATCCCCGACGTCGAGCTCGCGCCGCTGATCCGGACCGCCGCCGGTCGCCTGCTGAGCTTCGCCGAGATCCTCGGGGTCGTGCGCGAGCACGGCTCGCTGTTCTACGCGCTCGACGAGCCGGGGGCCGCGAGCGCGAGCGGGCGCATGCAGGGCTTCGACGGCATCGAGCGCGTCGTCACGATCCTCAACAGCGCCGAGCTCCACACGCTGCGCCGCGTGCTCGGGGCGAGCGCGCTGCAGCGCGCCGAGGCCTGGCTCGAGGCGCGCGCGCGCGAGGGCGACGCGGCGCAGCGCGAGGCGACAGGGCTTCAGCTGCCCGTGGGCGATCGCCTCGTCGCGGTCGACATCGAGGACCGCGACCTCAGCGGGCAGATCGGGCTGCGGCGCTGGGGCCCTCGCGCTGACGAGCCCGCGGTCGTCCGCGTCGGCACGCCGCGGGGCCTCTCGCTGACGGTCTTCCCCGAGAGCGAGCTGCCGATCATCGGCGCGCTGCAGCGCGACGACATCGCGCTCGACTTCGGGATCGTCGAGATGAACGACGCGGTGCTCGAGCGCATCGACACCGTCGTCGCCGACGCCACGCCCGCGCTGCTCGACGAGCTCGCGCACCGCTGGCCCGAGCTCAAGACCTTCGAGCTCGAGGCCGCGAGTCACTGGGTCCTGCACATCCTGGCCGCGCGCGCGCCCAGCAAGGGCGTCGGCAACATCACCGCCGCCGAGAAGCTCGCCAAGGACGCGCTCGCGGCGCCGCTGCTCGACCTCCAGGCCTTCCGCTGCATCGACGGCAAGCGCCGCAGCCTCATCGATCTCGCGGCCGCGCTCGAGCTGCGCGGCGAGCTGCGCTACGTCACCGAGCCCTGGGCCCACGACGTCCCGGACTTCCCGGTCGTCATCATCGACAGCGATCGCAAGGCCGAGCTCTGCGCGCTGTTCCCCAACCTGCGCGAGCACGCCGTGGAGTGGCAGCGCGAGCAGCGGATCCTCAAGCGCAAGCAGCTCGCGCGTCGCCTGCCCGCGCTCCCGCCCCGCGAGGCGCTCGAGGCGACCCGCGTCGACACGCGCGGCCTCACCGGCTGGCTGTGGGTCATGCCCGACGAGGGCCACGACGCCACGGTCCGGCTGGGGCACGGCGGGCTCGAGATCGAGCGTCGCGCGCTCTCGGAGCTCTACCCCTGCGAGGGCGCGATCGCGGTCAGCGACGACGAACACGTCTCGCGCGAGTGGGACGCGGTCGAGTTCACGCGGCGGCAGCTCCAGGCGCTCGAGTCGGCCTCGCAGCAGCTGTTTCGCGAGCTCATCGAGACCTACGAGACGGTGGTCGAGCGCGGTCAGGGGGCGCCGGTCTCGCTCAAGGGCCGCACGCGCCGAGGGCTCGACGCGAGCGTCGATCCTGGGCAGGCGCGCGTCGCCCTCGACGGCCTGCTGATCCGGCTGCACGCCTTCCGCACCGACGGGCGTCAGCGCCTCAAGTCGAGCCACCGCAAGATCTACCGCGCGCTCGCGGACATGCCGCTGTTCACGCTCGCCAACCAGCGCCTGATCTCGCTCAACACCGCGCTCAGCGAGCGCCCCAGCGAGCTCTCGCACCTGGGCTTCTGGAAGCACGAGGCCCCCTCCGCCGGCGTCCCGATGCCGCGCAACCGCGAGATGTCGACCTCGCATCTCGCCGAGGAGCTGACGGAGCTGCCGCAGCCCACGGCCGCGCAGCGCCTGCTCGAGGCCGTGCGCGCCGAGCTGCGGATCGTCAACAGCAACGCCGAGGACCTGCTGACCGAGGCCTACCTCGACCTGCTCTCCATCGACCATCTTTCGAACCAGGCCAACGGCAAGCAGCCGGCGGCCACGAGCATGATCGGCGAGCGCGACGGCTACGTCGTGATCAACATCGATCACCAAGTCGTGCAGCGCGCGATCACGAGCTTCGAACAGGACGCGCTGCTGGTCAGCGTCGTCGCCTCCGCCGTCTACAGCTACTTCACGCTGTGGGCCGAGGATCTCGAGCCCGGGCAGTCGCGGGCCTTCATCACGCACCACGCCGGGCACGTGCTCTCCGGCGTGGGCGCGTGAGCCCTGGTTTTTTCAAGCGCCGGCGAGCGCGGTGATCTGCTCGACGTTCGTCTTCAGCGTGTCGCGGATCTCCTGGATGATCGGCGCGCGCACGCTCTCCTTGGTGTGCGAGTACGAGTGCTTCGGCAGCTCGCCCAGGCGCGCGGCCTCGGCCTTCGCGGTCTCGAGCACCTGGTCGACCGCGATCGCGCGGTCGAGGTAGCCGGTCTGCACCGCGCCGGCCGGGTCGTAGATCTTCGCCATCAGCGTGGCCTTATAAAATTCGCGTCGGTCGAGGCGATCGGCCGCGAGGCGGTAGGCGAGGTGCGGCACCGGCAGGCCGATCTCGACCTCGTTGAGCCCGAGCTTGAACGGGCCCTCCGCGCCGATCCGCAGGTCGCAGCACAGCAGCAGCAGCGCGCCGCCGGCGAGCGCGTGACCCGTGCAGGCCGCGACGACCGGCAGCGGGCAGCCGTAGAGATGCATCATGACGTCGGCGCCGCGGGTCAGCAGGCCGGCGGCCGCCGCGGGGCCCTGCATCATGACCTTCAGGTCGAAGCCGGCGGAGAACCGACGCTCGCGGCCGGCGAGCACGATCGCGCTGGCCTCCTGCTCCGCCCGGGTGAGCGCCGCGTCGAGCTCGTCGAGCATCGCGTAGCCGAGGGCGTTGGCCTTGCCGTCATCCATCGTGATCACGGCGACCTCGCCCACGCGTTCAAAGGAGATCCGGGAGTCCGTCTGGCTCATGCGCGGCATCCTAGCAGCCCGCGGCGAGGGCCGGCGACGCGCGCTGGAGGGCCTCGAGCAGCGCGGTCATCGACGGCCAGCGCCGCGGGCTCGGTCGCGAGCCCGCGCGAGAACGACGCGAGACAGCCGTATCGCCGCGAGGAGGCTGCAGGCGAGCTTCGTAGCGCGCGATCAGGTGGCGCGGCTGACGACGACGCGCTTGGAGCCCCGGGCGAACCGCCTCTTCTCGCGCCCAACCTCGCCGTGGTGAGTCGACCGCGTCATCACCAGCCACGAGGAACTGCTCGCCCGCGTCGCCGCGCGCCTCTCCGATCGTGTACGCCGCGCCCAGACGTCATCGTCGGTCCGCAGCTCCGACGCCCGCCGTGGGCGCTCCGTCGCGTCGGGACGGCACCCTGCGCGCGCCCAGTCGTGTGCGCGCGCCCGGTCTCCGTGAGGCGCCGCGCGTCGGCCACAGGGCCGGCGCGGGCGAGCTCCGAGGCTCGGGACGAGCGGGCGAGTCCCCGCGGGCCGTGCAGATACAAATCTGTCTTAAACGACATTTGAACTCAGTTGCGTCCACGAGTCGAGGAATCGCCCGCGCGTGCCGGATTCGTGCCCACGCGGCCGCGAAAGCCCGTCACAATAGACGCTATGAGGATGTTTAGCTTGTACGATGGGGTGGGGTGTCGAGCGTCGCGGCCGCGCGGCGCGGAGGTCCTGATGGCGACGGCGCTGGCGCTGGCGCTGCCGGTCGGGAGCGGCTGCGGCGACTCGGGTTCGCCCGGCGCGACCGACACGGTCGGCGAGACCGAGACCGAGACCGATCCCAGCGCGGGTCCAGGCTCGGACTCGCAGGCGGGCACCCAGGGGCAGTCCTGCGTGCCCGGGCAGTCCGTCGCGTGTACCTGCCCTGGCGGCGGTGACGGCGGGCAGGTCTGTCAGCCCGACGGGATGTCCTACGGGCCCTGTGAGTGCGGCGGAGACGGAGACGGAGACGGCGACGGAGACGGCGACGGCGACGGCGACGGCGACGGTGACGGTGACGGCGATGGAGACGGCGACGGTGACGGCGACGGAGACGGAGACGGCGACGGTGACGGTGACGGTGACGGTGACGGCGACGGCGATCCCCCGCCCAACTGCGGCGACGGCCAGGTGAACCTCGACGAGGGCGAGCAGTGCGACGACGGCAACAACAACGACGGTGACGGCTGCGCCGGCGACTGTCAGGTCGAGGTCGGCAACAGCTGCGGTGACGGCGTGCTCAGCCCGGGCGACGGCGAGGAGTGCGACGACGGGAACCAGATGAACGGGGACGGCTGCGCCGCCAACTGCCAGCTCGAGCTGCTGGGCGAGCAGTGCGGCGACGGCAACGTCGACAACCTCGAGGTCTGCGACGACAACAACCAAGGCAATGGCGACGCCTGCAACCCGACCTGCAACCTGACCAACGACACCGAGCTGTTCGTCGGCTCACCTGGGCAGGCGGGCCTGCAGGACGGCGTGGGCCAGTCCGCGCGGATCGGCGGCTGGTGCGTGCTCGCGGCCGACAACACGTACCTGTGGGTCGGCGACTCGGAAGGCCAGACGCACGCCGCGATCCGTCGGGTCGACATCAATTCGCAAGCGGTGCAGACGGTCGCCGGCGGCGCGCAGCTGGGCGACATGGACAACAACAACGGCGTGAACGCGCGCTTTCAATTCATCGAGTCGATCACGACGGACGGCAGCAAGCTGTGGGTCGGCGACGGCGGCAACCACAAGATCAAGGAGGTCGAGCTGCAGCCGCCCTACGCGGTCACGACGGTCGCCGGCTCGGGCGCCAGCGCGGTCACCGACGGCGTGGGCACCAACGCCGACCTCGAGGGCGTGCGCGCGCTGACCTACTACAACGGGGTCGTCTACTTCCTCGACGGCGCCAACGCGGTCCTGCGCAGCTTCGACACCCAGAGCCAGCAGGTCAGCACGATCGCCGGCGCGGTCGGGATCCAGGGCCAGGCCGACGGCTTCGGGACCAACGCGCGCTTCATCAGCCCGCGCTACATGGCGTCCGACAACTCCGGCATGCTGTTCATCGCCGACACCAACGGCAACAAGATCCGCACCTACAACGTCGTCGACACCTACGTGGGCACCTTCGCCGGCGACGGCACCTCGGGCTACATCGACGCGGTCGGGACCGCGGCGCGGATCCATCGCCCGCGCGGCATGACCTCGGACGGCACCAGCGTCTACATCGCGGAGTTCAACCAGCACACGGTGCGCCAGGGCGTGATCGCCACCCAGTCGATCACGACCAACATCGGCCAGCACTGCAACGGCGGGAACAACTGCAACGGCGGGTACCAGGAGGGGCAGGGCGTCGCCAACACCCAGCTGCGCAGCCCCGTCGGGATGACCTGGCACACCGCCTCGGGCAGCCTGTTCGTCTGCGACACCGGCAACAACGTGATCCGCCGCGTGCAGTGATCCGCGATCCGCAGCGGCGCTCATGCGCTTCGACGCGAGCGCTTCTCCGCTCCGGCCGTCGCGCGGCGCCTCGCCACCGGCTGCTAGGGCGCCGGATCAGCTCGCTGGATCGACGCGGTCGTCGGGTCCTGGGGGGTCTCGAGAGCCGCGGTCCAGATCCACGCGTAGACGCCGGCGGGGAGCTCGAGCGTGGGCTCGCTGTCGGCGGCGATCTCGAGCTGCACCGGCGGGCGATCGGGGCACTGACCGCAGGCCAAAAGCCGCGTCGTTCGCTCGCCCGAGAATTCGTGCGCGCCCGCGTTCAACGTCACCGCGCGCGTCCACTGAACGGCCTGCGCGAGGCCGCTCACGTCCGCGTCCTCGCAGCTCAGCGCGCGCGTGACGGTCAAGCCGTCGTCCGGCAGCGGCGTCGCCTCGGCGTCGTCGCAGTAAAACAGCGGCTCGACGCAGGCGTAGGCCCCGGGCTCGTAGCGCGCGCACAGGCTCTCGGCGCTCTCGCCCAGCTGCTCGAGGAAGGCGGCGCGCGCGGGCGCGGCCGCGTCGCCGTCGATCGCGGTCAGCAGCGCGCGCACGCGCTCGACCCCGAACTCGGCGAACAAGAAGCCCGTGAAGTAGGCCGCGCTGCCGTAGTCGAGCTCGTCGCGCGAGCGCCCAAACATGTCGCAGGGGTCTTGTTCAAGCTCTGGCGGGGGGATCGGCGCGGAGCCGAGGTAGGTCGCCAGGCCCTCGTTGAGCATCGCGGAGCTCTGCAGCCCGAGGTGCTGCTGGGCGGCGTGCACGAGCTCGTGGGGGAGCGCGTCGAAGTGCTCGGCGTCGACGTAGATCGCGTCGCGCTCGGCGTCGTAGCAGGCGCTCGGCGTCGCGCCGCAGCGCGCGTCTTTCTCCCCGGGGGTCACGAGGTAGACCGTGACCGCGAAGCCCTCCGGCGGCGCCTCGCCGAGGAAGGCGAACAGCTTGTCGACGAAGCGCTCGTGGCGTGGGAGCGTCCCGGCGCACACGCGCGCGGCCTCGGCCTGGTCGGTCGCGTCGAGGATCGTGATGTAGCGACCCTCGGCGAGCGCCGGCGACTCGGGCGGCGTCGCGCAGGCGCAGCAGCACGCGAGCACGACGGGCGCGAGTCGACGGGGGCCGTCAGCCCGCCGCTTCGTCGAACTCCTCGTCAAACGCCTCGTCGAGCGCTTCCTCGGGGTCATCGAGTTCCTCGTCGAGCTCCTCGTCGAGCTCCTCGTCGCTGGCCTCGTCGTCGTCGAGTTCGTCGTCGAGTTCGTCGTCGAGTTCGTCGTCGAGTTCGTCGTCGAGTTCCTCGTCGTCGCTGGCCTCGTCGTCGAGCGCTTGATCGCCGTCCTCGTTGGAGCCGGCGCGCTCGTCGAGGTCGTCAAGCTCGTCAACGCCATCGTCGACCGCGACGCCGAGCGCGTCGATCAGATCATCGTCGTTCGCGTCCCCGCCGGGATCATCGACGAGCTCATCGGGGCCGTCGATGGGGGAGGGGTCGCCCTCGGAGGTCTCCCACTCGAACTCGTCCGCGGGCGCCCACTCGGTGACCCACTGCTCGTCGGGGCCGCCGTAGGTGACCCCGCCGCCGCTGGTGCTGAAGTTGTCGTCGTTGGGGCAGCCCTCGCAGGCGGTCGACATCAACCCGATGGACATCACGGCGCCGAGCGTCCACGAGACCAGGCGACGGCGTTGGCGAGGAGGAGGTTCCGGCGCGCGCAGGGGCGCGTCGCAGAACGGGCAGCTAGGCTCGCTCGCCTTGAGCAGGCAAGCGCACGCGGGACAATCGATAAGCGAGGCCATACACGGCGAGTATACCGGGCGGGCCGCCGGGGAGCGGTGGACGCGGGCGCTTCGGCAGGCCGCAAAAACCGCGGCGACTACCGCTTCGCCACAGTCGCGAGCGCGCGCGCGAGCTCGCCGGCGACGGCCGCGTTGTGCTCGAGCAGCGCGAGGTTGGCGGTGACGCTGCGGCCGGCGGTGACGCGCTCGAGCGCCGCGAGCAGGAAGGGCGTCAGCGCGGCGCCCTTGACCCCGCGCGCGTCGGCCTCGCGCTGCGCCGCGTCGACGGCCGCGTCGAGCTCGTCCTGGGGCAGCGCGTGGGCCTCGGGGATCGGGTTCGCCAGCAGCACGCCGCCGGGCTGACCGAGGCCGTCCCAGCGCGCGTGACACAGCCGCGCCACCGCGTCGAGCGAGTCGAGCCGACGCGGCGCGGGCACGCTCGAGTCGCCGCGGCTGTGGAACTGCGGGAAGTTGTCGGCTCGCCAGCCGATCACCGGCACGCCGCGGCTCTCGAGGGCCTCGAGGGTCGCCGGGAGGTCGAGGATCGACTTGCCGCCGGCGGCGACCGTGCAGCAGCGCGTGGTCGCGAGCGCCTCGATGTCCGCCGAGATGTCGAGGTGGCGGCTCCAGCCCCGGTGCACGCCGCCGATGCCCCCGGTCGCGAACACGCGGACGCCCGCGAGCCGGCAGGCCGCCAGCGTCGCCGCGACCGTGGTGCCGCCGTCGCTGGCGGTCGCGTGGGCCCACGCGAGGTCGCGCGCGCTGAGCTTGTGCGCGCGCTCGCTCGCGGCGAGCTCGGCGATCGCGGCGTCGGAGAGCCCGACGTGGAGGACCCCGCGGAGGACCGCGACCACGGCCGGGACCGCGCCGCGCTGACGGACCGCGTCCGCCATCGCGCGCACGACCTCGAGGTTGCGCGGGCGCGGGAGCCCGTGGGTCAAGACCGCGCTCTCGAGCGCGACGACCGGGGCGCGCTCTCGCAGCGCGTGTTGAACGTCAGGGGCGATCGTGAGGAGCGCGGCGCGGTCGGTCTCGGGCATGGGGTTGGGGAGTGTCGCGTCCGGGCTGGTCGTCGCGCAAGCCCCCGCCGTCGTTGGCTCGCGCCTGGCATCCCGCTATCGTCTCGCCGTGGCGCGTGGCGTTCGTCGTGATCTTCGTCGTGATCTTCGCCGTGATCTTCGTCGTGATCTTCGTCGTGGCCTTCATCGCTGGGCGCTCTGCGGCGCGTTCGTCTGCGCGTGGGGGTGCGGCGCGGAGGAGCAGGACGAGCCCGCGCCCTCGCCCGCGCCCGCGCGCAGCGTCGAGCCCGCGCCGGAGCCGTCGAAGCCCGAGCCGAGCGCGTCCGCGGAGGCGGCGCGAGTCCCCGCGGAGCGCCCGCCCGACCTGCCGCCCGAGCAGCCCGTCAACCGCGACCACGTGGGCCCCGAGATCCGCGTGCTGTCGCCGGAGCGCGGCGCGGCGCTCACGCTCGCCAAGCGCGTCGAGGTCCGCTACGAGGTCGAGGACGCGGAGAGCGAGCTCGACGAGGTCACGATCAACGGCGAGCCGGTCGCGGTCGCGCAGCGCGGCGCTGGCTCGTTCAAGGTGATCCCGCGGCCAGGTCTCAACCTCATCGAGGTCGAGGCGCGCGACGAGCACGGCAACCGCAGTCACCTGGTCCAGAGCTTCTACGCGGCGGCGGCCTACCGCAGCGTCGCGCCGGGCGCGGGCCGCGAGCACGCGGTGCCCGACGGGCTGACGCTCTGGCTCGGGCAGGAGGCGCTCGACGCCGAGGGCGAGGGCGAGGCGAGCGGCAGGGGCGGGCGCCCCCGCGACCTCGCGACGGTCGTCGAGCTCGTGCTCGCGAGCCTCAAGGGCGACGCGCTGGTCGGCAAGCAGATCAAGGTCGCGCAGTCTGGCTTTAAGGGCAGCGTGACGATCACGGGGATCGAGCGCGGGCCCGACCCCGAGGTCCGCCTCAAGGTCGCCCACCGCAGCATGGCGCTCGAGGCGACGATCAAGGACGTGCGGGTGCGGGTGCGGCTCGACGGGACGCTCGCCGGCCTGGCCGAGACGCGCGTGAGCGCGAGCGTGACCGCGAGCTCGGTGACGCTCTCCGGCGTCCTCGACATCGCGATGCCGCCCGGCGGGAAGGTCCGCGTGCGCACGCGCGACCTCGAGTCCCAGTTCCACGGCCTCAAGGTCTCGATCGACAACAGCTGGGGCTCGGCGGTCAATTGGTTGATCGAGATGTTCGAAGGTGAGGTCGCCGAGCTGCTCGCGCGCGAGAGCAAGGCCCAGCTCGTCAAGCTGCTCGACGTCCCGCTGGCGCGCGCGCTCGACGGGATCGCGGTCGACGAGACGATCACCGTGCCGCCGCTGGGCGCCGGCGGGCCGAAGCGCGGGGTCGCGCTCGCGCTGCGCTCGACGCTGGAGAGCCTCGAGCTGGAGCCCGCGCGCGGCGACAGGCCCGCGGGCGTGCGCGCGGGCCTGCGCGCCGCGGTCAGCAGCGCGCCCGCGAACACGATGACGGCGGCGCGCGGCTACCCGGGCGCGCTCGTCCGGCGCGGCTGCGGGCGCGGCACGCCGCGGCCGCCCGCGCCGCGCCACGCGGTCGAGGTCGGCCTACGCCTGGATCTCGCCAACCAGCTGCTCACGAGCCTGTGGCAGGCCGGGCTGTTCCGCGCGACGCATGACCTGACCGAAGAGGCGAACGGGCAGATCCCGCTGTACCGCTTCGACAAGCTGGAGGTCGACGCCGAGCTGAGCCTGCCGCCGCTGCTGATCGACTGCGGGCTCGATCGCGCGCTCGAGGTCCAGGTCGGCGACGTCGCGCTGCGCGTGCGCGCGACCACCGGCGGGCAGCTGACCGAGATCGACGTCTTCCTCAGCGCGGCGGCCAAGGTGCTCGTCGCGGCCTCCGGCGGCCTCGGGGGCGGCGCGCTCTCGCTCCAGATCGCGCCGGCGCACGTGCTCGAATTCGACGTGACCGCGGTGCGGATCGCCGGCGAGCCGGCCTCGCCCACGCAGGCGGCGATGTTCGAGAGCATGCTCGGGCTCGTCAGCGCGCGCGTGCTCGAGATGTTCCAGGGGACGCTCGCCGTCGTCCCGCTGCCGGCGCTCGAGCTCTCCGCGATCGCGCCCGACGTCCCAGCCGGGGCCGCGATCGCGCCCTCGATCACCTTCATCGCGACCGAGGCCGGCGCGCTCACCGTCGGCGGCGGCGTCCGCTGAGGTCCGCAGCTGCGGGCGATCGCGCAGCTTCGCGCGTGATATGTACCGATAGACATGTTGCATAAGTCCGCGCGCCGCGGCTGACTGCGCGGGCGAAGCGGGGTAGTGTCGCGACGCGCGGATTCGTCGAGCCCGCGCGGAATCACGACACCTGGAGTGAGCGCCTTGTCACGAGTGATCGTCATCGTCGGCGAGCCTGCCGACGCGCAGGTTCATGAGGTGCGCGCCCGCCTGGTCGCGCGCGGTGTCGAGGTCTTGAGCTGGCGCACAGATTGGTGTCCCGAGGGACAGGATCAAAAGGTCGCGTTCGCGCCCGGGCCCGACTTCACCGGTCCGGCGGCCGGCCGCTGGCGCGCGCCGGCCTGCGTCTGGCTGCGCGCGCTCGATCGAGTCACGCGCAGCGGCGCGCGCCACGAGGCCGCGCTGCGCGAGCGCCCCTTCTCGCTGCTCGAGCAGCTGCAGGAGCGCCGGAGCTTGATGATCTCGATGCTGCGCATGCTCGAGGATCGCGGCGTCCCGATCATCAACCCGACCCGGGCGATCGGCGTCGCGGACCTGATCCCCTGGCAGCTCGACCGGCTGCGCGCGGCGGGCGTGCCGACCCTCGCGAGCTTGGTGACCAACGAGCCCGAGGCGGCGCGCGCCTTCGTCGAGGCGCACGGCGCCGTCACGCACCGTCCGCTCACCGGCGGCGGCGATGTTCGAAAGCTGTCTGAAGGGTCCTGTGGAGACGCGACCTTAGATCGACTCGCGCGCACGCCCGAGATGCTGCAGGAACAGCTCGACGGGCGGCTCGTCCGGCTCTACGTGCTCGCGGGCGAGGTCGTCGCGGCCGGGCAGCTCCCGCGCCGCGGGAGCGAGGGCGGGCGGGCGCACGAGGTCCAGCGCGTCGACGCGCCGGACCCCGAGCTCGCGCGTGTCGCGTCGCGAGCCGCCCGCAGCCTCGAGCTGGTGTTCGCGGGGGTCGACGTGATCGTCGGCGCCTCGCGCCGCGCCGTCGTCGAGCTCAACCCCTCGCCGAGCTTCGCGTGGTTCGACACGCTCGCCGGCACGGACGTCGCGGGCCGCCTCAGCGAGTTCCTGGCGACGCGCTCGTAGCCTGTCTCTTAAGACTGTTCCTCTCGGGCGAGCGCGCGACGCGGGCGCCGGCCCCCTGACCCGCGGTCGGCCGCGCGCGCCTCGGCGCGCTCTCGAGCCCGGCCGCGCGGCGCGCTGACGTGGGATCGCGCGCGGGGGTTGATATCGGCCGAAGTTGCCGAAGTTCACGACGTCGCGCGGGTCTGCGGGCTGTTGCCGGTGAGCGTGAACCGATAGCCTCAACGCGCCCCCGATCGCCCGCCCACAGAGCCCGCTATGAGCACCTTCACGCTGTCCATTCAGTACTGCGATAGACCATCGGAGACGCTGCAGTTCTCCGGCTCGCGATTCATCGTCGGCCGCGAGTACGGCGACATCGTCCTGCGCGATCCGAAGGTCTCCGGGCGACACGGCGAGCTGCGCATCGACCCCGCTGGCAACGCGCTCACCTTCACGGACCTCAACTCGAGCAACGGCTCGTACCGCGCCGACGGTCAGCGCATCGCCGGCACGATCCGGCTCGTCGTCGGCTCGATCATTTACATCGGCAGCAGCTCGCTGACCGTGCTCGCGATCGGCGCGCCGGAGCCCGCGCCGGCGCCGATGAGCACGCCGCCGAAGCGGGGCAGCACGGTGGTCGCGGAGGTCTCGAGCGTTAAGGACGCGGTGGCCTCCGAGGCGCGCGGCGTCGTCAGCGGTGAGATCGCGTCGATGTCAGGGGCCGCGCCGGCTCCGGCGGCGCACGCTTCGAAACCGGCGCCCGCGCAGGCACCTCCGCAGCAGGTGACGCCCCAGGGCTTCGCGGCCTTCGAGACCATGGCCAACCCCAGCTACCCGGCGCCGCGACCGGGCGTCCCGCGTGGCGGGACGCTGCCGCCGACCGACGCCAGGCCGGTCGCGTCGCCGCCCTACTCGGTCCAGCCGGTCGGCGCCCCGATCCCGCTCTCCGAGCCGACGGCCGCGCCCGCTCGTCCTGGCCCCAGCCCCGCCGCGCCCACCCCCGCGGTGCGGCCGACTCCCGCAGGCGCGTCGGAGCCTCCGCCCTTCGCGGTCCAGCCAGAGGGCGAGCTGCACCGACTCTCCGCGCCCGCGCCGGCTCCGCCAGCTCAGGCAGCGCCGGCTCCAGCTCAGGCAGCGCCGGCTCCAGCTCAGGCAGCGGCTCCGGCTCAGACAGCGCCGGCTCCGGCTCAGGCGGCGCCGGCTCAGGCGGCGCCGGCCCAGGCAGCGCCGGCTCAGGCAGCGCCGGCTCAGGCAGCGCCGGCTCCAAAGGCCCAGTTCGCCCAGGCGCCGACGTCTCGCGTCGCGCCGTCCCCGAGCCCCGCAGCGAAGCCCGCGCCGGCGGAGCCGGTCCCCGCGAGCCCGGCGCTCGCGACGGGGACCTGGTACGAAGTTCAGGCTGGCGCTGTGGACAGCCGAACCTTCGTCATGGGCCTCTCGGGCGGAAACATCATCGTCAGGACGCAGACCCGGACCCACACGGGCCTCGTCGAGACCATGGTCGTCGCGCCGGGCTCGCTCAACGACTTCAAGCGCACCGAGTCCTGAGCGCGCCCTGGCGTGCTCTCGAGGCGGCGCCGCTCGCACCCGGTTGACACGCGCCGGGGCGGTCCCATGGTGACCAGTATGCGCGCGCGAACCGATCGACCCAGCCCCGAGGCGTCCCCCAGCAGCTCCTCGGCGGGATCGCTCGCCCGGCGCAGCGCGCGGGCGCGCTTCGGTCTGCTGACCGCCGCGCTGCTCGTGCCCCTGCTGGTGCTCCTGCACGCGCCCTTGGTGGCGGCGATCGTCCCCAGCGCCGTGTTGACCTACGTCTCGATCCACACCCTCGATCAGGTCGAGCGCGAGCGTCCGCCGGCGGTCCGCGTCGAGCTCGTCGACCCGAACAACCCGGTCGAGCGCGAGCGGATCCGCCGGGCGATCTCGGTGCCCAACAACTCCCGCGTCGTCGTGTGAGCGTCACGCCGGCGCGCTCGTCGCGGTCGCTTCGCGTCATGTCGCGGCGTCGCCGAGGCTTGGTACTCTCCCGCCGCAGTCGCCGATGTCAGCTCCACCGTGCACTCCTGATCTCTCGCTCGGCGTCGTGCGGGCGCGCCTCGACGCCCACGCGGCCAGCGATCCGATCACGCGCGTGATCGCGCCGCGTCGCGCGTCCGTGGCCGTGCTCCTGCGCTATCGCCAGGATGACCCTTCGGTCTTGTTGATGCAGCGCGCGAAGCGGGCCGACGATCGCTGGTCCGGGCACGTCTCGTTCCCCGGCGGGCGCGAGGAGGACCACGACCGTGACCTCGTGGAGACCGCGATTCGCGAGACGCGGGAGGAGGTCGGGGTCGACCTCGAGCGGAGCGCGCGCTACCTCGGGCGGCTCGACGGCCTCAACGCGGTCGGCAAGGGCAAGATCCTCCCAATGACGATCACGCCGCACGTGTTCCTCGAGACACGCGCGTCGCGGATCGAGCTCGGCCCCGAGGCCGCGGCCGCGTTCTGGCTGCCGCTCGGGCGCGCGTTCTCGGGCGCGCTCGATCACCAGCACGAGCTCGCGATGGGCCCCGCGCGCATGAAGTTCCCCGCGTGGCGGTACGAGGGGCGCGTGATCTGGGGGCTCACCTACCGGATGCTCTACGACTTCCTGCGCGTCGTCGAGGGCGAGGGCTCGTGACCCGCGTGGGCTCCGCGCGCGTCGAGGACTACGCGCTGTTCGAGCGCAGCAAGCGGGCCGGCGCGGAGAGCCGCTGGATCCCGCTGCTCGCCGGCTTCGTCACCGCCACGAGCGCGCCGAAGCGGGCACGGCTCGAGGACTGGGCCGCGCGCGGGGTGACGGATGTCGTGACGCTGCAGCGCGAGCACGAGCTGGCCGCGTGGCTGCGCGAGACCTGCCGCGAGACCGGGCTGCGCTGGCATCACCTGCCGCTCTCGGGCAAGCGGCTGGCCGAGCCGGGCGATCGTCGCGCGCTCGCCCAGCTCCCGCGGCTGCTCGAGCTGCTGCGCGCCCCGGCGCGCGAGCCCGCGGCGCGGCGCGTGGTCCTGCACTGCTCGGCGGGGCTGCACCGCACGGGCGTGTGTCTGTATCTGCTGCTCCGCCTCGCTGGGATGTCCCAGGAGTCAGCTGTTGCGAAGATCGAGCTCGCGCGGCCGCTCACGGCGCGCGAGCTGCAGAAGCGCACGCGCAAGACGGGCGTGCTGCTCGAGCGGGCCGAGGCGCTGCTGCACGGGCCCGGCGCGCTCGAGCCCGTCGCCGACTGATCCGAGCTTTTATTCTAAAAATTGTCACCCCGCGGACGCGACCTACCGTCACGTCCGCGGGGCTCCGCGAGCCGCATCGCTCGCACACGCGCGGCGGACCTCCCCAGGTCCGCTCGTCCACCGTCCTCGAAACTCAGCGCCTCCGCGGCTCCATCACGGCGCGTTCTTGTCCGCGAAGTCGCACATCCAGCGCTCGCTGTTGTAACCGTTGGTGACGTCGTTGTGCCAGTTGATCGTCGCGTCGTTGTTCCACTGGTAGTACATCGACTGGACGATGTTGTTGTCGCCGTTCGGCTCGCTGATGTTGGTCCGGTCGTGGACCCAGAACGTTCCGCCGTCCGCGGCGTCGTGGGCCTGCCAGTTGCAGTTATTGTTGCTGCTCTGCATCACCTGGTTGCTGCACGTCGCGCCGTTCTGCTGCGGGTAGATCGCCAGGATCCGCATGTAGCGCTGATTCGCGTCCGGGCCGATGTTGCCGTCCATCGCGATCGCGTAGGAGGCGTCCTTGTGCGCCTCCGAGCGCGGCACGAACAGGTGCATCCCGTACTGGTTGCAGTAGGTCTCGGCCGCCGGCGCGTAGCTGACGGCGTCGTTGACCTTGAGGTACGAGTAGCCGCCCCCGTCCGTGGTCATGTCGCAGTAGACCTCGAACTCACCCTCCGCGCGACGTGAACGTTTGGACATAATGGTACAGACCGATCGTCACGGTCGGTCACGCGACGGGCGCTCGCGCCGGCGAGCTCGCGGGATGACGCGGTGTGACGCGCGCGTGTGCGCGCGCGCTGGCGCGGGGCGGTCACGCGGCCCTCACCCCTCGGCCCTCGTGCCCCGCGCGAGTGACTGATCGGTCAGGCGCGCGAGCGCGCGCCCGCGTCGGCGTACAATCGCCGCCTCGTGTCGTACTCGCCGCAGACCCCCCGTCGTGTCCTCACCGCCGCGTTTTCTCTGCTCGTGCTCGTCGGGCTCGGTGCCTGCGACAGGCTCACCGGCGACGCCGCCGACAAGCCCGCGGAGCAGGCCACGCCGGACGCGAAGGCCGACGCGACGCCGGACGCGAAGGCCGACGCGACGCCCGCCGAGAGCGACGCGAAGGTCGCCGACACGCGCATGAAGGAGCCGCCGCTGCCGAGCGCGGAGGAGCTCGCCACGCAGCGCGCGGCCCTGCTGGCCGCGCTCAACGAGGGCCGCAAGCTCGTCAAGGCCAAGGACTACGCCGCCGGGATCGCCAAGTACGAGGAAGCGCTGAAGATCAACCCGGCGCACGGCACCACGCTCAGCGAGCTGGGCTGGGCGCTGTTTCTCAAGGGCGACCACGAGCGGGCTGAGAAGGCGCTGCGGGACGCGCTGCACCACGTGCACGCCCCCAAGACCCGCGGCGCGCTGCTCTACAACCTCGGGCGCGCGCTCGAGGAGCTGAAGCAGCCCGAGGAGGCCGCGCGCGCGTACAAAGACTCCCTCGAGCTGCGCCCGAACAAGGTCGTTCAAAAGCGCCTCGCGACCCTCGAGGCCGCGACCGACAGCGCCGAGCAGGCCGCCGCGGTCCAGGCCGCGGAGCTCAAGCGCTGCGCGTTCAAGCGGTGGGAGGGCGTCGCGCCGGCGCGCCTGTGCGAGGCCTACCTCGCCGAGGAGCTCAAGGGGCCCGAGGCGGGTCGCTACGAGTGTAACGAGGAGGACCTGGTCGCGCTCGAGATCGCGGTCGCGGCCGGCGAGGAGAACCCGACCGAGACGATGGAGACGAAGCGAACGCTCGAGGTCGACAGCACGACCCGGGCCACGACCTTCGACTTCAAGGACTACGAGTACATGATGGAGACCCAGGTGCTCGTGATCGAGATGGGCCCCAAGTGGTTCAGCTTCGACTTCGCGCACCCGAGCCACCCGGGCGTCGGCGGGGTCGACGAGTACGTCACCGACATCAAGCTCGAGGCGCGGCAGCTGGTCCCCGGCGGGCGGCCGGAGCTCCTGTTTCACTGGACCTACGCGGGCCACGACAGCGACATGGAGGTCAACGAGATGGAGTCCTTCGACAACGACTACGTCGGCGTGATCTCGCTCGAGGGCGAGGCGCCGACGTGGCTGGCGGTGGTGCACCTCAAGCAGAGCTTCGAGGTCAGCGAGCTGCTCGATGAGCCAGAGATGGAGTTCGAGCACAGCGAGAACTTCGGCAGCAAGACGGAGAAGGCGGTCCGCGTCAACTGGCTCGCGGAGACCGGCGAGCTCGAGGTCACGCGGTCGGGCAAGGACGGCGCGCTCGGGCCGCTCGGGACGTTCAAGCTGGGCGACTACCCGAAGCGCTGCGGCCCGACGTGGGAGTAGCGCGACGGCCCCCGAGGAGCCGGCGCTCGCGCTCGCCGGCAGCCGGATCTCGGAGGCAGCTGATTGCAAAACGCCCGATCGCGGGCTGTGCCTCGGCGTAACCCGAGCTGCTCGAGCACGTGATTGGCCGGGCTCTACGGGCGCTCGTTTGGTTCAAGTTTTCGGTGACTTATCATCGGTGAGCCGTTTCCATATTGCGTGCTTCCTCCCCGTTTGGACTTCTTGAACCAGGGCGGCAACCCATGACGCGGTAGTCAGGATTAGGAACGCAATTTCGGCCAACACCCTTCCGACTGTTGCGACACCCGCCGGAATACTAGTCCCCATGTAATAGATAACACACAGTATGATGGCGATCATAGGCATCGCGTACAGAGCGTACCCGATCGCGTTAGCGAGCCCTCGCGTGACGCCCCCGGTGTAGGACGCTGAGGTCTCGAGCGCGTTGAGGACGTACCTGTGTCCATCCTTGTCGAATTCACCGCAGATGTCCCACTTTCCGCTGCCTTTGCTGACGAGGAATTTGTCGACGACGCTGTGCTGCCGGAACAGCGATCCCATCATCCAAAAAGCGGCGAGGCTTAGAGCGAGGCCTCCGATCACAGTTCGATCGGTCGCCGCGAATGACGCGTTGACAAAGGGTAGGTGGAGGGCGTCTTGCTCTTTCTCTCGGTTGATGTGGGCGAGCAACTCTCTCCGAGCCGCGTAAATGAGTGAATCCGAGGAGTCTAGGTCCGAGAGGTAAGAGAGCTCTCGCTTGTACTCGTCGTCAAATGGAATTTGCGCGAAGTCAGGGCCATCCTCCAAGATCGCGCCGCGGGCTGATCTGTACGCATCACCACGACATGATGTTGTCTGGTTTGTTCGAGCACACTCGGCGTCGACTTGCTCCGCGAGAGAGAGGATCTGAGCGCGGCGCTCTTGTTGAGAGTAGTTCCAGCTGAGATAAGAATTAAATAGAGACGACAGCAGTAGAAACGCGATTAGGTTCGCGGCGAGTAGAACGTTGCGAGCCCCCTTTACGGCGCCAACGAGAGTGTCAGCGTATCGTTCAAGGATACGCTCTTCAAAACGGTTCTCTGGTCTCGTGGAGGTCACTAGTTAATGTTAACATTATAGTTACACGATATCGATAGTTTCTAGTGATTGCGCGCGTTGCGCGTTGGCGGTGATGCTATTGTCACAGTAGCGGTTGCTCGTCTCCGTTGTCACTGGATGCGCGAGTCCGTGATGTCGAGGCGCTCACGTCGGCGCGGGTGTTGTTGACGCCCCGTAATAGCGGTCGAAGAGCTGCTCGCCGGCGTCGGCGTCACCGTCGCGCCACGCGGCGAAGAGCGCGGTATCGGGCGCGCCAACGCGGGGTTGCAGCAGGCAGCCGGCACGCCTCCTCAGATGCGGATGTTCGCCCGGGATCTGGAAAATTCCGTCGACCCGCTTCCGACCGCCGCGAACGTGCTTACGTTGATCGTGCGCGTCCGAGCCGCCCAGCCAGCTGGCTCGGATCCGCGAACAAGACGAGAAGGCGCGCACGCGCGCGGATTCGCGGGTCGATTTTTTCAGGCCCCGCAATCTCCAGGCACCGCCCGGGAACCACCCGAGTGAAGGCGCTCGGCTGGCGAGCGCGCACACCGAAAGAAAGCAAGGAAATGGTCGTAGGAGCAGGGTTCGCGCTTGATGGATGCCGTCGCGCGCGCAAGTACATGAACGAGATGTCGCTGGGCCGGGGCGCGCGGGTTCGCGTGCGGGATTTCCTCAACCCGGAGCAGCGCAGCGCCAAGCGCGAGCGCGAGGCCTTCGCGTGTTACTTGCTGTGCGGTCAATGTGGGTTCCTGGCCCACGAGTCGGGCCGCGATCCTTTTCGCGCCCCCGCCCGCGATCACGACGAGGGCTGCTCGACGCGGGGTGGCGCGCGCTCGTGTCCGCAGTGCGGCGCCAAGGCCTGGCACGACCTCAACCAGGTCGACACCGCGCTGGCGCTGCGCGACTCTGAGAATTTTGAGCGTCGCTTCAACGATGAGCTCGCCGGTCGTCGAGCCCGACGCTGGGGCCTCGGCCTCGGGGCCTCGCTGGCGCTGCCCCTCGCGTGGGGGTTGATCTCCACCGTGGGCGTGAGCGTCGGGGTCGCGGCCGCGCTCAGCTCGCTCGTGCTCGTGGCCGTCGCGCGCCTGGTCTACGCCGGCGTCGAGCCGCGGGTGCACGCGGCGCTGCGCAACGGCGAGATGAGCCGTACGTTCACGCGCTGGCGCATGCCGCTGGCGCGCCCGCGCGCTGAGCAGCAGCGGATCACCGGCGCCGGTTCGCTCGAGCGCGCGCGTTCGGGCGACGCGCTGCTGCGAGCGCCGCTGAGCGGGCGACCCTGCCTCGGCTACGAGCTGCGGGTGCTGCACGACTACGCGGCCGACGACGACCCGCGCACGGCGGCCTGCGTGCTGCGAGAGCAGCGCTGCGTCGATCTCGTCCACGCCGGCGCGCTGCTGCGTGGCGACTCGGTGGTGATCGAGCTGCCGACCCGGACGATCACCGGCTCCGAGCTCGCGCGCTCCGACGACGAGGTGGCGGTCTTGCTGCGCAAGCGCGGGCTGTTCGTCGGCGACGGGCCGTACCTGCTGCAGGAGGCGATCGTCGAGCCAGGCGCGCGCTACGAGCTGCGCCGCGCCGGGGACTCCTACACGATCGGCGCGCCGACGCTGGCGCTGCCCGCCGGTGACGCGCCCGAGCTGCCCCGCGCGGCGTGATCCATCGAGTGACGACGCCGCGCCCGCGAGCCCGCGGGCGCGGCTTTTGTGTGACCGTTCGACCATGTTGTAGCGACGCGAGGCACGACCCCGTCACCGCGCGCGCGCGGGCGCCGGATCACGAGTGATCACGGGCGCCTGCGGGGGCCGGGTGAGTAGACCTCGAACCACGTCACCGCGCGCCGAATCGGCGGCTGCGGGCCGCGGGCCGCCGGGGCGCTCGTTCGTGTTGAGCCCGGGGCGACGCGCGCGCACGCGGGGCTCCGCGCAGGCGCGCCCGCGTCGTGGCGCCCGCGGGGAGCCGTCGGGAGCCGCCCGTCAGATCGCCGCGCTCGACGGGCAACGGCGCCCGTAGCGTGAACCCACGATCCCACGGCCTCTGCGTCGCGCTCACCGTCGTCTGCGCGCTCTCGTGCCTGATCGTCGACGCCTACAGCCTCGCCTTGATCGTCGTGATCCCGCCCGACTACCGCGGCGAGCTGCCCCTGTGGCTCGTGGAGGAGCAGGCGCTTCGCGGGCTCCGCTGGCTCTCGCTGCTCGCGCTCGCGACGGCCTGGCTGAGCGCGGGCTCATGGCGGGTGATCGGTCGATACGTCGGCGTCGCCGCGGTCGCAATTTTTCTTGGCTCGGCCGCGCTGCTGCTGCGGGCGCGCGTCGTGTGGATGGCGCTCGTCGGCTCATAGCTGCCTTCCGTTGATGGTCAACCTTTCGAACGACCGGAACTTTCAGGCAGGTGGAAAAGAGTCGCTGAGGTCGACGGAGATGGAGCTCGAATAGAGTTTGAAGTTGGTGAAATTTACGTAATGCAACAGCAGGAGGTTGCTCCTGCTGTCGTATTCATCCTCGCCGATTGTGGGCTTCTCACGCCCCGGGACTTGCCCTGGCTCGTGACGCCGCGACAGACTGGGGCGCTCCCGCGTCACGCCATGACGCCGTTGCGAGCGCGCCGCTCGGCTGCGCGCCGCGATCCCAAGGACTGGGCAGATGAGTCACAAGCCACCTCGATCCCCTCGAGCCACGGGCGGGCGCGCGCGCTCCCTCAAACCCCTCGCGCTGCGCGGCGCGCTCTCCTCTCCGCGCTCCTCTCCGCGCTCCTCTCCGCGCTCCTCTCCGCGCTCCTCTCCGCGCTCCTCTCCGTCCACGCTTCCGCTCGCGCTCCCGCTCACTTCTCTGCTGCTCGTCGGCGCGTGTGGTGACAACGGCGAGGCCTCGGCCCCGGCGCTCGACAGCATCGCCGATCAGCAGGTCGCGGTCGGCGAGGAGCTGGTCCTCGAGCTGAGCGCCACCGACGAGGACAGCGACGCGCTGACCTATATGGTCTCCTCGCAGTCCCTCGGGATCACGGAGGGCGGCGAGCTGACGACGCGCCCGGACGGCACGGGCGTGTTCCGCTGGCGGCCGACCGCCGCGGACGTGGGCGCGTGGTTCGTCGACTTCACCGTCAGCGACGGCGGGCTCGAGGACACCGAGACCGTCGTCATCGAGGTCACCGCGACCGCGGCGGGCGTCTCGGCGCCGGTGTTCCGCGCGCCCCTCGGGGCCGGCACGACCCTCGACCTCGCGCGCGAGGAGTGCATCGAGGTCGACATCGTCGTCGAGGACCCCGACACGCCGCAGGTCGCGATCACGCAGCGCTCCGCCGAGATCGATCAGGCCGCGCTCGAGGTCGAGGACGGCCTCAACGCGCGCTGGACCTGGTGCCCGACCGCGACCCAGGTCGAGGAGAGCGACCGCTACATGCTCGCGCTCGCGGCCGACGACGGCGAGCACGAGCCGACGACCAAGAACTACCTCATCGTGCTCCGGCGCCGGCCCAAGCAGGACTGCCCCGGCGAGGCGCCCGTCATCGAGCACACGCCCCAGGATCACAGCTCGCCGCTCGACATCACGATCACCGCGGAGGTCAGCGACGACATCGGGATTAAGCGCGAGCCGATTCTGTACTACGGCCTCGAGGATCCGGTGGACGACAGCGGCGTCGACTTCGCCGCGCTGACGCCGGTGACGATGGCGCTCTCGAGCGGTGACGCGGCGGCGGGGACGTGGATCGCCACCATCCCGAACCCGGTCGCCGGCGCCGAGGAGGGCGCGAGCCAGGCGGTGTACTACGTCATCTCGGCCGGCGATAACGACGACGAGCAGGGCGACTGTGATCACCTCACCGACGCGCCGGCCGAGGGCGCGTTCACGATCGCCGTCACCAACACCGGCGGCAGCGGCGGCGCCGAGCCCTGCGCGCCCTGCTCCGCCGACGTCCAGTGCGGCGCCGACGGAGATCTGTGCGTGCACGAGCCGCAGAACGACGCGGCGTTCTGCGCGAGCGCCTGCGGCGAGGGTGGTAGCTGTCCCGAGGGCTATGTCTGCGTGGACGGCGTGGTCTCGGTCGATCAACAGCAGGCTTCGCAGTGCCGCCCGGCCTCGCAGTCCTGCGCCCCGCCCGAGCCCGAGCAGTGCAGCAACGACGGCTTCGAGCCCAACGACAGCCGCAGCGAGGCGCTCGACAGCCCGATGCTGACGGAGGGGAGCACCAACGGCCTGGTCAGCTGCCCCGGCGACGACGACTGGTACTGGTTCCAGGCCGGCGGGGACGTCCTGGTCGAGGCGATCCTCGACGGCGGCGAGGCCAGCGACCTCGACCTCGGGCTCTACGACATCGACGGCGTGCTGCTCGAGGAGTCGGCGAGCCTCAGCTCCTTCGAGGCCTTTGACCGCTGCGTCCCCGCGGGCGGCTACTTCCTGCGCGTCTCCGCCGCCCAGCTCGACAACCCCAAAAACAGCTACCTGCTCGACCTGGCGATGGTCGAGGGTGAGTGCGGCGGCCCGACCTGCGAGGACGACGACGCCGAGGACGATGACAGCGCCGCCCAGGCCCGCGAGGTCGCGCTGCCCGACCCCTTCAGCTCGTCCGGCAACACGATCTGCTCGGGGGACGACGACTGGTACGAGGTGGTGCTGTACAGCGGCGAGACCCTCGACGTCGCGCTCAGCTTCACCCAGGGCGCGCCCGAGGAGGACCTCGACCTGCACTTCTACGACAGCTCGCTCGAGGACCTCACGCCCTGCTCCGAGGCGGAGCCCTGGCTGTGCACGAGCGAGCAGGGCCAGAGCGGCGACTCGAACGAGCACTACAGCTTCGACGTGCCCGGCGGCTGCACGCCCTGCACCTACTACGTCGTCGTCCGCGGCTGGGATGGCTCCGAGAATGACTACGACATCGACATCACGCTCCCGGACTAGCCGGGTCGCGCGCGGGCTCGTCGCGCTCCTGCTCTGCGCGGGCTGCAGCGGCGACGAGGGCTCGGGCGAGGCGCCCGCCGACGACGCGCTCGCGCAGCTCGCCTTGACGGGGATCTCCCCGAGCACGCTCGTGCCGGGCACGCGGCTCATCATCGAGGGGCGCTCCTTCGTCGCGCCGCCCTGGGCCGAGGGCGCGCTCGTGCTGCGCTCTGACGCCGGGGAGGTGGCGCGCGCGGCGGTCGACTTCGTCGACTTCGAGCGCGTCGAGCTCACGGTCGACGGCGACACGCTCGCCGCGCTCGGCGCTCCTGACGGATGGTTCTCGGGTCAGGCTGTCCTCGAGTTCGTGTCGGCGGTCGACGGCCGCACCTACTCCTCCGAGCCGCTCGCGCTCACGCTGCAGGCCAAGGACGCGCTCACGCCCCAGCTCGAGTCGCTGCAGGGGGACGGGCTGATCTTCGTCAACGACGCGATCGCGGTCGCGGGTGACGGCCTGCTGCTCGGCGGCGACGAGGGCGTCACCGTCGCCGCGCTCACCGGCTGCTTTCAGCCCGCGGGCGCGGGAGAGTGCGCGCCCGTCTCCGGCGCCGAGGTCGAGCTCGTCCCCGAGCACGAGGGCCAGCGCGACCGCGCGACCTTCCGCTTCGCGCCGAAGATCGCCGGGATCCTGCCGGGCGCGTTCTCGGGCGAGATCCGGCTGCGTAACAAGCACGCGAGCGGCGTCGAGACCGAGAGCGGCGCCGAGGCGCGAGTCTATGAGCTGCTCGAGCCCATGCTGTTCGGCGCCGCGCCGACGGTAGCGAGCCTCGGGCAGTACATCGACATCGAGGGCGGCGGCTTCGTCGACACAAGCGACGGCGACGGCGGCCAGACCCTGATCTCGCTGGTCGGCAGCTTCACGCCCGACGCGGCCCCCGGCGCGGGCGAGACCCCCGAGCCGATCGCGCTCGACCTCCTGCTCGTGCCCGAGGAGTCCTACGGCACGCGCGCGCGCTACGTCGTCAGCGAGGACGACGCGCTCGGGCAGCGGGTGGATCTGCGGCGCGTCACGGGCACGATCACCGGCGTGGCCGCGCCGATCGTCAACTACCAAGATCAGGAGATCGTCGGCGCCGAGATCCCCGTGCAGCTCGGCGTCACGCGGGTCAAGCAGGTGGTCCACGTCGTGTTCCTGCCCTCGTACGTCGAGAGCCTGCGGCACTTCGGGCTGCGGGCCGCCGATCAGCAGATCCGCGCGCGCGCGCTCGAGGTGCTCGCGCGCGCCTACGAGGGCGTCAACGTCGAGCTGCGCGAGCAGGCGCCCGAGGACTTCGCGCTGTTCTCCCAGATCGAGATCGCCGGCCCCGACCCCAACGGCCTCGGCCTGCTCGGTTACGACAACTCGCCGGGCAAAGACGCGGGCAACTCGCGGCTCTACGACCGCATCGGCAGCGTCAACGCGCTGACGCAGGAGGACGGCTACCCGGGCTACGGCGGCGTGTTCGTCGAGTCGATGTTCGCGTTCAGCGAGCACCCCGAGCCCTTCGCCAGCGCTCCCGAGGACGGCGCGGGCGTAGCGACGCCGCTGTTCGACGCCGTGTTTGATCCCTTCCGCCCCGACCGCGGCGGGCTCCCGCTGACGGCCGCGGACTTCGAGCAGCCGCTGCCGCAGCTCGAAGGCGGCGGCGAGTGTCCGGCGGTCGACCGACCGACCCAGATCGCGTGCGCGGTCCGGGCCTTCGGCTCGCTCGTGGGGACCACGGTCGCGCACGAGCTGGGCCACGCGCTGGGCCTCGCCGACCCAGAGGGCGCGGCGTTCCACAACCTGTTCGACGCGCCCGGCAGGATCATGGACGCGGGCGTGCACCGCGGCTTCGCCGAGCGAGCTGAGCTCGAGGGTGAGGGGCCGGCGCGCTTCTGCCTCGAGCATTTTTCTTATCTGCAGTCGATCCTGCCGACCGGCGCCGACGATCCGGCGCCGTCTCGGCCCGCCTGTGACTAATTAATTGTTGTTTTTCGACTCACCAAAACTTCACGGTATTCGACGGAGTTGTGAGCTCTTCACGCGCCCTCCGTTCGCGGCGCAGGTGAACTCGTATGCGCCCCCACAGGCGCGGCACCCAACCCTCCAGGTGTGAGAAAACGGCGAGTATACGGCGTTCTTCCGGGTGGGGTGATGTGTTACAGCTCCGTCGCGTCGGCCTGCCCAGGCCGACAACACGACCCGCAAGTGCGATGATTCAACGCGAGTGTTCGCTCACTCAACTTTTTTGAATCAAGCTTGTATCAAGCCTGAATCAAGCGCGCGCGGCGGAGTCTACGGATCACGGTTTCTTGAACCCCAATCACGGACGATTGTGGGCAATTGAGTCACGAGGACTGATGAAACGAATCACGAACCCCCTGGTAGCCACGCTGATCCTCCCCGCGCTCTCCGGCGCGCTCCTGATGAGCGCCTGCGTCGAGCCCGAGACCGAGAACGACACCGCAGGTGAGGAGGAGGCCGGCGACTACGACGACGGCCGCGACGGCGTGTACCGCTACGTGCTCGGCTTCGACGGCGAGAACCAAACCTTCGGCGGCGCGCACTGGGTCCGCACGCTCACCGACGACCGCGGCAAGGCCGAGGCGATCGACGACGCCAACCGGGCCAACCGCCTGCACCCCGAGCTGGGTCAGGACGCCCACCAGAAGTGGGACCCCAACATGCTCAAGGGCGAGAGCGACTGGGACGTGTTCGCCTCGAACTGGTGGCCGATGTCGAAGAACGGCACGGCCTGGCGCTGGCAGCCCGGCGCGCCCCAGGACTACAACGATCTCAGCGATCGTGACCGCCTCTCCCCGATGGAGAAGTACGACCTGGTGTTCAACCCGGGTCAGCCGCAGCAGGTCCCGGCCGTCAGCAACTGCAAGTACTCCGAGCACGTCGAGGACCCGCAGAACTGCACGAAGATCGATCGCCCCGCGCTGACCGTCGCCGGTCCGGCGACCAAGTGGGAGCTCATGAACCAGGGCGTCTACCAGCAGGTCGAGCCCGACCACTGGTGGGGTCACTGCAACGGCTGGGCCTCCTACGTGACCGCCGAGCCGCTCGGCGCCCCGCTGCGTGATATCCGGGTCAAGCTCGTCGACGACGAGCTCACCGAGTGCGCGGACGCGAGCGACCCCGAGTGCATGCTGTTCCGCATGGGCGACATCGAGGCGCTCATGACCGAGCTGTACTTCAGCGACCAGGCGACCTTCACCGGGCGGCGCTGCAACACCTCGCCCGACGACATCCCGACCGACGAGTACGGGCGCCCGACCGACGTGCGCTGCCGCGACCTCAACCCCGGCTCGTTCCACATCGCGCTCGTCGGTCTGCTCGGCCGCGGCGCCAAGCACCTCGCCACCAACCAGGCGGGCGCCAAGCCGCCCTTCATCATCGACCACAACTACGACTGGGAGGTCTGGAACTTCCCGGTGGTCAAGTACGAGATCAAGACCTGGGAGGAGATCGACCGCGAGGCCGCGAACGAGCTCGTCGGCGCCTCGGGCTCGGCCTACAAGTTCAACGCTGACGCGACCCGCTTCGTCCGCGTGCGCCTCAACTACTGGATGGTCTCCGATGGTGTGCCGGTCACCGAGATGCTCAAGCAGGCCAGCGCGCGTAACGTCGAGCCCCACGAGGTCGAGCTCAACTACGTGCTCGAGCTCGACAACGCCGGCACCATCCTCGGCGGCGAGTGGACCGAGGGCGTGCCCGAGTTCATGTGGTCTGACGGCGTGAACAACAAGGAGCTGCACCCCGACTTCGCCTGGATGGCGGTCGATCCGCAGGGGTGGAGTGAGGGCGCCGACGACGAGGGCGGCGACGACGACAACCCGCACGTCCGTTACTCGCGGGTCCAGGCGCTGCTGAAGTGCGCCAACGAGCCCGACACCTGCGCGGGCGAGGCCGCGCCGCCGCCGTCCAGCGAGAACTCCTGCGTGGACACCTGCGGCGACCAGGCGAAGGGCGGCTGCTGGTGCGACGACAGCTGCACCACCTACGGCGACTGCTGTGAGGACTACAAGGCTATCTGCAGCGCGCCGGAGGAGCCCGAGCCTGAGCCCGAGCCCGAGCCTGAGCCCGAGCCCGAGGGGCCGAGCTGCAAGGATCTCTGCGGCTCGAGCACGGCGGTGCCCGGCAGCAGCCCGGCCTGCTACTGCGACGACGCGTGCGCCAATTACGGCGACTGCTGCGAGGATAAGGTCGCGCTCTGCGGCGAGTAGCGCGGTCGATATTGTTTGTATGAATTAACGAGCCCGCGGCCGCTGAGCGGCCGCGGGTCTTTTTGTTTTCTATAATACGATATGACCCCGAGGTCAGTTGCCGTCGCTCACGCCCCAGCGAAAGCCCATCTGCGCGATGCAGGCCGCGAGCTCGGGCAGCGGCGCGGACCCGAGGGAGCCGGCGAGCGTCTCGAGCACGGCCCGCGCGCGCGCGAGGAGCTCGCCGCCGGCGCGTCCACGATATCCCGCGCGTCTCGGTCTCGGCGCCGTAGTCGAACACGCCCTCGTGGACACCGACCTCACAGCGCGCGCTCGGCCACACGAGCGACGCGAGCGAGGCCGCGCGCCAGCGCGAGCAGCGGATCACGCCCTGATGCGTCGCGCCCTCGGGGCACGCGATCGCGTGCACCAAGCGCTTGTTGTCGTTGCGGGCGGGGCGGATAGTCGCGCGCGAGCGCGTCGGCGGCGAGCTCGACGGCGCCGATCAGCGTCGGCGTCGGGCGACCTTTGTTCACGCGGGGATGGTATCGAGGCGCGCGGACGATCTGTCACCGCGGCGAGACCGACGCCTCTTCAGGACATGTCGATCGAGTCAGGCGCGTGGAGCCGGGCGGGAGCCGGCGCTGGGCGACGCGAGATCTTCAATGATCTTCAGGGCTTGACGGGCATGTCGCAGTAGACCTCGAACGGCTCCCCGTCCCAGACCTCGGGCTTCATCAGGTAGAGGTCGGTGTCGGCCGAGTCGTCGTAGGTGAGCACGTCGAGGCAGCTCTTGGGGTACAGGCAGTTCGCCAGGCAGCCGTCCTTGTTGTCGGCGTTCTGATCGTCACACTCCTCGGGGCCGTTGATCTGACCGTCGCCGCAGCTCTCGGCGAGCGCGAGGCAGTCCTGGTTACAGCCGCCGTAGCCGCCGTCGTTGATGCCGTCGTCGCAGACCTCGGCGCCGTTGATCTCGGAGTCGCCGCAGTAGGGCGCGAGCGCGAGGCAGTCCGGGTTGCAGCCGCCGTACTCGCCGTCATTGACGCCGTCGTCGCAGGCCTCGCCGTCGTCGAGCTCGCCGTTTCCGCAGAGGTCGCCGTCGCCGTCGCCGTCGCCATCGCCGTCGCCGTCGCCGTCACCGTCACCGTCGCCGTCGCCGTCACCATCACCGTCGCCGTCGCCGTCGCCGTCGCCGTCGCCGTCGCCATCACCATCGCCGTCGCCGTCGCCGTCGCCGTCGCCATCACCATCACCATCGCCGTCGCCGTCGCCGTCGCCGTCGCCGTCGCCGTCGCCGCCCATGGTCCCGGTCATGGTCGGGTCGGGGCCCGCGGTGGGCTCCCCGGTCGTGGTCGTGTCCTCTCCCTCGGAGGTCGCGTCGTCCTCGGTGTCAGTGCCGGTCGTGTCCGAGGTCGCGCCGCCGTCATCGGAGCAGGCGGTCAAGGAGATCGGCGCGAGCGCGAGCGCGAGGCCGACCAAGGTTAACGTCATAGAAGAGAATCTCGTGCCCATGGCTTCCCAGCGTAGGCGTGACGCGCAGCGGCGCAACGCGCCGAGGCGAGCCGCTCGCGCGGGTGTGGGCTGCTTGGTGACCTCTCACGCCGCGCCGCCGAGCTCCCGGGGCGTATTGTCCCAACCGGAGGATTCAACGTTCCGCAGTCGGTCGTGACGAGCGGCTCCGATCTCGCCCTGTCGTCTGCCGCCGCCGCTGGGGCATTTCGATACATGTTCTATTGGACATGTTTGTTACGCGCGCGCCGACCCGCTCGCGTCGACGCGCGCGCGCTCGAGCGAGTCCCGGGCAGAATTTTTTACCGGGCGCGTCACGTCGGCTGGGTGTGCGGCTCGCGCCGTCACGGCCTCGGGCTATCTCAGCGCGCCCGCGAGCCACTCGGCGAGCTCATCCATGAAGCTCGCGTCGACGTGCCGCCCGGTGACGAGGTAGCGCTCCGGGCTCGAGAGCTGGTCCTCGGGCATGTACAGGTGGTCGAGGGTCGGGTAGCGCTTGAAGGTCGCTTTCTTGCGCCCGCGCCGGACGTGGCGGAGCAGCGCGGCGGGGTCGCGCTGCGGGTCGACCTCGAAGTCTTTGTCGCCCTGCGAGATCCACAGCGCGCAGCCCGGCTCGATCCCGGCGATGAGCTCCTCGGGTCGCACGCGCAGGGCCTCGCGGATCCACGCCGCCTGCTCGAGCAGGCGCGGGGGCACGGAGCGGCCCGTCTTGAGCGCCGCGATCACGCGGTCGTGCTCCTCCTGGGCCTGCTGGCGCATCTCGGGCGGCAGCCGGTCGATCATCGACGCGGCTTGGTGCCGCAGGATCTCCTCGTAGGGGCGACCCGGGCTGCTGAGCAGCGCGAGCGCCTTGAGCTTGCGACCCTCGCGGGCCAGCGCGAGCGCTCGCCAGCCGCCGTCACCGTGCCCGATGACCGCGACGCGATCGGGGTCGACCTCGTCCTGCACGAGCAGCGTGCGGAGGGCCCTCCGGGCGTCCTCGAGCTGCGCGAGGTACGAGAGCTCGCCGTCCTCGCTCTCGCCGTGGCCGCGCTCGTCAAAGCGCAGGACGACGAAGCCGGCGTCGGCGAGCGCGTCGGTGAGCTCGTGGCTGCCGAGGTCGACGGGCGGCGGGCCGGCGAAGCCGTAGCGATCTTGGCGGCCGTTGCTCGAGATGAACAGCGCGGCCGGCCCGGGCTCGTTCGCCGTCGCGCGCTCCGGGATGAGCACCTCGCCGAACAGCTTGGGCTCGCCGGGTCGCCCGGGCAGCTCGACCGGCCGGATCGCGAAGCGAGCGCCCGGCGGGGGCGCGTAGCGCAGCTGGGGCGGCGCCGCGATCGTCCACGCCGGCCAGCTCGCCGCGGCGTGGTCGCCCGCGGCGACCTTAACCTCGACGCGCTCGGCGTCGATCTCGACGCGCTGAATCCGTCCGTCCTTCCACTCGATGCGCTCGCCGAGGTTGGTGTGGATGACGGCGGCGGTCGGCGTCTCGCGGTCGGGGATCATGACCTGCGCCGACCACTCGTTGGGGGCCACGCGCGAGAGGCTGATCTGTCGCCAGGTGAGCTCGCCCTCGCGCAGCGTCCGTAGCCCGAGCATCAGCTCCTCGTGGAGAAATGTCCAATAGGACATAAACGCGGTGCCGTCGCGATACGTCAGCTCCTCGCGCGCGCGGCCGCTGCTGAACACGAGCGCGTCGCCCTCGCGCGTGAACTGGAGCTCGGCGGCGGGGCTGCGCTCGAAGCCGCGGACGAGATCGCCGCGGGCGTCGACGATGATCTCGCCGCTCGCACGGATCGCGCGCTCGTCGCGTTGCGCGGGCGTGGTGTCGGGCGGGAACAGCTCGACGCGCGTCGAGTAGCGGTGGTGGTCCGGCGCGCCCTCGACGGGGCCCTCGTAGCGCCCGTGTGAGGTTCCGACGAGCTTGCCCTCGCGATAGATCTCGAAGCTGCGCACCTCGCCTGGCTTGTAGAGCGAGGCCGGCGTGTGCCCGCGCCAGACCTCGATCGGACCCTCGGGCGTCGTCGCGCTCGCCCGCTCGGGGGGCTCCGCGTCGGCCCCGGGGACCTTGAGGCAGCCGCTGACGCCCACGAGCGCGAGCGCGACGACAGCGAGCCTCGCGGCGCGGGCTCGCGCGCGGGGGCGTGGGGGGCTGACGCGTCGCGGATCCGGGTTGATCACCGGCGGACTATACCCACATTTCCGGACCCGGATTCCCGGCGCGAGCGCCGGAGCTGTTGCGGGCGCGGGAAATGTTGCGCAGGCTCCAGACGATGCCCTGGACCCGTGATCAGATGGCCGCTCGCGCGGCGCGAGAGCTGGAGCCCGGCGATGTGGTCAACCTCGGGATCGGGATCCCGACGCTGATCAGCAATCACCTCCCACCGGGCGCGGGCGTGCTGCTGCACTCCGAGAACGGCCTGCTCGGCATGGGCCCGTTCCCCCGCGAGGACGAGGTCGACGCCCAGGTCATCAACGCCGGTAAGCAGACCGTGACGGTCGCGGCGGGCGGCTCGACCTTCGACTCGTCGCTCAGCTTCGCGATGATCCGCGGCGGGCACGTCGACGTCGCCGTGCTCGGCGCCATGGAGGTCTCGCAGGCCGGCGACCTCGCGAACTGGATGATCCCCGGCAAGAAAGTCGCCGGGATCGGCGGCGCGATGGACCTGGCGACCGGCGCGAAGCGGGTCATCGCGGTCCTCAGCCACCGCAGCAAGCGCGGCGCGAGCAAGCTCGTCGCGCGCTGCAGCTTGCCGCTGACCGCGGTCGGCTGCGTCGACCTGGTGATCACCGATCTCGCCGTGCTCGCCGTCGATCACGCCCGGGGAGAGTTTCGCCTGCTCGAGCGCGCCCCCGGTGTGACCCGCGAAGACGTCGAGGCGGCGACGGCGGGGGCGCTCGCGGCTTGACGGCCGGGCCGCGCGCGATCGCTGTTTGGCGCTCGTTCTCGGTTGTTTAGAACCTGCTTGAAGAGCCATTTTTTCCGGGGCCGCCGCGCAGTTGTGCGCGCCGGGGGCCCGCGCGGACGCCAGCGCGCCGAAGAAGCGGTAGCATGGAGGTGTGGGGGGCAGCGACCACGGCCTAGCGCGTACGCGCGATCCGGATCGCGAGCTCTCCGTGATCGACACCGAGCAGGGGGGCGCGGCGAGGCGCCCGGCTCGGAGCCGCGAGCAGGCGCGCGAGCGTGAGCGCCTGCAGCTCTCGGCCTCGCTCGCCGAGACGCAGCACATGGCGCCGGGCGAGCTCGGCCGGCTCGTGCGCGGCGAGCCGTCGATCGACGGCGACGAGGACACCGTCGAGGACGAGGGGCTCGAGGACGGCTTCGACGACGACGACGAGGACGAGGACGAGGCGCCCACTCGGCTCGGGCGCTACCTGATCATCGAGCGCGTCGGCGCCGGCGGGATGGGGGCGGTCTACGCCGCCTACGACCCCGAGCTCGATCGCAAGGTCGCGGTCAAGCTGGTCCACCAGCGCCACTGCGGATCAGACACGCAGCTGCGGCTGATCCGCGAGGCGCAGGCGATGGCCCGGCTCTCCCACCCCAACGTGGTCGCGGTGCACGACGTCGGCCCGCACCGCGGGCGCGTGTTCATGGCGATGGACTTCGTCGAGGGCACGACGATGACGCGCTGGCTCGAGCGCGCGCGGCCTTGGGAGGAGGTCCTCGGCCTGTTTATTCAGGCAGGTCGAGGGCTCGCGGCGGCGCACGCGGCCGGCCTGCTGCACCGGGACTTTAAACCAGATAACGTGCTCGTCAGCCACGCGGGGCGCGTGCAGGTCACGGACTTCGGCCTGGCCTGCGTCGCGCGCACGCCGGCCAGCGCGGAGCGTGAGCGCGAGCGCGAGCTGCGGGTGACGGGCTCGATGTCGACGGCCAGCGTCTCCGGCAGCGGCGCGCGCTTGGCCGCCGAGATCGCCGCGGACCAGGATGATCTGACCTACGCGTCGGCGTCGGCGTCGGCGTCGGCGTCGGCGAGCCTCGGCCCGAGCCAGTCGACCTTCGGTCACTCGCGCGCGCTCGCCAGCGAGCTCACGCAGGACGGCGCGCTGCTGGGGACGCCGGCCTACATGGCCCCCGAGCAGTTCGTCGGCAAGCAGGCGGATGTCCGCTCGGACCTGTTCAGCTTCTGCGTCGCGCTGTTCGAGGGCCTGTACGGGAAGCGGCCGTTCGCCGGCGCGACGCTCTTCGACCTCACGACCGAGATCACCAAGGGGCGCGTGCAGCCGATCCCGCAGAACAGCCGCGTGCCCGGCTGGGTGCGACGCGCCGTGCTCCGCGGGCTGCGGATGGCGCCCGAGGAGCGCTGGCAGTCGATGCGGGCGCTGCTCGACGCGCTCTCGCGCGACCCCAGGAAGAAGCTGCGGCGCTGGCTGACGGCCGGCGCGCTCGTCGGCTCCGTCGGCGTCGCGAGCTACGCGGTCGCGGACATGCGCGCCGCCCAGCGCGCGCAGTGCAGCGGCGCCTCCTCGCGGCTCGCGGGCGTCTGGGACGACGAGACCCGAGCCGCGCGGGCGGCCGGTTTCGCGGAGGCCGGGGTCCCCTACGCCGCGGACACCTGGCGGCGCGTCGCCGGGCTGCTCGATCGCTACACCGACCGCTGGGCCGAGCTGTATCGCCAGGCATGTCTCGAGCACCAGGCCGGGGAGCAGTCGGACGAGCTCTTCGATCGCGGCATGGAGTGTCTCGAGCAGCGCCGCACCGAGCTCAAGGCGCTCGTCGAGGTCTACGCCGAGGTTGACCGCGAGCTGATCGAGGTCGCGGTCAAGGCCGCCAACGAGCTGACGCCGCTCGACCGCTGCGTCGATCGGGCGGTGCTCAACGCGGCCGTCGAGCCGCCGGCCGACGGCGAGGTCGCGGCCGCGGTCAAGTCGCTGCGCGGCGAGCTGGCGCGGGCCAAGGCGGACGCGAGCGCGGGTCGCTTCAAGCTCGGGGAGGCGCGCGCGCACGACGTCGTGGTCGAGGCGCGCGACCTCGAGTACCAGCCGCTGCTCGCCGAGGCGCTCCTGCGTCGCGGCGCGCTGCTGGCCGAGGACGCGCGCTACGAGGAGGCGGTGCGCTCGCTCTCCGAGGGCTTAGAGCTCGCGGTCGCGCTCGGGCACGACGAGGTCGCGCCCGCGGCCGCGCTCACGCTGCTCGACGTCGTGGGCAACCGTCAGCAGCAATTCGAAGCGGCGGGCCCCTACGAGGGCTTCGCGCGCGCGCTGATCGAGCGCTCGAGCCAGGGCGAGGGCCCCGCGGCCGCCGAGCTGCTGCACATCTCCGGGCGCGTGCGCATGGAGCAGGGGCTGTTCGCGGACGCCGAGCGCTCCCTGCAGGCCGCGCTCGCGCTGCAGACCGAGCGCCTCTCGCCCGAGGACCCCGCGCGCGCGCGCACGCTCAACTCGCTCGGCACCCTGGCCAAGCGCCAGCAGCAGCACGAGCTCGCGCTCGACTACTACCAGCGCTCGAAGGAGGCCTACGTCGTCTCGCTCGGCGCGGTGCACCCCCAGGTCGCCAAGACCATGGGCAACATCGGCACGATCTACAAGCGCCTCGGGAAGATCGACGAGGCGCGCGCGCAGTACCAGTCCGCGCTCGAGATGATCGAGCCGCTCGTCGGCCCCGATCACCTGAGCATGGCGATCCTGTGCAACAACCTCGGCGGGCTCTACATCCAAGAGCGAGACATCGCGCGCGGCGAGCCGCTGCTCGAGCGCGCGCTCGAGATCTACCGGGCCGCGCTCGGCGCCGAGCACCCCAAGCTGGCGACGATCTACGGCAACCTCGGCGCGCTCGCGATCGAGGGCGACAAGCTGGAGCTCGCCGAGGAGCGCTACCAGGCGGCGCTGCGGATCTCGCTGAAGGCCCGCGGCGAGAACTATCCGCTCAACGGCACGCTGCTGTACAACCTCGGGATGATCTCCGAGCGGGCGGCGCGAGTGGACGAAGCCGCGGCTCGCTTCGAGCGCTCGCTCGCGATCTTCGAGGCGACGGTCGGGCCCGACAACGCGGCGGTGCTCGAGCCGCTGGTCGGCCTGGCGAGCGTGTCACGCAAGCGCGGCGCGCTCGCGGCCGCGCGGGACCACGGCGAGCGCGGCCTGGCGCTGCTCGAGCGCGCGGGCGAGGGTCGGGCGGGCGCTGAGGTTCATCTCAAGCGGCTCCTCGGGATGGCGCTTTGGGAGCTTGGCGAGGACAAGCCGCGCGCGCGCGCGCTGATCGTCGAGAGCGAGGCGAGGCTGCGGGTGCAGCCCGAGCACTCCGCGCTCGCGCTCGCGGAGCTGACCGCCTGGAAGCAGGCCCACCGCTTCGAATAGCCCCCAGCGTTGGCGCGCGCGTTTCAGGGCTGGCAGCCCGCGCTACGGGGTCGCGGCGTCGTCGTCTTCGTCCTCGTCGTCGCCCTCGTCGTCGTCGCCCTCGTCGTCGTCGTCCTCGCCCTCGTCGTCGTCGTCCTCGTCCTCGACTTCCTCCGCGGCGCTGGAGAGCGCACGCGGGAGGTCGTCGACGCCGTTGAGCTCGCGCATGCTCGTCGTCACGAGCCGCAGGCGCTCGGCCTCTTCGCGCAGGCGCTCGGCGCTGCCCGGCTCACCGCTCTCGGCCGCGTAGACCATCACCGCCTCGATCACGTCGTGAAGGCTGGCCTGCAGATCGTCGAGCTGCGCGCGCGCGCGCAGCAGGCTCTGCGTGACCCGCTCGCTCTCGCGCCGCTTTGCGAGCGTGTCGAGCCGTCGGAGCACGCGGACGCGGTCATTGATCGCGCGCAGCAGCGAGGTCGCGTCGCGCATCAGCTCGTCGGCGTCGATCGCCGGGTCGCGGGCGAGCTCGCCGTCGTCCTGCGTGAGCAGCTCGTGCAGATCTGAGAAGTCGGCGAGCGCCGAGTTGAGGCGCTTCTTGAGGTCCTTGTCGAGCTTCTTGGGGTGCTTGGCGATCGCCAGCGCGAGCTCGGGGGGCAGCCCGCGCAGCTCGGGATCCGCCGGCTTGGCGGCGTGGTGACCGAAGTACGAGCGCGCGAACACGCCGAGGCTGACCGCGAGCAGCACCAGCGGCGGCCAGACCCCCGGGTACCAGCTCCACCACAGCGCGCCGGCGCCGAGGCTCGTCACGACCCAGCCGGCGCCGTCGAGGTTCTCGCGCTCCAGCGCGGCCTCGACGATCCCCGAGCCGAGGGCGCAGACGACCAGCGTGACGAAGGCACCACCGACGCCCGACAGGACCACCTCGAGGAAGCCGCCGCCGACGCTGAAGTAGTGCACCAGCGGCCACGCGAGCGCGAGCGAGAAGGCCGAGGCGACCGCCGCGTCCATCCCCGGCTGTTGGCGTTTGAGTTTGCGGTGACGTCCGCGGAGCGTGCCGACGGTGAGCTTCTGGAGGGTCACGAGCGGGCATCAGTATGCCCGATTCCGTTGACCGCCTCAGCGCCTGACCGCGCGCGGATTCGTCAGCTCGGCTCGTGCTTGACGGGCCCGGCGAGCGTCATGTGCACGGGCGGGGCGGGGCGGTGCAGCCGGAGCACGCTCGGGGGCCCTCCGAAGCGCGTCTTGCTGGTCGCGTGGCGCTCGTTGCTGCTCGCGGCCGCGTGATCCGGGGCGCGCGGGCGTGGTGCTCTCGACGGTTCAGGCACGAGACCAAGCGGTTGTACACCGCCGCGTTGATCTCCGCGAGCGCGGCAGCGCGTGTGGATGGCTTGTCACCGCGCGCGGGCTGGATGCAAATCAACCTGTCTACAGGAACAGCGCGGGACGATCTCCGCGGCGCGCCCTCGCGAGCGGGCGCGCGTCACTCGTGACGTCGTCGCGGGTTGACAGATCGTTCGCGCGCGGCTCGGGCTCGGCGCGCGCCAGGACTCGGGCGTATCGATCGAGGTGCTGCGTGATCGGAGCGGCGCGTCGGTCTGCTCGGAGCTGCCTGTCTGTATCGCCAAGCAACCGCGCGCGCGCGCGGGCGAATGGCTCGACCCGCCGGGGCGCGACGCGACCCCGTGGGCGGCTTCGAGGTCGCGTGCTCGAGGCGTCGCGGACGATGTACGCCGGTGTAGGCGCGAATATTGTTGTCGCGCGCGCTCGCTTCTGGCTACACTCCAAAACGGTGCTCAGGCGAGGACCGGGATGGACCCGGCCGCGACCACGATCGCCCAAAAACCCAGTGCAAGAGAAACCCTCGACTCCCAGCCCCGTCGGATCGACCGGGACCCCGCAGCCGCAGCCGCCCCCGCGCGAGCGCAAAGCCGTCACGGTGCCGCGCCTGCGCGTCATGAAGGAGCGCGGTGAGCGGTTCACGATGGTGACCGCCTACGACGCGACCTTCGCACACATGCTCGATGAAGCAGGTGTCGACATGCTGCTCGTCGGCGACTCGCTCGGCATGGTCGTGCAGGGTCGCGACTCGACCCTGCCGGTGACCGTCGATGAGGTCATCTATCACTGCCGCGCGGTCGCCCGCGGCACCCAGCGCGCGCACATCGTCGGCGACATGCCGTTCATGAGCTACCAGGTCTCGCCGGTCGAGGCGCTGCGCAACGCGGGCCGCTTCCTCGCGGAGGGGGCCGCCCACTCGGTCAAGCTCGAGGGCGGCGAGGAGATGGCGGCGACGATCCGCCGGATCGTCGCCGCCGGGATCCCGGTGGTCGGGCACGTCGGGCTCACGCCCCAGAGCGTGCACGCGATGGGGGGCTTTCGCGTCCAGGGGCGCACGGCCGCCGACGCCGAGCGCGTGCTCTCGGACGCCCGCGCGGTCGAGCAGGCGGGCGCCTTCGCGATCGTGCTCGAGGGCATCCCGCTCGACCTCGCGCGCAGGATCACGGAGTCGCTCTCGATCCCGACCATCGGCATCGGCGCGGGGCCGCACTGCGACGCCCAGGTGCTGGTCTGCTACGACCTGCTGGGCCTCACGCCCACCCTGCGCCCGAAGTTCGTCAAGCGCTACGCGGAGTTCTACCGCGACGGCGTCGAGGCGGCGCGGCGCTACTGCGAGGAGGTCCGCGGCGGGGAGTTCCCGACCAAGGAGTACAGCTTCGGCGCGGGGCGCAAGCGTCGTCGCAAGCCGAAGCCCACCGGCGAGCCCTCGCTGAAGGTCGCGGGCTACGGCCCCGCGAGCTGAGTCGAGCGCTCTGGCGCGCGTTCCCGCTCCCTCTCGAGCTTGGTAGAGTGCGCCATGCTCACGCTGCTAGGCACGCCGAACACCCGCACGACCCGCGTCACCTGGGCGCTCGAGGAGGCGGGCGCCGAGTACGAATTCGTCGCGATCGATCTGATCGGCGGCGGCGCCAAAACACCCGAGTACCGGGACCTCAACCCCGGCGGCAAGGTCCCGACCTTGCTCGACGGCGAGCACGTGATCACGGAGTCGGCCGCGATCGTGATCCACGTCGCGGACCGCTTCCCCGACGCCGGCATCATCCCGACCGAGCCCGTCGCGCGGGCGCGCTGCCTGCAGTGGTGCTTCTTCACGATCGGCGAGCTCGAGCAGCCGCTGTGGACCATGAGCAAGCACAGCTTCGCGCTGCCCCCGGACTGGCGCACGCCCGCGATCATGCCGACGGCCGCGCGCGAGTGGCTGCGCGCCGCGAAGGTGCTCGCGGCGGGGCTCGGCGATCGGCGGTTCATCCTCGGCGACGACTTCTCGGTGGCGGACATCATGCTCGCCCACACGCTCGCCTGGTCGCGCTTCGCCAAGCAGCCGATCGAGCACGAGAACCTGCAGGCCTACGCCGGGCGCGTGCTCTCGCGGCCCGCGCTCGCGCGGGCGCGGGCGCGCGAGGCCGCGGCGAAGGAACAGACGACGAGCGCGTGAGGGGTCGCTCGGCGCGGCTCACCGCGTCAGCGCGATGACCAGCGCGGTCACGCCGATCACCATCATCGCGGCGGCGACCCCGAGCACGATCCACAGCGTGCGGTGGGAGACGGGCGCGGCGTCGCTGGACGGCTGCACGAGCGGCAGCGCGGCGTCGCTGTGGGCGGCCGGCGCCGGCTCGGGCTCGGCGTCGGGGAAGAGCCCTGAGGTCGAGCTGATCCCCAAGGTCGACTGCGAGGCGGAGAACGAGTCGGAGCCGCGGCGTGAGGCGACCGCGCTGACGCCCAGGGTCGAGCGCGAGGTCGCGTAGGACTGGTCCGGGGGTGAATCTGCCTGTCCCGAGGACCAGGATGAAGCGTCGTCGTCGCTCACGCCCTCGTCGGGCTGGACCGGACGCCAGCGCAGCGAGCTGCCGCCGGCGTCCGGCTGCACGGGCTGAAAGCGGCGGGCGGGCTCGTCAGCGGGCGGCGCGGCGTCGAGCGAGGTCGAGTCCGAGGCGGCGGCGACGGCCTTGACGACCGCCGCGCGCATCGACGACGAAGAGATCAGCGTGACCGCGTCCTCGTCGGCGTCGGCGTCCTTGAGCGCGCGCGGTAGCGGCGTCGAGCGGACGTTCATGGCGCCGCTCGAGCTCGGGTTCGAAGGCTGGGTCCACGCGCCCGAGGCCGCGCTCGCGGCGGGCGGCGGCGGGCGTCGCGTCGCCGCGGCGGCGCGGGTGTACGGGGTCGCCCAGGCGCCGGGCGCGTCCTGCTGCGAGAGCGTGGCCATCACCGCCGTCGCGAGGGCCTGGGCCGAGTGATAGCGCTTCGCGGGGTCGCGCTGGATCGCCTGCAGGATCACGCCCTCGACCTCCGGCGCGACGCGGACGTGCCGGCTGACCTGGCTCGGCGGGATCGGGTCGTTGAAGGCGGCGGTCTTGAGCAGCTCGAGCGAGACCTTGCCGCGGAACGGGCGACGCCCGGTCAGCAGCTGGTACATGGTGATCCCGAGCGCGTAGACGTCGAATTGCGGCGTCGGCGTGGCGCCCGAGACGACCTCGGGCGGGAGGTAGAGCGGGGTCCCGACGACCGTGCCGGCGGTCGTGATCGGCTTGTCCTGACCGTCGCCGTACAGCAGCTTGGCGACGCCGAAGTCGAGGACCTTGATGAAGTCTGGGTTGCCGGCGTGCTGGATGCGGAAGCAATTCGCCGGCTTCATGTCGCGGTGGATCACGCCGAGCTCATGGGCGGCGTCGAGCGCCGCGCAGATCTGCAGGACCATCGGGCCCAGGCGCGCCCACGGCAGCGGCCCGTCGCGCTTGAGCGTCTGCAGCAGGTCCTCGCCCTCCAGCAGCTCCATCGCCAGGTACGCGAGGCCGTCCGGGGTCTCGCCGAAGTCGATGATGTCGATGATGTTCTCCTGCCGGATCTGCGAGGTGACCTGCGCCTCCTGCAGGAAGCGCCGCATGACCTTCGAGTTCTTGGAGAACTTCGGGCGCAGGACCTTGAGCGCGAGCGGCCGCCCGATCGTCACGTGCTCGGCGCGGTAGATCGCGCCCATCCCCCCCCGCGACAGGGGCGCGAGCACGCGGTAGCGCTCGGCGATGACCTGGCCGACGAGGTTGAGCGTCCCCTCGTCCGAGCCCCGCGACGCGCGGGTCGGTGCTCCCCACGCGCCGATGTTCGACCCGGAGGGACTATCAAGGTGCCGCGTCTGCAGCGCGTCGCGCTCGTGCGTCATCGGAGAACCTGGTGATAATAGCGGATACCCGCCAGGAGCGCGTCTGAGTATTCCCCGTCGCGCCACGCGTGATCAGGTGGTTGAGAGGAGCTCCGCGCCGAGGACCGCGTGCCCCGTGCGCGTGCGGCCGCGCGCGCGCGCGCGCTCACGAGCTCGCCGCGGACGGTAGGCAAGGAAGTTGCAGGGACGTCGTGCGCGAGCGGAGCGATGCGACGGCCGCGTGTGCGTCGTCAGCCTTCATTGTCTCCGTGATCCCAGCCGATCTCCGGTGAAGCCTCGCAAACGACCGAGAGGGACGACCCGATGCGCCGCACTCCATCGCTCCATGACCGCCTGTACACCCTTGGCCACAGCCTCGCGCTCGCCGTCATGCTCACGCTGTCCCCGGGCTGCGAGGACACCTTCGGCTTCCTCGAGGAGGCCCCCCCGACGTCAGCGTCGAAGTCCGAGTCAAAGCCAGAGGCGAAGGCCAGCGCGGTCAAGCAGCTCGATCCTGGGGCCGTGAAGGTCGCCGCGGACAAGGCCACGTCGCAGGCGCGCGCGCAGGCCGACGCGGACGTCGTGACCTTGGTCCGCGCCTACAAAGACTGCCTCGCCGAGTGCCACGAGGAGCCCGGGACGTCCAAGACCGACCGCGAGACGTGTCGCCTGACCTGCGAGCAGGGGGCGGACGCGAGCGCCGAGGCGCTCGCCGCGAGCGAGCCCAAGGAGCTGGTCGCGACGGCGCTGCCGAAGGTCAAGCAGCACCTCGACGCCTGCGTGGGCGAGTGCGACGCCGACAAGCGGCTCTCGGTCGATGACCGCGCGACCTGCAAGCTGACCTGCTCGAGCAGCGTCGACGTGATCGCCGACGCGCTCGTCTACGCCGAGCCAGCGCGCGCGCCGACGGGCGCGGCCACGCCCGAGACGAGCTGCGACGAGGCCTGCGACGCGCGCGTCGAGCTGTGTCAGCAGGGCTGCGACGAGGACCGCTCGGTCCGCGCCGACGACCGCGCGACCTGCGAGCTGCTGTGCGGCGAGAGCAAGCGCTTCTGCGTGGAGGCCTGCAACGCCAAGCGAGGCTGAGCTCGCTACTCGTCAGGCTCGAGGCGCGCGCGCAGCTCCTCGAGCAGGTCGACGTAGCTGACGATCCCGACGAGGCGATCGCTCGTGCGGTCGAGCACCGGGATCGCGCCGACCTTGTACTCGATCATCGCGTCGGCGACCGCGCGCAGCGACTCCCCCTGGTCGACGGAGACGATATCGCTGCTCATGACCTCTGAGACAGGCGTGGCGAGCAGCGCGTCCGCGCGCGCGGGGTCCTCGAGCTCGTCCATGCGCGGCAGCCGGTACTCCCGCAGATCCCGGTCGCTCAGCATCCCCACGAGCCGCCCTCCGTCGACGACCGGGAGGTGACGGACGTCCATCGACTCGATGAGCTCAAAGGCTCTCGCCACGCTCTCGTGGGCGGCGACGGTGATCACGTCCGAGGTCATGAGGTCTGCGATTGCCATGTCGCGAGCCTGGTGATGAACGGCCGGCAGGTCTAGGCGCCGGGCGCGGGCGCCCGCGTGAGAATGCCGTCGACCCCTGCGCGAGCGGCTCGAACCGCGCGTCTCGAGGGGGATAATCACCGCGCAGGGGAGAATCTCGCGGGGACGCGCTACACCATAGAGGCGGACTTGATGGCGGAGGCACGATGACCGACGGCTGGGAGCGGATGAGCGAGGAGTACATCGCGAGCGCGCGGCGCCGCGGCGCTCGCTCGTTCGGCCTCGGCGTCGCGCTGCTCCCGGTGTTCACCGTGATCGACTCGCGCGGCGTCGTGCAAGAGCTGCTCGGCGCGCTCTCGATGGGCTTTGTGCCGGCGGTGCCGCTCGTGGCGTGGCTCGAGCTCGCGGGCTTCATCGGGCTCGGGATCGCGGCCGCGCGCGTGATGAGCTGGCAGCGACAGGCGGTCGAGGTGATCGTGTTCGCGGCCCTGGCGTCGGCGCTGCTCATCGCCTACGCGCTCGTCACGGGCGCGTGGATCGTCGGCCTGCTCGCGGGCTTCATGCTCTTCACGGGCGCGAGCGAGTCGCTCGCGGGCGTCTCCGCAGCGCGGGGCGAGGACTCGTAGCGAGCGCGCTGCGGCTGCGGTAGGCTGCACACACCGTGATGAACCAGCTCTTCAACGCGATCATCGAGGGCTTCGGTCGAGCCATGGGGCAAAACCTCTTTAACTTCGCCAAGCGCTCGCTCGGCTTCACGAGCAAGCGCGAGTCGACGATCGACTGGGACACGCCCGAGGACGACGACGACGATGGCGACGAAGACGGCGGCGACCCGGGCCCGCCGGTCTGAGCGGCCCCGGGGCCACGTGCTAGACTCCTCGCGCCAGGGGAGGTCGACACGGATGCAGCAGCGCAGTCCTTCGCCGCGCGATCTCGAGATCAACGCGCTCGCGGCCTTGTTCGTCGCGCTGCTCGCGGGCGTCACGGCGCTCGCGGCGTGCGGCGCCCCGGCTGCGCCGGCGGTCCCCGCAGGCCCGGCGGCGGCGGTGGTTGAGCGCGCCCAGGGGCCGCGCGGCTGCGCGGAGCCGATTCGCGCCCTCGGCCGCGCGCCGCAGCTGACGGTGCACTTCAGCGCTCGCTCGCCGCGCTGCGCCCCGAGCGAGGCGCCGCCCGTCGCGATCAAGCTCGACGAGCGCGAGCTCGAGCCGCTCGCGGCGGGGACCACCGACCTGGCGACGCCCCCGCTCGAGGCAGATCACGTCTCGCTCGTCGACGACTCCTACGGGGTCCTGGGGCCCTGAGCCTCGAAGCGCGTTGAGCCCATGTCGACACGCGGCGTCGCGCGCACGGTGATCTCGCGGCTGCTGGGCTCGCCGCTGCGCGCGCTCGGCTTCGCAACACTCAGCGGCGCGCTGCTCATCGGCGGGCTGTTCGCGGCGACCGAGGTGACGATTCAGCGCGCGACCGAGGGGCGGCTGTACCCCTCGATCGACGCGCTGCCCGAGGATGTCGGCGGGGTCGCGATCGTCCCGGGGGCGCGCGTGTTCGCTGACGGCCGGCCCTCGCACGCGCTCGCCGATCGCCTCCAGACCGCCTACGAGCTGTACAAGGACGGACGGGTCGGCAAGATCTTGGTCTCTGGGGATCACGGCACCGGGCGCTACGACGAGGTGAACGCGATGCACTCGTGGTTGCTCGAGCACGGGGTCGCGCCGGCGTCGATCTACCTCGACCACGCCGGCTTCCGCACCTTCGACACCATGGTCCGGGCGGCGCGCGTGTTCGAGGTCGAGCGCGCGGTGATCTGCACGCAGCGCTTTCATCTCGGGCGCTCGGTGTTCCTCGCGCGCGCGGCGGGGATCGACGCGCTCGGCGTCGAGGCCGACCGGCGTGAGCTGCTGCGCGCGCGACACAACGCGCGGCGCGAGGCGCTCGCGCGCGTACGTGCATGGCTCGATGTACATGTCCTCGGGACCAAGCCGAGATTTCTCGGCGCGCCGATCCCGATCAGCGGCCCGGCGTCCGCGACCCACGACGATCGCACGCGCGCCGGCGCGTCCTCATGACGACGCGGCGGCGCGGCGGCGCTCCGTCAGGCCGAGCGCGAGCGCGGGACCGAGCGCGAGCGCCTGCACCGCGCCCAAGAAGATCCACGCGCCCGAGACGCCGAAGAGCGCGAGCGGGAGCGGCCCGAGCAGGCGCCCCAGCACGAGCCGCGAGAGGTTGATCAGCGCCATGTAGAGCACGAAGTGAGTCGCGCGCGCGCGGGTGTCGGCGAGGTCCATCAGCAGGGCCAGCAGCGCGGTGTTCAGCAGCGCGGCGGCGAGACCCTCGGCGGTGATCAAGCTGTAGAGCACGCGGGGATCCGCGAGCCAGGGGTCGAGCGCGCCCCAGCTCGCGTACACGCAGCCGAGCGCGACGGTGCCGATCGCCAGCGCGCGCGCGTGACGGAGGCGGTCGACCACGAGCGCGCTCGCGGTGTAGCCGACCAGCTGCACCGCGCTGGCGAGCGGCGCGAGCTGGGTCCCGAACTGCTCGGGCGTCCACTTGAGGTGCTCCATGAAGAACGGGTAGGCGAGCACTCCGGTCGCGCCGTCGGCGATCACCGCCATCAGCGCGAGCAGGGCGCCGAGCAGCGCCCGCCGATCCGTGACGATCAGCGCGAACGCGCGGCGCAGCGATCGACGATCGGCCGCGGACGCCGCGTCGCCCGGAGCGGCGCGCCCGCGCCCGAGCTCGACGCGTCGCAGCAGCAGCGGCGCGCACGCGAGGAGCGCGAGCGCGAGCGCGAGCAGCGAGGTCGCGCTCGCCAGCCCGGACTGGGCGGCGACTCGAGCCAGCCCCGCGCTGCCCAGCCAGCCGCTCCCGACCAGCGCCGCGATCTGCATGACGCCGCGCGCGAGTCCGCGACGACGGCGCGGGATCGTGTCGATCGCGAGGGTGTCGACCGCGACGTCCTGCAGCGCGAGGAGCAGGTTGATCAGCGACCACACGCCGGCGATCGCGAGCAGGCTGTCGGTCACGCTCGTCGCGGACGCGAGCGAGCCGGTCGCGAGGGCGCACAGGAGCTGCAGCGCGATGACGACGCGGCGTCGGCGGAGCCCGGTCTCGGGCCCGGCGAGGCGGTCGAGCGCCGGCGCCCAGAGGATCTTGAGCGCCCACGGCAGGCCGCCCGAGGCGAGGATCCAGGCGTGCGCGACGATGTCGACGCCGGTCGCCTGCAGGAGCGGGATCAGCACGAACATCCCGAAGCCCGCGACCATGCCCTGCGCGAGGTAGAGCGCGGACACGGCGGTCAGCGAGCGCCAGGTCGCCGCGGTGTCCCCTCCTCGCGCTCGCGGTGACGGCAGCGGCTCCACGCCTCCACCATAGTACGGCATCGACCCGCTCGCGCTCGGGCGCCGCCGGACGCGGCTGGCCGCGCCGCGAAAGGCCTGTCATCATCAAAGACGTCGACAAAGACGTCGAGTTAAGACGCCGACAAAGACGTCGACAAAGACGCCGACAAAGACGTCGAGACACGCCTGATGCTCACCGCTACCTCCCTCGCCCACGCGCCGTTGATCGAGTCAGCGGCGTTTCGCGTCTGGGTCGCCTCGCTGGTGATCCTGTTCTTCAAGATGTTCGCGATCTCGAGCGTGCAGGCGATCGCGCGCGTCCGCAGCCGGGCGTTCACGCGGCCCGAGGACGCGCGCGTGTTCGGCAAGGGCGCCGCGCCCGTCGAGCGCGAGCTCCCGCTCGTCGAGCGCGCCAACGGCTGCTGGCGCAATGACCTCGAGAACATCCCGATGTACCTCTTCCTCTCGCTCGCCTTCGTGCTCGCGGGCGGGGGCGAGCGCTACGCGTGGATCTACTTCGGGCTCTACACGCTGATCCGCTGCGTGCACTCGCTCGTCTACCTGCTCGGGCTCCAGCCGCACCGCTTCCTCGCGTTCTTCGCGGGCAACGTCGTGCTGTTCTCGCTGATCGTGCACCTGCTGCTCCGGGTGTTTGGCTAGGAGGATGCCGGACCCCGCCCGCGGCTTTACGCTGGAGATCCAGCGCGAGGGGCGACCGGTCGCGCGTCGTCACTTCACCGCGACGCGCGTCACCATCGGCCGCGACGCCGGCGACATCGTGCTCCACGACCACGCCGCCTCGGCCAGCCACGCCGAGCTTCACTACGACCGCGGGCAGCTGATCGTGCGCGACCTCGGCAGCAGCAACGGGACCTGGCTCGGCGCGCGTCGACTCTCGCAATTCGCGATCTCCGAGGGCCAGTCGTTTCGCTGTGGGAGCGCCGTGATCCTCGTGGTCTCGGTCGACGACGGCGAGGCTTTTCGCGCCGGCGGGACGGTGATCTCTGGCTCGATCAAGCCCGCCGAGGCGAGCGCGGCCCGCTCGCGCAGCGCGCCTCGATCGTCCTCACACGCCGCCGGCGCGGGTCGTCGCGGCGGTCTCGGCTGGGCGATGATCGCGGCGGCCTCGCTCGCGCTCCTGGGGCTCGTCGCCGGTCTAAGCTGGTGGCTCTACGCCGAGTACCGGGCCTACTCCGAGCGCGCGGCGGCGCCGTCGCGGGTCGTCTCGGCGGGCGCGGGCGGCGAGCTGTTCGGGATCCCCAGCGAGCCTGACCTCGGCGCCATCTACCGGACGATCGGCGCCGCGACCGTCGTCATCAAGGTGCCCGGGACGGTCGGCTCTGGGACCCTGATCGAGCTGCCGGATCCGCCCGAAGACGCGCCGCCGGATCGCGTCATCATCCTGACCAACCAGCACGTGATCCAAAACGGCGAGTTCGACGGGCTCCGCCAGACCGCGAACGTGTTCTTCCCGCGCTTCTCCGACGAGCTCCAGGCCTTCGAGCCCGACGAGCGCAGCTTCGCCGCCCAGGTCCTCAAGGTCGACGCGGCGCTCGACCTCGCGCTCCTGGCCGTCGACGGCGCGCCGCCGGGGCCGCCGCGCGTGCCGATCGCCGCCGAGGCGCCCTACCCGGGGCAGCGCGTCGCCGCCATCGGTCACGCCGGCGCCGGCATGCTCTGGGCGATCAAGGGCGGCGAGGTCTCGAGCACCGGCAAGCTCTCGGGGCACACCGACCTGAACCTCAAGACACATGAGGGAGACCCCGCGGTCCTGCGCGAGGTCAAGGCGACCTTCGAACGGCAGGGCCGCGTCCTGCAGACCACCGCCGAGATCCTGCCGGGCGACAGCGGCGGGCCGCTCGTCAACCTCGCCGGCGAGCTCGTGGGCGTCAACGCCTTCGTCCGGACCGACAACAAGACCAACCAGTGGCTCAGCTTTCACGTCCACCTCGACACGATCCGCCCGTTCATCGCGACGGTCCCGACGCGCGCGCGCGAGTTCTTGCCGGACCCCTGGCGCTACGGCGACGCGAGCCTCGAGGACGCGGACCTCGACGGCGTGTTCGACGTCCTCAAGCTCGAGCGCGGCGACGACGAGGACGGCTGGGCGGCGCTCATCGACCTCGACCAGGATTCGAAGCTGCCGGAGGACGCCGACGCCGACGCGCTCGCGCGCGCCCGCGGCCTCGACGTCGAGCTCGCGGTCCTGTTTGAGCGGGACACGCGACACTTCTGGTACGACCTCGACAACGACGGCGCGCTCGAGACCTACCTGGTCGATCGCAAGGGGACCGGGCAGCTCGACGAGGCCTACACGCTCACGCCCGGCGAGCCCTCGCAGCCGTCGCGCGAGCTGCTCGAGCGCGGACGTCGGTTCGACGGTGGCCTGTTCCTCGACGCGCAGGCCGGGCCTGGGTTGGCCGCGCGCTTTCGCCGAATCGGCTCGATCGTGCTCCCAGACCTCGTCGCCGACGCGCCCGAGGGCGACCCGCGCCTGCCGAACCCGCTGCAGGCGCTCGGGGGCGATGTTCGCCTCGTCGATGTCGACGGCGACGGGCGCAGCGATCTCGTGCGCGAGCAGACCGCCTTCCATCGGCGCGTGTTGATCGACCTCGACGGCGACGCGAGCTTTCGCAAGGACGGTGACGAGCGTGACGAGGACGAGCCCGAGCCGGTCGTCGACATCGAGCTCGTGATCATCCGCCAAGGCGCGCGCGCCTGGGTCTACTACGACCGCGAGAACGCGGGGCGCTTTGACCTCGTCCTGCACAGCACCAACAGCAGCGCCGGCGTCGCCCACGACGGCTGGGCCCGCGGGCCCGGCGGCGCTCTCACGCGCCTTCCGGAGCACGCGGGGCGGCGGCTGATCCGCCCCGACCTGTTCTCCTCGTTCGCGCTGCGCTCGCGCGTCGCCGAGCTCGTGACCGACGACGATCTCGAGCCCCAGGCCGTAGCGACCGATGACGGCCTCGGATCACTGCCGGGTCTCGAGCTCTCGGACTCGGCGCAGATCGTCGTGCCCGACTACGAGGAGCGCGGCGCGTGGAAGAACTCGATCGCGCGGGTGACCGATCGCGGGCGCGATCTCACGATGATCGATCTCGACGGCGACAGCCTCGCGCCCGGGATCGAGTCCCACGAGGCCGCGCTCGCGATCCGCGCCGGGAAGTTCGACGCCGAGTTCGTCTGGATGCGCCACTCTGGACGCGACTGGACGTTCTACGACACCGACGACGACGGACGGTTTGATCTCGTGCTCTACGGCGGAGATCCCTCCGGCCTGCAGCCGACCCACGCGTTCGTCCCGGGCGTCGAGGACGGGCTCCCGGCGCTCCAGAGCGTCCCAGAGCAGCGCGGCGAGTCGATGATGCGGTGGCGCGTGTTCACCGCGCCGGCCGCACAGCAGCGATTTAAGGCGATCAGCGAGCTGCTCTTCCCGGAGCGGGCGAGCCGCGAGCCGTGAGCGGCGCAGCTGGTCGACGTCGACTTTTCTCTCGTTCACAGGCCCCGGTTTTTTTCCGTTTTTACCCAGAGAGCCCTTTTCATTTCGGATGGATCGTGTAGAACACCAGCCTCCGCGGGCCCGTAGCTCAATTGGCAGAGCAAGGGACTCTTAATCCCTGGGTTGTAGGTTCGATTCCTACCGGGCTCATCGAGAGACATCAGCGCAAACATCAATATCTGGCACGTATCGCGCCAAGTACGAGAAAAAGGGCCTCCCGGCCCTTTTTTTATTACCCGCGATCTGTGTAATTGCGCTGATTGCGCCGACTGAGCCCGTAGTTCGTGCGCGTCCCGCCGGGTATGAAGGTCCCATGCCGGGCACGATCCTGCGCGACGGCTCCGTCGTGACGACCGGGAAGCAGCGCTCGGTCCTCATCATCTACACCGGCGGGACCATCGGGATGAAGCAGGGCCCGCGCGGCTACGTGCCGGAGCCGGGCTTGCTGGCGTGGACGATTCGTCATCACCCGGCGTTTCAAGACCCGACCATGCCGACCGGCGTGACGCCGCCCTCGCGTCACGGGCGGCGCGTTCGCTACGAGATCAAAGAGTACGAGCCGCTGCTCGACTCCTCCAACATGGGCATGCACGACTGGGTGCGGATCGCCCGGGATATCGAGCGGCACTACGACGAGTACGACGCCTTCGTGGTGCTGCACGGCACCGACACCATGGCCTACACGGCCTCGGCGCTCTCGTTCATGCTCGAGCATCTCGACAAGACCGTGATCATCACGGGCGCGCAGATCCCCCTCAGCCAGGTCCGCAACGACGGCGTCGACAACCTGCTCGACTCCCTGATCCTGGCTGGCCATTACGACATCCCCGAGGTCGGCCTCTACTTTCGCAGCCGGCTGTTTCGCGGCAACCGGACGCGCAAGGCGGACGCTGACGGGCTCTCGGCGTTCTCGTCCGACAACTTCACCCCGCTCGCGCGCGTCGGCATCGACATCGACGTGCTGTGGGAGCGGGTGCTCGCGCCGTCCGGCGAGCCGCTGCAGGTCGTCCCGATCACCTGCGACAACGTCGCGGTCCTGCGCCTGTTCCCGGGCTTCCCCCAGCACGTGCTCGAGAACTTCCTCGCGCCGCCGCTGCAGGGCGTCGTGCTCGAGACCTTCGGCTCCGGCAACGCGCCCGACAACCGCCCCGCGTTCTTGGCCGCGCTGCGGCGCGCGAGTGATCGCGGGGTCGTCATCGTCAACACCACGCAGTGCAGGCGCGGGCACGTCGAGGTTCACTACACCGGCGGTCGCGCCCTGGTCGACGCCGGGGTCGTCGGCGGCGCCGACATGACCACCGAGGCCGCGCTCACCAAGCTCGCGTACCTGTTCTCCTGCGGTCACGGGCCGGACGAGGTGCGTCGCCTGGTGGCGCTCGACCTTCGCGGAGAGCTGACCACACGAGGGCCGCAGGAGCGCTTCAGCATGCGCGAGAAGGCCTTCGTGCGCACCGTCGCGGACGCGCTCGCGATGACCGACCCCGACCGGCGCGCCGAGATCGCCGGCGCGCTCTACCCCGTCCTGATGTGCGCCGCCGCGGCCAACGGCGACCTCTCCGGGCTGCGGCGGATGATCAGCGGCGGCGCCGACCCGGACGCCGGGGACTACGACCGCCGGACGCCGCTGCACCTGGCCGCGGCCGAGGGGCACATCGAGATCGTCGAGTTTCTCCTGTCCGCTGGGGCATCACGGGACCGACGCGACCGCTGGGGGCGAACGCCGCTCGAGGACGCCGCCGCGGGCGGGCACGAGCGCGTCGTCGCGCGCCTGCGCGCCGACGGCACGAGCTGACGGTAGGGCCAGCTGCCTATCCGGGCGCGTCCGCGGGCTCGTCGCCTGACTCGTCCCGATCGCCCGCGAGCGCGGCCTCGAGCTCCGCCCGGCGCGCGGGGCTCTCGGCCGTGGCGAGGACGCGCTCGGCGAGCCCCGGGACCTCGATCATCCCCGCGACGTGGGCCAGCGCCGTCACCACGACCGGCTTTCGGTGCGAGACGAACGCGCGCAGCAGCTCGGCGCGCGCGTCGAAGTCAAAGGCCGCGAGCGTGAACAGCGTGACCACGGCCATCGACAGGTCGTCGTCGTCGATCGTCTCGAGCTGCGCCTTCATGTCGGCGGCGCTCAGGTGCCAGGGGAACATCTCGATCATCCCCAGCGCGTCGACCGGGAGGTCCTCCGGCAGCCCGCAGCGGTGGTGCTTGTTGAACGCGCGCACCACCGCCCCGTCGTCGCGCGGCGCGTAGGTGATCGTGCCGACCAGCGGCCCGCAGCCGCGGACGAGATCGACCGCGACCCAGTCGAGCGTCAGCACGGCGCCCGAGAAGCCGCCGAGGAACGCGCTGGTGAGCTGTCCGTTCGCGCGCTGCGGGTTGCCCTTGAGCGTGCCCTGCAGCAGCGGGTAGGTCGGCGTGTAGGGCGAGCCGACGTAGTGGTCCTCGATCGGCGCGAGATCGTCGGCGAGGCCGAGCAGCAGGCGCAGGCGCGTCGTCGGCTCGGTGCGCGCGCGGCCCGGGCGATACTGCTCGAGCTTCTTCGCGATGGCCTCGGGCGTCCCCTCGATCGGGATCCACAGCTGCGGCTCGTGATCGTCGGCGAGCGCGAGCAGCAGCACGCCCGGCCGCTGCCCGGCCCACAGCGTCGGTCGCGTCGGCCGGCCGTCGGAGATGACGCGGGTGGGCCCCACCGCGATCGGCCACGCGCCGCGCACGAGTTCGCCCGCGAGCGCGCGCTTCGCTGGCGGCAGGTGCGGAAACACGAGGTCCGGATTAAACCCCCGAAGTCGCGCGGCGATCTCCTCGTCCTCGAGCGGGCGCAGGCCCACGGCCGAGAACCGGCGCGAGCGCAGCGGCGCCGTCCACTCCGGCGGGCGCGCCTCGACCTCGCGCGCGCGCTCGTCGTCGGGCGTCGCGCGGCTGTTGCTCTTGTTGTTTCGTTTGGGTCGGTCGCGTCGTGCCATGGCGTGCGTGCTGCCGAGCTAGGGCGCGCCGGATTGTGCCACGCTCGCGCGCAGGCGAGCGGCCGCCCTCCGCCGTTGGTGTAGTATTGTCGCTATTCTGCAGCGGACGCGCACGCTCGCGCGCCGCCGACGTCGACGCGGAGGGGTAGATGCGAGTCAAGGGGCAGGAATTCGCCGTTAGCTACTACAAGGAGCGGGGCGTGGTCGTGTTCTCGGGCACGATGCGCCTGCGGAACGTGCGGGAGTACGACCAGATCCGCCAGGTGCTGCGCCACGCCCACGACGACGGCGACGAGGCGCTCACGCTCGACTTCTGCGAGCTGAGGTTCCTCAACAGCTCCGGGATCACGATGCTCGGGCAGTTCTTGGTCGACGCGCGGCGAGCCGACACCAAGCCGATCGTCCTGCGCGGCTCGAGCGAGCGGCCGTGGCAGTCGCGCTCGCTCGACACGCTGCGAAGGATCTGGCCGAAGATTCAGCTCGTCATCGAGAAGCCCGAGGAGCGCGCGGCCGAGCCCGAGCCCGAGGAGCACGAGGCGGAGGCCGACGCGGCCGCCGAGGCGCTGCCCGAGACCAACTCGATCTTCGGGCACCTCGCGCGCAAGCAGACCGCCTTCGAAGACCACGCCTTCTTCGCGTTCCTGCGCACCAACCCCGAGACCTCCTGGGTGTGGGAGTTCATCCCGGGGATGGGCTTTTGGGTCAAGACCTTCCAGGACATCCTGCGGCTCGTGCGTGAGCGCGTCGCCTCGACCGAGGCCGGCGCGATGGCGCAGCACATCCTCGAGGGCGACATCGGCCACGACGAGTGGTTCGTCACCGACCTCAAGGCGCTCGAGATGGAGCTGCCGACGGTGCTCGAGCTGTTCGGCCCGGCGCACCAGCACGTGCGGCTCGGCTCCTACGCGCTGGTCTCCGAGGTCTACCGCGCCGACAACGACGTGCTGCTGCTCGTGCTGCTGCTCGGCCTCGAGTCCGCGAGCTACGTGTTCTTCACCGGGATGGCCGCCTACCTCGAGGGCAACGAGTTCCCCGTCGAGCTCAAGTACTTCGGGCGCAACCACCTCAACGCCGAGCTCGAGCACGGCATCGTCGAGTCCGGGATGGACGCGATCGTCGAGGAGGCCTGCGCCCGCGACCCCGAGCTCTACGACGCCGCCGTCGCGCTGATCGAGCGGATCTTCGACGCGTTCACGCTGATGTTCGTCAACTTCCTGCCGCCCGAGCGGCGCGGGGAGCAGGCCGCGAGCTGAGCGCGGGCGGGCTCAGGCGCTGCGGCGGATGATCATCATCGTGATGTCGTCGAGCTGCTTGTCCATGAAGCGCTTCAGGTCGCTCAGGATCGCGGCCTTCATCGCGTCGGGCGCGAGATGGGCGTGGCGCGTGATGCTCTCGATGAACGCCTCGACCTCCCACATGTCGCCGCGGCTGTTCTCGGCCTCGATCACGCCGTCGGTGTAGAGCACCATCGTGTCGCCGGGGTCGAGGTGGATCACCCGGCTCTCGAAGATCCCGCTGATGTCCGGCACGAAGCCGAAGAAGATGCCCGGCAGCGGCACGCGCTCGCAGCGGCCCGTCGCCGCGCGGTGGATCAGGATGTCCTCGTGCGCGCCCGCGACCTCGTAGTCGCCGTCGCCGACGCCCTTGAGCAGGCCGAAGGTCAGGTGGTGGCTCTCGCCGAGCAGCTGGATGTCCTCGTAGAGCACCCGGTTGAGCTGGGTCAGGATCGCCTCCATCGAGAGCTCTTGGTTCGCGCGGATGATCGTGCGGATGATGCAGTGCGTCATCAGCATGATCAGCCCCGAGGTCACGCCGTGCCCGGAGACGTCGCCGATCCCGTACCAGGTGTGGCCGCGCTCGTCGCGGATGATGTCGTAGTAGTCGCCCCCGACCTCGTCGGCCGGGATCATCGTCGCCGCGGTCGTCTGCTTGCTCGCGCCCTGGATCATCGGCAGCAGCGCGAGCTGGATCCGCTCCGCGACCTCCATCTCCTGGACCACGCGCAGGCGCTCCTCCTCCTTGCTGTGATCCGTGAAGATGCAGGTGTAGCCGACCTGGCTCCCGAGCTCGTTGATCGCCGGCGTCGCGGTGAGGAACACGCGCCGCCGCGTGCCGTCGCTGCTGATCACGTTGAACACGCCCGAGCAGGCGCCCTCGCGCGCGGTCGTCTCCTCGACCGTCGACCACGCGAGCTCGCCCGCGTCGTCGCGCAGCAGCTCCGGCAGCGGCTCGCTCCCGGTGTGCCCCATGACCTTGCGGTAGCCGGAGTTCTCGAACAGGATCCGCCCGTCGTAGGTGATCCCGAGGATCCCGACCTGCTGCGTCGAGCGCAGCACGTTCTCGAGGTGCGTCGAGACGGTCACCTGGTCGACCGCGGTCCGCAGCATCTCCTGCGAGAGCACCATCCAGCGCTCCTCGTGGAGCTGGATGTTTCGCCACAGGCGCGCGTGCACCGGGTCCTCGAAGCCCCGCTCCGCCTGGTCGTACAGGATGCCCGGGTAGACGGTCGAGTCGAGGATCCGCCGCAGCCCCGCGTCCTCGGGCGCGAGCTTCGGCGCGAGCGGCTCGGGCGGCTCGGGCCGCGCGCCCTCGTCGACGCGGATCCGCCAGAGGTTGTCGTAGTTGAAGTGCCCGCTGACGCCGATCGGGATGTCGTAGCCGCGCCGCAGCCCGCAGCAGACCTGCGTGCGGATCGTGTACAGCATCAGCGCCTCGTCGTAGGCGTAGCGGTCGAGGCCCGCGAGCGCGCGCTGCATCGCGGCGGGCTCGATCTGGACTGCGGTCTCGAGGAACTTGGCGTCGTAGTCCGGCGACTGCGTGAGCGAGAAGACGCCCTGGCTGAACAGGAAGATCGCGTGGTGAAACAGGCCGTGCAGCGTGAAGTTGTCGACGTTCGCCAGCGCGAAGTCGCCGTCGTAGGGCTTGCCCTCGCGGATCCGCGCGGTCACGACCCGCGCGAGCCACTCGGGCCGCGGCACGATGTCGGCCTCGAGGCGCACGCCGACGTTCTCGAGGAACACCCGCACCAGGCGGTAGACCGACGCGCAGGACTCGCTGACGAGCCCGCGCAGCGTGAAGCCGCGCGCGTAGCCGGCCTCGGCGAGCAGCTGCTGCGCGTGATCGGGGTCGTAGGGGTAGGGCGTGATCTTGGCGTCGTAGCCGACCTGTCCCGGGGTTAATAACGACGCCTGCGGCGAGGCCCAGCCGTGGTTCGAGATCTGGCACAGCAGGTGGCGGTGGACCGCGTAGTTCAGCGCCAGGCGCACGCGCTTGTCGGCGAGCGGCCCGCGCTGCGAGAGCAAGAACCAGTGCGAGAGCGCCGCCTCGCGCCGACGCAGCACGAGCTGCTCCGAGCCCAGCTCCATGATCCGGCGCGCGTCGTGGGGGTCGAGGTTGATCGCGATGTCGAGCTGACGGGCCGCGAGCGCGTCGACCCAGTCTTTTTGGTCCATGATCGGGAACACGAGCTCGTCGATCGTCACGAGCCCGCTCCAGTGCTCGGGGTTGCGCGTCAGCACGATCTCGTCGCCCTTGCGCCAGCGCTTAAACGCGTAGGCGCCCGTGCCGATCGGGTGGCGGTGGAGCGCGCCCGGGCCCTCGCGCTCGAGGATCGAGCGCGGGTAGACGGCGCTGGCGATGTGCAGCCGGTTGAGCAGCATCCCGTCGGGGAACGCGGTCCGCAGGCGCACGCGGTAGTCGCTGATGCGCTCGCAGTCGGCGATCACCGAGAGGATCCCCTGACCCTGCCCCGAGCGGTTCGCCGGATCGAGGTGCGCCTTAAAGGTCGCCACCACGTCGTCGGCCGAGAACGCGTCGCCGTTGTGGAAGCGGACCCCCTCGCGCAGATCGAACTCCATCGTCAGCGGGTCGACGCGCCGCCACGTGACCGCGAGGCCAGGCTGCACGGCGCCGGCGCAGTCGATGTACACGAGCGAGTCCGCGATCGCCGGGTACACGATCCCCGACTCTGGATCGAAGGCGTGGAACGAGTCGCAGGCGGAGGGGTCCGACGACAGCGCGCCGAGCCGAACGACCTGCCGCGTGGCCGGGTTGTGGTGGGGTCGCTTCTCCATCGCTTGTTCGCTCGCCATCCGGCCCGCGCGCGCTCCGTGCACGACGCGAGATCAGTGTTCGTACAATCGAGGACGCCCCGGCGCAGCGAGGCGAGCTCAGCCGATTCTACTTCGCGCGGGTCTACGTATGCACGAGTCGACCGCGCGCGCGAGCGCGCCTCGGTCAGCGGAGCGCCGAGCCGCTGCGGCGAAGGTCCACGCGCGAGCCTACGAGGGCATCGGCCAAAAGTGCCCCATGAACAGCTGCCGATCGAGCCGGTGACCGTGCAGCATGCGGATCAGCGCGGGCTCGTAGACCACCTGCGGGCGGAACCAGTCGAGGTCCTGGGTCGCCGCGAGCTCCTGAAAGCAGCTGCGCTCGAGGCGGCCGACGACCCGCGCGTGCTCGACGGCGCCGGCGATCACGTCGTAGATGTAGACCTTCTGGTCCTCGTCGAGCTTGGCCGACGGCACGCGCACGCGCGCGGCGACCAGCGGCACGCTCTTGAGCTCGGGGTCGATGAGCAGCGAGTCCGCGTCCTCGGCGAAGTAGCTCGTCAGCAGCGTCTGCGTGCGCGACGTGTGGTCGTCGGGCGGCCAGGCGTCGAGCTCGACGAGCGGCGCGCCCTCGGGGTGCTCGCTGCTCCAAGACTCGATCGCGGCGCTGGCCGCCTGGGCGCAGCGCTGGACGTACTCCTCGTACGACTCCCCGCGCGACCACGCGACGCGCTCGCGGCCGTGCTCGTGGATCTCGCGGCCGCGCTCGAGGCGGCGCGTGACCGAGTGCGGGGCCCAGCCCGCGCGCGCGAACTGCTCGATCGCCGCGCGGGCGTCGGCGCACGTCAGCAGCAGCCGGCGCTCGTGTCGAGAGCGGGCGCGCAGCGACTCATCGATGATCTCAATTGGGAACATGTCTCAAGCGACTAGTTGCAGAGGGTGAGGTTCGGAGGGCGCGTTGGCGTGAGCGTACCGCCTGCTCGGGCCGCGCGGAGGTGAGCCGGCCGCCCGGGTTGCCTTCGCAGTATGCACGATGCGGCGGCCAGACTCGAAGCGCTCGCCGCCGGCGCGCACGAGCGCGCGAGCGCGAACGGCGTGGTACCCTCGCTCCATTGTGGCTTGGCGTAGCGAGGTGGGATGGGGTCGCGCGGGCGTCACGTCAGCGTCCGCGTTTGCGGCGCTGCTGATGACGAGCGCGCTCGCGTGCGGTGACAGCGAGGGCGCGACCGACAGCGCGGGCGCGACCGACAGCGACAGCGCCGGGACCAGCGACAGCGGCGGCCCCGGCAACGAGCCGGTCCCGCTCGACCCAGGCGCCTACACGTACACCCTCGAGCAGAGCCCGAGCGGCCTGCCGCTGTGGACCACGCCGGTCACGCGCAAGCTGCAGACCAGCGATCGCGCCCCGGAGACGACGGGGGACGGGCTGCGGCTGAGCGCCGCGCGCGGCGAGTTCGAGCCGGTCCAGCTGGTCGTCGGTCCCGCCTCCGGCGAGCTGACGGTCGCGCTCGATCCCTTCCCGCAGCTCGGCGCGGGTCAGCGCGTCGAGCTCGCGGTCGCCGGCTACGAGCAGGGCTGGGTCGAGACGCTGAGCCCGCTGAGCGGCGGCGCCGCAGTCACCCTCGACGCCGCGCAGCCGGTCCCGATCTGGCTCACCGTCTACGTGCCCAAGGACGCGCCCCCGGGCGATCACGAGACCACGCTCTCGCTCTCCGGCGGCGCGTTCGGGACCGTCACCGTGCCCGTGCGCCTCTACGTGTTCGACTTCGAGCTCCCAGACGAGACGCACTTCGCGACCCAGCTCAACGTCGACGTCGCGAGCCTGATCCCCGAGGGCGGTGACACCGACGACGCCAAGGACCTGCTGTGGGAGCACCGGCTGACGCCGAAGTCGGTGACCTGGCCCAGCGGCTTCAAGTGGAACATCACCTGGGACAACGCGAGCGCGCCCCAGCCGTGTGAGGCGTTCTACGACGAGCCCGACGAGGGCGACGCCTACAGCATCGGCTGGCTCGCGCGCCGCTACATCCTCGGCGAGGGCTGGAACGGCGTCGGCTTCCCCAACGCGATGTTGTTTCAGTTCGTCGACGACTCACCCCGTGCCCTCCGCGAGCGGCGGCGGGAGCCGGCGAGAGCCCGAATTTCGTCGTCTTTGGCGTGCTGAGGGGCGAATTCGCGGACGGTCGAGCACGCGGGAGGGGGTGCGCGCACGCCCTCGTGTGCGGAGCGTTGGTCACATAAAGGGAACATCTCGTCCGCGCCTCACTACAATCCCGCTCATGTCCGCGTCCAAACCGCTCTCCGTGACCGTGCTCGACAACGGCCCCCTCAAGATCACGGGCGACAGGCTCACGGTCCGCTACTGCGGCGAGCCGGTCGAGCTCGAGGAGGGCGCGCCGGTGGTCCTGTGCCGCTGCGGCGAGAGCGAGAACGCGCCGTTCTGCGACGGCAGCCACGCGCGGACGAACTTCGTCGCCGAGCCGCCCGCGGGCCCGCGTCGAGAGCTGCGCGTTTGGGAAGGTCAGACCATCCGCACCTTCTTTAACCCCAGCGCGTGCATGCACGTGTTCTACTGCAAGCCGCTGAAGGAGCTGCGCGCGCGCGAGCAGGCGGGCGACGCGTCGGCGGCGGCCGAGATCGCGCGGGCCGTGCGTTCATGCCCCTCGGGCGCGCTGAGCTATGAGACCAAGGGCGAGGCCGCGCTCGCCGGGGTCGAGCCGGACGCGGCCGCCGACATCGAGATCGTCGAGGGCGGCGAGCTCCGGATCCAGCGCGGCTTCGAGATCAACTGCGAGCTGCAAGCGCGCCAGGCGGCTGACCGCGCGACGCTGTGTCGCTGCGGTCTCTCCAAGAACAAGCCGTGGTGCGACGGTCGCCACCGCAAGCGCGAGAACTTCCGCTGACGTCTCAGCCACCCGCGCTCAGCAGCTCGGGCCACGTGAGCCAGACGACGCTGCACCACGAACACGACGAGCGCGCGGATCAGGCTCGACGCCCAACCTGTCCCGAAGGCGTGGCAGAACAGGCCGACCAGCTCCGTGTCGCAGACACGGCAGCGCGTCGGCCTCGCCTCGTCGCTCACCCTTGATCGCGCTCACGCCTCCTCGACGCGGGTGATCGAGTCGGCCTTGACCACGACCTGATAGGGCGCGCGCCGGTGCGGGCTGCCGGCGCTGTGGCGCTCGACGACCTTGCCCTGGACCGTGACGCGCTCGCCCGGCGCGAGGTAGTCGGTCTCCGCCTTCATCTCGATGCCGTGGGTCTCGAACATGCGCCCGTGCAGCTGGATCAGGTCCTGGCCGGGCTCGACGCGGATCAGCGCGGCGCCGGAGCTGTCGCGCAGCAGGAAGTCTCGGGCCTGATGCGCGCGCGTGATGATCTCCATCCCGTCGCCGATGATCCCGTATGCCCGTGAGGCCATCCCGCTCGCGCGGCCCATGTAGTGCACCATCACCGCGGGCTCGCCGGTCAGCGGGCACAGCAGCGCCTCGGCCTCCTCGAGCGTCTCGATCACGCCCGTGATCACGACCTTCCCCGCCGTCGCCGACGCGATCGTCTCGTGCTCCTGGTAGCTGGGCGAGAACCACTCGATCAGCGAGGTGAAGAGGCCCACGCGGGCATCATAGTACGAACAGGGGCACCCGGCGCGGTTGCGCGCCGCGGCGCGCGCCTCCCACGGTATCGTCCGCCGAACGACGAGGGACGAGATGCCCAAAGCCTACGCCCTGGATGACCCGAGCGCGCCCAAGTTCCCCAAGAAGTTCGACATCGTCAAGAAGGCGGTCCTGCAGAAGACCGACCTCAACAAGAACAACAACAAGTACTACGCGCTCGAGCTGCACAGCCCGAGCGCCAAGACCAAGAAGGTGTTTCGGGTCTTCACCCACTACGGCCGCACCGATGACCTCGAGCGCAACGCCGAGGCCGGCAAGCGCGAGTGTCGATACTTCGCCACGCAGCCCGAGGCCGAGGCCTTCTACGACAAGCTCTACGGCCAGAAGACCAGCCGCGCGAAGGGCTACAAAGAGCTCTCGCTGGCGTCGAGCAAGATCGGCTCGAAGGGCGCGCGCGGCCAGAGCGTCGGCGAGCTCGACGCCAAGACGCTGGGCAAGGGCAAGAAGGCCGCGAAAAAGAAAGCCGCGAAGAAGAAAGTCTCCAAGGCCCGGAGCCGCAAGAAGCTCGTCCCCGGGCTCAGCCGGCTCGTCGACTATATCTACAGCGAGGCGACCACCGCGCTGACCAAGACGGTCCAGGCGAAGATCACCGCCAACGGCATCGAGACCCCGCTCGGCATCCTCACGCTCGGGCAGATCGACAAGGGCCAGGCCGTGCTCGACTCGATCCTCGACGAGCTCAAGCGCAGCCGCACGCGCAAGGCCAAGCTCCGCGAGCTCAGCGGCGAGTTCTACACGCTGATCCCCCACCGCCTCGGGCGCAGCCGGCGGGCGATCGAGACCGCCGTGATCGGCTCCAAGACCGCCTACGTCGAGAAGAACGACACCTTGCAGCTCATGCGCGACATGCTGCAGGTCAGCGGCGACAGCAACGTGCTCTACGACGGCGGCGCGGCCGATCAGTACGAGGCGCTCGGCTGCGAGATCAAGCCGCTCGCCGCGGGCTCCGCCGCGTTCAAGAAGTGGAGCAAGCACGTGCTCGACAACCAGCTCAGCCGCGGCATCAAGATCAAGAACATCTACACGCTCAAGCGCCCCAGCGAGCACAAGGCCTACCGCAAGCTCAGCAACGAGCGGCACCTGTTCCACGGCTCGAGCCTGCGCAACTGGGTCGGCATCCTCTCGCGCGGGATCCTGCTGCCCAAGGTCGTCGTCGGCATGGGCGGCACGCGGACGGATGAGGGCTGGCTCGGGCACGGCATCTACTTCGGCAGCGAGTCGTGCACCGCGGTCAACTACACCTACCCGGGCAAGCAGGGGACCAGGATGATGGCGATCTGCCGCGTCGCGCTCGGCAAGGTCAAGCGCTACCGCGCGATCACCTACGGCCTCACCAAGCCGCCGCGCGGCTACAACAGCTGTCACGGGATCAGCTGCAGCGACGACGACGAGTCCGAGTTCGACGACAACGAGTACGTCGTCTACGATACTCGGCAGCAGCGCCTCGAGGTGCTCGTCGAGTTCAAGTAGCGCTCGCCCGGGTCCGCGAGCGAGCGCCTGCTCGAGCGATCCGAGCTAGCCGAAGACTCGCTCGACCAGCGCGTCGTAGGTCGCGAAGTGGGTGGTGTCGACGCTGTACCAGGCGCCCGCGAGCGCGCTCACGACGATCACGCCGAGCACGATCAGCAACGCCGCGGTCCTCGGCGCGCCGCGCTGGGCGATCGCCGTGAGCCACCGCGGACGCGACACCCCGAGCACCCCGAGCGCGATCCAGACGCCGCGCAGCCCGTGGTAGGCCCCGGCCGCGAACAGCACCGTGTAGTAGGGCATGAAGTAGGCCGGCACGTGCACGAGCGTGTAGTGGACGTAGGCGTACTCGATCGGGATATCGGCGAAGACCGCCGGCGCGCGCGTGGCGATGACGTGCCCGGTGATGACGAGCAGCAGGAAGTAGGCCGAGATCCGGTGCAGCCGGACCGCGAGCGCGGGCTTGCGGCGAGGGAGGTCGTCCCCCTTCGCGCGTCGGCGACGACGGAGCGCACGCGTGACGCTGGCGGTGATGTGCACGAAGAGCGAGAGCAGGACCACGCCCAGCTCGATCGGCATGACCTGGTAGTAGCGACGGCCGAGCGCCAACGCGCCGTTAAACGCGTCCTGACCGAGCAGGGCCGCGAGCGCGGTGAGCAGGTGAATGACGAGGAAGCTGGCGAACACGAGGCCGCTGACGGCCTGGACGCGGGCGAGCGTTCGCTCGGAGGGCTGGGATCGAGGCGCGGTGGGATGCACGGTGGGTGACTCACTCCTTCGAGGCCTCGACGAGCGGGGCCCGTCGGCTGTGACAGCGTCGGCGAGATTTCTTCAGGGCGCGGGCGCGGGCGCGGGATGGCGAGTCGGAGGCACACACCGGGAACAGCGAATTCGGGCCGAACAATTCCAAATGACCCTTGCCGTTTAGCGCGGCGCGGGTGAGTTCGTCGACAACAGCACCCCGCGCCCGCAGACGCTCTGCGGCGTCGACCGTGGCGATCACTACGGCACCGACGCCTACAACGCGGAGTGGTCGCAGTGGCTCACTGCCCTCGACAGCTACCTGGTCAGTCACGGCTACAGCGAGAAGGCCTACTACTACGTCCAGAACGAGCCGCAGAACGACGAGGACCACGCCCTCGCCGCGCACCTCTGCCGCGTGACCAAGGCCGCCGCGCCCAACCTGCGCATAGCGATCTCCGAGGAGCCCAAGCCCGAGATCGCGGAGGACCCCGGGGGCGCCTGCGGCTACGACATCTGGATCGCGCACACCCGCGCCTACGAGCAGGACTACGCCTGGTCGCGGCAGCAGGGGCACGGCGAGGAGGTCTGGTACTACAGCCTCGACCAGGACCCGGACCCGTACTTCAACCCGACGCTCGTCGAGCGCGACGGCATGCACACCCGCGTGATCCCCTGGGCGGCCTGGTCCCACCGCATTCGCGGCTGGGCCTACTACGACGGCAACCGCTTCTTCTCGGGCAGCCAGCCCGGCGTGCGCGCCTCGCTCCTGCGCGAGGCCATGGAGGACTACGAGTACCTCTGGCTGGCGAACAGCGCGGCGCACCCCGAGCCCGGCGCGAGCACCGACGTCGACGCGACCGTGCAGAGCGTCGCCTCGAGCATGACCTCTTGGACACGTGACGCCGACGGCCTGATGACCCTGCGCCACGAGCTCGGGCTCTACCTCGAGGGCTCGCGCGACACCCTGCCGGTGCTCGAGGCCGACGACGACGTCCGCCCTGTCGCCGCCTACTACCTCAACTTCCAGGACCCGGCCGGCGAGCCCGCGGCCGATCCGCTGGAGGTCGGCGGGAAGACCTGGATCAAGGTCGGCTGGGGACCCTGGGACGACGCCGCCGGGATGGGCTGGTACGGCGAATTCATCGACGACCCCGGGATCGCGCTCTACGGCTTCGACGGGGGCGCGGGCGTCGACGACATCGAGCGCTCCTACGTCTACGACGACTACGGGCGCGACAACCTGTTTGAATTCGCGATCGCGCCGGGCACCTACCGCGTCACCGCGGGCGTCGGCCGGCCGGCGAAGGGCTACCCGGGTGACCCCCACAACCTCACGATCGAGGGCGTCGTCGCGGTCGACGACGAGCTGACGAGCGACGCGGCGCCGACCATCGTCCGCACCGTCGAGGTCGAGGTCACCGACGGCCGGCTCTCGCTCGAGGTCGGCGGCAAGTCGGCGATGACCGGCAACTACGCGTACACCTTCCTCGCCTTCGTCGAGATCGAGCCGGCCGAGTAGCTCGCGCGGTCGCTCGCGCCGCGTGTGATTGACGCGGCGCGCCCCCGCGTTCTAGCGTCAAGGCATGGTTTTTTCGATTCGACGGAGGCTCGTATCTCCTGTGCTCGCCCACGCGCTGCTGATCAGCGCGAGCGCGGGCTGCTCCGGTGACGACGCGACCAGCGTCTCCGACAGCGACGGCGCCAGCTCGACGGTGACGACGCCCGGGACCGCCGGGACGGCTGGCACGGGGACCGGCACCGGCACCGCCGGGATGAGCGCGACCGCGGCGACCACCGCGGGCAGCCAGGGCGCGAGCACCGGGACCACGGCGGGCCCCGTGAGCACCGGGACGTCGGCGGGCACGACCGGCGCGACGACGACCGGCGATCCGAGCGCGACGGCGACCTCGAGCGCGACGGCGACCACGGGCGAGGAGCAGACCACGGGCGAGCCGTTCGACGAGTGCAAGGTGCCCGAGGAGGAGCTCGACGCCATGGCCGAGTGCGACCAGGAGGCGCCGCCCGACAGCTTCAATCCGGCTGTCCAATGGGTCTGGTCGGATCCCACCGATCGCTGGAGCATCGTCACCCCGCTGGTCGCCAACCTCACCGACGACAACGCCGACGGCGAGATCGACCTGTGCGACATCCCCGACGTCGTGGTCCTCGCGTACCCGCAGACCTCGCAGCCGGGCCACATCTACGTCCTCGACGGCGAGACCGGGGTGCCCCACTTCAAGATCGAGGACCCGCTGCACTGGGGCTGCAGCCCGGCGCTCGGGGACATCGACGACGACGGCGTCCCCGAGATCATCGCGTACCGAAACGGCGCGCTGCTGGCCTTCGAGCACACGGGCGAGAAGAAGTGGGAGAAGCCGGCGACGGTCTCGGGCCTCGCCCACGCGATCGCGCTCGCCGATGTCGACAACGACGGCGACGTCGAGATCTACCTCGCCAACCAGCTCTTTGATCACAACGGCGACGTCGTGGCGACCTTCACCGGCGCCTCGGCGCTCTCGGCCGGCGCGCTCGCGGACCTCGACGACGACGGCGATCAGGAGATCGTCATGACCAACGCCGCCTTCCACCACGACGGCGCGCAGGTGTACTCGCTGCAGGGCGAGATCAACAATTTCGGCTACCCGCAGGTCGCCGATCTCGACGACGACCCCGAGCCCGAGATCTTGATCGAGGCCTGGGACGGCATCTCGATCCTCGAGCACGACGGGACGGTCAAGTACCTCAACGAGAAGCCGATCCCCGCGAACGCCGGCGACCCGTGGCTGCGCCCCTCGACCGTGCACGACTTCGACGGCGACGGCGAGGCCGAGTTCGCGGTCAGCACCGGCACGCAGTACGCGGTCTACGAGCGCGACCTCTCGATCATCTGGACGGCGCCGGTGATCGACGCGAGCGGCGACGCGACCGGCACGGCCTTCGACTTCCTCGGCGACGGGATCCCCGAGGCGATGTACGGCGACGAGCAGAACATCCACGTCTTCGACGGCGACGGGCAGACGCTGTTCAGCGAGCCGCGGACCAGCATCACGCACATCGAGTACCCGGTCGTCGCCGACATCGACAACGACGGATCCGCGGAGATCCTGATCGTCTCCAACGGCTTCAACGGCGGCAACCAGTCGACGGTCAAGGCGATCCGCGACGCCGAGGACCGCTGGATCCAGGCGCGACGGATCTGGAATCAGCACACCTACCACGTGACGAACGTGCGCGAGGACGGCACGATCCCGCAGCACGAGCTGCCCTCGTGGCAGGAGCTCAACACCTACCGGACCAACGCGCAGATCGAGGGCGGCTCGATCTGCGTCCCGATCCCCCAGTGAGGCTCAGCCCGGCGCGCCGTGGGTCGGAGGCAGCGCGGGCGCCGGCGGGGCGGGGGACGCCGGCAGCGCGGGCAGGTACGAGGCCGGCACGCAGATCGGCACGCTGTCGATGTCGAAGGCCAGCCACTGATCCGCGAGCAGGATCGGGAAGGTCGGCACCGCGTCGGTCTGCCGTATCACCTGCCAGGGGACCAGCATCGCCGGCGGGCGGCTCCCGAGCAGCGGCACGCGCTCGAGGTACAGCCCCTCGGCGAGCGGCGCGATCATCAGCACGTTCTCGTAGCGCGCGCCGTCGAAGAACGCGCGGTTCAGCCGGCGCGCGCTCGGGGGGCGCAGCTGCGGCCCGGGGTAGCGGGCCGCGAGCGCGCGCCAGCGCGATGATCCTTGGCCGAGGCGGCGCGCGAGCACGTAGACGAGCGTCGCCGTCATCGCCACCGGGATGAGGATGGCGAAGAAGCCGATCATGATCGCGAAGATCGAGACCATCGCTCGCTACCGTAGCACGGGCGCACGCGCGGTCACGTATGTATTTAAGGGCAGGTTTTCGCTCAGCCGAGCTTCTTGGCGACGCGGACCTTGATCGACTGCGGCGCGCCGTCGGCCTGCGGGACGATGAGCAGCAGGCGGTAGACGTCGCCCTCGTCGTCCTGGATGTAGACGGTGGTCTCCCCGGTCTCGAGCTTGAGCTTCTCGCGCACGGTGTCGCCCGCGCCGTTGACCGTGACGCTCGAGCGCTTGTCGCTCAGCGCGGAGTCGGCGAAGAAGCCGGGGTTGTCGTACTGGTAGTTCTCGCCCGGCGCCTGGTCCTCGGGGTGAACGAAGAACAGCCAGCCGTCCCCGTCGGTCTCGGTGCGGTAGTAAAAGTCGACCTTGCCGTTGTTCTCTTTGTAGTTGCCGAGCAGGAGCTCGGCGATGGTCGACGCCTGATCCTGCAGGTACGGGCGCACCGCGTCGGCCATCTCGGGGCCGGAGATGCCGATGCCGATGTCGCGCAGCGTGAATTCGACATCAGCCTCGCCCTCGGGCAGCTCGCAGCCCGGCGGGTTGTGCAGCGCGACCTGGGCGACCTCGCTGATCAGGTCCCAGGAGTACTGGGGCTCGGGCGGCCCGCTGTTGAACAGGTTGAGCAGGCTGTCGAGCAGCCCGAGGTTGATCACGAAGTGCGACCACGCGTTCGGGTAGTTCGGGAAGTCCGCGTTGGGGCCGATCATGACGCGGGCGCCGAGGCTGCACGAGAACAGCACCTCGTAGCACTTGTCGAACTGACGGCTCTCGTACTTGAGCTTGCCGCCGCGCGCGATCACGTGCTCCAAGACCCACGGGTCGAGCGCCCAGACGCTCTGGTTGTTGATCGGCGCGCCGGGGAGGTTGTCCCAGCAGGTCTCGTTCTCGGTGCACGACTCGAGGAAGCCGTTGTGCTCCTGCATCGCGAAGCGCATGTCGACGGTCGGGTTGAGCGCGAGCCCCGTGATCGAGAATTTCTCGGGGTCTTCGAAGTCGAACTCGAGGGGGTCTTCGAAGTTCGGCCCGACGGTGTCGACGACGATCGAGATGAACTCTTTGTCGGTGCCGGCGTCGAGGCCCTCGAGCAGCCGCAGGTTCGAGTCCGCGATCGCGGTCATCGTGAAGTCGGGGCCGAGCGCGTCGCTGTGGGGCGCGAAGCCGGGCGCGAGCACGCCCGGGTGATCACCCACGGGGCCGAAGGTCTCGCCCAGGGTCTCCATGTCGTGGAGCGCGTCCCACATCGTGATCGGCATGATCGAGCCGTCGCCGCCGATGTTCGGGTGCGTGGCGAGCATGTCCTGCTTGAGCGCGGCGACGAGGTTCGGCGTGTCGATGAACTCCTCGGTCAGGCCGAGGCCGAGCGACTCCGCCAGGATCGCCGAGAAGCCGCCGCCGACGCCGAGCAGGTCGGCGAGGCCCTGCATGCCCGCGATCGAGGTGCTGTCGACGACCGCGTTGGCCGGCGTCATCGTCAAGATCCGGACCATCGAGTACTCGGGGCTGCACTCCCAGTTGAGCCCGAAGCTCTGCCCCAGATCGGTCAGCGAGCAGTCGTGGTTCGGGTCTTCATCGTCGAGGAGCCAGTCGGTACCGCAGGCGTTCTTGATCTCGTCAAGGGTGTTGACGAGCAGGTCGTTCGTGTCGACCTCGATCAGCAAGATGTCCTTCGCGGCCTCGCCGAACAGCTCGAGCGAGTCCTCTTTGTTGAGCGCGAGCTCCAGCGGCGTGGAGGGGGGCGGCGAGAGACGCAGCTCGTACTCCTGCTCGTCACCGAACTGCCCGGGGTCCTCGCCGCCGGATGAGCCGTCTTCGCTCGTGCTCGGCGCGCCGTCGGTCGTGCCGTCGGTCGCGCCGTCGGTCCCGCGCGTGTCGCCGGGGTCGGAGTCGCCGCAGGCGGGGAGGGTCATCGCGGCCGCGAGCGCGATGACGGTCGCGCGCGCTCCACCAGAGAGTGTCAATTGCAAGCTCGAGCGTCGCATATCACGAATATCCCGACGATAGCACAGCCGCGCGGCCCCTCGCGGCGGGGGTCTACGTCCGCGGAGCGATCGGGCGAAGAAAACGAGCGAGGCGCCCCGGGTGCAGCCCGGCGCGCCTCGATCGCGTTGTGTTGTGTGTTCTGTTGAGCGGGGGAGAGGTCTCGACGGCGGCGGCGCCGTCGCGCTCGCCTCAGCTGAACAGGTTCATCGTCTCGTCGTCCGCGATGTTGATCGGGAACATCCGCGACATCTCGGCGTCGGTGATCCCGAGCACCTGCCGGAGGTTGGCGTGGATGTGCTTCGGCTCGATGTGAATGCCGTTCGCGTCGTCGACCGCCAGCGTGCTCGGGTTGACGCCGAGCGCGTTGTGTCGCTCGTCGCTGGCCCCGACCACGCGGTTGCCCTTGATGCCGGCGCCCATCAGCATGACGCTGGTGATCGGCCAGTGGTCCTTGCCGTTGCCGTCGTTGTAGCCCGGGGTTCGCCCGAAGTCCGAGCCCATCATCACCACGACCTTGCCCCACACGCCCTGGCGCTGGGCCTCCTCGAACACGAAGTCCATGCCGCGGATGTCGTTGGCGAGCCGCGGGATCTGGTTCTGGTCGTGGTTGCCGTGGGTGTCGTGCCCGCCGGTGGTCAGCTGCGCCGAGGTGCAGATGCCGGCCTTGTAGGCCGCGATCGCGACCTGGACCTGGCGCTCGAAGCTGTTGTTCGAGAGCGGGTCGGGCAGGTACTCGGTGAGCTTCTTGAGCTCGTCGGCGCCGGAGCGGCCCGACCACATCAGGTCGAGCGCCTGCTGCGTGCGCGGCAGCAGCTCGGTCTGCTTGAGCTTGTTGTAGCGCTCCTCCTGCGCCGCCTTGATCATCTCGACCGCCGCGGCGGAGTGGAAGGTCGCCGCCGGCTCGGCGGTGTCGTAGCGATCCGGGTAGGCGATGCGCGCGAGCGCGTTGGTGTTGCCGCTGCGGGTGCGGGCGACGATCCCCATGGTCTCGTCGTAGGCGCCGAAGCTCATGAAGGTCATCGGCAGCGTCTTGCCCTGGACCGCGGAGTGCAGCGCCGCGAGGGCCGGGTAGCCCTCAGAGAGCCGCCCGCAGCACATGTGCCGCGTGCCGCCGTCGTGGCCGTTGGTGAGCATGTCGACGCCGTTGATGACGAGCAGCTTGTCGTAGTGCTTCTCGAAGAAGGTCGAGAACTGGTACGGCGCGTCCGCGTTGCCGTCGTTGAGCGGCGCGTAGCTGATGTTGCCGGCCGTCGCGATCTCGCCCGCCGAGAACGACTTGTTCATCACGGTGCCGTCGTTCTGGGCGTCCTCAAAGGACATGTTCGATGGGTAACCCTTCGGGTCACACAGCGAGGTCGGGTCCCAGCCGCCGCCGCAGTGAATCGTGATCAGCAGCGTGCCCGCGTAGGGCTCGATCTTGGTGGTCGGAGGGGGCAGCCAGAGCGTGCCGGGGCGGTTACGCGCGAACACGTAACCCGGCGTTGCAACGCCGAGTCCGGCGAGTGCCGCGAGCTTAAAGAACTTACGTCGATCCATGGTAGCGATCCTCCGTCCCTTACTCGTGCAGGAACTTGTAGTCGGAAAGTAGGTATGTCATGACGGCCATCCACGCGCGGACGGTGTAGTTGCCGTCCTCTCGGATGCGCCGCGCCTCGGGCAGCGGCTCGCCGGTCCACCAGTCGTTCTCCGCGCGGCACTCGCCGGGCAGGTCGACGGGGTAGCCCTCCGCCTCGGAGGCGACGCCGGTCTTGCCGTCCTCCCAGACCGAGACGAAGAGGTTGTACGCGCGGTCGACCTCCTCGCTGTTGAGCGCGACCTGCTCGCCCAGCACGTGCTTGTACAGGTACTGGATGTTGGCGCGGATCGAGTCGTTGACGACCGGGACCGCGAAGCCGTTCTCGTCCTCGGGCACGAACGAGGTCTCGACGAAGGGGAACAGCATGCGATCCGAGGGGTCCTTGGCGAAGTCGCGCGCCGTGGTCCAGCAGGCCATCTCCTGCGACATGCGGAACGCGATGTTCCACATGAGGCCGTTCGGCTCGTCGATGCGCTCGATGATCGAGTCGGAGTCGATACCGCCGTAGAAGATGCGGTACTCGTTGCTGCTCATCAGGTACTTCGTGCTGTCCGGGTTGTCCTGCCACGGGTAGCCGGTGACGGCCTCGACCTTGCGGTGGAGCCGCTCGGGCGTCAGCCACTTCGCGGTGCCGACATCAGCGATCTCGTGGAGCGTCGCCTCGTCGGTGCTCGTCGTGTTCTTCGCGCGGAAGTAGGAGGACTTGATGATCTCCTTGACGATCGTCTTGAGGTTGTAGCTGCTGCCGATGAACTTCTCGACGATGTCGTCGAAGACCTGCTGCTGGACCTCGAAGGCCTTGATCTGCGCCGCGTAGGTCGGCGAGGAGGGGTCCTTCGGCTGGAGCAGCACGTCCTGGCCGGTGACGCCCTTGTACATGATCTGCACCATCGACAGCGCGAAGCGGCGGTCGTTGGCGATCTTCGGCCCGATCCACTGGAGCGCCGTGCTGTACTCCGTGGGCGGCATGTTCTCGTCCTCGAAGCCGGTGAGCACCATGTCCGGGTACCAGCCGTCGGCGGGCGGGTTGTAGGCGCCGGTGATGTCCCAGTTCTGGAAGGCGCCCGCGATCGGGTCGATCGTCTGGTGGCAGCCCGAGCACTCGGGCGCGTTCATCGTCGGGTTGGTGTAGGTGACGATGCTGTCGGCGTTGACCGGGCGCTCGCCGACGCGGAGGATGTCCGTCGCCAGGAAGAACTCCAGCGTCATCCGCGAGCGGTGGCGGTTGCGGTTCGTGACCGTCGTCGGGAAGCGGTTGAGCCACATCGACGAGGTGAGCACGCCGGCGTGCGGGATGCCGGGCAGCTCGTAGGTGTTGAGCTCCCAGGGGTCCGCGCCGCTGCCCTTGGGGTTCTGGCCGTAGGCCTGCGCGGCCGCGTCCGTCAGGACCGTGTACTTCGCGGTCAAGATCTCGGTGAACGGGATGTCGTTCTGGACGATGTAGGTGATGAGGTTGAGGGCCTCACGCGCGACGCCGACGTTGGTCAGGTAGCGCGCCTCGCCCTGCTGATCCTCGGGCAGCGACTCGTACCAGTAGAGGTTCGGGTACGTGTCGGTGCTGAGCAGGTCGAGCGCGTCCGAGTTCGGTAGGTAGCGGTCGGTGAGGAAGATGTCGTTCCAGATCTCGACGACGCGGGAGAGGAACTCTTCCTCCAGCATCACGGAGTCCAGCACCGGGTCGAGCGACTCGATCCCGAGGTCGCGCACCTGCTCGAGCTCCTCGCTGGTCGGCAGGCGCCCGCTGAGGGTGAGCGTCGCCTTGCGCAGCGTCTCGATCTCGTTCATCAGCTGCACGCCGCCGAAGAACTCGTCGGCGGTCGCGCTCGCGCCGTCGCAGTTCGGCGGGTTGTCGATGCGCTCGATCAGGTCCTGGAGGACCTTGAACTCGTCGCTGCCCTTTTCGAAGCGCACGCCGCCCTCGTGGGTCGCGCCGTCCTCGGTGGGCTTCACGAGCAGGTAGGGCTTACCCTCGAACTCGATCTTGGCGAGGTTCTCGATGACCGCCAAGTTCTGCTCGATGTACCCGGGCCACTCCGCGCCGCGCAGGATGTACTGCGTGTGCTTAGCGACGCCCTGCTCGTTGTGGCAGGACATGCAGTTGTTCTCGATCAACGGGAAGACCTCTTGCTTGAAGAATTCCTCGTTGGTGAGACAGTCGTCTCCGCCGTTGCAGCCGGAGACGCCTAGCGAGAAGCCCGTCGCCGCGCACGCCATGATGGCGAGACTGGCGGCCCAGCTCCTCTTGTTTCTGTTGTTCGGCGAGATTGCCATTCTTCGCTCCTAACCTCGTAGGTTACTGTAGGGAGAGCCCCTCGCGGCGGTGACCGTCGCTCCCACCACCACGACCTATGGTAGGCAGGTATACGGCGCGTCCGCAAGCGCGGGCGGCCTCGATTCTCGCGACGTTTTGATGTGCACGAAGGGCCAGATGTAGGTGTTGTAGGACTGGGGCCTGAGGCGCCCAGCTCGCTCGCCGACGCTGCGGAAGCCGCCAATTCGCAGAACTTCGGCTACGGGCGCGCAGCGCCCTTGTGGGCCGAGGCGCTCGGGCCGGTCGCCGTCCGGCGAGATCGGCCCAGCGGGCGGTGTGGCATACACCCCCCGCGCATTCTCGCGTCGGCGCGGCGGTCACTGTCACGATGGCGCGCGCGCTCGCGCGACGAGCTGGGGGCGCGCGCCAACAGTCTTAAGAGACATATTGAATGTACACGCCGCGCGAGCCCCCACCGCCGCGCGAGCGCGGCGCTGAGCGCGAGCGCGTCGCGGGCGGGGCTCAGGGTCCGGTCGTGTCCGTGTCGCCGGTGGTCGCCATGTCGTCGGTCGTGCTGGAGGTCGACATGTCCATGCCGGTCGTGGTGCTCGGGTCGGGCATCGTGGTGCTCGGGTCGGGCATCGTGGTGCTCGGGTCCGGCTCCGTGGTGCTCGGGTCCGGCTCCGTGGTGCTCGGGTCCGGCTCGCCCTGGCATTGGCCCGAGCCGAAGTCACAGTCCTGCCCGTCCGGGCAGTTCCCGCAGCTGCCGCCGCAGCTGTCGCTGCCGCACTGAAGCCCGTCGCACTGGGGGACGCAGTTGCAGCGCAGCGGGTCATCGGGGTTGTTCGCGTAGCCCTCGTTGCAGTTGCAGACCGGGGTGTCGCCGCTCGGCGTGCAGGTGCCGTAGCCGGAGCAGCTGACCTGGAAGCAGGGCCCCGTCTGGAAGCCGAAGTAGCCGACCCGCGTGGCGAACTGGCCGACGCCGATGTCGACCGCGACCGCGACCGGCGCGTCGGTCTTGCCGATGAGGAAGGGGATGACCTCGAAGGAGACGCTCGGCGCGGTCGGCGAGACCGAGGCCGTCACGGCCCCGTTGATGCAGCCGCCGGTGACCAGCGCGCCCTGGACGTTCTCGATCTTGAAGCCGCAGTGCGTCGTGTTCTCGTCGTTGTCGTTGAGCGGGCGGTTGTAGTTCCCGTCCATGTCGTAGGCGGTCAACACGATGTCGAAGGCCGTCGACGCCACGGTCGGCGTGATCTGCATCTGGACGATGTCGACGAAGGTGTTGCTCGCGTTGACCTCGCTCGGGAGCTGCGACAGCATCGGCATGTCGACGGTGCCCTTGGCCTTGCCCGCCGTGCCCATGCCGATCACGCCGGTGCGCAGGAAGTGGCCGACGCCGTCCTCTCCCACAGTGGCGTAGGCCGTGATCCGATCGCGCACCTCGTGCAGCAGCGCGGGGTTCTCGGTGCTGCCGCCGGGCTCGTAGACGGCCTCCGCGGGGATCCGGAAGACTACATCCGGGGTGAGCTCGTACGCCTTCTCGGTCGCGCTGTAGTCGTCGGCCGAGAGGTCTTTGTCGATCTTGGAGAGGTTGAACGCGCGCTCTTTCGTGAGCGCGCCGGGCGGGATCGTCACGGTCAGCTTGCCGGCCTGCAGCGTGCCGCCGTCCGGCCCGATCGGGGTCCCCTCGCCGTCGCCGCAGGCGGCGCAGAGCGTCGCGCCGAGCAGCGTGACGCCGAGCAGCGAGGTCGTACGCGCGGACTGAGAGCCGGAATTTCTAAGGGCCATGGCCCAAGATTCTACCGCAGGCGCCCTGCTCGACGAAGCGGCAAAACCGGGCTCTCGCTACGGCTCGCTGAGGTCCACAAGCCACACGCGCTCCGGCCGATCAGGGCTGCTTGCAGAAGCAGGTTCATGGAGCACGACATGTACGAGGTCGACCCACGCCGCGCAGTTGTCGAGGATCCACGCGTCGCTCGTCGAGACCGCGCCGCCCGAGCGAACGAGCTCCTGGTCGGGGTTGTTGACGAGCCGCGCGTCCCATGGCCAGCCGTGCTCGGCGGCGAGCTCGAGCAGCCGAGCGCGTAAGCGACCGCTGTTGGAGACGGGGCGATCGAGGTACCAGGTGACCGGCCCGACGCCCGCTGTGGTCAACCAACCTCCGATGACCCGCGCGGCGGCGCCTGTCTCGGCGACCATCCGGTAGGTCCCGTGCACGCTCGCTAGATCTCGATGCGCGCGGTCTCGTCCGATGAACACGAAGCCGCCCGAGAGCAGTGACTCGACCGTGATCAGCAGGTTGAAGCCGTCGATCGCGAGCGGCTGCCCGGCGAGCGAAGAGAGCGCGACGCGTCTGCTCGCGCGCGCGTCGCGAGCCGCGTCGGAGCAGGCGTTGCGCGTCACCGCCTTGCGCTGGCGCGCGGTCAGGTTGTGGCGATCCCCGACGAGCTTGAGCGCGGAATTGTCGGCGTAGCCGCGGGTCAGCAACCACGAGAGCTCGGAGACGGCGCGGCGCAGCGCGGGGTGACGCTCACGAGCGAACAGCGCGTGATCGCGAGGGTGTTGACCGCGGTGTCTGCGATCGTTCATGGCGGAGATCTCGGAGCGTGGCGCTCGTCCACAGTGTACTCTCTACACCTTCGCGCGGTCGTCCGCGCGACCGCGCTCGCGCACCTCTCCATCGCGGAAAGTCTCGTCATGGTCCAACACGCTGACGCTACGGACGAGCCCGCCGGCTCCTCCCGATACCCTGAGCTGCACGGGCACTCGCTCGCGCTGCTCACCGATCTCTACCAGCTCACGATGGCGCACGGCTACTGGAAGCTCGGCCGCGCCGAGCACGAGGCCGCGTTCCACCTGTTCTTTCGGCGCAACCCGTTTAAGGGCGGATACACGATCGCGGCGGGCCTCGAGCAGGCGCTCGCCTACCTCGAGCGCTTGCGGTTTCGCGCCGAGGAGCTCGAGTACCTCGCGGGGCTCACCGGCAATGACGGGCAGCCGCTGTTCGAGGCCGGCTTCCTCGACTACCTCGCCGAGCTGCGCTTCTCCTGCGACGTCGACGCGATCCCGGAGGGCACGGTGGTGTTCCCGCACGAGCCGCTGCTGCGCGTCCGCGGGCCGATCTTGCAGTGCCAGATCATCGAGACGCCGCTGCTCAACATGATCAACTTCGCGACCTTGATCGCGACGAAGGCGGCGAGGATCTGCGCGTCCGCGCGTGGTGAGCCGGTCCTCGAGTTCGGGCTCCGGCGCGCGCAGGGGGTCGACGGCGCGCTCGCGGCCACCCGCGCGGCCTACGTCGGCGGCTGCGCGGCGACTTCGAATTGCCTCGCGGGCAAGCTGTTCGGGATCCCGGTCAAGGGCACGCACGCGCACAGCTGGGTGATGTCCTTCGACGATGAGCTCGAGTCCTTCGCCTCGTACGCGCGCGCGCTGCCGAACAACTGCGTGTTCCTCGTCGACACCTACGACACCGCCGAGGGGGTCAAGAAGGCGATCGAGATCGGGCGGTGGCTGCGGGAGCGCGGCCACGAGATGGTCGGCGTTCGCCTCGACTCGGGCGACCTCGGCGCGCTCAGCATCGAGGCGCGCGCGCTGCTCGACGCGGCGGGTTTTCCAGACGCGTCGATCGTGGCGAGCAATGACCTCGATGAGTACCGGATCGACGCGCTCAAGCGCGCCGGCGCGACGATCGGCGTGTGGGGCGTGGGCACTCGGCTGGCGACCGCCTACGATCAGCCGGCGCTCGGCGGCGTCTACAAGCTCGCGGCGATCCGCGCGGGCGCGGAGGCGCCGTGGCAATACCGCGTCAAGCTGTCGGAGCAGGCGATCAAGGTCTCCAACCCCGGGCTGCAGCAGGTGCGTCGATTCTCGCGCGCGGGCGCCCCGGTCGGCGACCTGATCTATGAGGTCGATCGCGGCCCGGGGCGGGTCGGCAACAGCCTGCGCGATCCCGAGCTCGAGATCTCGCTCGACGATGACTCGCTCGAGTGCGAGGACCTGCTGGTGCCGGTGGTCCGGGGAGGCCGGGGCGTCTACGAGGCGCCGCCGCTCTCGCAGGTGCGCGCGCGCACGCTCGCCCAGCTCGCGTCCTTTGATCCCGGCGTCCGCAGTCACGAGGAGCCGTCGGCGTACCCGGTCGGCCTCGAGCGCGCGCTGCAGGCGCTCAAGGATGAGTTGATCGCGCGGGCGCGCGGGCGCGCGGACGGGTGAAGGGCGAGGCGCACGAGCTGCCCGCGTCGTCGATCGCCGTCACGGTCGACTGCGTGGTCTTCGGGATCGACGCGACCGCGCTCAAGGTCCTGTTCATCGAGCGCGCGCTCGAGCCCTTCGCGGGCTCGTGGGCGCTGCCGGGCGGCTTCGTGCGCCCGGGCGAGAGCCTCGAGCAGGCCGCGCGGCGAGAGCTGTCAGAGGAGGCAGGTGTCTCAAAGGTCTTCCTCGAGCAGCTCTACACCTTCGGCGAGCTCGGCCGAGACCCGCGCGGTCAGATCATCTCGGTCGCCTACTACGCGCTCGTGCGGCTCTCGGACCACCGCGTCCGCGCGGCGACCGACGCGCGCCAGGCCGCGTGGTTCTCGGTGCATGAGCACCCGACGCTGGCCTTCGATCATCAAGAGATCGTCGACGTCGCCTACCGCCGGCTGCAGGGTAAGGTCCGCTACCAGCCGATCGGCTTTGAGCTGCTGCCCCGCAAGTTCACGCTCTCGCAGCTGCAGCGGCTCTACGAGATCGTGCTGGAGCGCGCGCTCGACAAGCGCAACTTTCGAAAGAAGATCCTGGCGATGAAGCTGCTGGTGGAGCTCGACGAGTTTGAGCAGGGCGTCGCCCATCGCGCGGCTCGCCTGTATCGTTTTGACGAGCGCCGCTACCGGCGGTTGGTCAAGCGCGGCTTCAATTTTGAGATTTAGCGGCTGATCGCGCGGGGGCGCTGTATCATTCAAACCGATGCGCGCGCTGATCCTCGTCGACCTGCAGAATGACTTCATGCCTGGGGGCGCGCTCGCGGTCCCCGACGGCGACGCGGTGGTCCCGGTCGCCAACGCGCTCGCGGCATCGTCGACCTACGCGCACGTGATCGCCACACAGGACTGGCACCCGGCAGATCACGGGAGCTTCGCCGCCAATCACGCCGGCCGCTCGCCCGGAGAGCAGATCGAGCTGCACGGGCTCGCGCAGGTCCTGTGGCCTGTTCACTGCGTTCAGGAGACCCGCGGGGCGGCCTTCGTCGACACGCTCGAGGCGTCACGCGTGACCAAGGTGTTCTTTAAGGGGACCGACCCGACCGTCGACTCCTACAGCGGGTTCTTTGACAATGGGCAGCGCAAGGCCACGGGGCTCGGCGCCTTTCTAAAGGATCAAGGAGTGAACGCGGTCGACGTGCTCGGCCTCGCCACGGACTACTGCGTGAAGTTCACGGCCCTCGACGCGGCGCGCCTGGGCTTCGCGACGCGCCTCGTCGTCGATGGCTGCCGCGGCGTGAACCTGTCCGAAGGAGACAGCGAGCGCGCCGTCGCGGAGATGCGCGCGGCCGGCGTTGAGGTCGTCGAGAGCGACGCGCTGCTGGCCGCCGGCGCGCGCGACTGAGCCGTCGGCGCGAGGAGGTCGCGGGGCGATCCGGCGGGATCGGCGTCGCGCGCCTGTATCCATCAATGATCGCGCGACTTTGGTTTTCGCTCACTGCGCGACGGATTTCGCACCACGTGGGCATTGTCGACCGTGATGCGCGCGGATGTCTCAAGCTACCTGTTCGTTAAGGCAGCTATTTGGGCGAGGCGGCGGGCTGGATGTGACGAAAACGGCGAGCTGTCGTCGCGGCGAGGCCGCGGCGCGCGCTCGCGGACCGCGAGCCAACAAAGAATTTTTCTTGAAGTCAGAAAACAGGGGGTTCAAGGTGTCCTAAGTAGCAAACTCGGACGACCGTGCGCTGTCTGCGGAACCCAAGCAACTCCCGCGACGCGAGGCGAGGCCGAAGCCCAGGCGCACGATAGACTTCCAAGCACACGGGATTGTACTGACGATGAGACGCATTTCTTTCCTTGCGAGCCTTGCCAGCATGTCACTCGTCTTCGCCGCTTGTAGCGGCGACGACGGCGGAACCGACGCGAGCGCCGGTCCGACCTCAGGTCCTGGGATCGGTTCGATTGGTCCCTCCGCCGGAACCGACTCGAGCACGAGCGGCGACGACGACGACGATGACGACGACGACGCCACCGCCAGCACGACCAACGGCAACATGGGCGGCACTCCTTGTTCGAGCGACGACGACTGCGCCGACGCTGCCGAGGGTCCGCACTGCTGCACGGAGGACAAGGCCGTGGCCTGCTTCATGCACGGCCCGGGCTTCTGCTGGACCGACCCCGACATCTGCGGTGAGTACGACTCGCAGACGCCGGTGCTCGTCCCGCCGAACGTGATGCTCGTGCTCGACAAGTCGGGCTCGATGTTCAACCCGGACAACTTCTGGGATCACGACCTCGACGACATGGACGACGACGGGTTCAACGACATGGACCCGATGATGATGGCGACGGAGAAGCAGTCGCGCTGGAAGAGCCTCCACGGCGTCGTGAACCAGATCGTCAGCACCTTCAACGAATCGATGAACCTGGGCGCCCAGCTGTTCCCGTCGAAGGACGGCGTGGCGGTCCTCGGTCCGCAGGCCTGCGTCGTCAACGACGAGCCCGAGGCTGCGGTCGCGCCCGGCAACGCGATGACCATCCTCAGCGTCATTCCGCCTCCCGGCGATCTCAGCGGCGCAGGCGGCACGCCGGCCGAGAAGGGCATCACCTCGGCCGTCAACCACCTCAACGGTCTCGAGCTCGTAGAGAACCAGGAGAACTACGTCATCCTGATCACCGACGGCGCGGCCAACTGCTCCGTCAGCGCGATGGACGACGCGGCGCTGCTCGACTACGACGAGAACCTCGTGCCGACGATCGCGGCGGCGGCGGCCCAGCCCGGCCAGGCCTCGATCAAGACCTACGTCGTCGGCGTGGACATCAAGGACGAGGTCGACGCGAACAACATCAACCCGTTCCAGGTGCTCAACGACGCGGCGATCGCCGGCGGCGTGCCCAAGGAAGATCCGGTCGAGAAGTTCTACAACGCGACCAACCAGATCGAGCTGCAGGAGGCCCTCGACGGCATCATCGGCGACGTGCTCGACTGCACCATCCCGATCGAGGGCGGCGTCCCGCCGAACACTCAGCCCGTGCTCGAGATCGACAACATGACCTACGAGGATCCGATCGACTTCGCCGACTGCGACACCATGGACGGCTGGGCGTTCACCGACGACAGCATGACGGAGATCGAGCTGTGCGGCGCGCTCTGCTCTTCGTACCAGGTCCTCGGCCAGCTCGAGATGACCTTCAAGTGCGCGGTCCAGGGCTGATCACCCCGCGAGCGTGACGAGTCGAGGTCGCGAGCAGCCGCTCGCGGCCTCGACCGCTTTCTGCCTGGCGACTACACTCGCGGGCCGTGTTCACCTGGTTCGCAGGGCTCGCTATCGGGCTCACGCTGGCGCCGGCGGGTGACGGCGAAGAGTGGCGGCTGCGCTGGGACGCGCCCGCGGGGTGTCCCGCCGTTGACGAGGTGCGCGCGACGATCGAGCGGACCATCGGCGATACCCCCGTGACGAGCGAGTTCTTGGCGGAGGGGACGGTCGCGCGTGTGGACGACGCGCAGTGGCGGCTCACGCTGCGAGTCTCAGGAGGATCCGGGAGCGGCACGCGGACGCTCACGGCCGCCGACTGCGGCGAGCTAGCGGACGCGGGCGCGTTGGTCGTGGCGATCGCGCTCGCGCCAGCGCTCGCTGTCGCGGAAGTCCCAGTCGCCGAGCCGCCGCGAGATCCAGAGTCGGTCGGGGCGGAGGTCGAGGAACCGGCCCCGGATCCTCCGTTGGAGCAGCGAGAACCGGCGCTGAATGTTTCGCGTGAGCCCGCTCCACGTGATGAAAAGCCCCGTGTCCGCGGCTACACGCGCGCCGGCGCGGGTGTTGGCCTCGGCGTCTTGCCGAGCCCCACGATCGCCGTCGTGGCCGAGGTCGGCGCGCTCGGCCGGTTCTGGCGAGCCGGCCTCGGCTTCTCGTTTTGGCTGCCCCGCGACGCGAGCGCGCCCGAGAACCCCGCGGTTGGAGGCTCGTTCTCGCTCTGGTCGCTCCAACCACGGGGATGCGGCGTGCCGGAAGTCGGCGCGGTCTCGTTCCCGTTGTGCCTCGGCGCGTCGCTGGGCGCGGTCCGCGGGACAGGGACCGGGGCGCTGACGATCTCCGAGACGGCGAGCGCGTTGTGGAGCGCGGCTCTGGGGAGCGCCGGGGTCGCCTGGTCAAGCCGAGTGGTGGGCGTGTGGGTCGAGTTCAGCGCGCTCGCGGCGTTCAATCGGCCGGTCTTCCGGACTGTGCAGACGCCGCTCGTGTTCGAGTCGGGCGCGTTTGGCGGGCAGATCGCGGGCGGGATCGAGCTTCGGTTTCCATAACCAACCGCGCCGCATCACGAGTTGGCGCGCGGGCGGACTACAACCGAGAGTGACCACGAGCGCGTGCATGCCCGTGTCGCGACTCGCTTCAGTGGAGCAATCGGTGTCGGCGAGCGCGCGGAACAGACAGCGTACGAGCGGGGCATCGGCCCGTCAGCCGCGGTCTGTGGCGCGCGGCGAGCCGCTCTCGCTCGGCGCGGTGTATCGCGAGCACGCCGATTTCGTCTGGCGCGTGGCTCGGCGCCTCGGCGCGAGCGAGGTCGAGCTCGAGGACGTGGTTCACGACGTGTTTCTCGTCGTGCACCGTCGGCTCCGCGAGTACGACGGTCGCGCGGCCATCACGACGTGGCTGTTTCACATCACGCGCGGCGTCGTCAGCAATCGTCGTCGCGGTCAGCGACGCAGCGATCGTCGGCGTCACAGCTTCGCGCTCCAGGCCGAGGCGCAGGGGCAGGCGCGGGCGAGCGCGAGCCCCGAGCACCAGAGCGAGCGGCTGCGCGCGGCTCGCTTCGTGCAGGACTTTATCGGGCAGCTCGACGCGGAGCGACGGGCGCTGTTTGAGCTCGTCGAGGTCGACGGGCTGAAGGTCGCCGAGGCCGCGCGTCAGCTGCAGATCAATCAAAACACGGCGCACTCGCGGCTTCGTTCGGCGCGGGCGGCGTTTCGCGCGGCCGTGGCGGCGCGGCTGCAGACGCGCGGCGCGGAGGGTGGGGGTCGCCATGGGTGAGCCGACGCAGGAGGAGATCGAGCGCGCGGCCGCGGAGTGGATCGCCGCGCTGCGCGAGCACGAGTCCATGTCCTCCGAGACACGTGACCGTCTGCAGCGCCGCATCGAGTCATCGCTGGAGGCGCTGGACGAGGATGATGTCGGCGAGCGCGTCGTCCCGCTGCGCTCGCGGTCACGCGCTCGCGCGCTCCCGTGGATCGGGGCAGGCGTGGCCTTGGCGGCGGCGGCCGCGTTGGCCTTCGCGCTCGGCCGCGGCGGGTACCTGCTGCCCTACGCCGGCGGGCCCATCGAGCGCGCCGAGGCTCCCTACGGTCAGGTCACAGGCCGTGACGCGCCGGGGCGCGTCGAGGCGCGCGCGAAGTCGTCGTCGCCGCGAGCGTCGTCGTCCGCTCTTCCCGAGGATGATCTCGAGGAGGTTGTGGAGCCTCGCGGCGTGAGCTCGGCGTCGTCGCGGTCGAGGCCGAAGTCGGCGCGCGACGAGCCGGTGAAGCGCGCGCTCGCGGAGGCGCCGTCGCCCGACGCTCCCCCGACGCGCGCTCCGACGCTCGCCGAGGAGACGGAGGCGCTGCGTGGGGTCCGTCGCGCGCTCGCGGCTGGCGAGCCCGCGCGCGCGCTCGAGCTGCTCCAAGCCTACGAGCGCCGCTTCGCCGCCGGGGTCCTGGTCGAGGAGCGCGGCGCGCTGCGAGTCATCGCGCTCTGCGAGGCGGACCTGCGCGCGCAAGGACGGGCTGAGGCGCGTCGCTTCCTCGAGCGCTACCCGAGCTCCGCGCTCGCGACCCGCGTGCGCGAGGCGTGCCGGGCTGGGCATGATTAATGCGCCGCGAGAAGTTTTTTCTCGTCGCCTCGACGAGTCCGCGAGCGGGCGAACTACAACCAGGTGAACTCAGTGTTGGCCGTGTACGCGGCGAGCAGGAGCTAACTCGATGACGTACGACCTAGAGAATTGTTCGACCCCCAAGCACATATTAAACCCGGGCGCGCGCGGGCGCCTCGCGCTGCTCGGCGCGGCCGTGCTCAGCAGTCTGTCCCTTGGAGCCTGTGACCCGCCGAAGGCGGGCGACTGCGAGGGCGAGTGCGCCGAGAACACGCTCGCGCTCTGCGAGCAGGGGCCCGGCGACGACCCTGTGACGATCGTGAGCGGCGCGATCGAGGGCGATGCTCTGTTGCTCGACGTCTCCTACGGCGGCGGCTGCGAGGAGCACGGCTTCGGCGGCTGCTGGGACGGCGGCTTCGACCTCAGCCAACCGCCGGGCGCCGGCTTGTCGCTGTGGCACGACGCGAACGGAGACGGCTGCGAGGCCGCGCTCGAGGAGACCGTCGAGCTCAGCCTCGAGCCGATGAAGCTCGCGTACCAGGACGGGGACCCGGAGCTCTCGGGCACGATCCTCGTCAACGTCGAGGGCCTCGGCGAGACCCTGGAGTACTCGTTCTAGCGCTCGTTGATGAACCACCGTGAGTAAGGACTACGACGATGACCTACCTGAAGAACGCCCCGAAGAACGCCTCGAAGAACGCCTCGAAGAACGCCCCGAAGAACGCCTCGAAGAACCCCCCGAAGAACGCGCTGCGGCGCGGCGCGCTGCTCGGCGCGGCGTTGTTTTTCAGCATGTCGTTAGGGGCATGTGACGCGCCGAAGACGATCGGCGACGAGACCACCACCGACGGCGCCTGCACGCCCGGGGAGGAGGCGCCGGCGGACGACGGCTGCAACACCTGCACCTGCCAGGGCGACGGCAGCTGGGCGTGCACCGAGATCGCGTGCGCGACGAGCTCGAGCGGCTCGTCCGGCGGCGGCGCGTGCACGCCGGGCGAGGAGATGCTCGACATCGACGAGTGCGGCAACTACTGCACCTGCAGCGAGGACGGCGAGTGGGCCTGCTCCAACCTGGGCTGCACCTCGCAGGGTTGCCTCCCGGGGGAGTCGAAGCCCGCCGACGACGGCTGTAACCAGTGCACGTGCGACGAGGACGGCGTCTGGGGCTGCACCGAGATCAGCTGTGAGCCCTGCGAGGAGGGGGCGACCAAGCCCGCGCTCGACGGCTGTAACACCTGCGAGTGCACCGCCGACGGCGAGTGGGCCTGCACCGAGGAGGGCTGCGACGCGAAGCCGATCGACCTGTGCGACGGCGGCCCCGGTGACGACCCGGTGACGATCACCGGCGGCGCGATCGAGGGCGACGTGTTGACGCTGGAGGTCTCCTACGGCGGCGGCTGCGAGGAGCACGGCTTCGGCGGCTGCTGGGACGGCAACTTCGATCTCAGCGAGCCGCCCGGAGCTGGCCTAACGCTCTGGCACGACGCGAACGGCGACGGCTGCGAGGCGCTGCTCTATGACAGCGTCGCGCTCAGCCTGGTCCCGATGCGGCTCGCGGCCGAGGGCGGAGATCCGCAGGCGTCGGGCACGATCAACGTCAACGTCGAGGGCTACGGCGAGACCTTCGTGTACTCCTACTGATGCTGCGTCGAGCGTGAAAACGCGGTCGAGCGCGCGGGGAACTCTGCTAGAGTCCGCGCGGATGTCGACGACACAGTTTTTCAAGGACCGCGCGGTCTGGATCACGGGCGGAGGCAGCGGCATCGGAGCGGCCATGGCGCGCGAATTCGCGGCGCGAGGAGCTGATGTCGCCGTCTCCGGTCGCCGGATCGACAAGCTCGAGCGCGTGGCGGCGGACATCGCGTCGCTCGGTCGACGCGGGGTCGTCGTCCAGTGCGACGTGACCGACGACGCCGCGGTCGCGCGCGCGGTCACGCACGCCAAGGACTCCCTCGGCAAGCTCGACGTGGTCGTCGCCAACGCCGGCTTCGGCGTCACGGGCACGGTCGAGAGCCTGCCGATCGAGGCGTGGCGGCGGCAGTTCGACACCAACGTCTTCGGCTTGCTCTCGACCGTTCGCCACAGCCTCCCGCACCTGCGCGACACCGGCGGTCGCCTCGGGCTCGTCAGCAGCGTGATGGGGATGGTCACGATCCCGAAGAGCGGGCCGTACGCGGCGTCGAAGTACGCGGTGCGGGCGATCGGGCAGACGCTGGCGATGGAGCTGCACGGCTCGGGGGTCTCCGTTACGACGATCAACCCCGGCTTCGTCTCGAGCGAGATCGCCCAGGTCGACAACGAGGGCAACTTCCACGTGGATCGGGAGGACCGCCGACCCGCGCGGCTGATGTGGTCCGCCGAGGCCGCGGCCACGGTGATCGTCCGCGCGCTGCATCGACGCAAGCGCGACTTCACCTTCACGGGCCACGGGCGCGTCGGCGCGTGGCTCGGGCGACACGCGCCGGGCCTCGTACACTTCGCGATGACCCGCGGCGGCGGCCGGTAGCCTACTCGCCGTCCTGGATCACGTAGTCGACGCGGTGCGCCTCGTAGGGCGTGGGGATGTCCCACTGCCGCATCATCCGCTCCATCGCGACGGCGGGCAGCGCCGCCTCGCGCTCGCGGTTCTGCCGGAGCTGACGCGCGCGCGCGGCCTCGACGTAGACGAGGCGGACGCGCGCGCCGTAGTCCGCGAACATGCTGATCAGCCGGCCGCGGATGTCCTTTCGAAGGTTGGTCGCGCTCCACACGAAGGGCTGCTCTCGGCGCAGGTGCTCGCGCGCGCGCTCGCGAGCAGCGCGCGCGACCGCGGACTGATCGCCGTGGAAGGGGAGCTTCAGCTCGCGGCGCAGCTCGTCCATGCTCACCCGCGGGAGCTCGAGGTTCTCGCGGATCCAGTGATCCTTGCCGGCGCCCGGCAGCCCGCACATCAGCACGACTTCGAAGCGCGTGTCGTCGTGGGCGGGGTACCGCGGGTCGCGGCCAGATGACTTTTTAAAGTACATGTAGCGCGTGTGCGGGTCGGGGAACGGGAACACGCCGTCGAGGCAGCCGTGCTCCTCGCACAGCGCCTCGTACAGGTCGATGTTGTCGAGCAGGCGCTGCGGGTCTTTGCAGACGCGCCCGAGCGCGTCCGCGCGGGTGAGCTGCGCGAGCAGCCGGCCGCGCACGCCCAGGCTGATGGCGGCGGCGCGCCGGAGCGGATCGTCCTGCTCGATCAAAAAGAAGGGCACTTGGTGGTGGCGCACCAGCGTCACGACCTGCTCGCGCTGCGCGAAGGGGACGCCCGCCTCCCACAGCAGGCGTCGCGTCATGTGGGCGCCCCGCACCGAGTGCCCGGGGTGCTTGATCCGCCCGTCCTCGACGGTCGTGGTCGCCGGCTTGGCGATGTCGTGCAGCAGCGCGCCGGCGAACACGAGCTCGCGATCCTCGGGCGCGAGCGCGCGCCACTCGGGGAGGTTGACGAGCGCCTCGCAGACCATGCGCGTGTGCAGCCAGACGTCGCCCTCGGCGTGATGCTCCGGGTCCTGCATGCAGTCGGCCATGGGCGCGACCCAGGGCGCGTCGAAGTGCTCCCACGGGATCGGCAGCGGCTCGAGCGCGCGCGCGCGCGCGTCTTCGGCCTCTGCGTCACCCGCCGCGCGCTCGGGCACGGCGGGGCAGGGGAACGCCAATTCGGGGGTCATGACACGCCTCCCCAGAGATCGACCCCGGGCGCGAGCTGGTTGGCGACGATCGGGCGATCGATCCAGTGCTCGTCGGACTCGAGGATCTTGTTGGTGAAGCTCGCGCGCACCCACTTGAGGCGCTGCGCGACGACGCCGTCCTCCTCGAGCTTGACGTACAGCCCCTCCATCTCGTCGTGACTGTCGGTCTGGCGCGTGACCTTGTCGGCGGGGACGCCCGCCTGCGCGCCGGCGGTTACCAACGCCTCGCGCCACTTCGGGCTCTTGAACAGCGACGGGCCGACCAGCGCCTCGAGCTGCTTGATCTTCTGCATGGGCCCCTCGTGCAGCACGGCGACCGAGATCAGCGGCAGGCCGGCGAGCAGGCGGCGACGGCTGGGGGTGTCGAGGAACACGCCGCGCTCGCGATCGAGCACGTCGAACTCCATGAAGTAGTGCGGGAGCAGGTCGTAGAAGCAGGTGTGCTTGGCGTAGAGCCACTCTCCGTACATCACGTAGCGGGCCCCCAAGACCGCTCGCAGCGCGCCCTGGTGGACGTTGGCCCACTGCTTGAACAGCGCGAAGTGTCGCTCGCGCGGGCCGCCGGTGAGGTAGTGCCCGCGGCTCTGCAGCAGCAGCGTGCCGTCCTCGGCGAAGCTGACGCCGGCGTTCGAACCGTCCATCTTCTCCTCGACCACGAGGTTTCGGCCTCGCACCTGCTTGAAGGGGACGGCGTTGAGGTCGTAGTCACCGTGCTGAAACCGTGAACCCTCGATGTGGTAGGTGCGCGGATATTTGTGCATGGGCGGGTACATGGCAGGGCTCCCAATAGGCTCGGAGGAAGGCTCGAGGGAAAGAACATCTCACGCCGACGGCGTGAAATTGTACAGGCCGCGCGCGCTGAGGCGGCGCGCGATGGCGCGGGCTTCGACGGCGCGTCGGTCAGCGCGGCGCGGGGACGAACAACATCACTGGCCGCGGCGCTCAGGCGACATAGCGAGCGAGGATCTCGCGGGGGCGAAATCGACAGCTCGAGCTATGTCAACGACGTGCTCACGGGGGCACCAGCCAGCCAGAGAACGACGAGCGTAGTAGCAGGCGAACGGGCGGCTCGCAAGCGCGGCCCTCATTCGTCGGCGTTCTCGGTGTCTGACTTTGTGGTCATGTCGGCCTCGAAGCCGCCGTGCCGCCCGGCGCCGGCGGAGAAGCGGCGCGCGCCCGCGATCGACTCGCGCTCGAGCACCGGCAGCCCGCCGCGCGCCTCGAGCGTGAGCGCGAGGCGCTCGGGGTGCTCCCACTGCTCGTAGGCCGAGCGTCGATCGGTGCGCATGCACGCCTGCGGGAAGCGGGCGAGCTCGCGGGCGAGCGCGACGGCGCGGGCGAGGCTCTCGCCGCGCGGGACGACGCGGTTGACGAGCCCCATCTGCAGGGCCTCCTGGGCGTCGACGGGTCGCCCGGTGAGGATCAGGTCGAGCGCGTGACCCATGCCGATGAGGCGGGGCAGGCGGACCGTGCCGCCGTCGATCAGCGGCACGCCGAAGCGACGACAGAACACGCCGAGGATCGCGTCCTCCTCGGCGACGCGGAGATCACACCACAGCGCGAGCTCGAGGCCGCCGGCGACGGCGTGCCCGGCGATGGCCGCGATCACCGGCTTCGAGAGCCGGTCGCGCGTGGGCCCCATCGGCCCGGGCCCCTCGGGGTCAAGCGCGACGGAGAGCTGCGCGCCGGGCTTGGCCTGGGCGATCGCCTTCAGGTCGGCGCCGGCGCAGAACGTCCCGCGCGCGCCGTAGAGCACGGCGACGCGCGCGGTGTCGTCTGATTCAAAGGCCAGGAACGCGTCGCGCAGCAGCTCGGCGGTCTCGCCGTCGACGGCGTTGCGTCGGGCGGGGCGCGAGAGCGTGACGATCGTGATGTCGCCGCGGCGCTCGCTCGTGACGGCGGGCTCAGAGGAGGAGGTCACAGGTCTCGTCACCACGCCGCGGCCGAGGTTACGCCGCCGTCGGCGACGAGGACCTGGCCGGTGATGAAGGCGCCCGCGCGCGCGCTGAGCATCACCGCGATCGGGCCGATGTCGTCGGGCTCGCCGATGCGGCCCAGCGGCGTGACCTGCTCGAGGCGCTCTTTGAGCTCGGGGTTGCTCCACAGCGCGCGCGCGAAGTCCGTCTTGATGAGGCCCGGCGCGATCGCGTTGACGCGGATGTTGGCGTGACCCCACTCGATCGCGAGGTTGCGCACCAGCTGCATGTCGGCGGCCTTCGACATGTTGTAGACGCCGAGCAGGCCGTCGCCCCGCAGCCCGCCGATGCTCGAGACGATGATGATCGCGCCGCCGCCCCGCGTCGCCATCCCGGGGGCGACCCGGTTGATCAGGCGCAGGTTGTTGAGCACGTTGTTGTGCATGATCTTGTCGAACACCGCGTCGGTCAGGCCCTCGCCCGCCATGGGTCCGAAGTAGGGGTTCGAGGCCGCGTTGCAGACCAGGATGTCGACGGCGCCCCAGGTCGCCTGGGTGTGGTCGGCGAGGTGGTAGAGCTCGTCGCGCTTGGAGATGTTGGCGGGGACCGCGATGGCCTCGCCGCCCTCGGCGCGGATCGCCTCGGCGACGGCCTCGCAGGAGGCCTGCTTGCGGCTCGAGATCACCACGCGGGCGCCGGCGCGCGCCATGTGCTCGGCGATCGAGCGACCGATGCCGCGGCTCGAGCCGGTGATGATCGCGACCTTGCCGGTCAGGTCAAACGCGGAGAGGGGAGGTCGGGCCGTTGACTGGGGATCGTGTTGTTGTGCGCTCACGTGCTCACCTGCAGCCCGCACGATCGCACACGCGGCCGAGCCGCGTCACGCGCGTACGCTACTGCCGCGAGCGCGCGCGGCAGCGCCGGTTCCAGTCCTCGCAGCGGAAGCGCACGTGGAAGTGGTTTTTGTGCCCGGACTGGTGGCGGATGATCGCCTTGGCGCTGTCGTCGTGCCAGGGGTACTGGAAGTACTGGTGCAGCTCCGCCTCGGGGATGTGCTTCTTGGCCTCTTTGTAGAGCTGCTTCTGGATCCGGCTGCTCATGTAGATCGACTGCACGTTGCCGGTCTTGAGGATCGCGTAGATCAGCACCCAGTTGCGCTCGGCGTCGAAGTTCTTTCGCGTGGTGCGCATGAAGGTGGTGCGCTCGGGGTCGTCGTTGAGCTTGAGGTAGCCGATGTCGACGTCGCGACCGGTGCGGTGTGAGCGGTGCGGATAGATCCGGCCGCCGCGGTACTTGGAGAACTCGCCCAGGCGCACGCGCGGGCCCTCGGGGTAGGCCTGGCCGAAGGCGCGCAGCGCCGCGAGCAGGCTCGAGATGGTCTTGTGGGTGGCGAAGGTGCGCGGGCGCCTGGGTCGCAGGCGCCAGTAGGGCCCCTCGGGCATCGGGATGCCGCTGCGCAGCTTGCCGCGGTTGGGCGCGCCGATCGAGCGAGTGGGGCGCTCGGGGTCTTTCTTGAACACGCGGAGCTTCGTGCCGGCGGCGAGCTCTGGCTGATGCAGGTACACCTCTCCCGACGCGCCGCGCTTCTTCTTCGCCTCCGGGATCGTGTCGGGGTTGAGCTTGCGCAGCGCGCTGATCTTGAACCCCCAGGCGCTCGCGACGCGGTCGAGCGACATGTCCTCGGGGACCTCCCAGAACACCTCGTCGAGCTCGGGGTCGGTCTTGGGCTTCGGGGCGCTGTCGAGCTCCGTCACGAGGCCGTCGACGCCGGGCTCCGCGGGCTGGGGCGCGGGGTCGGGCTCGCTCGCCTCTGGATCGGTCCGCAGCTCGCGGACGGTCTCGGGATCGACGGGCTGGGGCTGGGGCTGGCTGAGGCGGGCGGTCCGCGGCGTCAAGCCGCGATCGGCCAGGCTCGCGTGCAGGCCCGCGCCGGAGCGCGCGCTCGCGTCGGCGAGGAGCGAGAGCGTCCGCTGGGGCTGCGCGAGCGCCTCTGCGGAGGAGCGCGCGGGATCGAGGTTGAGCACCAGCGCGGTCGCCAAGGAGCAGACGAGCACCGCCCCGACGGCGAGCGTGTGCCTCGCGCGGGGAGGACGGAGCTTGTCGAGTCGCAATTTCATTCCGCGGGTTCGTGGGCGAGGCGTTCGTCGGCGCGATTCAATATGACTGATAAGTCAGGTTTTCCCGTGCGGCTGAGGCGGACGAATAAGCGTAGCTGAACGGGTGGTGGGGCGCAGGCGTGAAGGCCGTGTCCGCGGGCGCGTCGCGAAGTGTAGAGAGATCGAGCCGGCGCAGACAAGCTCGGCGTTATGGGAGGGCGGAGCGTGTGCCCGAGGTGGGGAGGGCGCGCAGGTGTCGGAGCTCCGCGGGCTAAGTGGGGCAATTGTCCGCGTTGTCCGCTTCATCCGCTTCAGATCATGCGCTCGTGAAACGCTGAGTGGGCGGCAGGGCCGGTGAATCGCGGGATCTCGGCGGACGTCGAGATCGATGAGGAGCCGGCGTCGCCAGCTCCGCAGGGCACACGGGATTGGAGGAGCGCGTGGTTCAAGACAGCGATCGAGGGCGAGGGTTCCGCGTTGATTTCAGCGTCAGCTTCAGCGTCGACGGGGACGTGAGCGCACGGGCCGAGCGCGACGAGCCCTCGGTGATGGCGCCGAGCCGCGCCGTCCACCGTGAGCGCGGGTCCCGGCGGGACCGCGAGCCGGTCTGCGAGCCGCGCCTCGAGCTCCGGTAGCGGCGAACAGCTCGAGGGTCGCAGATCGCGTCGCGTACGCGTTTCACCCTATGCGATCGCAGACTCCAGGAGCCAAGGGCACACGTCATCGTGCGCCGCGTGGTGCTTGTGGCTGCCGCTGCGGGGGCGGGTGGTCGCCCCGGGGCGACCAGGCCGGGAGAGGCGATCTCCCTTGAAGGGGGCGTACGAAGCCGCGACGAGGTGAGCGCGCTGGTCAGCGCCCGCGCGATGGCGTCGAGCATCGCCGGGAGTTGCGCGAAATTGAACTTCTTGCACACGTGCGTCGCGCCTGCTTGGCGCAGCGCCGCGTTCCCGCGGTCGTGGGCCGAGGTCGCAACGATCGGCCCGGCAAACGAGAGCCCGACCAGCGCCGTGACGAGCTCGGTCCCAGGCCCGTCGTCGAGATCGTGATCGACGAGCGCGCAGTCGAAGCGCTCGTGTCGCGCGACGGTGATCGCCTCGGCGATCGTCGCGACCTCGATGACAACGTGCGCCGAGAGAAATTGCTCGATGACGGTCGCGGCGAACTGCGCGTGATTCTCGGCGAACAGGATCCGCATGTCGACCCGCTTCCTCACAATGTCTTAAAAGACACGTTTAGGAGGCGGTCGCGGCTTCGGAAGCCGGCGCGCTCGATCGCGACCTGGGCCGCGAGGTTGGAGCGCTCGGTCGAGCAGATCGCCTGCAGCCCCAGGCGCGCGCACTCGCGTCGCAGCAGCCGCAGCACCGCGGCGGCGAGCCCCTGACCGCGCTCGGCGGGCGCGACCACCATGCCGACGTCCGCGTAGGGCGGCTGCAGGGGGCTCGGGCGCAGCTCGCCGCAGGCGACCCAGGTCTCGCCTCGCCACAGCCCGTAGAGCTCGCGTCGCGCGATGAGCCCGCGGTAGTAGGTCGCGAGCCACGCTCGTTCCGCGCCCAGGCTGGCGACACCGAAGTCGACCGCGGCCGGCAGCTCGCTGGCCTCGACGAGCCGGAAGTCGCAGCCGCGCGGCGGCGCGGGCTCGGCCTGCGGGGTCGTTGGCGGCGCGTAGTACAGGATCGCGTTGACGGACAGCGCGTCGAGCTCGTGGTCGAGGCACAGCGCGAGCGTCTCGGGCTCGCAGGTCGCCACGACCGCGCCCGCGAGCTCGAGCTGCGCCAGCAGCTGCCGGAACAACACGCGCGGGCGCGTCGCGTCGGGGGCGTAGAGCTGCAGGAGGCGCCGCTGTGAGTCGACGGCGCAGTAGCCGACGCGCGCGCCTGTCTCGAGGATCTCATAGGCGTCGGCGAGCTCGACGAAGGTCTGCCACATCCCGTCGAGCGGGGCCGTGACGCTGGCGAGGTAGCGGCGCCGGAGCGAGGCGAGCTCGTCGAGCGGGGCGGGGCGGAGCGTGTAGGGCATCGGGCGCGTCAGCTGCGGAACAGCACGTCCTCGCGGTTGAACCACCAGGTGCAGAACGCCAGGCAGGCGCCGGCGATGACGACGCTCGAGCCGAGGATCGCGACCAGCATGGTGTAGTCCATCGTGCCCTTGATCAGCTCCTTGATCGCGAGCGAGATGTTGGTGATGGGGACCAGCGCCCAGGTCCAGTCGAGCTCGATCCCCGGCAGCATGGCGAGCACCGCCGGCATGATCACGAGCATGTTGAGCGGCGCGCTGTAGGACTGCGCCTCTTTGAAGCTCTTGGCGTAGATCGAGATGCTCAGCAGCAGCGCCGAGAACATCGCGGCCATCGGCACCAGCATCAGCGCGATCAGGGTGAGGTCGACGGGGGAGATGGACTTGATGATCTCGCCCATCGCGCCGCCGACCTCTCGGCCTTGGTAGGCGAGCCAGAGGCCCAGCCCGGCGATCGAGAGCAGCGCCGAGACGACGCCCGCGGTGAACACGACCAGGAATTTGCCGAGCACGAGCTGCACGCGGGGGATCGGCGCGAGCAGCAGGGTCTCCAAGGTGCCGCGCTCCTTCTCGCCAGCCGCGAGGTCGATCGCCGGATACAGCGCCCCGAGGTAGCAGAAGATGATGAACATATAGGGGAGCATGCCGCCGGCCTGCTCGCCGATGACCTCGCGCATGTCGGCGGTGTTGTGGGCCTCGAGCTTGAGGGGCTCGAGCACGGCGGACTGCTTGTCAGGGCTGTCGAGGCCCAGCGCCTCGAGCCGCGCGAGCCGCAGGCGCTCGCCCTGGCGCTCGATCAGCGCCCGGGTCTTGCGCTCGACGGGCGAGATCTTGGAGGCGCCGTTGAAGAACATGTCGACCGTGGTCTGCGGGCCCGCGCCGGCGTCGAAGGGGGCGCGCACGGTCAGCGCCATGGTCAGGCGGTCGTCGTCGATCGCCCGCTCGAGCTCCTCGCGCGCGACCCCCTCTACGACCTCGAAGCTCGCGTCGGCCTCCAGCGCCGCCTGCAGGCCGGGGAGCCGCTCGCCGTCGAAGAGCGCGTAGCGGATGGTCTCGGCCTCGGCTTTCTCGACCGCGCTCTCGACCAGCCCGGTGACCATCGAGAGCAGCAGCGGGATCAGCAGCAGCGGGAACACGATCATGAAGACCAGCGTCCGGCGGTCGCGCAGGACCTCGCGCAGCTCTTTGCGGTAGATGATCCCGACCTTGCCCGAGGCGCGGGCGGGTGACTTGCTGGGCGTGTTCATTGCGACACCTCGCGGGCGGCTCGCTCGCCGACGAGCACGAGGAAGGCCTGGTCGAGGTGCTCCTCGCCGGCGCGCGCCTTCAGCTCGGCGACGCTGCCGGCGAAGCACAGCTCGCCTTGATGGATGATGACCACGTCGTCACACAGACGCTCGACCTCGTGCATGTGGTGGGTCGAGAAGATCACGGTCTTGCCCTCGCGCTTGAACCGGGCGATCAGCTCGAGCACGGTCTGGGCGGCGGCGACGTCGAGGCCGGTCGTCGGCTCGTCGAAGATCAGCACCTGCGGGTCGTGGATCAGCGTGCGCGCGATCGAGACCTTCTGCTTCATGCCGGCCGAGAGCGCGTCGTTGCGGCGGTCGAGGAAGGCCTCCATGTCGAGCGCGCGCGCCAGCTCCTGTACGCGCCCGGCCACGGCGTCGCGCGGCTGGCCGTGGAGCTCGCCGTAGTAGGCGATCATCTCGCGCGCGGTCAGGCGCCCGTAGAGGCCGGTCGCGCCGGACAAGAAGCCGATCTTGCGGCGCACGCTGAGCGGGTCCTCGCGGATGTCGGCGCCGTCGAAGCGGGCGGTCCCCGCGGTCGGCTTGATCGCGGTCGACATCATCCGCATGAGCGTCGTCTTGCCGGCGCCGTTGGGGCCGAGCAGCCCCAGGATCTTGCCGGCCTCGGCGCGAAAACTAACCCCGCGCACGGCGTGAAATTGATCGCCGTCCTCGCGGGGGTCGCGGGGATCGCTCGCGTCTTTACGCTTGGAGCGACCCGCGCGGGGCAGGGGAAAGGTCTTGCTGAGCCCTTCAACTTCGAGCATGAGGCCGCGGCATTGTACACGGTGCGCGCGCGCGCGCGCACGGAGCTGTCACGGATCCGGTTCGAGTTTGTTGGTTCGATGCTTGTCGACGACACTCGAGCCGCTGCCGTGGCCTGGGCTGTCCAGAAAGTCTCTGCGCTGGACTCGACGACGACGACGCGCGCCGACGTTCGCTTCTTGCACATCCCGGTGTCCCGCCGCGACATCGTGCAGGCGCTGATCGAGACCGCGCGCGCGTCGGGCGAGCAGGCCCGCGTCGGGCCCGAGCAATTCGCCGAGCTCGCCCAGCTCTTGCAGTCCATCTACCACTTCGAGATGCACGACCGGCTCGAGGCGATGAAGGAGGCCTACGCGCCGTTCAACCCGGACCGCGAGGTCGTGCTCGACGACGGCCTCGACGCCGCGGCCCACGCCGAGAGCGGCGAGCGTCTGCGGCTCGCGGTCAAGCGCGTGCTCGAGCGCGGCAACTACAAGCTTCTGCGGCAGTCCGAGATCCTGCGCGCCTTCAGCCAGCGCTCGCTGTTCCCCGTCGACCTCCACGTCGACATGGACTTCTTCGACGAGTTCATGGTCCACGCCCGCGGCGAGTCGATCCGCCAGGAGACCGTGGCGACGTGGTTCGGGCTGTGGCGCAAGACCCACGAGGTGCCCGCGCACGACCGCGTGTGCCTGTTCATCCGCTGCAAGGACGACGCCGACATCCCGGGCAAGAAGCTGAAGCGGCTGGGCGTGACCCACCACCCGGGGATGATCCTGTTCAAGCTGTTTCGCAACATCCCCAAAAACGATCTCGAGATGCTGTTCCCGAGCTTCGAGCTGCGCATGCGGATGATCGACAAGCTGCTGCTCGGGGTCCCGGCCGTGGCCGCCGGCGTGCCGGTGCTCGCCAAGCTCGGGCCCGCGCTCGTGGCCATGGGCGTGCTCGTCGGCCTGGCCGAGGGGCGGATGTCGAGCGCGTCGATGATCACCGGCCTGACGGGCCTCGTGATGCTGGGGACCTACCTGTTCACGCAGTGGTCGCGGTTTCAGTTCCAAAAAGCGCTGTTCATGCGGGTGCTCTCGGAGAACCTGTACTTCCGCAACCTCGACAACAACGAGGGCGTGCTGACGCGCCTGATCGACGACGCCGAGGAGGAGGAGTGCAAGGAGGCGCTGCTCGCCTACTTCTTCCTGCTGAGCGCCGGCGGCGAGCAGGACGGCGACGCGCTCGACCAGACCGTCGAGCGCTGGCTCGAGGCGCGCTTCGGCATCGACATCGACTTCGAGGTCAGCGACGCGCTGCGCAAGCTCGAGGAGCTGGGGCTCGGGCTGGCGACCGAGAAGGAGGGCACGTGGCGCGCGATCCCGATCGACGACGCGCTCGCGCTCGCGCACCGGCGCTGGGATGATTTTTTCGTCGAGCGACGGCGCCGCGTCGTCGCGGAGGTGGCGGAGGCGACCGAAGCGGAGGCGGCGTCGGAGGCGGTGAGCGCGGAGGCGATAGAGGTCGTCGCCGCGGCGGAGTCGGCGGGCGCGGAGGCGGTCGCCGAGACGCCGGGGAACAGCGAGGCGGAGTTGGAGACGACGGCGCCGCCCAGCGCCTGAGCGGCGGTCCGCGTGACGCGAGAAAGCGGCGCGACCCGCCGGGAGCTCGCGCTCCGGGCGGGTCGTCCGCGTGTCGGCTGCCCGCGCGGGCGGGCGGCTCGTGCTCGGCGCGGGCTTACTTGCCCTTGCCGGTGTTCTTGGCCTGCTCCATGGCGATGTCCTGAATCGCCTTGAAGGAGGCCGCGTTCGAGGCGCCCTCGATGGCGCGAACGGCGAGGTCCTGGGCGCGCTTGTTGGTGCCCTCGAGCTGGGCGGAGAGCGCTTCGATCTGACGTGACTGCTTGGCCAGCGTCTCCTCGAGGCTCTTGACGCGCAGCTTGTAGACGCGCTCGCGGCCCTCGTGCTCCTTGGCGAGCAGGTCGGCCTGGACCTTGGTCTCGCGGCGGGCGATGTTCATGCCGGTGTTCTCGGCGTTCTTCACGGACTTGTCGAGCCAGGCCTTGAAGTTCTCGTCCTTGTCCTTGAGCTCCGCGTACTCCTGCTCGCGCTCGGCCAGGGCCTTCTCGCGCTCGGCCCAGGCGGTCTCCTTGCCCTCGCGCAGGTCGGCGAGCTCCTGGTCGAAGGTCTTCTGCTTCTGCGCGATCTCGTCCTCCTCGGCCTTGCGCTTGAGCTCGAGCTCGTAGCGGTACTCCTGGCCGTCGCGCGTCCGGCTCTTCTTGAGCTCGACCATGCGGCTCTTGACCCCGCGGCCGTGCTCGTCCTGCTCCTTGCGCCAGGCGTCGCGGCGCGCGGCGATGTCTTTCTCGAACGCCTCTTTCTTGGCGCTGAGCTCCTCGTCGTGCTTGGAGCGCGCGTCGTTGTAGGCGGTGATGATCTGGTCGAGGGTGTCGTCGCCGAACTCGAGCTTGTGCAGCTCCTTGAGGCGCTTGACGCTCTCCTCGGACTCGGCGGTGAGCTGCTCGAGGCGCGTGGCCTCGGCGGTGAGCTTCTGCTGCAGGGAGCCGGCCGACTCGCCGATGCGGTCGCTCAGCGTCGAGAGCTGGGCGATCACGCCGGCGACGTCGAGGCTGCCGCCGGCCGCGGCGGGCTTGCTCGGCGCGCGGGCGGGCGCGGCGGTGGGCTTGCTCGACTTGGACTTGGCCTCAAGGTCGCGGTACGCCTTGACGAGCTCGTTGTAGCCCTTGAGGATGGCGGCCTTGGTGCTACGGCTGGTGAAACGCTGGATATTCATCGCGGTGTTCTCCGTATTGCTTTAGGGGCTGGTGATCCTCAGGTCTTGCTCACGGTGCTCTTGAGGGCGTCGACGGCGAGCTGCTGGACGCGCTCGCGGGCCTCGGCCAGGCGGGTCTTGAGGTCGGCGAGCTCGGCGTTCTGACCGACGATCCGCTCCTCGAGCGTCTTGATCTGCAGCTCGAAGACCTCGACGTTGGCCTTGCTCTCCTTCTCGCGCAGCTCGGCCTCGACCTTGGCGTCGCGCTTGACCGCGGCGGCGGCCTTGTCGCGCGCCTTGCCGGCGATCTCGTCGATCTTGGCCTTGGCCTCCTCGGCCTTCTTGCGCAGCTCGACGATCTCGGACTCGTTCTCGGCGAGGTGCTTCTCGCGCGCGGCCCAGTCCTTCTCCTTGGCGGCGGCCTCGTCGGCGAGCTCGCGCTCCAGCTCGAGCTTCTTGGCGGCGTTCTCGTCGTCCTGGATCTTGGCGGTGCGCTCGAGCTCGTACTTGCGGTCGGCGGCGGCCTGCTCGCGCTCGCTCTTGAGGTTGGCCTCGAACTCCTTGACCGAGGCCTCGTGCTCCTCTTGCTCGCGCTTCCACTCCTCGCGCTGGTTGGTGATCTCCTCGTCTAGCGACGAGAGCGAGCTCTTCGAGCTCTCCTCGAACTCCTCGAGCTCGCGCTGGTTGTTGGCCTTGAGCAGCGCGAGCGCCTCGGCGGCGACGAGGGTGTTGCGGATGGTCGCGTTGCGGCGGGTCTCGACGACGATCGCGCGGCGCAGCTCGACCAGCTTCTCGGACTCGGCGCTCATGCGCTCCTCGAGCTTGCTGAGCGCGTCGCCGACCTCGAGCTGCAGGCCCGCGAGCCCCTCGACGATGGCCTTGACGGTGTAGGACGATGCCCGACCCACGACCTCCTGGTCTTGCTTGCGCTCCGCCTCCTCAGCCTTGGTGGCGAGCCGAGAGGCGGCGCTCTCGTGGGTTTTAAGTAGGCTGGCGAACGCTCTCTGGATCTGCTCGCGTGATGTCGCTTCGGCAGTGCTCATGCTGTGTCCTCTTGTTTCGTACCGGCGTGGATCCGACCGCGGACTGCTCGCGTCGGTGCTGGGGCATGATGGCGCATTTGCGTGATCTCGTTCGGACAACCCGCGGGATTTGTGCACGCAAGGAATACACGCGCGAGCTCGAGCGCCGCGGGCGTGGCGACGCTCGATCTGACCTTAAGGGAATGTCGACGCGCGCTCGCGTCCGGATCGAGCGCGCTCGCGTCCGGATCGAGCGCGCTCGCGTCCGTCGGGCGCGCGCGCCCGCGCGCGAGCTCGCGACGCGAGGGGCTCGCGCGCGGCCTCGCGTGACGCGCTCGCGTCGCCTCGAGTCACGCGGGGGAGATCCCGAGGCCGTGCGTCACGACACGCCGGGCCGGGCCAGGCTCGCCGAGGTGACACTCTCGAGCGGCTGCGGTGTTCCATCGGCATGTCCCTATCGCACGCCCTCGCGCCCGCTATCCCTACGCACTCCACCTCCCCGGCGACCCGGCGACGCCCGCTCCGCGCCTGGCTCGGCGCGCTCGTCGGCGGCTTGGCGCTGACGGCGACCCTCGCCGGCTGCGGCGGCATCCCGGGGGACGGCGTCGCCGACGAGACGTCGCGGTCCGTCGCGCTGTTCACGGGGATCGACGTCTCCGGCTCGATGTCCGTGATCGTGCGCGTGAACCCGGAGGCGGCGAGCGAGGACGAGATCACGGTGCGCGTCTCGGGGGATCAGAACCTGCTCGAGCACGTGCGCACCGAGGTCTCCGGCGGCGTGCTCGCGATCGGCACCGACGCCTGGCTGAGCCCGACCATGCCGCTCGTCGTTGAGGTCGATGCGCCGTACATTGACGACGTCGACGTCAGCGGCTCTTCGGAGCTCAAGCTGCTCGGCTTCGTCAGCGAGTCGCTCGAGGTCAACAGCAGCGGCTCCTCCGACATCCTGCTGCGCGGCAGCGCCGACTCGCTGGCGCTCTCGAGCAGCGGCTCGTCGGACATCCGCGTCGAGGTCGAAGACAGCGAGCGCGTCACCATCGACACCAGCGGCTCGTCGGACATCTCGGTCTGCGGCGAGGCCGACATCCTCGAGATCCGCTCCTCGGGCTCCAGCGACGTAGGCGCGCACACGATGGTCGCCGGCGATGTCGAGATCCAGTCGAGCGGCTCGTCGGATATCGTCGTCTGCGTCCGCGGCTCGCTGCACGCGGACATCTCGGGCAGCGGCGACGTGACCTACCTGTGCAGCCCAGAGTCGGTGACCAGCGACGTCTCGGGCAGCGGCGACATCAAGCCGGGCTGAGCCCGCGGTCGATTCAGCGGCGCGTTAAACGGGCGCGAGGGCGACGATCGGGAGATCGACGCCCTCGCGGGTGCGGCCGCTCGGCCTCGCGCAGCGAGCTCAGCTGGCCGAGCTCTTCTTGCTCGGCTGCTTCGTCACGCGGAGGTAGGGCTTGAGCTCGTTCCAGCCGGCGGGGAACAGCTCCTTGGCCTGCTCGTTGGAGAGGCTGGGGACGATGATCACGTCGTCGCCGTCCTGCCAGTTCGCGGGCGTCGCGACCTTCTGGTAGGCGGTTAGCTGCAGCGAGTCGATGACGCGCAGCAGCTCGTCAAAGTTGCGGCCGGTGGCGGCCGGGTAGGTGAGCGTCAGCTTGACCTGCTTGTCGGGGCCGATCACGAACACCGAGCGGACCGTCAGGGTGTTGAGCGCGTTCGGGTGGATCATGTCGTAGAGGTCCGCGACCGCGCGGTCGGGGTCGCCGATCAGCGGGAAGTTGAGCGCCACGCCCTGGGTCTCCGCGATGTCCTTGGCCCACTCCTTGTGGTCCGAGACAGGATCGACGCTGAGCCCGATGACCTTGACGTTGCGCTTCGCGAATTCGTCTTTGAGCTTGGCGACGGTGCCGAGCTCAGTGGTGCACACGGGGGTGAAGTCCTTGGGGTGTGAGAACAGGACGCCCCAGCTGTCCCCGAGGTACTCGTGGAAGCGGATGGTCCCCTCGGTGCTCTCGGCCGTGAAGTCGGGTGCGGTGTCGCCAAGTCGAATTGCCATGGTGGTGCTTGATCTCCTGATGGACGCGCGCTCGGATCGGTCGCGTCGCGCGACGCGACGCGACTGCTGGGGCGCGCTGTGTGGGTTATACGCGAGCGGCGTGGCGCAGGGAGCTCGCGTCCGCGCGCCAGCGCGTGAGGAGAACCCCGTCAGGCGGGGACGTCGTGCGGTAGTCTGCAAACGCTGCGTACGCAAAAACCCCACGAGGCGCGATGAGAACCGCGGGCAAGCTCGGTCTGCTCGGCACGCTGTACCTGTCGCAGGGCCTGCCTTACGGCTTCTTCGTGCAGGCGCTGCCGGTGATGATGCGCGAGCAGGGCGTCTCGCTGGAGGACATCGGGCTCGCGTCGCTGCTCGCGCTGCCGTGGGCGCTGAAGTTCATGTGGGCGCCGCTGGTCGACGGGCTCGGCTGGCCGCGCGTCGGTCGGCGGCGCAGCTGGATCCTGCCGCTGCAGGGGCTCTCGATCGTCACGCTCGCGCTGCTGGCGGGCGTCGACCCTACGGCCGGGCTCGCGCTCGTGCTCGCCGGCGTGTTCGTGGTCAACCTGCTCTCGGCGACCCAGGACATCGCGACGGACGGCCTCGCGGTCACGGTCCTCCAGCCGGAGGAGCGCGGGCTCGGCAACGGCCTGCAGGTCGCGGGCTATCGCGTCGGCATGATCATCGGCGGCGGCCTGCTGCTCGTGGTGCACGACCGCCTCGGCTGGCCGCTGGTGTTCGTGAGCATGGCGGGGGTGCTCGCGCTGGCGAGCGTCCCGATCGGTCTGTACCGCGAGGCGCGGCCCGCAGGCGTCGAGCGCGGGGGCGAGGGCGAGGGCGAGGGCGAGGGCGGTGTCGACTGGCGCTCGCTGCTCCGCTTCGTGCAGCGGCCCGGGGGCGCGCTGTGGCTCGTCGTGATCGCCGGCTACAAAGCCGGCGTGCACTTTGGAACAGGTATGTTGGGCCCGATGCTGAGCGACCTCGGCCTGTCGCTCGAGCAGATCGGGCTGCTCAAGGGGACCGCGGGCTTCATCGCCGGGCTCGCGGGCGCGCTCGCCGGGGGCGCGCTCGTCAACGCGCTCGGCCGCTGGCGCGCGCTGATCAGCTTCGCGCTGCTGCAGGCGGTCGCGGTCGCGGCCTTCGCCCTGCCGATGCTTATGACCCCGACGACGGGTCTGCTCTACGCGGTGGTCATCGGCGAGCACTTCGCGAGCGGGATGGCGACCGCGGCGCTGTTCACGATGATGATGGACGCCGCGACGCCCGAGGCGGCGGGCTCCGACTACACGCTGCAGGCCAGCGCGGTCGTCCTCGCGTCGATCGTCGCGGCGGCGCTGAGCGGCTACAGCGCGGAGGCGCTCGGCTACACCGCGCACTTTGTGCTCTCCGGCGCGCTCGCGCTGCTCGCGTTGCTACCTGTCTTTATCGCAATGTCCCGCGAGCGCGATCGCGGCGCGCGGGCGTGACCAGCGTCGCGCGCGTTCGCGAGCGTTGCGCGCGAAACTGGCGCGGCCCCGCGGCCCTCGCCGCGGTAGGCTAGGGCTCGTAGACGTGTCGGGCTCTAGTTTCATCGAGCGGCTCACCGGCGCGCGGCCCGTCGACGACGCGGAGGCCCGCATCACGAGGCTGCTCAGCGCGAACCTGCTGTTCACGCTCGGGATCTGCGTGGTGCTGCTGCTCGTCCAGCCGCTGCTCGTCGGCGAGCTGGACGGCTCGATCGTGATCTACCCGCTCGTGTTCGCCTTCACCGCGGCGCTGTGGCTGCTCACGCGCCGCGGGCACGTCTATCTCGCGGGCGGGATCTGGATCGCGTGCCTGTGGGTCGTCGTCAACGTCACGGCGCTCGGCTTCGGCGGCATCTATAGCCCGGGCGTGGCGTGGAACCTCATCGTCCTGCTGATCGTGGCGATGATCTTCGGCGGGCGGGCGCTGCTCGTGTGCGCCGCGATCACGCTCGCGACGGTGGTCGCGGAGTACGTGATCGACGCGCGCGGGCTGGTCTCGCTCGAGACGATCCCGCTGACGCGGGAGACCGCGCTGCTGACCTTCGCGCTGCAGGTCGCGATCGGCGGCACCTTCCTCTACCTGATCGTCGAGTCGCTGCGGCGGACGCTGGCGCGGGCGCGCGCGAACGAGCGCACCGCGACCGAGCTGCTCGCCGAGACATCCCGCGCGAAGCGCTACGTCGACGACATCTTCCGCTCGATGGCGAACGCGCTCTTCGTGCTCGACCGCAGCATGGCGATCCGCACGGTCAACCCCGCGGCCGCGCGGCTGCTCGGCTGGGACGAGGGGCACCTGGTCGGCCGGCGCGTCTCGACGATCCTCGTCGGCGCCGAGGGCGGGCGCGGACCCGACCAGCTGCGCGCCTGGGTCGAGCGTCTGCGGACCGACGAGCTGCACCACGTCGAGTGCGCGTTCCTGACGAGCGGCGGCGATGTCGTCCCGGTGCTGTTCTCGAGCTCGCGGATCTTGGACGAGCGGGGCGAGCTGCTCGAGATCGTCTGCGTCGCCAGCGACATCACGCTGCGCAAGCAGGCCGAGCAGCGCCTGCTCGAGGCCAAGGAGCTCGCCGAGGAGGCGAACATGGCGAAGAGCCGCTTCCTCGCCAACATGAGCCACGAGTTGCGCACGCCGCTGAACGCGGTGATCGGCTACAGCGAGATGATGCTCGAGGACCTCGAGGAGGGGGAGGCGGTCGGCGCCCAGGATGTCCACAAGATCCAGCGGGCCGGGCGGCACCTGCTCTCGCTGATCAGCGACATCCTCGACCTCTCGAAGATCGAGGCCGGGCGCATGGAGCTGCACTGCTCCGCCTTCGACGTCAGCGGGCTGGTCAACGGCGTGATCGACACCGTCCGCCCGCTCGTCTCGCGCAACGGGAACACGATGTCGATCTTGGTGCCCGACGAGCTGGGCGTGATGCACTCGGACGAGACCAAGATCCGCCAGGTGCTGCTCAACCTGCTGAGCAACGCGGCGAAGTTCACCGAGGAGGGGCGCGTCGACGTCAAGGTCGAGCGTCACGAGTCGCTCGATGGGGTGTGGTTCACCTTCGCCGTCAGCGACACCGGGATCGGGATGGGCGAGCAGCAGCTCGCGCGCCTGTTCCAGCCCTTCATCCAGGCGGACTCGTCGGCCTCGCGCAAGTACGGCGGCACCGGGCTGGGGCTCGCGATCAGCCGGGTGTTCGTCGAGATGATGGGCGGGATGATCGACGTCGTGAGTCGGCGAGGCCAGGGCAGCACCTTCACCGTGCACCTGCCCGCGAACGCGCCCGAGAAGAGCACCGTCCGCGCGCCGCCGCGGCCGCCGACGATGGGGCACGGGCACCGCTCGATCGGGCGCGCGTCCTAGCCTAGCCTAGCCTAGCCGCTACTCGCTCGAGACGAGCTGCAGGAAGCGCTTGCGGTAGCGGGGCGTGCTGCGCGGGGTGAACAGGTCGGCGATCGTGTACTGCCCGAGCGAGTCGAGGAAGGCGTCGCGCGCCTCCTTGAGCGGCTGGATCAGCGTGCAGGCCCGCGTGATCTCGCACTTGTTCTTGGCGCCGCTGAAGCACTCGACGATGTGGAAGTCGGGCTCGACCTTGCGCACGAACTCGCCGACGTTGATCTGCTCGGGCGCCATCGCCATCCGGATCCCGCCCTGGCGACCGCGCTTGACCTCGATGTAGCCGAGCTTGCCGAGCATGTGCACGATCTTCGCCAGGTGGTTGTTGGAGATCCGGTAGGCGCTGCTGATCTCCTCGGTCGAGATCACGCGGTCGGGGAAGCTCCCGAGGTAGAGCATGATCCGGAGCGCGTAGTCGGTCTGCTTGGTGAGGCGCATGCTGGCGTGACGAGCCCAGTCTACGCCGAGACCTCCGCGTTCGCACCCGCCGGCGGGCTCGCGGTGACGAAGGCGTCGCTGAAGATGTTGCGCAGCGACACGCCGGCGAGGAACAGCGCGCGCTTGAGGGACTTCACGCTCCCGGGATCGCCGCAGAGATACGCGCGCGCGCTCGCCTTCGCCTCGGTGAGCGTGTCGAGCTCGCGCCGCGCGACCTCGGTGATCGTGCCGACCGCGAGCTCGCGCGAGGGGAGCGCGCCTTCCGGCAGCTCGAGCGCGCACGGGACGTAGCGGAGCCGCGAGCGCTGCGCGCTGAGGGCGAGCGCGGCGAGCTCCTCTTGCAGGTACAGCCCCGCCGGCGCGCGGGCGCCGTGGACGAGCGTGATCGGGCCGCGGTGGTCGCGGCGCAGCGCCTCGCGCAGGATCCCCCACAGCGGCGCGAGCCCGGTGCCCGTGCCGGCGAGCAGCAGCGGGGCGTCGGCGGCCTCGGGCGCGCCGGCGGTGTAGAAGCACTCGCCGAGCGGGCCGCGGATCCGGACCGCGTCGCCGACGCGCGCCTGCTCGTGGAGCCAGGTGCTCATGCGCCCGCCGAGCATGTGGCGGACGTGCAGCTCGAGCAGCTCCTCGCGCGCGAGGCTCGCGATCGAGTAGCTGCGCGCGAGGCCGTCGGCGCGCAGCAGCGTGAGGAACTGCCCTGGCTCATGGTTCCAGTCGCTGCGGCCGGCCTGGGTCGCGACGGCGAGGCGGACGCGCGTGACGCTGGGGGACAGGCGCGTGAGCTCGGCGATGGTCGCGGCGCGCTCCTCGGCGGCGCCGACCGGCGCGACCTCGAGGTCCTCGCTGGGCCGGCAGACGCAGGCGAGGAAGTAGCCGCGCTGGCGCCAGGTCTCGCGCAGGCCGCGTTGCGCGAGCTCCGGGGGCGTGCCGGACCGCGCCTGCAGCAGGCAGGACTGACAGGCGCCCGTGCGGCACGAGCTCGGGATCGAGGCGCCGTGGCGCTCGAGGCCCTCGAGCACGGTCTCGCCGGGCTCGAGGGCGCAGGTGATGGCGCCGTAGCGGATCGAGGAGGCGCTCATGTCGGGCTCAGCGGTTCAGGACGTCGCCGCGCACGCTCTCGGCCACGGCCGCGACCTGCTGGATCAGCTCCGCCGGGACGCCGAGCTCTTGGAGCGTGTCGCCGAGGTGCTTGACGACGATATCGAAGTGGGTGTCGTTGAGGCCGCGCGCGACGAGGTGCGCGTGCGCGCTCCGCATGTCGCGGCCGGTGTAGCTGTTCGGGCCGCCGGTGACCATGGTCAGGAACGCGGTCTGCTTCGCCGCCTGCCTGTCCATGTCGACATCTTCAAAGAAGCCGGCCACGCGGTCGTCAGACAGCATCTTGCGGTAGAAGATCTCGACGGCTTTCTCCATCGCGGGCGCGCCGCCCAGTTGCTCGTAGACGCTCACGGTCATCTCCTCACTCCTTGTCGCCTCGGGCGACGGTTTAAATCTGACTTTTAAATACGTGTTTAACGCGGCGCTGTCCACCGGCAGATACGCGGGCGCGCGAGCTCCTCCGAGCGCCCGCTCACGGAGCGCGCGCTGGGGGGGAGGAGTCCGCGTCGAGCGCTCGGCTACCCGAGCAGCTCGAGCACGAGCTGGAGCGCCGCGCGGACCGTCTGCGCGCGGACCTCGGGGCGTCCGCAGGAGCCGAAGCGCCGCTCGCGGTGCAGCGTGGGGCCGCCGAGCCGCGCGGCGGCGAGGTGGACCAACCCGGCTGGCCGCTCGGCGTCGAGATCCCCGGGGCCGGCGACGCCCGTGACCGCGACGCTCACCTGCGCTTCGGGATAGCTACGCGCCAGCGCGCCCTCGGCCATCGCGCGCGCGACGGCCTCGCTCACGGCGCAGCACGAGCGCACGAGCTCGTAGGGGACGCCGAGCATCTGCGACTTCGCGGCGTACGAGTAGACGACGAACGCGCGGTCGACGACGTACGACGAGCCCGGGACGGTGGTCAGCGCGCCCGCGATCAAGCCGCCGGTGAGGGACTCGGCGGTCACGAGGCGCAGCCCCTGGGATTTGCACGCGTCGATCACCGCGCGCGCGAGTTCGCCTGTCTGTTCGTCGAGCGTGAGCATGGCTGGGGTCGGTCGAGTGTACGCTCGCGGCGGGCTACGTGGGGCGCCGAAGGGCGTGAGGCGCGCGCGGCCGAGGGGCGTGAGGCGCGCGTGGAGGCCTCCGGGCCCGCGGGCGTCGCTGGGGCAGAATTCACCAGCGACGTGACGCTGGGCGGTCCGCGTTCTAGAATCCAGGGACCGGCGCGCTCGAATGTCCGTGCACAACATCGCACCTCGAGGCCCCAGCGGGGAGCCAGCGGACGATCCGCTCGTCGGGAACACGCTCGCGGGCCGGTACATAATTGAGCGCCTGATCGGGCGCGGGGGCGTCGGCCTCGTGTACCTGGCGCGACGCGACGACCGGCCGGAGCCCGTGGTCGTCAAGGTGCTCGCGCCCAGCTGGGCCGGCAACCACGAGACGCTGGCGCGGTTCAAGCGAGAGGCAGATCGCCTCGGCGGCCTCACGCACCCCAACATCGTGCGCATGCTCGACTTCGGGCAGGACTCCGATCGCGCGTTCATGGTGATGGAGTTCCTCGACGGCGAGCTGCTCGAGGACCGCCTCGAGGCGGCGGGGCGGCTGTCGACCGAGGTCTTCGTGCCGATCGCGGCGCAGCTGCTGAAGGGCCTCGGGCACGCCCACTCGCGCGGCCTGGTGCACCGCGATCTCAAGCCCTCCAACATCATGCTCGTCGAGCCTGACGCGCAGGGCACCTTCGTCAAGATCCTCGACTTCGGGCTCGCCAAGCTGGTCGATCAGGAGCAGCAGAAGATCACCCAGCAGCACGTGGTCGGCACGGCGGGCTTCCTCTCGCCCGAGCAGATCCAGGGCGAGCCGGTCGATCAGCGCGCCGACGTGTACGCGCTCGGGGTCTTGTTCTACACGATGCTCGCGGGCGTGCAGCCCTTCAGCGCGGAGACCAACACGACGCTGTTTTACAAGCACGTCCACGAGGCGCCGGCGCGGCTCGACGAGATCCTGCCGGGAGGGCACGGCGTCCCGGCCGAGCTGCTCGAGCTGATCCACGTGTGCTTGGCGAAGCGGCCGGAGGAGCGCCCCGAGGACGCCAACGAGCTGCTGCTCGAGCTGATCGACTGCGTCGACGCCTCGATGATGCGCGCGCCGGTCATCCGCCCGGCGCCGCTCGGCGCGAGCGCGACCGACGGCACGATGGTCGGCCTCGGCTTCCAGGGCACCGGGAACCACGCGCCGATGCGCTCGGGCGCGAGCGCGGTGAGGCCCGCGCAGACCACCATGGCGCGCGGCGTGGAGCCGGTAGGCGCGGGCGCGAGCGCGAGCCCGACGAGCTCAGCGCTCGAGCGCTCGGACTTCGATCTCGAGTCGTCGCGCGCGCGCCTGCCCCCCGTGACGGTCGTCCGCGCCGAGACGCGCGCGCGCACGGGCGGCCTCGTGGTCGCGATCGGGGCTTGCCTCGCGCTGCTAGGGGCGGCGGTGTTGACCTACGTGATCGTCGGCTCGAAGCCCGCCGGGCCAGAGCCCCAGGCGCTCGCGCAGGCCGCCGACGAGACGCCAGCCACAACAACGGCGACCGCTGAGGACGGCCTCGAGCTCGCGCGCAAGCAGATCGACGCGGGGCAGTACGAGGAGGCCACGGACCTCCTCGACCGCTACCAGCCCGAGTTCGACGCGGACCCGGCGTTGACGCGTCATGCCGAGCGCCTGCGCGCGCAGATCCGCGTGGGCGAGCTCTACAGCGCGGCGCGGAACCTCGAGGAGAAAGGCTCGCGGGACGCGGCGATCGACGCCTACGAGGACGTGCTCGAGCTCGACGCTGAGCACGCGCTCGCGAAGCAGCGGCTCGAGACGCTGCAGGCCGAGCGTGACCGCGACGCGCTGGGGCCGACGGGCAACTTCGCGATCGTCTCGCAGCCGCACGCCGAGGTCTACGTCGACGGCGAGCTGGTCGGCACGACGCCGCACGTCGATCGCCTGACCGTCGGCAAGCACCACGTCGAGGTCGTCACCGACGGCTATCGGACCTGGAAGAAGACGATCACGATCGTCGAGGGGGACAAGAACACGCCGCTGCAGGCCAAGCTCAAGCGCGGCCGCAGCGGCGGGAAGCCGCGCGCCAAGAAGAAGCCAGCCGGGAGCGCGCCGCCGAAGCAGGAGCCGCCGAAGCAGGAGCCGCCGAAGCAGGAGCCGCCGAAGCAAGAGCCGCCGAAGCAGGACAACAACCTGTTCTTGCCGACCAAGAAGGACGACGGCGGCGGCGTGTTCTTGCCGACCAAGAAGTAGCGCCCCGCGCGGGGCCGGGGCCGCCATCCCGCGTTATGACGCTGGGGCCAGGTCGAGGACCTCGCCCAGGAATTCGAACTGCTCGCGCCAGCAGCGACGCGCCTGCTCGCGGAAGGGGACGGCGTGGAAGGCGTGCAGCTCGCCCTTGTAGAAGCGGGTCTCGTTGCGCACGCCGTGGCGATCGAGGGCCGCGCCGAGGCGGCGGGTGTCGTCGAGGATCGGGTCGCGGGTCCCCGCGAAGGCGAAGAAGGGCGGCAGCGGGCGATCGGTCGCGGCCTCGCGTCGCTCGAGGAACACGAGCGGGTCCGCGAGCGGCATGGGGGCGTCGAGGCGGCCGCGCGCTGGCAGGTACTGCTCGGTCAGCGTCACGAGCTGATGGTTGACCCAGGGCGGCAGCGGGCGCTTCCACAGCGAGTTGAAGCGCTCGGTCTCGCTGACCTGCAGGATCGCGCAGGCGGCGATGCAGGCCCGCGGCGTGAAGCCCGAGCGGAACAGCGCGCGGCTCGGCTCGTAGGCGAACTCGTGACGGGCGGAGAGCGTGACGACGGTCGCCAGGTTCCCGCCCGCCGACTCGCCCGCGACGACCAGGCGCGTCGGGTCGCCGCCGTAGCGCCCGGCGTGCTCGTGGACCCAGCGCGCGGCGGCGCAGGCGTCCTCGACCGCCGCCGGGAACGGGTCGCGCGGCGCGAGCCGGTAGTTGATGTTGAACACGACGTAGCCGCGGGCGGCGAAGCTCACGCCCATCATCCAGTGTGTATCTTTCGACAGGTGCGTGAACGCGCCGCCGTGGATGTAGAGGATCGCCGGCGCGGGCGCGCCCAGGCCCCGCGGGCGGTAGACGTCGAGGGTGTGCGCGCGGCGGCCTCCTGGTCGGTAGGGGATGTCGCGCAGGAGCTCGACGCGCCTGCGGGCGGACCGCGCGATCGGCAGGGCGCGGCCGACCCGGCTCGCGTGCTCGAGCGCCTTGATGTAGCCGAGGCGGATCGCCTCGCTGCGGAGCTGCTGGTAGCGCTGGCGGACGCGGCGGCGAACGGAGCGGAGGGGCATCGCGCGATCGTACCAGTCAAAGCGGCGCCGAGGCGGCGTCGCAGCGGCGCCGAGGCGCTCGCGGCGGGCTTCACACTTCTTCACGAACGCGCGTGTACGGCCTTCACACCGGGGGCACAGCTTGAGTCTCAGGAGGTCATCACGACTCATGCTCGGATTTCTCATCGGCGCTGGATGTCTCATCGGACTCGTCAAGGTCCTCAAGCACCATCACTACAGCCGCTGCGGCGGCTGGCACGGCTCTCATCACGACTGGCGCGGCCCCGGCGGCTGCCCAGCCCGTCATCACGGCTGGCATCACGGAGGCTGGCACCATCACCACCACCACCAAGGCTGGCGCGGCTGGCATGGCCCGCGCGGGCGTCACGGGTCAGGGCCCGGGCTCGGCCCGTGGGCTCGCGGGCGGGGGCCCACCACCTGGTGGCTGTACCCGCTGTTCTCGCGGCTCGACACCACGCCGGGGCAGGAGAAGGTCATCCGGCGCGAGGCCGAGGCCCTGCGCGCGACCCTCGAGGAGGGGCGCGGCGAGCTGTTCTCCTCGCGCGGCGACATCGCGACCGCGCTGCGCGGCGCGTCGCTCGACGAGACCGCGCTCGGCGAGCTCTTCGCCCGCCACGACGAGCGGCTGCGGGCGTTTCGTGAGCAGCTCGTCGGCTCGCTCGCGCGGGTCCACGACGCGCTCGACGAGCAGCAGCGCGAGCGACTCGCGGGCTTGATCGAGTCGGGGCCGCGCGGCTACCCAGGTGGTCCGTACCGGGGTGAGGGATGACGCGGCCCGCGACGTGGAGATCAAGACGATGAAGCGAAGACTCCTCCTCATCGCCCTCGGGCTCGGCACGGTCGTCGGCTTCGGCAGCGGCCTCAAGAGCCTGCATCACCACCGCGCCGCGCGACACGACGCGAACATGACCTACCTCAGCGAGGTCTGCGTCGCGGCGGCGCTGCGCGCCCGCGGTCAAGAGGTCGCTGAGCCCGGGGCGCCGCCCGAGGGCCGCTGGTCCCGGTCGCACCTCGATCACTTCGCCCACGAGGTCGCGGCGCGCTGCGCCGACGCGGCGCGCTAACCATCACGACCACGGCCCCGCCAGCCTCCTCGCTGGCGGGGCGCGCCCGTCGGTCTGCTAAGCTCGACGGGCCTTCGCCACCCGCCCTTCGCCCCATGTCTATCCGCGTGCTGCTCATCGACGACGACGCCCGGCTCCACCAGCTGCTCTCGGCGTACATGGGGCAGAACGGGGTCGCGCTGGAGTCGGCGGGCGACGGCCACCAGGGGCTGCGGGCGCTCGCGGCGGGGGCCTTCGACGCGGTGCTGCTCGACGTGATGATGCCGGACATGGACGGCCTCGCGGTCCTGCGACGGATCCGCGCGCGCAGCCGCGTGCCGGTGATCATGCTGACGGCGCGCGGGGACGAGGCGGACCGCGTCGTCGGCCTCGAGCTCGGCGCCGACGACTACGTCCCCAAGCCGTTCAGCCCGCGCGAGCTGCTGGCGCGGCTGCGCGCGGTCCTGCGGCGCGTGCAGCCCGAGGCGACGTCGCGGCGGCTCGTGGTCTCGGGCGTCGAGGTCGACGTCCCGGCCCGCGAGGTCCTGCTCGAGGGCGCGCGCGTCGAGCTGACGGCGATCGAGTTCGACATCCTCGTCGCGCTGCTGCGCCGGGCCGGGCGCGTCGTCCCGCGCGAGGCGCTGCTCGCCGAGGCCGGGCGCGGCGACGTGGTCGTCAGCGAGCGGACCGTCGACGTGCACATCTCGAAGCTGCGCAAGAAGCTCGGCGACGACCCGCGGGCGCCGACGCGGATCCAGACGGTCCGCGGCGTCGGCTACGTGTTCAAGCAGGAGCGCGCCTAGCTCTTCAGGCAGCTCCAAATACTTAGAGCAAGAGCGATCCCCATGCGCCATCGACGTCATCGTCGCCACCGCCACCGCCACCGCCACTGCCGCCACGGTCACCACGGTCACCACGGTCACCACGATCACCACGATCACCACAGCGGCGAGCGCTGCCCGGGCGCCCCGAGCCCGCTCGCGCGTTACTTCCACGGTCGGCTGCATCGCCGGATCTTTGTCTGGTTCGGCGCGTCGATCCTGTTCAGCTTCGTGACCGCGGCGCTGCTGGTCCGGCTGTTCTCGGGCGAGCACCCGACCTGGCGCCAGCAGTTTGAGCGGACCGAGCGGTTTCTCGGCAACCGCTTCGCCGAGAATTGGGCGCGCCCCGAGGCCCGCGACGCGCTCGCGCGCGAGCTCTCCGAGACCTTCGCGGTCTCGGTGTTGATCCTCGACGACGGCGGCGTCGAGCTCTCGCGCTTTGGTGACCCCTGCGCGCGCCCGGACGTGCGCTCGACGATCACCCGAGGCGGCGCGGCGGTCGGCGAGGTCCACGTCTGCATGCCCCACGATCACGTGCGGGGCGGCGGGCTCGCGCTGCTCGTGCTTTTGTCGGCGGGGATGATCCTGTGGCTCGGCTCGGGCGGGATCGCGCTCCGCTTGACGCGGCCGCTCACGCAGCTGGTCCGGGTCACGCGGGCGATCGGCGAGGGCCGCCTCGACAGCCGGATCGAGCTCAACCGGCACGCGCCCGGCGAGGTCGGGCTGCTGGCGGAGACCGTCAACGACATGGCGGCGCGGATCGAGAAGCAGCTCGCGGACCAGCGCGAATTGTTGGCGGCCGTGTCGCACGAGCTGCGCACGCCGCTGGGGCATATCCGCGTGCTGCTCGAGCTCGGTCGCGACAGCGACGCCGCAGGCGTCAACAAGGCCTGCTTCGACGAGATCGAGCGCGAGGTGCTCGAGGTCGACAGCCTCGTCGATCAGCTGCTCGCCAGCTCGCGCCTCGAGTTCGACTCCCTCGATCGACGCGCGCTCGATCCGCTCGCGCTCGCGAGCCGCGCGCTCGAGCGAGCCGATGTCCCGCGCGCGTTGCTGCGGCGGGAGCCGGAGGTCGCGGAGCGGCGCGCGGTCGAGGGCGACGCGACGCTGCTGCTGCGGGCGCTCGCCAACCTTCTGCGCAACGCGGCGGCCCACGGCGGCGGGGTCACGGGCGTGCGGGTGCGCGCGGAGGCGACGCGCGTGTGCTTCGAGGTCGAGGACGCGGGCCCCGGCTTCACCGAGGAGGAGCGCGAGCGCGTGTTCAGCTCATTCTACCGCGGGGAGCGCCGCGCCGGCGCGCGTCACGGCTCGATCGGCCTGGGGCTCTCGCTCGTGCGCCGGATCGCCGAGGCCCACGGCGGCGCGGCCTGGGCGGAGAACCGCGACGGCGGCGGGGCGCGCGTAGGTTTTTCAATTGCGCGCGGCTCAGCGGGGGCGCCGGATTCTAGCGACATGTCTTAATGGTCATGATGTTGAGGGGTCAGGGCGCGCGCGTCTTCAGCCAGCCCTCGACCGCGCGCGGCCTCGGCCTCGGCGAAGCGACCTTGCCCAATGAGCAGCTCGATCCAGCTGTCGCGCAGGCTCAACGCCTTGGCGCTCTCGAGGCTCGAGGAGGACTCGAAGATCGCGCGCGCCCGCGAGAACTCGCGCGCCGCCGCGTCGAAGTCGCCCTCGGCCTTGGCGACGGTGCCCAGGCAGTGCAGGGCCTCGGCGACCTCCGGTGCTCCGGGCCCATCACGCGCTCGCGCGCGCAGTCGGGTTTGAAGTCCGCGCGGACTACTTAAGTCGTTGAGTACGCTCAGGAGCTAGCGAGCGCGTTACCGCGGTTCCGTCGTGGTTCCAGCGCCCACGACTCGATCAGCGGCCTAGCGTGGGCGAAGCAGCACGAGGCTGGCCCAGTCGTGGCGATCTGGATCGTCCATGTGCAGCCCGTGGACGGCCTCGCGCCACGCGAATTGAAGCGACGCGCTGTGCCCCACGAGGTTCTCATAAATCGTGTCGCACGCGCTCGCGGCTGCCTTTGTGGACAGCGGGAACTGGCTGGCGAGCACGTCGCAGCCCGCGTTGAGGGCCGCTTGGGCGAGCGAGCCGAATGGGTTGGCGACCACGTCTCCCGGGTTGGCGCTGTCGCACGCGAACAGCAGGATTAGGCGTAGGTGGGGTCGGAGGCCCTCGAGCAGCGTGCGGAGCTGGTTGGCGTAGACGGGCTTCGACCCCTCGCCGCCGAGCTGAAGTCCATAGCGACCGAATTCTTCGGTGCCGTGGCAGACGATATGGAGAACGCGGACTGGCCGACCCTCGCGCTCGAGCTGTCGCGTGGTCTTTCGGATGTCCGCGAGGCTAGGACTCTTGAGCTCCGTCACGGCGCCGGGTAGGTGCTTGTTGAGCGTCGCGCGATGCCGGTCGATCTGCACATCAGCGCCGCTGTCCGACCACGCGAGCAGCAGCGAGCCTCCGGCGTCGCCCGCCGGCTCTACAGCGCGCTTCGCTCCAGGGAGGCGGCGCACCACGAGGCCTTTTGCGAGTAGGGGTAGGGGATGCGCGGTGTTCTCGAGGCCGAGCATAAACAGCTCCCACGGGATCTCCTGGGCCGCAGCGGTGTTGGACTGCACGGTCAGCTCGAAGCCGATGTTGAGCCGCGTCGCCTCGTCGTACGCGCGCGTGAGCTCCTGCGTCATACCGGGCAGCGCCGCGATCGCGCGTCGGAGTCGATGACCGACCTCGTGAACTTCATCTGCGCGAAGTCGCGGCGGATTCGCCGATAGTTGGTTGCGCAGCAGGTTGAGATCTCCAGGGTTCCACGGGAGCACAAGCGAGCCCCCGTTGGCGCCCGGCTGGCTCCGGTCAGGCAGCGACCAGTCGTAGCTGGCGTGGAGCGTGCCGTTCTCAGGGTACTCGCTGCGCCATCCCCCGCTCGTACCGAGGGCGAGCGTGAACCGGACCGTTTCCTCTTCAGGGTAGCTCCACCAGCGGCGCGGCTCCGCGATGGGCAGCGTTGGCGAGGGGCGCTGAGGCGTCGGCGCAGGGTTCTTGTCGACCGCGCGCAGCAGTCCGTCGAGCTCTTCAATGTGCGAGCGCCAACCGCCGTTGCCACGGATCGCGCGGAGCCACTGGACGAGCTCGATGCTGAACTGAGTCTGACTCCAGAGGTACTCAATGACCGAGTCGACGGTCTTGACGAGGCTGAGCCCATCCGCGACGTGTTGGCGGATCTCGAAGGCGAACTCGGTGTAGCTCAGCTCGCGTAAGAGCCCGTTGGCGTCGAAGCAGTTCGTCAGCAGGAAGCGCAGCTTGGCTTCGAATTCTCTGTACGCGCGGCGGTCCATTCGTGTCGTCTCTTCTCGGATGACCTTAGCGCGTACGAAGCGCGCGCCCAAACTCCTGGTCAGATGACGCCGCTTTCTGACCTACCCTTGGTCAATGTCGAGCACAGCGTATCCGATGGTTTCCGAGGTTATGACGGCCAAGGTCTTGGCGGTCACTCCGGGCACGAGCCTCGAGTCCGTCGCCCGTCTGTTCGCGCAGAAACGCGTCAGCGGCGCGCCTGTCGTGGAGGAGAGCGGAGAGGTCGTCGGGGTCGTGAGCCTCACCGACCTCTCTGATCCAGACCGCGATCGCGGCGGCGAGCTCGGCGATGGTCTGTACTACTCCCTGCACGCCGGCCTGGCCGATGAGCACGGGGACCCGACGGTGCGGCGCGAGGGCACGGTCGCCGATGTCATGACCCCGGCGGTCCTCAGCGTCGCCCCGCACGAGTCGATCGTCGAGGCGGGGCGCAAGATGGTGGCGATGGGGGTTCACCGCCTGGTCGTCGTGGACGACCAGCAGCTGCTCGCGGGGATCGTCTCGCTCATCGATATCGTCCGCGGCTTCGTCAGCGCCGCCGGCGTCGAGCGCGAAGCCGGCGCAGCGAGCTAGCGAGTTCGGCGGCGGCGCCTCAGCTTGGCGTTGACCGCCGTCGCACCCGCTGCTCGCGTCGGATCATCTCGTTCGTCATCGCGCCCAGCAGCCACATCCAGCCGTTGAAGCCGAGGAACGGGCTGTCCGAGAGCGCGTGTCGCTCGAAGCAGGGGAAGCCGAAGTTGAGCACCTCGGTCTCGCCCTGGCGCGCGCAGTCCATGGCGAGGCTGTCGCAGACGAGCAGGTCGAGGCCGGCGCGCGAGCTGTCCTCGAGGACTCTTCGCAGGGTCGCCTCGGGCGGCGCGTGCAGGACGCTCGTGTAGCCGTCCGCGGGCGGCGCGAGCTCCTCGCGCGCGCGGGCCGACGCGCACATGAACTCGACGATCATCCCGATCTCGGTGGCGAGCTCGTGGAAGCCCGCGAACATCGCCGGGTCGCCGGCGAAGGCGATCCGCCGCCCGGCGAAGTAGTGGGGGATCACCCACTCGAGCCGCGGGATCAGGCGCGCGTGCTCGGCGTTGATGAAGCGCTCGGCGGCCTCGACTCGACCTGTCGCGCGGGCCAGCGCGCGCAGCAGCGTGCGCGTCGCGCCCAGGCCGAGCGGGACCGGGACGTCGACGACGCGCGCGCCCGTGCGCCGGGCGAGCGCGCGGGCGGCCGCCTGTCCGTAGGGGAGGGCGAGCAGCGTGCGCGCCGAGCCGGCGCGGGCGAGCGCGCGGTAGGGCGAGCCGCTCAGCCAGACCGAGCGCAGGTCCAGGTCGAGCGCGGCGACCATGCGCTCGAGCTCGCGGATGTTGCCGCGGTGATCCTCCTCGCCGCGATCCATGAGGTAGCCGATCACCGCGACGGCGTCCTCGTCCGGCGCGCGGCCGTCGAGCGCGATCGTGTTCGCCAGCGCCTCGAGGGTGTCGGCGTAGCCGTCGACCCAGTCGCCGTCGAGCGAGCGGCCGTTGACCTCGAGCAGCGGGAACGGGACCTCGGGCTGCAGGTCGGCGATCAGGCGGTCGTACTGCGTGCCGATGATCGTCACGTGCGGCATCGAGCAGATCACCGCCGCGCCGACGCCCCGCAGCCGCGCGACGCGACGGATCCGGCGCGCGACCTCGCGGCCGTCGGAGGTCACGACGGCCTCGGAGTTGACGAGGGTCGGCACGATCCGGTGCTCGCCGATCGCGTCGAGCAGGGTCGAGCGCAGGTCGTGCCTGCCGTGGATCCACTCGGCCTTGCGGTACAGGCAGTCCGGCCCGTCGATGATCCCGTAGAGGTCCGAGATCGCGTTGATCGCCATGAACAGGCCGAGCTGGAACGGGATCCGGTACGGCGTCGAGAATTGCTCCTCGGGGCGCGGGGCCAGGCCGGACGCGCGCTGTCGCTGCCAGCGCGCGTCGGCTTTGTTCGCGCCGCTCGGTCCGCCGTCGGCGTTCACGGGGCCTCCGCGGCGGGGAAGGGCTCGCCCAGGTGCGCTTGGTAGCGCCGGTAAAACGGCAGGCGGCAGCGCGCGAGCAGCCGCGTCAGCGTGTCGACGGCGCCCCGCGGCCCGCACGAGACGTCGCGCAGCGAGAAGATGTTCTTTCCGGTCCGCGAGAGCCGCTTGTCGAAGTACAGCTCGGAGTAGATCGCGACCGCGCGTGAGCGACGGAGCTCGGCCTCCAGCTCCTGGGGCGTCGCGTAGCCGCGCAGCGTGATCCACGGCTCGGGCGCGGGGGCGGGCGGGCGCAGGCCGGTGTAGACGAACACGTCGACCCCGGCGAAGCCGAACTCCGAGACCAGCGAGAGCAGCGGCACGCCCATGCGCCGCGTCGCCGAGAGCGCCGCGCGCCAGTCGCTGTCGTCGCACACGAAGCCGACGCGATAGCCCCGCGCCTGGGCGCGCAGCGCCTCCCACGCCGGCTCCCATTCATCCTGTCTCTCGCGCCATATTGAGTCGAAGGCCGCCGTCCGCCCGAGCGCGTCCGTCACCGCCCGCAGCCACGTCTCGCTCGCGCGCAGGCCGAAGGGCGGGGGCGGGCGCAGCGTCGGGATGTCGGGGAAGCGCTGGAGCAGCCGCGTGATCGGCTCGTGGTAGCGCTCCCACGGGTAGAGGATCAGCAGCTCCGCGCGCGGGAACTCTCGCAGCTGCGCGGGGTCGAACGAGGGGTACAGCTCGCAGCCGAGCTCGACGCCGCAGGCCTCGAGCAGCGAGGTCAGCTGCTCGCGCCCGGGCAGCTCCGGGAAGCCGAGCAGGTTGACGCGCCCGGGCACGCGTCGCGTCGCGTTGGTGTCGACGTCGTTGAGCATCCGCTGCAGCAGCTCCTCCTGCGGGTTGTTCTCGTTGCCGAGGTAGAGCACCGGGAGCTTGAGCTTGCTGCGCGCGCGCGCGGCCGAGGCCTCGATGTCGTCGCCCGTGACCAGCGGCACGCAGGTCGCGCCGATCAGCACCATGCTCGGTTTCTCGGGGAACGCGGCGATGCTCTCGAGCGCCTGATCGAGCTTGGCGTCGCCGCCCTTGATCACGTCGAGATCCTGCAGGTCCGTGCTGAGGAAGTGCCGGCGCCCCCACGAGGCTCTGGGCTCGAGGTCGGTCTCGACGGTGTTGAAGAAGGTCACCGTCGACGCGCCGGAGTGCACGGTGTTGAAGTTGCACTCGAGCTCCTCGTGCGAGACGTAGGCGACGTTGCCCGAGAAGGTCTCGCAGACGCCGCGGTAGAGCTCTTTATCCTCGAAGAAGGTCCGCCACGCCTTCGCGCTCGCGTAGCTGTAGAACAGGCTCTTTGGGTCATCCCAGCGCAGGGTGAAGCGGTCGCCCTCGTCGGGCAGGACGCGGCTAGCGAGCTGGGCGAGCGTCGCCCGCCGGTAGCGCGCGCCGAAGCGGTTGAGGCGCGCCGAGAGCCCGCGCGAGAGCGGCTCGCCGCGGTACTGAATCGCGAAGCCCGGCGCGCGCAGCCACGCGCGCGGGCTCGGCGGGACCAGGCTGAAGCGCTCGCGCGGGCCGCCCGGCAGCGCGGCGACGAACTCCACGTGGCCGTCCGAGAAGCGCGAGACCTCGAGCAGCGCGCCCTCGAGCTGCATCGCGCGCGCGAAGCTCTTCAGCGACTCGACCCCCGCGCGCACGGGCGCGGCCGAGCTCGACTCGGGCTGCGCGTCGGCCTCGGGCGCGGGCGCTTCGGGCGTAGGCTTCGCGCCCGCGAACACGCCGTCGAGCTCGGGGAACAGCGAGCTCACGCCAGCAGCTCCTCGGTCCGCAGCGCGCTGGCCTCGACCGGGAAGGCCGCGCGCAGGCGCTGGAGCGCCTCGTCGGCGGTGACGAGGCCGAGCCGGACCGCGCGTGACCCTGCGGACAGCTCATCTTGGAACGCGCCCGCGCGGGCGACCGCGCGCTCCCGGACGCGCGCGAGCAGCTTGTCGCCGTTGACGAGCGGGTCCACCTCGGCGCTGACCAGCGGCGCGGCGTCCCGCCGCGCGGGGGCCCGCGTGAACTTGCGGCGCGCCAGCTCGTAGAAGTCGCGCTCCGAGAGCGGCGTGGGCAGGGGCTGTCCCTCGAGCTCCAGCTCGAGCACGTGCCGCGCGAGCTCGGCGAAGCGGCGCGAGACCGCGGACGCCGGCGCGTGCTCGATCACCGTCTTGCGTCGGTACTCGGCCTCGCGGATCAGCGGGTCGCGCGGGACGTAGCCGAGCACCCGGGCGTTGAGCAGCGCCGCGAAGCGCTGCAGCGTCGACCGGTCGGTGTCGTTGTTCTTGAGGTTGAAGACGATCCCGGCGAGCCCGATGCCGTTGGTCGCGTAGTGCACCACGGCCTTGGCGATGTTGTTCGCGGCGTAGAGCGCCATCAGCTCCTCCGACGCGACGATGATGACCTTCTCGCCCACGCCCCGGCGCAGCGGCGCCGCGAAGCCGCCGCACACGACGTCGCCGAGCACGTCGTAGAGCGTCACGTCGTAGGCCCCGGGCCTCAGCAGCTCGGCCTCGCGGAAGATCTCGAGCATCCGCGTGATCCCGCGGCCGCCGCAGCCCACCCCCGCGCCCGGGCCCCCGGCCTCGACGCAGTCGACCCCGAGGTGCGAGCGCGTCACGATCTCGTCGCGCGTGACGCCCTTGACCCGCTCGATCCGATCGATGACGGGCTCGATCATGCGGCCGCCGAGCAGCGCTGCGGTCGAGTCGTGCTTGGGGTCGCAGCCGACGTGCAGCACGCGACGCCCCTGCGCCGCCAGGCTCGCGCTCAGCGAGGTCGCGAGCGTCGACTTGCCGATCCCGCCCTTGCCGAAAATAACGAGCTTCTCCATAGATCGTCGCGTCCCGAGCTGAGCGCGGCGCGTACCGTCACGCCCCACGCTCGACGCGAGTGTAGCGTGGGATGTCGCCGTCGGTCGGTGTTTCGTCCCGCCGCGAATTGTTCGCGCCGCGCAGTCGCCTCGAGGCGCCTACCGAGAGCGAGACGTTGAGAATAAACCCAAAGCTCCGGGATAACCGAGTTGTGACAGTGACGTTACGCGGCGCTCGGTCAGCGCGTGTCGGTCGCCGCGAGCGCCGCCGAGCTCGCGAGCATCTGGTCGGTGTCGTCCTTCGTGGACGTCCGCAGCTCGAGCGAGCGCTCGCCGTCAGGTGGCTCGAGGGCCCGGAGCTGCGCGAGCGGGCCGGAGCACCCGTCGTCCGCGTCGCGCCTGACCCAGCGGTTCCGTCACGACTCCACCGCGCGCGCACACACCCGCGTGCTCGGGCGCCGCCGTCGTGCGAGCGAGCGACGCCCCCGAGCTCGCCGCGGTCGCCGACCTCGGGTATTGAAGGGCGGGGGGAGCAGCACTCGACGACGCGTGTGCAGTCGGGTTTGAAGTCACGCACGCGGCGTTCGTCCGCGCGAGCTCCGTCGACACGGCACCGTCGCCGCGCGGTTGCCAGCCGCGCGACTCGACCGGCGCGGAGCGCCTGCGCGCTGATCAGAACCGGAGCTGAAACCCGCCCGGCGCCGGGGCGAACTGAAACGCCTGCCTGGCGGAGCCGCGTCGGTGTCGCCGCAGGCGTGCCCCGTAGATCCCGGTGGGGATCGTCGCCGCCAACGTGATGACCGCGCCGACCGGCGCGAGCACGAGGAAGCCGATCGGGAACTCGCCGCAGCCGAAGTCCGGGTCAGGGTTCTTGCACGGGGTGAGGTCGGCGATCAGGCCGCCGGCGATCAACACTACCCCGAGGCCCATGACGCCGGCCGACACGCCGAGCTGGATCTGCAGCTTGCGCTCGCGGGCTCGCCACTCCGGCGAGGGCGCCTCCACCGGCGAAGCGCACTTCATCGGCTCCGCGTCGGGACCGCAGGTGAGCGCGCTCGTGAGGAGAAGCGTCGAGGTCAGCGGCACTGCGCTAGTCTCCGACGAGACGCCGACGATGACAAGCGCGCCGAGCAGCGGGCGCGCGCGGGCGCGCTCGGCGTTTGTAAATATGTCGGATAAGACATGTCTAAACGACGCGGTCGAGGCCGCGCGGCGTCGGGCTACTCGCCCCGAGGCCCATGATCCTCGAGGAAGGTCTCGATCTTGTCGAGGATCGGGAAGGTGCCGGGCGCGTCGCGGAGCGCGTCGCGGGCCTGGCGAGCGAGCGCCCGCGCTCGCGCGGGGTCACGCCCCGCCGCCCTCGGCGCGCGCGTCAGGGCCTGCGCGAGCACGAATTGAGCCGGCGCGAGCTCGTGGGGCGCGGCCTTCGCCCCCTCAAAAATCTTGATCGCGCGCTCGGCTTGATCGATCGCGTCTCGCCATCGCTCCTGGGCGAGGGAGACCTCCGCGAGCCCCCGCAGCGCGGTCGCGCTCTTCCGGCTCTCGGGGCCCATGCGCGCCACGACCAGGTCGTAGGAGCGCTCGAGCGCGTCCTTGGCCGCCGCGAGCTCGCCCAGCCCGACGTGATCGTCCGCGATGTGCATGAGCGCGATCCCGAAGTACTCGTGCTCCGTCCCCAGCGTCTTCTCGAACACGCCGAGCGACCGCTCATCGAGCTCCAGCGCCCGCGCGTGCTCGCCTTTCTCGCGATGGATCGAGGCCAGGTTGCCGAGCGCGATCGCGACGTAGGGGTGCTCGGGCCCGTGGGTCGCCTTGACGAGCTCGAGCGCGCGCTCGCTCGACGCCTGCGCCTTCTCGAGCTGGCCCGCGCGCCGGTACACCAGCGAGAGGTTGTTGTGACTCGTCGCGATCTCCGGGTGATCAGGACGAAAGGCCTCGACCTGGACCGCCAGCGCGCGCTCGTGCGTCGCGATCGCGGTCTCGACATCTCCCATGAAGCCCGCGACGACCGCGAGGTTGTTGAGCGCCGACGCGACCAGCGGGTGCTCAGGGCCCAGCGTGCGCTCGACGATCTCGTGCGCGCGCTCGTGCATCGCGCGGGCCTCCTCGTACTCTCCGGTCGAGGTGAACACGTTCGCGTAGTCGCCGAGCGTGGTGGCGACGCGGAAGTGATCGGCTCCCAGCGCGCGCGTCTGGATCTCCAGCGCGCGCTCGCTCAGCGCCTTCGCCTCCTCGTAGTCTCCGGCGGACCAGCGCACGCGCGCGAGCTTGGTCAGCAGCGGCGCGCGCTGGAGCTCCGACTCGCCGACGCCGAGCTGCGTCAACGCGACCTCGGCGTGCTCGGCCCACCGCGCCCCGTCCTCGGTGCGCGCCTCGTTCGTGCCGACGACATCCGTCAGCTGCACGGCGAGCTCCAAGCTCAGCTGCGTCGCGCCCGCCTTCGCGGCCTCGAAGTACGCGCGCTCGAGCGTGGCCTCGGCCTCGTCGAAGCGGCCGAGGCGCTGGAGCAGCCCGCCGGCGCTCCCCCGCGCCGCGGCGATGAGCGAGGGCCAGCCGATCGCCTCGGCCGCCGTGGTCGTCTCGAGCGCGAGCGCGAGCCCCTCGTCGTAGTCGCCGGCCAGGCTCAACGCGGTGACGCGAGACAGCCGCTCGCGGATCTTCGCCACCCCCTCCCGATCCTCGGGCAGCGGCGGCATCGCGTCGAGCCAGCGCGCGTCCTCGCAGCGATCGACGCGCGACAGCCCGGTCGCGGCCAGCACCGCGTTCTCGGCGGTCGTCGCGTCGGCGTCCGCGTAGGCCTCGAGCAGCGCCGCGAGCTCCATGCGGCGCTCGTCCAGGCACCACCGCGCGCGCGCGAGCCGGTCCTCGAGCCAGCGCCCGCGCACGCGCGTGTCGAGACACGCCTCCGCGCCCGCGCGCCGCCACGCCTCCGCGTACCCGTCGACGATCCGCTCCACCGCGCTCACCGTCTGCGCGCCGTAGGACGCCCCGGCGGCCAGCAGCCCCTCGCGCGTGGTCGCCCGCGCCTGCTCGCTCCACACCTCCGAGATGCTCGCGCCCTCCGCCTCGCACGCCGCGACCTGTCGTGTGCGCTCGAGTCGTCGGGAGCCCTCGAGCCCCGCCCCCAGCGTCGCGATCGCGGTCGCGCCCACGACCCACCCGCGCGCGCGAGCGCGTCGGCGCGCGCGCGCGAGCGCGTCGAGCAGCGCCTGCATCGACGGCCAGCGCCTGCGCGGCTCGAGCTCCAGCCCGCGCAGACAGACGCGCCGCAGCCAGCCGGGGACCCGACGGCCCCGCGGGGGCGGCCGGACGACCCCCTCGAGCACGCGCTCGCGCAGCTCCGCCATCGTCTCGCCCGCGAACGGTCGCTCGCCGTAGAGCGCCTCCCACAGCGTCACGCAGAACGCGAAGATGTCCGCGCGGACATCCAGCTCAAGCCCTAAGAATTGCTCGGGCGCCATGTACGCGGGCGTGCCCATCAACGCCCCGGCCTGCGTCATGTGGACGGCGAGCAGCGCGGTCGAGCGCGTGAGATCGGCGAGCGCGTCGGCGCGCGGAGAAGCGCCGAGCTCGCCCTTCGATGAGCTGCGCGCGAGGCCGAGGTCCATCACGCGCACCCGCCCGCCGCGCCCGATCATCACGTTGTCTGGTTTGAAGTCGCGGAATCCGCTAATTCAGGCGTCCAAGCTAGTTTCGCGGGCTCCTCGCCCGCTTTGCCACGCGCTTGCCACCCGAGCGGTCGTTTGCCCGATCGAGTAGGTTCGCGGCGCCGCGCGCGAGCGTGGCCTGCTGGAGATGCAGGTAGGCCTGCGTGGTCTCCAGCTTCGAATGCCGAGCAACCGCCTGGACCTCGTAGACATCGGCGCCCAGCCGCGCGAGGCGAGTGAGCACCGTGTGGCGAAGGAGATGCGGACCGCTGTCCGGCAACCCCGCCTTGCGCTGGACGAGGTTCAGCGCGTAGCGGATCGAGTGGGGAGTGTGCGGGGCCCACTGCATCCCCGTGTGCTGCGATCGCCGATACAAGACCAGCGGTCCCTGTAATTCACGCCTACGGAAGTCCGCGAGCGCGTGCTTGAGGCGCGAGGTCATCGCCAGCGTGCCGATGACCCCCTTCGGGGTCTGTGTCGTACCGCGATACGTGTTGTGCTGCACCGTCATCGACCCGGCCTCGAGATCGAGATCGTTCCACTCGAGCGCGCAGATCTCAGATGCCCGCAGGCCCATGTCGATGGCGAGCAGACACATGATGTACGCCGACTCGTCAATACTCGACGCAGACACGACGAGCCTCGCGATTTGTTCGTCGGTGTACACGACCTTCGGCCGGCGCCGTGGTGTCGGCAACGGCGTGATGTCAGGCACCAGCGCGATGACGCGCACGCGCTTCGCGAAGCGCAGCATCACACGGAGCTTGGCGAGCACTTGATTCGCTGTGCTCGGCTGCATCCTCCGGTGAAGTTCTGCGCGAAAGGACATCACGCGATCCTCGTCGATCTCGGCGAGCGCGATCCCACCAAGCAGAGGCCCGAGATGGTTTCGGAATGTCGAGTCATAGTTGACACGAGTTGCCGGCTTCTGAAGCTGGACGTGCTCGGGGTGGAAGCGCTGAACGTAGAACTCGCCCAGCGTGACGGCGCGAGACCGCGCCGTTTTCGCAACGCTCTCCTTTCTCGCTGAGGGCACCTCGATCCTGCTTCCTGTCCCGAGAACCTTCTGCAAGATCTTCGGTACCTGGCGCTCGCCCCAAGCGCGAGCTTGCTGCTCGCTCAGGCGCGCGGGCGCGACCAGGCGCTTTCGGATCTCGCGTGCGGAGTTGCAGGGGTTCATGAGGCGGATGTCGACGTGCCAGCGGGTCTTGTCGTGTGCGTAGGGGCGCAGGGTGATCTTCATGATGTCGGCCGTTCCGGCCGACCGGTCGCTGTCCCGTGGACATCAAACGCGAGGAGGGCGTGATCGCGCAAGCGCCTTTTCGAGCGCAAAGTGCTGTACGAGCACGATCCTGCCGCTTCAAAAGGCACAGGCAGGGCAGTTCTCAGCTTCGAAGCGATCTCTTTGGCCACCCCGCCAGGAGCGGGTCGCAGATGTGGGCGGCGTCGGGGTAGTGCTTTTGGAAGGGCTTGAGGCGCTGGCAGCCGACGCGGGTCATTCACGTGGATGTCCCAAGGGACATGATGATGCAGCACGCTCGAGGGTCCGCAGACACAAGCGCGTGGACGCGCGTGTGATTGTCGCGCCGCGAGTACGCTCGCCAACGCTCGCACGCGGAAACACGCGCCACTGACCCGCCGGTCAGCTCGCGTCTGCGCGAGAGCTTCGTCGTCAGCGCACCGCCGTGGACGCTATTCCCGGCTCCAACGCGTCGCCGTGGACGACTCGCGCCGGCCAGCTCTAGACGTAGAGGCCCGGGAGGGAGACGGGCCATGACGGTGCGTTGGCGCTCGCGGCCCTTGCCAGCAACCTCCGAGCTTGGGCGTCGCTGACTGTGTCAACCAACGCGAATTTGGTCCACCTTCACACCTGTGAGCATCCTTGGGGGTGATAAGCCGCGGAAGTCTTTTCGCGAGCGGCCGCGCTAACGAGATCTACGTGCGTGGTGTGTACTTCACACCCGGCGCGCCGCCGTTCGAAAAGGCGATTCTAACGGCCTCGAATGCTCGGCGCAATGACGCAACGGTGGCGCGTCGACTCGGCCCTGCGTGTGGGCCTCGAGCTGGGGCGTGGCGTGGCTACGTGCCGCGGCCGTCACCGGGCTATTCACGTGTGGCGGATCCGCCCCACCGCTAGGGCTACGAGTGTGGCACCAGCACGGTTGATTTCGTGAAGCCCGCAGCGCTTCATCAAACGTACGGCTTCGTGCTCACGACTAGTCCCGCTCCCCAACGCGCTTGCCCCGCGCGAGCTGCTCGAACGGGGTCGTCGGCGGCACGTGCTCGAGCAGCGTCCCGATCAGCGTCGACGACTCTGTCTCGTGAACGTGAAGCCCTGGTCGCGGACGCGGAGCGTCTCCGAAAGCGCGTCGGCGGGGGTCGTGTTGACGCGAACGATGCCCGTCAGCACGAGCTCGATCACCTGCCCGGCGTCGTTCTCGATCTCGATCATGGTGTCGTGCGCGCGCGGCCGGGGGGCCCGCTTAGGCATCGGCGGCCCCGAGGCCGAAGTGCGCCGGTGGTGGCGCCGTGCCGACCGACACGTGCAGCGAGACCCGCTTGTCGGCGACCGACGCCAGCAGGGTGATCAACATCAGCGGCCGCGCCCCGTGCTCGAGCAGCGCGGAGCGGATCACCGCGCTGGCAACCTCGAGACAGGTGCGAAACTCGCGTGCGAGCGGGTCGGTGAGTCGAACCTCGATCCTGTCCTCTGTCGGCGTGTTCATGCTCCGGCTCCTTGTCGTTGTGTCGGGGCGCGATCTTGCCCTATTTGGTTCTATAAAATTTGTTTAATATTAGAAATTTTCTATCAACGCGCGCATTCTCGCGCCACAGGGCGCGTTTCCGCGAGTGCTAGTCTCGGCCGGTGACGAGGGGACAATGTCGCGCAGCCCGCGGCTTGCTGGGCTGGACGCTAACTGACTTGGCTAACGCGTCCGAGGTCAACCTGAACACGATCTCGAAGTTCGAACGGGGCGACAACACGCCGCGCCCGTCGACGCTCAAGGTGCTTCAACGAGCACTCGAGGACGCCGGGATCGAGTTCATCCCTGGCAACGGTAAAGGTGCCGGTGTGCGATTCGCACGCGGGCACGCAAACGAGGATGCAGGGTAGACGGACGGTGGGTCACTTCGATCGTACTCGAGCGATCCCGCCAGTTGTATTAAACACAATTTAGGCACAATAATTCTTGTTGCAATTTCGAGAACGAGCGCATGCCAACAAATATCGATTTTCAAGCTGTCGTCGACCGGTTTACGAAATTGGCGCGCTCAAGACCTTCAGATCAAGTTATCCAGATCCAGGCAGTTGGATTCCGTAAGGGTGGCAAATGGGTTTCGGCATACTCTGAGGTTTTCATTGCCCGCGAATCGGATATTAAACAATTATCGTCGTTTGAATCCTCCGATATCCGAGTCTTTCGGGACAGGGTAGATAGTCTTGAAAAACTATTCAGCAAGCTTGATGCAGCCTCTAGCACTCTCGAGTACCAGTTCGAGAGTGGTGACCTCGTAGAGATTCCGAAGCTGAACAGTTGGGAGATACATCGAACCCGATGGCCGAGTGAATTTAGCGAGTGGCCATGCACATATGCGATAACTCAACAATCGGTTCGATCAAGCCCCGACTGGACAAGAAAACTTGTTTCAAGTCGAGAAAACACTCCGTACTTCAACGGAATTAGAGAGTTAATTGCACATGTTTCAAATCTTCCAGTATACCACAAACTTGACGCACGTGATCGCCGACTCACAATCGTGTCGATTGATCGACGCGGACGTATCCTCCTTGAGGAAGAGACAAAAAAGTATGTAGTACTACGCTGTGAAGGTGATGAGCTTGGGCAACTTGTCGCGGTTGGACAAATTATCTACTTGGATGGCTCCACGGTTCCACTGCGATATCTAGACCTTAAAGATCGAAAAAAAATTGCGATCAAAAAGAAAGGTGATGCTGTCAGGGTTGATATCAGTCTTGTGGCGCCAGATGACGAACTGATTTTCTCTCAGGAATATCGGTTGCAGATTTTAAGCGGGGCCGAGGTCGAAAATGAATTTGCACAGCGCCACGATGCGGCGAGCCGCTGGCTACAGCTTTCTCTAATCGGTGTAACAGTTAGCGCGGGTGTTTCTGTTCTCGTCTGGAGGTGGCTATACATTGTTTCGTCCACTGACTTTGCGTTTTTGACAGAGGCGGTGATTTTTATAACTAGCGTGACCTTAACGATTGTCGTAGTCATTTTTCTTTCAAATCTTTGGCCGACAGACTCACGTTGGCTCGCGGTAGCAACAAAGAGCGGTGTTCCGTCGGTGCGGAATTTCCTCCAGTTGTTTGCGTCTATTATAACGCCGTTTGGGCTTGCGTCGACCACCCGTCGGTTTGCGGAGATACTTGATAGCAATAAAGACGTCGAAGTTGACGAATTGCGAGCACGAGTCGCCGAACTCGAGGGAGGCGCTACGCGACGAAGAGGTTCCTACAGAGCAAAAGAAGAATTGACTACGAATGCAATCGCTGCACCCAAAAACTCGGAGGCTATTGCGACCGTAAACGAAACGGCCGAAACGACAATGGCTGGAGCAATAGGGAGTGATGCTGTCGCTACTAAAGTGGTCTCGACGAATGAAACAGGTGCACCGGAAAAGCCACCGCATCAAAAGGAGACGGCGCACTTAAAGGTGAAGCCCCCGTTGCCGAGAAGCAAACCAAGCCAGGCAAGAATGCCGGTCGCTGTAACCAAGTTCATTAATGAATCGAGGAAGCGACTTCTGGAAGCACTAGATAAACTCGAGGAGAAGGCCAATCGCAACCTATGGTTTGGGCTTCTTTTGTCCGTTTGTGGCCTTGGGGCGATCGTGTTCGCTGTGTACTCGATATCGATAACGAAACTGGAAAAAATGTCAAACGGAACCTATCAGAATTACTTGATCCTGCTAACGGTGCCGAAGCTCGTGCTCGGCATACTGTTTGAAATTACAGCGATGTTCTTTCTGCGCTTGTATCGGCAGGGGCTGGATGATTATAAGTACTATCATAACGAGATTACAAATATTGAGTCAAAATGGATTGCTCTGTGTAGTTCGCTCGAAAACAGTCATGGGCCTATTGCAGCAGCGACCATCGAGCAGGCGATTGTTAAACTGGCGGAAACAGAACGTAATTTTATATTGAAAAAGGGCGAGTCAACTGTCGGGCTAGAGGTCGATAGGATTCGTCAAGAAACCGAGCAGCGCTATCTAGAGGCGTTTAACCTGCTTAAGCTTGGAGGGTTCTTTTCAAAGACCAATGAAATTGTGGCCGACAAAACAACAAAACCGAATGCATGAGTATCTTGGAATAGTCTGTCTCTCGCTTGAGAAGGGGGCCGGAGCAGCCGGCCCCAAACCGGCCCCAGACCGCGTACTCGCAATCTGTTCCTTCGAGGGAAGCGTATCGGCGAGGAGACCCGCGAGACGCTCGAGCGCCGACTGGCATCTCGTAGAGGAGGAGCGAGATACTGCAACTGAAATTCGGCGAAATGCTACTTGAGGCTGTATTTTGTCCCCCGCGCCTTGCCTTCGAACGTCACTGCGCCAGTTTCGATCAACCGGTTCAAGGCCGTGCGCGCTTGTAGCGGCGTCCCTCCAACCCTAGCCTTGACCTTGGCGCCTGAGACCGGCCCGCCACCTAATTCATTGAGGGCTTCGAGGATCGCTTTGTCGTAAGCTTCGCGGCCAGCTTGGGTTCGTGTGTTGACCTTCCCGGGTTTTCCATGAGCTGGCTTCGGAGCGTTCTTGGCCTTGGTCTTGCCTCGCTTGTTGGGCTTCCCACCAGCATCCGCGAGCTGGCCGAGGGTGATCTCCCTGAGCATGGACGCGTGCTCTCCTCGGGTCAGTTCAAGGAGGTCCGCGATCGTTGCCTTGGGATTGGAAAGGATCGCCCTGACAAGAGCCTCACGGACGCTGTTCTCGATATCTTCGGTAATTCCGGGCATTTGCGCGAGACTATCTGGATTTGGGAAGCTGTGCTAGTGAGCCGGCTCGCGGGACAGCGGCATAGGGCGCCACCGCCGCGGGCGAACCTCTACCACCGGTGAGCCGGTGAGAGGAGCCTCGTATGCGCAGCAAAGACGCGATCACAGCGGCAACACAGAGTCTTGCCTCGGGAGGACTGGTCCCCTGCACGACAAGTTCGACGGAGATCCAGACAAGGGCTACGAGTCCCGCGAGACACGAAGGGAGAAGCTGGAGTCTCCGTGACTTTTGATCTGAGCGATGCCGAGACATGACGTCAACGATGACTGCGCTCGACGCCCTTCACAAGCTTCGGTGCGAGGTCATGATTTCAGCGATATCGGGTAGTCAGACGAGATCGGGAGCCGAGCACGATGATTGCATGTGCGAGATCGCTCGCACGGACCGCTCGCGGCCATGAGCCTGGTGACAGCCGACTGCCAAGAGAGCGTCTCGGCGAGCGCGGCCCGCAGTTGCTCGGCTCGTTCAAACGCACGCGCGCGATCTGACAACACGAGGTCAACGGCGCGTGTCCACGCCGGAATGTCGATTTGGTCATCGCCGGTCACCGCCACAACGCAGCGCCGCGCATGATCGGGTTGCGCTTCACGTAGCAGCTCGCCGAGGTCTGAGCACAGCGAAGTCGATGACCTGCGCGAGTGCTGGGTCGCTCGATGCGCCCCAGTCCAGAAACTCGAGCGACGGCGTGCCGGGCCCGGCCGACGAGCGCGTCGACCTTTGCTGACGAGCGCGTCGACCTGCACGGTCGCCCGCGACCGGGCTACGTCTGCGATTCTCGTCGAAGCGTAATCACGGTTCCGTCGTCACAAGTCACAGAGCATTCTCCGGGATCCTTCTTCCTGTATTCGAACGTGATCCCGTGGCGCTTGAACGCCGCGAGCAGGTCGCGGCGTGTGCGTCGCTGGATGTTGCGTTCACCGTTCTCGAATTTTCGAACGGAGCTCGCGCTTACGTCGCTCTCTCGCTCGACGTCCACCAGCGTCCATCCAAGCAGGAGGCGTGCCGCACGACAGTGCGCGGGGTCGAGCGTCTGATCTCGGAGCGACACATGGGGAACATGCCAGGCGACCAGCAAAACACCAAAAATCGCCGCCGCAAGCGGTGATTTACGTTGTTATTTTGTCTTTGAACGGAAAAAGTCTATCGGCCATTGACAGTTCAGAGACAAAAAAGGAGCATTTTTACGTGCCAGACAACAACTTCAACACCGTCGCAGGCGTCCGTTGGGCAGTGCTCCCGCCCACAGTTGCCGCGAACCATCAACCTGCTGCATCGCCTGGCTACCGGCTGGCTGGCTCGCGTCTCTACTACGTCACGGAACGCGGAGACACGTGGCTGCTTCGTGCTGACGACGGCCGGGTTCAGCTCAAGCCCGAGGAGCCACCGCACGACGCGATCGATGTCAACGAGAACGACGACGAGGCGCTCGCCGAACTCATCGACGACATCGCCATTGCGACGGTCGCTGAGGCGGCCGACTCGCTCTCCGGCAGCATGCCACCCGGCATCTACCTGTCGAGCGGCTTGTACTACGTCGTGAAGTTCAGCGGCGTGTGGATGCTGTACGGCGATGCGCTGCACGCCGTCTTGCTCCCGGCTCTGCCGGCCTGCGCCACGCGCGTTGACGTTGTCCCCGAGCAGGTGACGCTCGCGGTCAACGCGATGAAGGAGGTTGGGTAATGGGTAGCCATCTACGAGGCGTGAACGGCGACGACAAGAAAGCCAGCGTGATTCTCACGCTCCCGCGTCGCGAGCCGCTGTTCTTGGACAGTCTCGGTGATGGGACCCCGCGTCCGATCGTCCTTCATGAGCCCCTGACGCGCACCCGCATCATCGTGCTCGTGCTCGCCGCCGCGTTGCTTGGCGCCGGGGCATGGTCCGCGCTCACAAACACTGCGGCCTGCTCGACACGACTGGAGGCAGCATGAATCCTCGGCCTGTCCTTACGGCAATGAAGATCGCGCTCGTGCCGGTAGCGCTCATGGAACACGGCACCGTGAAAGATGCCGCGCGCGCGTGTGGTGTGACCGCCGCTACATTTCGACGGTGGATGAGGCTTTGTGAACGAAAGGTGCCGGCTCACAAGGTCGACGGAGCATTCCGATGAGCAGCTCAAAACGCGACGAACTTCGTCTATTCCAGGTCGGTCAACTGGTCCACCGCTACGCGTTGGTAGGACCCGACTCCCGGCTCCTGACAAGAGCGACCGCGACGGAGCGCCTCGAGGTCATTCGACTCGAGCGACCAGGCGATCTGCTTCACGTGGTTCGTCGTATCCCAAGTGGCGATCGAGTCAGAATCTTCCGCCCGGACGGAACAAGGATCGGAAGAAACTCCGAACACGAGAATCTCCGGCTGAGAGTCGATCGGCTCACCACAGCATGTTCTGAGGCTGGGCTCGTCCTGGGCGTGGACCGCTGGGCCCCTGTGAACCGCGACCCCTAATTCCGTGGTGGCCGCTGACGGGGCCCTACCCCTCACAGGTAACGAAAACGCGCGACCCCCAGCGCTGCGCGCTTTCGCGCGAAACACTCGACCCATGGTCCGAACAGCGGAATATCGAGAACTCCCAGATCTTCCTCGGGTGGCTTGTGACGAGCGAGCCGAGGCGGTCGAAGCTGCTGAGGTGCCAACGTCGCGCACGCCCTCTCGAGAGACGCGACGCGACGAAACTGCCAGCTCGCCAACTTGCGTGCTCGCGCTTGCGCTCGCGCTTGTCATGGGCTGCGGTGGCGACGACAATTCTGGTAGCGATACCGAGAGCGGCGCCACCATGGGTGAGAGCGCAGCCGCGACAACAACGGGTCAGACAATCGAAGCGACCGTTACCACCAACGTGGGCGGATCGACCAACACCGGCGGCGACACCACCGACGCGGGCATTGAGCACGAACCGGCCAAGACCCCGCCGCCTGAGATCGGGGGTTTATTCGCTTGGGATGACGAAGAGTGGACCACCACACCGAGTAAGCGGAAAGTACCCGGTCCGCTGACGATGCGGGTTGACGCGTGGGCGAAGCAGCTCGAACGCGTTGAGTTCTCCGTCGACAAGGAACTCCCGTTCGCCGTTGCGCAACCATCCGATGGTAGCTACTTCGCCACCGTCGTGCTGGACCACGCCATGTGGGAAGGGGAGCGGACGTTCACCGCGAGGGCCTTCGACACCGCGGGTCGATCCGCGGAGACGACACTCGACCTCAAGGTAGATTTCCTCTACCCAAGCGGTTACGCCCAGTCCCTCACATATGCCAAGAGCATCGACGGACACGCCGTTTGGTCCGGCACGGCTACTACCGCCGACGGCTCATTCTGGGTAGTGGGATACGAGGAGAAGGACGGGGACATACCGCGGTTGCTCGTGGAGCATCGTGCGCCAGACGGCGACGTGATCGCGGCCGACTTCGACTCGCCTGCATACGGTCAGCCGACCTACGGTCGAAGGGTCGTGGAGCGTGACGGAGCAATCTACGTGCTCGCCTCGCTTCCGAACAAGGACGTCGTAGCCCGCTACCAAGCGGACGGTACGATCGTCGCCACGTGGGCGCCCAGCAGCGTTGAGTTACATGACGTCGTGGCGACCGGTGACCACGTTGTTGTTGTCGGGAACACTGGTGAGCTCGGACAGACGAGCACGCTCTTGAGCTCCTGGTGGCTGTCAAACGCGCTCGCTCCCCAGTGGGAGGACCACGTAGAAGGTGATGGCGACCAAAAGAACTCAGCGCGCCGTGCGAAAATGATCGGCAGTGACTTGATCATCGTCGGATTCGTGGAGCTCTTTGACGAGCGCGCCGGCTACATCGGTGCTCACGATCCCGCGACCGGCGAGCGGTGGTGGAGCGCCACGCTTTATAACGACGCGGAGGAGGAGGACATCGTTGACGTCGCAGGTACACCCGACGCGATCATCACGATCGGTACCGCGACAACCGCGGAGGGAACGCGTCCGCGGCTCCGAAAGATCGGCTGGGGGGAGCCGGTCACGCACGACATCGACAACCTCGTGCACACGGATTCTTTCGGTCTGATGATCGCGTCGGCACCAGGCTACGAGTTCGTCATCGGCGCCCGCACGTGCACGAATGAGCCAAAGTGCGGCGCGGTGTTTCGCCGTTACGGCTGGGGGACCCCGTATCCCAAGTTGATATGGCACGACCAGACGGACGGCGGTGCCGCCATGACGCCTACGGCCCTCGCTACAGCTCAGTGGGGCTTCACGCACGGGATTTACGTCTCGAGCGTCAGCTTCGGCCAAGGGCATCACCTCCAGTCGAGCCTGATGCGCTTCCACCCGTGATCGGCGATAGACTCCGCGATGATGCGCGTTCCCATCTTCGCCACGTCGCTGGTTCTCGCAGGCTGCGCTGACTCCAGCGTAGACAACACACCCGAGATCACGACGATCAACGCGACCACCAGCTCGACAAGCTCCACTCCGGCGGAGGAGACGAGCGAAGCAGACGAAACTGGCTCCTCAACGTCCTCGAGCTCGACCACCACCACACCTCTGACGACCGCCCCCGTCGTCGACGTTGGCGACGTGTGGGAGTTGTCACCGGCGTGTGGGCAGCTTGACGTGCTGATCGTGGTCGAGAGGAGCTTCTGGACGTCGAGTCTCTTCGACTCCTCGCTCGAGTCGATGCTTGGCGGCCTCGCCGAGCGACTGGACGGTTGGTCGATCCACGTGATGGTCGTCGATGGTCGGGTCGGTTCGCTCGAGGTCGCCTGCGAGGAGGAGTGCCAGGACGGCGACTGCGAGTTCGCGTGGTCCGAGTTCCCATGCGACGAGACCGGGGCATGTGACTGGACGCGTGGGGCTGGGCTCGTCTGGGCCAGTGCTCCGACGCGGTGTCTGGACCAGCAACGCTGGGTCGACGCCGATGACGTTGACGCCGTCGAGCGGATACGTTGCCTTTTCGAGTCCGCTACCGGCGCGGGAACACTCGACTCGATCGCTAGCTTGCTTGCGGCTGTCTCTCCCCCCCTCGTGGAAGGATGCAACGCGGGGTTCCTGCGCGAGGACGCCTGGCTCATGCCGGTAATCGCATCGCACGGCTACCCGGTTGCCGCGGGTTCACCAGACTTCTGGGCCGACAAGTTGCTTGCGGCCAAGGGGGGGGAGCCCCACGTGGTCCCGGTGGCGTTGCTCGATCCGCAGATCCTACCGTGGGACCCGCCCGCTACGTGTGACGAGGGTCCTGGCGACAAGACCGGCGAGTATCAACAACTTGTGGAGATCCTGGGCGGTGTTGTGGGATCGGTGTGTGCGAATTACACGCCGCCCGTTCTCGAGGCAGCCGACATTGTGGCGGGTCAGTGCGCCGCAACGCCCACGTAGTCGACGTCATCAGCCGGTGCAGACGCGCGACGCCGCGGAGCTGCCCGACGGCGTGAAGATTCTCTGTCCACTCGGTCATGTGACCGAGCCGCTGCCCACGCCAGCGAAGTCGCCAGCGGTCGACGTCCATGGGTGCGAAATTCACGCCGCGCGTGCTGGGGGCAAAAATCTCGAGCATTCCGCCGGTATGCCCCGCCGTCCACGTCCCCGTCGCTCGCCCTCCCAACGCCCTTTAACACTTGATTTCGCTTAAGCGCGCTCAGATCGCTGTACATTGTTACTGAGAATCGGCCTCTTCTCTATCTTCCCCCACCGATTCTCCATCTTCTGCCATCGACGCATCGACGGGATCTTCCCCTGGCCGAGGCTGGAGCAACTTCAAGGCGCCCTCATTGCCAGCTCGCCGTCGGCTTTCGCTAAGCGCCGTTCGGGACGAGTCTCGCACGGGTCCTAGTGAGAGCAGGATTGCAACTAACTGCGCGAGAGACAGCGAGATCAGAACTCCGAACAAGACGCGGTGCGTCATAGCCTGGTTGGCAGAGACGGAATAAAACTTTAGATTCTTAATAATCGACAGCGCAGGTGTTATTATTGAAACAGTCAGAAGCACAAGTGTTGACAGGCGCAGGGGGGCGAGAAGTGACTGATATCGCTGCGCGTCTAGGCGATAGCCGTGCGAGAGAGGTGAATTGAGCGAGGTGAGGGTCTTAGGGTAAATAATAGCAATCCATGCTCCTATAATACCGAAGATAATGGCGCTCGTAGTCTGGAGGTTGCCAAGCAGTGTCAGTTGTTCGCTCAGCGGAATTTCGGGGGCGCGAAGCGCGGTTAGCGCTGATACCAACACCACTACCGCACTCGCCATAACAGCTCTCCAGTTGGCTTTCAGCATTACGACACTCCGAGCAGGCGGTTGCGCAGCGGGTGAACCGCCTCGATTATTTGGTGTAGCGGGTAGATGCCGTTTTGCATCGGTGCAATCCCGAGATCATGGGTGGAGGTTTTGTTCATACTGCTCAACCAGTATATGGCGCCGCCCTTCATTGCAAAAGCGATATCTTCCCATCCGTCGCCTTCTTCATATCCTTCGATAATGCTATCGAGTTCGGCACTGGTAGGAGTCATCTCTATTGTTGAGTTGAATTTGTGGCTGAGTTCCTGGGGATGCTCAACCTCGAGAAGTCCTAGAAGCCGTCGTATATGGTCGAGCGTTCCGGCTTGGACCGGGTCGCTCCACGACAACTTCTTCTTAAGGATCACCTTGCGTATGTCGCCGCGACGGCGCCGAATTAACTCTATCTGCGGCGCATGTTTCACCGGCTTTGTCGAAAATCGCTCATACATTTTTGAGTAGATTTGTTGATTTCTACCCGCGCTATATCCGCGAATATTTGTCTTGACGCCGTCTCGGCTCGTGTCACCAACGACGAAGCGTGAGCACGACTGCATAAACCCTTTCATGTAGCGATTCAGATCGTGCCGATGTAGGAGTTGCCGATCGAATCGAATACACGCTATTTGTCGTTGAGATGGGATGATCCAGAAATAAGCTGGCGCCCCCGGTATGAAACCCTGCGGAACGGCCTCGGCACGTATATCGAGTTCCCCAAGGCGTGAGTTCCCTCGAATGCTCGCCACACGTCCTTCGGCCGTTTCGGTTCTAATCCAAAGCGTTAAGAACAGATCTCCAGACGAAACCAATCGTTTTACATCGAAACAGTATGATTCGTAGTACTTCCCACTCGAGGCGGGGCTATATGTTGCGGTGCGATTGAAAGGTATTCCCGGCGCCCATTTATTCAAGTCGATCAAGATCTCTGGCAGAGAACCGAACTCGGGTCGTGGGCGCCCTCGTCGATAGTAGCCACATTGTGAAACCTCATAGAAGCTGATTCTCGCTGGTGAGGGCATTCGCCCGTGGAGCGTGCAATGGTTCACCGTCCCTCGGAACTGAACAAAAGAATACCTGAAGAGTATGATCCGCTGCAGATCATGCTCGAGACACGCGCACAATTTGCTCCGTATGCACATCACATGCGCAAGTCACGCCTGTTTGCCGCTCGGCGCGTCAACGCTCGAACGTTCAGATACGCGCGGCTATACGTGCCTTCGTGGGTTGTGGCGCATGGTGTTGTGCGAGGTTTCTGAAGCACTATCTCCCGTTCGCTACAGGATGACGTTACGTTTTATCCTGCAAGGCTGCGGCAGTAGCCGGACGTTCAGTAGCGCGCGGGCGCGAGGGAAGCCACGCTGCCGCCGATGTGCCGCTCGTCTTCGCTCCTCGGCCTCCTCGCGCTCGGATTCTCCCTGACGGCCTGTGGTGCCCTGTCCGGCCGGTCGAGTTGTGACGGAGGGGAAGCCTGATGACGGCGCCGCCTCCACCGCCGCCCCAGAGGCGCGCAGCAGAGCCTCCGACGCGCAAGCGCCCTAAGCCACCCACAGCTCAGTCACTAGCTCGCCCACGGACATCGAAGGAAGCATGGCTCGCGGTCGCGTTCGTAGGGGCGGCGGTGATGATCATCGTCGCCGTCGTCTTCGCCACGCTCGAGGAGCGCAGCCGAGAACCACGCGATCGCGTTGTGTACGCGGAGCCGGAACGGCCGCCTTGGGACTCCGGCGCCGTCATCGACGGCTCCATCGCCGACTGGAGAGCGGCAGACGATCTCGACAAGGCCGCGACCTCGGCGATGTTCTTGCGGAAGTACATCCCGAGCCTCTCGCACGCGCGGACAAACACGCCGGGATTCCGAACCGCTGCGTGGAACCATCGAGTGTGCGTCGACGCTATGCGCCACCAGCCAGACAAAGCAGCCCTCGATTGGACTGCCGTAGCGTGCGTTGGCCTCGCAGACGAATTCACCGGGGCCGAGATGTCGCTCTTGACCGACCTCGCGCTCGCCGGAGTTATTACAGCCGTCGCCATGGCGGCCTACCCCGAGCAGGTGGAAGAGGCCGTGCCGATTCTCGTCAAGTGCGTGGAGAAGTCCGCGGGTGACTCGGCGTCCGCCAAGACCGCGTTTCGCGAGGTCGCATACTCATGCATGCAACGCGCCAGCTTTGAGATCTCGGAACTACTGAAAGGCTAGCCATGCGGCGCGAACTCGGCAAAAGTCGGAACCTCGCGCGCTTCTGTCTCTTGGGTCTCCTTTCCCTGGACGCCATGCCGCAGGATGTGAGCCTCGCGCCGACGCGCCCACCGACGCGCCTGCGACCGGGTGCTGCCCGGCACTTTGACGCGCTCGCGGTGAAGGGGGCCGTCAGCAAGCTTTCAGATTCGACGGATCGGAGGATCCTCGGTAAATCAAATAGAGACGTAGCATTTCGGCGAGACCAAGCCTCTCCTCGAGTTCTTCATACCATCGTCTCGCAACTTCTCGACTAATCTCGATGCTACGCCGCGTCTTACCGTCGACTTCTTCGTCTCCTACAATACTGTAATCTGGCGCGACCTCAGCGCGTATCCTTCTGATCTCAGACAGTACTTCATCTTGAAGTTCATCTGAAGGTGAGAAGTCTTCTAGAAATTCCTCAAGAGCGCGCAGTGATACAGACCAGGCAGCGGTGATACAGACCGAAGTAATGCGGGGCTTCAGTTTTTTGAGAATAGGCCGTCTAGAAAACCCGCTGGTTTGCCAATGGCGATGAGAGTCGCCATGCGGATCCGTGGGTTCTTTCCGACCGTTCGAATCGTGGCTCGTCCGAGCTTGTTCTCGCGCGCAAGAGGTGCGATGCGGACATGACGCTTCCGAAGTTCGCCGCGAATTTTCTTTCCGGCAGCCTCGAGAGTATCGATATCCCAGTAGCAAAGCTGGTGAGACCGGAGAAGCTCGAAAAACAACTTAGCTGTGTAGTTCAGTCCATCGAATTCAACCGCTCTACGTAAAATCGGGCTCGTTATCGCTTGATTCACGGCGTCTGCATCGGTGAAGTCGACTCCGATAAAGTCCAAGAGGGCATGTAGGAGGTGGTGCGGTCGAAATTTCATTTGAGCTACGCGTTTTGACGGAGCTACACGTTTTGACGGGGCTCGTGATTTTCGTGTCGGCGACCTACTCGGCAGAGCGCGACTCCGGCTCGCGTCCGATCGCGGCTTCACAACTCCGTCGCTATCGTCACAACAGGCACCAGTGTGTGAGGGGGTCAACCGGAAGAGCGTTCTCGTTCGCGAGGATGCTATCGAAGTCGCGCCCGTATCGCCCGCCCGTGACGAGCCATCGACGCCACGCGCCGGTTCACGGTGCGCCCGCTCGCGCGCCCCGGAAGAGTGCGGGTGGTGCTGGGTCTCGCCGACCTCACCAGAACGCGCCCCGAGTGACGTAGTCGCTCCGCCCCTTTCACCAGCAACGGGCTTGTCCGCGTGCTTGGTTGTCGTTGTCGCAGCCTCCTTCACCCGTTGCTGCGCTCGTCGCTCAAGTTTGATCTTGGTATACGCGGCTGCACGCTCCCAAACGGAGAACGAGAAGTCTCCGCTCTTGCTCCTGATCTGGAGCGGTTCCAGCTCCTCCCAGTCCTTCACCCACTGTTCATCACGCTTCCCCATGTCGTGATTGTCGGGTTGTGAGGGCCTGTGGATGGACCTGTGCAGTTGTGGGCGTGGTCGCGCGACGCGAAATAGTTGCGGGCGGAACCCAAGCAACCCCATGGGCTACTATCGCTCATATGCGCGCATCCGTCGTCTTCGTTCTCGTCTTCTGCTGCGCCGCGTGTGGTTTTGTCTCGGAGGGCACTACCAACTCGGAGGGCAACTCGGAGGGCACTACCAGCTCCGAGGGCACCACCTCCTCCAAGGGCACGAGCGCTGGGACGAGTGAGGGCACCGGGACGAGCGAGGGCGAGGGAACCTCAACAACAGGATCGCTCTCGACCTCTTCGCAGGGACCGAGCTCGACCACCCCAAGCTTGACCACGGGTACAACCTCGGTCGATTCCTCGACGACGACTGGTAGCGGTCGATACGACGCCGAAGGACCACAGCTAATGGTCCCAGCCGACGACGTCTTCGGCTGGGAGGAGTGTTGGACGGGGAGCTTTGGTGATCCGGGGCCTGAGATCTCACTGATCCTTGATCAGTGCTCGAAGGCGAACTTGATGCTCGCATGTCGCGAAACCGAGTCAACAGAGTACATCGTGCTCGCCCACGCACCACGAGAGGACGTAGACATCACAACGTCGGGAAACGAGACGCACCTTGCGAACGGAACAGAGTGGTATCGCACGCAGAATGCGTGGGGGTTCGCGAAAGAGGGCGATTCTGTGACACTCAACAACTGTGATTTCCAGGTTGGTGCGGAGCGGATGTGCTGGGGTACGTTTGATGGCGCTCTCTTAGCCGGCGCGAGGTGCGGCTTGAACGACCCCGCGTTTGGCGGCTTCGAGAGGATCGTGCTCCACGCGGATTGAGCGGGCCTCGAGCGGGCGCATCGGTGCCCGAACACGGCCTCACACATGCAAGAGCGACCGTGACACCAGCGCGCGGATCTTGGGCTCGCCCAGGTGCTCGCGGAGCCGGAGCTGGGCGAGGCCGACGAGCGAGCGCAAGCGCGGCTCGACGTGGCCGAGCGGAGGCTGACGACGAGCGACCGCGAGCGCGGGATCGGGAGAGCTCGACGTGGGCGAGCAAGCACGCGCTCGAAGTTGAGGTCGCCCAGGACCACCGCCTCGTCCTCGATCATCAACGCCTCGAAGATCGCGTCGAGCTGGCGGGCCCGCGTCGGCCCGTCCTCGAGGAAGCTCTCGAGGTGCGTGGTCACGATCGTCAGCTCGACATCGTCGCGCACCGCGACCGTCGACAGCAGCGCGATCCGCCGCTGTCGCCCCGGCAGCTCGAGGGAGCGCGAGCGCAGGATCGGGCGCTTCGAGAGGATATACCCGTGCGATCCAGTCGGTGACCTCCTGCCGTGCGCGCGAGCACGCGCTCGACTATGGTCCGCGGGGCGGTCCGCGAGCAGCCGCCGGACCTCGTGGATCGCGGCCTCACACGCGGCCGGATCCCCGGGCCCGTTGCTCAGCAGCACGCCGTCGGGCGCCAGCTCCAGCAGCTCCGCCGCCGTCGTGCTCGCCGGCACCACCGTGCTGCGCGCGCCTGCGTCGCGGAGCCGACGCAGGATGTTGTGCTTGACGCCGAAGTCGACGACGACGATGTGCACGTCGGCGGGCTTGTCGGCCTGGGCGGCCGTGCGCGCGCTCGAGCTCGCGTTGTGTCGCGCGTCCCAGCTGCGCTCGTCCCAGCCGTAGACCCGCGGCGTGCTCACCCGGCTGGCGAGGTCCGCCCCCTCCATGCCCGGCGCGTCGCGCACGCGCGCGAGCAGCGTGTCGACGTCGTGCTCCTCGGTGCTGAGCGCGGCCATCATGGCCCCCGCCTCGCGGATGTGACGCGTGAGCGCGCGCGTGTCGAACTCGGCCATCCCCGGGATCGCGCGCGCGCCGAGGTACTCCGTGAGGGTCCGCTCCGCGCGGTGGTTGGAGACCACCGGCGAGAGCGAGCGAACCAGCAGGCCGGCGCAGCCGTGCCCGCGCGACTCCTCGTCCTCGCCGTTGACGCCGACGTTACCGATCTCGGAGGTCGTGAGGCAGACCAGCTGACCCGTGTACGACGGGTCGGTGATGATCTCCTGGTAGCCGGCCATCGCGGTGTTGAACACGACCTCGCCGATGGCCGTCCCCAGCCCGCCGAAGCCGAGCCCGCGGAACACCCGGCCGTCCGCGAGCACCAGGGTCGCCGGCCCGCGGTACGGGCCCAGCGCCGGGCCCAGCCCGCGCTTCAAAGACTCAGTGGTGGGCGCTGTTCGTCTCTCTCTCACGCGCTCTCGCTTTCTCTCGCTCGGTCCGCAGCGCTGGCTGGCCGCGGTCGATTCAAACGCAGTCTCAGGACGCCTCCTCGAGCGGCACGCCGCAGGCGCGCGCGAGCACGGCCATGCGCACGGCCACGCCGAGCGCGACCTGACGGAGGATCTTCGAACGTGGCCCATCGGCCACGTTGCTGGCGATCTCGACCCCCCGGTTCATGGGGCCGGGGTGCATGACGATCGCGTCGGGGTGGGCGCGCTCGAGGCGACGCGCGGTCAGGCCCCACTCCGCGTGGTAGGCCGCGACATCGGGCAGCACCAGGCTGCTCGACAGCCGCTCGCGCTGGATCCGCAGCATCATGATCACGTGCGCGTCGGCGATCGCCTCGTCGAGCGTGACGACGCGCGTCACCGCGCCTCCTTCAAAGACGTCGCCCTCGCCGATCAAGCCGGCCGGGCCGGCGATCCGCATCTCGGCGCCCAGCATGCTGAGCAGGCGAACGCCGGAGCGGGCCACGCGGGAGTGCAGGATGTCGCCGCAGACGGCCACGCGGATCCCCGCGAGCGCGCGCGCGCCGTCGCCGGGTGAGCGCGCGAACGCCTCGAGGATCGTCAGCGCGTCGAGCAGCGCCTGGGTCGGGTGCGCGTTGCCGCCGTCGCCGGCGTTGACGACCCGGGCGGCGACGAGGCCAGAGTCCACGAGCTTGTGGGGCAAGAAGTCCTGGCGCCCGCGAGCGCGCAAGGAGCAGAGAGCATGAGAATTCGACTCGAGAGCGTCTACGTCTCCGACCTCGACAAAGCGCTGGCGTTCTACACGGATGTCCTTGGCTTCGTGAAGCGCCGCGACATCCCCATGGGCGACACCCGCTTCGTCACGGTCGTCTCGCCCGAGGAGCGCGACGGCGCCGAGCTGATCGTGGAGTGTGGTCGTTCATTCTCGAGGCCCCCGTCGGGATCCTTGCCCTCGAGATCCGCGGTTGCGCGCTGCGCCGACCCGGACTGCTGCGTCGGACAGCACAAGGAGAAGCTCCACCCCTTGAGTCGATCCATCGCGCCCAAGAGCACCTGGACGTGCCGGAGTAAAGCCGATTTCGTCCGTTGGTTTTGCCCGAGCTTTGCCAAGAAATGGGGGAATTCGGGCTCTCACGGGACCGAGAAGGGAAAACCTCCCCCTCCAGAACGCCCGAATCCGTGGGTTAGCGACCGATCGGCGGGTTGTGGGAGTTCTGGAGAGGGCGGCCGCGACTCTGGTTTGAAGTCGCGGTGCAGCAGCTTCGCCTCATGGGCAGCCGCGAGCCCGCGCCCGGCCGCCTCCATCAGCTCGAGGACGTCGCGCCACGATCGTCGCGCGTCGCGGCGCTCCATCCACGCGCCCAGCGTCTCGCCGTCGATGTACTCCATCGCCAGCCAGACGGCGGTCTCGTGCTCTCCGACGTCGTGGATCGCCACGACGTTCGGGTGCGCGAGCTTGGCCAGCGCCTGCGCCTCTCGCAGCAGGCGCGCTCGCCCTGCGCTGCCGCCAGCCGAGCGCGAGGCGCCGCGCGCCTCGGGGTGGAGCAGCTTGAGCGCGACCTTGCGGTCCAGCTCGGGATCGAAGGCGGCGAAGACGACCCCCATGCCGCCCGCGCCGAGCTTTCGGAGCACGACGTAGCGACCGATGACGGCCCCGCGCTCGAGCTCGGCGCCGGCGCGCGTCGCCCTGGCGCGGGTCGCCTCGACGCGCGCGTCCCTCGGCGCCGCAGTCTTCTCGAGCCCCGTCACGACGGCGCCGGGGAGCGGCCCCGCGCTCGCGATTGTCTTGTCGGTGCCGGAGACCTCGACGTCGACGCTCGCGTCGACGCTGACACCAGCCACGGTCGCCGCGAGCCCCGAGGCCTCGAGGTCGACGCCGGCTGCAGTCGCCGCGAGCTCGGAGACCCCGACGCTCGCGGGCTGGTCCGTCTCGTGTATCCCCATCGTCCCCGCGCTCGATTCTACCGTGGCCCTCGCGACAGCTCGCGCGCGAAGGCTTTACGCGGTCGCCCTCACGCGCGCGCACAGGCGCCGCGAGCGACGAGCGCGTCGGCGAACATGGCGAATCGAACACGTCGTTCTGCGGGGCGCCGGGGCCTAGCGAGCGCTGGAGAGCCCGCCTCCACGGGCTGCTTCGCCGCCGCTCGCGCGCGTTGATACGATCGTCGATCGTGAAGGATCATCGATCTAGATCGCTCCTGCGCCCGCTGCTCGCGACGTTGACCGTCGGCGCGTGCGGCGACGACTCGACCGTCGACGCGAACGAGAGCGCGACGACCCACGCCGCCTCGGCGGGCGCGACGACTACCGGCGGGAGCTCCGGCGTCGCGTCGACGACGACGGGCACCACCTGACACGGCGCGAGCAGACGAGCTCCGAAGAGCGCCTGCTCGCGCGTTGCGACCAAGGTCGCGTCGGACGAACCGACGGGGCCGCTACTGGAAGGCGTCGCCGGCTTTCTTCGCCGCCGCCTCTAGGTGATCGAGCGACTCCTTCAGGTCCGCGCGGGCCTCAGCCGCCTCGGCCTCGGCCGCGCCCTGGGCCGTTTCGAATTTCGCCGTGGCCTCGTCGTACTTGGCGCGCGCCGCCTTCAAGTTCTCTCGCGCCTCCGCCTTGGCCTCGGCGCCGGCGGCGTCGAGCTTCGCGTCGAGCGCCTGGAGCTCGCGCTCGGCGGCCTCGAGGCGCGTCTTCGCGTCCTGGCCCCACCCCTCGAGCTTATCCTTCGCCTCCTTCGCGGCGGCGCGCGAAGCCTCGCCGCCCGCCTCGAGCGCGGCCTTGGCGTGCGCGCCGGCCTCCTCGGCTTTCTTCTCTGACTCGGCGCTGCAGCCCACGAGGCTGCCGAGCAGGAGCACGAGCGCTGCGGAGTAGGTCACGGGGTGGTGTCGCATCTCGGGTGTCGCTTTCTCTCGGTTTAGTTCGTTCTGTTCGTTCATGATTCGCGTGACTCGTTTCGGTCGTAGATCGAGCTACTCGCCGGGCGCGTCGCAGTCGCTATCGAGCGCGAACACCCGCACGTCGTCCAGGAGCACGCCGAGCGAGTCCGGCGCACCTACGTCCTCTAGCAGCAGCTCGCTCACGCGCTCGGGCGCCTCGACCTGGAACACGAACTCGCCCCACGTCGCCGGCACCGGCGCGCCGACGAGCAGCAGCTGGTTCGCGAAGATCACCGTGAGCCGCTGCGTCCCCTCCGCGCCCGGTCGCTGACGCGCCCAGAAGCGGAGCTCGTAGCGCTCCGCCGCCGAGGTGTCGATGTTCTGCGCGAGCCGGGCCGAGGTCGTCTCGTGCGCGCTCGCGTCGACGTCGAGGCCGTGGCAGCTCGCGTCGAGCTCGGCGTACTGAATCCCGTTGACCGCGACCGCGTGGAGGTTCTTCTGCAGCCCGACTGCGGGCGACTGCACCGGATCATCGACGTCGCACGGGCCGGTGTAGCCCCACTGCACATCCCAGCCAGGCAGCCGCTCGCTCGGGTGGAGATCACGCTGGGCGGGGCGCGTGACGACCGGTGACTCGAAGCTCCCGTTCACGACGAGGTTGCTCGCGTCCGTCTCACAGCGCGCCGCGCCGGCGTCGTCGCCGGTGTCCGCCGCGTCGCCGTCGCTCGAGCCCGTCGGGGTCGCCGCGCTCGTCTCCGCGCTCGAGCTCGCGCCGACGTACGTCGACCACCCCCCGCTAGAGGAGGTCGCGCCCGAGCTCGAGCCGACCACGGAGTCGTCTCCTCCGCACGCGCTCACGCCAAACGAGGCGAGCAGCGCGACGCCGCCGAGCGAGCCCCCGAACCATTGCCAACTCCTCCGTCTCAGCGTCACCGCGATCTCCTCTGCTCTGTCCGTACGGTCATGTTTCTGCGGGCGGCCTCCGGGCGTGAAACGCGACCGGCGGCGCCGCGCCCTGAGATAAGCAAGCGTCGTGCCGTCGCCCGTCGCGCGGGGCGATCACCGCCCGCGGCGCCCTTGAGCGACTCGTCGAGGTCAGCGCCGACACCTCGGGGGGCGCGCGAGCGCGCCCTCGGACGCCGGCGCGCGTGACCTCATGACACGCTGTGCCACGCTGACACACTCCGCCGCGGTCACGCGCCCGGGCCGCCGTCGTCAGTCGTCATTTCACGACGGAGAGGATCTTGAGTCGCTGGCGCGGGGGCGGGCGCGGGCCAGGCGTAGCGGGTGCCGTCGAGTGAGGCGCGCTCGTCGTGGAAACGAGTCGCGCCGTCGTCCATGCTCAAGAGGCTAGCGCGGGCGTCGTCTCGCGCGCGTGGGGTGATGATGTCTGATGGGACATGATGTATGTCAGCGCTCGCGCTCGGCGAGCCACTCGTCGACGCGCTGGCGGGTGGCGTCGCCCTCGCCGCCGAGCTCGCGCAGCTCGGCGCGGGCGAGCTCGGCCTCGCGGCGCGCCTGCTCGCGCTGTCCGTCGAGCCAGAGCGCGCGGGCGTGGCCGAAGCGGGCGCGGGCGAGGCTGAGCGGCTTCGCGCTGTCGGTGACCCCCCACTCGCGGACGGCGGCGGCGTAGTGCATGCGCGCCTTGGTGGCGTCGCCCTCCTCAAGGGTGAGCTTTCCTAGCAGCGTGTCGAGCTCGGCGGCGACCCGAGAGGAGTCGGGCCCGCGCCGGTTGACGTATTCGTCGTGGGCGCGATCGAGCAGCGCGCGCGCCTCGGCGTCTCGCCCGGACTCTCGCAGCACCCTGACGAGCTCGTAGCGCATGCTCGCCACCGCCACGGAGCCCCGCCCGTCGACGGCGGCGCTGTAGTCGATGAGCTGCTGAAACCGCCGCTCGGCGTCCTCGTAGCGCTTCATCATCCGGAGCGCGCGGGCGAGGTTGAGGAGCGAGATGCCGGCGGCCTTGTTGAGCGCGCCGCCGCCGTGTGTGGCGATCTCGATCGCGCGCTCGAGGTGCTCGACGGCCTCTTCGAAGCGGCGCAGGTTCTTGAGGACTAGCCCGACCGCGTTGTGGGCGTCGCCGGTCCGCTGGTGGTCCGCGCCGTTGGCTTGGCGCGTCAGCTCGAGCGCCCGCTGGGCGTGCTCGAGCGCCTCGTCGCGGCGCCCGGTGATGAGCGAGGCGTTCGCCAGGAGGTAGTGCGGCTCAGCGAGCTTGAGGCTGTCGGGCGGGTAGACGCGCAGCGCGAGCTCGAGCGCGCGGCCCAGCTGGGCGTGGGCCTCCTCGCCGCGGCCGCTCGTCCGGATGTAGACGACGCCGAGCGCGAGCGCCTGCCGGATCAACAGCGCGTTGGGGTCCTCCTCGGTGAAGCCGAGGCGGGCCAGCATCGCGTGGGCGTCGAGCGCCCGCGCGAGCGCGGCGTCGGAGCGCCTGGCGTTCGCGCTCGTGATCGCCGACTGGATCAGCGCCGAGATAGCGACCTCATCGTGCCCGGCGGTGAGCGCGACGCGGTACGCCTCCTCGTAGCGCTCGAGCGCGCGCGCGAGGTCGGGGTTGCTGGCGCGGGCCTCGAGCGCGCCCTTCAGCAGCAGCAGCTCCGCGGTGACGGGCGGGTGCTCGAGCTCGGCGGCGCGGCGCTCGATCGCCTCGCAGCGGGTCTTCGCCTCGTCGAGGTCACCGGCGTTCAGCTCGGCGCGGGCGCGCGCGAGCTCGCCGCGCAGCCGCACCACCGCCTGGGCGCGCTCGGGCTCGGGCGGCGAGGGGGCGCGGGCGCGCCGGGTGTCGAGGCAGCGCACGGGGTCCTCGAGCGCGTCGACGAGGACCGCGGCCTCGCGGAGGATGTCCTCGTCCGCGGTCGCCAGCGCGGTCGCCAGCGCGCGCAGCTCCTCGCGCCCGAGCTCGAGGCAGTGCACGGGGACCAGCGCGGCGGCGCGGCGCAGGTCGGCGGCGTCGCAGGCGTTGTTGAGGGCGGCGCGGAATCCGTCGCCGTAGGCGTCGAGCTTGCGCCGCGTTCGCTCCCAGACGCGCGGGGCGTAGCTCGCGTCGCTGCTCGAGAACGCCGCCTGCACGTCGCGGCTGCGCGCGGCGTCCCAGACGTCCGCGAGCGCGCTGGCGGGGTCGTGACAGATCGCCGGGCCGCGGGGTCGCGCGCTGAGCAGCGCGGTCGCGGTCACGAGCGCGGTCACGACGAGCAGCCCCCCGCCGACGCGGAGCAGCGCGCGCGTGGGGTCGCGAGCGAGCGCGGCGAGCAGCTCGTCCATCGAGGGCCAGCGCGCGTCGGGGTCGACGTCCAGCCCGCGCGTGAGGACGCGGTAGATCCTCGCGGGGACGCGCTTGAGCTTGTCGGGGGTCTGTCGCTCGCCTCGCAGGATCCGGGCGTGCAGGACCCCCGGGGTGCTGCCCTTGAAGGGTCGCTGCCCGTAGAGCGCCTCGTGCAGGGTGACGCAGAAGCTGAAGATGTCGCTGCGCGGGCTGAGGGCGCCGTTGTCGATCTGCTCGGGCGGCATGTAGGCGGGCGTCCCGATCGCCCCGTCGGCGCCGGTGAGCTCGACGCTCAGCAGCGACCGCTCGGCGCTGGTGAGCTCAGCGTCGTGGCTGGGCGGCCGCGCGGCCTCGCGGGCGCTCCGCTCGCGCGCGAGGCCGAAGTCGAGCACGCACACGCGCCCGTCCTCGCCGAGCAGGACGTTCTCTGGCTTGAAGTCCCGGTGCACGAGCCCGGCCTCGTGGGCCGCCGCGAGCCCGCGCCCGGCGTCGCTCAGCACCCGCAGGACGTCGCGCCAGTGATGCCCGCCGCGGCGGATGTACGCGCGCAGGGTCTCGCCGCGGATGTACTCCATGGCGACGTAGATGTCGCCGTCGTGGCGCCCGACGTCGTAGACCTGCACGACGTTGGGGTGCGAGAGGCGGGCCATGGCCTGGGCCTCGCGGTACATCCGCGCGCTCCCCTCGCTCCCGTCTCGCCCCCGGCGCAGCAGCTTCACCGCGATGCGGCGGTCGAGCTGGTCGTCGTAGGCGAGGTAGACGACGCCCATGCCGCCGCGGCCGAGCTCGCGGAGGACGAGGAAGCGGCCGATCGTGCTCGGCGCTTCCTCCGGCGGGCCCGCGGGCGGGGGCGCGCGACCGAGTCGGCGCGTCGGCGCGGAGCGCTCGACGAGCTGGCGCGTCACCGCGTCGGGGCTCGAGCGGTCGAGCTCCGCGCCGCCTTCAGGGGCGATCACGCGATCGATGGTCCCGCGACCTGATCTAAAAGACAAGTCAAAGGCGCGCGCGGCCAGGCGGGCGTAGATGGTTTGATAGACATGTACACCGCGCGCGCGTGGGCGCACGCGCTGCAGCGCGCTACTCGGGCATGCTGGGGCCGGCGTCGGGCTCGCGCTCGTCGAGCAGGATCACGGGGACGGGGGCGTTGCGCCCGGGGCTCCAGTGCAGCAGGTCGGCCTCGCGCGCGTGGACGTGCAGGTAGGTGTACTGCACGCGATCGCGGGGGACGAGCTCGTCGTGGGTGAAGACGGCGATCCAGGTGCCGGTGTTGAAGTACCAGGAGGGCTCGGGCAGGTCGCGGCGGGCGTTGAGCCGCCACAGGACCTCCTCGTGGGTGTGGCCGAAGCAGACCAGCGGGACCTCGAGCAGCGAGGCGATCTTGCGGGCGGACTTTCGCAGCGGCCGCGACGAGGGCTCGGCCGCGCTGCGCATGACCGCGTAGGCGATGCCGGCCATGGCCGCGAGCAGGAACAGGAAGTCGAGCATCAAGAACAGCGAGGCCTTGAACACGAAGCCGCCGCGCAGCTGGTGGATGCCGTGGAAGCCGGCGAACCACAGGCCGAAGGCGAACAGCGCGATCAGGACCGCGGCGATGAACACCCGCAGCGTCTGCCAGCCGAGGCTGCGGATCGCCTGGTAGAGGTCGGTGCGCGTGGCCTTGAGCGCCTCGATCTCGATCAGCGTGGGGCCGAGGCCCGTGTCGATCGCGAGCTGGGCGAGCGCGCGCTCGTGACTCTCGCGCATGCGCCGACGGACCTCGAGGCCGGGCTTTGCGAGCCGGCGGATGACCTGCAGCCAGAAGCGGCTGTGGCTGACGAACACGCGCAGCAGCAGGTGAGGCTTGTTGAGCACGAGCCACTTGAAGTAGCGGAGGTTGGCGCGCGTGCTGGGGACGATGAAGGTGATGTGGCCGAAGGCGTTGTAGAGGTAGCGCTGAAAGAAGTTGCCCAGCGGCATGTCCTGCTCGGCGCGGAACATGCGGTCCTCGTGGTCGTCGAGCTCGCCGCGCAGCAGGTAGCGGAACGCGTTCTCCGGGTCGTACTGGCAGCCGTGCTCGATCCAGACGCGCCCGGGCTCGTAGTAGAACCATGGCTGAAAGGACATGCGGGAGCAGGCCGCGCGCGCGCGCGGCTCGTCCGCTCGGCGTCGCGCGCGACGCTCGACCGCGTCGCGGATGACGGCCTGCACGCGCGCCCACTGGAGCTCGAGGTCGTGGTTGCCCGGGAGGAAGATGACCTCGTGGCCGGCGAGGAGCACGCCCGCGAGCGCGTCGATGAACACCGGGTGTCCCTCGGTGATCTCGAGCATCGCGGTGGCGGCGGCGTCGGGCGTCATGACCGGGCCGAAGCGGCGGCCCCGCAGGGTCGTGCCGGCCGCGCCCATGCTCCCAGCCGCGCCCATGCTCGATGATGACGCGGCGGCCCGCTGGCCTACGTCACGGTCGATCCGCAGCAGGTCGAAGACGTCGCCGTTGAGGACGAGCTTGAAGTCGACGCCGCGGCGACTCGCGTCTTCGCACAGGTACACACAGAAGCTGCGGAAGTCCTCGTCGTAGAAGAACGCCTCTAGCTCGTAGAAGCGCCCGGTTTCAGGGTTTTTGCCGCGGCCGATGTGGAGGTCGCTCACGACGTAGAGCTCGTGAGCTGGGATGTTCTCCGAGTCGTCCATGGGGCCGAGCGCTCAGTGTACCCCCGGACGTGTCGGCGCGCCGCTGCTCCAGCCTGCGGGTCTGCCGCTGTCGACGCGCGAGCCCTGGCGCGCGCGCTTGGTCTAGGTGGCTTAAAGGACCGATTCTCCGACGGGCGTGGTTTGCTATCCTCCGGGCATACCGTCGCGGCTCCGAGCCGCGTCGGCGGCAGGTGATTGGTATGCGCACTGGACCCCTCATGTTCGTCAGGACCCTCAAGACCGCGGATACGCTCCGCAGCGCGCGCGCCTCGCGGGCGCGGCGGCTCGCGCTGATGGGCGCGCTCGCGCTGGTAGGCGCGTGTGGTGACAGCGGCGGCGTCACGGGCAGCAGCGTCGGGATGCCGACCGACTCGAACAGCGCGAGCGACGGCGAGACCGAGGACACGAGCGACGGGACCACGGCGGGGCCGATGACGGGCGCGAGCGAGGTGACGGACTCGACCTCCAACCCCGACACGGACGCGACGACGACCGACAGCACCGACACGTCGAACACGACGAACAACCCCGGGGATCCGCTCGAGATCCACTGCGACGAGCCCCCCGAGGGCGCGGTCGGGACCAACTTCGAGCACTTCTTCCAGGTCTCGGGCGGCACGCCGAGCTACCAGTGGTCCTACGAGGACCTCCCGGACGGGCTGCTCACCGACGGCGTCTCGGGCTACGTCAACGGCACGCCGACGCTCGCGGGCGTCTACGCGATCGAGATCACGGTGACGGATGTCTACGACCAGGTCGCGGTCGAGACCTGCACCGTCGTCATCAACGACAAGCTCAGCGCGGATCTCGACGCGCTCGACGGCCCGTGCCTCAAGGCGGGGGAGTCGATGCTCGACTACATGTCGGGCGGGAACGGCGAGCCCATCGTCTGCTCGGTCCCGGGCGGCAAGGGCAACGGCGTGCTCCCAGACGGCCTCACGGTCGACGAGAGCGACTGCACGACCCAGGGGACGATCGCCGAGCTGACCTACGGGACCTGGGCGTGGATCGTCGAGGCGAAGCAGGGCGACGTCTCGGTCTACGCGCCCTACTGCGCGAGCCAGCTGCTGCAGGGGCCGCAGTCCTACAAGATCGAGGGCTGGCACGCGGGCGGCGATCACCTGGTCCCGGCGACAGGTACCTTCGCGCCGGGCGAGGACATCAAGTTCGACGGCGACATGGAGCCGCGCTTCGAGGTCTCCGGCTGCGACGGGCCGCCCTGCTACCACCAGACCTTCGCGAGCTTCTCGTCGTCGCCCTTCGGGACCGGGGAGTGTCAGGACGACGCGGACAGCTGCTTCGGCATCTGCCCGCTGGTGCCCGACAACAACGAGCCCGACGGCGACAAGCAGCTGCCCTGCGAGCTGATGGAGGGCTTCGCGGGCCTCGAGCACGAGCTGTGGGCGAAGGGCGGCGCGGTCTCGGAGCCCTTCGAAGACCGCGTGTGGATCTCGCATCAGACGATCCACTACTGCATGGGCGACACGCAGGAGCTGTGCGTCGGCGGGATCGACGTCATCAAAGAGAACGGGAACAACTCGAACCTCGAGTTCGCGATCATCATGCGCCCCGAGTGACGCGCGTGGAATCGCGCGCGGTCGATGGGGTGATCTCGCGTGCGGGAGTTCCGCGTCCGGCCTGGCGGCTGGGGCGACTCAGACCCCGTGGCTCCAGTTCGCCCCCCCTAGCGGGGCGCGCGGGCGATCGAGGCGAGCGCTGTACTCGACGCTCGAAACGGGGTTGCGCTCGTGTATGCTCGGTATCGCACGATGGATCCGTCGATGCGAACCACGGCCGTCGACCTCGAGGGGGAGCGACGTGAAGAATCGGACAGCCAGCCGGCGGCCGGCGAGCCGGTGCTGCAGCGCGTCGGCGATGTCGTCGACGGCAAGTACAAGCTCGAGGCCAAGCTCGGCGAGGGCGGCACCGGCGTGGTCTGGCGCGCGCTGCATCTCCAGATGCAGTGCCCGGTCGCGCTGAAGGTGCTGCTGCCGCGGCTGCGCGAGCGCGGCACGGCGCTCGATCGCTTCTGGCAAGAGGCGCGCCTGATGGGCGAGCTGGGTCACCCCAACATCGTGCGCGTGCTCGACGTCTCGCCGCCGAGCGCCGCGGTCCCCTACATGGCGATGGAGCTGCTGACCGGCGGCTGTCTCTACAGACACAGCAAAGAGGTCGGGCGGCTCGAGGTCAACGAGGCCTGCCGGCTGATGGACGGCGTGCTCTCGGCGCTGGTCGCCGCCCACAAGCGCGGCATCGTGCACCGCGACATCAAGCCCGAGAACCTGATGTTCGCCAGCGTCCGCGACATCGTGACGGACGAGGAGCGCACCGAGCTGAAGATCCTCGACTTCGGCGCCTCGATCCTCATGGCCGAGGACGGCCCCGGCCGCGAGGAGGGCCTGCTGGGCACGCCCTACTACATGTCCCCAGAGCAAGCTCAAGGCGTCGCGGAGCTCGATCACCGCTCGGATCTCTACAGCGCGGCGGTCGTGCTCTACGAGCTGCTCAGCGGGCACCTCCCGCACGTCGGCGCCGGCGTGCACGCGCTCGTCTACAGCATCGCGACGGAGGAGCCGACGCCGATCGCTCGCTGGCGACCCGGCCTGCCGCTGGCGTTTCACGAGTTCTTCCGCAAGGCGCTGGCGATGGAGCCGGCGGCGCGCTTCCAGAGCGCCGACGCGATGCGCGAGGCGCTCCGCAGGCTCTCGGGCGAGCTCTCGGACCTCAACCGCCACACGCAGCTCTACCTCGCGGCCGTCGACGCGGCGCCGATCGAGCGTGACGTGGTGCGTCGCTACCCGCGGCCCGGCTCGAGCGCCCGGCGAGTCGCGAGCGCGCGGGCCTCGAGCTCCCGCGGCGCGCGCCCGAGCGAGGTCTCGACGCTGTCGGGCGCCGTCTCCAGCGTGCACTCGCGCTCCACCACGCTCGCGGCCGCGATGTCGATGTCGGGCTCGATGGCGAGCGTGGTCGCCGGCGAGTCCTCCTCGAGCGCGGGCCTGCTGCTGGCGGCGGCGGTCATCGGGCTGCTGCCCGCGGTCGCGGTGCAGCAGTACTACCGGGCTGCGGGCGCGGGCGACTCGCGGATGTGGCGCGCCGCCGCGCTCGCGTGGCTCGGGACGGCGCTCTTGGTGCTGCTGTTCGCGCGGCTGCGTTCTCGACGGCGCGTCGACGCGTACCCTCGCGGCCGCTGACGCGCGGACGCGGATCGCCGATGATGGCGGTCGTGACGGCAGAGGAAGCAGGCAGCACGGCTACGTCGAAGACGCGCGCGCGCGTCTCGATCATTCGTTCACCGCGCAGCTGGATCGAGGGCGAGGCGGTCCAGCAGCTCGAGAAGACGGCGGAGCTGCCGGGGATGCGGCGCGTCGTCGGCATGCCGGACCTGCACCCGGGCAAGGGCACGCCGATCGGCGCGGTGTTCCTCAGCGACGATCGGCTCTACCCGCACCTCGTGGGCAACGACATCGGCTGCGGGATGGCGCTGTGGACGACCTCCCTGCGCCAGCGCAAGAAGAAGCTCGACCGCTGGATCAAGCGGCTGGACGGCGCGGCGATGGAGGGCGCGTGGGAGGGGGACGCGCGCGCGCGCCTCGAGCGGGCGGGGGTCCCCCCCGGAGAATTCGAAACCTCGCTGGGCACCGTCGGCGGCGGCAATCACTTCGCCGAGCTGCAGGAGGTCGCGGAGGTGCGCGACGACGCGGGCTTCGACGCGCTCGGGCTCGAGCGCGGGCAGCTGCACCTCTTGGTGCACAGCGGCTCGCGCGGCCTGGGCCAGTCGATCCTGCGCGCGCACGTCGACGAGCACAAGGCCGCGGGCTTGCGGACGGGGAGCGCGGAGGCGGAGGCCTACCGCGCGCGACACGACCACGCCGAGGCCTGGGCCCGGGTCAACCGCGCGGTGATCGCGACGCGCTTCCTCGACGCGATCGGCGGCGAGCTGCAGGGCGGGCCGGCGATCGACGTCTGTCACAACAGCGTGCACGAGGCGACGGTCGACGGCTGCGCGTGCTGGCTGCACCGCAAGGGCGCGGCGCCCTCGGACGAGGGCCCGGTCGTGATCCCGGGCTCGCGGGGGGCGATGAGCTACCTCGTGCGCCCGACGGGCGACCGCGAGGGCGCGGGCTTGTCCCTGGCCCACGGGGCAGGTCGAAGGTGGCGCCGCAGCGACGCGCGCGGCCGCCTGCGCAAGCGCTTCAAGCCGGCGGATCTCGAGCGCACGCCCTTGGGCGGCCGGGTGATCTGCGAGGACCGCGACCTGCTGTACGAGGAGGCGCCGCAGGCCTACAAAGATGTCGACGTGGTGGTCGCGGACCTGGCGGGCGCGGGCCTGCTCGAGATCATCGCGACGCTGAGGCCGCTGATCACCTACAAGACGCGCCGGCGCGGCTGAGCGCGGCTGAGCCGCTACGCGTCCGGGCGCCCGAGCGCGCGGAGGATCGCGCGCTCGACCGGCGAGAGCAGCGCTCGATCCTCGCGCGCGACGTTCAGCGGCGCCTTCAGGTCGACCACGAGGTTGCCGAGGAAGCGGACCTTGCCCGAGGGGTTGGCCGAGGAGGAGTGCAGCATGAAGGGGTGGCAGAGCGTGACCGTTCCGACAGGTCCGGTCAGCTCGATGAACTCCTCGCACTGCGCGAGCAGGCGCGGGCCGACGGCGCGCTCGAGCCAGTCCATGCCCTCCGGGTGGTCCGCGAGCGCGCGCGCGGCGTGGGCGAAGGACTCGGGCGCGATGAAGGTGCCGCCGCTTCGGGGCGCGACGTCGGTGAAGTAGGCCAGCGCGATCAGGCCGTGCCGGTAGGTGTCGAGGCGGGTGTCGACCTGGGGGTCGTCGAAGTGCCAGCTCGGGGAGTGCAGCGGCGGCGGGCGCCAGGGGACGTCGGCGTGATCGTTGACGTTGACCGCGAAGTAGTTGGTCCAGTCGCGGGTCTTGATTCGATCGGGCCCTCCGAGCAGGTCGCACATGGCGCCCCAGACCCGCGGCGCGAGCTCGGCGATCGGCGCGCCCAGCGAGCCCTCGACGTCCATGCGCTCCCAGGTCCAGGTCTCCGGGCGCGCGACGTCGAAGCCTCGCAGGTCCCGCCCGGGGTCGCCCTCACGGTAGCCGCGGACCCAGCGGGCCGGGTCCTCGCGGATCCGCTGGATCGAGTCGCGGACCCAGGCCTCGGCGAGCTCCCGCGGGAACGCGTCGCGCAGCGTGATGTAGCCGCGGGTGATGAAGCGCTCGAGCTGCTCGGGCGTGAGCGTCGTCGGGCGGTGCGGCCGCGCGCGCGCCTTCGTCGTGACCGCCGCCGGCGCGGGTGAGCGCGGGGCGCTCGACGCTCGCGTGTCCTCGGGGCCAGGATGCGGGCGGCGCCGGTTGGCGCGCGAGATCCCGAAGGCCTGGTCGAGGAGGCGGGTGATCAGCTCGAGGTCCTCGCGCTCCAGCGCCTCGGGCCGGGTCCCGCGGCCGTCGAGGATCGGCGCGATCCGCAGCCGCCCCTCGCGGGTGAAGTAGGTGATCAGCGTGGAGCCCCGGTTCCCGCGGAGCATCACCAGCGCGTGCTCGAGGATCTCGCTCAGCGCGCGCTCGTCGAGCGCGTCGGGCGAGGGCGCGAAGAGCCGGTGGCCGCGCTCGCGGGCGGCGTCGGACATGAGCCCAGGGACACGCTGGACGAGCTCGTTGAAGGGGCCGCGCAGCGCGTCGGCGTCGCCGCGCGCGTGGCGGGCGAGCGCGAGGTTAATGGTGGAAGGGATCCGGCGCGGGCGAGCGTGCAGCGCCTCTTCGAAGTCCGTGATCGCCTCGTCGAGCCGCCCGAGCAGGCGCAGCGCCTCGCCGCGGTAGCCGAAGAGCGCGGGGCCGGTGGTGCCGTGCATGGCCTCGACCCCGCGCCTGCCGATCTCGAGGCCGCGCTCGGGCGCGCCGCGCAGCGTCTCGACGAGGATCAGGCCGATGTAGGGCCAGCGCGTCTCGGGCTCGAGCTCGATCGCGGCCTCGAGATCCCGCGCGGCGCCGTCGATGTCGCCGAGCCAGAGCTTGAGCTCGCCGCGGTGCGCGAGCACCAGCGGGGAGTGACCGTGGCGCTGGAGCACGCGGTCGTAGCCGCGCAGGACGTAGTCCGGAGGCGCGCTGCGGACCCACAGCTGGGTGTCGCGCGAGGCCTGGCGCGGGGCGTCGAGCGTCTTGACGCGGACGAGCGCGCCGTCTCGCAGGAACGTCGCGTACTCGCTGCGGTTGCCCCGCAGGCGCCGAAGCGCCTCGTCGAGCGCCGCGATCGCGTCGTCGTGACGTCCGGTCGCGAGCAACGCGGCGGCCTCGGGGTAGATCTCGAGCAGGCCGTCGCGCAGCTCGTCGAAGCGGTTCGGCGAGAGGATCGGCTGGGGGTCGCCGCGGCCGAGCGTGATGCGCAGCTGCAGCATCCAGTAGGTCAAGGGGTAGCCCTCGGCGCGGACCGCCCCGCGCTCGTTGAGCCGCACCGCCTCCTCGAATTGGCCGGCGCGCATCAGCAGCTCGGCGCGCCACGTCAGCGCCTCGGGGTCGTCGGGGTCGCGCGCGAGCGCCTCGTCGAGGCGCCTCGCGGCCAGCTCGAGCTCCCCCTCCAGCGCCGCGCAGACGCCGAGCGTGCGCAGCGCGGACGCGCTGTCCTCGAGGTCACGTGATTGATTAGCCAGGTCTCTCGCCCGCGCCGCGTCGCCCTCCCACGCCGCGAGGCGGGCGCGCTCGGCCAGCGAGACCGCCGCCGCGCCGAGCTCGTGGGCGCGCGCGAGGGCTCGCCGCGCGCCGGGGAAGTCGCCGGCGAAGATCAGCGCGCGGGCGGCCGCGAGCGCGAGCGCGGCGGTCACGGCGGGGTGCGGGAGGACGCGGGCGCAGGCGGTGGAGGCCTCGCGCGCGCGCCCGAGTCGCGCGTAGCAGCGCCCAAGACGGACGCCCCAGCGCGGATCGTCGGGCTGGGTCGCGACGGCGCGCTCGTAGTACTCGGCCGCGCTCGTGAAGTTCTCGGCGGTCTCGTGCAGCTCCGCCGCGCGGACGATCCAGGGCAGCCGGTGACGCCGCGTGAGCCCCTGGTTGAGCAGCTCGAGCTCCTCGTGATGCCAGCCGATCCGCCCGGCGCGCTTGCGGGCGATGTCGAGGACGTAGAGCGCGCTCGGGCCGGCGTCCCCGATCGAGCCGCGCAGCAGCTCGAGCGCCTCGTGGTAGTCGCCGGTGCGAAACAGCATCACGCCCGCGATCGTCCGGATCAGGCTCAGCGAGCCGCCCTGCTCGAGCGCGGCGTCGAGCTCGCGACGCGTCGCCATGAAGTCGCCGAGCTGCAGGTACGCGCGGGCTCGCTCGAGGCGCGCGAGCGGTCCGGCCGCGACCATGAAGCGACGCGCCGCAGCGGCGTCCATCGCCCCCGCCTCGCCGCGCAGCGCGGCTCGAAACGCGTTGACGTCGCGCGCGTGAAAACGTCGGACACGCCAGGCCTGCTGCGGTCGCGCTCGCGTCATCTCCGCCAGTTTACCGCAGCGCGAGGGCCGGACCTGTGGCGCCGCGTCACGTGTCGGCGCGCTCGCGGACGCAGCTCGGTGAGTCGAGCGCGGGGGAGGCGAGCCGCGTGCGGGATCGAGCTAGCGCCGCCTCGCCGCCCGGGGCCGCCTCGCGCCTGCAGTGGTAGCATCCGCGCGATGGCGGCGAGCGTCGACGGGCAGCGTGAGCGGGGCGCCGCGCGGGTCGTCGTCGTGATCCCGGCCTACAACGAGGCGCCGACGATCGCCCGCGTGGTCGCGGGTTGTCGGGCCCACGCCGACGCGGTGCTGGTGGTGGATGACGGCTCGCGCGACGCGACCAGCGCGGAGGCCGAGCGCGCCGGAGCCCGCGTGCATCGACTCGCGCGCAACCGCGGCAAGGGCTGGGCGCTGCGCGAGGGGATCGAGCTCGCCGCCGACGCCGACGTGCTGGTGTTCATCGACGCCGACGGTCAGGATGACCCGGACGAGATTCCGCTGCTGCTGCGGGCGCTCGCGCCGGGCGTCGACATGGTGATCGGCTCGCGTTTTATCGGCACCTTTGAGCCCGGCGCGATCACGATGATCAACCGCCTCGGCAGCCACGCGCTGTGCGGGGTGCTCAACGCGCTGTTTCGGACCCGCGTCACCGACCCCTTCGCGGGCTTTCGCGCGATTCGGCGCGCGGCCCTCGAGCGCTGCTCGATCCGCGCGGAGCGCTACGACATCGAGGTCGACGTGCTGCTCGCGCTCTTGCAGGTCCCCGGCGGCGGGCGCGTCGTCGAGATCCCGGTGCGCCGGAGCCCGCGCGAGCACGGCGCGAGCGGGCTCGACAGCGTGGTCGACGGCACGCGGATCCTCTGCCGGATCCTCGACCGTCGGCTCGACGCGCCGCGGGCGTGGCTCGGCTGGGGTCGCTGAGGCGCGCGCGCTCGCAGAGACTTTCTTTTTTTGAAATAAGGTCGACTTTTCGAAGTCATTTTTTGGCGAGGTGTCACGCCGCGGCCGTGGCGGACGTCAGCGCGGTGAAGCCCCGCTCGGGGTCGATCAGGAGTCATCCGATGAGCACCGAAGACCAGACCACCTCCGACGCCGCCGCCTCGCCCGACCGGGCGGCGATTCATCAGCAGCTCGACGCCTTCGCGTCGGCCTACGGCTACGACACGAGCTATCTGCACGCGACGCTCGACGGCTCGCGCGCGGTCTACGAGCGCTTCGTCGCGGCGCAGGGGCTCTCGAGCGTTCGCCAGGCGCTGCCGCGCGACGCCCACTTCATCGCGCGCGTCGCGACCATGCGCGGCGAGGACTGCGGGCCGTGCACGCGCCTCAATTTGAAGATGGCGCTCGAGGCAGGTGTACCCCGCGAGCTGCTGGAGACCGCGCTCGCGCGGCCGGAGGCGCTGCCCGGCGCGCTCGCGGACGTGTGGGCCCACGCGCTCGCGACCGTCGAGCGCGCGCCCTTCGACGGCGAGCGGGCGGCGCGTCTGCGCGCGGCCTACGGCGACGCCGGCGTCGTCGAGCTGGCGGCGACGATCACCGGCGCGCGCATCTACCCGACGATGAAGCGCGCGCTCGGCTACGGGGAGGTCTGCGCCCCGGTCTCGCTGGACTCGCTCGTCGCGTGAGGCTGCCAGAGGGAGGCGGCCGAGCGGTGTAGACTGCGCGACGAGGAAGCAATTCGTCGATGCGTACGTTGACCGCCTCTGCCCCGCGCGCGCTCGCGCTCGCGCTCGCGCTCGTTCTCGCCCCGGCCTGCCGCAGCGCGACGCCGCCGACCCTCGAGGAGCTCGCCCAGGAGAGCTCCGTCGAGGCCGCCGGGGACGAGCTCGTCAAGCTGCCCAACGGGCTCAGCCGGCTCGACCAGCGAGATGGGCCGCCGCGGCACGCCGTGATCGCGGTGCACGGCTACAAGACGCGCGGCAAAGAGTGGGTCGCGCCGCTGCTGCGCTTCGGCGAGCGCGACGTCGCGGTGTACTTCTATCGCTGGAACACCACGCGGTGTCCCGACAGGGCCGCGCCGCTCCTGCAGGACGCGCTCGCGCGGCTGCTCGCGGACAACCCGTCGATCGAGCGCGTCACGATCGTCGGGCACAGCTACGGCGGCCTGCTCTCGACGTTGACCATGCAGGGGCTCGCGCCGCGCGTGCCCGCCGAGCTCCACATCGTCGCGGCGCCGCTGGCGAGCGTGCCGCCGCTCGTCAAGCTCTGCGGCTTCACGGGGGTCCGCCCGCTGCCGCCCGCCAGCGAGCGGACGCGCTGGCACCAGTGGCGGACGGTGCACGCGCAAGACGGCGCGTACAAGCACCTCGAGGTCGATCCGCAGATCGTCAGGCTGCCGGGCAGCGCGGTCACCCAGCTGCCGGCGACGCTCGAGAGCGGCGAGCGCCTGGGGCACAATCGATCGCTGACCTGGGTCGCCGATCAGCTGCACCCGATCGACGGCGCCGCGCCGGGATCGTAGGCGGGCTCGGGCGTCGCCGCTACGCGAGCAGCTCGAGAGCTGCGCCCGGGCGCGACCACAGCGTCGCCTGGACGGCGAAGATCGTGCACCAGGTGTTGATGTCCTGAGAGTCAGGTAGGTAGCGGAGCCCGCCCGCGGGGGTCTGCAGCGCGGCCAGGCGCGCGAGCCCGCGGGCGATCGGCGCGGCGTAGCGCTCGCGGTCGACGGCGGCCCACAGGCGCACGCTCTGGGCCACGATGTCGGTCGGCGCGGGGCCCCAGACCTCCTGCCCGTTGTGCCAGGCGGGGAGCGAGCCGTCGGGCGCCTGGATCGACGCGAGCCAGTCGACGCCGGCGCGCAGCGGCGCGCGCAGGGCCGCGTCGGGCTCGCTGCTCGAGGCGCCGCGCGTGAGCGCGAGCAGGCCCTCGAGCGCGTAGCAGGTCGCGTGCACGTAGCTGCGCTCGTCGCCGCTGTGGATCGCGAAGCGGCCGTCTCGCTCGAGCGGCGTGAGCGTGCTTCGCAGGGCGCCTACGAGCGCCTCCGGTCCGCGCGCGCGGCCGCGGCCGCCGTGGGCTCGCAGCGCGATCACCAGCTTGAGCAGATGGCAGCCCCAGGACGTGCTCCAGCGGCTCGAGGCGGGCGCGCCGGGTCCGGTGGCCGCGCGGCGCTCGACGCAGTCGGCGATGAAGTCGTACAGACGATCGCAGGCGGCGGCGTGCGGGCGACCTCCGGCGCGCGCGTGGGCGAGGAGGCCGTGCAGCGCCATGGCGGAGTCGAAGGCGTAGTCGACGCCGTCGCGCCCGACGGCGCCGGCCGGCGAGAGCGCGTCGGCGAGGCGCGCGGCGATCGACTCGCGCGCGGGGCTCGGGCGGTCCTCGACGCTCGCGAGCAGCGTCAGCAGCAGGCCCGCGGCCTCGGGGTAGGGGTAGCCGGGGTGCGCCGGGTTGACCCACGAGCGCACGTCGCCCGTGTCCGTGACCGCGGCGCCGCGCAGCCACGCGAGCATCGGCTCGAGCGCGGGGGCGGGTCGGTGCACGTACATGTCTTTATGGATATGTTCGTCCGCGGCGCCGCGCGCCTCCTCGGCGGTCGCGCCCGGCGCCGACCGAGCGGCGGAGGCCGCCCCGCGTGTTGCGTCGAGGTGCGTCATGACGAGGCTTCGACGACGAGCTTGAGCGCGCGGCGGGTCGTCGCGGCGAGCGTCTGCCGCGGCGCGCCGGCGAGCGCCGGGTAGGCCTCGCAGGGGGTGAAGCAGCCGCCGCAGGCGAGCCGCTTGATGTCGGCGCGAGCGTCGAGCACGGCCCGAGAGTGCCACAGCTCGGCGATGGCGCGCTCGCGGATGTTCCCGAGCGGGCGATCGTAGACGTGGCAGGGGTAGAGGTCGCCCTCCGGCGAGATGAACGCGGTGCTGCGCAGCGACTGACAGGTGACGCCCGAGGGCTCGCCGCGCTGGTAAAATTCGAGGTTGACGAGGAACAGCAGCTCCATCAAGTCGACCAGGCCCGTGGGCATCCCGCGGCGGCGGACGTGCTCGCGCACGAGCTGCTGCGGGCGAACCCGCGCCTCGCTGGCGAGCGTGGCGTTGTTGAAGAAGTGCCCCGAGACCTGCAGCCAGTTCCAGTGCCACTCGCGGTCCGAGAAGCCGGGGACGCGCACGCGCAGGTAGTCGCCGAGCGCGTCGACGGCGTCGGCGTTGAAGGGCGTGATCGTCGTGCCGAGGTAGACCTCGACGCCGTCGAGCGCGCGCAGGGCTTCGAAGCTTGTGAGCGCGCGCTCGAACGAGCCCGCGCGCCCGCGGATCTTGTCGTGAACCTCCGGCGGACCGTCGACGCTGACCGTGATGATGAGGTCGAGGCGATCGCCGAACTGATCGCGCAGCGCGGTCGTGGTCTCGACGATCCGCCGCGTGAACCACCCGTTGGTCGGGAAGTGCAGGATCTTGAGCGCGCGGGCGCGCGCGGCGATCGTCATGAGGAGCTCGTGCGCGTCGCGTCGCAAGAACACCTCGCCGCCGGTGACGTCGAGCCAGGTGAGCCCCGGGAGCTGATCCATCAGCGCGCCGAGCTCCTCGGGCGTCAGCTCGTGCCCCGCGGGCGCCTCCCACGTCTTGCACATCGCGCAGCGCAGGTTGCAGCGGCGCGTCACGTCGATCACCAGGCGGTTCGGCGTGCTCGGCCGTCGCACCCACGTCTCCATCAAACGGGCGATCAGCGCGGCGCGTCGCTGGAGACGCCGGGGGCCGAGGGGCATGCGGATCACTATACCGCAGGCGATCTTTGGCGACGGCGGCGGGCGTGGAGGTGGGGGTAGGTGGGCGCGCGCGAGCCGACGCGCGCCAGGCCCATAGGTCATGTCGGTCGGGCGCGGCGAGCGCTCGCCGCGTGCTGGGCGAGCGCGGCGGCGCGGCGCGGATCGGCGCGGAGCTCGAGCGCGCGCCGTCGAGGAGCGACTGAGGGAGCGGAGCGCGACGGTCGGAGCGCGGACTTCGTCACGAGCCCGCGCTCGCGTCACGTCGCGCCGCCGGGACCCTTGGAGCAGGTGTAGATACAGCGAGCGGTCAGAAAGCTCAGGCGCGCTTGGCGATCTCTTCGGTCAGATCGATGACCGCCTTCCACTCCGAGAGTCGGCGCGCGCTGAGATCGTGGATCTGGTCGAGCGAGCCGGTGCGCCCGGCGATGTCGGCGGCCATCGCGTCGGCGAGCTGCGTGAGCCGCTGGGTCCGGTGGGCGCGCTCAAACGGGCGCCACAGCAGCTGCGCGGCCGCGACGAAGGCGGCGGCGAGCACGATCAGCAGCGCGCCGACGAGGATGTTCTCCGTCGCGAGCGAGTAGACCCCGACGCCGAGCAGCACGCCGGCGAACACGCCGCCCAGGATCAAGCTGAGGCGCAGCCGTCCGCGGCGCTTGCGGAGCACGCGACCCGCTCGCGTCGCCAGGGCGTCGAGCTCGGCGAGCGGCGTGATGGTGGTGAAGTCGAGCGCGCGGAGCGTCCGAAGCGGGTTGTCGGCGAGGCTGTCGGCGCCGAGGCCCTCGCCGCTGAGGCTCGAGCTGGCGAGGCTGGCGGGCGCGTCGGTCGGTCGCGTCGCGCCGCTTTGGGAGCCGTCGCCCGCGCTCGGGATCGAGTCGCGCGCGTCGAGGACCGTGTCGGCGATCTCGGCGTCGCGCACGGTTGACTCCGCGCGCTTGCGGAGCGCCCGGAGGCTGCGCGCCAGGCTCGGGTTGTGGCGCGCGACTTCGAGGATGAACTCACTCATGCTGCGTTCGCGAGTGGCGGCAGCATGGCATATTTTTCCCCGCGCGAAACGCCGACGCGCGCGTGTTCACGCGCACGCCTGCGGACAGCCGCGCGAGCTACTCCGACGGGCGCCAGCCGGCGTCGTCGAGCCCGGTGTAGGTCGCGGCCGGCACCATGCCGAGCCACGGATCCTGGCGCGGGGTTAAGAACAACTCGGTGTACACGCGCCGGTTGAGCGCCTCGAGGGATGTGTTGGCGCGGGGGCCCTCGAGGTCCGCGATCATCCACCGGTGGATCGTTCGGTGCAGATCCCAGGTGTTGCGCACCGTGTCCTCGGCCAGGCTCGCTCGAAACGCGGCGAGCATCTGCTCGAAGCTCGCGCCGTCGCGTCTGCGCGTCGGCTCCTGCCTGCGCATCAGCGCGAGCGTGGTCTCCGAGAGCGTGACGCGAGCCGCGTAGCGCTCGCTCAGGCGCGTCCACATCTGCTCGGGATCCGGCGGCTCAGCCTCAGCGCCCAGCTCCCCGAGGCCGCGCAGCATCGGGCGCTCGACCCTCATCTTGCCGATCGCGCGGGGCATCGCCGCGCCCGCGATCGGGCCCAGGCTGTCGGCCGTCGGCGAGTCGGTCTTCGCGGGCGACGGCCGCTGCGGCGCGCTGGGTTCGCTCGGGGCCGCGTCGACGATGCTGCGGAATTGCCAGGGGGAGTAGCCGGCGTCGATGAGCTCCGCGCGCAGGTCGGCCCCGATCCCCTCGAGCTGCCGCGCGTGATAGCGCGTCAGCTGCTCGTGGTAGACGCGCTCGCGCTCGCGCGGCTCCCCGCCCAGCGCGCGCAGCTGCATGTTGATCGCCACGCCGCGGCTGATCGCCTTGGTGAAGGCCTCGGCGCTCATCAGCCCGGGGATCGCGTCGAGCGGTCGGCCCTCGGCGTCGAGCACGTAGTGCACGCTGTTGCCGGTGATCGTCCGCTCCAGTACGTCGCCGTCACCGAAGTCGATGGTGATGCGCGGGGCGGGGCGCTCGGGTCGCCAGTGCAGCACGTAGCGCTCGCGCAGGAGCTCGTTGACCATCGGGTCGGGGTAGAGCACGGCGCGGAAGAACCGGCTGTTCGCACAGCTCAGCGGATCGTCGAGTCGCCCGAGCAGACGCAGCGAGAGGATCGGTTTACCGGTCTCACGCGCCTCGGCCTTCGCGGCCTCCAGATCGGTGTGCCAGTACAGCCGCGAGGTGTCGCAGTCTCGCTGCGCGCACGCCTCATCGAGGGCCGCGCGGGCGCGCAGCGTCGTCGGCGCGAGCGCGCGCGACGGGGTGCTCAGCGCGGCGCGAAGCTCCTCGCCGTGGGCGGTCCAGAGCGCGTCGACGCCGGCCGTGCCCGCGGCGCGCAGCAGCGCGCGGGCGCGCGCGGCCACGCGCTCGTCGGCGTCGATCGCCTCGATCGCGAGCCCCGCGAGGTCACCCGGCTCCGCGGGCGCGCGCTGCAGCGCCTCGTCATCGCAGCGCTCGTCGACGGCGAGCGCGGGCGACGAGGTGTCAGAGCTGGCGTTCCAGACGCAGCCGGTGAGCAGGAGCGCCGAGGCGATGGACGCGGCGAGCGTCGAGCGGGTCGTGGTCATGGTGGCGAATTCCTCGTGTCAGCCATGAACCCGCGGCGCCGCCCCGGCGCGCGCCCGATCGCGGCGTCGTCTCAGCTGGCCTCGAGTCCATGTTCTTGGGGATACGTCTCCAGCCTACGCGGGCCGTCGGCGCCGCGTTGTCAAGCCTGTGTAAAACGCTCGGTCGGATTCGCGCCGGCGCAGCCGGACCATCTCCGCAGATCCGCCGTGGCCGAGCTCGAGGCCGCCGGTCCGCTCGGATCGCGCTGACGAGCGCGTCGTCGATCGAGAGCGAGCTGAACGATTGGACTGGTACGCTACCGCGTGCTCGATGCCCGTCGACTCCGCTCCCACCTGCTAGCGACCCTCGCGGTCGGGCTCCTCGCCGCCTGCGATCGCGGCTCCCCCGAGCCCGCGCCAGTCACCGCGAAGACCACGAAGCAGCCGGACACGGAGCAGCTGGACACGAAGCAGCCGGACACGAAGCAGCCGGACGCGGAGCAGCCGGACACGAAGCAGCCGGACACGGAGCAGCTGGACACGAAGCAGCTTGACACGAAGCAGCCGGACACGAAGCAGCCGGACACGAAGCAGCCGGACACGAAGCAGCCGGAGCGCCCCGACGCGCTCGACCGGCCGAAGCGGCCCAGGCCGACCTGCCCCACGGGACATTGGTGCGGCGACGCGAGCGCGGCGCGCCCGCTCGCCAAGGGGAAGACCGAGAAGCTCGCGTGCCCCGAGCAGCTCAAGTTCGTCCAAGGCGTCAACATGGCGGACCCCGAGTACCGCGGGCTCGAGTTCATCCGTGAGCCGATCCTCGACGTCAGCGCGACGCAGACGAAGCGCGACGCCGGTGATGACGACACCTGCTGCTACCGCTGGACCATTCCCTGCCCCGGCGGTCGCCCGGTGCTCGACGCGCGCGGCGAGCTCGTTCGCCCAGCGCTGCGCGCGGTCGTGGATCATCCCGAGACGCGCGCGCGCGCGATCGCGGGCTGGCTCGACGACGCCCGCAGCGAGAGCGCCTCGATCGCCTCCTTCGAGCGCGTCGTCGCGGAGCTTCGCGCGGTGGGTGCCCCCGCCGAGCTCGTCGCGGCGGCCGCCGAGGCGGCGCGTGACGAGGCGAGACACACCGCGCTGTGCCTCGACGCGGCGCGGCAGCTCGGCGCTCGCGACATCACGCTCGGCCCGCGTGAGCCAGCGCCGCCGCGGCCCGCGAACCTCGTGCGCCTGGCCGTCGACACCTTCGTCGAGGGGGCCGTGGGCGAGACCATGGCGGCCCTCGCGGCGACACGCGCCGCCGCGCGCTGCGAGCTCCCGCAGATCCGCGCGGCGCTCCTCGAGATCGCCCAGGACGAGACGCGCCACGCCGCGCTGGCCTGGCAGACGCTGGCCTGGGCCGTCGAGCGAGGCGGCGCGCCGGTCATCGAGGCGCTGCGATCCGAGGCGCGGCGCGCTGGCGCAGCGCTCGATCCCGAAGGCGACGACGCGCGCGCGGGGTCGGCAGAGGCCGGCCTCGAGCCGCTCGGGCGACTCGAGCCCGCAGCCCTCGCCGAGGTCCGTCGCGACGTCTGGCGAGAGGTGATCCAGCCGCTGCTCGCTGCGGTCGCGTAGCCGCGTAGCCGCGTATCATCACTCTTTAGTCAGTCCCCAACCGCCTCATCGCCGTCGGAGGGCCTCCCGTCCCCGCTGACTTTGTCGAGCTCCATGATTCGCTTGTTCCACTCGGGCTCCTCCCATTTCATCGCTCCGACAGCGAGCGGGGTCCACGGTGTGGGCGTTTGGACCCTCCAAACCACGCCAGCCTCATAGTCGAACGTAATCCCGCTGTCATACGGTCCGACGACGAGATAGCCGTGCGCCGCGCTCTCCACCCCTCGAGCGTCCACAACGCAACCAAGGTCAGAGTACGCTCGTCGAATCTGATCCGGTGTAGAACCAACCCCGACTCCCCGCTCGGTCACGAGCTTCGACGGCGCGACAACAGAGACGCTCGTTACAGCTAGACCAGGTCCGCCCATCGCGATCGTTAAACCACGAGACGGATACCTCCAGTACTCGGTGCCGTCGTTGCGAATGTCGTCGGGGTTCCAGCGTTCAACAAGCTCAGGCCGCCCCAGCCGCGCGCGAACTTGACCCGGGCTCATGTTCTGGCGCAGACCGCCGACTCCATCGGCATACAGGAGATTGTCGCAGGTCAGCTTGATCTCGTCCGTCTTGGGGCTCTCCGGTCGAGCCTGGTCGACACGCGCGCGGCCTTCTTCACGCTGGCTCTCCGCTCCTGACGAGCGTGGGTTATTCCAACCTGAATCGTCGCATGCGACCGGTGTGATCGCCGCCAGCTGAATACCTAGGATCGTCGGCGAAATTCGTCGCATATACGCAGCATAGTCGAGCCTTCGTAACTCTACCCTACCAACTCGCGGCGACGCCGCTGGCTGGACGATCCGAACCGTGGTCAATTTCATAGTCAGGGCTCACCGGACCGAGGTCGGCGCTGGACAGCAGCACCTCTTCTACACATGATCGGGCTCGGTCCTCCGGCGCGCGCTGGCGCCCGCTGCTCTCCGCCAAAGGGCGCTTGAGCGCCGAGCGGGACGCGTTGTCACCTGATTTTGCACGATGAAGTCGATGGGGCGATATCTGTGCGCCGTGAAAGGGGTTGACGCATCTCGCCCAACGAACCAGTCTACGCGCAATGCTCGACCATCATCGTATTTCGAAGATCGTCCTCGTTGGTATAGCGAGCACGGTTCTCGCGTGCACGAACGCGGACGGGTCGACGGCGGGCGACGGCTCGGACAGTGACACCAACGCGTCGAGCACGAGCGAGTCGGGGAGCTCTAGCGACGCAGGCTCGGCAGGTACCGGCGCCGCGCAGGACGACCTGGGGCCCTGCGGGCGGCTGGCCTCGTGCATCGAGACGCTCGACCAGCCCATCACGCCGTTCCTCGCCGTCTATGGCCCGGGCGGGACGTGTTGGGAGGAGTTCTCGCAGGAGCAGTGCTGGCAGGACTGTCGCGCGCTCTATGACGGCTACGACAGCAGCTGCGGGAGTGAGCCGAAGTGTTGTGAATGCACGACGGCGGAGCATTGCGAGTACTCTCCGGAGTACGACGCGTGTATCGACGAAGAGTGCGGCGTTGAGCCCGAGCAGCCCGACACGACGGGGTGCGAGCTCTTGTTCGCAAATTGCGATGTCGACTCGTTCGGCGGCGCCAACTTCATCGCGGACTTCTGCGAGTCGATGGTCTGCATCGAGGAGGTCAACGAGTTTCTAGTGTGTACATTCGAAAACTATTCCCCGCCGTGCGACGCGGTCGAGTGCATCCTGATGCCAGGGGAGTGCTCTGGCACCTGCACCCCCAAGGAGCAGGCCGCGTTCGAGTGTGCCTTTCAATAGCCGCTGGGCCGCCGCGGGCGCCCTGACGCGCGACGCGACCGACGGGTAGCCCGTCGGTCGCGTATGTCGAAACGAACAGCTCGCTACTGACCCGTCGGCGTCCCGGCGGGCGCGGGCTCGGTCGGGGCGGGCTCGGTCGGGGCGGGCTCGGTCGGGGCGGGCTCGGCGGGGGCGGCCTCGCCCTCACCCTCCTCCGGCGGGAACTGATCGTCGCTCAGCCCCAGGCCCTCCTTGGGCGGCGTCGAGAGCTTGCCGGGCTGCGGGCTGCCGCAGATCTTCCCGCCGAGCTTGCAGCCGCGGACCGTCAGGTCGCCGACGATCTCGCCCAGCTTTTGCCGGTGGCGCGCGGCGTGCTCGTTGTCGCCGGCGATCTCGAGCACGATGATGTTCTCGTCGGTCGCGAACAGCACCACCGAGTCAAACTTGCGCACGTCGTCGCCGGGCGAGGTGTACGAGAAGTCGAAGCGCGTGCCCGACTTGCCGTTCTTGCTCGTCGCCGGCATCTGCGCCTCGAGGTGGTAGCCGCGCCGGCCGTACTTGGTCACGAGGTCCTCGGCCCAGTACGCGAGCGTGCCGCCGCGCACGTTGTCGAAGGAGCGCACGCGGATGCCCACGTTGTCGCTCGCCTTCATGCGCGAGTCGGAGTGGTAGTCCTGGACCTCGGCGAAGCCGGGCGGCGGCTCGAGCTCAAAGGGCTTGCAGGCGCTGAGGCCGAGGGCCAGCGCGAGCGCGCCGAGCGTGGGCGCGGCGCGGCGGAGGAGACGGGCGGCGGCCGTCGAGAAACGGGGTGTTGTCGGGCTCATGGTCGCGCTCACTTCCACTCGGTGGCCTCGACGCCGAGGTTGTTGACCCAGGTGAAGGGGTCATTGCTGGACGGGGTGTCGGTGTGGGGGCCCCGCTCGATAAAGTTGAGGGTCAGGGTCGAGAAGCCGATCTGGTTCTGGAGCAGGCGCAGCCGGCCGGTGGCCTGCTCGAGCTCCATGGTCACGCGGTCGAGCGCCTGGCGCACCTTCAGCGCCTCCTCGACGTTGTGCGCGCGCTTGAGCAGCGCGATCAGCTGGTCCTGGGTCTCCTGCAGCACGCGGATGCGCGTGCGCAGGTCAAAGTACTCTTCGGTCACGTCGCGGGCCTGGAGGTTGCGGGCCTCGACGACCCCGAACTCCGCGAAGCCCTCCATCAGCGAGCGCAGCTGCGGCGCCGGGATCCGCAGGATCAGCATGCCCTCCGCCATCTGCTGGACGTAGCCGCCGGCGGCGATCGTCATCCGCTCGGCGCGCTTCATCGCCTTGTCGACCTTGAACACCGAGACCTGCATGTTGCCGGTGTAGATGACCTGGCGCGAGATCTCCTCGGGCTGCTCGTCCTCGCCCTCACCCTCGTCGGCCTTCGCCTTGGCGCGCCGCTTGCCGGCCTTCATGGCCTCGTCCCGCCGCGCGCGGGTGCTGCTCTTGTCCTTCGCCGGCTCGGGGCTCGAGGCGCGGTTGGCGAGCACCGCTCGCTCCGCGCCGAACTCGAGCTCACTCGGCTCGGCCTCGACCTCCTCGATCATCAGCTCGCCGTCGAAGCCGGGATCCTCGGGGGCGCCGGCCATCGCGTCGCCGGCGTAGGACGTCGGCGCGGCGGACTCCGACATGGCCTTGGCGCAGCCCGTGCTCGTCACGGCGAGCAGCGAGAGCGAGGCGAGCGTTGCGAGCAGTCGGCGCGCGCTCGGTCGAGCGCCAGCGTCGGGCCGTCGGGCGCGACGTCGGGCGCTGGTGTGATTGGAGCGGGGAGGGTGTCTCAGCATCGTGGTCGAACCTCGAGTCGCGTGCGTCTGGTTCGGGGGCTGGCGGCGATTGTACTGCCCAGCCCCCGGCGGGATCCAAATCGTGAACGCCGCGCGAGCGCGGGCGCTTACAGGTCAACCTCGGCGCGCGCTCACGTCATCCGACGCGCGCTTCCACGCGGCGCCGGGAGCTTCGCGCGCGGCCGCGCTATCTCGACAGCCGCGCGGGCGGCTCGGCCTCCAGCTCCATGACCCGCGCCCGCCACTCGGGCGGCACGGGGGCCTTGCGCCCCAGCTTGTAGTCGTAGCTCACCACCAGGCCCTCGCCGCGCGCGGCCAGCCGCCCCTGTCGCGCCGAGAACACGGCGTACTCCATCACGAAGCGATCGTCGCCCAGCTCGCGCACGCGCGCGCCGAGGTGCACCGTGTCCGGATAGGTCAGCGGGACCTTAAAGCGACACGAGGTCGACGCGAGGATCGGGCCGACGCCCTTCGGCGTGCCGATGTCGAGCAGGATGCGCTCGAAGTAGGCGATCCGCGCGGTCTCGAACCAGCGAAAGTACACGGTGTTGTTGACGTGCGCGAAGGCGTCCATATCGCCCCACGCGACCGGCGTGACGACGACCACGGGGTACTGCTTCAGCGTGGCCTCGGGCGTGATGGCGGGAGCGGGCGTCTGGGACATGTTGGCGAGCCTCGCAGCGCGCGGAGCTCGTGTCTAGTCCGCGTCAGCGCTCACCCCGACGCGCGCTCGCAAACCGCCCAGCCGAGCTCCGGCGTCAACGCGCCCTCCGCCGTCTGACGGACGCCGACGAAGCCGCCCATGAAGACCATGTCGAAGCGCTCGCCCCGGTAGCTCCAGCGGAACGGGACCTCGCGCAGCGCCGGCGGGAACGCGCGCGGCGGCGGCCCGCCGCCGAAGTCTACGTCGAGGCCGCTCGCCCACTGCAGCGCGTAGCGATTGCGCGCGTAGCCGCGCTGGCGCTCGAGGTCGTGGGTGTATGGGAACAGCGCGTTGATCCAGCCGGTCACGTAGGGGCCGCCTGACTGGTTGTTCTGTTTGTACAGCGAGCGCCACAGCTCGTCGTCGACCCGGCCGGAGAAGACGTCGACGCAGGCCGCGAGCAGCGGGTCGAGGGCCTCGGACCACGCGCGCAGGTAGCCGCTGCCCTCGTCGAGCTCGGCGAACATCCGCGCGCGCGCCCGCAGCGATCGCCAGTCCTCGCGCGTGCCCAGCAACTCGATCTCCGGGATCCCGCACAGCGACACGAACTCGTACTCGAAGTAGTGCTGCACCACGTCCATCGGCGTGAGCTCGGCGACGGCGCGCTCGAGCGGCCCCGTGGTCGAGAAGTCCGGAACCAGCAGGTCGTGGCGTTTGCCGACGTGCTCGCGGATCTGCGCCGAGAATTCGGCGAACACCTCCTGCCAGGGGTTTTGGGGGTCGCCCTTGCGAAAGTCGTGTCGCTCGACCACGAGCTTGAGCGACCCCTCGTGCCGGACGAAGCGCTCGCGCATCGCCTCCGGCTGCAGCGAGACGTGGATACCCAGGCCTTGGCAGAGCGCGAGCCAGATCTGATCGGGCGAGAGCGTCAGCGGGTAGTGGTTTTCAAACGCGAGGCCGACCGCGTCGACGAGCGGGTGACTGTGTCCGCGGAGCTCGACGAGCGCGGTCGCCCCGTCAGCGCTCGTCGCCTCGATCGTCGGGCCGCGCGTGAGCGTCATCCGCCCGTCGCTCTGGTCGCGCCGCTTGACGCTGGTCAGCGCGGTGATCGAGTCGCGCGCGGACATCGTCGCGAGCGTGTCCCTGCACGCGCGCACCCTGGACACCCTAAACTGTGCTCCCATCGCGGCGCCGATCGTAGCACCGCCGGGCGCGTCTCAGGCCGCGGGCGCGGGCGGGGTCTCGGCGCTGGTCTCGGTCCGCGCCCGCGCCTGCTCGGACTTGATCGCGCTCACGGGCCGCGGCGGCGCGTGCTCGGGGCGCCAGTGCTTGTTGACGATCAGGCGAGCGCCGCGGCGGAAGCTGAAGTACGACCACGCCCAGCTGAACAGGACGAAGAGCCGGTTCTTGAAGCCGATCAGGTAGTAGATGTGAACGAAGAGCCAGCTCAGCCAGGCGAAGAAGCCGGCGTAGCGCAGGCGGCCGAACTGCACGATCGCGCGCTTGCGCCCGATCGTCGCCATCTGGCCCTTGTCGACGTAGCGAAACGGCGCGCGCTCCTTGCCCGCGAGCTCGCGGCGGATGTTCGCGGCGACGTGTCGCCCCTGCTGCGTCGCGACCGGCGCGAGGCCGGGCAGCGGCTCGCCGCTGGGCGTGTGCGCGAAGTGGGCCTGGTCGCCGATCACGAACACCTCGGGGCGCCCGGCGACGCTGCAGTCGGCCTCGACGATCACGCGGCCCATGCGGTCGCGCTCGACCCCGAGCCGCTCGCTCAGCTCGGAGGCGCGCACGCCCGCGGCCCACAGGACGGTGGCGGCCTCGACGCGCTCGTTGCCGAAGTGGACCGCCTCCTCCGTGACCTCGGAGACGCGCGTAGATGTCCAAACGGTCACCCCGAGGCGCTCGAGGTCCTCCGTCGCGCGCTGCGAGAGCGCCGGGTCAAAGGCCTTGAGCAGGCGCTTGCCGGCCTCGATCAGGATCACGCGCGTCCGCCTGGGGTCGATGTTCGTGAAGTCGCGGCTCAGCGTGTAGCGGCTGATCTCGCCCAGCGCGCCCGCCAGCTCCACGCCGGTCGGCCCGCCGCCGATGACGACGAAGGTCAGCAGCCGGCGCTGCGCCGCCGCGTCGCGCTCGCGCTCGGCGAGCTCGAAGGCCGTCAGCACGCGCCGGCGGATCTCGGTCGCCTCCTCGAGGGACTTCAGGCCGGGCGCGTGCGCCTCCCACTGGTCGTTGCCGAAGTAGCTGTGACGCGCGCCCGCGGCCAGCACGAGGTAGTCGTAGGCGAGCGCCTGCCCGCCGCGCGTGTGCACCTCGCGCGCCTTCGTGTCGATGTCGACGACGGTGTCGAGCACGACCTCGGCGTTGATCTGGCCCCGGAGCAGCGAGCGGATCGGCGCGGCGATCTCGGCGGGGCTCAGGCCGGCCGTGGCGACCTGGTAGAGGAGCGGCTGAAACAGGTGATGGTTGCGACGATCGACGATGGTCAGGCGAATGCCGGATCGGCCGGCGAGTTTTTTGGCCACCGCGAGGCCGGCGAAACCACCCCCCACGATGACAACGTGCTTGGTGTCCGCGGCGTGCGACATGGGCGCCTTCGATCCTGTTTGTGGTGTGCTTGAACCGTAGCAGCGAGCGCCCCCAGATCTATCTAGAAATCACGCCGAATTTCGTCGTGATCGCGCCATGAGGTTTGCCGGAATTCCGCGTTTCTGTGGGGTTTTGGCGCGGTTCTAGCTGGGGCGTGACGCCTGCGCGTTGTTCGATCCGCGCGCGTGAATCGTGACCGGGATTTCCACCGCGCGGGCTCTGCATCCGCGCGTGTCCACGTTCGCTCGTCTGCTTGACGCGTTCTGGGCGATTCGATATCACGGAGACCGTCAAATGAGTCGTCGCGCGTCCACCTGCTGGGCGTCGTGTTCGACGGGCGGAAGTAGGTGTTGTGCACGAAATTACGCTGTACATGCCGGAGTTTGCGACCGTCCGGCTCATCGAGTGCTCGCCCCCCTCGTGGATGGTCCAGCTCGCGCTCGAGGAGAAGGGCATCGAGTACGAGCTTCGGCTGCTGTCGTTCGCGGCTGGCGAGCACAAGTCCCCCGATATGCTCGCCCGCAACCCGCGGGGGACGGTGCCGGTGCTGGGTCACGGGGGCGTCTCGGTCTACGAGACCTTCGCGATCTTGGAGTACCTCGAGTACGCCTACCCGAACCCCGCGCTGCTGCCCGAGTCTCGCCAGCTGAGGGCGCTCGCGCTCACGCGCCTGCACGAGTCCGGCAACCTCAAGGCCGCCGGCATGACGCTGTTTCGCTACCTCATGCAGACGCGAGCGTCCGCGCTCGAGCACAGCGAGATCGACGAGCTCGCGCTGCAGCTCCACGACGAGCTGTTCTTTTGGGAGCACTACTACGGGATCAGCCGCTGGGCCGTCGGCTCGTCGCTGACGCTCGCCGACCTCTCGGTCTTCACCTACCTCGCGACCGCGGTGCACCTCGGCCTCGTTCTCGACCATCAGCGCTACCCGCACCTGCGGCGGTTCTACGAGAGCATGCGCGCGCGCCCCTCGGTCCAGGGGACGTGGCCGGCGAAGTGGACCCGCGACTACACCTTCCTGGCCGAGGCCTGATCGTCGCCGCGCCGACTGTGGCGTGCGCAAAGAGACAGGTTGAACGTCACGGGCTCACGCGCGCGCGCTGCCACTCGAGCGCGCGCTCGCGGGCCCGCGTCGCGCCGTGACTCGCCGCCTTCGCGAAGTCGTCGAGCGCTCGCTCGAGCAGCTCGAGCGCGCGCGTTGACTGCGGGCTGCCCGGTCGACGACCCGCGTCCCACAGCGCGCGGGCGAGCGCGAAGCGAGCCTCGCCGCGCTCGAGCGGTCCGCCGTCGGCGCCGGAGCGCAGCTCGAGCGCGCGCTCCAGCTGCGCGAGCGCGCGCGCCGGCTCGCCGCGCCGTCGCGTCACCTCGCCGAGGCCGATGAGGTTGTAGGCCAGGTGCGGGTTTTGGGGGCCGAGCGTGGCCTCGCGGATCGCCAGCGCGCGCGCGTGGGCAGCCTCCGCGCCGTCGAGGTCGTCGAGCTCCAGCGCGAGGTCGCCGAGGTTCGTCAGCGGGTAGGCGACGTACATGTGCTGCTCGCCGAGCGTCCGCTCCATCATCGCGATCGCGGCGTCCAGCTGCCGCCGCGACTCCTCGTGCTCGCCGGCGCGCATCAGCGCCACGCCGAGGTTGCTGTGGGTGATCGCGACGCTCGGGTGCTCGGCGCCCAGCACCCGCGTCTTCTTGGCGAGCGCCTGTCGCCCGTACTCGATCGCCTCCGCGTAGCGGCCGGCGGCCTCCTCCACGGTGGCGAGGTTGCTCAGCGTCCGCGCGATGCTGGGGTGCTGCTCGCCGAGCGTGGCCTCGTAGATCTCGAGGGTCTTGCGGTAGTCCGCGCGCGCGTCATCGAGCCGACCCATGCTCTTGTGGACGTTTGCGATGTTGTTGGTCGAGTCGGCGATCGCGGGATAAGCACGCGAGATTGTTGCGCGCGCACGCGTCGGCGCGACGCGTTGCCCGAGGCGCGCCTGCAGTCGCCAACGCGCGCGTGTGAATCGACGTTCATCCTGCGTTTTGTTCGACCGCGAGCGGTCGCGTCCTTATGGCGACGCGCGTGCCGAGATTCCTTGGATGGTTTCGAAGCGCCGAGGACCACGCGTTCTGTGCCTCGCGATCGCGCGCTGGTCCAGGAGGCTCGTGACGGCCAGCGTCGGCGCTGGTGATATTCTCGGCGCTACACGAGCACGATGCTCTCGCTGCGTGGATACCGTTGTCTGGAGCTCGTGCACAGCGGGCACCGGTCGCTCGTTTACCGGATGCAGCGGCGCGAGGACGGCGAGGGTGTCATAGCGAAGGCGCTGCGGGTGAGCGAGCCGACGCGCCGCGACGTCGACAAGATGCAGCGCGAGTTCGACGTCATGTCGATGTTTGACTGCGACGAGATCGTGCGCGCGCAGGACTTCATCGTCGGCTCGAGCGGCCCCGTGATCGTGATGGAGGACTTTGGCGGCGCGTCGCTCCAGCGCTACGTCGGCGCCTCGCCCGAGCGCCTCTCGATCGAGTCGGTGTTCACGGTCGCGCTCGGGATGGCGCGCTCGCTCACCGTCATTCACGAGTGCGGCGTGCTCCACCGCGACATCAAGCCGCACAACATCATCGCTAACTTCGAGCTCGGCCGCGTCGCGCTGTCGGACTTCAGCGTGTCGCCTGTCGTCGTCGGCGACGTCAGCCCAGGCGACAGCTCCGACGCGCTGATCGGGACGCTGCGCTACATGGCGCCGGAGCAGACCGGGCGTACGGGGCGGCGCGTCGACTTCAGGAGCGACTACTACGCCCTGGGCGCGACGCTCTACGAGCTGCTGACCGGGCGCGCGCCGTTTACCCACAAGAGCCCGCTCGAGCTGCTCCACGCCCACGTGGCGCGGACGCCCGCGCCGCCCCATGAGCTGGCGTCGGGGGTCCCGCGCGGGCTCTCGCGGATCGTGCTGAAGCTGCTCGCGAAGAACCCCGAGGAGCGCTATCAGGGCGCCGTCGGCCTGCGCGTCGATCTCGAGCGCGCTCGTGACGCCTCGCGCTCCTTCGACTTCACGCTCGGCGAGCGTGACATCCCGGCGCGGCTGACCTTCCCGAACGCGCAGATCGGTCGAGAGCGCGACGAGGCCGCGCTGCAGGCCGCGTTCGCGGAGGTCGTCGGTGGCGGGGGCGCGTTCGCGCTGGTCTCGGGCCCGCCCGGCGCGGGGGCGACGAGCCTGTGTCGCGCGCTCCGCTCTCAGGTCGAGGAGCGCGGCGGCAGCTTCGTCGAGGGCCGCGCCGGGGGGCGCCCACACGCGCCGCTCGTGATGGCGCTGCGCGACCTGCTGCGCCGCGTGCTCGCGTTGCCCGACGTCGAGCTCGTGGCCTGGCGCGCGCGGCTCTCGAGCGCGCTCGGATCCAACGCGGCGACGTTGTTCAGCGTGTTTCCAGAGCTCCCCTCGCTCGTCGAATTCATCGAGTTCGATGACGACGACCCCGGGGAGGCGCTCGAGCTGCCGGCCAGCGCCGCCGCGCTGCGCTTCCGCGCGGCCTTGCGCCTGCTCGTCCGCGCTTGCGCCGACGAGCGCCACCCGCTGATCGTGTTCATCGACGACCTCGACCTCGTCGGCTATGACACGCTTCAGCTCATCGAGGTCGAGGCCGGCTCGCCGTACCTCATGTGGCTGGCGACCTGCGGGGACGAGACGCTCGACGCGGGGGCGCCGCTCGTCGGCACGCTCGCGCGGCTTCAGGCGGCGGGCGTGACGACGCTGCACAGGCGGCTCGCGCCGCTCGACGTCGAGGCGCTCGCGCGCGTGATCGCGGCCGCGTTCCGGCCGAAGGTCGCGCGCCTCGACTCGCTCGCGCGACTGCTTCACGACGAGACCGGGGGCAACCCGCTCGCGCTCAAGACGGCGCTCGAGGATCTTCATCGCCGCGCGCTGGTTCAGCTCGACGAGTCGGCGTGGTGCTGGGAGTGGGAGCCCGCGGCCGTGCGCGGCCTGGTCGGGGTCCACGGCGCGAGCACCCGGCTCAGCCAGCGGCTCGAGCAGCTGTCCGCGGAGAGCCTGGACGCGCTCACGGCGGGGGCGTGTCTCGGCAGGAGGTTCTTCGCGCGGCGAGTCGCCGGGATGCTCGAGCTCGACGCGCTCGAGGTGCTCGCGCGTCGGCTCGCGCCGGCGCTCGAGCTCGGCCTGATCGCGCCGGCGCGCCGCGACGACCCCGGCCGCTACAGCTTCACGCACGCGAGCGTCAACGCGAGCGTGCTCGCCCGAGCCGACGACGCGCGGGTCCGCGAGCTGCACTGGCGCGCCGGCCAGCTGCTGATGGCGGAGCACGAGCCCGCGGCGCGCGAGGACCTCGCGTTCGAGATCACGCGTCACTTCAACCACGATCTCGAGCGCGTCAAAGACTCGGCGACGCGTCGCGAGCTCGCGTCGCTCAACCTCGTCGCGGGCCGCAGAGCGCAGGGCGCGACGGACTACGCGGCGGCGAGCGAGCACTTCACCGCCGGCCTCGGGCTGCTCGGCGACGAGGCGTGGACGCGGGCGCGGGAGACGGCCTTCGCGCTCGAGCTCGGCTGCGTCGAGGTCGACTACATGCGCGGCGCGACGGCGCGCGCGCTCGAGCGCTTCGGTCCGCTGCTCACCCGCGCCGCGACCTCGCGTGAGCGCGCGACCTTGCTGAAGGTTCGCGTCGATCTCGAGATGGCGCGCAGCGACTACGCGGAGGCCATCGAGCGCGGGCGCGAGGCGCTGCGCGAGCTCGGGATGGCGCTGCCGCGCCGCGTCGGGACCGGTCACATCATCCGCGAGCTCGCGCGCGTCCGCTGGCGGCTCCGCGGTCGACGCGTCGAGGACGTCGAGGCGCTCCCCGTCAACACGGACCCCGAGCTGCTCTTGGGCTTCCAGCTGCTCATGCGGGTCTCGAGCGCGAGCTACGTCGAGCGCCCGCAGCTGGCGATCTTCGGCATGCTCCGGCTCGCCAGCGAGTCGCTCAAGCGCGGGAACTCGCCGCTCTCGCCCTTCGGTTACGCCGGCTACGCGGCGGCGCTCTCGGTCGCGCTGGGTGACCCCGAGGGCGCGCGCGTGTACTCCGAGCTCGCGCTTCGGCTCCAGCGGAGGTTTCGCGCCCCTGAGATCGAGTCGCGGATGCTGGTGATGCACGCGAACGTGGTGCTGCCCTGGGTGGAGCCGCTCACCGCCGCGATCGCGTGTCTCGAGCGCGCGACCCGGCGCGCGCGCTCCTCCGGAGACCTCCAGAATTGGAGCGTCGCGGCGTGCCTGACGGCGAGCTACACGCGGCTGCGCGGCGTCCCGCTCGCGCGGGCGGCCGCGCTCTTAGACCGCAGCCGCAGCGAGCTCCACGGGCTGCTCGGGCGCGAGCTCGAGCTGTGGTTCTCCGTCGAGCGGCAGCTGCTCGCCTGCCTGTCTGGAGAGACACATGGACCGACCGCGCTCAGCGACGCCGAGTTCGACGAGGCGGCGATCGTCGAGGAGCTCGAGTCGACGCGGCTGCTGACGGCGCGCATCAGCTACCTGCGCGGCAAGCTGCTGCTGTCCGCGCTCTTCGGCCGATACGAGGATGGCGAGCGCTACCTTCGGCGCTTCGAAGGCGTCCGCGACCAGACGAGGGGGACGCTGTTTCAGCTCTGCCCGATGGTCTACGCCGCGCTCTGCGCCGCCGGCCTGTACCGCCGGGCGTCAGGCCTCGAGCGCGTGCGCTACCGACGACGGATACAGCGAGTCGAGCGGGAGCTCGCGCGCCACGCCGCGCGCGTCGAGTCGACCTTCGCCCCGCGCCTCGAGCTGGTCCGGGGCGCGCTCGCGCTCGCGCTCGAGGACCACGGCGCCGCGCTCGTGCACTTCGGCGCGGTCGTCGAGCTCGGCCGAGAAGTCGGCGCGCTGCACCTCGAGGCGCTCGGGCACGAGTACACCGCGCGCGCTCGCCTCGAGCTCAACCAACCAGAGAGCGCCCGCGCCCCGCTCGAGGCGGCGGTCGGCGCCTACGAGCGGTGGGGCGCCCACGCCAAGGTGACCGCGCTGCGCGAGCGCTACGCCGAACATCTCGAGCCGCTCGCCGACGCGGCGGCGCAGCGCGCTGACGAGCGGTCGGGCGCTTCGCCCGCGAGCGCCCGCTCGACCAGCCGCGCGCTCGATCTCGAGACGGTGATCAAGGCCTCGCGGACCATCTCCAGCGAGATCGTGCTGGGCCGTCTGCTCGAGCGGCTGCTGCACTTCGTGCTCGAGAGCGCGGGGGCGCGTCACGGCGCGATCCTGCTGCGGCGCGACGACTCGCTCTGGATCGAGGCCGAGGGGGCCACCGAGCCGGCGTGGTCCACCGTCATGCAGTCGCGCGCCCTCAGCGACAGCGACTCCGTCGCGCGCTCCATTGTTCGCTACGTCGCGCGCACGCACGAGCAGGTCGTGATCGACGACGCGCGCCTCCCAAGCGAGTTCTCTGGAGATCCGCGCCTCGCCGCCGGGCTCACGCGCTCCGTGCTGTGTACGCCGATCCTGCATCACGGGCGCTTAACCGGTGTGCTCTACCTCGAGAACGAGCTCACCGCCGCGGTGTTCAAGGCCTCGCGCCTCGCCCTGCTCGAGCAGATCGCGGCTCAGGTCGCGATCTCGATCGAGAACGCCCGACTCTACGACAACCTCGACCGCGCGCGCGCCCAGGCGGTCGCTGCGGACAAGGCCAAGACGCACTTCTTGATGAAGATGAGCCACGAGCTGCGGACGCCGCTCAACGCCGTGCTCGGCTACGCGGAGCTGCTCGAGGAGTCGCTCCTCGAGGGCGACACGACCACCGTGCTCGAGGACCTCAACATGATCCGTCGCGCCTCGCTCCGGCTGCTGCGCACGCTCGCGAGCATCCTCGAGCTGTCGCGCATCGAGGCCGGCGGCAGCGCGCTGGGGCGCAGCGAGTTCACGCTCGCGGAGCTGCTGGAGCGGGTCTCCGAGTCCGCGATCGAGTCGATCGGGGAGAGCGAGAACGAGTTCGTGCTCGCGCCCCTCAGCGAGGAGCTGCGCGGCGAGCTCCTCAACACCGACCTCGCCAAGCTCGAGTACTGCCTCGTCAGCGTGATCGACAACGCCTGCCGCTTCAACCGGGGCGGGCGAGTGCGCTTCGACGTCGAGCCGCTCACGCGAGACGGCGCGCGCTGGCTCCGGTTCTGCGTTGAGGACACCGGGATCGGCATCGCGCCCGAATACGCGCCGCGGTTGTTTGAGGCCTTCACCCAGCTCGACGACTCGACGACGCGACAGTTCGAGGGCTCTGGCGTCAGCCTCGCGGTCACGCGGACTTTCTGTCGTCTGCTCAGCGGAGACATCACCTACACCAGCGAGCTCGGGGTCGGCACGACCTTCGTCATCGAGATCCCCACGCGCGCGCCGGAGCAGGACGCGAGCGAGGCGACCGGGTAGCGGCCTGGGAGGCCGCGAGCCCGCGGGCCGAAAGCCAGGCGCCCGGGTCTGCGGGCGCGGCAGCCGGTCGTCCGAGCGCCGGCGCCGTGGCTCGATCGCGCGGGCGCGCTCCGAGCTGCTGCGCGTCGTCGCGGATAGTGATACCACCGAGGGTGAACCGTCGACGCGAGGCTCTCCCCAGCGTCTTCACGGGGGTAACAGTCACAGCGGAAGAGCCGCGCTCGCGGAGCGAGCGAGCGTACTGGCGGACTCGTGCGGCGAGCCTATCCGAGCCAGAGGAGCACACCATGACCATGACCTCACGACGTCCCGCGCGCGTGTCGGCGCTGCTTCCCGCGCTCTTGATCGCGCTCGCGTGCAAGCCGACGGCGCCCGGTGAGACCGAGACCGAGGGGAGCGACAGCAGCTCAGAGACCGGCACCACGTCGACCACCAGCGGCGCGACCGAGACGGGCGAGAGCGTCGGCAGCGACACGACGGCGGGCACCACCGCGGGCCCCGACAGCTCCACTGGCGCGACCATGACCTCGACCACGACCGGCGCGCCCGCGACGGGCGGTCTCGACATCCTGTTCGTCGTCGATAACTCCGGCTCGATGGGCGACGTTCAGCGGCAGCTCGGCGCGGGCGCGGGCGCCCTGGTGGACGCGCTCACCGGCGTCGACTACCGGATCGCCGTCACGACGACGGACTTCGGCAACCCGCGCTGCACCCCGGACAACTTCCCGCGGCCCGCGAACCAAGGCCGCTTCGAGATCACCAGCTGCCGCGCGCACCTTCAGGACTTCACCTGGGACCCCGTGATGCTCGACGCCACCGCGGCGTGCACCGACATCTGCGCCCACGACAGCTGGACGATCTCGCCGAGCGCGATCGATGCGGACGGCTCCGTCGAGGAGAGGTTCTGGATCGAGTCGATCGGCGGCGAGACCAACATCGACGTGCCCGTCGACGAGGCGCTCGCCTGCCTGCTGCCCCAGGGGGTCAACGGCTGCGGCTTCGAGAGCCAGCTCGAGTCGATGTACTGGGCGCTCGCGCGCGCCGGCGAGCCCGGCGAGCTCAACTACGGCTTCCTGCGCGACGGCGCCGACCTGCTCGTGATCATCATCAGCGACGAGGTCGACTGCTCCTACGTCCCCGCGCAGCAGAACATCTTCCTCGACCTCAACAACACCTGGTCTTGGGAGGAGGGCGCGAGCTCGCCGACCAGCGCGGTCTGCTGGAACGCCGGCGTCGACTGCGACGGCGTCGCGCCCGGGCCCTACATCTCCTGCGACGCGGTCGACAAGAACATCAACGGCTCAGCGCCCGCCGACGACGGCGACGCCGTCTTGCACCCGCTCGGCAAGTACTCCACCTACCTTCAGGATCTCGAGCTCGAGAAGCTCGAGGGTGCCGTCCACTTCGCCGCGATCGTCGGCGTGCCCGACGGCTACGCCGCGGGCGAGGCCGAGCTCGTCTACATGGACTCGCTCGACCAAGCCGATCAGATCGCCTTCGGGATCGGCCCGGGCTGCGTCGCCGGCGAGGTGACGGGTCGACCCCCGGTGCGCATGCGCGAGCTGGCCGAGGAGGTCGGCGGGCCAGGTCTCTACTCGGTCTGCAAGGCGGACCTCGGCTCCGCGCTCGCTGCCATGGTCCAAGCGATCTCCGGCTGACGCGCGGGCGCGAGTGTCTCGCCTGCGCCTCGAGTCAGGCACAGGACCGCAGCCGCCCGCGTCTCCCCGCGTGCTCGCGCGCGTACGCCCCCGCAGCGCAGGCCGCCCGCGCGCCCGGTCGCGAGGCGTGTTCACGGGCGGGGATCCGACTTGTTGGTCACGTCGGCGAACAGGTAGCTGCGCTCCGCCTCACCCTCGATGAACTCGAGCGCGCGGGTGAACTGCGTCAGCGCCTCCTCGTGCTCGCCGCGATAGAACGCCAGCCCGCCGAGCGCGAGCGCGAGCAGATACCGCGGGCGTTTCGGCGAGCCGGCGCGCTCGATCACCGCCGGCGCGCCGCGTATCCAGAACCCCAGACCATCCCGTCGCTGCGCCCGCACCCCCAGCACCTGAATGAGTAGCGCGATCGTCTCGGCGCGCAGCGCGTCGTGGCCCGCCGCATCAGCTGTCCAAAAAGCCCGCTCGATCACCTCGCCGGCGCCCTTGTAGTCACCGCTCAGCTCGAGCGCGTAGCCCCGCGCGACCAGGGCCTCCGCGAGCAGCGGCTCGTACCCCAGCGCCTCGGCCTCCTCGAGCAGCGTCGTCGCGGTCGCGGCCGCCTGCTTAAGCCGTCCCGTCGCCGCGTCCGCGCGTACCGTCGCCACGCGCTCGCGCAGCGACGCGACCGCCGCCCGCGTCGCCGGATCATCCGGCGGGGGCACCGTCGCCTGCAGCGCCCCCACGTCCGCGCACCGAGATAGCGGCCCCAGCGAGCTCGCCGCCTGCACCGCGTTCTCGACCGCCTTCGCGTCCGCCGTCGTCAAGGCCTCCACCACCGCGCCCAGCTCCGCGCGGCGCTCGGCCAGGCAGCTCATCCGTCGGTCGAGCAGCGAGTCCGACTGCTCCCCGCGACGGTTCGCCAGGCAGGCTTCGGTGTGCATCGCGATCCACTCGTCGCGATACCGATCGAGCACCGGGCGCGTCCGCGTCCAAGTATCCGACGCGTAGACCAAGTCCGTCGCCGTGAACGCCGCCTCGACCTCGGCCGCGCGCTCCACATCCCAAACACCTGTCAGCTGATCCGCCGCCGCCGTACACCGCCGCGCCTCCGCGCGCACGTGCTCGGTCCAGGCGCGAAGGCCCAGGCCGCCGCCGCCCAGGATCACCGCCGACACCCCGACGATCAGCGCGACGCGCCGACGCCGAGCCACCGGGTCGCGAGAGAGCTGCTCGAGCAGCGCGGACATCGACGGCCACCGCTCCTCCGGGTGAACCGCGAGCCCCCGCGCGAGGACGCGTTGAATCCACGGGGGCACCTTCGAGCCGCGCGGGGCGGTCTCGACGAGACCCTTCAAGATCATGGCCTCGAGCGCGCGCCGGTTCTTGGCGCGAAACGGCCGTTGGCCATAGAGCCCCTCGTAGAGGGCCACGCAGAAGCTGAAATCGTCCCCGCGATCTCGCAAGCTGCCGACAGCGCAGGCGTTTTCTCCGAAGTGCGCGAGATCGCGGGGCTTTTTTGGGTTTGGGGAGTACGCGGGAGGTCAGGTGGGTGGGCGGTGGGGTGCTGGTTAACTGGAGCCGAAACGGAGCAACGATCAAGGGAAGTCGCCACTATTCAGGGCGGTAACGGCCGCCGGGCCTCTCGCTATCGCGGAAGAAAGGATCTGCCAGTGCGCCTGGAAGCGTCGTCGAAGTTCGCTGAATGGAGCCTCCTCCGCTCCTTCATGTATAAAGAACCACTCAAGCAGGCCGTAACTGTCGTTTCTTTGAATCGAATGCAGTAGTTCATCTAGTCTTCGGCTAGCCGCTGACCGTGATGCTTGGGGTTCGATGATTCTAGCAACAGCCTCTCTGAGATTGTTCTGTGCGGCGAGCCTACCGACGACAACGCTCTCGCTTCGCAGATGAGAGATTGTCTCGAGAGTATATTCCGCGTATGGATCCTTTGTGTTTACGCGTACCCATCGTGGCACAATTTCGCCCGTGGAAGAGTCATAATACAAATATTCCCAAGGATCTTCCTCTGTAGGGTTGATTAATTTGGGCACACCATGAAGATCAAAGTCAAACTCATCACCTTTACTCTCGTTGCAGTCTCCACATGCGGCTATCATGTTTTCCCAGTCAAACGAATACTCAGGATGGTCTGCTTTGGGCCAGAAATGGTCAATTCTAGTCCCCGCGGAGTCGCAACAGTAAAAACATCTCTCTCTTGCACCAGACATCCTTCGGAGGATTTTTGCGACCGTCTTCATGGTTTTGGTCCGACGGGATCGCTTCCAGGTGATCTGCAGATCTGGAACTTGATCGCTGTCGACCTCATTTTGTTTTCTTCTGAGGTAGGATTGGCAGGCAGGTGGTAGAGTGGGTCGATGAAGTCGTCGCATTACCCCTCGTCAGAGAAGAGTCGCAACTGTCGCTCTTCATTCAACTCCGCATTAGAGAGGTGGAACCGTCTCTTTTTTGCCTGTAGTTCGGCGTAACGACGTCGATTGATCACCGCAAGTTCCGATCTCGTTCGTTCCATACGGAACGCATCGGAGCGAAGGATTTCATCAGGTTTTCCGCGGACAATCCTGAAATAGTCCTCCTTAGAGAGTCGTATTGGCTGCTCATCCGAAGCAGGAGAGGGCAGGCTGTAAATTCCCATTTCAGATGCTGCCTGACAGACCATTGGACTGTGAGTTGTGACAATAAACTGAACGTTTGGGAACTTATCGCGAAGCCAGAAACCGATTTTTTGCTGCCAAGTGGGGTGTAAATGTGCGTCGATTTCGTCGATTAGCACTACCCCGGCGTGAGGGACAATAATTCGACCCTCTTTTGTTTTCTCGACAAGGTCACAACCCTCGAATGCATCCGACATGTGACGGCACAAGTCCAGCATCATGGCTAGGGCTGCGCGATACCCTTCGCTCATGTCGCGTAAGGGAAATGTCCGGTTCTTGGCGTCTGAAAGCCATAATCCGTCCGAATTGACTCGTGCAATCGTCATTCCATTGCGGAGAAAGTCATCGCCGAGCAGGCTAAGCACCTGTTCAAGGGTTTGTTCTGCCTTTTTGCGTTTTTCGAGTGCTTTGTGGCTCAGGTCCTTTAGCCATATTTCACATTCGCCGAGAGTTGCATCTTCTCTGAACATAGTGGAAAATCGGGCAACCCTTTGTGGTCCACTCATTACGCGCTGTGCATCTGGGGATGCTCCGTACAACCGCCGAAAAGGGCCGTAGCCGGCGGCAAACCACCCGGCTGTCTTCTCATGCCACGGTCCGTTAATAGGGCCTTTTTTGCCCTTCCGTCGAGCGTTTCCAGCCGCTATGTCGGGTTGGTCACTCGCGCTACTAAGCACCAATTCTGACCAGAACGGAAGTTGATATGGCTTGCCTTTTGCAAATCTATCAACATCGTTGTCGGAGACAATTTCGACAGCGATTTCGGACCTCCTCTTCCCTTTTCGAATCCATCCGTCAAGGGATGGTTGTAGTGCGCGAAGGACGTCTGGGCCAACAATTGACATTGCAAGGGCCTTTAAGAAAGCGGTTTTCCCAGACGCATTTTCACCAGTAATTACATTCCACCCGGCATAGCTGTCGGAGTCCCGTTTTTTGTAGAACCGAAAGTCGAGAAGCTTAAAACCTTTGAGTTCTTGAAGCTCAACGCGTTTGATGTACATGCTATTTTTTGCTCCGACTTTGAGTTTGGCGTATTCGAACAGATGCACCGTTCGACATTACGATTGCTCTCACAGTGTCCGCCGGTTCGCATTCTCCGAGAAATTCGATCCCCCCGTCCTCAAGTGTTCGCTTGAGAACGTTGACCGTGAGCTGCTTGACGTGCTTCCCGCCCTCGAAGTTGATGACGGTTGAGTGCCCCATCGACGCACGGGCCGCGAGTTCGCGGTAGCTCCACCCCAGGAGGGAGCGGGCGGCCTTGCACTGTGCGGGCGTCACAGGCGCGATTTTATGGCCCGCACGACGTTCCGGCGAGCGGCGGTGCGCAGAATTAGGGCCCTTGGGCCGGTTCCAGAGCTATGCTAGACATAGCAATGCTCCAAAAACGGAGCGAGTAACCACAGAAGTGACTCACGATGAGCGATCACGAACAAGAACCACCCAACGGACCTAACGACCACGACACGGAGGACATCATCGAGCTATGCGACGACCCTGCTGTCGCGCGACGGGCGCAACTGGCGGTCGCCCGTCACTTCGACGGCGACGCCGCCAAGATCCACGCGGCCATGCTCGAGTACCAGGGCACCTACCCGAGCATGGAGAAGTACGTGACCCTCGAAATCGAGGAACACATCGCGCCCTACATGCAGTGGATGCTCGAGGGCTTCATCGACCTGGCCAAGATCGCGCAGCACTGGATCAAGGCGGGGCGCAACTGGATCCTTCTCGATACCGCGCGTGGGTCGGACAAGCCGCGTGGCGTCCACGTGTTCCTGTCCAGCCCTCCGCCGTTCACGGAAGAAGGGTGACCGCCCGCGACCGTAGTCGCGGACGATCAAGGGGTCACAACGCCTGGTAAGCAACCTGTGACCTCGAGCTGAACCTACCACGGCCCCGCTCTGCGGGGCCTTTTCGTGGTTGGGGCCGAGATCGAGCGCCGAGTTCAACGTCGTCGTTGGAATTGCGAGCGGATCCGCGACGCGAAATTAATCAATATGCTTGATCTTGATGTTGCGAAAAATCAACGACTTAGACCCGTCGTTAAGCAATCTGATTAATTACCTCCTTCGTTTGTGCTCCCTACTGCGAACTCCTACGTTTACCGCGACGAACTCAGCGAGCGCGCATTCGCGTTTCTGGCCTGCGTCGACATGGTCTTCAAGTCAGCCTGTCACGGCACCACGCGACCGCTCGACTCCACCTCACGAGACTGCATTCCGGTTACGTTCCGGCTACGTTCCGGCTGCATTCCGGCTGGCGTTCCGGCCACGTTCCGGCTTGCCCTCGGCACCACCTCGAGCACGCGGCAACGCGTCCGAGTTCGCAGCGTTTTAGTCACTCTGCTCGGGCGCACGATCACGCGGACGGTTGAGAGCGCCCCGAACTCCGCGGCAAATCGCCCGACGCCTCACTCGTCCAAACACGCGCTGCTTGCCCTCCTGAGCCTTCTACGAGAAGATCAACGCGGTAGCGGTCGCGTTTACGCCCCGGGCGATATCGCCTATGGTCGGGTCGGAGCGAACGCCTGTGCTGTCACCGCAACCACGAAAGGACACCGCGATGACAGTCAAGGTACGACAGCGCACCCGCAACGGAGCCACCCGGTGGGAGGTCGACATCCACGTCCGCCTACCGACCGGCCGGATTCACCGCGAGCGGCGCAACGCACCCTCCAACACGGAGCGGGGCGCCAGGCGATGGGCCCAGGCCCGCGAGGCGGAGTTGATCCGCAGCGGTCTTATCCCAAGGAAGGAGAAGTTTTCAAAAGGGAGCCCGAAGCTCGCCGAGTTCACCGAGGTCTTTCTCGAGAGGCAGCGAGCGATCGGACGTAAACCAAGCACCATCGCCAATCAGCGCAGTAACCTACGTAATCACCTGATCCCCATGCTCGGAAAAATTCGGCTCGCCGAGCTGGAGCAGCGCCACGTCTCCGAGATCCAGACGCTGACCACGGTCGGCATCGGCACGCGCAACAAGCTGATCGCATGTCTCTCGGCCGTGCTCAAGACGGCCCAGGACCTCGGCGCGATCAAGACCATCCCCGTGCGGCTCAAGGCGTTGCCGTCGCCCAAGCGGCGCGCGCCGTTCTACCCGCGCGAGGACTTCGAGCGCCTGCTCGCGGCCGCGTGCGAGCTCGATCTCGAGACCGCCGCTGCGGTCCTACTCGGCGGCGAAGCGGGCCTCCGCGCTGGCGAGATCAGGGCGCTCGAGTGGACCGCCGTCGCGCTCTCGCGCGGCATCCTGTCCGTAGAAGCGTCCGAGTGGAAGGGACAGGTCACCGCGCCGAAGAGCAACCGCTACCGCGTGCTGCCCATGTCAACGCGGCTCCGCGCTGTGCTCACGCGGCTTCATAGGGCCCGCAGGAGCGCCCACGTGCTCGCGCGCGACGACGGCTCCATGGTCACGGACAAGTGGCTCCGCTACCGCCTGTGGCGGGCCCAGGACCGCGCCGGTTTGCCTCGCACCGGGATGCACATCCTCCGCCACACGTTTTGTAGCCACCTCGCCGAGGCGGGCGTCAGACCGGCGGAGATCAAGGAGCTGGCCGGACACTCCTCCATCCAGCACACCGATCGCTACATGCACCTTTCGCCAGGTGCCCTCGAGGGCGCGATCGCCAAGCTCGACGCCGCGCGTGGAGCAGAGCTGGAGCGGACCTCGACCGCTGACGAAGACCCTAACGATCTCGAGTAGTTACAAATCCGGGACGAGTAGAAGCTGAACTGGTCCCCCAGCGCTGTCACCGGAAGCCCCAGATGTTGCTCTGGGGACATATACGCCGGCGTCCCGATGATCGTGTTATAGGCCGTCAGCTGGTCGTCGAGCGGGCGTGAGGTCGACGAGCTGACGCCGCTCTCGAGGGCGCTGTGTCCGGTCACGCTCTGCTGCTCCGCCGTCGCGATCGTGCTCACCGCGCCGGGGCCTCCCTCGGCGCGGGCGAGCCCGAAGTCGAGCACGCGCGCGCGGCCGTCCTCGCCGATCATGACGTTTTGTGGCTTGAAGTCGCGGTGGACGAGGCCGGCCTCGTGGGCGGCGGCGAGCCCTCGACCGGCTTGCAGGAACACGTTGATGACCTCGCGCCAGTGTGGGCGCGGGCGGGCGGCGGGGTCGTCGACGTGGCGCTTGCGGATCCCGAGCCAGTCGTCGAGCTGGAGCCCGCGGACGAATTCCATGGCGACGAAGACTTGTCCCTCGTGCTCGCCGACGTCGTAGACTTGGACGACGTTGGGGTGCGAGAGGCGTCCGAGCGCTTGGGCCTCGCGGAGCAGGCGCGCGCGGCCGAGGTCTCCGTCCCCTTTGTCGGCGTTGAGGAGCTTGAGCGCGACCTTGCGGTCGAGGTCGTCGTCGTAGGCGGAGAGGACGACGCCCATGCCCCCGCGGCCGAGCACGCCGAGGACGGTGAAGCGACCGATCTTGAAGGTGTTCGGCGCGAGGGCGCCTGGCGACGCGCCGCTGGGTGGGCGCGCGGGTCGACGCGGGCGGGCGGGGGCGCGACTCGGGGCGTCGCCGCGAGCGAGAGATCGGGTGGGCGCGTCGTCGAGGCCGTCGGTTTCGACGTCGTCCGTGAAGCTGTGGCTCACTCTTCTCTCCGCCTGCGCCGGGCGTGCCCGCCGGCTTATCGTACCTGTCCTTTAAGGCGCGTGGGAGGAACGGGTGCGGCGGTGTCGGATAGACAGTAAGCTCGCGTCGCCGGGAACCTTTCTCGGGCGGGGCTGTCCTGGATTGCATGACCGCGAACGACGTGACCTCTCCCCGCGCTGGCCTGCTGCGTCGCTGGCCGATCACGACCGTCTTTGGCGCCTCTAGCCTGCTCGCGCTCGGCGTGCTGGCGTTCTCAGGCGCGGAGGCGCCTGCTCTCGACGAGCGCGGCGAGGCGCGCGCGACTGCGGTCGCGGCGGCGGCGGAGGCGGAGGCGGAGCCGGAGGAGGCTGCTGTGGAGGCGCCGGGGGTCGCGGATGAGGCGCGATTGAGCGAGTCGACGCGCGTCGACGCGCCGCCGGTCTCGGCCGAGCCCGCCGCGCCGGCGCCGAAGACGAAGTCTGGCCTTTACGCCATGAAGGGAGAGGCGGGGGCGCCGGCGGACGCCGAGGCGATCGCGCGCGACGCGGGGATCCTCGGGATCATGAGTTCTCCCTACGGCGGCGCGTTCTCGGTCGGCAGCGATGACGCGGACGTCTGGGGCGGGCTGACGGGCACTGAGGTCGGTGAGACCGTCGGCTTCGGCAGGCTCGGGCTGGTGGGTCACGGGCGCGGCGGCGGCGGCGTGGGTGTCGGCTACGGGCGCGGCTCGGGGGCTGGCTTGGGCGGCGTAGGGTACGCGGGGCGCGTCGGCTCCTACGACGCGAGCCTGCAGGCGCGCGTGCTGACGGCGGGCGTGGTCGATGACAACGCGGACGCGGCGGGCTACGCGAAGGCGCTGTCGCGGATGGCCGACGCGCGCTCGGAGCTGGGGCTCGCGGAGGACGTGTGGAATATGGCCGCTCCGACATATCGGCACGTCGCGCGGCCGCGCTCGCTGGACGTGGCGATCGTGATCGACACGACGGGGAGCATGGGCGACGAGCTCGAGTACCTGAAGGTCGAGCTCCGCGAGATCGCGCGCGAGATCTCGGAGACGCACCCGGGCGTCGCGCAGCGCTGGGGCATGGTCGCGTACCGCGACAGCGGCGACGCTTACGTGACGCGGGTCGCGGACTTCACGGACATCGGCTCCTTCGTCGAGCAGCTCGGACGTCAGTCGGCCGGCGGCGGCGGTGACTACCCAGAGGCGATGGAGAAGGGCCTGGAGGCGAGCGCGGGGCTCAGCTGGCGCGGGGGGGACGAGGCCGCGCGGATGGTGTTCCTGGTCGCGGACGCGCCGTCGCATATGGGGGTCGCGAGCAAGCAGTACACCGACGCGGTGATGCAGCACCGTGGGGCGGGGACCGCGATCTACCCGGTAGCGAGCAGCGGCGTGCGTGATCTGGCGGAGGCCCAGATGCGGCTCGCGGCCAAGGTCACCGGCGGTCAGTACATCTTCCTCACGGATCACTCGGGGGTCGGCTCGGCCCACGCGAAGCCGCACGTCGACAAGTACGAGGTCGAGACGCTGCACGACGTGATGCAGCGGATGATCGAGCTCGAGCTGGGCGGCCCCGGCGGGGCGACGATCGCGACCGAGCCGCCTCCGCCTCCGCCGCCCGGGGTCGCGCCGGTCGAGGCGCCAGAGCTGGTCGAGACGGTCCCGGCGACCGAGATCTTCGTGCGCAGCGTGGAGGCACCCGCGCGGCCTGGGCTGTTCGCTGTCCTTCGAGACATGATCATGGCGAACCCGCTGCTGCCGCTGGGCGTGTCGCTCGCGTTCTTCATGGGCATGGCGCTCGACACCTTCGCGTTTCATCGCCGTCGTCGCCGCGAGCGGCTCGTCTCGGGGCCCGAGGGGCGCGCCTGAGTCGTCTAGCGCGAACAGCGTAGTGAGGTCCGCGAGCGCGGGCCTCGCTCGCTTCGTCGGTGGAGCGCGCTCGCCGACCGTGACATGATGACGCCCGTGACGGGGGAGGATGATCTCGACGCGGACAGCGGGTCCGAGGGCGACGAGCTCAAGGGCTCCTCGCTCTCGAGCTCCGACTCGCTGGGGGACCAGCTCGATGAGCTGCGCCCGTCTTCGTCCCCCGGCTACAAGCAGCGCCTGTTTGAGGCTGTCTCCTTAAACTTGTTCGACAGCGAGCTCGTCGATCGGCGCGAGCCGGAGCGGCTGGGGCGATTTACGCTGCTCGAGCGGCTCGGCGAGGGCGGGATGGGGATCGTGCGCAGCGCGTACGACCCGCAGCTCGATCGCCGGGTCGCGATCAAGCTGATCCGCGCGGAGGACGATGATGAGCGCGCGCGCGCGCGGCTGCTCCGCGAGGCGCAGGCGCTCGCGCGCCTGTCCCACCCCAACGTCGTGCAGGTCCACGAGGCGGGCGTGCACGAGGGGCAGGTCTTCATCGCGATGGAGTACGTGGTCGGGCAGACGCTGACGCGCTGGCTCGAGGACGAGCGGCCGCAGTGGCGCGAGATCGTCATGAGCTACCTGCAAGCGGGTCGCGGGCTCGCGGCGGCGCACGACGCCGAGCTGGTGCATCGCGACTTTAAGCCGGACAACGTGCTGATCGGCGAGGACGGGCGCGTGCGCGTCGTCGACTTCGGCCTCGCGCGCGGGCACGAGGCGCTCGCGGCGGAGCTCGGGTCCGGCGAGCGCTCGGACGGCGTGCTCTCGGAGCTGGCGGAAGACTCCGATATTGACGAGGTGATCGAGCGGGGGAGCAGCGGCGGCTCGTCACCCGTCGGTCGCTTGACGCGGACGGGGGCGCGGCTGGGGACGCCGGCGTACATGGCCCCCGAGCAGATCCTCGGCGGAACGGTGACGCCGCTGAGCGATCAGTTCAGCTTCTGCCTCGCGCTCTACGAGAGCTTGTACGGTCAGCGGGCGTTCGCCGGGAAGCGCCTCAAGCCGTGGATCGAGGCCTTGCGCGCGGGGGACGTCCGCGAGCCGCCGCGCGCGAGCGGGGTCCCCTCGTGGGTGTTCGAGCTCCTGCGCCGCGGGCTGGAGACGGAGCCGCGTGAGCGCTTCGCGTCGATGGGTGAGCTGCTCGGGGCGCTCGAGGGGCGGCTGAGGCGAACGCGGAATTGGTGGCTGCGCAGCGCGGCGCTCGTGGTCGTGGGCGTGGGCGTGGGCGTGGGGGCGTCGTTCGCGATGGCGCCGAGCGAGGCGGACGAGCAGGACCCCTGCGTGGACGCGGGCGCGGAGCTCGACGAGCAGTGGAGCGCGGTGCGTCGCCGCGCGATCACGGCCGCGCTCGAGGGCGTCGACGCGCCCTACGCCGGGGCGATCGCGTCGCAGGTCGCGACCGGGCTCGCGCGTTACGCCGACGACTGGCGCGCGGCGAGTCACAAGAGCTGCGAGGCGCACGCGCGGGGCGACGAGTCAGACGACACCCACTACCAGCGGTCGACGTGCCTCAAGCGTCGACTCGTCGCCTTCGAGGAGGCGACGGGGATCCTCGAGCGCTCGGCTGAGGATGCGCTCGACAACGCGGTGCCGCTGGTCGAGCGACTCCCGCGGATCAGCTCGTGCGTCGTCGACGATCCGAAGGTGCTGGGCGCGCTGTTCGGGGCGCCGCCCGAGGTGCGGGACCGGGTCAACACGGTCGAGCTCGAGCTCACGCGCGTCGATACGCTGACCAACGCCGGCCAGGTCGAGGTGGCGCGCGCGTTGCTCAAGAAGGTGCTCCGCGAGACCGGGGATCTGAAGTTCAAGGTGTTGAGGGCGGAGGCGCTCTTGGCCGACGTGCGCGTCGACATGGCCGCCATCGACACGGAGCCGCCGCCGATGCTCGCCAAGCTCGACGAGGCGCTCGGGCTAGGGCTCAGCGAGGGGGAGTACGCCGTCGTCGTTGAGGCCTACGCGCGCTCTGTCTATCTGCGAGCGGTCTCTCCGGAGGGAGTCGTGACGGCCCCGACCGAGCTCGAGCTTGAGATCATGGAGTCCATGGCGGCGCGCGTCCCCGAGGGCGCGGCGCTGCGCGGGCTGCTGCACAACAACCTGGGCTCGGTCTACCTCGCGCGCAATGACCTCGCGACGGCGCGTCGCCATATTAAGCGCGCGGTCGAGGACATCCGGGCGCTCTCCGATGAGGACTCGGTCGAGCTGACGCAGTTTCGCCTCAACCTCGTGCACGTGACCGAGGATCCGGTGGAGCGCGAGCGGTTGTTCGACGTCGGGATCGACGCGTTCACGGAGAGGCTCGGCGCGACCCACGAGCGCACGATCGACGCGCGGCTCCAACACGCGCTCACGGTCTCGAGCCCGGCGCGCATGCGAACGCTCCTGCGCGAGATCTGTAGCGAGCTGGGGACCCGGGGTCACGCGAACCTGCGGTATCGCTGCCACAGCCAGCTCGCGTATCTCGAGTACGAGCTAGGCGACACCGACGCCGCCGTTGATGGGCTGAAGCGGGCGCGCGAGGCGAACGACGCCATGGGCGCGAGCGTCCCGGCGATCGCCGCGCAGCTCGGGGCGTTCTTGGCCCTGGAGCGCGGCGCCGCGAAGGACGCGGTCGAGATCACGAGCCACGTGCTCGACGAGCAGCAAGAGCCGTTGAAAAAGTGGCTCGAGATCAGCGTTGGCGATCTCTACCTGCTGCGCGGGCTCGCGCGGCTCAAGCTCGGGGCGCGCGAGCAGGCGCGCGCCGATCTCGAGCGCGCGACCGAGATGCTCGAGGAGGCAGCCGCGAGCAAGCTGCTCACCTCGCTCGACATCCAGCTCGCGCGCGCGCGGCTCGGGCTGGCCGACGCGCTCATCGCCGGCGCTCCGCTTTCGCAGGAAGACGTCGCTCGAGCCGCGCGCGAGCTCGACCAGGCGGAGAGCTTCTATGGGTCGCTCGAGTCGCCGCTGCCGCGCCGACTCGCGCAGCTCAGCGAGCTGCGCGCCGCGCTGTAGGACGCGTCCTGAGCCGCCGGCTCACGGGCGCTTAATCTCGGGTGTCTTTTGCCGCAGGTCAGCGATCCAGCGCTCGAAGTTCGCCGTCGTCCGGTAGCCGAGCTCGGGGTCCGATGACTGCTTCTTGATGACTTTCTTGAGCCGCTCGCGGGCGCGACGGATCCGCGAGGCGGCGGCGCCCTCGTGGATCTCGAGCAGCAGCGCGATCTCGCGACGCGTGAGCCGCTCCCAGTAGTACAGCTCGAGGATGACCTGGTCGTCGAGCACGAGGTACTGCAGGGCCTTCAGCAGCAGCCGCTGCTCGGCCTTCCGCGTCATCCGATCATTGGGCGTGATCCCGAGGGAGGCGATCGACTGCTCTTCGAAGGTCGTGCGCGTGTTCTCGCGGTAGCGTGCGCGCAGCGAGTGCTTGAGCGTGTTGTAGGCGGTGCGGAACAGGTAGTTCGCGAATTTGTTGTCGTCGCGCAGGCGATCGCGCCCGCGCACGCAGGCCATGAGCGTCTGCTGGATCAGGTCGCGCGCGAGTTGCTCATCGGCCTTGTTGCAGAAGAAACGGAACAGCGAGTCCCAGTAGCGTTTAAGCAGGAAGTTCCCCGCGCGCTCATCTCCTTGGCGCCAGCGGTGGAGCAACTCCGTGTCGCTCGGGCTGTGGTCGCGGGACATGTCGCAGCAGTATAGCGGGCCAAACTGCGTCAAAGCCGTGAGGAGTCGCTCCCCACCGCGCGGGTGTTGCGAAACTCTACACGCGGAGGCTAGTCGACCCAGTCGGCGAGGAAGATGTTGGTGTCGCCCTGCTTGGCGTTGCCGCGGTTCGAGGCGAACACGAGGCGCTTCCCGTCGCGCGTGAACATCGGGAAGCCGTCGAAGGTCTCGTTGCGGGTGACCTGCACTGGCTCACCAGCCGCCGCACCGGGCGCCGGGATGTCGAGGATGTAGATGTCGAAATTTCGCCCGCGCGCGGCGTTGACGTTGGAGCTGAAAATTACCCGCTTCCCGTCGGGGTGGAAGTAGGGCGCGAAGTTGGCTTTCCCGTTGCTCGTCAGCTGTCGCTGGTTCTGGCCGTCGGCGTCCATGATGAACAGCTCGAGGCGGGTCGGGAACACGAGGTTGTCTCGCTGGATCGCCTCGTATTTCTTTCGCTCGTCTTCGCCCTCGGGGTGATTCGCGCGGTAGATGATCTGGGCGCCGTCGGGCGAGAAGAACGGGCCGCCGTCGTAGCCGCGCGTCTTGGTCAGGCGCTTCACGTCGCTCCCGTCGAGGTTCATCGTGTAGATCTCGGGGTCTCCGTCGCGCGTCGACGTGAACACGATCTTGTCGCCCTTCGGCGAGATCGTCGCCTCCGCGTCGTAGCCTGGCCCCGCGGCCAGCGGCTTGATGTCCCCGCCGTCGGGCGCGGCGGTGTAGATGTCGAATTCGGGGTAGAGCTTCCAGACGTAGCCGTGGCTGCGATCCGGCGGAGGAAGGCAGTCGTCCGCGGCGGCGTGGGTTGAGGCGTAGAGCACGCGCGCGCCGTCGGGCATCCAGTAGGCGCAGGTCGTTCGCCCCTTGCCGCTGCTGACGCGCGTGATCGCGGGCTCGGCGACTTTCTGGTCGAGGTCCATCGCGTAGATCTGGTCGCACTCGCCGCCGTCGCGCGTCGACTGGAAGATCAGGCGCTGCTCGTCGAAGGAGAAGTAGGCCTCGGCGTTCTCGCCGCCGAAGGAGAGCTGCCGGATGTTTTTTAAGTGGGTCTCGCCGGGCAGCGGCTCGACGGGCATCCCGAGGCCTCCGTCGTGGGCGGGCTTGGGCTTCGCGGGCTCGGCCTGGGCCTTGTCGGCAGTCTTGTCGGCCTTCTTGTCGGCCTTCTCGTCGGCGCTCTTGTCAGCCTTCTTCTCGTCGGCTTTCTTGTCAGCCTTCTTCTCGTCGGCTTTTCCCCAGTCCTTGACCTTGATGTTGGGCGTGGGGCGACCGGCGGGAGCCTGACAGGCGCCGAGCACGAGCCCGCAGAGCAGCGCGAGGGCTGGTTGGTACAGTCCGTGGTGAGCGCGACGAGGGGTCCGTGAGGGCATCGCCGCGCACTATAGCCACAGGCTGGCGTCGCGGCCAGACTCGTGATCTAGCCCGCCTAGTGACGCAGGAAGCGGATCACGAGGAAGCCGGCGATCAGCAGCACGCCGAACAGGACCGTGAACAGGTTGAAGTAGCGGTCGATCAGCTGCTTGGCCCGGTTCCCCGTCAGCCGGATCACCAGCGAGACGAGGAAGAACCGACCCGCGCGGCCGACCATGCTGGCGACGACGAAGGTCACGAAGCGCAGCTTGGTGACGCCGGAGGCGACGGTCAGGACCTTGTAGGGGATCGGCGTGAACGCGCCGATGAACACCCAGAGCTCGCCGCGCGAATTAAATTGCTGACACACGAACTCGAAGTCCTCGCGCCGGCTGTCGCTGCGGATCAGCAGCGGCTCGAAGAACTCCCACATGGCGAAGCCGATCAGGTAGCCGAACATCCCGCCGAGCACGGAGCCGGCGGTGCACCACAGCGCGAAGTAGAACGCGCGGGTCGGGGCGGCGAGCGCGAGCGCGATCAGCAGGAGGTCCGGCGGGATCGGGAAGAAGCTCGACTCGGTGAACGCGAGCAGGAACAGCGCGGGGACGCCGTAGGGGGTGTCCGCCCAGCCGAGGACCCAGTCGTAGAGCCTTCGCACGACGTTCTTCGACGCGGGGGGAGACGCGCCCTCTGGCGTCGGCTCCGCGACGGCGGCGGAGGGCTCGGCGCCCTCGGCTGCGGTCTCGCTCGCGCCTTCGCTGCCCTGCGGATCGGTTTCGCTCACCCGGCGAAGCTAGCCCGAATCTCGCAGCGCGTCACGGTGTCACGGCGGGCGCGCGGGTGGTCCTCGCGGCCTGTGCCTGAAGTCACTTGGTTCGCGCGAGCGCGCGGGCGCGGGCGCGGGTGAGCTCCTCGGGCGTGTTGCAGGTCCGGAGCACGTCTGGGTCGGGCAGCGCGTCGGCGTCGATGTAGCGGGTCGCGAGTCGCTCGAACAGAAACAGCGGGCGACGCCCTCCCTCGCCGGCGATGGCCTCGGCGGCGCGGAGCGCTGGCGCGACCCGAACCGCGCTGGCGAGCGGGTGCAGGAAGCGTCGGCCGCGCGCGTCGGGCGGATCGCGCGGGACCGCGGCCGCGAGCGCAGGGTCGCGCTCGAGCGCGGCGAGCATGAACCGCACGTGCGCGGCGTCGAGCTCGACGCTGTCGCAGGCGCCGAGGTAGGCGAGCGACGCGGTTTTCGGTGGGTCTGTCTTTTTGTTCATGTTGTCGACGGCCCGCAGCCCGGCGAGGATCCCGATCAACGGGCCGCTGCGGTCCTCCTCGGGCGGGTCGTCGACGCGCGCGACGTCGGCGGGGAGCGGGGGGAGCGACTGCCCGGCCGCGCCGACGACGATCAGCGGCCCGCCGCACACGCGGCGCACCTGCTCGAGCACGCGCAGCAGCAGCGGGCGCCCGCCCCAGTCGATCCAGGCCTTCGGCGCGCCCATCCTGCGCGAGCGACCGCCGGCGAGGATCACCGCGCCGCGCCATGGTTTTGGATCTGTCTGGGTGGTCATGTTGTTTGTTGGTCGTCGGGGGCGCTCAGAGGAGGAAGCCGCGCTCGCGCAGCAGCGCGCGCGCGCGCGCGCTGGCGAGCAGCTCGAGGAAGCGGCGCACCGGGGCACGGTCGGCGCGCGCGCGCGGGATCACGAAGTCGTAGCGCTCGGCGCGGATCGGCGCGAACGCGAGCCCGGCGTCGCGGGCGACGGTCTCGATCGCGACGCCCCAGTCGGCGCGCCCCTGGGCGACGCAGGTCGCGACGCCCTGGTGCGAGCGAGCCTCGTGGTGATAGCCGCGCGGTCTCGGGGTGGGCTCGCGTCGATCCTCGGCGAGCTGCTCGGCGAGCTGCTCGAGCAGCGCGTCGATCAACAGCCGCGTCCCGCTGCCGCGGTTGCGGTTGACCATGATGAGCTCCGGCTCGAGGACGCTGCGGGGGAGTCGGAAACCCGCGCCCGGCGGGGCGCCGGGGGACGTGGAGACGCGCGGGTCCCCAGGGCGCGTCAGCAGCCCCTGCATGCGCCCGTAGCCGCGCGCGAGCGCGCAGCCCTCGGGGACGAAGGGCTCGTTGTAGCGGTTCGTCTCGGGGTCGTGGAGGTGGATCGGCGCGAGGTCGCAGAGCCCACGCTCGGCCGCGAACAGCCCGCCTTGGCTCCCCTGCGCGATCAGGCAGATCCGCAGGCCCTCGGCGTGCAGGAGGTCGGCGAGCAGCTCGAGGCCGACGCAGTGGCTGCCGATGATCGTGAGATCGGCGGGCGTGAACGCGCCGCTGGGCCGCGCGAGCGCGCCGCCGAGGGGCTGCACGCGCACTCGCTCGCCAGCCTCGACTCGCTCCTGCTGGCGGCCGACGGAGACGAAGCCGTCGGCGCGACAGAACGCGCTGATCGAGCCGGATCCCTTGCCGATCGGGTGGGCGATGGGGGGCCCTGAGCCGTCGGCGCTGGCGAGCAGCTGCACCAAGACGTACTGCCGACGACCGCGGACGCTGGCGACGGCGCGGGGGAGCGTCGCCTCAATGCCCGGCGCGCGCTCACCCCGTTCGCGCGCCGGCTCGAGCCCGTGCCCCAGCAGCGCGCGCAGGACCGGCGCGACGAATTCGTGGAAGCAGAACAGCGCGGAGCTCGGGAAGCCGGGGAGCACCGCGATCGGGATCACGCGTCCGCCCGCGGGTCGACGGGTCGCGCCCAGGCACAGCGGCTTGCCCGGCTTGAGCGCGACGCCGTGGACGACGATCGCGGGCTGCCCCGGCGCCGCGCCGGCGAGCTTGGCGAGCGCGCGGTGGCTGCGGTCGCCGGCGCCTTTGCTCGTGCCGCCGGACAGCAGCAGCAGGTCGCAGGCCTGCCCGTGCAGCGCGGCGCGCAGCCGCGCGGCGAGCTCGTCCTCGTCATCGGGGCAGATGCCCATGCGGAGCGCGGTCGCGCCGAGCTCCTCACAGGCGTCGGCGAGCGCGGTTTGGTTGCAGTCGTGGACCTGTCCCGCGGCGCGGGGCGAGCCGGGCTCGACCAGCTCGTCGCCGGTCGAGAGGATCGCGACCCGCGGCCGGCGGTAGACGTGGGCGTGATCGAGCCCGAGGGCCGCGAGCACGCCGGTCTCGCGCGGGCCGAGCCGCGCGCCCGGCCGCAGCGCCACCTCGCCGCGGGTGATGTCCGAGCCGGCGAGCGAGATCATGCGCCCCGGGATCGCGGGCCTCCTCACCACGAGCTGCAGCCGCGCGTCGTCTCCCTCGCCCGCCTGCTCGACGTCCGTGTCCTCGAGCATCACGACCGCGTCGGCGCCGCGCGGGACCACGCCGCCCGTCGCGATCGTCACGGCCTCGCCGGGTCCGAGCTCCAGCGGCGGCGGCGTCCCGGTCGCGATGACCTCGGGGCGAAGGCGCAGGCGCAGCGGTCGTGACTCGCTCGCGCCGTAGGTGTCCTGCGCGACCACGGCGTAGCCGTCGACGTTGCTGCGATCGAAGCCGGGGACGTCGTGGGGGGCGGCCACCGGCGCCGCGAGCACCCGCCCGCGCAGCTCGGCCAGCGCGACGCGCTCGGCCGCGAGCGGCGTGAGCGACCCGAGCGCGGCGTGCCAGCGCGCGCGCGCGGTCTCGGGCGCGAGGACATCCAGGAACTGGCGCTGAGCGTGTCCGCGGGCGTCGGTCTCGCTCACGGGCTGACCTCTTTGGTGCGCGCGGCGACGTCCTCCGCGCGCTCGGAGAGCGTCGCGCCGTGGGCCCAGCGCTCGTCGAACAGCAGGACCTCGACGCGCGCGCCCTCGGGCAGCCCCTCGCGCTCCGGCGGGATCAGGACCACGCCGTCGGCGCGGACCGCCGTCGAGAGGTTGCTCGCGCCCGAGGTCGCCACCGGGATGACCTCGAGGCCAGGTCCAGCGCCGCCCCCGCGAGCCGCGAGGCGCACGCGCACGAAGTCGAGGCGGCCGACCTTGCTCACGAGCTTGCGACCCAGCGGCAGGCGGCGCCGCGGGTGCGGCCACGTCCACGGGTCGGGATGTCCGCCGAGACATCTCAGCACCGGGCCGACGAAGAACTCGTAGGCGCACAGGCAGGAGACCGGGTTACCCGGGAGCAAGAACACCAGCCGCCCGTCGCGCGCGCGCCCGATCGCGGTCGGGCTCGAGGGCCGCATCGCGACGCCGTGAAACAGCAGCTCGCCGCGCTCGCGCAGCAGCAGCGGCATCAGGTCCTCCACGCCCACGCTCGTCGCGCCCGAGACCAGCAGAACATCCGCCGGCCCCGTCAGCAGCGCGTCGAGGCGCGGGCGCAGCGCGTCCTCGCCGTCGCGCGCGCGCAGGGTCTCCAACATGTCCGCTCGGTCACGCGCGCACAGACCCGCGATCACGACCGAGTTGCTGTCGACGATCTGGTGCGGTCCCGGCGTCTCGCCCGGGGCGACGAGCTCGCTGCCGGTCACGAGCATCTGCAGGCGCGGGCGCCGGATCACGGGGACGCGCGCGAGCCCGAGCGACGCGAGCACGCCGGCGTCCGCGGGCCTGAGTCGACGTCCGCGAGGGAGCACGACGGCGCCGCGGGCGACATCCTCGCCGATCTGCCCGACGTGCCGCTGCGGCGCGACGGGCCCGAGCGCGTCGACTCGCTCGCGACCGCCGCGCGCGCGACCGGGGCGGGTCAGCTCGGCCTGCAGCACCGCGTCCGCGCCCTCGGGCAGCGGCGCGCCCGTCGTGATGCGGACCGCCTCGCCCGCGCCGACCCGCGCCCTCGTCGGTCGGCCGGGCAGGCTCGTGCCCACGAGCGACAGCGAGATCGGCGCGGTCGCGGACGCCCCGAAGCTGTCCTCGCCGCGGATCGCGAAGCCGTCGACCGCCGCGCGGCGAAAGCCGGGCACGTCGATCGGCGCGCGCAGCTCCTCGGCGAGCACACGCCCGACGCACGCGGTCACCGCGACCTCCTCGCGGGCGAGCGGCGCGGCCTCTCGCTGCAGGCGCGCGAGCACGGCCTGGACCTCGGCGCGGCGTCGAAAGCCGCGCATGCGCACGTCGTCGAGCGCGGCGTTCGGGGGATCCGTCACGGCTCGACCACCCTCGGTTCAGCTCGTCGCGTCTGCGGCGGTTTGGTCCACGGCGGCCTGCGCGAGCGCGGGGAAGTTGCGAAAGATCGACATCGCCGGCAGCAGCGCGACCTGTCCGAGGCCGCAGATGCTCGTCTGGGCCATGGTCGCGTCGAGCTGCTCGAGCAGGTTGAGCGATCGACCCGCGCCGAGCGGCGCGGACCCGGACTGCAGCTCCTCGAGCAGCGTCACGGCTTTCTGCGAGCCGACGCGGCACGGCACGCACTTGCCGCAGGACTCGTTGCGGAAGAAGCGGGTCAGGCTGAGCCCCAGCTCGAGCAGGTCCCGGCCCTCGGCGACGATGACGACGCCGCCCGAGCCGAGCGTCGAGCCGGCGGCGCGCAGGCGGTCGAAGTCCAGGGGCGTGTCGGCCTTGTCGGCCGGCAGGAACGCCGAGGACGCGCCGCCCGGGAGGAAGGCGAGCAGCGCCCTCCCGCCCGCGACCCCGCCCGCCCGCTCGATCAGCGCGGCGACCGTGGTGCCCATCGGGACCTCGTAGACGCCGGGCGCGGCGACGTCGCCGCTGATCGAGATGAACTTGAGGCCATGACAGCCGTTGACGCCCTGCTCCTTCCACCAGCTCGCGCCGCGGGCGACGATCGCCGCGCACATCGCCAGGGTCTCGACGTTGTTGATCAGCGTCGGCCGTCCGAACAGGCCCTCGACGCCGGGGAAGGGCGGCTTGTTGCGCGGCTCGCCGCGGCGGTCCTCGAGTGCCTCCAAGAGCGCCGTCTCCTCGCCCTGGATGTAGCCGCCGGGCGACACGAAGATCTCGAGGGTCAGCCCGAGCTCGTCCGCGACTCGCTGGGCGCGCGCGCGCTCGGCCTCGAGGATCGCGCGCTCGGGGTCGTACTCGTGGCGGATGTAGACGATGCAGCGCTGGGCGCCGACGATCAGCGCCGCGATCATCATGCCCTCCCACACCAGGTGCGGCAGGCGGGCCTTGATCTCGCGATCTTTAAACGTCCCCGGCTCGCTCTCGTCGGCGTTGCAGATCACGAACTTCTCGCTGCCGGGCTCGCCCGCGCCCCGCACGAAGCCCCACTTGCGCGCGGTCGGGAAGCCGGCGCCCCCCATCCCGCGCAGGCCGGCCTCGTTCAGCGCTTGGAGCACGCGCTCGGCCGGGCCGTCCGGATCCTCGGACAGCTCCTTGGCCAGGTTTCGAACCGTCCCGTAGCGGCCGTCCGGGTCGTCCGCGTACGGGTCACACGCGTGGGCCGGCGTGTCCCCGGAGCGCGCCGCGTCCCCATGTTGGCCGCGCACGCGCTGGAGCACCATGTCACTCAGCCGGCCGTCCGCGCTGCCGACCGGCTCATGCCCAAGCAGGGCGGCCGGGGCGTGCTCGCAGCGGCCCAAGCACGAGACATGCTCGACGCTGACCGTCTCGCCGGTGGCCTGTTCGTGGGCGGCGGCGAGCTCGCGGATGCGCCCGAGCTCGTCCGCGCTCCCGCACATAGAGCAGGTGAGGTCACGACAGACCTGGATCACGTGCCGGGCCGGCTGCTCACGGCGGTAGAACGGATAGAACGAGGCCACCCCCTCGATCCGGTGCAGCGGCTCGCCGAGCTCGCGCGCTACCGTTCGCAGGTCTCCGTCACGCAGCCAGCCGTGGCGCTCCATGAGCTCGTTGAGGTGCTGAATGATGCTCGGTGGCCGGTAAGCCGTCATCGCGTCTCCTGGGATCGGTCAAGTGCGGGCGGACGTCCCGATGATGCCCCATGCGGCCGGTCTGCGGGTGTTCGCACGGGCGGCACCATCAAGCCCTGCGGCGGAGTGTGAGATTTTTATCACGGCTTTGTAGAGGTCCTCAGTACACGCCGCGAGCGCTGTCCGGGGCTCTCGATGCTCGGGGAGGGGATGACGTCGAGGCGCGGTTTGTCCACGCCGCGGGATTTGCTAACAACCTGCACTCGTGGACGCCGTCTACCGAAGCGCGCTGAATCGCGATGTTCCGCTGGCCCGGCCGGGTGAATTCAAGCCGGTCCCGATCGGGCCGCACAACGTCTGGCCACCGGTCGTGCTGGCGCCGATGGCCGGCGTGACCAACTACCCGTTCCGCAGCCTGTGCCGCAGGTTCGGCGCTGGCCTCTACGTCAGCGAGATGATCACCGCGCGCCCGCTCGTCGAGGGCCGCGCCAAGACCCTCAAGCTCGCCGGCTTCGGCCCCGAGGAGTCGCCCCGCAGCCTGCAGATCTACGGCGTCGATCCCTACTACACCGGCGAGGCCGTCAAGCGGCTCGTCAGCGAGGGCCGCGTCGATCACATCGACATGAACTTCGGCTGCCCCGTGCGCAAGGTGACGCGCAAGGGCGGCGGCGCGGCGCTGCCGGTCAAGCACAACCTCCTGCGCAACATCGTCCGCGCCGCGGTGCGCAACGCCGGCGACGTGCCGGTGACGATCAAGTTCCGGATCGGCATCGACGAGCGCTACAAGACCTATCGGACAGCTGGCGCCATCGGCGAGGACGAGGGCTGCGCGGCCGTCGGCCTGCACGCGCGCACCGCCGCCCAGCTCTACGACGGCGAGGCGCGCTGGGAGGCGATCGGCGACCTCAAGTCGCGCGTCTCGATCCCGGTGTTCGGCAACGGCGACGTCTGGGAGGCCGAGGACGCCCTGCGGATGATGCGGATGACCGGCTGCGACGGCGTGATCGTGGGTCGCGGCTGCCTCGGGCGCCCGTGGCTGTTTCGCGACCTCGCCGAGGTCTTCGAAGGGCGCCCCCCGCCGAACCCGCCGACGCTCGGCGAGGTCTTCGACATCATGATCGAGCACGCGCGCGCGCTCGTGGCCTGGCACGGCGAGCCCTACGCGATGCGCGGCTTCCGGAAGCACTCGAGCTGGTATACCAAGGGCTTTCGAAACAGCGCGCGCCTGCGCACGCAGCTGATGCAGGTCAAGACCTTCGCCGGGCTCGTCGAGGTCGCCGCCGGCGTCGAGCGCTCGCTGCAGTTCCCGCCGAGCGCGATGCGAGTGCCCCGCGGCAAGACCGGCGGGACGCAGAAGGTCGCCTTGCCCAAGGGCTATCTCGACGACCTCGACGACCCGACACCGCCGTGCGCGGCCGCGGCCGCGCTCACCTCGGGCGGCTGAGCCCCGGCGAGGCCGTCGCGCGCGTCGTGCCGTGTCAATCTGACATGGTGTGTCAGCCCGTCACGAGGTCGCGCGTCTGAGGGGGCCGCTCGCTCCGCGTGACGCTGGATCGGATCCTGCAAAGTCTTGAGGACGACGAACGACGGGCGCGCCGACACGGCGTCGGCGCCGGCGCCCTCGCGTCATCTGTTTTTCAGACCAGACCAACAAGCCACGTCGCCGCCCGCGCGGCGACGCTCACGATCCCCAATTTTTCAAAAGGACGATTTTTATGACGACCAAGCCCGACGCCCACAACGACGCACCCTCCAGCTCTGACGACGCGCTCGTCCGCGCCTCGACCCCCGTCGCGCCCCCCGCGGGGCGCATGGCGAGGGCGGCCACCGCCTCCGCGATCGGCCTCGAGATGGCGCAGCCCAACGCCGATCTCGAGACCGCAGCTCCGACGCGGCCGAAGGAAACGCTCGAGGAGGTCCTGCAGGAGGTCCTGGAGAACGACGAGGTCTCGACCCTGGGCGAGGCTGACAGCGAGACAACGCGCGAGGCCGCCGACACCGACGACGTTGAGGAGGTCGAGGCGGATGCGCCCGAGACCATCCGCGAGCGCGTCGCGCAGGTGATCGACGTGTCGCGCGAGCGGCTGCGCTCGATCTCCGAGACGGTGCGCGAGCGCGCCGCAGAGCGCGTCTACTTCAGCTCCGAGGAGGAGAAGTACACGCACCTCCACTCGATGGTCCGCTCGTTCACGAGCGGGATGCTCGTCACCCTCGATGACGATATGCCGCGCGGCCGCCCGATGATGATCGCGGACACCGAGGGGCGCGGCGACGATATGACGCTGTGGTTCGTCACCCGGCGCGACAGCGCCAAGGTCGACGAGCTAGCGAGCGACTCGCACGTGTCCGTGCTGCTGCAAGACAGCGCCCGCTACCTCTCGCTCAGCGGGCGAGCGCGCGTCATCCTCGACACCGACAAGCTCACGTCGCTGTGGCGGCCGTCGTGGAAGCTCTGGTTCGGTGAGGGCCCCGAGGCGGCGAACGGCGTGCTGCTGCGCGTCCAGGTCCGAGAGGCGGAGTTCTGGGATCAGTCGGGGCTGCTCGGGCTTCGCCTGGTCTTCAACGCCGCGCGCGCGCTGATCACCGGCGAGCGCATCACCGACTTCACCTCGGACTCGGACGATCGACACCACGCGCGCGTGTCCTTCGCTGCGAGCGCGTAGCGCGAGACGAGACGCGACGCGACGCGGGGGCGCTCCACCAGGGGTGCCCCCGCGTCGCTCGTGGTCAGGCGCCAAGTCGAGATTGCATATGAAAATTTTGAAGTTGCCGTAGCGCGTATTTCTAAAGCGTGATGAGCGTTGGCGCGGGTTCAGAAGAAATCGCAAAAAAATCGTCGATTGTTTCGAATGCGCGATGAATTCGCCGAGCGGTGATCGTCCAACCGGTACATGAACCATGCGAAGGATCTACCCATCGGCCGCGCGCTCTATGTGAACCTCCCGGTCCTCGATGTCCCGCGCGCGCGGGCGTTCTTCGAGGCCGTCGCGGGGTTCAGCGTCGTGTCGCGCTTCACCAACGAGCAGGCCGCGTGCATGCGCCTCCGCGATCGCGTCTACCTCATGCTGCTGCAGCGCTCGTTCTTCGCCACCTTCACCCCGCGGGCGCTGTGCGACACGGCCTCGACGATCGAGGGCCTGTTCGCGATCACGTGTGACTCGCGGGCGGAGGTCGACGCGACCGTCGCGCGCGCGCTCACGGCGGGCGCGACCGAGGCGCGCGCGCCGAGCGATCACGGCTTTATGTACGCGCGCAGCGTGTTCGACCTCGACGGTCACCAGTGGGAGCTGCTCTGGATCGACGAGGCCAGCGCTCCGGGTGCCGAAGGAGGCGCGCCGTGAGCGTGGCCGAGCTGCTCGAGCCCCACCGCGTCGCGCTCACCGGGCACTGCTACCGCATGCTCGGCTCGAGCTCCGACGCCGATGACGCGGTGCAGGAGACCATGCTGCGGGCGTGGCGAGGCTACGGCGTCTTCGCCGGGCGCAGCGCGATCGGGACGTGGCTGTATCGAATCGCGACCAACGTCTGCCTCGATCAGCTGCGGAGTCGATCGCGGCGAGCGCTGCCGACCTTGGCCGGGCCGGTCGGGACCGTCGATGACGAGCTCGTCGATCAGCCGCGGACGCACTGGCTCGAGCCCGTCCCCGACGCGCGCGTCGTGCCGCCGGAGGCCAGCCCCGCGCGGCAGGCCGAGCTGCGGCAGAGCCTGCGGCTCGCGTTCGTCGCCGCGCTGCAGCGGCTCCCGCCGCGCCAGCGCGCGGCGCTCCTGCTCAAGGACGTGCTCGGCTTCTCGACCGCCGAGATCGCCGAGACCCTCGAGGCGAGCGAGGCCTCGATCAACAGCGCGCTGCAGCGCGCGCGCAGGTCGCTCGCCGCGCGGCGGCCGGGCGAAGGAGGGGGCGAGGGCGCGGCGTCCAGCTCGCTCTCCGCGACCCAGCGCGAGCTCGTCGAGCGCTACGTCGACGCGTTTCATCGCTACGACGTCGACGCGCTGGTCGGCTTGCTGCGCGAGGACGGCACGCTCTCGATGCCTCCTTACACGCTGTGGTTGCAGGGCCGAGCGCCGATCGCCCGCTGGCTGCTCGGCCGTGGGAGCGAGTGTCGCGGCTCGCGACTCCTCCCGGTCGAGGCCTGCGGCTCCGCCGCCTTCGCGCAGTACCGACGCGCGGCGACGGGGCACCGCGCGTGGTCGCTGATCGTGCTCGAGCTCGACGCGCGCGCGATCGTCTCGATCGTTCACTTCCTCGACGTCGAGCGCCTGTTCCCGCAGTTCGGCCTGTCCCTCGAGCTCGAGCCGCGAGGCGCGTCGTGAGCTTGGTCTTTCATCTGTACTTTGGAACATTAACAAAAACGCGCGCGAGGGCGCGCCTGACCCACCTGACCCAGGAGACACGCATGTCCATCAACATCAAGCAGATCACCCCCTACATCAACTACAACGGCGACGCGCGCGCGGCGATCGAGCTCTACAAGGCCCACCTCGGCGCCGAGGTGGCGGAGCTCATGCACTGGCGCGACATGCCCGGCGGCGACGTCCCGCCCGGCGCGGCCGACAACGTCATGCACGCGACGCTGAAGATCGGCGCGGCGCAGATCATGCTCGCCGACGTGCCGCCCAACCGTGTCCCGCCCACGGCGGGCAACGTCAGCGTCTCGCTCGAGTTCACCGACGCCGGCGCGATGGAGCGCAGCTTCGCCGGCCTCGCGGAGGGCGGCGAGGTGATCATGGCGCTGCACGACGCGTTCTGGGGCGCCAAGTTCGGCATGCTCGCCGACAAGTACGGCGTCCGCTGGATGTTCAACCTCCCGCAGGCGAGCGCGTCTTGAGCCACGACGGCGCGTTCGTCCTCGAGCCCGAGGCGGACACGCGGCTCGTCGGCACGCGGCGCTTCGACGCGCCGCGCGAGCTCGTGTTCCGGGCCTGGACCGAGCCAGCGCTGCTCATGCGCTGGATGGACACCCCGCGGATGCCGATGTCGCGCGCCGAGCTCGAGCTGCGGGCGGGCGGGCGGATGCGCTACGAGTGGCGCGGCGCCGACGGCTCCCAGATCGGCCTGTCGGGCGCCGTCGCCGAGGTCGACGCGCCGCGCCGGCTGGTGCACCTCGAGGTGTTCGACGAGGACTGGACCGGCGGCGAGGTCGAGGTGACGACCACCTTCGACGCGCGGGGCGATCAGACCGCGGTCACCATGACCATGCGCTACCGCTCCCGCGAGGCCCGAGATGCCGTACAGCGCTCGCCGATGGCCGAGGGCATGGCGATCTGCTTCGACAAGCTCGAGCGCCTGCTGCCGACGATCCGCGCGAGCGTGACGCCCTTCCTCGCGTTCGCCAGCGGCGCGGAGGAAGCCCTCGCGCTCTACACCGCGGTGTTTGAGGACGCGCGGGTGCTCCGCGAGTCGCGGGCTCCAGACGGCGCGCTGTTCATCGCCACGATCGAGCTCCAAGGGCAGCGCCTCACGCTCATGAACGGCGGCCCGGGCTTTCAGTTCTCGACCGGCATCTCGCTGTGCGTCTCGTGCGAGACGCAGGCCGAGGTCGACGCCTACTGGGCGCGGCTCGGCGAGGGCGGCGAGCACGGGCGGTGCGGGTGGCTCCAAGACCGCTTCGGCGTGTCCTGGCAGATCGTCCCGCGCGCGCTCCCACGGTTGCTCGAGTCGCCCGAGGCCGGCGTCTCCCGACGAGTCATGGGCGCGATGTTGACGATGCAGAAGCTCGACGTAGCGACGCTGGAGGCGGCCGCGCGCGGGGCCTGAGCCGCTCACTCGGCGGGCGGGCGCGCGGCATCGCGCGCTCGCCCGTTTTATTATGACCCGTGGATCTCGTTCGCTGGTTCGCGCTGGTCAGCTGCGCGCTCGCGCTCAGCTGTCGCGTCGGCTCGCCAGGGCTGTCCGCCAGCGACATTCAAGCGGGGCTGCAGCTGCGCGGCGCCGCCAACAGCTCGTCGGGCGATCACTTCGTCGAGCTGGTCGCGCACGCCGGGCACGTCTACGTCGCGAACAGTCAGGAGGGCGTGGTCAGCTTCCGCCTCGAGGCCGACGGCGGGCTCACGCTCACCGACAGGGCGCTCGCGACCGACGAGAACCAGGGGCGCTGCACGACGCTCGCGATCGATCACGCGCGCGCGGTGCTCTACTGCGCCTCCGACCGTCGCGTGGTGCTGCGCTTCGACGTCTCGACGCCGGGGGTGCTCGCGCCCTTGGGGCCCTCGCTCGAGCTCAATCACTGGTGGGTCCGCGACCTCGAGGTGTTCGAGGACACGCTGCTGATCAGCGTGTTCGAGGGCGGGCTCTGGCGCGCGCAGATCGGCGAGGGCGGGGCGCTCTCGCAGCTGACGCAGGTGCCGACCGAGGGCAACGCGCGGGTCGTCGCCAGCCTCGGCGAGCACGTCCTGAGCACCTTCGTCGACCCCGAGGGCCTGGGCAGCGAGCTGCGGAGCTTTGACCCCGAGTCCTGGGCCGAGCTCGACCGCCTGCAGCTCGCGGGCGCGCCCCTCAGCCTCGCGGCGGACGCGAGCGGCGGCTCGAGCGTCGCGGCCGCGCTGGGCTCAGGCGGCGCCGCGCTGATCGATGTCGCCGAGGACGGCGCGCTCACGCTGCAGCGCACGCTGCAGCCCCCCGGGGTCGTCACCCACGCGCTGCGCTCGGGCCCGCTCGCGGTCGCGGTGACCCTCGCCGGCGCGTTCGCCTGGGATCTCGAGGCGCAGGAGCCAGGGGCCGCCGAGGGCGAGCCGCGGCTGTTCGGCTTCGCGCCTGAGAGCACGCAGGGGATCTATCGCAACGGCAACATGCTGCACGCGCTGTTGATCGAGGGCGAGCTGATCACCTCGGACTGGACGTGGATCGAGCGCTGGGCGATCGAGCGCGAGGGCGAGGTCGTCGCGCTCGATGTCCCCCGCGGCGTCTACTTCCCGCCCGAGGGGCCCGTGCGCTGGCGCGTGCGCAACCCGGGCCCGCTGCCGCTGCGCGTCGATGTCTGGGCGGGGCGCGAGCTCGTGACGCAGCGCGAGCTCGCGGCCTACGAGGCGCCGACGCTCGAGCTGAGCTCCGAGGAGCGCGCGCGCGTGCTGCCCCGCAAAGAGCCGACGGTGAACCTCAGCCTGCGCGTGCACGACCCGGCGGTGGCGAGCGGCGGCGAGCCGCTCTCGGTCGCGACGATGACGCTCCTGCAGCGCGAGGCGGACGACGTGGTGCCGCCGGCGGTCGGCGACACCTTCCCCGCGTTGAGCCTGGCCAGACCCGCCGGGGGCAGCTTCACGCTGCCGCTCGATCGACCTGTCCAGACGATCTGGTACACGATCGACTGCGCGCTGATGTGGCCGGAGCTCGAGGACCTCGCCTGGCTCGCGCGCAGCGGGCGGGACCTCGGGCGCGGTGACCCGGTCCTGATCACCAACAAGGACGTCACGCTCAGCTCCTTCGTCGAGCACTGGGCGCTCGAGCCCCTCGAGTTCGGGCACTTCGGCGCCGACGCGCCGCCCGAGGTCAACGCGGCCAACGCCGCCTACGGCGGGGAGGATGACATCTTCCGCGCGTTCATCGTCTACGACCTGCCCGGCGACTCGATCACGACCGACTACGTGCTCGACGCCGCGGGCCGGGTGCGCTCGGTCGAGCGGATGTACCGCGGACCGTGGTCTCTCGCGGTGCCGGGCCCTTGGGACGCCCCCTAGGGCTCGCAGTCGTCGACGGCGATCGGGACCTCGAGGACGACGTCGAGCTCGACGCGCACCGGCTCGGGGCGATCGACGACGTCGAGCGCGGCGCGGATCGTCGCGGGGCGCCCGTCGATCACGCAGGGCTCGTAGAGCTCGTCCGGGGTGATCGCGGGGGCGTAGACGAACTCGTAGGTGTCCTCGGAGACCGGCACGAAGCTCACCGGCAGCCCGGTGATCTGCGTGAAGCGGCCGCCGAAGCCGAGCTCATTAAAACCCTCGACGTCGATGGAGATGTCGAGCAGCGGCGCGTCTGGGTGGGTGAAGTCCGTGGGGTCAGGCGGCAGGGTGAAGCCGCCGCCGCGCAGCTGCAGCGGGAACATTAAGAGCCCCTGCTGCCCGCGCACGAGCGTCAGCGCCTCGCCGTCCGCGAGCGCCCGCCAGGTGAACTCGCCCTGGCCGAGCTCGAGCCACGCGGCCTGCTGCTGCTCCTCGGGCTCGCAGGCGGCGACGCTTGCGACGCTCAGCAGGAGCGCGAGCGCGGCGTGAGCGGGGGCGCGAGCGGGCATAGCGAAGCATGCGAGAGCTCGCGCGATCGGGCAAGCGCGATGATGCTCGAGAGAGCAGGTCTCTGTAGCCAGGCCGGCACAATTGCGCGAGGCGCCGCCCCGCGCGGGGCGACGCCTCCTTCGCGCTCGCCGACGGCGGGCGCGCGGCTCAGTCGCGACGGCGGCGGACGCCGAGCCCGATCACGCCGAGCAGGATGGTGAGCGCGAGCCCGCCCTTGCCGGAGTCGACCGTGCAGCCGCAGCCCTCGCCCCCGCCCCCGCCGCTGCCGGAGTCGGTGCCGCTCTCCTCGCCGTCCGCGGTGTCGACGCCCGGGGTCCCGGGATCCTCGGGCGGCCAGTTGTGCGCGAGGTTCCAGTCGTTGATGGCCTGGTCGATGATCTCGTTATTGTCGACCAGGGTCATCGGCGCGCCCTGCAGCGCGATCGTCTGGACCTCCGCCTCCCAGGGCAGCTCGTTGGGGAACTCGGGCCAGGTGCCCGGATCCTGCGGGATGAAGATCTCGCGGCCGTCGGGCAGCATGACCACCGAGTCGCCGCTGCACAGGTTCGTGCGCGTGGCTCGGCGGATGTTGGCGACCTCCTCGAGGTTGGGGTTTTGGTGGAAGAAGGGGTCCTCGGTCATCTCGCCGGGCGAGATGGTGGTGTACATGCGCGTGAGGTACGGCCAGGTCTGCACGAGCTCCTGGGCGTGCGCGCCGGGGTCGACGATCCGCTGCTGCATCGCGTCGGAGAACGCCTGGGCGTCCCACGCGTCGAGGTCGATGAGGTCGGCGTAGGCGTCCGGGTTCGAGTAGAAGTCGCTGTCCTCGAGGCCATCCGGCACCGGGACGTACTGCGCCAGCAGGCCCGAGAGCAGCGGGTGCATGTAGTTGCAGAACTGGCCCGGGAAGCAGTCCAGGAGGCCCTGGCTCTGGAGGATGCCGGGCGCGTCGACGGCCTCGGCGGTCGCGAAGGGCGCGGCGCTCCAGCTCGCCTGGAAGACGTTGAACTGCTGCATGAAGGGGTCGATGACGTTCGTCTGGCCGGCGTACTCGGTGACGAAGGCGTGGCCGTTGGCCTCGAAGGCGTCGACCGCCTGGGTGATCACGTCCTTGTAGTTCTCGGCGACGTTGGCGAGGTTGAGCCAGTCGATCTTGAGCGGGTTGACGAGCACGTGCCGGTAGTTGCGGGGCACGGTGCGGGAGTTGCCGAGGAAGAAGGTGCGGACCTCCATGTCCTCCTGGGCGGCGATCTTGGTGAGGCGCAGCGGGATGCAGGCCTCGCCGGTGTTGAACTTCAGCACCACCGGGTGGATCTGGTCGACCTCGGCCGAGGTCGTCAGCTTGAACGCGGCGAACAGGTAGTTCTCGTTCAGGTACTCCTCGAAGATCGGCTCGGCCGCGGGGTCCTGCTGGTAGCCGTTGTCGCCGAGCCACTGCATCAGGTCATTGACGTCGGTCGACTGCAGCACGACGATCTCGAAGGCGCCGAGGGTCTGCTCGGCGAGCACCTCGGTCGGGGGGGGCTCGCCGCCGCTGTCGGTCTCGCCGGCGCCGGTCGTGCCGCCCGCGGTGCCGCTCGGATCGGCGCCGCCGTCATTGTCGAAGCCGTCATCGCCGCCGCCGCAGAACTCGCTTTGGTTGTTGAGCCCGTAGCTCGGGACCGTGCTGCCGAGCAGCGCCTGGAACAGCGGGTCGGAGCCGACCTCGAACTCGGGGACCTCGAGGACCGGGATGACCCAGGCGAACTTGTCCGCGTCGGTCTCCGGGTCGTACTGGATCTGGATGTGGGCCTCGACCTGCGCGCCGTCAATGACGAACAGGATGTTCTCGCCGGTCTGGTCGACGGGCGTGTTCATCGGGCCGGCGTCGCAGAACGTCCCGCCGCAGGCCTCGGCGGTCTGCGGGGTGGCAAAGGTCAGCGCGGCGGCGCAGAGGCTCGCGGTGGCGACGGCGGTGGTGGCAAACAACAGGCGCATAGAATTCATGGAAGACCTCTCGAGGGAGTAGGGCGAGCGCTCATCCGCTCGCGGCCGCGACGCGTGACCGCGTCTCGGCAAGTGGTCGCAGTTTCTCATCCGCCGCGTCGCCGTGTCCAGGGAAACGCGGGGCGCGGGCGGCAAAGCTTGCAGCGAAGAGACGGCGATTCGGCGACGGCTCGGCGACGGCTCGACGACGGCGCCACGACGGCTCCACGACGGCTCCACGACGAAGACGCGCCGCCGCGCGGCCCTGGGGACCGGCGGCGGCGAGGTGACGCGCGGGACGTCGTGACGTTGTTTAGCGGCGGCGACGTCGCCTGCCCAAGAGGCCAGCTCCGAGCGCGAGCAGCGAGAGACCGAAGCCGAGCCCGCGGGCGTCCTCGTCGGTGCTGCAGCCGCAGCCGCCGGCGTCGCCGCCCGAGTCGGAGGAGCCGTCCGTGCCCGAGCCGGTGCCGCTCGACTCGGTCTCGCCGCCGGCGGAGGGATCATCCTGCCCGCCGGAGCTGCCGCCCGCGTCCGGGTCCTGCGGCCAGCCGTGCAGCTTGTTCCACTCCTCGAGCTTCTGGTCGATGATCTCGGTGTTGTCGACCAGGGTCATCGGCGCGCCGGCCATCATGGTCTGCTGGATGTCCTCGGCGAAGGGCATCTCGTCGTCGAAGCTCGGCCAGTTGGCGTTGTCGGGCACGTAGACCTCGCGGCCGTCGGGCAGCGTGACCACGGCGTCGTTGTTGCACAGGATCGTGCGCTGGGCGGTCAGCGTCGCCGTGACGTCGCCGAGGTCCGGGTTTTGATGGAACAGCGGATCCTCGGTCATCTCGCCGGGCGAGATCGTGGTGAAGAGCCGCGTGAGGTACGGCCAGGTCTCGAGCAGCTCGACCGCGTGCGCGCCGGGGTCGATGATCCGGCTGTTGTAGGCGAGCTGGAAGGCCGCGCCGTCCCACGCGTCCAGGTTGATCAGGCCCTCGTAGCACTCGAGGCAGCCGTAGAAGTCGTAGTCCTCGAGGCCGTCGGGGATCGGCAGGAACTCGGCGAGCAGGCCCTGCGCGAGCGGGTGGTTGTACTGACAGAACTCGCCCGGGAAGCAGTCGACGAGGCCCTGGTTCTGCAGCTCGTCCATCACGTCGGTGACCGCGATGGCGCCGAAGGGCTCGGCGCTCCACGACGGCTCGTAGATCCCGAAGTCGTTGACGACGGAGCTCGGGCCGGCGTACTCGGTGACGAAGGCGTGACCGTCGGCCTTGAAGGCGTCGACCGCCTGCGTGATCACGTCCTTGTAGTTCTCGGCGACGTTGCCGAGGTTGAGCCAGTCGATCTTGATCAGGTTGATGAGCACGTGCCGGTAATTCTTGGGCACGGTGCGCGCGTTGCCGAGGAAGAACGAGCGGACCTCCATGTCCTCGGTCGCGGCGATCTTGGTGAGGCGCAGCGGGATGCAGGCCTCGCCGGTGTCGAACTCGAGCACCACCGGGTGGATCTGATCGACGCCCGCGCCGTGGGTCAGCTTGAACGCGGCGAACAGGAACTGCTCGTCGAGGTACTCCTGGAAGATCGGCTCGGCCGCGGGGTCCTGGGTGTAGCCGTTGTCGCCGAGCCAGGTCATCAGGCTCTCGACGTTGTCGTCCTGCAGGACCACGATGTCGAAGGCGCCGACGGTCTCTTGGTGGAGGATCTCGGGCTCGTTGGGCTCCTCGCCGCCGGTCCCGCCGCTGTCGCCGTCGCTCGGGGCCCCGGTCAGGCCGCCGGTGCCCGAGCTGCCGTTGGAGTCGCCGCCGCCGCAGAACTCAAACTGCGTGTTGAGCTGGAAGGTGGGGACGGTCGCGGCGAGCACGTTGGTGAACAGCGGGTCGGAGCCGACGGAGAAGGTCGGCAGCGCCTGCAGCGGGACGACCCACGCGAACTGCTCGGCGTCCGTCTCGGGGTCGTACTGGATCTGGATGTGGGCCTCGACGTGCGCGCCGTCGATGACGAACAGGATGTTCTCGCCGGTCTGGTCGACCGGGGTCCCCTGCTGGTTGTCGCAGAAGGTCCCGCCGCAGGCTTCAGCTGTCTGAGGGGTCAGGTAAGCGAAGGTTGACGCGCCGAGGCCGAGCAGCGCGGCGGCCGCGAGCGCGAGGCGAGGTTTCGTGGAGAGGGGGCGTTTCATGGCTCAATCAAGCTCCTTGTGGGGAGATAAGCTGGGGTCTTGATAAAATTCTTCGTGCATCAGCGGCGGCGGCGGGCGACGCCGAGCGCGAGCAGGCCGAGCGCGAGGCCGAGCGGTCCGCGGCTCCCCTGCTGGCTGTTGCAGCCGCAGCCCGCCTCGTCGGCGTTGTCGTTCGTGGTGTCCTGGAACTGGTCGTCGTGGGGATCGACGCGCGCGTTCCACTCGGCGAGCTTCTGATCGATGATCTCGTTGTTGTCGACGAGGGTCATCGGCGCGCCCGACATCATCACGGTCTGCACCTCGGCCTCCCAGGGCATCTCGTCGTCAAACGCCGGCCAGCCCTCGCCCGCGGGGATCTTGACCTCGCGGCCGTCGGGCAGCGTGACGATCGAGTTGCCGTTGCAGAGGTTCATCTGCGTGGCCTGGCGGACGTTGGTGACGTCGCCCAGGTTGGGGTTTTGGTGGAAGAAGGGGTCCTCGGTCATCTCGCCGGGCGAGATGGTGGTGTACATGCGCGTGAGGTACGGCCAGGTCTGCAGCAGCTCGAGCGCGTGCGCGCCGGGGTCGATGATGCGGCTCTGGTAGGCGGCGGCGAAGGCCGCGACGTCCCAGGCGTCCTGGTCGATGAGGCCCTCGAAGCACGAGAGGCAGGCGTAGAACTCGCCGGGGGTCATGCCGTCGGGGACCGGCAGGAACTCGGCGAGCACGCCCTCGGCGAGCGGGTGGTAGAACTCGCAGAAGTCGCCGAAGCAGCCGAGCAGGCCCTGGCTCTGCAGCTCGTCGACGACCCCGGTGACGGGCACGTCGAGCAGCGCGCCCGAGTTCCAAGACTCCGAGTGCAGACCGAACTGGTTGACGACCGAGGAGGCGCCGGCGTACTCGGTGACGAAGGCGTGGCCGTTGGCCTCGAAGGCGTCGACCGCCTGGGTGATCACGTCCTTGTAGTTCTCGGCGACGTTGGCGAGGTTGAGCCAGTCGATCTTGAGCGGGTTGATGAGCACGTGCCGGTAGTTGCGGGGCACGGTGCGGGCGTTGCCGAGGAAGAAGGTGCGGACCTCCATGTCCTCCTGGGCGGCGATCTTGGTGAGGCGCAGCGGGATGCAGGCCTCGCCGGTGTTGAACTTGAGCGAGATCGGGTGGATCTGATCGACGCCTGCCCCGTGGGTCAGCTTAAACGCGGCGAAGAGGTAGTTCTCGTTCAGGTACTCCTCGAAGATCGGCTCGGCCGCGGGGTCCTGCTGGTAGCCGTTGTCGCCGAGCCACTGCATCAGGCTGGCGACGTTGTCGTCCTCCAAGACGACGATGTCGAAGGCGCCGACGGTCTGCTCGAGCAGGATGTCAGGGCCCATGCCGGCGGTCGTGCCGGAGCCGTCCCCGGTCGCGCCGGCCGAGCCGCCGAAGCCGTCGTTGGCCGCGCCGCTCTCGGAGCCGCTGCCGCCGCAGAACTCGAACTGCTGGTTGAGCGAGTACTGGGGCACCGAGCCGGCGAGGAGGTTGTTGAACAGCGGGTCGGAGCCGACCGCGAACTCGGGCACCGCGAGCAGCGGGATGACCCAGGCGAACTTCTCAGCGTCGGTCTCGGGGTCGTACTGGATCTGGATCTGGGCCTCGACGTCGGCGCCGTCGATGACGAAGAGGACGTTCTCGCCGGTCTGATCGACGGGCATCTGCTGGGGCCCGGCGTCACAAAAAGTTCCGCCGCAGGCCTCGGCGGTCTGCGGCGTCACGTAGGCGAGCGTCCCGGCGGTGAAGATAGCGGCCAGGGACGAGGCGGTGAGGAGGCGGGAGGTAAACATGGTGCGACAGCTCCGGGTTGCTATGAAAAAACGTAGCGAAGGCAAGGTATGGTGAAGAGCTGGGCGGCGGCGTTTAGCGTTGGGTCTGCCAGTGAATGGCGGGGGAGCGCGGCCGTCGAATCAGCGTCGTCAGAATGGCACGACGCCGCGCGTCCGGCCAAGCGATCGCTATGAGGCGCGTGGATGCGTTGGGACATGACATCGCTGTCATGCCGCGACTGTCAGTTTTGAACGAGTATTGTGCGCGCGCGCGGCAGAGCGCGCCGTCGCGCCCGCGTCGAGGCGGGGTGCCGTCGGTTTGCGACAAGAAGCGGCGTATTCCTCGATCCACGTCACGCCGACGTCCGCGCGAGCGGCTCGTCAGACGGGGCTGCCATTCGTGTCATGCCTCGGCGCTCGCAGGGGTGACGTCGCGTGTGAGCGCCGTTATCCGCTGCGTCTGGCGCAAGATCTTCGCGCGCGCGATAGGATCCAAATCAACGTTCGGAGACACGGGCGGCGGGCCGGATCTCCAACGTGCCATCGGCGCCGTTGGCGAACACCTCGACGCGCGAGCGTCAATCGTGACGCCACGCTCGCGGTCTCACGAGCGAAAGATGTATGAGCGCGTCGTCTCGACCCGCGCGACCCCGCGGGCGCGCGGCTGCACTGCAGCGTCGAGCACGGGCCCGCTGGCGTTGGCGCCCCCGGACGGCGGCATGACGTCGACGTGGAAGCGGACGGTGGGTGAGGGCTCGATGCTCCGCAGGTACGCCAGCGTCAGCTCGCGCGCCTCCGCCTCGGAGGTGGCGAGCACGGTGAAGCCGGTGGTGTAGCCGTCGGTGTTCGCCGGCCAGTAGTCGGGGGTCTCGCCGGCCTCCGCCCGCGCGAGCACGGTGAAGGTGCTGACCTGCGGGCTGCGGCCGTGGTCGGCTTCGTTGAGGCTGTTGAGGATGTGCGGCGTGATCCACTCGCGCCGCCCAGCCATCCGCGCGACCGCGCGGGCCTCGGCCTGGCGCCCGTTCTGCCACAGCGCTTCGAAGACCTCCTCGGTCACGATGCTGCAGTAGGGGGCGTGCGCGGCGTGGGCCTCGTAGGCGCGGTCGAGCAGCTCGAGCGCGCCGTAGAGGAAGCTGAGCGCGTCGTCGAGGTTGCAGCGCGGCGCGGCGAGGTACCAGCTGCCGAGGACCGCGAGCGTCAGCGGGTTCTCGGGGTCCGCGCGACGTGACTGATCGAGCAGCTCGAGCGCGTCGTCGTAGCGGCCCATGCGGTAGAGCGTGATCGCCTTGTTGTAGAGCGCGCCGGCGTGCGTGGGCTCGAGCGCGAGCGCGGCGTTGAAGCGCTCGATCGCGTCGAGGAAGCGGTCGAGGTCGGAGAGGCAGATCCCGTGCTCGACCAGGAGCTCGACGTGCAGCGGGTCCTCGACGAGGTAGCCGTCGTAGATCTGCTCGGCCTCCTCGAGTCGACCTTGTCGCCGCGCGAGCGCGCCGAGGGCGGAGGTCGCTTCGAACATCGGGCCGGCGCCTCGATCGATCGCGAGCGCGGCTCGGTAGCAGCGCTCGGCCTCGGCCTCGTCGCCGAGGCGCTCGAGCACGGCGCCGAGGTTGTAGCGCTGCAGCGCGCCGCGGGGGTCGGCGTCGATAGCGAGCTCGAAGGCCTCGCGCGCGGCCGCGAGGTCGCCGCTGATGTCGAGGGCGTTGCCCAGCGCGATCAGAATGTCGGGGCAGCGGGGGTACTCTGAAGCTGCCCGTTTGGACAGGATGACCGCGTGCTCGATGTCCCCGATCTCGCACAGCCCGCGGATCCACATGCAGTACATGCGCGCGCAGATCTCGGGCGGCAGCTCGGGCTCCCACGCGCTGCGGAGCAGGCGTACGGCGGAGTCAGCGGCGCCCTGATCAAGCAGAGTACCAATGGCGTCTAGGGGGGGAAGCGACGGCATGGACGAGTGAGGCGCGAAGCGTGGGGATGTTGTTACACGCCCGCGTCGCCGCTGGCAATGTGGCTTTCTTCTCACATCGCTGGAGACAGCGAAACCCGCGGCGGCGGCGTCAGCACGCGATCCGCGGACCGCGAGCCGCAGGCTCGATCGCGCGGATGTTTGTTCTCAGCGCCCGTTGACGCTCGCGCTCGAGCGCCCGCGTCGCGGCGGCCCTGGAGCATGCGCGAGGTTGTGCACGGGTGTTCAGATCGCCGCGCGCCATCGCGCGAGCGGCCTGCCGGCACGTCCGCAGCGGACGCGGCCGTCGCGACGGGTGATCGCCGGCTCAGGTGAGCGCCGCGACGCGATCGCGGACGATGCCCAAGAACATCTCGATCCCCAGCGGCAGCAGATCGTCATCGAAGTCGAAGTCCGGGTGGTGGCAGCCCGGCGTCTGCTCGCCCTCGCGTCCGGCGCCGAGGAAGAAGTAGGCCGCGGGGACGCGCTGCGCGAAGTAGGCGAAGTCCTCGCTCCCCGCCATCGGGAGTCCGGCGTCGCTGACTCGCTGCTCGCCGACCAGGCGCTCGGCGACGCGGCGGACGACCTCGACGCAGTCGGCGTCGTTGATCAGCACCGGGTAGCCGGCGTCGAGCTCGAGCGTGGCGTCGACGCCGAAGGCCGCGCCGGTCCCCGAGACCAGCTCGCGCATGCGCTCGAGCACCCGCGCGGTCGTCTCGGCGCTGAAGCTGCGGATCGTGCCCTGCAGGCGCGCGCGCTCAGGGATGATGTTCACCTTCTCGCCGGCCTCGAACACCGTGACCGAGACGACGGCGCCGCCCTCGTAGCCGAGCCCGCGGGAGACGACGGTCTGAAGCGCGGTGACGAGGTGAGCGCCGGCGATGACGGGGTCGCGGCAGGACTGCGGCTGACTCGCGTGGCCGCCGACGCCGACGAGCTCGATCGAGAAGTTCTTGACCTGCGCCATGGTCGGCCCGGCGATCACGCGGACATGTCCCTTGGTGTAGCCAGGCCAATTGTGCAGGCCGTAGACCTCGCTGACCCCCGCCAGCGCGCCCTCGGCGACCATGACCTTCGCGCCGCCGCCGCGGACGCCCTCTTCAGCGGGCTGAAAGAGCAGCCGAACGTTCAGCGGGATCGCGTCGCGGGCCCGCGCGAGCAGGTCGGCGACGCCCATCAGGATGGTCGTGTGACCGTCGTGCCCGCACTTGTGCGCGCGGCCGTCGTGGGTCGAGCGGTACGGGAGCTCGGTGTGCTCCTGCATCGGCAGGCAGTCGAGGTCCGCGCGCAGCGCGATGGTCGGCCCGGCGCCGTGGCGCTCGGGGTGAAGGTCGGCGACGAGCCCGGTCTCGGCGCAGGTCGTCGGCGAGTAGCCGCGCTCGGTGAGCCAGGCGCGGACCTTGGCCTGCGTGCGCGTCTCCTCAAAGCCGAGCTCTGGGTGGCGGTGAATGTCGTGGCGGATCTCGCGGAGCTGAGCGCCGAACGCGGTGAGGTCGGAGGAGAGGTCGGCCCAAGGATCCATGGCCGCCAGGGTAGCGAAGCCCGCGCGACGATTCAGGACAATTCCGATCGAGAAGGCCGCGCCGTGGCACACTGGTGACGATGGCGATCAAGCGGCGCGGTCCAATTCGCAGCAAGGCCTTCGTCCTCTACGAGGGCACGAGGACCCCGCATCGCTCCTGCGGGATCGCGTTGGCCGAGGCCTTCGACCGACCGACCGCGCCGTACCAGAGCCTCCGTCGCGGCGGCATCACCGGGCAGGGCACCTGCGGCGCCGTGGTCGCCGGACAGCTGCTGCTGGGTGAGCTGCTGGGAGACCCGGACCCGACGGGCGCGGTCACCCCGGCGCTGCGCGTCGCGATGCCGCGGTACCTGGAGCGCGTGCAGACGGAGCTGGACCGCGGCTCGAGTCCGGATCTGATCTGCAACAACATGACCGCGCCCCACGGCGATTTCCGCGGCCCGGCGCGCCACGAGTTCTGTACCTCGGTGGTCGCCCAGGTCGCGCAGCTGGTCGATGAGCTCCTTCAAGAGCACGGCATCCGCCACGCGGCGACGCCGGTGCTGCTCGCGGACGGCAGCTTTTTCGACGCGAAGCGCGAGCCCGATCCCGAGGCCTGATCGCTCCCCGTGCTTCTTTGCAGGTTCTCCGCCGAACATCGAAGGTGTTCGAACGATCATGTCCGATCGAACGACGAGAGAAGAGCCCGAGAGCATGTGAGCGCCCCGAAGGAGGCGCTCACGTCGCTCCCGCAGGGAGCTCGCCCCACCGCGGCCCGAGCGGATGAGGCCTTAAGACCATGTGTATCGGCTCCCGGCAGGGAGTCGATCACGTGAGTCCCGCACGTAGCGCGCCGCCCTTCCTCCCAGAGCCCGCGCAACCAAGCGACGACGCTACTCCGCTACCAGAAAGCTGCGGAGCCAAGCGCGAGTCCAAAGGGAACCACGTCCATGCTGAAGACCTCCGCACCGATTGTTGGAGACACGAAGCGCGAAAACGAGAACTATATGTAGGATAATGTCCGATATTTTGCCACCTCGCCGGACATGCGAGACGCTCGCCCCGCTCCTTCAAACTGCGCAAAACGCGTGTCTACCAACGAAGGAGCCAGGCAGCCAAGGCAAGGGCAACACATGGTCACGATTCCGTTTGAACTCATCCAGGCCATTCAGGCGGGCGACTGCGTGCTGTGGGCCGGCGCCGGGATCGGCAAGCTCGCCGGTCGCTCGGGCTGGGCCAAGATGCTCGCCTCGCTCGTCGAGCTGTGCCCTGTCAATGACCGTCGGCAGCTCAAGGACCTGCTCGAGCAGGGCCGACTGCGGACCGTGCTCAGCTACGTCCACCGTCATCTCGGCGAGCGCGCGCTCGTCGAGCTCGAGGGCGGGATCCAAGACGGCGACGCCGTGGTTGAGCGCGCGCACCTGGCCCCTGGCGCCGAGCTGCTCACCGTGCTGCCCTGGCGCGCCTGCTTCGCCACCACCTGCGCTGACGTGATCCGCGAGGTCTACGCCTCCACCGGGCAGGAGCTCGAGGTCCTGTCCCACGTCGACGTGCACAACGCCTCGCTGCGCGCCATCGACTCGCGCTTCATCCTGCGCACGCCGCCGACCGCCCGCAGCATGCGGGCGGACGCCGCGCTGTTCGAAGTCGTCGAGGAGGTCGTGCGCAGCCAGACGATCCTGTTCCTCGGCTTTGACGTCGACGACCCCGACTTCGCGCAGATCCTCGCGCTGCTCGAGCGCGTCGGTCGCGGGCGCCCGCACTACGCCTGGATGCCCTACGTCACCAAGCCCGAGGCCGAGGAGCTGCGCGAGAACCACGGCATCGAGGTCATCACCCCCTCGGACTCCGGCGACGTCGTGCGGGCGCTCTACGCCCTGCACCGCACCCTCTGGAGCGCGCCCGCCGAGCCCTCGACCGCGGATCACGATCGCGTCGCGCTCGATCTCAAGCGCGCGCTCTCGGAGCTCCCGCTGCGGGCGGACCTGGCGGTCGACGCCGCGCTGGCCTGCAACGTCGAGGAGCTCGAGCTGCTGCTCGAGAACCTGCCGCAGCGGAAGCTCGACCCCGTCGACCTGCGCACGCTGCTGCGCCTCGGCAACGTCATGCTCGCGCGCCAGCGGCTGCTCGAGGCGCGTCGCTACTACCGCGCCGTGCAGCGGCGCGGCAGCGGGCGCGAGTTCCAGACCCTCGCGCGCTTTAACCTCGCGCTCGTCGACTACGCCGACGGCGACGCGCTCGCGGCCGTCGACGCCTTCGAACGCTGCGCCCGCGAGGACCGCTCGGTCGCCGTGGTCCCGCCGCGCTTCGAGGTCACCGAGGTGCTCGGCCGCGACGGCGCGCGTATGCACCTCTCGTGTCACGACCGCCGCGCGCGGGCCCCCGTCACGGTCGTCGTCTCGGCGTTTCACCGCACGACCGGCGTGCACGTGCAGCGGAAGTTCTACCAGCACGTGCAGCGCGCGACCGCGATCCGTCACCGCGCGCTGCAGGCGGTCCGCGGCGGCTTCACCGACGGGCGCCTGTTCGGCGTGCTGTGCGAGCCGCTCGCCGGCTTCCTGCTCGAGGACTCGCTCGGGCCCGGCGAGCGCATGGACCTCGAGCGCGCGCTCGAGATCTTCCAGCCGCTGCTGAGCGGGCTCGCGGCCCTGCACGCGGGCGGCGTCACCCACCGCAGCGTCAACCCGCGCAACATCCTGCTGACCGATCGCGGCCCCGCGCTGGCTGTCCCTGGGTTCATGCCCTGCGCGACCTATCGCCGGCTCTCGGTGCGCGCCGCGAACCACGGCTACACCGCGCCCGAGGTCCTCGCCGGCGGCGAGCCGACCATGGCGAGCGACCTGTTCGCGCTCGCGGCCGTGATGTACCGCTGCCTCACGGGGCGCGCCGTCGCCAGCACCATGCAGCCGCCCTCGGCCTTCCAGCCCGATCTCGACCCGCGCCTCGACCAAGTCCTCGCGCACGCGCTGCACGCCGAGCCGAGCAACCGGCTCTCGCCCCGGCGCCTGCGGGCCGAGCTCGAGCAGATCCGCTCGGTGCCGATGATCCTGGTTTCGCGTCTCGACCTGGCGGACCCGGAGCCGCGCCCGGTGATCTACGGCGACCCGATGATGCGCGTGAGCGCGGTCCCGACCGCGTGAGCGGCTCAGGCCTCACGTGATCACGCCGGTCCGATGAGCGCGGCGGAGTCGGCCGGGAGCTTGTTGCCCGCGCCCGTGACCGAGATGCTGAGCCGCGAGAGCGCGCGCAGTAAGTTCACGATCATGAGGACTCCCGGCACGAGCACGACGAGGGCGAGTCCCAGCGCGAACGTTGGCCTGAGCAGGATGAACTTGTTCCCGAGCACGATAACGAAGGCGACGATGACGACCGCGCCGACGAGCAGGAGCGAGGAGCGGGCGTTGGCGAGCATGCCGTCGGCTTCGAAGTCGTGGAAGGCGAAGGCGACACGGCGCAGGGACGCGATCAACGACAGCGTGCCGACGGCGCCGGCCAGCAGCGACGCCGCCGTGAAGATGCCGACCGCGCGCGAGACGTCCGAGAGCGTGCTGTAGGAGCCGAGACCGGCCTCTTGCAGCTGCGGGAGCCGGATCGCGCCGGCGTTGGTGAACAGCCCGAGCGTCGCGCCGAGGGTGTAGGCGATCCAGGCGACGGTCAGCCACGAGATGTCGCGGGCCGGCGCGGGCAGGCGCGCGAGCAGCAGGATCGCGGACAGCGTCAGCGCGATCACGTAGAGGCTGATGAGCTGCCCGCCCCCGACCGCGTAGGGGACGAGCGTCGGCGCGGCGCGCGACAGGAGCTGGAGGGCGATCGAGACCGTGATGTTGATCCCGATCGCCTGGCGCAGGCGCGCGAAGGGGTCCGGTGGCGCGAGCGCGGCCTCGTCGTCGGCGAGCGTGTCGGTCGTCGACGTCGCGTCGAGCGCGTTCGAAGGAGCCGGCGCGCGATCGAGCTGTCGCTCAGGCCAGACCGCGACGAAGCCGGAGACGTAGAGCAGCGACACGAGGAGCGTTGAGAGGAGCGCGCTCCCCGGGAGCAGCTCGAACCACGCGAGGCCCCAGTAGACCGTGAAGATCCCGAGCGTCAGCCCGTAGACCCCGAGGGCCACGAGTTCCGCGCGCGGGCGACCCGCGGCTCGCCAGCGGCTGAGGCCGACCAGGCCGACGCCCACGAAGAGGGCGAGGACGAAGAGCAGCGAGAGCATGCGGAAGCCCGGGACCGAGCCGAGCTCCCACAGCCCGCTGCTGAAGTCGAAGCGGACCCCCAATTCGTGGACCGCGTTCCAGGCGAAGTTCAACCCGAGCAGCGTGGCGCCGACGAGCCCGAGCGTCTGCGTACGGCGGGGCAGCTCGCGCACGAGCAGCGCGGCGAGGATCGTCATCACCAGCACCAGCGCGTGCTCGACGAGCGCGAGGCTGCGGGCCCACCACAGCGCGGATCCGAAGCTCGGATCCAGGTACGACTCGCCGGTCTCGCGCCAGATCTCGCTGGCGCGGCGCTGGATCCACCCGTTCACGTGCATCTGGACGAAGGCGAGCGCGATCATCAGCGCGAACGCGCGGTGCAGGGGGAGAGCGGGCGCGTCGGTCGAGGTATTGGTCCCCACGGGCGCTCAGGATAGCCCAGTCCGCGTCTGAGTCGTTCATGCGTCGGTATCGCGGCGTGAGGCGACCTGCGATACTGCGCCCATGTCGAGATCGACTCTGACTCTGTTGTTGTTGTCCGTGTTCGTCCTCGGCGGCTGCGCGGGGCGTATCGAGGAGAAGGTCCGCACCCGGGCGGGCACCGAGATGCAGTGCGACGAGATCGACATGGCGCTCAATCCCCAGCCCGTCGTGGGCGCCCGCGGCTGGACGGTCTCGGGGTGTGGTCAGCAGCGCTACTACGAGGGCGGCTGCTCGATCATCGGCGTGTGCAACACCTACGACGAGCAGCAAATCGCCGCGCGGGAGCAGCAGCGCCTGGCGCAGAACGCGGCGATGCGTCCCCAGCCCTCGTCGGGAGGCGCGGGTGGAGGAGGGGGTGCAGGAGGCGGTGCAGGCGGTCCGGTCAGCGTGACGCTGCGCTGCACCTGCGGCTCCACCGTCAAGCTGTTCTTCGGTGATAAGCCCGGCTTCAGCAGCGGGCGCAGCACCTCGATGAGCAGCAACTCGCGCACCAGCGGATCGTTCAAGCCGGGCGACATGATCTGGATCGTCGACGACAGCAGCAACGGCGTGTCTAGCTATCAAGTCGCGGAGGGGATCAGCACGATCGAGATCGGCTGCTCCTCGCTGTCGGGGCAGTGAGAGGCCTAGTCGTCCTGCGCGCCCGCGCGCGGCAGCGTCACGCGGGCCTCGGTGCGCACGCCCGGCTCGCTCGTCAGCTCGATGTCGCCGCCGTGGGTCTGGCAGATCAGGCGCACCAGCGGGAGGCCCAGGCCGGTGCCGCCGCGCCCGCGGTTGGTCGTGAAGAAGCGCTCGAAGATCCGCGGGAGGTTGGCCGCCGAGATCCCGCCGCCGTCGTCGCGCACGACGAAGCCCACGTGATGGTCGTTTGACCAGGTCGAGACGGTGACGCGCACCTCGGGGCCGCCGTGGGTGAGCGCGTTGTCGACGAGGTTGTCGAGCACGGCCGCGAGCTGCTCGCGGTTGCCGAGCACGTGGGCGTCGGCGCGCGCCGTCGCCTCGATCGTCACCGCCGGGCGGCGCTCGCCGAGCGCGGCCAGCAGCTCCGCGAGCGAGAGGCGGGCGCGCGCGTGGGTCCGCTCGGCGCGCGCGAGGCCCAGCAGGCCGGCGACCAGCCGCTCCATGCGGTCGAGCTCGCGCTGCGCGTTGACGAGGAACTTCTTGCGCTGCGCGGGCGGCATGTCCTCGTCGTCGTGCAGCAGCTCGGCGGTCCCGCGCAGGGTCGCGAGCGGCGTGCGGAACTCGTGCGAGACGTTGCCCGCGAACTCGTTGATGTAGTCGACGCGCGCCTGCAGCTTCTCGGTCATGCTGGCGACCGCGCGCGCGAGCTCGCGAACCTCGACGACGCGCGAGCGAGCGCTGCGCTCGATCTGCGCCGGCTCGAGGCGCTGACCCAGGCTGACGAGGCGCGCGGCCTGGGCCAGGCGCCGCAGCGAGCGGCTGCCGTAGTAGCCGGCGAGGCCGGCGATCGCGAGGGTCAGCGCGAGCGCGAAGAACATGCCCCACAAAAGCCGCGGCGACATGTGATAGAGCGCCTGCAGCTCCTCGCGAGGTGTCCGCGAGAGCAGGACCACGCCGACGACCGCGTCGGCCTGGTCGAAGATCGGCTTGGCGACGAACAGCCGCACGCGCGCGCGCCGGCTCGCGCTGGCGAGCGGCTGCTGCTGGCGCGAGGCCGGCCGCGGGCGCGTCTCGATGCCGGTCTGCCCCGTGAGCGCGATCGCTACCTCGGGGTCCTCCGAGAGATCCACGCCGACGCCGGCGCCGCTGCTCGCGACCACGACCCCGCGCGCGTCGAGGATGCGGATGCCGGCGAGCGTGCGCTCGCGGGCCGCCTGCAGGGTCGGCGAGAGCGTGGGCCCGAGCGAGCTGACGTCCGCGGGCGCGCCGGGCCCCTGCAGCCGCTCGCCGATGAACAGCGCGGCGAGCTCGCCTTGGTTCTCGAGGTTGAGGCGGGTCTGCCGGATAAGGTCCATCGCCAGCGCGCCGGTGAGCACGAAGGCGAGCAGCGGCAGCGCGAGCACGACCAGGTACGAGAGCACCAGCCAGGCGCGCAGCGGCAGGCCCCAGCGCTCGCGGGGGCCTGCCGGTGCCGTCGGCTCAGCGGGGCGTGGGCCCGTCACCTGGATCCTCGCGCAGCCGGTAGCCGACGCCGTGCACGGTCTCGATCGCGTCGACGTCGACGGCGCGCAGCTTGCCGCGGATCCGGCGGATGTGAGAGTCGAGGGTGCGCCCCGAGACGTGGCGCGCGTCGGGGTAGGCGCGCGCGCTCAGCTCCTCGCGGGTGAACACGCGGCTCGGCCTCCGCATCAGCACCTCGAGCAGGCGGAACTCCGTCGCGGTCAAGCTGACCTCTTGGTCACGCGCCCACACGCGGTGGGCCTCGGGGCTGAGGCGCAGGGGGCCGCGCTCGAGCGGGGGCGCCTCGGGCGAGGGCGCGGGCGCGTCGGGCTGCGGCTTGCTCCGGGGGCGGCGAAGGATGACCTTGACGCGCGTCACCAGCTCGCGGGTCGAGAACGGCTTGGTCACGTAGTCGTCGCCGCCGAGCTCTAAGCCGAGCACGCGATCGAGCTCGTCGGCGCGCGACGACAGGAACAGGATCGGCACGTCCGAGCGCGCGCGCAGGGTCCGGCACAGCGAGAAGCCGTCGAGCTCGGGCATCGAGACGTCGAGCACGAGCAGGTCGGGCGCGCGGGCCTCGAAGAGCTCGAGCGCGGCCGCGCCGTCGGCGGCCTCGAGCACGTGAAAGCCCTCGCGCGTGAGCGCGTAGCGGACGACCTCGCGCAGCGGCGGGTCGTCGTCGACGACGAGGATCGTGTGTCGGCCGGGCTTTTGTGGGTTCACGACGCGCACGCGAGCTCCAGCGAGGATAACTCCGCGAGCGCCGCGACGCGAGCCTGGAGGTCCTGCAGGCGCTCTTGCACGGGCAGGCGGCCGCCGGCGAGCGTGCGCAGGCCGACCTGGATCCGCAGCTGCAGCACCGCGTCGAGCACCGCGTCGAGCTCCGCGATCGCGTGATCACGGGCGGCGCGCAGCGCCTCGAGGCCGCGGTTGATGTCGTCGCTCGGCGCGACGCCCACGCGACCCCGCGCGGCCGCGCTCAGCTCCTCGAGCATGCGGTCGGCCAGCGCGACCCGGCGATCCGCGAGGTAGAGCGCGCGCTCGAGGGCGTCGACGTCCTCGCGCGCGGCGAGGCCCGCGGCCGCGGGCTCGGCGAGGGTCTGGCGCAGCGAGCCCATGCACGCGCTGATGCGCGACGAGCCGGGGCCGCAGGCCTCGGGCGCGCGCGGCTCGTGCAGCAGGCCGAGCAGCAGCGGCCAGCAGGCGAAGCCGCTGACGGAGGTCCCCGCCGAGTAGCCCGCGCGCGCGAGTCGCCAGGCGACGGCTGCCCCGACCGCCAGGTAGCCGAGCCCGAGGCTGACCCACAGCGCGCTGGGGGGCGGGTCGGCGAAGCTGAGCAGGCCCGAGGTGAAGCGGGTCATGAACAGGGCTGAGAACGTCACGGGTGCCTCCTTCGGGCGTCGGCGGGGCGTCGCCCCGCGCTCGGTGATAGTGATCTTGATATGTCAAACGAGACAGGTTACTGCGGCGGCAGGTCGAGCGCGCGCCCGCCACGGCGCGTCGGCGGCGGGGCCTCCGGCTTCATCGCCGCGCCGACGAAGCCCTGCTTGCGCGCGCTCCAGCCGCGGTAGCGACCCTTGGACGAGTCGTAGGTCGCGTTGAGGCTCGAGAACACGTCCGCCTCGATCGCGCGCAGGAAGGTGGTCTCGGCCCGCGGGCGCACGACGAAGGGGCGCAGCAGCCAGCCCGACTGCGCGAGCAGCAGCCCGAGCAGCACGACGGTGCCGGAGCTCGCCAGCCAGCGCTGCTGACCGCCCCGCGGCAGCCCGCGCGTGAGCGTCGTGAGGCCCGGCAGGCCGACCGCGAGCAGGCACGCGGTCATCACCAGGATCGCGCGGTGGTAGTCGAGGTTGATCGAGTAGAGCAGCCACAGGATCGGCGCGCAGGCGGCCGCGAGCACGGCGGTGCGGGCCATGCCGGCGAGGGCGGCGAGCGCGAGCCGAGCCCGCGAGCAGCGGACCTCGCAGGCGGCGTGCAGCGCCCGGATCGCGGGCAGGCCGACGAGCACCGGCAGCAGCAGCAGCGCCGGCATCTTGATCGCGGCGTAGACGTGCTGGACGCCGCCGCGGTACGAGCCGACGACCAGGCCGAAGAGGCTGGCGCCGACGCAGGTGATAGCGAGCAGGCGCGGCGCGAGCTCGGCGAGCGCGCGGCGAGGGGCGGCCTCGCCCTCGTCGATCAGGATCTGGGGGTCGCGCAGCAGCGTGGTCGTGAGCTCGAGGATCGAGCGTCGCGGGTGGATCGACATGGCGGTCGTCTCCTTGGGCGAGAATTGAGAGATGGTGGAAAGGACAGGCGAGTACGGGGCGCGCCGGTCGATCAGAACTGGCGCGTGTTGAGGACGAAGTCGGCGAGGTCGACGCCGAGGCGCAGCGCGATCAACAGCGTGAGCAGCAGCCAGCCGTGGACGAGGGCGTGGAAGCGCGGCGCGGGCTCGACGGACGCGCTCGTCTCCGCGTCGTCACCGCTCTCGGCGCCCGCTCGCTCGGCCTTGGTCAGCTCGCGCGCGCAGACGATGTAGCCGACCGCGCCGAGGCCGAGCATCGAGGCCAGGAACGCGGGCAGCCACAGGTTGGTCGTGGCGGAGAAGAACAGCACCACGGGCGCGAGGCCGGCGGCGAGCTGCCCGACGAGGATCACGCCGCGGGTGAGCGCGGCCGCCAGCGCCTCCGGGCGCGCGCGCAGGTCGAGGTACTGATGGATGGCGACCAGCGCCGGGCTCGAGAGCAGCACGGCGCCGCCGATGTTGAGCACGGTCGCGGGGATCATCCGCAGCGTGATGCCCCAGCGGCTGGTGTGACTAAAGTGATCGGGCGTGTCCCCGAGCGCGCCCAGGCCCGCGGCGGCGCCGAGCAGCCCGAGGCCCACGAGCGCGCGAAACAGCCCCGCGACCTGGGCGCGCGCGCCCGGCTCCCTGGGCGTCTCCCCCATGGGAGCGCGCGACGGCGGCGGCGTGACCGGGCGCTCCGCGGCGGGGGACGAGGGCGAGAGCCGGGCGCGCGCGCTCGGCGGGAAGATGGGGTCGATCGATTCGCTTGCGAGGCTCACGGGCACGGCTCCACGGCTTGTCGACCGCGAGCCGGGCGTTGGCGCGCGACATGAGCTTCATGTCATGTCGGCGGCTCCGGGCGACAGGAGATGGTCTATCAAGCGGGCGTGCGCAAACCGCTGCGGGCGCTGGGCGATGCGCTGCAGGTTCTGTGCAGGTTCTGTGCAGGCGTCAGGCGGCTCGGCGGCTGGTGGTATCGTGGGCCCGCCAGTGCCGAAGCTCGACTGCAGGACCGTCCGCTCCGAGCGCGGCGAGACGCGCTACTGGGTCACCGACGGCGCCGGCGAGGTCGTCGTCTTCCTCCACGGCGCGACCATGGATCACGGCCTCTGGCGCGAGCAGCTCGAGGTGTTCGCGCGGACGCGTCGCGTCATCGCGCCCGACCTGCCGGCGCACGGCGCCTCGCGCCCCTACGTGCCGTTCTCGCTGCAGGCGGCCCTAGAGGAGCTCATCGCGATCCTCGACCAAGAGCGCGTCGCCGCGGCGCACCTCGTCGGGCAGTCGATGGGCGGCTACCTCGCGCAGATGCTGGCGATCGAGCGCCCGGCGCGGGCGCGCTCCATCGTCGCCGTGGACTCGTCACCGCTCGATTCGTCGTACTTCACCCGGCTCGACCGGTGGCTGTTCTCGATCACGCCGGCGCTGCTCTCGCTGTACCCGTTCAAGCCCCTCGTCCGCAGCATCGTGCAAGGCGTCGCGGAGACGGAGCGCGGCCGCGAGTACGCCGAGGGCGCGCTGCTCCAGCTCTCGAAGCGAGAGATCACGCGCATCATGGCGGCCGTCTATCAAGGGATCGCGGCCTACCGCGATCGCGCGGTCTCGTGGTCGTGCCCGACGCTCGTGCTCTACGGCGACAAAGACCGCGCCGGCAAGGTCATCGAGTACAGCCAGCGCTGGGCGCAGCAGGACGGCCTGCCGCTGCAGGTGATCGAGGGGGCCGGGCACAACAGCAACATGGACCGCCCGGCCGAATTCAACCGCGCGTTGCTCGAGTTCCTCGAGGGCGTCGAGGCTGGGTCGTAGCGGCCGCTCAGACCCCGAGCGCGCGCTCGCCGGTCGCGCCCAGCACCGCCGCGGGGTCTCGCATCATCTCGCACAGCCGCAGCAGGACCTTGCCCGCGATCACGCCGTCGAACAGGCGGTGGTCGAACACGTAGCTGACCGGGAGGACAGGCCGCACAGCCGGCGCGCCGTCGACCACGACCACCTCGTCCTGCACGGCCGAGAGCGCGATGACCGAGCCGACCGGGCACAGACGGTTGGGTGGGCTCATCGAGGCGCCGAGGAAGCGCGCGCCCTCGGCCTTGCCGAACACCGCGCCCGGGTTGGTCACCACCACCGAGATCGGCAGCAGCCGGTGGGCCAGCGGCGCGAGCAGCCGCGACTGCGCGGCGCGGTCCATGCCCGTGAGCACGCCGTCGAGCAGCCAGCGCGGCGTCCGCTTCGCCATCGGCACGAGCAGCCGCACCAGCGGATCCTCGGGCTTGCCGTCTCGCTCGGCGCGCACGGTCGCGCGCGTCGCCGCGGCCAGCTCGCGCAGGGTCTTGCGCTCGACCCGGCGCAGCAGCGCCAGGCTCACCTCCATGCTCGCGCCGGCCTTCTGCGAGAGCAGGTCCACGGGTAGCGCGACGCCGACGCCCTCGTGCGCGCGGATCTGCCCGCCCAGCACGCGCGCGTTGGCCTGCGGGAATTCGCAGTAGAGCCGCGTGACGAGGGCGACGAAGAGATGCATCAGCGTCACGCGCTCGCGCGGATCGTCGGCCCCGCCGGCGGGTCGGTTCAGCGCCTCGAGGTAGCGGCGCGCCGGCGTCACGTCGATCGCTATGTTCGCCGACACGTACGGGCTGTACGGCGGGTAGCGGAAGAACCACAGAAGGAAGTTGCGGAGGATCGTCGGTTGTCGAGCCATCGTCGGTCGGTCGGGGCGGCGCCGCGCATCACACCACGCCGGCTGGCCGGTCCGCCAGCGTCGCGCGACGCGATGTCTTTAAAGGCATGTCTCGCGTGGGCGCGTTGGTGGTCCCGGGGTCGAGCGCGCGAGGCCTCGGTCCGAGCAGGGGGAATCCCCTGTTTCGGCCCGCGGGCCGTTGAGTGTAAGTATCTAAGCTGCTGAAATCACGAGTGATTCTCCAGCCTGAGATGAATCCGAGATATCTCACGCCGTCCGAGAGAGTGAAGTGTTCAGCAGGCTCCTCCCCTTCATCCTGACCCTCGGTTTTACGCCCGCCGCGCTCGCGGCCACGTCCTCCGTGTCGACGCACACGAGCGCGCGCCAGGCGGTCGCGAAGTCCACGGCGAAGTCCACGGCGAAGTCCCGCGCGACGAAGCGCGCGAAGGCGACCGCCGGCAAGCGGCGCGCGAGCGCGCGCGCGGCCCACAGCGGCCACAGCGGCCACAGCGGTCACAGCGCCCGCGACAAGTCGTCGACCCACGCGCCGCAGCGGCGCGTCAGCCTCAAGGATGACCGCTTCACCGGCGTGAAGCTGGCGCGCAAGAGCTTCCGCTCGGGCGGCGCCGCGAGCGGCGTGACCGTGTTCGTCAACGGCCGCGGCGCGCGGATCCGCGGCGGCTACGAGGACTCCGCCAACAACCGCTCGAGCATCGCCTGGTCGCGGGGCCGCGACGCCGTGAGCGTGCCGGCCTTCGCGGGCGGCGGCCAGACCTGGGGCGGCATGATGACCTGTCTTCGTGACCAGCTCAGCGCCTACGACGTGAAGGTCACCGACCGTCGCCCCGAGTCGGGCGAGTACATCATGATGATGGTCGGCGGCAGCCCGGGCATGCTCGGCTACCAGCGCGGCGTCGGCGGCGTCGCGCCCTACACCGGCGGCGTCGTCAACGGCACCATCGGCTTCATCTTCGCCGACGCCTTCGGCGGCGACGCGCGCGAGCTGTGCGAGACCGTCGCCCACGAGATCGGTCACACCCTCGGCCTCGACCACACCTACGAGTGCACGGACACCATGAGCTACCTGCACGGCTGCGGCGAGAAGTCGTTCCAGGACCAGGCGATGGCCTGCGGCGAGTGGGGCGAGCGCAGCTGCGGCCCCGGCGGTCGCGTCCAGAACTCCCACCGCCGGCTCGCCCGCAACGTCGGCCTGCGCCCGCAGTCGCCCACGCGCCCGCAGCCGCCCACGCGCCCGCAGCCGCCCACGCCCGACAAGCCGCCTGTCGTCGCGGACACCCGCGCGCCGCGGATCAGCATGATCTCCCCGCGCAACGGCTCGAGCTTTGAGTACGGCGACATCCTCTTCATCGTCTTCGACGCCAAGGACGAGCGCGGCGTCGCCAAGGTCGAGCTGCTGTGGAACGCCGACGGTCGCACCACCGTCTACCGCTGCGGCGACCTCCCCGAGGAGCTGCCGATCGAGTGCGGGCGCGCGGGCGACCGCTTCGCCTTCGCCCTGCAGGTCGGCGCCGGCGAGCGTAAGTTCGCCGTGCGCGTCACCGACACCGCCGGCAACGCCTCGACCACGCGCTGGCGTCGCGCGAGCTTCGCCGAGCCCGAGGTCGACGTCGACATCTGGGCGCAGATCGAGGACGACCTCACGCAGGACGACTACGGCGACTGCGGCTAGCTACGCCGTAGCGAGGCGCTTCAACGCCGCCCGCAGGGCTCCGTCGAGTTGACGATCCGCGCGCTCGCCCAGCCGGACGAGCAGCGCGCGGTCGAGGACTCGGCGTTTGCACAGCGCGACCACGGCCCCGTAGTCGCCCGCCGCGTTTCGCAGCAGCTTGCACAGCGCGGTCGTGTAGGGATCCTCCACGAGGACCTCGAGGCGGCCCTCGCGGACCTTCACGCGGCGTCGCGCGGCCCCCTCGATCGGCGGGAGTCGGCGGTAGGGCAGGGTCGTCGGCTTCGGCAGGTCTCGCGCGGCGCGGAGCCGCTGCATGTCCGCGGGCAGCGACGAGCCCGGTTCAGCGGCGTCGCGCTCCATGTACTCGGGCGTCCCGCAGAAGGTGTGGGCGTCCGCGTACGCGTCGAAGCCGGGCAGCAGCAGCAGCGACGCGGTCCCGGTCAGCACCACGGCGCCGTCGCGACGCCGCGCGAGCGCATCGACAAAACCCTCTACCTGCGCGCGTGTAACCGTCATGAGCCCGCGCAGGATAACACCCTCGCGCCGCTACTCGCCCGCGCTCGCGATCCCGCGGTCGACGAGGCCCAGCAGCTTGGGCGCTTCGGCGACCAGCTTCTCGATATCGATCGTCTTGCGCGAGCGGTACACGAAGCCGACCAGGTGATCGTCCTTGCGCCACAGCACCAGATAGCCGCGCTCGCTGACGCGCTCGCGCGTCGACGTGCTCGTGAGGTCCTTGAAGCCCACCGACACGCCGTCCACCAGCTCGACGCGCCCCATGTCCTTGATCGCCGCGTCGGCCTCAGCGTTGCCGGTCTCGGGATCATCACCCGGCTTGCCGCTCGGCTGGTAGACAGGCTCGAGCACCGTGTCGGCGTCGTAAACCTCGGCGAGCGAGCGGCCGATCGAGATCGCGACCGGGGCGACCTGCTCGCCGCGGACGAGCAGGGACTCCGCGCCGTCCTTCGTGGTCTCGGCGCCGGCGCTCAGCCAGGCGCGCGCGGTGTTCGAGAGCTCGCCCGTGTCGCGCAGATCCTCGGCCCAGGCGCGCGCGGCTGCGGTGCGCTCGGCCCAGACACGGCGCGTCTCCTCCAGCGACTCCCTGGCCTCGACCGCGGTCTGCTTGGCGGCCTCGGCGGTCTGCTTGGCGGTCTCGGCGGTCTTGAGCGCGGCCTCGGCGGTCTGCTCGGCGCCGCTCTCGACATCGCGCTTGACCGCCGCGGCGTCGTCACAGGCGGCGGAGCCCGCGAGCAGCGTGAGGGCGAACAGCAGCGTGGTGGCCACGCGCGGGCAGAGCGGCATCCCGCGACGATATCAGGCTTCGCCCCGCGGCGTCGCGCATATCCTGCCTGAACGGCCATGTCTCGAGCGGCGGGCGCTTGAGTCGCGCGGCGTCTGGTGGAAGGATCCCGGGATGAGCCGCGTCTCCACGGACCCCGCGCGCGCGCGACGACGACGAAGGCGGCGCTTCGCGTTGGCCGTGGTCGCGCTCGCGATCGCGCTGCCCGTCGCCGGCGGTTACCTCACCGCGCGCCCGAACCTCGGCGCGCGCGCGACCGGGGCGCGGCTCGAGCGAGCTCATCAGTCGCCGCAGTACGACGTCGAGCGCGGAGCGTTCGTCAACACGCTGCCGACGATCGACCCGGAGCTCGGGCCGGTGCTGCGAGCGTGGTGGGAGGGCGCGCCGGGGACCTCGCCCGAGTCGCCGCCGCCGCTGCAGCGCCACGTGGCCGAGGCCCTCGCCGAGCCGCCGGCGGGCGGCCTGCGCGTGACCTGGCTGGGGCACTCCACCCTCATCGTCGAGCTCGAGGGCGCGCGCGTGCTCGTCGATCCCGTCTGGGGTGAGCGCTGCTCGCCCTGGTCCTTCATGGGGCCGTCGCGCTTTCACGCCCCGCCGCTGCCGCTCGATCAGCTGCCGCCGCTCGACGCCGTCGTGATCTCGCACGATCACTACGACCATCTCGACGCCTTCTCGATCCGCGCGCTGGCCGAGCGCGTGCCGACCTTCATTGTTCCGCTCGGCGTCGGCGCGCACCTCGAGGCCTGGGGCGTAGCGACCGCGGCGATCGTCGAGCTCGACTGGTGGGAGTCCCACGAGCTCCACGGCGTGCGGCTCGTGGCGACCCCGGCGCGGCACTTCTCCGGGCGCTGGCTCGACGACCGCAACGCGACGCTGTGGGCCGGCTGGGCGTTCATCGGCGCCGAGCGCCGCGCCTACTACAGCGGCGACACGGCGATGTTCCCCGGCTTTCGCGAGATCGGGCGGCGCCTGGGGCCCTTCGACATCACGATGATCGAGTCGGGCCAGTACAACCAGCTCTGGGCCGACGTGCACCTCGGGCCAGAGCAGGCCGTGCAGGCCCACCAAGACGTCGGCGGGCGCCTGATGCTGCCGGTCCACTGGGGCACCTTCGAGCTCGCGCTGCACTCGTGGACCGAGCCCGTCGAGCGCGTCCTCGCCGCAGCCGAGGCCGCGGGCGTGACGGTGGCGACCCCGATGCTCGGCCAGAGCGTCGAGCCCCCGCGCTCCCCCACCGAGCGCTGGTGGCCACCCGAAACCCCGTGGCAGACCGCCGCCGAGGCGCCGGTCCGCTCGTCCGGCCTCGATTAGGTTCTTTTCCGTCCACGCGTCGAGAGTTGCTTTCTCCGGCCGCGCCTCGAGAGTTGTTATCTCCGCGACCGCAGCTCGACGAGTGTGGTGTTCTCAACCGCGACCGTCGTGCAGCGTCACCGCACCGAGAGCATGGGAGCGGCCCACAGCGTGGGGCGCTCCCGTGACTCACGCAGAGCGCTCGCGGTACTGCAGCCGAGCATCGTGAGCGCAGAGGCGGAGCGGGGCGGAGAGGGAGGGGTGGGGGGCCGGATGAGGACGGGCCCCCTTCGCCGGCCAGGTTTCGGCTGCGAACGACAAGTGCACGAAACTACAGCGGGTACTCCCTCATCGCTCCTCAACGTACGTTCGTACGCCTCGTTCGCTCTTCGGTCCGTTCCCGCTGTATTTCCGCACCCTTGCCGCTCTCGCTTCGAAACGTGGCCGGCGAAGGGGGCACGGCCGTGTGACCGGCGCCCGGAGGGCGTCGGTCATGCGCGCCCCGCAAGGAGCGCCCCCCACCCCTCCCTCCAAGAGCCCCGCGGAACCAAGCGTCCCGCATCATCGCGAAGAGAACGCGAAGAGACCGCGAAGAGACCGCGAAGAGACCGCGAAGAGACCGCGAAAAGAACGCGAAGATCCAGGAAGATCCAGGAAGGTCCACGAAGAGAACGCGACGATCACCGACAGACGATCGGGCTCGCAAGATCACCGTTGTTCGTGTCGATGCACTCGAGCGTGGTCTTTCCGCCCATGCCGTCATCGTTCCCCTCGACGGCCACCTCGCCCATGACCGCGCCGTCGACATCACACGAGACCAGCTCGCACTCCTCCGGCGGCAGCACATCGACCGTATAGCCGACGCACAGCAGCACATCGCCCTCGCCGTAGAACGCCACCGGCAGCCCCGCGCCGACCGTCTTGTTACCGCGGTTGCACACCTCGGCCGACAGCGTCGTCGAGTCGCCGTTGTTGACGCAGGAGCCCGAGTCCGGGAACTCCGCGGTGACATCCGGCAGCGCCTCCGCGTCGACATCGCCCTGCACGGTCTGGCGGTAGTTATTGAGCCCCGGCGTCGTGTGGTTGATCTGCCACTGCCCGGTCGCCGGGATCGTCCCGTCGTCGTTGACGTTGGTCACCGAGTAGGCGTGCTGATTCCAGATCGGGCGCGACGACGCCCAGCGGTCGAGCACGTCACGCAGCACGCGGACGCCGGTCCGCGAGACCCCGGGCGGGTTGACCGCGCGGCAGGTGTTGCCCATCCCTGGCGTGCCGTTGGGCGGCGCCGCGCACGTATGGTCTTCGGGACATTCGTCATCGAGCGTGCAGCGGCAGTAGCCGGCGTCGCACACGCCCGAGGCGCAGCCCTCGTTGGCCTCGCAGGGGACGCCGCGGTGGATCGGGTCGATGGCCGCGCAGTTGACGCCGCAGTTGTCGTTCGAGTTGACGACGATCTCGGATCGATCGTCATCATCGACGTCGGCGACGACCGCGTTCTCGTACCAGGTGCACGAGGTCCGGTAGGCCGAGTACAGCACCTCGCCGGTCAGGCCCTCGTACACGCGCGTGTAGCACTCGTCGGCGTAGACCGCCTCGGCCTGGCCGTCACCTTCGAAGTCGAAGATCGACGAGCCCGTGGTCGCCGACGACGCGTCCTGCGAGGGCTGCGACCAGCGCACGTAGTTGCCGAGGCAGCCGGGCCCCGCCACCGCGCACTCGAGGTCGTAGACCGCGTAGTAGGTCCCGCCGGCGGTGGCGATCTCGGGGAAGCCGTCGTTGTCAAAGTCGCCGATCGTCGCCGGCCCGCCGCTGTTGGTCGCGGCCGACATGATCAGCTGACCGTCGAGCGTCCACATCCGCACGAGGCTGCCGCCGACCGTGACGATCTCGGCGACGCCGTCGAGCACGGTCGGGTCGAACGACTGCGGGTCGACGCCCGCGGTGCCGAAGTCCGCGAACGCGTAGTGCCGGTTCGCGGCCGCGCCGACATGGTCCATCACCCAGGTGTTATTCTGGCTGTCCCACTCGTAGACGGGGCCCGCGAGCAGCTCGACGCGGCCGTCGACGTCGAGGTCGCCGAGCACGTTGACGACGCCCGGGCCGATCGACGGGCTCGCGCCGCTGATGATCTGCCCCGGGTTCAGGCGCTCGCCGGTCGCGCCGTTGAACACCCCAGAGCCCGAGATGACCTCGGGCATGCCGTCGTTGTTGAGGTCGTGGATCGACGGGCCGTCCCAGCGCAGCTGCCCCGCGATGCCGGTGTCGGTCGCGACCCAGAAGGTCTCGTACTGCTGCGCCTGCTCGTTCCACTTGAACGCGATCACGCCCGAGTTCGCGCGGTGCGTGACGATCTCCGGGATGCCGTCGCCGTCGAGATCGCCCAGCGCCGGCGTGCTCGAGGCGATGATCGGGTTGTCGGGGTCGTGGATGGTCTCGAGCTGCCCGCAGGTCCGCCCCGAGAGGATGCGGATGACGCCGTAGTACGCGGGGTTGCTGCCCAGGGCCGCCTCCGCGCCGCCGTCGGTGAAGTTGTAGGAGACGATGATCAGCTCGGTCGAGCCGAACTCGCCGCCGCCCGCGTGCGGCAGGTCGGCGACCAGCGGGGTCGTCAGCACGTTGCGGTGGTTCGGCCACGGATCGCCGTCGGGCGGCGCGGTCCACTCGCACTGCACGTTGGCCTCGAACAGCCCGATCTCGATGCTGCCCTCGCAGGCCGGGTCGCTGCCGTCGTCTGGCCACGGGATGCAGACCCCGGGCGGGGCCTCGCCGTCGGGCAGGCAGCCCTCGGAGCAGCAGTAGGTGTCGCCCTGGCAGTCCGCGTTGGACTCGCAGCCGCCCTCCGGCGGGATGCACTCGCCGGCGACGCAGACGTCCGGCGCGCAGTCGTCGGAGCTCTGGCAGCCCCCGTCGGTCGTGTCGGTCGGGTCCACCGGATCGGTCGTCGACGCGGTGGTCTCGGTCGCGTCGGTCCCGCTCGTGGTGCCCATGGTCGCGCCCATGGTCCCCGAGGGGTTGCTGGTGGAGTCGGTCGCGCCGCCCATGGTCGTGCCGGCCGTCGCGGGCCCGGCCGTGGTGGTCTCGGTCTCGCCGACGGTCGCGGTGCCGCTGTCGGTGTCGCGCTCGTCGTCGCCGCAGGCCGCGAGCGTCACGGGCAGGCCGAGCGCGAGCGCGAGGGGCAGCGCGCGGGAGGAAGCGGTGAATTGATAAGTCATGTACGGGTGCCTCCGTGGAGCTCCGCTGGGAGCGATCCGGTTCGTAGCAGACCCCACTTTACAGCACCGGCGGCGTCGCGACCCTCTTGTCCCGGCCGAGCGCGGGCGGCGCTGGGACGAATTGGTACATGTCCTTATGGATATGTGTCTATCTGCGCGCGCGGTCGCGATCAGATCGTGATCCGTCGTTCGAAGCCACACTTCGGGCAGATGTCGCGATCGCGGTAGCGCAGCTCGCCGTCGCACGGCCGGTTCACGCACACGCCGTCGGGCACGTTCCGCGCGTATCGCCGTCGGTCAAGAAGCGCCGCCACGAGGACGTCCACCGCGATCAGGATGACCAGGCAGGCGAGCGTCGAGGGCGGGACGAGCAGCGCGACCCACAGCGCGCCGTAGCGCCAGCCGAGCGCCGTCGCGAGCGCGAGCGATGCGACGCAGACGAGCACGGCGCCGACGATCGTGCTCCTCCGGACCATGTGCATGTCTGCGCGCTCGCCTCTGTCTAGGATAACAGGGGCGCGGCGCGGCAAATTCGACCGCGAACGCGCCCGCGCGCGCGGACTCACGGCCCCGCGGCCGCGGCGGCGACGGTATCGTTTATGCTCCAGACAGATGGTGACCCTGCTGATCGCCGTTTTTGTCGTGCTGGCGTCCTCCGCCCTCTGCTCGGGCTCGGAGGCGGCGCTGTTCTCGATCTCCATGGTCCAGGCGCGCGGGCAGGCGGCGAGCGGCAGCGCCGGCGGCAAGGCCGTGCTGCAGATCCGCGAGAACATGCAGCGCCCGATCGCGGCGATCGTGATCCTGAACAACGTCGCCAACATCGTCGGCAGCATCATCGTCGGCGGGCTGGCCGACGTCGCGCTCGGCAGCCGCTGGCTCGGCCTGTTCTCCGGGGTGCTCACCTTCATGGTCATCGTGTTCTCGGAGATCATCCCCAAGACCCTGGGCGAGCGCTACGCGACCACGCTCGCGCCCTGGGTCGCGCGCCCGATCCTCGTCATCACGCGCCTGCTGACGCCGCTGATCCTGCTCGTCGAGTTCGTCACCCGCCCGATCGTCGGCAAGGGCGGCGCGAGCCTGACCGTCACCGAGCCCGAGATCCGGCTGCTCGCGCGCCTGGCCGCGAAGCAAGGCTCGATCGACAAGGAGGAGTCCGAGCTGATCACGCGCGCGTTTCGGCTCGACGACAGCACCGCGCGCGAGATCATGACGCCGCGCGTCGCGTTGACGTGGATCCGCGGCGAGCAGACCCTCGCCGAGGTCCGCGCCGAGGTGATCGCCTCGCAGCACAGCCGGATCCTCGTGATGGGGGCGACCCGCGACGACGTGGTGGGCGTGGTGCTCAAGAGCGTGCTGCTGGCCGAGCTGCTCGAGGGCGACGAGCGGCGCGTGGTCCGGGAGCTGGCGACCGAGGTGCCGACCACGACCGAGGGCGAGACCGCCGACAAGCTGCTGCTGCGCTTCCGCGAGCTTCACCAGCACCTGTTCGTGGTCCAGGACGAGTTCGGCGGCGTCTCGGGGGTGGTCACGCTCGAGGACGTGCTCGAGCTGCTGACCGGCGAGATCGTCGACGAGACCGATCAGGTCGAGGACATGCGCGCGGCCGCCCGCGCGCTGCGCTCGATCTAGCTCGACGCGTCTCGTTTTGTAAAAATGTCTCTAGGGTCATATTGTTTCGTGGATCGCCGGCGCGCGCGATCGGGCCCGTAGTATCATCCGGGCATGCGCGCGCGCACCCGTACCTCGGTGAGTCGCGCCGGCCTCGCGTTCATCGTCGCGCTCGCGGCGAGCTGCAGCGGGGGCGGCGGGGCGATCGACAACCCGCTCACGGATCCCGAGGACGGCCCCCCGGCGGGGAACCCCGACGGCGCGTGCGACGTCCCGGACGAGGCCGGCCTCGCCGACGTCTCGGCGCCGCGGACCGTGGTCGGCGACGGCACGCCCGAGAGCTGCACCGGCGACGCGGTGATCGACGCGGTCGCGGGCGGCGGCGTGATCACCTTCGACTGCGGGCCTGATCCGGTGACGATCACCCTCGAGCGCCCCGCGAAGATCTTCAACGACACCGGGCCCGAGATCGTGATCGACGGCGGCGGCCTCGTGACCCTCAGCGGCGGCGGGAGCACGCGCATCCTGTACATGAACACCTGCGACCCCGAGCAGGTGTGGACGACCGAGGCGTGCAACAACCAAGACCACCCGCAGCTCACGGTGCAGAACCTGACCTTCGTCGACGGGGACTCGCGCGCGGAGGAGGAGCACGACGGCGGCGGCGCGATCTTCGTGCGCGGCGGTCGGCTCAAGGTCATCAACTCGCGGTTCTTCAACAACGTCTGCGCGGACGAGGGGCCCGACGTCGGCGGCGCGGCGATCCGCGTCTTCGACCAGTACGAGGACCAGCCCGTCTACGTGGTCAACAGCACCTTCGGCGGCGAGGAGGGCTACGGCAACCGCTGCGCCAACGGGGGCGGCATCAGCAGCATCGGCGTCTCGTGGACGATCATCAACAGCCTCTTCAGCCACAACCAGGCGCTCGGCGAGGGCGGCAACCCGGCGACGGACGGGACCCCGGGCGGAGGCAGCGGCGGCGCGATCTACAACGACGGCAACACCATGACGCTGTCTCTGTGCGGCACGCGGATCGAGGACAACCAGGTCACGACCCACGGCAGCGCGATCTTCTTCGTCACCAACGATCACAGCGGCGACATCCGGATCGAGCGCTCGATGATCAAGGGCAACCGCGGCGGCTCGTGGTACCCGACCTACCCGCAGATCTCGGGTCACGACGACACGCCGATCGAGGTCATTGAATCGGTGATCGAGGAGTAGGATCCGCGCGCTGGGGTGGGCGCCCACTTGACCGCTCGTCTGTTCGCATCGGTCATGTGAGCGACTCATCGAAGCTCAAGGGCCGCGCGCGAGGCAGGGATGCCGGCTGAGGACGGCGAGCGTGGCGCTCGTCCGCGTGAGTCGCTCAGGCGCTCGCCGCCCGGAAGCCGGAGGGTCCCCTGCCGTTAAGCAGCGGCCCGATGTTCGCGCTGCGTGGATGTTCGAAAGGTCATGTATAGACGCATGGCTCCTACGCCAGCTCGACGCCGACCCGGGCGAAGCGCGGTCGGAAGTCGCGCTCGATCGCGCGCCGCCAGATCTCGCCGTAGCGCGGGTGCGGCAGCAGCCCCCAGGCGCGCTCGTCCTCGTTGACCGGCGCTTGCTGGAGCTCGGCCGTGTACAGCCGGCCGCGGGCCTCGAGGTAGGGCGGCAGCTCGCGGCGCGTCTGCTCGCGGAGCTCCTGCCCCATCGGGCTGGCCTCGAACAACCACTCGATCAGCGTCCAGCCGAAGTCCCGGTGCCGCACCTCGTCCACCAGCACGCGGTCGAGGCAGGCGCGCGCGACGGGAACGCTGCAATCCTTCCGCATGGCCGAGAACAGCGGCACCGCGAGCGTCTCGCCGACGCAGAACGAGCGCACGCAGGCGCGCAGGACGTCGCGCTCGAGCGGCTCGTCGGCCGTACGGGGCAAGCGCAGGGTCTCGCGCGGCAGCTGGGGCGGCGTCGTCGAGCCGGCGGTGACCGCCGCGTGGTGGCTCATCTCGGCGTGCACGAGCTCGTCGTCGACGATCGCGAGGCCGGCGCGGATCAGGTCTGGGGACGCGCCGATCTGGATCAACCAGAGCACCAGGTGCTGGGTGATCGCCGACGAGGTGTACTCGGCCTCGGTGCGGCGTCGCCACTCGACGCGCACGCGCTCGCTCGCGGGCTGCTGGGACGCGGTCATGATCAAGCGACGAGTATCATGGCTCGCGGACGGCGGTCGCCCCGGTCGAGGCTCGTGATGGCGTCGCCGCAGATGATTCGCGGCGCGTGATGACGGCCGCTGTCGTCCGCGCGTCGGCGATCGGCGTCGCGCACCCAGGCAACGGACGGCCGAGGGGCCGACGCGCGCGTGTGTTACCGTCACGGCATGGATTACGATGAAGCGCGTATAAAGACCCAAACGGCGCGACGCGGCGACCGGCTGCGAGGGCTCGCGGCGCCCTTCGTGGTCACCGTATCGCTCGGCGCTGGCGGCTGCATCGTCGTCAACCCGCCGCTCGGTACCGACAGCAGCGCGAGCGAGCCCGTCGCCACGACCGGAGGGACCGACGTGGACTCCTCGGGCACCGCGGGCACGACGGGCACGTCCGGCACGTCCGGCACCGAGGGCGGGACCGGGACCACCGCCGGCGGCTCGACCTCCCAGACGGAGGAGACCGTCAACCCGCCGGTCACCACCGGGACCACGGACGACGCGACCACGTCGAGCTCGACCTCTGGGTCGACCACGGGTGACACCTCGGACACCTCCGACACCGGGGGCAGCTTTGACCCCGACGACGACGGCGTGCAGCTGTGCGGCGGCGACTACCCGATGGACCCGGTCGACATCACGAGCGGCGTCATCAACGGCGACACGCTGACGCTGTCCGTCGCCTACGGCGGCGGCTGCGAGGAGCACGACTTCGGCCTGTGCTGGGACAGCCTGTTCCTCGAGTCAGAGCCGGTGCAGGTCAACCTCGCGCTCGCGCACGACGGCATGGGCGACGCCTGCGAGGCCTACATCATGGAGGACCTCGTCCTCGACCTGACGCCGCTCAAGCAGGCGTATCAGGACGCCTACCAGACCGACACCGGCACGATCACGATCCACGTCGACGGCCTCGACGGGCCGATCACCTACAGCTTCTAGGCTGAGGGCGCGAGAGCGCGGGCGCGCGTCGGCGTTCGAGACCGCGGCTGTGGTATGAAGCAGCTGCGGAGGGCGTCGCGGTCGCGCCATGGCGGGGGGCGAGCACAGCGGTAGAGATGGGGCGCTGAGCGCGACGCTTCGCCTGCTGCTCGCGCGCGGTCGTGATGCGGCGCTCGTCCTGGATCGCGCGCGCGTGATCGTCGACGCGAGCCCGCCCGCGCTCACGCTGCTGGGCCGCGAGCGCGCGCAGCTCGTCGGCCGCGGCGCGGACGAGCTGTTTGAAGAGGCTGGTGGTTTGGAGCGCGCGCTCGCGGGGATCGAGCGCGGCGAGCCCTGCCTCGATCGCGCCGCGCGACTGCGTCGCGGCGACGGCTCGGTGATCGCCTGCGAGCTCTCGGCGGCCCGCGAGCGCGACGCGGTCATCCTGCTCCTGCGCGCGCGCGCCGAGGGCGTGACGGCCCTGCGCGACGCGGGCCTGCTCGAGGCCATCATCCAGAACAGCTCCGCGGTCATCTACGTCAAGGATCTCGAGGGCCGGCTGCTGCTCGTCAACCGTCACTACGAGCGCGCGCTCGGCCTCGAGCGCGCGCAGGTCCTCGGCAGGACGGACAGCGAGTTCTTCCCGGCGGAGATCGCCGCCCAGCACCGCGAGCATGACCTCGAGGTCCTGTCGGAGAGCCGCGAGTGGGAGGAGCGCGCGCCCCACGAGGACGGGATCCACACGTACATCTCGGTGAAATTCCCGATCGTCGACGGCGGCGGGCGGGCCTACGCGGTCGGCGGGATCTCGACCGACATCACCGAGCGCAAGCGCGGCGAGGCGGCCCTGCGCGCGAGCGAGGCCCAGGCCCAGGCGGCGCTCGAGCGCCTCCGCACGACCCAGCAGCAGCTCGTCGAGTCCGAGAAGATGGCGGCGCTCGGCGGGCTCGTGGCCGGCGTCGCCCACGAGATCAACACGCCCATCGGCATCGGCATCACCGGCGCCTCGCTGCTCGAGCAGCGCACGCGCGAGCTCGCCGCGCAGCTCGAGGGCGGCGGGCTCAAGCGCAAGCAGCTGCGCCGCTACCTCGAGACGGCGACCGAGACGAGCGAGATGATCCTCGCCAACCTCCAGCGCGCGGGCGAGCTGATCCAGAGCTTTAAGCAGGTCGCGGTCGACCAGTCGAGCGAGGGGCGGCGGCGCTTCGAAGTCCACGCCTATCTACGGCGCGTGCTGATCAGCCTGCGTCCAGAGCTGCGCCGGCGGCCGGTGACCGCCCTGCTGACGGGCGCGCGCGGGCTGAAGATCGTGAACTACCCGGGCGCGCTCGCGCAGGTCGTGACGAACTTGGTGATGAACTCGCTGACGCACGCCTTCGCCCCGGGCGAGGCGGGGACGATCGAGATCACGCTCGCGGCGGTAGAGGGCTCGGACACGCTCGCGCTCGAGTTCGCCGACGACGGCCGCGGGATCCCGCGCGAGAACCTCGCGAAGATCTTCGAGCCGTTCTTCACCACCCAGCGCGGGCGCGGCGGCACGGGCCTGGGGCTGCACCTCGTCTACAACCTCGTCACGCAGCGGATGGGCGGGACGATCCGCTGCGAGAGCGCGCCGGGGCAGGGGGCGCGCTTCTTCATCTCGCTGCCGTCGTCGTCGTCGTCGTCGTCGTAGCGGAGGGCGCGGCCTGGGAGCGAGTTGCCCGTGGGGACAGCCTGGGGCGACGCGAGTAGACAGCGGCCGCGCGCGGGTGCGAGGCTTCGGGCGTGCGGACGCCCGAGCGGATCGCGTACGACGACAACCCGGAGGGGCTCGAGCGAGAGCTCGCGCCGGGCGGCGGCTTCGTCGCGGAGCACGACGAGGCGGGTGTCGTCTCGGTGCGCGTCGCGGCGACGTGGGAGCTCGTCGCGCGCTTCCGGGCGCGCGGCCCCGCAGCGGCGCCGCTCCTGCGGCTCATGCACCTGCCGACGCGCGAGGTCGTGATGCTGCGGCTGAGCGTCCACTATCCGCGCATCGAGCACCCCTACGCCATGGCCTTCGACGAGCGCGGCGCGTTGTGTGTCCTGTGCGCGGGGGGAGAGTTCTCGGTGTTTGAGCCGGCGCGGTAGCGGGGGCGTGATCGTGATATCGTCGGCCGCAGGAGCCGGATGTATCTACACATGGACCCGCGAAGGAGACGCGCCGGGCTCGCGGCGCTGACGGCCGCGCTGCTGCTCGCCTCGGCGTGTTACCAGGGGCGCGATGAGACGAGCGCCGGCGAGCCGGGCACGACCGGCGACGCGCAGGAGGACGCCGCGAGCGCGGACCCGAGCGGCGCCGGCTCGGACGGCGGCGTCGGCGAGGACGACGGCGACAGCGGTGATCCGCCGAAGCAGTTTGAACCTGGCGCGCCGGTCATGCCGCGCCTGACCCAGACGCAGTACCGCAACAGCGTCGAGGCGCTGCTCGGCCCCGAGCTCCCGGCGCCGCCGCTGGAGCCCGACACCAACCCCTACCTGTTCTTTAATATCGGCGCCGCGAGCACGACCTTGTCGGAGCTCGGCACCCAGCAGTACGAGGAAGCGGCCGATCTGCTCAGCGGGCTCGTGTTCTCCGACCCCGCGCGCCGCGAGGCGCTGGTCGGCTGCGTCCCGGCGTCGCCGGTCGACGACTGCGCCTCGGACTTCGTCGCGGGCTTCGGTCGGCGCGCGTTCCGGCGCGCGCTCACGCCCACGGAGCAGGCGCGCTGGCTCGCGTTCGCCGAGGAGCTCGCCGAGGGCGACCCGTGGCAGGGCCTGCGCTACGTGGTCGCCGGCATGCTGCAGTCCCCGTACTTCCTCTACCGGGTCGAGCGCGGCGAGCCCGATCCCGACGAGCCCACGCGGCGTCGCTACACCAGCTGGGAGATGGCGAGCCGGCTGTCGTTCTTGCTGTGGAACAGCGCGCCTGACGACGAGCTGCTCGACGCGGCCGAGGCCGGCGCGCTGCTCAGCAAAGCGGGCATCCGCGCGCAGGCCGAGCGGATGCTCGAGGACCCGCGCGCGCGCGTGGCCGTGCAGGGCTTCTTCGCCCAGTACCTCGACCTCGCGCGGCTCGACGGCGTCACCCGCGATCCCGAGCGCTACCCGCTCTACACGCCCGCGCTCATCACGGCGATGCGCACCGAGCTCGAGCTGCTGGTCGACGACTTCGTGCACCGCCGCGACGCCGACATTCGCGAGATCTTCAGCACGCGCCGCACCTTCGTCAACGATGAGCTCGCCGCGCTCTACGGAGTCGAGGCGATGGCCGAGGCCGCGGGCGCGAGCCCGGTCACCTTCGTGCCGGTCGAGCTGCCCGACGACGGCGTGCGCGCGGGCCTGCTGACGCTGGGCGCGTTCCTGACGATGAACGCCCACGAGACCTACAACTCGCCGACGGCGCGCGGCAAGTACCTGCGCGAGCGAGTGCTCTGCGAGATCATCCCGGCGCCGCCGGACGATATCGACCTCGACCTCGACCCCGACGAGGAAGGCAGCGGCACGCTGCGCGACAAGCTCGAGGCCCACCGCGAGAACCCGGTGTGCGCGGCCTGTCATCAGTACATCGACCCGCCCGGCTTCTTGTTTGAGCACTTCGACTCGATCGGCGCGTACCGGACGCTCGACAACGGCCTGCCGATCGACTCGTCGGGCGATCTCGACGGCGTGCCCTTGGCCAACGCGCGCGAGCTCGCCGAGCTGCTCAAGCGTGACGAGCGGGTCGGCGCCTGCGTGGCCACCCAGCTGTTTCGCCACGCGAGCGGGCGGCGCGAGCAGTACACCGAGCAGCCCGGCCTCGACGCGATCGAGTCCGAGTTCGCGGCGTCGGGCTACCGCTTCAGCGCGCTCCTACTCGCGCTCGTCACCAGCGAGGCGTTCCGCACGGTCGCCGACGAGGAGGTCCTGCCGTGAGTCGTCGTTTGTTTGCCAAAAAACGCGCGGACCCGAGCGCGCGACTCAGTCGCCGTCGCCTGCTCCGCGGCGCCGCGCTCGGGGGCTCCGTCGCGCTCGGGCTGCCTCTGTTAGAAGCGATGCTGCCGCGCCGCAGCGCTCGCGCCGAGGCGGCCGCGAGCGAGCCGATCTTCGGCGTGTTCTTCTGGGCCAACGGCCTGCCGTGGCACGCCGCCCACGGCGAGGCCCAGGGGCAAGGCGGTCACGCCGACCTCTGGACCCCGGCGCAGACCGGCGCAGGCTTCACGCCCAGCCCGCTGATGGTGCCGCTCGGCGCCCACCCCTACAGCGTCGTCACGGGCCTCGAGCCGCGCACCGAGATCCCCGACCAGCCTCCGGGGCAGGGCGACGGGCACATGCGCGGCTTCATGGTCACGATGACCGGCGACCGCATCAAGCCCGAGGGCTTCGATCACCCCTCGCACACGCTCACCGCGCTGCGCCCGACCCTCGATCAGTACGTCGCCGGGCACGAGGGCTTCTACGACGTGCTGCCGCGCTTCCGCTCGCTGGTGCTCGGCGTCTCGGGGGCGCGCTTCCACGACTACGGGCACTGGAACGCGATCTCGTACAACGGCCCCGACTCGCTCAACCCGCCGCTCATGAACCCGGCGCAGCTGCACAGCCTGCTGTTTGATGTCCCCGACGACCTCGTCGCGGTCGGTCGGCGCGCGCGCCTGCTCGACGCGGTGATGGACGACGCCAAGAGCCTGCGGACCGAGCTCGGGAGCGTCGATCGTCAGCGCCTCGACGCGCACCTCGAGCACATGTCCGAGATCCAGCGGCGCCTCGATCTGTCCTCGGGTACCTGTGACATCGCGCCGCCGGCCCCGGGCGACACCGGCGACCTGCTGCTCAAGACCGAGATCATGGCCGAGCTGCTCGCGGTCGCGCTGCAATGCGGGCTCACGCGCGTGTTCTCCTTCATGCTGACCTCGCCGGCGACGACGCACGTGTTCAACAACCTCGGCGTCGTCAACGACATGCACTCGGTCTGCCACGCGGGCGAGTGGGAGCAGGTCCGCAGCGTCACCGACTACCAGCTGCAGGCCTTCGGCCGCTTCCTCGACAAGCTCGCTGCCCAGGTGGACCCCATGGGCGACACCCTGCTCGACCGCGCGTGCATCTTCGGGACGTCGGAGTACGGCGAGGGATGGCAGCACAGCGTCAAGGAGCTCCCCGTGGTCCTCGCGGGGCGCTGCGGCGGCGCGCTGCTCCCCGGCGTGCACGCGCGCGAGCCGGGCGGCAACATCAGCAAGGCCCACGTCACCATGCTGCGCGCCATCGGCCTGTCGACGCCCTCGTTCGGCTGGAGCGGCGGCGAGACCAGCGAGCAATTCGATGCGCTGCTGTCCGGCTAGACCCGCGCTGCTCGCTGCGCTGCTCGCCGCGCTCGTCGGCTGCGGCGCGGACGACTCGAGCGAGACCGAGGGCCTGAGCGGGGCGCCTGGCGACAGCGAGCTCGACACGACGGGCGCGACGGGCGAGGGCGCGACCGGCCAGGAGAACTCCTCCTCCTCTTCCTCCTCGTCGACCGGCGAGACCGGCGACACGAGCGAGACGAGCGGCACGAGCACCGGCGCGGCGCCGCCCGAGGACTGCGGCGCGCTCACGCCGTGCGGGGTGCACTGCGTCGAGCTCGACTCCGACCCGGAGAACTGCGGGCAGTGCGGCGTCTCCTGCGTGGTCCCCAACGCCGAGGCCGGCTGCGTCGCGGGCGCGTGCACGATCGGAGCATGTCTCTCGGGACATGGCGACTGCGACGGCGATCTCTTCAACGGCTGCGAGCAGACCCTCGAGCCAGGTGAAGACTGTCCGCTGGTCTGCGGAGACGGCGCGACCGAGCTCTGCAACCTGTTCGACGACGACTGCGACGGCCTCTGCGACGAGGAGGTGCAGGGCTGCCGGCAGGGGGTGCACCGCGCCTACAGCCCCACGCTCGGGCACCTCTACACCCTCGATCAGGCCGAGGCCAGCTCGGGCGACTTCACCCTCGAGTTCGCCAACTTCTTCTATCTCTACGCCGCGCCGCAGCCGGGCCTCGCGCCGCTCTACCGCTGCCTGCTCGGCAACGGGAAGCGCTTCTACACCTCGAGCGAGAGCTGCGAGGGCGCGGGCGAGAACGAGGGCGCGATGGGCTATCTCTCGGGTGACCCGCTGTGCGGCGGCGTCCCGCTCTACCGCCTGTACAAGCCCGGATCCGGTCACTTCTACACGACCAGCGCGAGCGAGCGCGACAGCGCGGTCAACAACCTCGGCTACACCTTCGAGGCCGCGGTCGGTCACGTCTGGGCGGGCGCCTGAGCCTACGCGCCAGCGGGCGCGTCGCCACGACCGCTACGTCGAGCGAGCGCGGGTTCAGCGGACCGCGGCTGAATTCGCCGCGCGTGTCTTAAGCGCGTTCGACTCGGCGGCGCGCTTTGAACTCAAGGGCGTCGCCGAGCCCGTCGAGGTCTTCGCGCTGCGCTCGGGGACGTACGCGGGCGAGGTGGGGTGCTCAGGCGCGCGCTGACGCCTCTGTCGCGCGGGCCGTCTCGTCGCTGGACGCGTCGACGTAGCGCTGCAGCGCGCGCGCGAGCTCGGAGATGCGAAACGGCTTCGTGAGGTAGTCGTTCATCCCCGCGTCGAGGCAGCGCTGTCGATCCGCCGTGGTCGCGTTCGCCGTCAGCGCGATGATGTAGGGCTGGGTGAGCTCGGCGGCGCGGACGCGACGCGTCGCCGCGACGCCGTCGAGCTCCGGCATCAACACGTCCATCAAGACCACGTCGTACCGCTGGCGGCGCAGGGCCTCGAGGACCTCGAGGCCGTTGGCGACCATGTCGGCCCGCAGCCCGAGCTGCTCGAGCGAGAGCAGCGCGACCCGCTGGTTGATCATGTTGTCCTCGGCGAGCAGCACGCGCAGCGTCGTCGGGATCGCGTACGCGCGCGCGGGGGGGCGGCTGGCCTGGGAGGATCGCTCCCGCGCGCGCGCCCGCGCGGTCACAGAGACGAGCGCGTCGAACAGGCTGGACGGGCGCAGCGGCTTGACGAGCGTGCACGCGAAGTGCCGCTCGCGGTCGCCGAGCGAGTGGTTGCCGATCGACGAGAGCAGCACCAGCGGCAGCGCGCGGCGGCGGGGCAGCGCGTGCAGCTCGACCGCGAGCGTCGCCCCGTCCATCTCGGGCATCTGCAGATCGAGGATCGCGACATCGAAGCGCGCGCTCGGCTCGCGCGCGGCCGCGAGGGCCTCGCGCGCCGAGGCGCGCGCGGTCGTCTTCATCCCCCACGACTCGAGGTAGCGCGTGACGAGCTCGAGGTTCGTCGCGTTGTCGTCGACCACGAGCGCGCGCAGATCGATGAGCGCGTCGGGCTCGTCGAGGTACTCCGGCGGCGTCGCGGAGGCGCGCGGCGCCGGGATCGTGAAGCGGAAGGTCGAGCCGACCCCCGGCTGGCTCTCGACCCAGAGCCGCCCGCCCATGCCCTCGACCAGGCGCTTGCAGATCGCGAGCCCGAGCCCGCTCCCACCGAAGCGGCGCGTCGTCGAGGCGTCCGCCTGCGTGAAGGCGTCGAACAGCCTGGGGAGCGCGTCGGCCTCGATCCCGATCCCGGTGTCGCGGACTTCGAAGAGCAGCTCGACGCGCTCTCCCGCCCGCTCCCCGGCTCGCTCGTGCAGCGAGACGCGGGCCTCGATCTCGCCCTCGCTCGTGAACTTGACCGCGTTCCCGAGCAGGTTGACCAGGATCTGCTGGATCCGCGTCGCGTCGCTGCGGATCGCGACCGGGACCTCGTCCGCGACGTAGTAGATGAGCTCCAGGGACTTCGCCGCCGCCGCGACCGTCACCACGTCCATCGCGTTCGCTACGCAGTCGCGCGGGCGCACCGGCGCCTGCTCGAGCCGCAGCTCGCCGGCCTCGATCTTGGAGAAGTCGAGGATATCGTTGATCAGCGAGAGCAGCGCCTCGCCGCTGCTGCGCACGATCTCGGTGAAGCCGCGCTGCTCGGCGTCGAGCTCGGTGTCGAGCAGCAGCCCGGTCATGCCGATGACCGCGTTCATGGGCGTGCGGATCTCGTGACTCATCTGCGCGAGGAACTCGGACTTGATCCGGCTCGCTCGCTCGGCGCTCTCGCGGGCGGCGTGCTCGGCCGCCCGCGCCGCGCGGGCGTCCTCCAGCGCGCGCTCGAGCCGAAGCGTGTAGGTGATGTCTTTCTCGAGCCCGCGGAGGCGAGCGCGCTGCACGGCGAAGGCGATGCCGACGGACAAGAGCAGCCCGAAGCCCGCCCGGGTGTGGGTGGGCGTGAGCTCGTGTGACATCGCCGCGAGGGCCCAGAGGGCGACGTCGAGCAGCAGCGCCGCGCCCAGCAGCCGCCGCGAGAGGATCAGGTAGCCGCCGGCGATCGCGACGAGGGTCGCGACCGCGGTGACGAGCAGGTCCCCCGTGAAGTAGAGCCGCGCCGAGGAGGTGACGCTGAACAGCGCGGCGACGCCGGCGAGCACGTAGCGGGCGCGGCTCGCCGCGAGGCCGGCGCGCTCGGTGACGACGAGCGCGCCTAGCATGAGCGCGGCCGAGCTCAGCGAGATCGCGGTCATCACGACGCGGCCGCCGGGGCGCACGAAGCTGCCCACCGTCCACGACAGCAGCCCGACGCACAGCATGAGCGCCGCGCTCACGAGCAGCGTCGGGCGGACCTGCTCGCGGGACCGCCGCGCGATCGCGGGCGCGAGCAGCCCGCGTAGCTCGCGCTCGTCGGTGGATTCAACATCTGACTTAACGGACATTTCGTGGTCAGTCAGCGCGTTGAATTGTGCCGGCTCAATGTTGGTTTATGAAGTCTCGATCTCTACACCTCGCGCGCGAAGCAGCGCGCCGTCACGCGCCGCCGACCTCGCGCTCTCGCGCCCGCGCCCGCTCGCCCGCCCGCCCGCGCGCCCGCGCGACCGCGCGTCACCACGGGTTGATCTCGGGGCATGTGCACCGTGACGGGTCGGTGCAGACATCGAGCGTGGCGCCGCCGAAGGGCGCCATGAAGGCGTCGATCTCGTCCTGCGCGAGCTCGGGGTTGTCGAGGAACACCGCGGTGTCGAGCGTCGCGAGATCCGGCGCGCCGTCGAGCGAGCTCAGCGAGGCATTATGGGACAGCGAGAGCAGGTTGAGGTGGACCAGCGAGTCGAGGCCCTCGAGGCTGGCGAGCAGCGCGAGGCCCTTGGGCTCGAGGTTGACTTGGTGACACTCGCCGAGGTTGAGCTCGAACACAGACTCCAGCGCGCCGAGGCCGTGGAGCGAGGGCAGCGCGGGGAGGTCGAAGAGGTCGAGGCGAAAGACCTCGACGAGCGCCGACAGGGGCGCGAGCGAGCTCACCTTTGGGAGGTCGGAGAGCCACAGCCGGACGAGCTCGTTCGCGCCCTCGAGGCCGGCGAGCGAGCTCAGCTGCGGGAGCGAGCTCAGCTGCAGCGCGACCTCGTCGCCCGGGCTCACGAGGGGCGCGAGCGCGGTGATGTCGGCGAGCGCGGCGCTGTCGGTGATCGCGATGTTCAGGCTCTTGCCCGAGTAGCTGACGCCCTCGAGGCCGGCCAGGCTCGTGAGCGCGTCGTTGAAGCGAATGTCGAGGGTCGCGAAGTCGTGCGGGAGGTCGAGCGTGAGCGCCCCGAGCTCGACCAGCGCCGGGTTGCCGCCCACGTACAGCGAGTCGGCGGACTCGATCCCCGCGAGGCCCGAGAGGCTCGTCAGCGCGGTGTTGCCCGACACGCGCAGCGCGCTCACCGTCTTTAAGCTGTCGAGCCCGTCGAGCCCGGTGAGGCCCTCGTTGTCGTTGACCCGCAGGCTGCCGAGCTGCTCGAGCCGCGTGAGGCCGGACAGGTCCTTAACGCCAGGTCCGTTGTCGCTGACGGAGAGCTGCAGGCCGACCTCGCGCAGGCAGGCGAGCGCGCCCAGGACGTCGGCGCCGTCGTTCTCGACGAGGCTCAGCGCGCCTGTTACGCGGGACAGGCGGCGCAGGTCGGCGACGGTCGCGGCGCGCTCGTGGCCGCGGATCGTCACCGAGCCCTGCACCTCGACGACGCAGGCGAGCGCCGCGGTGTCGGTCTCCGGCAGGATCTCGAGGGCGCCGCGGTGGATGAGCGGCCGCTCGCACTGCGGCGGCAGGGCGCAGGGCTCATCCTCGGTCCCGGCGCTGGTGGAGGCGTCGGCGCTCGAGTCGCTGGTCTCGGGCCCCGCGCTCGTCGTACTGGCCGCGCTGTCGTCCGTCGCGGGGGCGCCCTCGCTCGTCGACGTCGGCTCCCCGTCGGCCTCGCTCGTCGCGCCCGGCCCGCCGGGGCCGCAGGCGAGCGGCGCGGCCGAGAGCGCGACGACGATCCGCGCCGCGAAGAGATGTGACCCATTGGGCAGGCTAATCGAGAGACGCCCCACGGCGGGATGATACGCGAGGGGTCGCGCGGCGTCGCGCCGGCAGCAGGCCGAGCGTCAGCAGCCACCACCACGCGCCGCCGCGCGCGTCGCCGGCCGCGCATCCGCACCCGCCGTCGCTCAACCCCTCGCCGCTGTCCGTGCCGCCCTCGGTGTCGCCGTCGGTCTCGAGCGCGCCCGTCGTCTCGGGCGCCGGATCCGGCGCGGGCGCGGGCGCGAGCAGCTCCCAGCGCATGTGCTCGATCACGTACTTGTCGCCGTCGACGGGGCTGAGCGAGACCAGCGCGAGGCTGTAGGTCTCGCCCGGCGTCAAGCCGGTGGCCTCGACCGTCACCCAGCCCTCGGCGTCGATCCCGGCGGACTCGAAGCGCAGCGCGGCGTCGTTCACCGTCAGCTTGGTCTCGGGGTCGCGCGAGAAGGGGACGCCGCCGTCGCCGGGGTTGACGAGCAGCCCCAGCGTGAAGTCGAGCTCGCCGACCTCCACCGGCCTCGCCGGGCGCCACAGGGTCGGGCGCGCGCGCAGCCGGACGCCGCCCTCGTCGGGGCCGAGCGTCACGACGTGCTGCAGCGGCGGCGCGTAGGGGTGCGCGGCGACGGTCTCGGCCTCGATGTGGGTCCGGTAGCTCGTGAACACCATGAAGCGGGCGTCGAGCGGGTCGTCGCCGCCCAGCGGCAGCGCGACCTCGTCGTGGAGGTCGAGCACGTGCTCGCAGGCCAGCAGCCCGCGCTCGCCCAGCACCGCGTCGGCGATGTCGCCGGCGTCGGGCCCAAAGGACAGGCGCAGCTCGTCGGCGAGCACGCGCGCGGAGTCGGCGAACAGCTCGCCGTGCTCGCGCGGGATGTGGCGAACGAGCGCGAGCGCGGTCAGCCACGCCGCGCCGAATTCATCGCGGCTGGCGAGCCCGGCGGCCTCCAATTCCACGCGGATCGTGTGGATCGCCGAGACCCAGATCCGCCCCTCCATGTGGACCTCGCCGACGATGTTCTCGGGGCAGCGAAACGGGATCGCGATGTCGCGCGTGCGGTGATCGACGTAGGAGCCCGGCTCGACCTCGGTGAAGTAGTCGTAGATGAGCTCGTTTTGGCCCATCAGGCTGGCGAAGACGTCGGCGCTGCCCTCGTTGAGCGCGCCCCAGTCGACGCGCCGGCGCGCGCCGTCGTCGGGCAGATCGATCGGCTCGGCGGTGCCCATGCCCCAGACGATGTGGTGGCCGATCTCGTGCACGACGATGTCGGAGTCAAACGAGGTGTCGGCGTTGATCCCCTGGCCCATGAAGATGCCGCGCTTCAGGTTGTAGAAGGCGCCGGCGAAGGGGAACACGCCCTGCTCGTCCTGCTGCAGGACGTTGGCGTGCATCAGCAGCCGGCAGTCCTCGGGCTCGACCTCCTGCAGGCTGCAGTCGATGTCGTCCCAGACGTAGGGGTCCCAGCCCCAGCCGCGCAGGTCGTCGATCAGCCGGCCCGCGTGGATCGCGAGCTGCGTCGCCGCGTAGGGGTCCTCGGGGTCGGCGTGGACGTCGGTGTCTGTCAATTCGGGCAGGTCGCTCGGGAAGCCCACCGGGGAGTCCGAGACCGGCGCGCTGTAGGGCGCGCAGGCCTCGTCGGCCTCGGACCAGCCGCACTGCAGCACGCGCACGACGTCGTCCTCGAGCTCGATCGGCAGCTGGTCGAGCAGCTCGACCGTGAACTCCGTAGGCTCGGGGGTGGTCAGCGGGTTCTCGAGCCAACCGTGCAGCGAGACCGGGAGCTCGTTGATCAGCGACATGCGCCCGAGCTCGCGGCCGCTCGCGAGCTCGACGTAGCGCCGCGCTTGGACCGGTCGCCCGCGCTCCCAGCGAAACGGCTCGTCGATCACACGCGCGAGCACGAGCCGGTCCCCCTGGGGCCACCAGAGCAGCTCGCCGTCGCGCTCGGGCTGGCGCCGCAGCGCCCGACGCTCGAGCCGCGCGCGCTCGAGGTCCGCGCCCGGCGAGAGCGAGCGGCCGACCGCCCGCACGAGCTCGCCCCGCGCGTCGACGCGCAGCGCCATCCGGGCGCCCGCGATCGGGATGCCGTCGAGGGTCTCGCGCAGCAGCAGCGCGCGCCCGGTGTGGGCGCTCGCCAGCTCGCGGACCGCGAAGCGGGTCTCGGCGTGGGCCCAGCCGCGCGCGCGCAGCAGCGCGCCGAGCTGCTCGGGCTGGGTGTCCTCGCGGACCTGCAGCGAGGGGCTGGCGTGGTCGCGCGGACCGGGCGGCGCGGTGAGCAGGGTGGCGAGGATCCCGAGGGTGACGAGCGAGTCCAGCACGACATTGACGATGGTACCCGCCCTTTGACGTAGCGAACGCGCGCTGACGCCCGCGGTCCGCTCTCGAGCAGCGCGCGTCGTGCCCGGTCGTCAAGGGGGTCTTCGGGGCGATCTCGAGCCGGCTCAGGTTTTTGCGTGGTCGCGCGGCCCTCTCGCCGCTGGAACCCCGCCTTGCCTGTTGCTGGAGGGGTCCCGAACGTGCCACGCTCCGCGTATGCAGGATGGCTCCAACGAACTGCAGCCCCGGGCCCAGCCGCCCACTGGCTCGGTCCAGAAGACCGGCGGCGACACCGTGTACTACTCCGGTCGCGCCAAGCAGAGCGCGTACATCGGGCGCTACGTCCTGTGGGTGCTGGTCTGCATCCTCGGCGGCGTGATCGCGTGGCTGGCGCTCAAGGTCGAGGCCATCGCCGCGCTCGGTTGGCCGCTGTGGGTGCTCTCGCTCGTCGGGACGCCGGGCCTCTTGATCACCTACCTGCGCCAGCTGACGACCCAGTACAAGCTGTCGTCGCGCCGCATCGAGACCGAGGAGGGCATCCTGCTCAAGCGGGTCGAGAGCCTCGAGCTCTGGCGCGTGCTCGACGTGCGCTACGAGCAGTCGCTGCTCGACCGGATCTTCGGGATCGCCAAGATCGAGCTGATCAGCACCGACCAGACCAACCAAAAGCTCATCATGCACGGCCTGCCCAACCACCGCGAGCTGTTCGAAAAGCTGCGCGACGCGGTGCAGTACGCCCGGCAGCGCGGGCGCCCGATGGAGCTGGTCGGCTCCGAGGGCATGGACGCGGCCGACGGCCTCGGCATGGGCGGCATGCTCAACGAGTAGCGAGACTCAGCGCGGGGGGCTCGGGCCGTTGAGGTGCTCGATCCGCATGCGCGCGAGCTCGACCCCGTGCGCCGAGAGCACGCGTCGTCGGATCAGGCTGGCGTCGAGCGTATAGAGCGCTTCGTCTTCGTAGCTCGCCCACTCGCCCTCGTCGACGGTGACCACGCGATCGTTGTAGTGAGGCGACTCGACGACGCGCCGCCGGACCAGCTCGCCATCATAAAATCGCCACAGATCGTAGGACTCACAGCAGTCGCCCATGGCGAAGGCCACCAGCTCGCCGTGCTCCGCCAGCGCGCGTAGCCGTCCTGGCTTGTCCGGGTCGCGCCACAGGCAGTACCACCAGTCGTCGGCCGCGACGACCCACTCGTCGTCGCGCAGCACGTACAGGCTTCGTCCACCTCGCTCCCCACGCGGCGCCGCTCGCAGGTGCGCCGCGCCCAGCGTTCGCAGCAGCTCCGCAGTCGACAGCGACGGCGCGCGCACGCAGATCACGTAGGGCGAGTGGAGGTAGTTCTCGAGGTGGTGCGCGCCTTCGCCGACCCCGACGCTGTCGATGAAGGGATAGTCCACTGCCGGCGATGATAGCTGTTGCGCGCGCCCGCGCCGCTGTTGCTACAGTGCCGCGGTGCAGGGCGCGTTCGCGGGCAAGCGAGTCTTTCTCACCGGCGGCTCGAGCGGGATCGGGCGCGCGGCGGCGCTGCAGCTGGCCCGCGCCGGCGCGAGCGTCTGCGTCGCGGCCCGGCGCGCCGAGCCGCTCGCGCGCGTCGTCACCGAGCTGCGGGAGTGCGCATGTCGTGATGGACAGGTGTTCTCCTCCGTCGCGCTCGACATCAGCGATCGCCAGGCCGTCTACGGCGCCGCGCCGCGCGTGCTCGAGGCGCTCGGCGGCCTCGACGTCTTGATCAACAACGCCGGCGTCACGCACGTCGGCTACCTCGACGAGACCGACGACGAAGTGTTCGAGCGCGTCCTCCAGATCAACTACCTCGGCGCGGTCTGGGTCACGCGCGCGTTCCTCGGGCACTTTCGCGGCGCGCGCTCGGGGACGATCGCGTTCGTGTCGTCGTTTCTCGGGCTCATGCCGGTGTTCGGCTACGCGGCCTACACGGCGAGCAAGCACGCGCTCACGGGCTTCGCCGAGTGCCTGCGCCAGGAGCTGCTGATCGACGGCGTGCGCGTGTGCGTGGTGTTCCCCGGCGACGCCAAGACGCCCATGCTCGACGCGGAGCTGCCGGCGCGCCCGCCCGAGACCACCAAGCTCGCCGAGCTGGTCCCGCCGATCTCCGCCGAGCTGGTGGCGCGCGAGCTGCTGACGAGCGTCGCCCAGGGCCGCGAGCGCGCGTTCCCGGGGTTCTGGAACCGGGCGAGCCTGTGGGCGGCGCGACGCTTCCCGCGGATCACTCGTCGCGTGGTCGATCGTGATCTTCGCGGGGTGTGGCGCGCGGGCGCGGGTCAGGCCTCGAGGACAGGTTAGAGCGCGCCCGCGATCTCGCGGACGATCGCGTCGGCGGCGCCCGGGCGATCCTCGGCGCGCATGATCGGGCGGCCGAGCACCAGGTGCGTCGCGTGGCTGGTGATCGCGCGCGCCGGCGTCATCACGCGGCGCTGATCATCGGCGGCCGAGCCGGCCGGGCGGATGCCGGGGACGACCTTAAACAGCGAGGGCGCGACCTCGTGCACGCGCGCGACCTCCTGACCGCTGCAGACCACGCCGGCGCAGCCGGCATCGCGCGCGCAGGCGGCTCGCATCGCCACGAGCTCCTGGGGCGCGCGGGTGTGCCCGGCCTCGCGACACGCGGCCTCGTCCTGGCTCGTGAGCACGGTGACGGCGAGGATGTCGAGCGCGCCCTGGGCCTCCTCGACGCAGGCGCGCAGGTGGTCGGTGCCGGAGCCGGCGTGCACGGTCAAGAACCGCACGCCCAGCTCGCGGGCGCTGCGGATCGCCCCGCGCATGGTGTTGGGGATGTCGTGGAGCTTGAGGTCGAGGAAGATCTCGAGGGCCGGGTGGGCCTCGCGGATCGCCCGGACGACCGCTGGACCCTCGGCGACGAACAGCTGCAGCCCGATCTTCAGCATCCCGACGTGTCCGTCGAGCTCGCGCGCGGCCGCGAGCGCGGCGCGGGCGTCGGGGACGTCGAGCGCGACGATCAGCCGCTGACGGGCGCGAACTAGCGTGGGGTCGGTCGGGTCGTGCGCTGGCATGTCGTCGGCGGTGTAGCGCGCCGGGCCGCGAGCGGGCAAGCTGCGCGGCGTGTCGAACCCCGCGAAGGCGCCAGACCCCCGCGACGCCCTGTTTCAGCTGCTCGAGGAGGCTGTGCGGGAGCGCGTGTTCCCCGGCTGCGTCGCGCTCGTGTGGCGCGGCGGCGCGACGCTCTATCACGAGGCCCACGGGATGCTGGCGAGCGCGCCCGAGGTTCCCGAGCACGCCGTGAGCGCGACCCGCGAGACCGTCTACGACCTCGCCTCCCTGACCAAGGTGCTGGCGACGACGACGCTGTGGGCCGTGACCGTCAGCGAGGGCCGCGTCGCCCTCGACGCGCCCGTCCCCGCGCCGTGGTCGCGCGCGTGCCCGGGGGCGACGCTCGCCGATCTCTTGGCTCACTGCGCGGGTCTCGAGGCCCACCGCGAGTACTTCGCGGCCCACGCCGGCGCGGCCCCGGGGCGCCACGCGGATCGTGTCCTTCAGGACATCTGCGACACGCCGCCGGCCTACCCGGTCGGGCAGCGCGCGGTCTACAGCGACCTCGGCTTCATCATCCTCGGCGCCTGGCTCGAGCGCGTGCACGGCTGTCCGTTGGACCAGCTGTTCGAGAACCGCGTCGCGTGGGCGCTCGGCCTCGAGCTCACGGGGCGCCCGGTGCCGGCGCTCGGCTACCACCGGCTGCGCCCCGGGGGCGCGCGGGGAGCCGCGCGCGCGCAGCGGAGCGCGGTCGCGCCGACCGAGGTCTACGACCCGGCCTTGCACCCCGAGGGCGTCCCCTCGCACTTCGCGGTGCGACGCGATCAGCCCTACGCCCACTACGAGGTGCACGACGACAACGCGCTGGTCATGGGCGGGGTCGCCGGGCACGCCGGCCTGTTCGGCGACGCGGACGCGGTGCTCGAGCTCGCGCGCGCCTGGCTCGACGTGAGCCTGCCGGGCCTCGAGCGAGCCGTCCGCGATCGCTTCTGGACGCCGTCGCCTGTGCCCGGCTCGACGCGACGGCTGGGGTGGGACGGCGTCAGCCCCGACGGCTCGGGCGTGACCGGCGACGCCCTGTCAGCGCGCGCGGTCGGCCACACCGGCTACACCGGGACGAGCCTGTGGATCGATCCGGCGGGCGACGACAGCACGGGCGACGGCTCGATCTATGTGCTGCTGAGCAACCGCGTCCACCCGACCCGCGACAACCCGAAGATCAAGCGGCTGCGGCGGCGGTTCCACGCGCTCGCGGCCAGGCTGTAGCGTCGCTCGTTTCGCCCGTGTCTCGACGTTCAGCATGTCGCTCCACGAGCGCGCCTGCGCGTGGGGCTACGGCGAGAGCTGCACCCGGCTCGCGGCGCTCGAGCGCGTGAACGCCACGCAGCTCGATCGTGCCGAGGTCCGCGCCGCCTGTGAGCGAGGTGATCCCGAGCTGTGCAAACGCGACGCGTGGACCCGCCGGAAGCTCGGCGACCACGACCGCGCGCGCGCGCTGTACGAGCGCGTCTGCGACCTCGGCGACGCGAGCGCCTGCGAGTCCGTCGCGTGGACGACCCACGCCGACACCCTTCGACCCGCTCGACGACGAGCGCGCCGGCTTCTTGACCCGAGCCTGTTACGTGCGCGGCACGCCCGACTGCGACGCGCTCACCGAGTTTCGGGGCGAGCTCGCGCTCGCGGCGTGTACGGCGAAGCAGTACGACCGCTGCCGCGAGCTGGTTGACCTCCTGCGCCCGCTGCCCGGATCGTGGACGTGATCGACCGCCGCGAGTTCTGCCCCAACAGACACGTTGTAGGGGCGGCCGCGCGGATCAGTCGCAGACCGCGAGCGCGTCCTCGAGGTTGCGCAGGACCTTGACGCGCTTGGTGTCGAGCTCCATGTCGCTCTCGGCGATCGCCCGCGCGACCGCCGGCTGCGTGCCGACGAGCACGCCCTGGGCGCCGAGCAGACGCAGGCAGCGCAGCAGCTTGCTGATCTGGTCGAGGGTCTCGGCGTCGATCGACGAGACCCCCGTCAGGTCGAGGATCACGTGTCGCGCCTGCCGCTGGGTGACGGCGGTGAGCGTGCGCTCCAGCAGCAGGCGCGAGCGCTCCCCCGCGAGCCGACCGACGATCGGGATCATCAGCACGTCGGCGCGGACCGGGACGATGACGGCGGAGAGGTCGTGGATCAGCGACTCCATCTCGGCGGTCGCGCGCTCGTAGGCCGCCTGCTTCTGCTCGAGCGCGTCGATCGTCTCGAGCAGCTCTCGCTCGGCGCGCTCGCGCTGCTCGGCGCGGTAGATCATGTCCTCGTGGAGCGTGCCGAGGCCGACGAGGATGTCGAAGAGGTTGGGGTCGTCGACGCCCTCGAGCGCGTCGAGGTCGATCGAGCACGTGCCGTTCGCGATCTCGATGAGATGATCGAGCGCGATCTTTACGATGTCCTCAGCGGTCGTCGACATCGTCGAGGTACCTCATCGCCGCGTCGCGGTCGTGGAATACGCGCATCCCGGTGCTGGCGCCGAGCACCGCGAGCGAGACCCGGGCGATCGTCGCGAGCACGCGGCTCTGGCCGATGAAGACCGCGGCCGCGACGATCCGCGGCTCGTCCGCGCCCAGGCGGAGCAGCGCCTCGCGGTACTCGGCCGACGGCCGCCTCGCGGCCGCGACGTCGACGTAGACCTTGATGCTGCGCCAGCCCTCCGCGATGCGCCGCATCTCGACGGCCATGAGCTCGAGGGAGAAGGTGCTCCCCACGGGGAGGTCACGGAATTCGACGATGTTGTCGCGCAGGTGACTGACGCGACCGCGGATCGCCGCGACCTCCTCAGGCGTGCTCTCGGGGCCGTATGCACGATGTTCGAACTTAAACTCCATCACGCGGCGCGCTCGATACTACCAGCCGAGCGCGGGCGCTGGCGCGCGCTGGCGCGGCGGCCCGTTCGTTGTCGCGCTGGGGGATACATGTCTTTATGGACATATGTTTTCGCGCGCCCGCGCGCGCGCACGAACGCTCGGGGCCGCTAGTACTCGCGCTGCTTGTCGACGACGTTGCGCAGCGGCTCGCCGGCGACGAAGCGCCGCAGGTTCTCGCGCAGCAGCGCCACGCGGCGCTCCCAGACCTTGTCGGAGGTCCCGCCCATGTGCGGCGTCACCACCACGTTTTCGAACGTCCACAGCGGGTGCTCCGGCGGCAGCGGCTCTGGATCGGTCACGTCGAGGCCCGCGCCCGCGAGCGTACCGCGCTCGAGCGCGGCGACCATCGCGTCGGTGTCGATGACCTTGCCGCGCGCGATGTTGATGATGAACGCGCCCGGCTTGAGCGCCGCGAACTCCTCCGCGCCGATCATCCCCTCGGTCTCGCGCGTCAGCGGCACCGCGAGGAACAGGACATCCGCGCGCGGGAGCACCTCACGCAGCTTCGCCGGCGGGACAATCTCCTCAATGTAGTCCGCGCGCGGCTTGTCGACCTTGGGATCGACCGCGATGATCTTCATCCCGAAGCCGCGCGCGCGCTCGGCGATCGCCGAGCCGATCCCGCCCAAGCCGACGACGAGCGCGGTCTTCCCGTGCAGCTCGATCGGCCGGTGCTCGGACTTCTTGAGCGCGTCGCGGGTGCCTCGCCAGTCGCGCTCGGGCGCGCGCGCGACCACGCGGTGGATCCCGCGCGTCAGCACCAGCAGCAGCGCGAGCGCCTGATCGGCGACGTTCGGGCCCTGGATCACCTTCGCGTTGGTCAGCACGATGTCGCTGTTCTTCAGCTCCGGGAACCGGTAGCGATCGACGCCGGCGCTGTAGACCTGAACCCAGTCGAGCTGCGTGCCCGCGCGGATCAGCTCCGGGCTGACCACGCCGAGCAGCGCGTCCGCGTCGGCGATCTCCTTCATCGCCTGCTCCGCGCTCTCGACCGGCACGAGCCGGGCCTTCGGCGCGGCCGCGCGCAGCTCGGCGAGCTGCGCGTCGTCGAGCCACGCGACCACGACCTTCGGCCCGGGCTTCTCGGCCGCGATCTTCGGGGTCACCCCGCAGCACAGCAGCAGCAGCAGCAGCGTGGCCGCCAGCGCGAGCGGGCGGCGAGTTCGAAGAGACCTCAAAGACAGCATGGCGTTCGCCACGCTATCACAGCGCTACATGTGCGCGACGCGGTAGATGACCCAGAACAGATGGGCCGCGTGCTTGCCTGGGAGCTCCAGGCGCGTGCAATTAAAGCTCTTGGTCAGGCTCGTGATCGCCATGCCGAGCGCGTCGCTGCGCTCGCCCGGGATCACCGCCGCCGAGCCGATCGCCCGCCACGAGGTCCCCCACGGGATCATCCACGACATGAAGTGATCGCCGGCGCGCAGCTGCATGACCGCGTGCTTGTCGAGCACCGTCACGGCCTCGTCGCGCAGCAGATCGCGGCCGCGGATTCGCTCCTTGCGCACGTGCACGTCAGTGATCTTCATCAGCACCATGCGCGCCTGCAGGCACGCGTCGAGCGCGGCGCGCTGTCGACCCTGCAGCGGCGGGCTCGCGTGGTGGAACAGGTCGACGACGCGGATGTTGTTGTTGTCGCGCCACCCGTACATCAAGAAGCTGTAGAACGCGGTCTTGAGCTCCGGGAGGTTGCGCTCCTCGGGCTTCGCCGCGTTGAAGAAGCCGTTCATCACCGCCGGCACCACCTGGCCGAGCCGGCGGGTGATGAAGCCCGCGATCATCTGCTCGACGCGTTCGAAGTCCGCGCGCTCGTACTTGCCCCAGCGCGACTTCTGGATCGCGCCCTCCATCGGCTTGACGGTGTACTGCGACGGCTGGATCTTTCCGGTGCCGCGGCGCTTGCGACGGGAGGGGCTCTTGGTGTCGGTGGTCATGGTCGGTTGTTATGGTTTACAGGTCCCGAAGGGCTGGCAGCGCGCGTAGGTCTCGCCGCCTGGGTTCGGGACTGGCTCACAGTACAGGTCGGGGTCGCCGCAGTCTTCGTCGGTGACGCAGCCGTCCCCGAGCGTGCCGTCGTGGCACACGCCGTTCGGACCGCAGTAGAGCCCGGCCCCCGGGCACTCGCCATCGCTCGCGCAGGGGTCCCCGAGGGTGCCGTCGTGGCACAGCTGATCGGCCCCGCAGAACAGGCCGTCCGCGCAGGACGATCCCGAGCACGGTCGCCCGAGCGCGCCGTCGCTGCACACCCCGTCGCCGACGCAGCTCAGGCCGTCGTTGCAGCCGTCGGCGTTTGGGTCGCAGGCGTCGAACAGCGCGCCGTCGCGGCAGCGGAAGCTCGTCAGGTCGCAGTAGCTGCTGTCCGCGCACTGCGTGTCGTTCGTGCACGCCGTGCCGGCCTGGCCCGAGGTGCAGCTGTGGTTCGCGCTGCAGACCTCGCCGCCGCCGCAGTCGCCGTTGCTCGTGCACTGCGCGGCGACGCAGGCGTTGTTGAGCGAGCAGGCTTCGTCCGGGCCGCACTCGTCGTCGTCGACGCAGCCGGTGACGCACGCGCGCGTGACCGGGTCGCAGACCTCGCCGTCGATCAGGCAGTGCGCGTCGGTCTCGCACTCGCACGCGTTCGTGTCGGTGTTGCACACGCCGCCGAGGCAGTCGCCGTTGTTGTTGCAGTGACAGGTAGCGAGCACCGGATGGCACTTCGTCAGCCCGTCGCAGGTGTTCGCGAAGCAGGGGTCGCCGGGGGCGCCCTCGTGGCAGCGCAGGTCCGGACCGCACGCCTGACCATTCGGACATGTGCTCGGCGCGTTGATGTCGCAGCGGCAGAAGCCGGCGCTGCAGGTCTGCCCGGCGGCGCACTCCGACGCCTGCTCGCACTCGACGCAGCGGTCTTGGGCGCCGCAGTACAGGCCGTCAGGGCAGAGGTCGTCGCTCTGGCAGTCACGCTCGGCCTCGCCGTCCGGCGTCGGCTCGAGACCGTCGAAGGCGTCGACCGCGAAGTCACAGCAATTGTTGGTGTCGCAGCCGCAGTGCACGTCCGCGAAGCAGTCCGCGCAGCTGCGCGTGAGCGTCGCGCCCTCGGGGCGGCCGACGACCACGTCCACCGTGGTCGGCACCGTCGGGCGCACGTCGGGGACACCGCGGACCAGGACCTGGTCCGCGTTGTCGAAGCAGGTCTCGCCGAGCTCGCTCAGCCCGCGCGCCCGGATCGCGTAGCTGCGGTGCTCGTCGGCACCGAGCGTCTCTTTGTTACTCCAGGTCAGCGGCTCCGTGACGATGTCGTAGTCGACGCAGGGGCGCGGGCTGCCGTCGAGCGGCAGGCCGTCCCGGTCGACGAAGCTGAGCGCGCCCATCGGCGTCTCGCCGTCGACCAGCTCCAGCTCCAGCGCGTCGAGCTCCAGCGCCGGCGTGATCTCGCAGCCGTAGTCGAACTCCGACGCGGGGTGGGGGAGGAAGCGGACGGTGAAGCCCATCGGCGCCACCAGCGACTCTTTGAAGTCGCGGACGCCGAAGTTCGCGTCGACCTGGACGGGCGCGGACAGGCTCTCGGGCGGCGTCACGCGCCGAACCGTGATCTCCTCGTCATCCTTGTTGAGGCCGGCCGCCTCGACCGTGAGGTTGTAGAGCCGCTTCCCCTCGGCGAGCCGGTAGATGAAGTCTTGCGGCTCGTTGACGCTGCAGGGGAGCAGGAACTCCTCGACCGTCAGGCCGTCGTCGACCCAGACCCGGATGTTCTCGATCCCGATCTGCGCGCAGCTCGTGACCTCACCGTCAAACAGCTTCGGGTGGACGATGAAGGTCCGGATGAACGTGTCGTCGCCCTCGAGGGCGCCGATCCGGCAGCCGCGGTCGGCGTCGTCGACCGCGCCGTCGCGATCGTTGTCGACGCCATCCTGGCACTCGTCGGTCGCCCCGAGCCTGGCGTTATTGAGCTGAATCGGCGTCTCGCTGCCGATCGTGACGGCGTGCTGCGAGCCCGAGCCGAGGTTGGCGCCGCGATGGTTGAGCGGCTGGAGCTCGACCGAGTAGTCGCCGACCGCGAGTTCCGGGCCGCCCGCGACCGCGTCGAGCTCAAAGAACTCGGGCGGGAAGCAGGGATACTCGCGGCTGTCGACAACCAGCCCGGCCTGCTTGGTCGTCATCCGCACGCGCGCGATGCCCGAGTCCGTGCACTGCTTCGGAGACGTCAGCGCCGGCGCCTCGGCCGGGACGGTCCCCGGCGGCACGATCTGCCAGCGCACGACGTAGCTCGGATCCTCCGCGCAGCCGGTGCTGGTCATGCCGAGCGAGGCCAGCGCGAGGGTCGCGAACGCGCGTCGCGTGCGGGGTGCGAGCATGGAGAGCGGTCTATCGGTCAGGGACAGGGTTGGCAAGGGAGTCCGTGGCGCAGGCGGCGTCGAGGTCGACGGAGATCGACAGGTTGTTCGCTACCGCGTCCCCGCCGTCGGTATTTTCGCTGTTGCTGTTGTTCTCGTTGTACATCGCCGCCCCCGGGTCGACGAGCAGCGGCGCGGAGCAAACCCGCGAGCTCCCGTCCCCGTACTCCAAGGACAGGTCGAGCGTGTAGCGTCCACGATCAAGCGTGACGAGCTGCACCCCGAGCAGCGCGCAGGGGAACGGCTCTGCATTGAAGCGTAAACCGTGGTGCCCTTCGAGATCTTCCCCGTAGACCTCGGGCGGCGTGTCCGCCTCCGCAGCCCCGTCGCTCGCGGCGTCGAGATCACGCGCCGGATCCTCATAGCGCAGCGTCGCGGCGAGGTCTTGGCAGTCCAGCAGCTGCGGGTCGGAGAAATGATTGAAGGACAGGACGGCGCTGATCGCTTGGGTCGATAGCTCGACGGGCATCAGCGCGATCCCGTGGTCGAGCACCACGCGCTCGTTGACCGCCTCCCCGGTCATCAACTCCCCGGTGAAGGCCTGGAGCGAGACGTCGTAGGTCCCAGGCCGAACGTCGAAGAACGCCTCCGATAACGAATCGGGCGCCTCGGCGGCGTAGCCGGCTTCGCACGGGTACCGGCGCGTCAGCGTGCGCTCGTCGTCCGCGCTGTCCGTCACCTGAACTTCGACGTGCGTGACCAGGGCGCCGTCGCAGGTCCTCGCGCGCCCGAGGCTTGAGGCTTGCTCCGCGAAGCGCCACGAGATCTCAATGCCCGTCGAGCTACCTGCGGGGAAAACGCAGGCGCTCGCGGTCAGCACGAGGGCCGCGATTGGCGTCGTGAGCGCGCGGGGTCGTCGCGTGGGTCCTCGGGTCACGGACATTCCGGGTCGAACTCACAACAAGAAGAAAGATCGAGCGGGATCGGGTCGAGATCGACGGGCAGCGCCAGGGTCGGGAGCACGAACTGATACACTTGCAGGTCCGTGACGAGTCCCGGCCGCAGGATCCGGTCACGCGGGCCCGGGGTCAGCGCGCACTCCTCTAGCAGCGTGCACGTGCAGGTCGCCGGGTCCTCGATGTCGGCGCCGCTCGGCGCCGCCAAGATATGGGTCGCGAAGGTGTACTCACGCTCCTCGATCATCGGCACGCTGGTGGTCGCGCGCGCCATCTTGCACGGGAAGCGCTGCGTTTGAATTACGCACTCGCCGCTCGCGCAGTCGCCCTCACAGCGCGGATCGCAGATCGAGAGCTCGACGTGTAGACCGAACTCCTGCGCCCCGGACTCGTCGAGCTGGCCGGTAAACGCGCACGAATTCATCCGCTCGCCGGGGTAAATGTCGGTCAGCTCGCGGTCGACGAATTTCCAGTTGATCTCGACCACGCCCTCGTCGCGCACGCAGCCGGAGCTGGTCGTGAGCGCGAGCGCGACGTTGGCCGCGATGACGGTGATCGGGAACGCGCGCCGTCGGCGACGATGTTTCGACCCCCTGGCGAGCGGAATCGCGGGGCGAGCGGGCGAATGCGTCGCTGCCATGGCGGCAGAATACCCGAAGCTCACCGGCTCGGGCTTTGATTGACGCCACTGGCGCGCGGCGTGTAGCCTCCCTCCACCGTGCTGATCTCCGCGTCCACCACGCTGCTCGGTGCTGTCGACCTGGTCAATCTCTTGATGGCGTCCCAGGGCATCGTCCTGATCGTCGTCTTGATTCTGCTCTCGCTGGTCGCGCTGTCTTTCTTCGTCATCTTCTACAAGCTGATTCACGTCAGTCAGGCGCAGTCCCAGTCGATCTCGTTCCTCGATCGATTCTGGGAGAGCAAGCGCCTCGACGAGATCTACCAATCGGCGCAGAAGCTGACCTACAGCCCGATCGCGGCGGTGTTCTGCGCCGGCTACGTCGAGCTCTCCAAGGTCAAAAAGAACAAAGACGCGGCCACGCCCGGCGGCTCGATGCACGACAAGATGGACGGCATCGAGAACGTCGAGCGCGCCCTGGCTCGTGCTCGCACGAGCGAGATGACCAAGCTCGAGAACCTCCTGCCCTTCCTCGCCACGGTCGGCGCGACCGCGCCCTTCATCGGCCTGTTCGGCACGGTCTGGGGCATCATGGACGCGTTCTTGGCGATCGCGGCCGCCGGCCAGGCGGATCTGGCCAGCGTCTCGCAGCCGATCGCCGAGGCCCTGGTCACCACGGCGCTCGCGCTGGCCAGCGCGATTCCGGCCGTCGTCGCCTTCAACTACTTCAACCGGCGGCTCAAGGTCCTCAACGCCGAGATGACGACCTTCGCCAACGACTATCTCAACATCGTCAAGCGCCACTTCTTCTAGGATCTTCTATCTCTATTAGGAGTAGGGACCCGCGAGCCGGCGTGGCGATGGATATGATGTAGACGAAGCAGCCATGGCCAAGTACGTCGATGACGGCCTTCAGGACGGCGGCCCGGTCGCCGCGATCAACGTCACCTCGTTGGTCGACGTGATGTTCTGTCTGCTGATCATGTTCATGGTCGCGACGCCGCTCATGAAGCCGCAGGACAAGGTCAAGATCGACCTCCCACAAGCGCGCGCGGGCGAGATCGCCGAGGAAGAATTCGAGTTCTTGGTGTTCTCGATCGACGCCAAGGGCCAGGTGTTCTTGGGCTCGACGCCGCTCTCCACCGAGCAAGAGGCCATGGTCAAGGAGATCTCGGCCAACACCAAGCTCAAAGAGGATGGCCAGGCTTTTATCCAGGGCGACAAGAACGTTCCCTATGACCGGGTCGTTGATGTCCTCGTGGCCCTGCAGAAAGCCGGCATCCCGAAGGTCGGCTTCATGACCGACCCACAGCGCGCCAAGTGAAGCAAGGGGCCACGAGCGCCGTCTAACCTGGGCCTACGCCAATTCCAGGAGACGCTCGACACCGCTCGCTTCCCGTACGCTCGCTCGTTATCCTTAATTCAGGAGACCGCAATGGCCAAGGACATCCGCACGCTCCCGTTCTTCCTCGCGCCGTTCGCGTCCTTCCTCCGTGACTTCGGCGACATCGTGCGTAACCCGGTGGCGCTGTTCGGGGGGCTGTTGGGGACCGCGGTGATGACCGTCGCGATCTACTTCTCGATCGGCCTGGTCCAGGACGTCAGCGCGGGCGAGCTCGAGGACGACGAACTCGACATGGAGTTCTTGCCCGGCGAGCTGATGCGTAAGGGCCCCGAGCTCGAGGAGAAAGAGCTGCCCGAGAAGATCATCGTCGAGGAGCTGGTGGCCGAGGAGTCCACGGTCGAGGAGACCGTGACCAAAGACGAGAATACCCCGCCGCCGCCCGAGGAAGAGAAGAAGAAGGACAAGCCCAAGGAGAAGAAGAGCAAGGAGAAGCCCGACCCGAACGCCAAGAAGGACGCCAAGAAGGCCGACCGCAACCAGAAGTCGAACACCCCCCACGACGATCTGCCGACGGTCGACCAGCTCCCCGGAAACCCCTTCGCCGGACCGAACGGCTGGTCCGACATGGCCAAGGACGGTGATCCCTGGGCGACCGCGGTCATTGGCGCGCTCAACGGGCTCGCGCTCCCCGCGTTCGCGGGGATCGGCAAGCCAGGCGCCGTCAGCTTCCAGATCACGATCTGCTCGAACGGGACGATCAAGAAAGCGCTCGTTAAGAAGATCAAGGGCGAGATCAAGAAGAACGTGTTCGAGACCGAGGTCGAGCGCATCAAGATCCCCAAGCCGCCCGCGAACGTCGCCAAGCAGCTCAAGGGCGGCTGCAAGAAGATCCCCTACAAGTTCGTCTGGTCGACCGGCGGCGGCAGCAAGGGCAAGGTCAGGTAGCCGCTGCGCGTGTGAGTCAGCAGGCCTCGCGTCACCCGACGCGGGGCCTGTTCGCGAGGTCGTAGCAAAGCGCGCGAGGCTGCCCGCGTCGGCGTGTGCGGCCTCGCCACGGGCGTTCGCGCCCATGACCGCGTGTGTGATCTGCCCCCAGCGGCGAGCGCACACGACCAGGTTTGCGGCGTTTCGCGGTTTGCAGGACTTTCGCCCGTCGCGGGCGCCATGTATGGTATCCCGGCTCTCAAGGTGATGCCCATGAAGCGGACGCTGCTCGGAACCTCGATTCTCGCTGCTCTCCTGGTCGCCGGTGCGTTCTACTCCGGTCAAACGGTGACGCCCGCCAACGCCGCCCCGTCGGGCTCGACGGTCGACCTCGGAGGGAACACGCGACTTATTCGTCTCGCGGTCCCGGCCGGCGGTCGCATCGGCGACATCCTGCGAAAGAACGCCAAGATCTCGAGCGGCTTCGAGGTCATCGATCGTCGCAGCATCCCGGCGGCGCTGGTCAAGTCGAGCCAGTTCAACCCCAGCGCGTGGGCGAACACTGGCGCTGACGCCGTGATCCTCGCCGACAAGGTGGGCAATCAGTACAAGCTCCGTCTCTACGAGCTGGCCTCGGGTAATCGCCCGGTCGTCTCGAAGGGGTACTCGGCCGCCAACGACCTCAAGGCCGCCAACCTCTTCATGAACGACGTGATCAACTACTACACGAAGGTGCCCGGCGTGTTCGGCTCGCGCATCGCCTTCGTGCGTACGCGTCGCAACCCGATCGTCACCAAGAACGTCTACTCGGTCGAGATGAACGGCGAGTCGCCGACCTCGATCACCAACAACCGCTCGCTCAACATCCTCCCGAGCATCGGACCTGGCGGTCAGGTCCTGTTTACGAGCTACGCCAAGCGCAACCCGGACCTGTGGATGAGCAACGGCGGCTCGCTGACGCGGGTCTCCAAGTTCCCGGGCCTCAACCTCGGCGGCGTGATGAGCCCGACCGGCGGCGCCATCGCGCTCACGCTGTCCAAGGACGGCAACTCCGAGATCTACACCGTCGACTCCGGCGGCAACATCAAGGCCCGCCTGACCAACAACAAGGCGATCGACGGCTCGCCGAGCTGGAACCCCGGCGGCAACGCGCTCGCCTTCGTCTCGAGCCGCGCCGGCGGCCCGCAGGTGTTCCGCATGACCGCCTCGGGCGGCGGCGCCTCGCGGGTGACCAAGAAGGGCAGCTACAACCAGAGCCCCGACTGGAACCCCGGCAACCGCGTCGACAAGGCGCTCTCGAACCAGATCGCCTACTCGGGCCGCGACAGCAGCAACCGCTACGACGTCTTCTCGGTCGACGTCCGCAGCGGCAAGCTCACGCGCCTGACCCAAACGCCAGGTCGCAACCTCGACCCGACCTGGAGCCCCGACGGTCGCATGATCGCGTTCCAGTCGTCCAAGGGCGGCATCTACGTCGCCAACAAGGACGGCAACAACCAGATCCAGATCATCAAGGCGGGCACGACCCCCGACTGGGGCCCCTAGCCGCCAGTCGCGTGACTCACCAACGCAGGGCCGCGGGCTCCTCGTCTCGAGGGCCCGCGGTTTCTCGTGGTCGTCGTTGTGTTAGTTCATGCCCATGAACGAAGCGCGCTGGCAGGCCGTCATCGACATCGGCACCAACACCGCGTTGATGCTGCTCGCCCGTCGCCGCCCCGACGGCGCGCTCGAGATCCACGACGACATCGCCCGCATGACGCGACTCGGTGAGGGGGTCTCGAGGACAGGTCGGCTCGCGCCCGCGGCCATCGAGCGCACGCTCGCGGCGCTGCGATCGCACCGGGAGCAGGCCGAGGCCGTCGGCGCGAGCCTGCGCGCCGTCGCGACCGAGGGCGTGCGTCTGGCGAGCAACCCCGAGGCCTTCCTCGAGCCGGCCGCGCGGGCGCTCGGCGTGCCGATCCGCGTGATCTCTGGCGTCGAGGAGGCCGAGCTCTCCTATCGCTCGGTCGCGCTGGAGGAAGCGCCGGAGGGCGACGCGCCGCTGCGCGTCATCGACATCGGCGGCGCGTCGACCGAGCTGGTCGCCGGGCGCGGTCTCGCGGTCGACTCGAAGGTGTCCCACAAGATCGGCTCGGTCCGTCTCACCGAGTCGCTGCTCGCCGGCCAAGACCCGCCGTCGCGCGCGGGCGTCGCGGCGGTCGCCGAGGCGGCGCGGGCGGCCTTCGCCCAGCAGCCGCTCACGCCGTGGCCGGTGCTGCACGGGCTCGCCGGGACCGTGACGACGGCGGCGGCCCTGCTGCTCGGGCTCGAGTCCTACGAGCGGGCGCGCGTCGACGGGGCGCGCTTCACCCTCGCGCAGCTCCTCTCGCTGCGCGATCGCCTGGCCGGCCAGACCCTCGCCGAGCGGGTGAAGACGCCGTGCCTGCCCGCCGGGCGAGCCGACGTGATCGTCGCGGGCGTCACGATCCTGATCGTCGCGATGGAGCGCTGCGGCGCCCAGACCCTAGTCTGCCGCGACCGCGGGCTCCGCTACGCGCTGGTCGAGTGATTCCCCTTTTACTCATGTCTTAATAGACATGTGAGACCCCACCGCGACGTCGTGATCTCGGGGGGATCGCGTCCGTGTGATAGGCTGCCCAGGAATGCGCGTGGAGCTCCACTGCCACTCGACGCACTCCGACGGCAGCCTCACGGCCCAGGAGCTGGCTCGGCGCGCGCGCGCGCGCGACGTCGAGCTGTTCTGCTTGACCGATCACGACTGCGTCGACGGCTACGAGGCGACGGCGGCGGAGCTCCAAGGCTGCGCGGTGCTGCGCGGCCTCGAGCTGAGCTGCGTGGACCACGAGCGCTCGATTCACCTGCTGATCTACGGCGCGCGCGACCGCGCCGGCCTCGACGAGCTCTCCGCCCGGCTCGCGCAGGTTCGGATCGATCGCCGCGCGCGCCTGCACGCGATCGTCGCGCGGCTGGCGAGCTTGGGTCACGAGCTCGACGCCGAGGCGCTCGACCGACAGATCCACGGGCGCGTGCCCGGGCGCCCGGACGTCGCGCGCGCGCTGCTCGAGCGCGGGATCGTCTCGAGCATCCGCGAGGCCTTCGATCGCTTCTTGCACGACGGCGGCCCGGCCGATGTCCCGCTCGCGCGGATCTCCCTCGAGGAGGGCCTCGCGCTCGGGCGAGCCTGCGGCGCACGCATGGCGCTGGCGCATCCGCACACCCTGCGGAGCTTCGCGCTGGTCGACGACCTGTTCCGTCGCTTTAAAGACGCGGGCCTCGAGGGCCTCGAGGTCTACTACGGCCGCTACTCGCGGGCCGAGCGGATGTCGTGGCTGCGGCTGGCCAACGACCGCGAGCTGGTCGTCACCGGCGGCTCCGACTTCCACGGCGACGCGATCCCCGAGGTCACGCGCCCGGTCATCGACATGCCCGAGGTCTTCGCCGCGCCGCTGCGGGAGTGGCTCGAGGTCGCCTGATCCCGCCCGCCGCGGCGAAGATCGGGCAAGCTTGGGCGTGTGTCTGGGTCCGTGAAGGCGCCGCTGCTCGAGGTTCGCGGGCTGCGAGTGCTGCGGCCCGACGGCGCGCCGCTGTTTGAGGATCTCGAGCTCACGCTGCGCGCCGGCGAGGTCATCGCGCTGCTCGGCTCGAGCGGCGCCGGCAAGTCGACCCTGCTCGCGGCGCTGCACGAGCCCGAGGGGCTGCGCGGGCGCGGCTTCACGGTGTCGCACGGGGCCCTCGAGCTCCGCGCGCCGATCGGCGTGGTGCCGCAGCGCGGCGCGCTCTTCGATCACCTCAGCGTCGCCGGCAACCTCGAGCTCGCGCTGCGCAACGCTGATCAGCCGGTCGCGCCCGCGAAGCACCGGGAGGTGATCGAGTCCTGGCTCGCGCATCTCGACCTGCCGCGCGAGTGGAGCGGCCCCGGGCATGACACGGGGCACGTCAGCGGCGGCGAGGCCCAGCGGCTCGCGGTCGCGCGGACGCTGGCGGGCGGTCGGCGCGTGCTGTTCCTCGACGAGCCATCCGTCGGCCTCGACCCGCTGCGCGTGCGTCGACTCGCCGCGATCCTGCGGCGCGAGCTGCAGCGCGAGGGCGACGGGCAGGGCGCCGCGGCCCTCGTCATCACCCACGACCTGCACTTCGCCGCCGCCTTCGCCGACCGCTTCCTGTACCTCGACCCTGAGACGCGGGGGATCAGCGAGTTCGAGCTCGGCGTCGAAGAGCACCTGGCCCGAGAGACCGACGGCGCACGACCGGCGGAGGCGCTGCGCGCGATCGAGGGAGCGCTCTCGCGGGCGCTCGTCGAGCGCCTCGAGGCCGGGCGCGTCGCGCCGCGCTCCCCCCGGCGTGTGTCCTGGGGCGCCCGCCTCGGCGCGCGCGCCCGCTCGTGGCTCGAGCCCTTCAGCGTGATCACCCGCGTGCTCAGCAGCGCCTGGCGCAGCTTCATCCGCGGCTGGCGAGACGTCCCCGAGGTCGCGCGCGTGGTCCTCAGCCAGGGCCTCCTGCGGCCGGCGCCCTTCTTCGCCGTCGTCTCGACGCTGATCGGCTTCACGATCCTCTACATCTTCCACCGCTCGCTGCTCGGCGGCGGCATGCCGGTGCGGCCCGATCGCGTCTTCGGCCTGATCGGCTCCATGCACATCGTCGCGCTCGCGCCGCCGCTCTCGGGCATCCTGTTCGCCGCGACCTCGGCCAGCGCGATCACGGCCTGGCTCGGCGGCATGTCGCTCACGCGCCAGACCGTGGCCATGCGCGCGCTCGGGATCGACGAGCCGCGCTACCTGTGGGCGCCGGCGTGGTTCGGCCTCGCCCTCGCCTACCTCGTCCTCGCCGCGCTCTTCGTCGCCGGCATGGTGCTCGGCGGCACGCTCTACCTCGAGCTGCAGGTCCCGGAGCTGAGCGCCGCGGGCCCGAGCGCGTTCGAGCTCGTGACCGCCGACCTCCTCGATCCGCCGCCCGGCCGCGTCGCCTTCGTCCGGCGGGCCGCGCTGCTCATCCTGATCTACGCCGCCGGCATCGCCAGCGACGCGGTGGCGAAGGGCGCGCGCGACAAGTCGAGCGCGGAGTCGGTGACGGTGGCGATGGTCCGCAGCGTGATGGCCTGCACCATGTGGATCGTCGCGGTCGAGCTGCTCTCGCTGTTCGTGCTCTACCGCGCGCGCTGAGCCCGTTGTCGAAAATACTCCCGCGCTCGCCTCGGTTGCACTTCAGACATGTCCCTTCGTCCACACTGGCTCCCGCGCGCGGCCCTCGGGCTCGGCCTCGCCGGCGGCGCGCTGTGGGCCTCGACCCGCCTCATGACGCAGGCGGCGACGCGCGCGCCGGTCACGGTCACGACGGCGGGCGGCGCCTCGGCGGGGGAGCAGGGCTCGTGGCGCGCCGAGGCCGGGCCGCCCGAGGAGCTCGAGCGTCTCGAGGTGCTGCTCGACGACGCGCTCCAGGAGGACGCCGCGGCCGGGCCCAGCGGACAGGTCGAGCTCTCGCTCGAGGGTCTCGCGCCGGGCTACCACCGCGTCGAGCTGCGCACGCGTCGGCGCGGCGGCCGGGTGCACTCTGTGACCAGCGCCGTGCTCGTCGGGCCGTTCGCGGACCGCGAGGAGCCCCCGGACGCCCAGCGCTGCGGCGCGTCCGTGCAGATCTCCGCGGAGGCGCTGAAGCGCGTGCTGCTGCCGGTCGTCCGCGCGCGGCTGCTCTCCGCGACACGCGACACCGAGCTGCTCGGGCCGTCGACCCGTCTCGAGCGCTTCGAGATCACGCTGATCGAGGGCGGCGCACGCTTCGACATCGCGCTCGCCGGCCAAAACCGCGTCGCGGCGGCTGGCGAGCTCTCGCTCCGCGTCCCCACGCTCGGGCGCCTAGAGCTCGAGCTCGTCTCGCTCGCCGCCGTCTCTTTCACCGGGGAGCTGCGGACCAAGGCGACCGTCGGCGGCGCGGCCGTCGGCGCCGTGATCACCGGCCCGCTCGCGCCGCTCGGCGCCCTCGCTGGCTACATCGCCGTCGAGCGCTACATCGAGGGCCGCGCCCATGACGAAGTGCAGGCCCGCGTCGAGCAGGCCTTGAAAAAGATCTCGGCGGCGCCGCTGCTGCCCGAGCGCGTCACGCTGATCCCGGGGGAGCCGCGCGCCGAGGTCGAGCTCGCGCTCTGCGAGCCCGCGCGGCTTGACCCCACGCTCGGCGCGTCCCTGCGCCTCTCGATCACCCCCGCGCTCGACCCGAGCGAGCTGCGGCAGCTGGCGGCGCCCGGCCCGGTCGATCACGGCGTCACGCTGCCCGCGCCCGCGCGCCTGCCCAGCGGGACAGATGTCCAAGTCGACATGTCGATCGACACCCTAAACCGTCTGCTCGAGCTCTGGACCGCGGCCGGCGTGCTCGAGGAGCGGGTCGCGAGCGCCGGCCTGCTCGCGCGCGCCAACGAGACCCTAGCGGAGTGGACGACGCTGCAGCTCGAGCGCCTCGCGCCGCGCCTGCCCCCGGCGCTCGGCCTGCCTGGTGAGACAGACGAAGACGGCGCGTGGTCGATCTCGATCGGCGACCTCGAGCTCGGGCTCACCGGGGTCGACACCGCGCGCTTCTCCGCCGTCACGATCGGCGGGCTCGGGCGCGTGTGGCCGCACTACGACGAGGAGCGCGGCGAGCTGCGCCTGGCGGCCGAGCTCGAGAAGATCTGGCTCTCCTGCGAGCGCCAGGGCGCCGCCGCGATCGCGGTCGCGCCCGGGGAGCCGGCGACGCTGCCGGCGGTCGTGCGCGAGCCCTGCTTCGGCGCGCTGCTCGAGGTCGCTACCTTCAGCGAGCAGCTCAACGCCGCGCTCGCCCCGGGCGCCGCGCGCCTGCCCGGCCTCGACGTCCGCGGGCTGCTACAGCGCAAGACGGAGCGCCTGCGCCCCGGCGGCCTCGAGCTCGAGCGGCTGTGGAGCGAGCACCCCGAGGGCGCGCCGGGGGTGCTGCGGATCCGCGGCGCGGTCCGCTGACCAAGAAAAACGCCCGGGTCGTGCGACCCGGGCGCGCTCGCGTGGCTGTCCTCCGGGGCTAGCCGGTGAGCTTGCCGAGGATGTCGGCGACGCTCTTGCTCGCGTTGCCGAACAGCATGCGGGTGTTGTCGCCCACGAACAGCGGGTTCTGGATGCCCGCGTAGCCGGTGCCGCGACCGCGCTTCATCACGATCACGTCGGTCGCCTTCCAGACCTCGAGCACCGGCATCCCGGCGATCGGGCTGTTGGGGTCGGTCAGCGCCGAGGGGTTGACGATGTCGTTGGCGCCGATGACGAGCACGACATCCGTCTCCGGGAAGTCCTCGTTGATCTCCTCCATCTCCAGCACGATGTCGTAGGGGACGTTGGCCTCGGCCAGGAGCACGTTCATGTGCCCGGGCAGGCGACCGGCGACCGGGTGGATGGCGAAGCGGAAGTTCTTGCCCTTCTTGCGCAGGATCTTGGTGACCTCCGCGAGCGTGTGCTGGGCCTGCGCGCGCGCGAGGCCGTAGCCGGGGACGACCACGATGTTCTTGGCCGCCTTGAGCAGCTCGACGGTCTCGTCGAGCTCGATCTCCTTCATCTCGCCCTCGACCTTCGGGCCGCCGCCCTTGGCCGCGCCGCCGTCGCTGCCGAAGCCCCCGGCGATGACGCTGATGAACGAGCGGTTCATCGCCTTGCACATGATGTACGAGAGGATCGCGCCGCTCGAGCCGACCAGCGCGCCTGTCACCAGGAGCAGGTCGTTGCTGAGCATGAAGCCGGCCGCCGCCGCCGCCCAGCCCGAGTAGCTGTTGAGCATCGAGACGACCACCGGCATGTCGGCGCCGCCGATGGCGACGACCATGTGAATGCCGAGGAAGCAGGCGATGCCGATCATGATCAGCAGCGGCTGCATCCCGTTGGCCGGGTCGCTGACGAAGGCGTAGCCGAAGTAGCAGCAGACCAGCACCAAGATCAGGTTGAGCATGTGCCGCGCGGGCAGGATGATCGGGTTCCCGCTCATCGAGCCGCGCAGCTTGAGGAAGGCGATGACCGAGCCGGTGAAGGTGATCGCGCCGATGAACACGCCGACGTAGACCTCGACGTTGTGGATGATCGCCTCGGCGCCCGCGTGGTGCGCGTTGGGGTCGAGGAACGAGGCGACGCCCACGAGCACGGCCGCGAGGCCGACGAAGCTGTGCAGGATCGCGACCAGCTCCGGCATCGAGGTCATGGCGACGCGCGCGGCCAGGACCGCGCCGATGATCGCGCCCGGGACCACGGCGGCGCCGAGGATCGCGTAGCCGGTGCCGGACATATTGGCCAGGCCCGCCATGTTCTGACCGAGCATGGTGGCGAGGATCGCCAGGATCATGCCGACGATGCCGAACATGTTGCCGCGGCGCGCGGTCTCTTGGTTCGAGAGACCGCCGAGGCTGAGGATGAACAGTACGCTGGCGGCGATGTAGAGGACCGTTGTCAGGCTGTAAGACACGGGATGCTCCTACTTGCGTTCGAGGTAGCCGAGATAGCTGCTTACTTCCGGAACATCTTCAGCATGCGCTGCGTGACCAGGAAGCCGCCTGCGATGTTGATGGTTGCGACGAGGATGGCGATCGCGCCCAGGATGGTCGCTGGGTGCGTGGGGTCGCCGGAGACGACCAGCATGCCGCCGATCACGATGATGCCGCTGATCGCGTTGGTCACCGACATCAGCGGGGTGTGCAGCGCCGCCGCGACGTTCCAGACGACCATGTAGCCGACGAAGATCGCGAGCACGAAGACCGTGAAGTGGGCGAGGAACTCGTTGCCCGGGTTGGCGATGCCGATGCCGACCAGCGCGAGCGCGGCGAGGATCATCGCCGGCGAGACGCCGCCCTGCTGCTCCTCTTGCTTGTGCTTGTTGTGCGCGATCGGGGCCGGCTCCTCCTTGGGCTTGGGCGGGGAGGGGTCCTCGATCTTCGGCGGCGGCCACTTCAGCTCGCCCTGGTTCAGGATCAGCGCGCCGCGGACCACGAGGTCCTGCTCGTCGACCTTGAAGCCCTCGGCGCGGCCCATGTCGTCGAGCAGGTGACACAGGTTGCTGCCGTAGAGCTGGCTCGACTGCGCCGCCATGCGGCTCGGCAGGTCGGTGTAGCCGATGATCTTGACGCCGTTGTAGTCCATGACCTCGCCGGCGGTGACGACCTCGCAGTTGCCACCTTGCTCGGCGGCCATATCGACCACGACCGAGCCCGGCTTGAGGTTGGCGAGCGTCGCCTTGTTCACCAAGAGCGGCGCGCGCTTGCCGGGGATCAGCGCGGTCGTGATGATGATGTCGAGCTCCTTCGCCTGCTCGGCGAACAGCTTCATCTCGGCCTCGATGAAGGCCTTGCTCATCACCTTCGCGTAGCCGCCCGCGCCGGTGCCGTCCTCCTCGAACTCCAGCTCCAGGAACTCGGCGCCCATCGACTCGACCTGCTCCTTGACGACAGGTCGCGTGTCGAAGGCGCGGACGACCGCGCCGAGCCCTCGCGCGGCGCCGATGGCCGCGAGCCCCGCGACGCCGGCGCCGATCACCAGGACCTTCGCCGGCGGCATCTTGCCGGCCGCGGTGATCTGACCGGTGAACATGCGCCCGAACTGGTTCGCGGCCTCGACGACGGCGCGGTAGCCCGCGATGTTCGCCATCGACGACAGCGCGTCCATCTTCTGGGCGCGGCTGATCCGCGGGATCGACTCCATCCCGATGACCGTGGCCTTCTTGGCCGCGAGGCGGTCGAGCAGCTCCTTGTTCTGGGCCGGCCAGATGAAGCTGATGAGCATGCCGCCCTCGCGCAGCAGGTCGACCTCGCTGAACTCGGGCTCGCGGACCTTCATCACGATGTCCGACTGCGACCAGAGCTGCGCCGCGCTGCCGACGACGGTGCAGCCGGCCGCCTGGAACGCGTCGTCGGTGAACGAGGCGGCCACGCCAGCCTGGGTCTCGACGAGGACCTCGAACCCGTATTTCTGCAGACGCTGGGCCGTCTTCGGGGTCGCGGCCACGCGGCGCTCACCCGGGTGGATTTCCTTCGGGATGCCGATTTTCATGGACCGGGGGTCTTTCCGGCCGAGCGCCGCGACCGGGAGGATTGTGGGCCCTGTTGCCCACCGTCCCGGCGGATCAAATCGTGAGGATCGAGTCGTGTGAAACGAGACAAGATCGGGGGAGGAACGGCGCCAGCCGGGGCGAGGAATAGCACGTTGCCGATCCGATTGGGAGGACAGGCGAGGCGCTCGCGCGCGCGGCGAACACACCGTGCCCGAGCCGCGTGCCGGCGCGCTTGACGACGTCACGAGGGCGTGCACCCTCGAGCCTGATGACGGATCCACTCACCCACTTCGATGACGCCGGGGCGGCGCGGATGGTCGCGATCACCGACAAGCCAGAGACCGCGCGCGCCGCTATCGCTCGCGCCCGTGTCCGCATGTCTCCGCAGACCCTCGCGCGGATTCAGTCGGGTCAGGTGGGGAAGGGCGACGTGCTCGGCGTCGCCAGGATCGCCGCGGTCAGCGGCGCGAAGCAGGCCGCGACCAGCATCCCGCTGTGTCACCCCGTGCGCCTCACTGCGGTCGACGTGGGCTTCGAGCTGCTGCCCGAGCTCCCCGGCGTGAGCGTCCGTGTGCACGTTCGAGCGCTGGATCGAACCGGCCCCGAGATGGAGGCGATGGCCGCGGCCGCGACCGCGGCGCTCACCATCTACGACATGTGCAAGGCCATGGACCGCGGCATGTCGATCGAGGCGATCGAGCTGCTCGAGAAGTCCGGCGGGAAGTCCGGGCGCTGGACGCGAAGCGAACCCTGACCCGGAGCGAGAGGCGCGCGCGTTTCGTAGATGTCCTCGGGGACACGCGCGCCGAGACGTCTAAACGTCGTTCGTCAAATTCACTCGACCGTCACGGACTTCGCCAGGTTGCGCGGCTGGTCGACGTCCGTGCCCTTGAGGTCGGCGAAGTGGTACGCGAGCAGCTGCAGCGGGACGCTGACCGCGATCGGCTGCAGCTCCTCGGGGACATCAGGGACCAGGATCACGTCGTCGGCGATGTCCCCGATCCGCGAGTCCCCCATGGTCGCGAGCGCGATGATCTTGCCCCCGCGCGCGCGCACCTCCTCGAGGTTCGAAAGCGCCTTCTCGTAGCCGGGCCCGCGCAGCGCGAGGACGATCACGGGTACCGACGCGTCGACCAGCGCGATCGGCCCGTGCTTCATCTCACCGCTCGCGTAGCCCTCGGCGTGGATGTAGCTGATCTCCTTGAGCTTGAGCGCCCCCTCGAGCGCGGCCGGGAAGCACAGCCCGCGCCCCAGGTACAGGCAGTCACGCGCGGTCACGTAGCGGCGCGCGATAATCCGGATCGCCGACAGCTGCGCGAGCAGGTTCTCGACCTGGGAGGGCAACGTGCGCAGCGCGCTGAGTAAATCGCGCGCGCGCTCCTGCGAGAGCTTGTCGACGCGCCGGCCCAGGTGGATCGCGAGCAGCGTGACCATGGTCAGCTGCGTCGTGAACGCCTTCGTCGACGCCACGCTGATCTCGGGGCCAGCCCGCGTATAGATGACCTGGTCCGCGACCCGCGTGATCGTCGAGCCTTGGACGTTGCAGATCGCGATCGTGTGCGCGCGTCTGCGCTTGGCCTCGCGGACAGCCGCCAGCGTGTCGGCGGTCTCGCCCGACTGGCTGATCGCGACGACGATGTCGTTGGGCCCGAGGATTGGGTCGCGGTAGCGGAACTCGCTGGCCAGGTCGACCTCGACCGGGATCCGGGCGAGGCGCTCGATCAGGTACTTCCCGGTCAACGCGGCGTGCCAGGAGGTGCCGCAGGCGACCATCACGAGCCGCGCGTTCCCCGAACTCACGTCGAGCTTCAGGCCGTCGAGCGCGACGTCGGCGGTGGCCTCGTCGATCGTCGCGCCGAGCATCGTGTCTCGGATCGCGCGCGGCTGCTCGTGGATCTCCTTGAGCATGAAGTGCTTGAAGCCCTGCTTCTCGGCGGCCATCGGGCTCCACTCCACACGCCGACGTGTGCGTCGAACCGGCTGGCCGTCGACGTCGAGGATCTCGACCGCGTCGGGGGTCACGCGGGCCACGTCGCCATCCTCGAGATCGATGACCGTGCGCGTGTACTGCAGGATCGCGGAGATGTCCGAGGCGACGTAGTTCTCGGCGCCAGGGGACTCGCCCTCCGCGAACTCGGCCCCGCCGAGGCCCACGAGCAGCGGCGAGCTGTGCCGCGCGGCGATGACCGTGTCCGGGTCTTTGTCGTGCACGATCGCGAGCGCCCAGCTGCCGGTGAGGCGCGACTGGATCGCGTGCACCGCACGCAGGAGGTCGCCGCCTTGCTCCGCCAGCGACTGCTCGATCAGATGGGCGATGACCTCGGTGTCGGTCTCGCTCGTAAACGTGCAGCCGCGCGCCGCCAGCTCGCGGCGCAGCTCGGCGTGATTCTCGATGATGCCGTTGTGGACGATGGCGACGTGTCCGGCCTGGTGCGGGTGCGCGTTCGTCTCAGTCGGCGCGCCGTGGGTCGCCCAGCGCGTGTGCCCGACGCCGCAATGGCCGGTGAGCGGGTGACGCTCGAGCGCGGCCTCGAGGGCCGCGATCTTGCCCTCGCGGCGCGCGACCTGAACCCCGACTTGCTCGGGGTTGACGAGCGCGACGCCGGCCGAGTCATAGCCGCGGTACTCGAGGCGGCGCAGGCCCTCGAGGAGGACGGGGACCACATCACGGGGACCGGTGTATCCGATGATTCCGCACATACTCGGCTCCTTGCAGCCTGCTCAACGCTCGGCTCCACGCTAGTTGTTCCATATTCGCCAGTGGCGCCCAAGAAAGCGGGAGCCGCGGCTGGCGTTCCGGCCAGCCGGCTTCACGCGCTCGGCCGATTCGAAACGCGGCGCGGCCGCCGAGTAGCTCGGCGACCGCGTGAAGGGCGCGAATTCGCGGGCTTCAAATCCGCTTGAGATTGAGGTCGTAGGTGATGATCTCGACCCCGCCCATGTCCTTAAAGGCGTCCTGCAGCTGGGGCACGACCTTGTCGGCCTTGCCGACCACAACCATGACCGGGACCGGGTGCATGTACTTGGCGGCGACCGTCTTGATCTCCTCGCGGGTCACGGCCAGCACCTTGTCGCGGTAGGTCTTGAAGTAGTTCTCGTCGAGGTTGTAGGTCAGGACCGTGCGGACCTTGCCGGCGATCTGTCCGGGGGTCTCGATCTCGAGCGGGAACGAGCCGACGAGCTTGGTGACCGCGTCCTTGAACTCGGTCTCGGTCGGATCTTCTTTGTGCATCCGGTCGAGGTGCTCGAAGATCGCGGTCATCATCTCGCCGGTCTTCTTGGTCTTGGTCTTGGTCCAGATCCGGAAGGTGCCCGGCGCCTGGCCCGACGAGACCTGCGTGTAGATGCCGTAGGTCAGCCCGCGCTCCTCGCGGACGTCAAGGAACAGACGACCGGTCGAGCCGCCGCCGAGGATCTGCTGGGCCACGTCGACCTTGGCCCAGTCCGGGTGCTTTCGCGCCAGCGCGAGGTTGCCGACGCGGACCTCGGACTGCGCCGAGCCCGGTCGATCGACCAGGTGCACGACCATCTTGGTCGGCATCCGCGACTTGTAGGCGTCGGCGTCGAACTTATTGAGCGGGTTTTTGGGGATGTCCTCGAGCTTCTCGAAGGCCTTCCACTTGCCCAGCGTCTTCTTCACCAGCGGCTCGGCCTCGGCGACGGTGATGTCGCCCGAGAGGATCAGGTAGGCGTTGTTCGCCCGGTAGAAGTTGTCGTGGAACTTCGCGAGCGAGTCCTGCGTGATCTTGTCGATGTCCGCCTCGGTCTGCGGCGGCTGCCCATAGGGGTGCCCCTCGGGGTAGGCGACCATGTCGAAGAGCGTGTTGGCGAGGAAGTCCGCGTTCTGCTTCTGGGCCTTGATCCCCGTCTTGGCCTGGTTCTTGAGCTTGTCGAGGGCATCCTGCGGGAACGCCGGGTTCATGACCTCGTCGGCCATGAGCGTGAGCGCCAGCTTGAGGTCGCGCTTGAGCACGCGGCTCGAGACGTAGGTGCTGTGGATGCCGGCGAACTCGCCGATGCTCGAGCCGACCTGCTCGATCTCGGCGTCGATCTTGGCCTTCTTACGCTTCTTGGTGCCCTCGCCCAGCATGCTCGCGGTCATCTCCGCGAGGTTGGGGTCGTCCATGCTGCCGGCGTTGATGACGATCTGCGCGCTGACCAGCGGGACCTCGTGGTTCTCGACCACGTAGACCTGCAGCTTGTTCTTCTCGACCATGAACTTCTGCAGGTCGGGGAACTTGACCGGCGTCGGGGCGGTCGGCGCCGGGGGATCGGGGTACACGCGCGCGGGCTCCACCGGCGCCGGCGCCTGGACGACGGGCGCGGGCTCGGGCGGGGGCGCGGGCTCTTCCTTCGGCTTGCAGCCCAGGAGGACCAGCGGCGTGCCGACCAGCGCGACGAGGGCGGCGGCGGCGGTGCGGTTGCGACGATGAGTGCGGAGAGTGCGGACCATCTTTAAACCCTTGAAAACCTTTCGTCTTCTGCGTCGTGTTCGCTGGGCCTACGGAGCCGTCGGCATCGGCATCGCGCCGGTCCCGGGCTTGATCTGCAGCTTCAGCAGGTTCTCGTTGAGGTACTGGTTGGCCACGCGCTTGATGTCCTTGGGCGTGACCGTTCGGTAGCGCTCGATCTCGGTGAGCACGTGCTTGGGATCGTTGTTGAACAGCACGCCCGAGGCGATCGCGGAGGCCCGCCCCTGGTTGGTGGCGAGGGTCGACACCGTGCTCATGAGCTGGCGGTTGATCGCCTTCTCCAGCTCCTTCTTGTTGATGCCCTTCTTCTGGACCTTGACCACCTCGTCGCGGATGACCTTCTCGATGTCCTCGCTCTTGGTCTTGGGCAGCGGGACGGCCTGCACAAACACGAGGCCGGCGTCCTGCAGGGCGAAGTGCGTGCCGCCCGAGAACGCGACCAGCTTCAGCTCGTCATTGAGGATCTTGGGGATGCGCGCCGAGTCGCCGACGAGCAGGATGCTGCCGAGGAGATCGAGCGCGGGGCGGTCGGGGTGCTTCTGGCCGACCGTGTGCCAGCCGTAGAGCAGCAGCTCCTGCTGGGCGAGCGGATCGTTGACCGTGGTCTGAAGCGGCTTGTTGACGTCGATGTTGGGCTGCCGCGCCGGGGGACGCGGCTTACCCTTCGGGATGTCGCCGAAGTACTGCTCGACCTTGCCCTTCAGCTCGTCGAACTTGACGTCGCCGACGAACACCAAGACGGCGTTGTCGGGGGCGTAGTACATGTCGAAGAACTCCTGCACGTACTCGACGCCGACCGAGTTGAGGTCCTCGAGGCTGCCGATCGGCGCGTGGTCGTAGCCGGACCCCGCCCACGCGGTCGAGAGCCAATTTTGGATCGCGGCGGCGTAGGGCACGTTGTCCGTGCGCATCGCCTTCTCCTCCTTGACCGCGTTGCGCTGGTTCTCGAAGTTGTCGGCGGTGATCTCGAGGGAGCGCAGGCGGTCCGACTCGAGCCACAGGCCCAGGTCGAGGTACTGGCTCGGGAGGTTGTTGTAGTAGAGGGTCGTGTCGAAGCTCGTGCCGGCGTTGTTGTTCCCGCCGACTCGCTGCACGTAGGTCAGGTGCCCCATCGGCGGCACATTTTGTGACCCCTCAAACATCATGTGCTCGAAGAGGTGCGCGAAGCCGGTCTTGCCGGGGACCTCGCTGCGCGAGCCCACGTCGTAAATCAGCGTCATGTTGAACGAGGGCGTGGAGTGGTCCTCGACCACATAGACGCGCAGCCCGTTGGCCAACGTGAACTCCTGGATCGGCAGTTCAAACGTGATGGCGTTCTTTGCGGCGGGCGCCGCCTCTGCGACCGGGTGGACGCTCGGGCTGACAAACAGTCCCGCGGCCACGAGGCCAACCAACATGGTTCGATTCAGCGTACGGCGGAATTTTCGAAGCGACATCGCGTTGCTCTTCTCCTCCCGGTGGCCGCGATTGTTGGGGGCAAAACGGCTTTCGCCGGGATCGCGGCGCGGGCACCAGGGCGCGAGCGGACCCTATCACATAGACCCAAATCAGCCCCTGGCTCCACCGTGTATGGGGATCTCACGTCGGGCGGTGAAACCTCACGCGTAGTTCGCGCGCGGCGTCGTGGGGCGGCCACCGACGACTCGTCGCAGCCCCTCCTCGCCGGCGACTGGGAATCCCGCGCGGGTCGTACGCCGAGCGGGCCGCGGGTGTTCGGCGGATCCCCCGGCGGCTCCGGCGGCCCCGCCGGTGGATCGTCGCCGGGCCGCAGACGGGCGCTCAGGCGTGCAAAACGCGGGGTATCGGCTGTTGACAGGCCTCGGCGCCAACTCCTATAAAGCCGCGCGGTTGGCGAGTGTTTTCAGGGGCTTGGCCCCCGTCACCCACCAACCCATCCTGGGGCGTCGGCAAGTGGTAAGCCATCGGTTTTTGGTACCGACATTCGTAGGTTCGATCCCTACCGCCCCAGCTCTCTCGCTCTCGAAGCGGCTCCTCGCGCGTCTCTCGAGTTCATGTCTGGCCTGAGGAACATCCCTGTGCACAAGACCATCTCCATCTTCAGCGGAAACGCCAACGTGCCTCTGGCCAAGGAGATCTGCGGCTACGTCGGGATCTCTCACGGCGCGGCCAAGGTCGAGCGGTTCTCCGATGGAGAGATCTTCGTGGAGATTGGCGAGAACGTCCGCGGGGTCAATTGCTTCGTCATTCAGCCGACGTGCACCCCGCCGAACCGCAACCTGATGGAGCTGTTGATCACGATCGACGCGCTGAAACGCGCGAGCGCGGGCTCGATCGTCGCCGTCATGCCGTACTTCGGCTACGCGCGGCAGGATCGCAAGGTCAAGCCGCGAACGCCGATCTCGTCGAAGCTGGTCGCCGACCTGCTGACGGCGGCGGGCGCGACCCGGGTCGTCTCGGTCGACCTGCACGCCGGGCAGATCCAGGGCTTCTTCAATATCCCCTTTGACCACCTGTACGCGACGCCGGTCTTCCAGGACATCCTGGTTCATCAATTCAGCGCCGCCGACACCGTGGTCGTCTCGCCCGACGCGGGCGGAGTCGAGCGCGCGCGCCAGTACTCCAAGATCATCGGCGCCGGCCTGGCGATCATCGACAAGCGCCGCAGCGCCCCCAACGTCAGCCAGGTTCACCACCTGATCGGTGACGTCGACGGCAAGCGCGCGATCCTGGTCGACGACATCATCGACACCGCCGGCACCCTGTGCAACGCCGCCAAGGTCGTGAAGGAGCACGGCGCCAAAGAGGTCTTCGCCATGGCGACCCACGGCGTGCTCTCGGGGCCGGCGATCGAGCGGATCAACAGCTCTGTGCTTTCGAAGGTCTGGGTCACCAACAGCATCCCGCAGGAGGCCAAGGCCGATCGCTGTGACCGTCTCGTGGTCGTGAGCCTGGGGCGCCTGCTCGGCGAGGCCGTCAAGCGCATCCATCACGGCGACTCGATCTCGAGCCTGTTCATCTAAATCCCCTCCACGCTACTTCGACTTTCTTCGACTTTCTTCGACGTTCTTCACGTTCTTCGATTTCTCTTCGACAACAAGCTCCTCGAGTCAGGTCGTGACAGAACGTCACGACCTGTTCCCATGAGGTCAGCCGAGCCGACGATGATCGGTCACGCTGACACCCACGACTCGCGGTCGGCGGCGAGCCCTAGGCGGCACCCACCCGGCGGCGAGTCACAGCAGAAGGCAAGCAAGACAATGAGCAACACACAACGAGAGCTGACCGTCACGGTCCGCGATTCACACGGGAAGGGGCCAGCGCGTCGACTGCGCCAGAGCGGCCTGATCCCCGGCGTCCTCTACGGAGGCGGCAAAGACCACCTGAAGATCTCCCTCGACCCCCGGGTGTTCCGGAAGGCGATGGATCCCGACCGCAAGCTCAACACCTACTTCAAGCTCTCGGTCGAGAGCGACGCCGGCAAGGCGGTCGAGGATGTCATCATCGCCGACCACCAGATCGACGCCGTGCGGATGGAGCTGATCCACATCGACTTCCTGCGCGTCGATCCGAAGACCGAGATCGTCACCAAGATCCCGGTCAACTACGTCGGTCGCTCGGTCGGCGTGCTCGCCGGCGGCAAGCTGCAGACCTACCGTCGGTTCGTGAAGATCGCGGCCCGCCCGGGTGACATCCCCGTCGCCCTCGAGGCCGATGTCTCCCCGCTCGCCGCGGACCAGACGCTGCGCCTCGAGGACTGCAGCGCGCCGAACGTGCGCTTCCTCGAGGACACGCGATTGGCGCTGGCGTACGTCTCGCCGCCCAAGGTCAAGAAGGTCGAAGAGGACGACAAGAAGAAGAAGAAGAAGAAGTAAGAGTAGAAGTAGCCCAGCGCTCGTCGCTCACGGCTATTGGCCAGAATCCTGTGATGCACCCCCCCGGAACACGCGATGGCAGACGACGCGCCATGGCTGCTCGTGGGGCTCGGCAACCCCGGGCCGCGATACGCGCTGAACCGACACAACGTCGGCTTCATGGCGGTCGAGGCGTGGTGCGAGCAGTTCGTCCCGCCACCGGTGTGGACGGACAAGTGGAAGGGCCGCACAACGACCGTTCGCCTGCTGGGCGGCGTGCGCTGCGTGGTCCTCGAGCCGCAGACGTTCATGAATCGCAGCGGCTCGAGCGCGGTCCTGGCCGCGCGCTACTTCAGGATCCCGGCGCAGCAGATCCTCGTCGTCCACGACGAGATCGACTTTCCGCCCGGCCGGCTCGCGGTCAAAAAGGGCGGCGGCCACGGCGGGCACAACGGCTTGCGCGACCTCGTTCAGCAGCTCGGGACGCGGGATTTCCTGCGGATCCGGCTGGGCGTCGGGCGACCGGCGGACAAGAGCGAGGTCAGCCGGTACGTGCTCGCCGACTTCTCAACGCAGGATCAGCTCGTGCTGCCCGAGCTGCTCGCAACGGCAGCGCGCGCGATCTCCTGTGTACTCAAGGACGGCGTCGCCACGGCGATGAACCGGTTCAACAAGGGGCCTAACAAGGGCGCGAAGAAGCAGCCCAAGCAGCCCAAGCCAGACACCTCAACAGACATCCCCACTCCCCAGCGCTTCTTAAAGAGTTCGACGGAAGGGTCGAACAAGGACTGACAAGCCGGGGGACTCGCTCGCAACGAGTGAATCGAAAGGAACTTCCGTGCAGATCGAAAACTTCATCTACGCCGCGCCAGCCGCGGGGGTAGTCGCGCTCCTGTACGCGCTGCTCACCTCGGGCTGGGTCGGCCGGCAGGACGCCGGCACCGAACGAATGAAAAACATCGGCGACCAGATCGCCCGTGGCGCCATGGCCTTCCTGGCCGCCGAGTACAAGGTCTTGGCGATCTTCGTGGTCATCGTCGCCGGAGGTCTCTCCGGCCTCTACGCCGCGACCGAGAGCGGCTCGCCGCTGGTCGGCGTGTCCTTCGTGGTCGGGGCGCTCTGCTCCGCCCTGGCGGGCTTCTTCGGCATGCGCGTGGCCACCCAGGCCAACGTGCGCACCGCCGCTGCTGCGCGCACCGGTCTCGCGCCGGCGCTTCAGATCGCCTTCCGCGGCGGCGCCGTCATGGGCATGGCGGTCGTCGGCCTCGCGCTGGTCGGCTTCGGCGCGCTGTTCTTCGTCATGATGAACTCGTTCGGCATCACCAATGTCGACGCCGCGCAGGTCGACTTCAACAAGGTCATCTCGATCCTCGCGGGCTTCTCGATGGGCGCCTCCTCGATCGCCCTGTTCGCGCGCGTGGGCGGCGGCATCTACACGAAGGCCGCCGATGTCGGCGCGGACCTCGTGGGCAAGGTCGAGGCCGGGATCCCCGAGGATCACTACCTCAACCCGGCGACCATCGCGGACAACGTCGGCGACAACGTCGGTGACGTGGCCGGCATGGGCGCCGACCTGTTCGAGTCGTACATCGGCTCGATCCTCGGCGCGATGATCCTCGGCGCGGTCGCGCTCAACGGCTGGTTCGAGGCCGCCTTGATTCCGCTGGGCATCGCCGCCGCGGGCGTCGTGGTCTCGGTCATCATGACCTACACGGTCCGCACCAAGGAGGGCGGCAACCCGCAGGTCGCCCTCGACATCGGCGCGTTCGGTGCCGCGGCGATCATGCTGCCGATCTCCTACGTGATCATCAATTTCGCGCTGTCCTCCTCCGGCGGCAGCATCACGCTCCAGGGCGGCAAGCAGGTCGGCACCGTCGACCTGATGGCCGCGATCGTCGCCGGCCTCGTCGCGGGCGTCGCCATCGGCCTGATCACCGGCTTTTACTGCTCGAAGAACAAGCGCCCGGTGAACAGCATCGTCGAGCAGTCGCGCACCGGCCCGGCGACCAACATCATCGCGGGCATCGGCGTCGGCTTCGAGTCGACCGCGCTGCCGATCATCGGCATCGCCCTGGCGATCTTCGTCGCTGACCACTACGCCGGTCTCTACGGCGTCGCTCTCGCGGCCCTCGGCATGCTCTCGACCACGGGCATTCAGCTCGCCGTCGACGCCTACGGCCCGATCTCGGACAACGCCGGCGGCATCGCCGAGATGAGCAGCCTGCCCCCGCAGGTCCGCGAGCGCACCGACAACCTCGACGCCGTGGGCAACACCACCGCGGCCATCGGGAAGGGCTTCGCGATCGCCTCGGCGGCGCTCGCGGCGCTCTCCCTGTTCGCCGCCTACCGCGGGCTCGCGCTCGGCGGCAAGCAGCTGATCCTGACGGATCCCAAGGTCCTCATCGGCCTGCTGCTCGGCGGCATGCTCCCGTTCCTGTTCTCATCGATGGCCATGAAGGCGGTCGGTGACGCGGCCATGGACATGATCACCGAGGTCCGTCGTCAGTTCCGGGAGATCCCGGTGCTGCGCGAGGCCCTGACCATCGTCGCCAAGGCGGAGGAAGAGGATCGCGCGCTCACGCCCGAGGAGGACGCCCAGGTCCAAGCCGCGGGCAAGAAGACCGAGGTCGAGCGCTGCGTGGCGATCTCCACCCAGGCCTCGATCCGTCGCATGATGATGCCGGGTCTGCTGGCCCTGGCCTCGCCGGTCGCCATCGGCTTCTGGTCGGCCGAGGCCCTCGGTGGCCTGCTCGCCGGCACGCTGGTCTCCGGCGTCATGCTGGCGATCTTCATGTCCAACACCGGCGGCGCGTGGGACAACGCCAAGAAGCAGGTCGAGGATCAGAAGAAGGACTTCAACCCCGAGGTCAACACCGGCAAGGGCTCGGATCGCCACAAGGCGGCGGTCATCGGCGATACCGTCGGCGACCCCTTCAAGGACACCGCGGGCCCGAGCCTCAACATCCTCATCAAGCTGATGACGATCGTCGCGGTCGTCATCGCGCCCCTGATCGCCGGCTGAGCCGCGCGTCATGGATTGGTCGAAGGCCGACCTCCCGCCAGGGGAGGTCGGCCTTCGTGTTTTTATAAGGACCCGAAAAACCGTGCGAAAGCTCATGGGTTGGGACCGCAGGACCTTGCGAGCGAGTGCTGGATCGACTAGAAGCAGCGGTCCCGAGCTCCTTGCTCCCCGCGTGTTGGGGGGCCGCTCAGGTGACCCGATAGGCGGGTCACAGTCCACGAGGAGAAGATCAACAAGATGGCAGCAACATCTGGAGTTGTGCGCTCCGTGTCCTCCAAGCAGGGCACCCAGCGCGAGTACGAGACCGTGATGATCCTGCGGTCGAACACCAACAAGGCCGGGATCCTCGAGCTCGTCTCGAAGATCCGCGGCGTGTTCGACAGCTACAACGCGCGGCTCCTGAAGATCGAGAACTGGGGCCTGCGGACGCTGGCCTACCCGATCAAGCGCAACAAGACCGGGCTGTACATGTACTGGCGCTTCATCGGCGGCTCAGACATCGTGCAGGAGTTCGAGCGCAACCTGAAGCTCACCGAGTCGGTGTTCCGCTACTACACGGTCCGCATCGAGGACGACGTCGATCCCGACGCGCGCCCCTCGGAGATCACCGAGGACCTGCTCGAGCAGGTCTCGGAGCCGCCGCCGGATCCGACCGTCAAGGAGGAGACGACCGAGGCGGCTACCCCCGAGGCCGAGCAGACCGAGAACACTGAGGCGGCGCCGGCCGAGGCCGCGCCCGCCCCTGAGGCGAAGGAGGCGAACTAGCCATGTCCGCAGAAGATCGTAAGCGTCGCGCCTCTATCCTGGCCGACAAGACCCTGGTCATCGATTACAAGAACCCGCAGCTGCTCAAGGCGTTTTTGACCGATCGCGGCAAGATCGTGCCCTCGCGCATCTCCGGCGTGTCATCCCGCGTTCAGCGGCAGATCACGAAGTCGATCAAGCGCGCTCGAATGCTCGCGCTCCTGCCCTACACCGTGAAGTAGCGGCTGGATCGAAGGCACTCAGCTAGCACAGCAAGAGAGGAATAAGACGATGGGCATGATGCAGATCATCCTCACCCAGGACGTCGACAACCTCGGGCGCGCGGGCGAGCTCGTAGCGGTTCGCCCGGGGTACGGACGCAACTACCTGATCCCGCGCGGTCTCGCCCTGACGGCGACCCGCGGCAACATCTCCGAGCTCGAGCACCACAAGCGGATCATCGCCCGCGAGAAGGCCAAGCTCGAGGCCAAGCAGCGCGCGATGGTCGAGCAGCTCAAGGATGTCTCGGTCGCGATCGCGCGCAAGAAGGGCCATGACGGACGGCTGTTCGGCTCGGTCGGCCCCCGTGACATCTCGGAGGCGCTCAGCGCTCAGAACATCACGATCGACCGCAAGCTGATCAAGCTCGACGAGCCGCTGCGCGCCGAGGGCTCGTTCCAGGTGACGATCCGGTTCAGCGCGGATATCTCGACCGAGATCAAGGTCAACATCATCGGCATTTGATCGTTTGTAGGCGGGTCGAACCTCTGACCGTTAGGCCAGCTCCGCTGGCCGCGCGGTGGAGGTCCGGCCCGTCGACGTATCGGCTCACGGATGAGCGGCAGGACACTCCCACACAACGTAGAGGCCGAGGCCGCGGTGCTCGGCGGCGTGCTCCTGCGCGGCGAGCAGGCGCTGTACGACGTCCAGGACATCGTGCGCGACGAGGACTTTTATGTCCCCGCGTTCCAGGCGGTGTTCAAGGCGATGACGCTGCTCGCCGAGCGCCAGGAGCCGATCGATGTCGTGACGCTCGAGGCCCAGCTGCGCGGGACGGGGCAGCTGCGCATCGTCGGCGGCATCGAGGCGCTCACGAAGCTCAGCGATCGCTACGCGACGAGCCACAATATCGCGCACCACGCCGAGCTGATCCGAAAGACAGCTACGGTGCGCAACCTCGTGATCGCGGCCCGCGAGGTCGCGGAGGACGGCATGGGCGAGCTCGAGTCGCCCGAGGAGTTCGTCGACGAGGCCGAGAAGAAGATCATGGCGGTCAACGCCCGCGGCCGCCGCACCAACTACGTGTCGGCGCGCGAACTCGTCCACGAGGTCTTCGAAAAAGTCGCGGAGCGCAGCAAGCGGACCGACAAGATCACCGGCATCCGCACCTACTTTAACCAGCTCGACGAGATGACCGCGGGCCTGCAGCCGGGTGATCTGATCATCTTGGCCGCGCGACCCTCGATGGGAAAAACGGCGTTCGCGCTCAACCTCGCGCAGGCCGCGTGTGTTCCGCAGGCGCGCCATCTGGAGCTCCCGCCGGACGAGCAGCCGCTTGTTCACCCGGTGCTGTTCTTCAGCCTCGAGATGGGCGGCGCGCAGCTGGTCGAGCGTATCCTGTGCGCCGAGGCGCGCGTCGACGCCCAGAAGCTGCGCACGGGGCAGTTCGTCGAGCACGACTTCCGTCAGCTGGTCAACGCGGCCGACCGCATCTCGCAGGCCAAGCTGTACGTCGACGACGGCGCCGCGCCCTCGATCCTCGATATCCGCGCGCGCGCGCGTCGGTTTCGCGACGACAAGACGATCTTTGACCGCGAGGGCCAGATCGGGCTGATCATGGTCGATTACCTCCAGCTGGCGCGGGGCGGAAAGAACCACCACTCGCGCGAGCAGGAGATCAGCGAGATTTCGCGCGGGCTCAAGGCGATGGCGAAGGAGCTCAACCTCCCCGTCATCGCGCTGTCGCAGCTCAATCGCGCGGTCGACAGCCGCGCGGACCACCGCCCGATGATGTCCGACCTGCGCGAGTCTGGCGCGATCGAGCAGGACGCCGACGTGATCATGTTTATCTACCGCGCCGAGCGCTACTTGACCGCCGAGGCGTCTGAGGCGGAGCGTTCGGCCGTCGAGAACAAGGCCGAGATCATCATCGGCAAGCAGCGCAACGGGCCGATCGGCACGGTGCACCTGAATTTCATCAAGCACCACACGCGCTTCGAGAACCCGGTCTACGGAGACGCGGGTGGCTTCGGTCCGTAGCGGAGCAAGAGCGAGGCGGGCTGCGCTGGTTGCGCTGTAGCGACCTGGGTGAACGCCGGTTTCTCAGGAAAACGGCCCTGTCTAGCTACCTGGACAGGTACCGACCGTGATAGGGTCACTGCGCCATGGCGATCCCGGAACGGATCGGCGAGTTCAACGTAAGCGGCCTTCTGGGTAAGGGCGCGATGGGCGAGGTCTATGAAGGCCACGACAAAAAGTTGAACCGTCGTGTCGCTATCAAGATCCTGGGGCGAAAGCACCGAGAGTCCGAGGAGTTTAAGCAGCGGTTCCAACGCGAGGGCCGCGCGCTCGCGTCCATGAATCACCCCAACGTCGTCCAGATCTACACGACGGACGAGTACGAGGGGCGACCGTACATGGCGATGGAGTTCCTCGAGGGCGAGGACCTTGGCGTCTCGCTCAAGAAGAAGGGACCGCTCAACCCCGGCGACGCGGCCGAGGTGATCCGGCAGTCCGCGATCGGCCTGGCCGAGGCGCAGCGCGCCGGCGTGGTCCACCGCGACGTGAAGCCCTCGAACCTCGTGGTCAGCAAGGGCATGGTCAAGGTCACTGACTTCGGCCTGGCCAAGGCGCTCGAGGAGGACATGTCGATCACCGCGACCGGCGTGTTCGTCGGCACGCCCGACTACCTGGCGCCCGAGCAGGCGATGGGCAAGGAGGTCGACGCCAAGGCGGACATCTACGCGCTCGGCTGCTCGATGTTTCACATGTGCAGCGGGCACCCGCCGTTTCGCAAGGGCGGCGCCGACGACCACTACACCGCGGTCGTTCGTCGGCATCTCAAGGCCGAGCGCCCCGAGCTCAAGCTCGAGATCAAGGGCTTCGACGAGCAGCTCTCGGACCTCTGTCGACGGATGATGAGCCGGCGCCCCGACGTGCGCCCGAGCTACGACGAGCTCACCGAGGTGCTCGGCGAGATTTCACGACGTCTCGGCGGTCGGATCCCGCCGCGGCACGAGCAGATCGAGGCGCGGGGTGAAGACTCGCTCGCCGGCCCGGTCGTCCCCGCGCAGGTCGAGGTCCAGGGGCAGTCGTCGCGCTTGACCACGATCATCGCGGTCGGCGTCGGCGTGACGATCGGCATCGGCGTCGGCATCGTGTTCGCGCTGCTCAACACGACCTGAGAGCTCGTGAGACCTCGTGAGCTCATCAGGTGACAGGACGACCGCGGCGGCGCGGCGGCGTGGCGCGGCCGTGCTGGCGCAGCTCAGCCTGCGGGCGGACGCGATCGCCGATCAGCTCGCGCGCACCCAAGGGTTGGTCGCGTGGGATCGCGAGCAGATCATCGGCAAGGCCCAGCGCGCGCTCACCGAGCTGCAGGGCCGTACGCTCCGCGGTCCGTTCGGCGGCGCGCCCGTGCACGTGATCGAGCGAAGGCAGCAGCCGCTGGAGTGCCTCGCGGTGGTCTGGGACCAGCTGCTGCGGGGCCGCGCTGTGCACGTGAGCGCCGAGCCGCGCGCGTGCCCGGCGGCGCTCGAGCTGCTCGCGGGGGAGCGGCTGCCGCTCGGCGGCGCGCTCACGCTCGAGGGTGAAGACGCCGAGCCGCCCGACCTGGCGACGCGCGAGCTCGTCGGGGTCACGCCCGCGCACACGCGCGTGGCGATCGTGCTCGACGACACCGATCGCGAGCTGGCGGCGTACATCCTCGCGCGCGTCTCGCTGCGGCGCTCGGGGCTCGACCCGCGCGCCGTGAAGCGCGTGTTTATCAGCGGCGGGCAGGCGCGTCTCGAGCGGCACCTGCGGCGGCTGTGGGTCGGCGCGACGGTCGGCGCGCCGCAGGATCCCGAGATGTTCGCGGGGCCGGTCGACGCCACGATCGCGAGCAAGTTCCTGGCGGCCCACGAGCGCTGGGCGGCGGCTGCGGGCGTCGAGGTGCTGTGCCCGGGCGGACGGCTGCACATCGGCGGTGACAGCCGCAGCTACTTGGCGCCCGCGCTGCTGCGCGTCGAGTGGCCGCCCGCTGACCCTCTGTTCGCGCTCTCGGACGACGACGCGGGCTGGGTGGGGCCGGTGCTGATGATTCATCCGTTTGCGAGCGCGGCCGCGATCGATGTCGCGCTCGCCGACGGCGATGTCGCGGTCGAGCGCCGCTTGATCATCGGTCCGCGCCGGCGCTCGCGGAAGGGCGTCGATCCCGACTTGCCCCAGAGCCAGGGCGCTCTGATGCTCGAGCGTCTGCCGCCGGGCTTACCCGCGCCGCGCCCCGTCTGACAGCGAGCGGCGATCGTGATACCCACGTGCGATGCAGTCGCTGTTCGAAGCGGTGCGAGACGCCTGCGCCAAGCGGACCTGGTCCCAGGCGGTGGAGATCGTGCGCGCGGGCGGGGTCGTCGGCCAGGAGGCGGCGAAGGACGAGCTGTTGTTCCGGATCCGGGACCGCGCCATGGCGGTCTCGCCCACCGTCACGCTGTACCTCGATGAGGACGAGTGGGACTGCGACTGCCGGCTGCGGACCGACCCGTGTCGTCACGTCGCGGCCGCGATCATCGGGCTCAAGCGCGCGCGCGAGGCCGGCGAGCACCTGCCCTACGGCGACGCCAAGACGGTGCGCGTCGGCTACCGGTTCACGCGCACGCCCCAGGGCCTGGCGTTCCGTCGGGTGCTGCTGCACAAGGACGGCAGCGAGACGCCCCTGCGCGAGAGCCTGATCGCCGCCAGCCAGACCACGGACCGGCTGACGCGCTCGCGCTCGCGCTCGCGGCAAAAGGGTCCAAACCTCAAGATCATCTCGTCGCAGGCCGACATGAAGATCGAGCTCGCGCTCGGCGCGAACCGACACGGCGTGCTGCCGCGGCCGCTGATGGCGAAGATCTTCAGCGAGCTCGCCGAGAGCCTCGAGATCACGCTCGACGGCGCCAAGGTCGACGTCGACTCGGCGCCGGTCCAGCTCGGCGTGCGGGTCTCGGACGCGAAGGACGGCGACGGCTTCGTCCTGCGGCTGACGCGGGACCGCTCGATCACCGAGGTCTTCAACAACGGCGTCGTGCTCTGCGGGCAGACGCTGCGGGCCTTCGGCGAGAGCAAGCTGACGCGTCGCGAGCTGCAGGCGCTCACCCGCGGCCAGCGCTATCGCGCGGATCAGGTCGCGCGCTTGGTGACCGAGGTCATCCCCTCGCTCTCGCGTCGGGTCGAGGTCAAGCTCCGGACCAAGCGCCTGCCGCAGCTCGAGGCCGCGAAGTTGCGGGTGTCTTTTAAGACATCTGGCGAGCCTGGCAGCGAGGTCATGTCGGTGCTGCCGACCCTGGTCTACGGCGACCCCCCGATCGCGCGGGTCGACGGCGCGCGCCTCGTGCTGCTCGGCGGCGGCGTGCCCAAGCGGAGCGAGCGCGCCGAGCGGAGCCTGCGGAGCAAGCTGCACGCCGAGCTCGGTCTGGTCCCGGGGCAGCAGTCGCGCTTCGCCGGGCCGGAGGCGGTGCGCTTCGTCGAGCGCATCCGGGCCTTCGGCGGCGACATCGTCGGCGACGCGCACCAGCGCTTTCGCCCGGTCGCCGGCCTCACCCCCGAGTTCCGCGCGCTCCCGGGCGGCGGCTTCGATCTGCGCTTCCTCCGGATCGACACCGAAGTCGATGACGAGGACGAAGACGACGCGCTGGGTCGCGGCCAGGGCCAGGGCGGGGGGCCCTTCGACGGCCTCGCCGACGCCGAGCTGTTCGGGACCGCGGACCCCAAGCGCGTGCTCGAGGCCTGGCAGAACGGCGAGGAGATGGTGCCGCTGCTCGGCGGCGGCTGGGCGCCGCTGCCGACCGACTGGCTCGAGCGCTACGGCGAGCAGATCTTGTTCCTGCTGGCCGCGCGCGGCGACGACGGCGAGGTCGCGGCCTGGGCGACGCCCCAGCTCGCGCAGCTGTGCCGGGACCTCGAGCACCCGCCGACGCCCGAGCTGGCCGCGCTCGAGGCCCTGCTCGACGACTTCGCCGGGATCCCCGAGGCCGCGCTCCCTGACGACCTCAACGCGACCCTGCGTGATTATCAGCGGCGCGGCTTCGACTGGCTGAGCTTCCTGCGCAGCGTCGGGCTGGGGGCGATGCTCGCCGACGACATGGGCCTCGGCAAGACGCTGCAGGCGCTGTGCGTGGTCAAGCCCGGTGAGCGCACGCTGATCGCCGCGCCGACCAGCGTGCTCCACAACTGGGCGTCCGAGATTCAGAAGTTCCGGCCGGCGCTGCGCGTCGGCGTCTACCACGGCCCCAAGCGCTCGCTCGACGATCCGGCGGACGCCGACGTCGTCCTGACGACCTACGCGCTGCTGCGGCTCGACATCGAGGAGCTGAGCGCGCGGCGCTGGGACATGGTCGTGCTCGACGAGGCCCAGATGATCAAGAACCCCGAGAGCCAGGTCGCGCGCGCGGCCGTGCGCCTGCAGGCGGGCTTTCGCGTGACCTTGACCGGCACGCCCGTCGAGAACCGCCTCGAGGAGCTGTGGAGTCAGTTTCACTTCCTCAACCCGGGGCTCCTGGGCGGGCGACGCGAATTCCAGAACGAGTACGCCAAGCCGATCGCCGGCGGCTCGGTCGAGGCCGCGCGCGAGCTCCGAGAGCGCATCCGGCCGTTCACGCTGCGGCGCCGTAAGCAGGAGGTCGCGCGCGAGCTCCCGCCGCGCACCGACGTCGTCCTGCGCTGCACGCTCTCGGAGCGCGAGCGCGGGGTCTACGACGCGATCCGGGCGGCGACGCAGAAAGAGGTCATCGAGCGCCTCCAGGCCGGCGGCGGGGTCTTGGCCGCGCTCGAGGCGCTGCTGCGCCTGCGGCAGGCCGCGTGCCATCGCGGGCTGCTGCCGGGGCAGGACGACGCGGACAGCTCTTCGAAGCTCGAGCTGTTGATGGAGACCCTCGACGAGGTCGTCGCCGAGGATCACCGCGCGCTCGTGTTCTCGCAGTGGACCGGCATGCTCGACCGGATCGAGCCGTGGCTCGAGCGCGCGGGCATCGAGTACCTGCGGCTCGACGGCAGCACGCGCGATCGAGCCGGCGTGGTCGAGCGCTTCCAGCGAGAGGACGGCCCGCCGGTGATGTTGATCTCGCTCAAGGCCGGCGGGACCGGGCTCAACCTCACGCGGGCCGACAACGTGTTCTTGATGGACCCGTGGTGGAACCCGGCGGCCGAGGATCAGGCGGCCGATCGCGCCCACCGGATCGGGCAGGATCGACCCGTGCTCGTGCACCGCATGGTCGCGGCCGAGACCGTCGAGGAGCGGATCTTGGAGCTGCAGAAGCGCAAACGAGCGCTCTCGGACGCGGCCCTCGAGGGCGCCAACGCGGCGACCGCGATCACGCGCGACGACCTGCTCGCGCTCCTGCAGTGACAACAGCGCTCGCGGTCGCGATCGCGGTCGCGCGCGCGGGCGCTTGACCCCTCGCCCCGGCGGTGCTCCGATGGCGGCGATGGACGACCACAGCGAGGCGAAGCAGAGCGCGGACGAGCCAGGCCAGGACGAGCAGGAGCTGCGCGCGGTCGAGGAGGCGAGCGCCGAGCTGGCCGCCGCGCTCTGGAGCGTGCTCGACGGGACCGCCGACGCGCTGCCCGGGGAGCTGTCGGCGGAGCTGAACCAGAGCTTGGGCAGCGCGCTCGGTGACGTCGGGCCGTCCTACGTCTCGCTGCGCCGCGCGGGTCGACAGCTCGCGGCCTCCTGGGGGGCGGGCGAGGGGCACGGCGAGGCGCTCGCGGCCGCGCTCACCCGCGCGCGCGGGCAGCTTAAAGACGACGCCGCCCGCAGCTCGGTCGACGCCATCGAGCTGTGCCTGACCGGCGACTACTTCGAGGTCGACATGGCCAACCGCGCCGCGAGCAAGCAGCTGCTCGCCAACCTGCACCGCGGCGTCCGGGGGATCGAGCTCAGCGACGGCAAGGGCGGCGTGTTCCGGGTCTGCCCGACGACCGCGATCGCGACCAACCGCAAGCACGAGAAGTGGGTCGAGCAGGCGCGTCAGCAGCTCAAGCTGACCGCGAACGACCTCAAGCGCCCGCCGGTCAAGGTCCGCAGCTTCACCGGCGCGCAGCTGCTCGCGCGCCGCGAGGACGGCGCGCCGCCGATCGACTTCCTGCTGCGCGGCAAGCCGCTGGTCTCGCCATCAGATGTCTCCAAAGACATGGTCGAAGAGCTCGAGCGGCTGTGGGGCGACTACCTGATCCGCAGCGTGCAGCCCGACGGGCGCATGCTCTACATCTACTACCCGAGCCGCGGCGTCGAGGACAAGAAGCGCAACAACATGATCCGGCAGTGGATGGCCTCGCTCGCGCTCGTGCGCATGGCCAACTTCCGCCGCAGCGACAAGAAGCGCGCCAAGCAGCTCGCGCGCCTCGCCGAGGACAACATCCGCTACAACCTGCGGACCTTCTACCACGCGACCGGCAACCTCGGCCTGATCGAGTACAACAAGAAGGTCAAGCTCGGCGCCGTCGCGCTCGCGGTGATGTCGATCATGGAGCACCCGCAGCGCAAGCGCTTCAAGCGGATCGAGCCCAAGCTGTGGGCGACCATCGACTACCTGTGGCAGGAGGGCGGGGCGTTTCGCACGTTCTTCAAGCCCGCCGATCGCAACGACGTGCAGAACTTCTACCCGGGCGAGGCCCAGCTCGCCTGGGCCCAGCGCTACGAAGAGACCAAGGACGCCGCGCTGCTCGAGAGGTTCATGGCCTCGTTCCGTTACTACCGCGACTGGCACCGAGGGCAGCGCAACCCCGCCTTCATCCCCTGGCACACGCAGGCCTACTACAAGGTCTGGCGGATCACCCAGGACGCCGAGCTGGTCGACTTCGTGTTCGAGATGAGCGACTGGCTGATCGAGGTCATGCAGCAGTGGGACGGCGTGGCCTACCCCGACATGCAGGGGCGCTTCCACAGCCCGGTGCGCACCGACTTCGGGCCGCCGCACGCCTCGTCGACGGGCGTCTACATGGAGGGGCTGATCGACGCCTTCGAGATGGCGCGCGCGCTCGGCCGCGAGGAGCGAGTCGTCCGCTACCGGCGGGCGCTGCTCCGCGCGCTCCGCAGCGCGCGGCAGCTGACCTTCCTCGACGCGCGCGACATGTTCTACATCCAGAAGCGCGACTTCCTGCGCGGCGGCGTGCGCACGACGATCTACGACAACGTGGTCCGCGTCGACAACGTGCAGCACAACCTCCTGGCGATCTTCAAGATCCTCGCGGCCTTCCGCGATGAGGACTGGCGCGCGGTCTCGACGATCGACGGCTGAAGTCGGCTATACTCGAGGACATGTCGTTTCAAGGGCGCGTCGCGGGGACTCTTGCGCTGCTCGCCGCGTCCGCGTGCGCGCCGGCGCCGGCGCCGACGGGGCAGCCCTCCGCCGAGCTGTCCGCCGAGGCGCGCGCCGTCACCGGCCACGAGACGCCGACCGTCGACGGGTCCGCGGGGGGCGAGTCCGCGGGGGGCGAGCCGGCAGACGCGGGGGTGACCGGGGACCCGGTCCTGCTGCTGACGGAGACCGCGGCGCTGCGCCAGCTCGACGCGGCCGGCCTCGACTTCGGCACGATCCTCAGCGGGCGCCGGGTCCGCTCGCTCGCGGCGCTGTCGGGCGATCGCCGGTTCTCGGACCTCCGCGCGGCGCTCCAGGCCGACGTCGACGCGGTCGCGGCCAGCGATCCGCGCGCGGGCGTCGGGATGAAAAATTCGCATCGCCTGTTCGACATGTCGTGGCTGAGCTCCGAGAAGACCCGCCTCGAGCTGATCGGCGTGGTCAACCGAGTCGATCGTCAGCCCTTCGAGCCGGCCCACTGCGGCGAGACGCGGCTGATCTACCGCCTGGCCTATACGACAGAGCTGGCGGGCGAGCCGCTGTCGTCGCGCCTGCCCATGACCGTCAACGTCGTGTTCTGGCAGGACCCGGAGGAGGCGGGCGAGGCCGAGGCGAGCGCCGGGGCCCCGCGCTGCCGCGACGTCGCGCGGCGGTGGTTCCCGGGCGAGCTCGCGGGCGCGGCGCTCGCGGACGCGCTGCGTGGCCCGGCGGGTCCGCTGTCGCCGGCGCGGCTGGCCGCGTCGCGGCTGAAGTCGGTCGAGCTCAACGTGCAGAGCGTGCGCTGGCCGGCGGTGGTGCACCCGAGCCTGGCGGGTCACGCCGAGTACGTCCTGCGGGTGTTTCACCCCGAGGGCGAGGGCCTGGTCCCGTCGCCGCTGGAGAACACCCCCGACGTCGCGCGCCTCAAGCAGGACAAGCGGCGGCGCGAGGCGTTGCTCGCGTGGCTGCGCGACCCGGGCAACCTCGAGGCGATCGACGCGGGCACGGCGGTGATGCCCGAGGAGTTCGCCGCTACCAAGTCGGTCTCGGTCGCGCCCCGCGGCTTCGCGCGTCTCGCCAATCGCCCGTTCAGCCAGCTGTTTAAACCCGCGGAGCTCGAGTCGCTCGCCGGGCTCGAGGGCGCCGAGCACCTGCGGACGCCCCGCGGGCTGCTGCGCCGGCTCGACGGGCTCGCCTGCAGCGGCTGCCACGAGGCGCGCAGCGTCGCTGGCTTTCACCTGCTCGGCGAGGAGCCTGACCCTACGTCCAGGTTGGACGCGCTCGAGCTGTTCACCTCGCCGCACCTCGACGGCGAGCTGCCGCGGCGCGATCGCTACGTCCGCGCGCTGGCGGAGGGCGAGGCCGTCGACGACCGTCGCCCGCTCTCGGAGTTCGAGCCGCACCAGGGCGCCTACGGCACGCACTGCGGCCTCGGTGACCCGGCCTTCAGCGCGTACGCCTGCGACGAGGGCCTGGTCTGCCGCGACGTCGGCGACCCAGAGCTCGGCGCGTGCCTGCCCGCCAAGCCGACCTACGCGGGCGACCCCTGCGAGGTCGGGAGGATGCGGACGCGCCAGGTCGCGCACCAGGATCGCTGCGTCGGTCAGACCCGCGAGCGCTGCCCGGGCGGCGCGGTCTGCAACCCCAACAACATCGGCTTCCCCCAGGGCATGTGCATCGACGACTGCGACCAGCTCAAGCCCGGGGAGAACTGCGGCGCGATGGTCTCGCTGCGCCCGTTCAACAACTGCATCGCGCGGCGCGAGCCGTTCACGAAGTGCCTCGGCGTGACGACGCGCAAGGCGGCGATGCGGACCTGCGGGTCCGACGTGCCCTGCCGCGACGACTACATCTGCGCGCGCTCTCCCAACGCCGACGGCGGCGTGTGCCTGCCGCCGTACTTCCTGTTCCAGCTCCGCGTCGACGGGCACGTGCTGTGATGACGGTGCACCGCGCGGGGCAATGCGCTGGCGCTCTGGCGGCGCTGTTCGTGGACGTGGGCGCCGCCCGCGAAGTAGATCCCCCGCTCGCGCGCGGGCGCGCGGTGTCTCAGGACGAGAGCTTGCGGACGCGGACCTCGTAGAGCGCCCAGTCGCGGACGTCGACGGGGCGCAGGGTCAAGAGCGCCGCGCCGCCGCACGGGCGATCGAGCAGCAGATGCGCGCGGTGGTCGAGGCCCTGCGCCGGCGAGAGCGTGCAGCTCAGGTCGCTCGATCCGATCTCGATCGCGCCCTCCAGCACCGAGAGGTGCAGCTCGACCTGGTAGAGCGCGTCCTCGTCCAGACCCTCGAACCAGACCATCGCGCCGCCGCCCGCGCGCGCGCCTTGGTTCTCGAAGTAGAGCGCGGGCTGGGCCGGCTCGCTCTGGTGCACCTCCCAGGTCTGCAGCGCGGCCCTCCCGGGGATCTCGGGCGTGCGCGCCGAGAGCACGAGCTCGTCGGCGCGCTCCCACGCGCGCGGATCCACCCGGCGGATGTGCTCTGCAGAGAGCGTGGCGCGGGCGCCGGCCCACGGCGCCCGCGTGGCGCGGGAGGTGGTGCTCGAGGCGAGCGCGGGGGGCTTCCACGCCTCGCGCATGACCCTGGAGGAGGGCGCGGGCGAGGCGGGCGTGTTCGTGGTGATGGAGTGGGGCATCTCGGGAGCTCCTCGCGCGAGCGCGCGCGGCCGCCTCGGCGAGGTGGCAGCGGCTGCGGGCGGTGTGGCGTTCGGGGACAGCCGGGCGGGTCGCCGGGCGTCGCCGCGAGCGTCTGTGTTAATTGCGTCGCGCGGGCGGTCTTCGGATCAGGAAATAACTGCGCCGCTGATCCGCGCGCGCGCGCACGGCCGCTGCGGGTGCCGCGATTTCGCTGACTTTATGTCCATGTTTTTAAGGGCATGTACACAAAGACCTCTCGCTGGCGGCGCGCGTCACTCGAACGCGAAGCCGAACAGCGCCTGCCCGGTCTGCTCGCTGAGCGTCGCGTAGGCGCGCCCGGTCGCGGAGATCGCCAGCGTCTCGCCCTGCGGCTCGGCGGCGATCGGGACCTCGCAGGGCGCGGCGGCGAAGGCCTCGGCGAGCGAGCTCTCGGGCGCGCGCAGCCACAGGAAGGCCTGGCTGTAGGTGCGGACGATCGCGAAGTCGCCGCGCGGCGAGACGTCGCCGCCGGTCGCGACGCTCGAGGGGAACTCGAGCCCCGGGAGCTCCTCGAGCGTGTACGGGCCGCCCGCGGCGAAGGGCGCCGGCAGCCGGAACAGCTGGGTCGCGTCGCCCTTCGTCACGATCAAGAGGTCGCCGCTGACCGGGTCGACGAGCAGCGTCTCGGCGTTGTGCGGCGTGTCGGGGTACGCGAGCTCGATCGCCTCGACCTCCGTCAGCGAGGCGGGCTCCTCGCTCGCCTCGATCGTCGGCTCGGCGACGCGGTACACGGTGATCGTGGGCCGCGCCTCGGCGTTGTCGCCGATGTCGCCGATGTACAGCCAGTCGCCCGGCGCGGGACCTGGTCCAATCGCCATGTCCTCCCAGTCGATCGCGCTCGCCCCCTCGAGCCAGTACTCAGCGACCGTGTCGCCCCCAGCGTCGAGCGCGAACACGCGCGGATCGTCTCCCGAGTCGTTGTGCACCCAGAGCCTGCCTGGCTGCGTGCGGCTCGCGGCGAGACCCGAGGCCTCGTCGATCGCGGGGTCTTCGACCCACCCCACCGGCTCAAACGAGACCTGCGGGCACTCGCTCAGCCAGTCGTCGCCGTCGCCGTCGCCGTCGCCGTCGCCGTCACCGTCGCCGTCACCGTCGCCGTCACCGTCGCCATCACCGTCACCGTCGCCGTCGCCGTCGCCGTCGCCGGCGTCACCGCTCGAGCTGGCCTCGCTCGTCTCGGGTTCGGTCGCCGCGTCGGTCTCGCCTTCGTCGTCGTCACCGCAGGCCGCGAGCAGCAGCGGGGCGGCCACGAGCAGCGAGCGGAGCCGGGAGCGGGGCGCGGAGGAGCGTGCGTGCATCGACGGATGGTAGGGACGGTCACATCGCGCTGTCTACTCGAACGTGCCTGTTGTTACAGGCCGAACACAAACGACTCCATGGCCGCGGTGGTCGGCGCGCGTGACACGACGTCGTTGTGTCCCGCGCCCACGATCGGCACGAGCGTCGCTGCGCCGCCCCACGCGGCTTGCAAGCGCGCTCCTTCGGCGATCGGGATCAGCGCGTCGGCCTCGCCGTGGACGATCAGCGCGGGCGTCGTGACCGCCGGCGCCAGCGCGAGTGAGTCGAAGTCGTGACGAAACAGCGGGCGCACGGGGAGCCAGGGGTAGGAGCGCTGGGCGATGTCGGAGAGCCGGGCGAAGGGGGCCGCGAGGATCACGCCCGCGAGCGGGCGCTCGTGGGCGAGATGGGTCGCGACGCCGGTGCCGAGCGAGAAGCCGAAGGCGTAGATCCGCTCCGGGTCGACGACGTCGAGCCCGCGCACGTGATCGTAGAGCGCGACCGCGTCGCGGCGCAGGCCGTCGGCGCTCGGCGTGCCCGTGGAGTCGTCGTAGCCGCGGTAGGGCGCGAGCACGACGTTGGCGCCGCGCTCGCGCGCCCAGTCGAAGCGCCCGGGCGACCGCGTCACCGGCTCCGCGTTGCCGCCGAAGTACAGGATCGTCGGCCGACGCCCGCCAGGGCTCGACGCGCGCGCCGGCAGCAGGACCCCGCGGAGCTGGACGCCGTCGGCCGCGATGTCGATGGCGACGGTCTGCGGCTCCGCGCGCAGCTGCTGGACCTCTGCCCGGTGCGCGGTCGGGTGAAACAGCAGCGCCCCCTGGGCCAGGAACATCACGAGGCAGAGCGCCGCGTAGACGCCGGCGAGGGTGATCAGCAGCCGGCGCAGCCGCGCTCGCCAGCCCGTCGATGGAGCGCTCACGCGGCGAGTGTACTCGACGCGCGCGTCACTGCGGCACGCAGATCACCTTGTTGAGCTGGCCGCCCGTCATGTCCGAGTAGGTGTAGGGCTGGTTGAGGCCGTCGTAGACCTCGTACTCGTAGGTGTCGGGGTCGACCTTGTAGGCCGTGGTCCCGCCGATCTGAACCGCCCAGATGTAGCCGTCGATGTCGACGCCGATGCCTCGGTACACGGTGCCGCCGGGCAGCGGCACGATGTCGCCGACGATCATGGTCTCCATGTCGACCCAGCCGATGCCGCCCTGGGTCGCCGACCAGATCCTCCCCTCGAGATCCTCGGCGACCCCGGAGCCGCCGTTGCCCGGGATGTTGCCGATCGGGTTCGACCACTGCTTGGTCTGGTAGTCGAAGCGCCGCGGCACGTCGTCCCAGACGTTGCCGTTGGTGTCGACCGTGATCCCGTAGGAGCCGCCCGAGAACACCTCGTGCTCGAGGGTGTCGTGATCGACGCGCGCGATCTTGCCTTGCCCGAACACGTAGAACCACAGGTGATTGTCGGGGTCGACGGCGGCCCCGTAGGCGCCGAAGCCCGGCGTGTTGGCGCCGAACATGCACGAGAGCTCGTTCTCCGGGATGTGCGTCTGGGCCGTGATCTCGCCGGTGTCGCCGTTCATCCGGTAGATGTAGATGCCGTCGGGGCCGCAGCGCCCCTCCTGCTGCCCGAGCTTGCCGGCCATCGTCCAGATCTCTTGGTTGTCGTACTCGCAGGTCTCCTCGTTGTAGACGCCGGAGGTCCACGCGACCGGGCGCTGCACGGTCACCCCCTCGTCGCTGAAGGGGTTGTGCCACGCGATGCACTCGTCGGCGTCGAAGGCCATGACGTCGTTCTTGCCGGTCGAGGTCTGGATCTCGCCGTCGTTGTTCTTGTCGACGCAGTACTCCTCGCGCGCCCAGATCTTCGTCACGCCGCCGAAGCGGTTGGCGACCGCGACCGCGCGGCCGTCGATGCTCACGGAGGTGCGCGAGGGGCTGCCGCTGTTGTCTGGGCGCGCGCGGTAGCGGCCCTCCTCGACCAGCGTGCGCGTGTTGAGCTTGGTGACGGTGTGCTCGCCGCTGTTGGCGACCCACACGTAGCTCCACTCGTCGTTGCCGCACTGCTGGTTGCAGCTGTTGCCGTTGGTGTCGGAGTCGGAGTCGGTGTCGGAGTCCGACTCGCTGACGCCGCCGGTGGTCTCGGTGGTGGTCCCGGGCTCCGTCGTGCCCTCGGTGGTCGGGTTCTCGGTGGTGGTCGCGCTCGCGCCCGTCGTCGCGCTCGCGCCGGTGGTCGCGCTCGCGCCGGTGGTCGCGCCCGTCGTCGCGTCGCCGGTCGAGGAGTCGGAGGCGCCGCCCGTGCCCGAGTTATCGCTGTCGCTGCCGCTGCCGTTGTCCGTGCCCGCGCTGGGCCCCTGGCTCGTGCTCGGCGTTGACGCGTTGGTGACCGTCCCCGCGTCGGTCGCCGACTCGCTCGTGGTCGCGTCGTCGCCACAGCCGACCGCGCCGACGATGAGCGTCGCGGCGGCGATGTGCGCGAGCGTTGTTGCGATGGGACGCTTGGGACAGGTTGTACGCATGACTCAGGGCTCCAGGGAGATGGGCTGGGCGCGCGGGCGCGCGGGAGGATCATCATACTGGAGCGCGGGGAAGCACGCGGATGGATACCCTGTCTTTACGGTCATGAACCCGTCGAGCGTGACGGCGTTAACTCGGCGCGGCGGCCGGCGCCGCCCAGCGAGCGTCCGCTGACGCGTCTTTTAATATGATGAGCCCGGGCGCGCCGCGCGGCGGACCCGGGCTCGGTCGCGGCGGGCTCGCTCAATCGTCGTCGTCGTCGACGATGATCGGGCCGTCGCTGTAGCCGCTCGAGATCTTGGTCGCGGCGGTCATCGAGATCGTGCCCGAGGCGTAGGTTTCGCGACCCTCGGTGATCGTGTACGAGAGCGCGATGGTGCTGTCGTTCTGCGTCTGCACGCTCTGGTTGATGCTGTAGGTGCTAGAGCTTGTCAGGTCCCAGTCGACGTCGAGCTTGACCACGTTCCTGATGACCCGCTGGCCGCCGGCGTCCTCGACGAAGGCCTTCCAGGTGCGGCTGTAGTTGGCGTCGCCGGTGCCGTTGAGGCGCACGCGCCCTTTGCTGTACGAAGGGCTCGAGGTCTCGCGCGCGCTCGTAACCTCGGAGCTGCCGCCGAAGCCGTTGAGGCTCACGGCCTTGACTACGAGCTTGACCGTCACGTCGGCGACCTTGGTGCCGGCGCTGTCGAGCAGGCTGATCTCGCGATGGGTCTTGTCACAGGTGTCGTCGTTGGGCGCGCGGTCGTCGAACACGATGGCGCCCCCGAACTCGTTGTTCAGCTCGGTGACGTAGTTGACCGTGAGCGTCTGGACGGACGAGCCGCTCTCGGTGGTGTCGACGACGATGTCGCGTTGATCTTTGGTCGTGGGCATCGGTTACCTGCTCTCCTGCTGACGCGCTGCACCGCGTGTGCGCGTGGCGGCGCCGCGGTGGGGTCTCCTGCTAGAGTGAGCGTATCGAGCGGACGAACGGATCACTACGATCTTTGCGCGCAGCCTCGGCGTGGCGAGCTCGCACGGTTTTCGCGCTCGCGTTCGAATATGTCTACGTGTTCATGTTCTACTCGGGCGCCCGCTGCTCGAGATCGAGCAGGAGCCGCTCGGCCTTCAGGCGCAGGCGCTCGTCCCCGGTGACGCCGCGCGCGAGCTCGCGCGCGCGGGCGCGCGCCGCCGCGCGGGCTCGCGGCGTCACGCCCTCGCGCTCGTGGGTGGCGACCAGCGCCCGCGCGAGCGCGAGGCGAATCTCGTCGAGGTCCTGGCCCGACGCGCCCGGGCGCGTGCGCAGCTCGAGCGCGCGCTCGAGCGGCGGGATGGCCTCGGCGTAGCGCCGCTGCTCGACGAGCGCGGTGCCGAGGCCGTTGAGCGGGAACGCGAGCTCGGGATCCTCGGGCCCGCGGATCGCCTCCGTCCGCGCGAGCGCGTCGCGGTAGTACTCCAGCGCGCGCTCGAGCCGGCCGCTGGTCTGGTGGACGACGCCGAGGTTGTAGAGCGCGTCGGCGTAGCGCATGTCGTCCTCGCCGAAGCTCTCTCGGTAAGTCGCGAGCGCGGCCTCGTAGTGCGCGATCGCCTCGTCGACCTGCCCGGCGCGCTCGAGCACGTTGCCGAGGTTGGTGCGCGACTGGGCGATCAGCGGGTGCCCCGGTCGCAGCGCGCGCTCGCGGATCGCCAGCGAGCGCTCGAGCGCCTTCTCGGCCTCGTTCAGACGGCCTGCGTGTCGGTGAACGATGGCGACGTTGTTGAGGACGATGGCGACGTTCGGGTGCTCAGGGCCCACGCGTCGCTCGTAGATCGCCAGGGCCTCGCGGTAGACCGCGAGCGCCTCGTCGGGCGCGCCGCTGGCGTCGAGGGTGGTGCCGAGCGCGGTGAGGGTCTTGGCGAGGTTCATGCCGTCGCCGCCCTCACGGCGAAACACGACGCGGGCGTCACGCTGCTCGGCCAGCGCCTCGGGGTAGCGCCGCTGCGCCGCGTACAGCGTGCCGAGCACGTTGCCGAGGCGCGCGCGCTGCCGCGGGCTCGCGCCGGTGCGCTCCTGCAGCGCGCGCGTGTGCTGGAGCAGCCGCTCGGCCTCGGCGGTCCTGTTCACGCGGAGGCCCAGCACCGAGCCGAGCAGGATCCACGCGTGCGCCCGCAGCTCGTCGAGGCCCGCGCGCTCGGCGAGCGCGGCCGCGCGCGCGAGCGAGGCGATCGCGTCGTCGTACTCGCCCATGACCTGCTGGCTGCGCCCGCGGTTGTAGAGCGCGCGCGCGGTGAGTTCGGCGTGCTCGCCCGACTCCGCGAGCGCCTGCTCAAACAGCGCGAGCGCCTCCTCGTGGCGCCCGGCGATGTGCAGCGCGTCGCCGCGATCGAGGCGCGCGTGCAGCTCGTCGACGAGCTGCTTCTCGGCGCCGGTGGGCGGCGGCTCCCCGGCCGTGAGCCGGTCTCGATCCGAGCAGTGCTCGAGCGTCGGCAGCGCCTCGGTGGCCTCGACGGCGTGCAGGACCACGCCCGCGTCCGCCTCCTGAAACACCTCCGCGATCGCGCGCAGCGTGACGAGCTGTCGATCGAGGCAGGCCATCCTGAGATCCATCAGCGACGCGGACTGCTCGCCGTGGACGCGCGTCGCCGCGCAGGCCTCGGCGCGGGTCGTGACCCAGGCGTCGGCGTAGCGGCTGATCGCCTCGGCGGAGGACTCCCACGCCCGGGCGGCGTAGGGCTGCTCGGTCGCCAAGAAGGCCTCGCGCGCGCGCTCCCGGACCGCCTCGTCCCACACGCCCTCGAGGTGGCGCTCGGCGCCCTCGCAGGGCGCCGCGGCGGTGAGCGTGACGTAGCTGGCGTAGCCGGCGGTCCCGACCAGCGAGAGCGTCGCGGCCGCGCTCGTGATGACGCGGCGACGCTTTCGAGCTGGCTCATCAAGCAGGTCGTGGATGAGCGCCGCCATCGAGGGGTGGCGGGCGTCGGCGTCGGCCGCGAGACCGCGGACCAGCGCGCGGCGGATGTGCGAGGGGACATCGGGCTTGCTCGGGATCGGGCGCATGCGCCCCGCCATCACGCTCAGGCTCAGCTCCATGAAGTCTTTGTGCGGGAAGGGGTGCTGGCGGTAGAGCGCCTCGAACAGCGCGACGCAGAAGCTGAATTGGTCGGAGCGCTCGTCGACGCGTACGCCCATATGCTGCTCTGGCGCCATATAGGCGGGCGTCCCGACCAGCGCGCCGGTCCGGGTCAGGCGCGAGACCCCAGAGAGCGAGGCCTTGGCCGTCAGCGCCGGGTCGGTCATGGTCCCGAGGGCGTCGCTGGGAGCTTCGTCCTCGGCGTACGCGGCCTTGGCGGTGTCCTCCTCGGCGAGGTCGACGGTCGAGGTCGCCGGCGCGCTGACGCGCGCCTCGCGGAGCGCTCGCGGGTCGACGACGATCGGGTCCTCGTGCACCGTCTCGCGCCAGGCCTCGTCGGTCTCGTCGAAGGCGTCGATCGTGCCCTCGTTGCCCATCGGCGGCGTCCTGGTGTTCGGCGCGAGCGGGGCCGGCTTCGGCGCTGGCGGCTCGACGCGCGCCAGCTCGTCGCTCGGCGCCACGTCGATCGCCCGCGCGATCCCGAAGTCGACGACGCACACCCGCCCGTCGTCGCCGACGAGCACGTTGTCTGGCTTAAAGTCGCGGTGGACGAGGCCGGCGGCGTGGGCCGCCGCGAGCCCGCGGCCGGCGTCGGTGAACACCGCGAGGATCTCCGCGACGCTGCGCCTCTGTCTCTTTAGCCATGTCTTGAGGTTGACGCCCTCGATCAGCTCCATCGCCAGGTACACGAGGTCATCGAGCGAGTCGGCGTCGTGCACGGTCACGACGTTGGGGTGCGAGAGCCGGGCGAGCGCCTGGGCCTCGCGCAGCAGCCGCGCCGCGACGCTCGCCGGGTTCACGCCCGGCTTCGCGCGCATGAGCTTGAGCGCGATGCGGCGGTCGAGCTTGGGATCGTACGCGGTGTAGACGACCCCCATCGCGCCCGAGCCGAGCCGGTCGAGGATCGTGTAGCGGTCGACCTGCGTGCCGCGCTCGAGCTCGAGCGCGGACGTCTCTTCTTGATCATCGAGCGCGAGCGGCGACTGGAGCAGCGTTTCGGCGCCGGTGAATTGCTGCATCGCCTGGCCCGCGCTGGCGCGAACGTCGGCCGTCACGTCTCGATGGTAACAGGTCGACCTGTACCAGGGAGCAGGCTCATAAGGACAGCTGAGCAGGCGCCGGCGCTGTTTCGACCGGCGCGCGAGGCGAGATTTCGCGCCTGCTCACCCAGACCGCGCGCACGCGGCAGCGAGCTCGAGGACGCGTACGCCCAGGCCGACGCCGAGATTCCAGCGCGGCGCAGTGTAGTGCTCACGTCGCGAAATCCGTCGCGGCGGGAACCTTCGCGCGAGCCCGCTGTCACTCACTGCGACATGCCGGGCGGACCTCGAGACACCAAGATCATGCGTCGTCGTCGTCGTCGCGCGGGCCGAGCCGCCGCGCTGCTGCTCGTCGGCGCGGCGCTCACAGGCGCGGGGGCGGCCCACGCGGACACGGTCAGCGGGACGCGCTCGTCGAAGCTGCACGAGCGAAGCCACGAGATCGTCGTCACCCTCGATCACGGGCACGCGACCCTGCGAGTCCGTCGCGGGCTGTATAACGGCGGCGAGCGGCACGACCAGGCCGAGCTGTGGATCGACGTGCCGGAGACCGCGGTCGCGACCGGGCTGCGCACGCGGGGTGAGCTCGCGGGGCGGCCGAGGTGGTTCGCGGGCAAGCTGCTCGAGGCGGAGCTCGCCGCCGCGCGCTACCGGGAGCTGACGGGGATCGGCGGCTACTACCCCAAGGACCCGGCGCTGCTCTCGTGGCGCAGCCAAGAGCGCCTGGCGCTGCAGGTCTTCCCGGTCGCGCCGAGCAGCGAGAAGATGATCGAGTACACCTTCACCATGCCCGCGCGCTACGAGGACGGGCGCTACCGCGTGCACCTGCCGCAGCTCGGGACCGGCGAGCGGACCGCGACCTACACCCTCGAGCCCGCTCACCCGCGCGATCAGCTGTTCATCGGCGATCGACCGGTCGTCTCCGGCAAGCAGGTGATCCCGGGCCGTGACGGCTTCGAGCTGTCGCTCGGGCGCGCGGACGCGCCGTGGATCGAGGGCCGGCTGGGGGTCTCGAGCACCGGCGAGCGGTCGCTCGTGCACTTCGCCCTCGACGGCTCGCGCGAGTTTTCGAAGATCCCGGACAACGCCCACGTCGTCGTGGTGATCGACGCGTCGCGCTCGCGGGCGGAGGACGACCTGGGGGCGTCGTACTCGGCCGCGCGCGCCTACATCGACAGCTTTCAGCGCGCCCAGGAGGCGCCGGGGGCGAAGCGCGGCCGCAAGGGCGCGCGGGTCGAGCTGCTGACCTTTGATCGCGCGGTCCACCGGCACACCCGCGGTTTCGAGAAAGTCGCGAAGGCCGCGGCGCGGCTCGAGGGCCTCGAGCGCGACCGGGGCAACGGCAGCGCGCTCGACGAGGCGCTCGCGGAGGCCGGGCGCCTGCTGGCGCGGGCCCCCCGGGGCGCGCCCCGCCGCGTGCTCGTGATCAGCGACCTCATCGTCCGCACGGGCCTCGAGGTCGAGCGCGTCGCCGCGCTGTCCAAGCAGACAGGCGCGATCGTTCACGTCGCGAGGGTCTCCGACAGCTCGCCGCGGGTGATCCGCGATGATGACGGGAGCTGGGATCGCGTCGCGCGGGTCACGGGCGGCCTGCTCTGGCGCGCGGCGGCCAACGAGCGCCTCGAGGCGGTCGACGCGGAGCACCGCGAGCTCTTCGAGGAGTGGGCGCGACCGCGGCAGATCGACAAGCTGAGCGTCGTCGCGCAGGGGGCCGCGGAGCTCTCGCACCCCGAGATCTTCCGCGAGGGGCAGGGATTCGAATGGTTCGAGCTACGCGACGCGTCGGTCAAGCACGTGCGCGTGCAGGGCGAGCTGTGGAGCGCGCCGGTCAGCGAGGTGTTCACGCCGCGGCGCGCCGAGGGCGAGCTGTGGTCCGCGCTGGTGTTCGGCGGCGAGCTGCTCGACGAGCTCAGCGAGGCCGAGATGATGCCGCTCGCGCTGCGCGGCGGCGCGGTCTCGCCGGTCACGAGCTACCTGGCGATTGAGCCAGGTGTGCGCCCCTCGACCGAGGGCCTCGAGTGGGGCGAGGGGTCCGGCGCGGGCTTCGGCGGGTTTGGCAGGAGGGTGCCGCGGGTCCGCCAGGCGAGGGCCAGGGTCGCGGGCGCGCCCCCCGATCGCCAAGGCTGGCTCGAAGACCAGCTCGGTCACGCCTGGCGCGTGTGCGGCGGGCAGGGGCGCGTCGGCGCGGTCGAGCTCGAGTCGACCTGGCGCGAGGTCGTCGAGGTCCGCAGCGTCACCGTCGAGGGCGCGCCCGAGCCGGTGCTCGAGACCTGCGTGCGCGAGGCGAGCTGGGGCCTCGACCTGCCGCCGATGTTCACCCAGGCGCGCATGGGCTGGACGGTTCGGCTCCGCTGATCTTCGGAGTTGTCGATCTTCGGAGACCGTTCATAGGGTCGCGCGCGAGCCAGGGAGGGGACGGCGAGCGCGGCGGCGCTCGTCCGCTTGTTCCAAACAGACGCTCGCCGCCCGGAAGGCAGAGGGAGCCTGCCCAGGCGTTAAGCAGCGACCCGGTGCCCGCAGACTGTCGCCGCTCGAGACCGGATCTCGTTCGCGGATTTCGGGCTCGTCGACTTACCACTCGCTCTTGATCTGCCCGGCGTTCGCCATCGCGATCGCCGAGACCGCCTGGATCTCGACGTAGCCCTGCGAGCTGACCGGGTTGAGCCCGTCGGAGGCCTCCATGGAGGCGTCGGCCGGGTTGTAGAGCGAGGACGGGCAGTCGCGCTGACCCTTGAAGAGGAGGTTGCCCTTGTAGAGCCCGACCTCGACCGTGCCGGTGGCGTACTGCGCCATCTCGGCGATCGCGGCCCGGGCCGCGCGCGCGCTCGGGTCGAAGTAGCGGCCGTCGTAGATGTGGTCCGCGAGCAGCTTGGAGAGCTCGTGGAACATCTTCGTCGAGGTCCGGTCCATCGTGACCTGGTAGACCGAGCGCATGCAGTAGCCCAGCAGCTCGAGGCCAGGGGCCTCGTAGACGCCGCGGCTCTTGGTCCCGATCACCCGGTTCTCGCAGGCGCTGCGCAGGCCCAGGCCGTTGCGCCCGCCGATCGTGTTGGCGGTGATCATGGCCTCGTAGGGCGTGACGTGCTTGCCGTTGATGGCGACGCAGCGACCCTGCTCGAAGCGGACGGTGACGGTCTCGATGTCGTCGGGCGCCTGCATCGGCCACACGCCCATGACCGGCTCGACGATCAGGCTCGAGGTCTCGAGGTCCTCTAAGTCCTCGGCCTCGTGCGAGACGCCGGCGAGGTTGGCGTCGGTCGAGTAGCGCTTCTTCGGGCCGACCTGGGCCTCGATGCCCTGCTCCTGCAGGAACGCGACCATCTCGCGGCGGCCGGGGAACTGCTGAAGCATCACCGGGTCGCGCCACGGCGCGTAGACGGGCATCTCGGGCGCGAGCACGTTGGTGTAGCGCTCGAAGCGGAGCTGGTCGTTGCCGCGACCGGTCGCGCCGTGGGCGAGCACCGTGCAGCCGTGCTTCTTCATCTCCGCGATCAGGCCGCGGACCGTGACGGCGCGCGCGATGCCGGTGGTGTTCCAGTAGCCGCCGTCGTAGATCGCCTGGGCCTGGATCATCGTGTAGCAGGCCTCTGCCATGTCGGGCTTGAGGTCGACGATGATCGTCTCGGCGCCGGTCGGGCGCATCTTCTCGATGATGTCGTTGATGTCCGCCTCGTCCGGCTGCGCCAGATCGGCGGTGAAGCACATCACGTCGACGCCGGCCTGCTTGAGGCGCGTGGTCACGGTCTTGCTGTCGAGCCCGCCCGAGGCGCAGACTCCGACGCGTTCACCCTTGAGTTCGTGGAGGAGCATGGCGTCGGGAGGCTAGTCCCGAACCCCGCGCGCGCGCAATGGCCTCTCGGACACCCGGGTGCGCCACGAGGACCGCGAGCGAGCGTGTGTCGCCACACGCCCGCTCGAGCTCCGAACTCGGCGCCTCTCAGGCGATGCCCGGGAAGCCGTTTTTGGGGAAGCCGACGTAGAGGTGGCCGCCGATGCGCATCACGGGCGCGCGGAGGTTCCCCGTGCGCCCGAGCATGCCGCGCACGACCTCCTCGCGGTCGGCGGACGAGAGCTCGTGGTGCTCGAGCTTCGTCCCGCGCGTGATCGTCACGTGGGTCGCCTCCGCCAGCAGCTCCTCGGCGGCGTCACGCCCTAGCTTGTGTTTCGCGTCTACCGTCTCGCTGATCGTGAAGTTGTTTTGCGCGAGGAACTCCCGCGCTCGGGTGCAACCCGTTCAGCTGCGGCGGTGATAGTACCAATCGACTCGCTTTGGCATGGTCCGTCGGTAGCAATCGACGCGCGAAAACGCAAGCGGCCGTACGCGGCGCGAAGCGGCGCGAACGCCGTAACACGGGTTACTTTTGGGTCCCTTCGAGGTCTCCGGTGCCCGACCCCCAACGCCCGCCAACCAGCGAACTCAACATCGAGGCGAGGCTGCAAAAGCTCGTGCGCGCGGCCGCGATCGAGGGCGTCGTGCTGCTCGTCGGGATCGTCGGCTACCTGATCATCGGCGCGCCGAAGCACGGCCTGGTCGACGCCATCTACATGACGATGATCACGCTGACGACGGTCGGCTACGAGGAGGCGATCGAGCTGTCGGGCAAGCCCGGCGCCAAGCTGTTCACCAGCGCGCTGCTCGTGGTCGGCGTCGGCAGCTTCGCGTACTTGTTCTCAAACCTGACCGTCTTCGCGTTCGAGGGCGGGTTCGGAATTCTCTGGCGGAGGCGCACGGTGAGGCGAAGCATCGAGAACCTGCGGGACCACTACATCGTCTGCGGGCTCGGCGAGACCGGCCTCCACGCGGCCATGGAGCTCGAGGCGAGCGGGCGCCCCTACATCGCGATCGACAGCGACGCCGAGCGCGTCGACGAGCTGCGCGAGTACCTCGGGGCCGGCGCCGTGCCGCTCACCGTGGTCGGCGACGCGACCGAGGACAGCGTGCTGCGCGAGGCGAGGATCGAGCACGCGCGCGGCCTGATCGCGTGCGTCCGCAACGACAAAGACGGCCTGATCATCGTCGTCACCGCGCGCCTGCTCCACGGCGATCTGCGGATCATCGCCCGCTGTCACGACACGCGCGTCAAGAAGAAGATCATCGCCGCCGGGGCCGACCGCGTGGTCTCGCCCAGCTTGATCGGCGGTCGCCGGCTGGTCTCGTCGATGGTCCGGCCGATGGCGGTCTCGTTCTTCGACTCCCTGGTCGGCTCGTCCTCGTCCGTGCGCGTTGAGGATGTCCCCGTGAGCCCGGCCTCGAGCTACGCGCACGTGACGGTCGGCGAGCTGCGGAGCCAGCAGATCCCCGACCTCCTGATCTTGGCGCTGCGCAGCGCCAAGGGCGAGTGGCGCTACAACCCCGGTGACGGCGAGGCGCTGCACCCGGGCGCGAGCGTGATCTTTATGGGTACGCTCGAGACGCGACGTCGTCTAGCGGCCATGCTCGCGCCGTGAGCGGGCCTCGCGGTAGCGCGCGAGCAGCCGCTCGTCGGCGCCGAGCGGCGACATCGGCCACGCGTCCTCGGGGCGGATGTGTACACCCTCGATGATCGTGCACTCGATGGTCCAGCGCCAGGTCTCGAGCAGGTCGAGCAGGAGCAGGTCCTCGCCGGTCTCGGGCTCACGCTCGCCGAGGAAGATCCTGTACATGCGCCCGACGTGCAGGCGGAGCGTCGCGTGCTCGGGCGCGACGAGCAGCGCGTCGAGTCGGGCCGCGACCTCGTCGTCCTCGAGGTCATAGAGTTCGGTGATCGAGCCGGGGTGCAGCGGGTGCAGCCGTCCGGTCTCCTTGAATTCGCTGAGCGCCCCCGCGAGCGTGTGACCGTAGCCACAGTAGCCACAACCGGCCATGAGCGCCGAGAGGCCGATCAGCAGCTGACTGTTGGTCGGGCCGAATCGCGCCTCCAGCTTGGTGTACAGCGCGTTCATCGACTGGAGGTAGCGGACGAAGCCGCCGACGCCGTAGCTCCGGATCTGCTCGCCCACCAGCTTATGTTGCGAGATCCCGATCATTCGCGTGAACATCGCGCCGAAGGCGGCCCTGGCCGCGCGCTCGATCAAGGTCAGCCTGCGCGGGTAGTCGCGCAGGAGCCACTCGCCGCGGGACGCTCGATCGTCGCTCGCTTCGTTCGCCTCGAGGCGGTCGCGATCGTGCTGGAGCCAGCCCACCGCCTGGTTCCTCCTCGGGAACGGGCGCGCGAGCTCGTCGGGGGTCGTGTGCGCGATCCAGAGCGCGACGCCGCGGGTACGCGGCCGCCTCGCCACGTACGCGCATCGAAATCGCTTAGCGTAGGCCTCGCGCTGGAGCTCACGCAGCGATCGGCGGCCGCCGAGGTCGGCGCTCCCCAGCGCGTTGAGCTCCCACAGCAGGCGACGTGTGCTGTCGACGCGCAGCACCGAGCGAACCCGCGGCGCGACCCGCCTGAGCTCGGTCGCGGTTAAATCCCCCGTGAGGCGGATCGTCATGTGGCGATCGACCTCGGAGATGATCTGGCAGGAGAACGACTGGTTCACGCGCGGTGACGCGTAACGATATCAGGACCGGCGCGACGCGCCCGCGAAAGCGTGCGGGCGGCCGGGCGGCTGGGCTGTCAGTCGCGCCACGCGAGGCACAGCAGCGCGGCGGCGCACATCGCCGCCAGCGTCGTCAGGCTGAGGGGGAGCTCGACGCCGGGCGCGAGCTGGACGTGGTCGGGCAGCGCCCCGAGCCAGCGCGTCGCCGGGCTCACGCGCAGCTCGCCCCAGCTCGCGCCAGCCCAGGTCGTCGTCGCGATGGCGACCGCGACATAGGTGCAGACCTCGATGATCCGCGCCGGCAGGATCCCGACCGCCGCGCGCGCGCGCTGGGCCTGCAGCGTCGACTCGATCCGCGCGCGTCGCAGCAGCGAGCGCCGCGGAGCCTCGCGCGGGCGCGGCAGCGGGCGCTCCGCGAGCGCGTGCATGAACTCGTCCACCGTGCGCGGGCGCGCGGGCGCGTCGTCGAGGTTGTCGGGCAGCTGCGTCATGGTGGTCTCCCTGCGTGCTGATTTTCAACGGCTCGTGAGCAGCGCGGCGAGGCGAGCGCGCGCGCGGGACAGCAGGACCCGGACGCTGAGCGGGCGGAGCCGGAGGATGCTGGCGATCTCGCGGTGGCTGTAGCCGTCGACGTGGGCGAGCCAGAGCAGCGCGCGCTCGCGGGGCTTGAGCTGGGCGAAGGTCACCTCGAGCGCGTGGGTGCGCTCGAGCGCGTCGTCGCGGAGCCGCCGGGCGCCGCCGCCCACGGCCTCACGCCGCGCCAGCGCCTCGCCGAGGCGGAGGTCGCGTCCCCGCCGACGCCAGTGGTCGCGCAGCAGGTTGCTGGCGACGCGGTACAGGTAGGGCTCGAGCGGGCCGCGCTCACGCACTCGCCGGGGCGCTTGGAGGACGCGGACAAAGGCCTCTTGGACCACGTCGTCAGCGAGGCTCGGGTCTCCGGCGGCGCGCAGGACGTAGGCCCACAGCGGGCGATAGGACCGATCGTACAGGTCGTTGAACCACGCGAGCGCGGGCGGGCTGCGCTCGCCGGGCTCGGCGACGTCTGCAGGCTCGGCGAGCTCGGCCGGCGCCGGGCGAGCGACGGCGGCGGGTCGAGGCCGGCGCGCGTCAGCGCCCTCGGCGAATTTTGCGAGGGCGAGCGCGACGGCGTGCGGGGAGGAGCGGCTCATACAGATCACGGGGCCGAGGAGACGCGCGCCTCGGCCACGTGGGTTGATCAGGCGGCGTCGCGGTAGGGGGAGCGCGAGAGCTCGTGCAGCGCGCCCGCGTCGGCGCTGGCGTCACGGAGCTTGCGCGCGACCAGGAAGGCCGCGATGAAGCCGAGACCCAGGGACAGGAAGATGACGCCCGGGTACACCAGCTCGCCCTCGGCCATGACGAGCGCGAGCAGCACGAAGCCGGCGCCGAAGCAGCAGGCGACGACGCCGATCTTCAGCGAGCGGAGGGCGCGGTCCGCCGGGTCTTGCTCGCCGCGCTCGAGGATCCGCAGGAACACGCGCCCGGCGTCGGTCTCGAAGAACTTCGACATCTCGTCCGCGGTCGTGAAGCGCTCGAGGGCCCGCGCGCTGAGGTCGTAGCGAAGCTGCGCGCGGCGCTCGGCGCTGCGGTTCGCCATCCAGTAGATCAAGCCGATCAGGAGGAACAGGCTGGGTACGACGACGAGGGGGATGAGTTCTTCGGGCATGGGATGATCGCGTGTTGAGGGGAGGCGGAGGCGCTGCGGCCTCTGTGTCCTATTCACGCGGGGGCGCGTGGGTTGGTTAACACCCGCGCGAAGATTCTTTCTGGTGCGCGATGCGCGTCCTCGCGCTCACTCCTCGGGCGGCAGCGCGACCAGCTCGAGCATCGCGCTCGTCATGTCCGAGTAGGTGTAGGGCCCGTTCAGGCCCTCGGGATCTCGAAGGTCGTCCGTGTGTCGGTGTTGGGCTCGTAGCCGTAGATCGTCTACGGCCCCGGCGAGCCAGGGGGTGCCGTAGCGATCGAGCGCCATGCCGTAGGGGTAGAGCGTGCCGCCGCTCGCGTTTGCGGAGGCAGCCGGCGCTCACGTCACGGCGCGCCGCGCCGCCGGGGCGATGGTGTCTCTTTGTACATGTGACGAGCGGCGGGCGCGAGACTGACTCAGGGGTGCCCGCCGCGCGCTGGCGGCACGCGGACCTTGAGGATCACGTCGCCCTCGCCGAGGTTCTCCTCCGCGAAGCCCATCGGCCCGTCCTCGGCGGCGATCATCGTCAGCACCGAGGTCACGTCGCTCGGCCGCCTGTTGCGGAACTCCTCGATCAGCCCGAGCCGCGCGGCCACGTGGAACACGCCGACGACGAGCATCACGCGGTGCTCCGGGTTCTTGGTCCGAAACCGCGCGATCGACTCGGCCATCGCGTCGTTCCACAGCGCCATCGACTTGAAGAACGCGGGCCCGCGCTCGGGCCCCATCAACTCCATAAACCGCGCTTTGAACTCGTCGTCGCGCGGCTCGGAGCTCATCGGCATGAGCGCGCGCTCCTCCGGCGTGAGGCTGGCGAGGTACGCGGGGTACGAGAGCCCCGACTTGCGGTAGCCCGTGACCAGGGGGCGCGGCGCGTTGGCGGCGATCACCGGGATCTTGTTGGCCTTGCAGAACTCGATCAGCGGCCGGTGCGAGTCGTCGTAGTGCTCGTCGCGCTTGGTTCGCTCGCGGAAGGCGGCCTCGTCGATGGCGCCCGCCAGGTACTCGTCGAGCGCGGCCTGGTGATCGGCCTCAAAAAACTCCATGGCGAGCGCGATCGGCCGTGACTGCGTGGCCAGGCCCTCGAGCAGCTCGAGCTGGTAGCGGCTGCCGACGGCGTGGTAGTGCAGCTCGCCGAAGGCGATGAGGTCGACGTTGCCGAGCGTCTGCACATAGTTCGTGAAGTCCTCCGGCACGCCCGAGACGGTGTAGAGCGCGTGCTCCTCGAGATCGACCTCGGCCTCGGCCTCGCTCTCGGCCTCGCCCTCACCCGCCGGCGTCTCTGTCGCGGCGCGTCGGCCCGCGCAGCCCGTGAGCGCGCCGGGGGCGATCGCGAGGAGCGCGAGCGCGAGCGCAGGGAGGAGCTGGATCCGCATTCGCATCACGGCGCAGTGTCACACGGACGCGCGGCGTCGTCGAACGCGGGGCTACAGCACGCAGCGGACGCCGCCGCGGTCCATCTCGGCGACGCACTCGTTGCAGTGGGTGCAGCGCGAGACCGGCTCTTCGCCGCGGGCGAGCCGCTCGATGAAGTCGGGGTCGGCCAGCAGCGCCCGGCCCATGGCGACCAGCGAGAAGCCGCGCGCCAGCGCCCCGCGGATCACCGCCGAGGAGTCGACGCCGCCGAGCAGCGCGACCGGGATCGAGACCGCGTCGAGCACCGCCTCCGCGTCCTCGCGGAAGAACGCCGGGCGGTACGGCCAGGCCTTGACGATCATCGGCATCAGCGCGCGCATCGCCAGGCCCTGCAGGCGCGAGCGCTGGGCGGCGGCCATCCGCGCGACCGGGACGGCGCCGCGCAGCAGGAAGAAAGCTGACTTTTGGACCATGCCGCCCGAGGGCACGAGCGCGTCGACGCCGGCGCGCTCGAGCGCCGCGGCGACCTGCACGGCCTCGGCGAGCTCGAGGCCGCCCGGCACCCCGTCGCGGAGGTTGAGCTTGGCGAGCAGCGGCGTCGCCTCGCCGACCGCCGCCCGGACCGCGCGCACGACCGCGAGCGGGAGCCGTAGGCGCGCCGTCAGCTCGCCGCCCCACGCGTCGCGCCGGCGGTTGGTGAGCGGCGAGAGGAACTGGCTCAAGAGATAGCCGTGCCCGCAGTGCAGCTCGAGCGCGTCGACGCCCGCCTCCGTGGCGAGCTGCGCGGCGCGGGCGAAGTCGTCGATCGCGGCCTCAATGTCGCGCGCTCGCATCGCGCGGATCCGCGGCACGCCGGCCGCGAGGCCGTAGGCGTTGAAGCCCGGGGAGGGGCCGCGCGGCGCGGCGCCGTCGGGCCCGCGCAGCTTCGAGAAGCCGCCGCAGTGGGCGAGCTGCAGGCTGACCGCGCCGCCCGCTTCGTGGACCGCGCAGGCGAGCTCGCGCAGGCCCGCGCGCGCGTCCTCGTCGACGAGCAGCTGCTCGGGGAAGGTCCGGCCGTCGCGGGCGACCGCGCCGTAGGCGACGGTCGTGAGGCCGACGCCGCGGCGGGCGAGCTGCGCGTGGTGGTCGATCAGCGCCTGCGTAACCTGTCCCTTGGGCGTCATGCCCTCGTAGGTCGCGGTCTTGATGATCCGGTTGCGCAGGCGCAGCCCCGCGAGCTCGACCGGCGCCAGCGCCGGGTGGGCCGCGGCCTCAGGCATCGCCGCCGCCCGCGGCGCGTCTGCCCAGCTGGTCCTTGAGGTAGACGTAGCGCAGCAGGCTCGGCATCAGCCCCGGCGCGACGCGGGCGATCAGCCTGCTCAAGATGCTGTCCCAGCCGACATATCGCTCACGGAGGCCTCGGCGGATCGCGTGGACGATCGCGCGCGCGACCCGATCGGGCGAGCTCCCGTAGCGCATCATCAGCTCGGCCAGCTTCTGCGAGCTCTCCGGATCGTCGCTGGGGACGTCGGCGAGGAAGGACGTGGCGATCGTGCCGGGCAGGATCGTGCTCACGCCGATCCCGAGCGGCGCGAGCTCGATGTGCAGCGCGTTCCCGAAGCCGCGCAGCGCGAACTTCGACGTGCTGTAGACGCTCTGCAGCGGGTAGGCGACGACGCCCGCGATGCTCGAGACGTTGACGACGTGCGCGCCCCCGGGCGCGCGCCGCAGGAAGGGCAGCGCGGCGTGGGTGAGGTGGAGGACCGCGCGCAGGTCGACATCGAGCACCGCGTCGACCTCGCGCAGCGCGAGGTTGGGGAAGCTGCGGTGGACCGTGAGCCCGGCGTTGTTGATCAGCCCGTGGATGTGTCCGTGCTCGTCGGCGATCGCCTGCACGAGCGCCGGCAGCTCGGCGAGCGCGGCCAGGTCGATGACGTGCACGCTGGTCGCGCGCGTCGCCGGGAGCGCCGCGGCGAGGTGCGCGAGCCCGGCCTCGTCGCGGTCGACCAGCGCGAGCCGGGCGCCCGCCTCGCGCAGGCGGTGGGCGGTCGCCCGACCGATGCCGCCGGCGGCGCCCGTGAGGATGAAGAGCTTGTCGTCGAGGGAGCGCATGGATGGGGGGCCGCGAGCCCGCGGCGCCCGTGATGGTACGCCGCCGCGCGCGCGCGCGTCACTTGTGGATCTCGAACCACTTGGGCTCGACGACCATGTGCCCATAGGGATCGAAGGGCTGGCCGTAGGGAACGTGGTAGACGCGAAAGCCCCGCGCCTCGCCGCCGTCGAACCACGGCTGCTTGGGGTACTCGGCGGTCTCGTTCAGCCACCGCGTGACCGCCTCCGCCGCGGCGTCGAGGGTGAGGAACTCAAACACCGGCTCGACCGCGCGGAGCTTGTGTGGCTTGCTGGGGAAGCCGTGGAGCTGGGCCGCGACCGCGAGGCGTGCGCGGCCCATCGGGTAGCCCATGAACACGGAGGCGCCCGGCTGGTGGCTCCACCCGGTCACCATGTTGCTCTGCACGTGCAGGCGCAGCGCGAGCGCGAGCGCGTCGAAGTCGAAGCTCTCGATCGCGAAGCGCGGCTCGAACGAGTCGGTCGAGAAGGGGGACGCGGGTCGCTCGGCGCGCTTCGACATCGTCGCGAAGCATGCCCGACATCGGCGTCGCGTCTGACCGCCGCGAACCGCTGGCGCGACGTCGCGCGCGTTGGCGTCACTTGTGAATCTCAAACCACTTGGGCTCGACGACCATGTAGCCGTAGGGGCCGAGTGACTCCTGACCCCAGGCGACGTGGTAGGCGCGAAAGCCTCGCCCCTCGCCGCCGTCGAACCACGGTCGCTCGGGGTACTCCGCGACGTCGCGCAGCCAGCGGAGGATCGCCTCGAGCGCCTCCGCGCGCGTGAGCTCGGCGAACAGCGGCTCGTAGCCGTACACGCGCAGCTCGCCGGGGAAGGACCCTCGCGCTCGCGCCGCGACAGCGACGCGCGCCGGGCTCAGCGTAGAGCCGAAGAACACGGGCGCGTCCTCGCGGTACCTCGCCCTGTTGCACAGCGCGTGCAGCTGTAGCGCGTGCGAGAGCGCCTCGTGGCCGCCGTGCTCGATCGCGAAGCGCGGCTCGTACGAGGGCGACGAGAACGGCGCCGGCGGGCTCGTGGGCTTCGACGCCCTTGGATCATCATCACCCATCGGCGTCTATCATGCCCAAGGCTCAGCGGAACGCGAGGTGAAAGTGCGGCCAGCGGGTCTTGGTCTCGTCGAGCACGTGCACGCGGTGGCGTCGGATGATCCGCTTGAGGATCGCGCGGTGCTCCGACGACATCCCGCGCGCGCCGATGTCGACCGCGCCCGCGCGCAGGTGCCGAGAGATGTACACGCCGCGGTTGACCTGCCGCGCGATCACGGCCGTCATCTTGGCGATGACCGCGTCCTCCGAGAGCCCCTCGCTGCGCCCGCGCCGATACGCGCGGCGGATCGCCTGCGCCGACTTGGTGGCCTTGTAGATCCGCACGATGTTGGCGCCGCTGCGCATCTTTCGATACATCAGCCAGGCCTGCTCCTCGGGCGTGCGCGTGCCGCTGGTCACCCGGAGCTGCTTGCCGGTGCGCTCGTGGAAGGCCTCGGCGATGCTGGCGAGCGTGGGGCGGACGCGCTCGGGCATGCGCACCCAGGGGTTGATCTGACAGTGCGGGATGGCGACGGGCGCGTCGCTCTCGTCGTCGCTCGCGTCGCTCTCGTTGTTCGTGTCGCTCGCGTCGCTCGCGTCGTCTTCGCCGGCTTCCTCCGGCCTGCGCGCGCTCTCGTTGCGAGTGAGGAACACGTCGTCACCTGGCTCCTGGATCGCGCTGGCGCGCTGCGCTGGGGCGGGCTCAGGTTCAGGAACAGGAACAGGATCAGGCTCCGCTCGCGGCGCGGCGTGGTGTTCACCGACGCGCGGCTCAGGCTCGGCGAGCGCGCCGGACGAGATCAGGGCGGCGACGCCGAGCGCGGTGACGACCGCGGCGGCGGCGAGCCGTCTATGTATCGCGCGCGACACCTCGCTTAATGGGGTAGTGGATGATCACGCGCGCGTCGACGGAGGTGCGCCGTGGTGTGCGCAGACGGCCCTGCGGGCATGTTCGTTCGTACAGGCGTCGACGCCTGTGCAGGACGCGTCGCGGCGGCCGCGTGGCCGAGGGGGCGTGACGCTCCTGATCCCGCGGCGCCGCGCCGGCGTATTGACGGGGGGAGGCCGTCGTCACTACGCTGAGCCACAGGATGTGCACCGGCACGAGAGCGCGATGTCGGCCGGCTGCGGTCACGGTCACGCTCGCGCTCGCGCTCGCGCCAGGGGTCATGGCGCTCGGCTGCGCCGTCACCAACGAGGACGAGTGGGTCAACCAGCAGACCGGCTCGGACGCCGATGATCCGCCGCCGCCGCCGCCGCCTGACCTGCCGCGCTTCGAGTGCGCGCCGGGCGAGGGAGACAGCCTGTTCGCGCAGCGCATCGCCCCGCTGCTGCAGACCGACCGGCCCTCGACCTGCAACCAGTGTCATCTCTCGGGCGTCGACCTGACGGCCTTCGTGCGCCCGACGCCCTGCCAGACCATGTCGTGCCTCGACGCGCGCGGGCTCGTCGATCTCGAGCGGCCCGACGAGAGCGTGATCTTGCAGTGGATCGCCCGCGCGACGCCCGACAGCGAGCTGATCACCGACGCGGTGATCGACGCGGAGTACGAGGGTTTCCTCGAGTGGATCGAGCAGGCCGCGCTGTGTGGCGTCTGTGAGGGGGCCGAGGTCCCGGAGGATCCCTGCGGCGAGGGCGACGCGCAGGAGGTCTGTGAGTTCGAAGACCCCGAGTCCGCGCCCGGCTTTGAGGACCCCGGCGACTGCAGCGAGCACACGCGCGAGGCCGTGTTTCGCCACAAGGTCTACGCCTGGCGCGATCGCTGCTACCCGTGTCACTTCGACAGCTCGCCGCAGAAAGCGCCCAAGTGGATCACCACGGGCTCGTGCTCGCTGGCCTCGCTCGCCACGCTCCGCAACGTGCAGCAGGGCGGGTTTCTGTCGCTCGAGCAGCCGGCGGCCAGCAAGCTCCTGCTGAAGCCGCTGGCGGAGGGCGCCGGCGGCGTCGAGCACGGCGGTCACGACAAGTTCGCGTCGGTCGATGACCCGGCGTATCAAGACTTTTTGTACTGGATCGAGAGAGAGGCCGCGTGCGCCCAATAATCACTCCTATCCGCGGCGTTATCCTGGGCGCCGCGTTCACGCTCGCCTGCTCCGGCGGCCCCGTGAGCACCACCAGCGACAGCGAGGCGACCGGGCACGAGACGCACGCGCACACCGAGGGGCACGAGCACACCGAGGGGCACGAGCACTCGACCGAGACGGAGCACGGGCACACGACCGAGGGGCACGAGCACACGACCGCGCACGGCACGACCAGCGAGGGCACCGGTCACGGCGAGACGACCGGCGCGATCGAGTCGACCCCCGCGGGCTACTGCTACTGCATGCTCGAGTTCTGCCACGACGAGTATCACGCGACCTGGGGCGACGATCACGTCGACTCCGAGATGATGTGCCTCGCCGAGGCCGAGGGGCTTCCCAGCGTCGGCATGGACGTCGACGCCGGCAACTCCCTCGAGTGCCGTCTGCACCACTGCCTCCTGGCCATGGCGAGCGGCGACACCTCGTCGTGCTCGAGCGCGCTCGGCATGGACGCCTGCCAGCCGTAGTCGTGTGCGCACGGCCACGCGGCTCACGGGCCAGCGCCGTGTCAGGCGCGCGCGTAGGTGATATGACGGGCGCGTGCCGGACTCCTTCGAGCTGTATCAGTACGCCCTGTGGTTCGTGTTGATCTTCGCCGCGGTCAACTTCGTGTTGCTGTGGTTCGTCGTCGCGCCCTACGGCCGTCACCTGCGCAAGGGCTGGGGCCCGACCCTGAACCCGCGGGTCGCCTGGATCTTGATGGAGGCGCCCTCGCCGATCGGCTTCGCGCTGGTGTTCTTCGCCTCCGCGCGCGCCTTCGAGCTCGTCCCGCTCACGCTCGCGGCGCTGTTCTTGGCCCACTACGTCTACCGCTCGTTCATCTACCCCTTCCGCACCCGCGGCGGCGCGCGCAAGCCCGTGCTGACCGTCAGCTTCGGCTCGGTCTTCAACATCTGTAACGGCTCGATCAACGCCTACGCGATCACCGAGCTCGCGCCTCACCTGCAGGCCTCGTGGCTGTACGACCCGCGGTTCCTGCTCGGCGTCGCGCTGTTCGGCTTTGGCTACGCCGTCAACCACCAAGCCGACGAGATCCTCCGCTCGCTGCGCGCGCCCGGCGAGACCGGCTACAAGATCCCGTACGGCGGCTTCTACCGCTGGATTTCGTGCCCCAACTACTTCGGCGAGATCCTCGAGTGGGTCGGCTTCGCGCTCGCCGCCTGGACCCCGGCCGCCGCCGTGTTCGCGCTGTTCACCGCCTCCAACCTGGTGCCCAGGGCGGTCGCCCACCACCGCTGGTATCACGAGAAGTTCTCGGGCTACCCGCGTGAGCGCCGGGCGGTGCTCCCCTTCTTGCTGTAGCGGCGAGCGGCGACCCGCGAAAATTTGAAAAAATTGCCTCGCGTGGACCCCGGCACTAGCGTGCCGGGGTGAGCCTCTCGAACGCGCCTGAACCGTCCGCGCGCGCGCGCGCCCAGCGGTGGATCGCGCGTCACGCCTACCTGATCGTCGCGGCCGGCGCGTTGCTCGTGCTCTCGCGCACCGTCGAGTTCTCACCGCCCGAGCTGGTGCGCGTCGACCCCAGCGTCAGCGTCGACGCGCCCGCCGAGCTGGTCGGCGAGTTCCCCGAGCGCTCCTTCGACGAGCTGCCGGTCGATCCCCACGCGGTGCAGGTCCGGGCGACGCTCCGGCGCTACCAGGATCCGGCGATGCTCGCCGAGGGACCCGACATGGAGGCTGACGAGCGCGGCGTCGTGATCTCGCAGCCGGTCGTCACGACGCTGCTCGGGGTCAAGGCCGCGATCGATCAGACCGTGCGGCTCGAGGGCGGCAACCTGGCGGTCAACCTTACGGTCGCCGCGACGCCGCGGGTGGTGGACGACAGCGGGCGCGCGCTCGAGCTCGAGCACTCGATCCGCGTCGCGAGCGTGCGCGCCAAGAGCTGGCGCACGCGCGAGCGACGACGCGTGCATCTGCAGACGCGCGGGGTCTTGACCGGCGTCGAGGGGCGCGGGCACCGGATCGTGTTCGCGGTCGAGGAGCACCTCTTCAGCCTCGACCTCGAGCTGCAGCGCGGGTAACGACCCGCGAACGCGCGAGCTACGGGTGCTCACCGAGCCGCTCGAGCAGCGTCTCGAGCGCGTCGCAGGGCAGCTGCTGCGCGCGGGCGCGGTCGCGGAAGGTCGTGATCATCAGCCGGGTTTGGTCGCCGACCTTCGAAAAGTGGTAGCGGAGGTAGACCTCGAGATCGAAGGGCGCGAGCCTCGGCGCCAACACGCCGGCGATCCGCAGCACCAGCGCGCTCGTGAACAGCGCGACCAGCCAGCGCATGTAGCCCGGGCGCGCGACCGCGGTCGCCTGGCGGATCGCGTCGCGGGCCAGCGCGCGGCCGGGCGGGGTCGTCAGTCGATGCAGTGACCACCCCGCGACCTCGAGCGCGGCGACGCCGGGGATCAGCATCGCCGAGCTGAAGGCCATGGTCTTGGGGACATCTTTCACCCGACGGGCCGGCCCGCCGCCGCGTCGCAGCGCCGCGACCACCGCGTCGACCCGCGCTCGCTCGCCGCTGAACAGGTTGGGGCCGAGCGGGGGCTCGTAGAACGCGACGCCCGGCGCGTCGCTCTTCACGGCCCGCCGCCGCGGAGCCCCGGGGAGCGGGTGCTGGTAGGCGGCGAAGCTGATCAGCCCGGTGACGAGCTGCGACCCGGGCACGCGGTGCGTCAGGAACGCGCGGTCACCGAGGTCGGGCTGCAAGCTGACGATCGTCGCGTCGCCGATCGCCGGCAGCAGCGCGTCGAGCCATGACGGCGCCTCGGGGGAGTCGGCGCCGCCGCGCAGCCCGGTCGAGGACACGCACAGCCAGACCTGATCCCAGCGGCGCGCGGCGACCTCATCGCTGCTCGTGAGCAGCTCCAGGTCGCGCAGCGGGTGCCCGCGACCACGTCCGCGGCCGCGCAGCGGGTAGAGCACGAATCCCGCTCGGCAGGCCTCGAGGTGCTTCGGCTTCACCAGCAGCGAGACCCGCGCGCCGCCGCGAACCATGTAGTGGGCGTAGACCTGCCCGACCGCGCCCGCGCCGACGACGAGCACACGAGGGGCTGACGCGCCGACGTCCTCGCGCTGGGCGGGAGCCTCTCGAGCCGGGGATTCTGCAGCGCTGCGCACCGCCGCATCGTGGACCGTCGCGCCCGTCGCGTCTAGCGGCCCGTGGCGAAAGTCCGCGGGACTCGGCAGCCGCGCTCCTGCGGGCTGCTACGATGCTCTAGTCACGCGTGCCCCTCTCCTGGGGCGGCGAAGCGATACGGACTCCAAGGAAGGACCGGCGAACATGCAACTCGGCGCATTCTCTGTCAGCCTCACCGTCAAGGACCTCGGCCGCTCGCGGCAATTTTATCAAAAGCTCGGCTTCACCGTCGTCGGCGGCGATCAGGACCAGAAGTGGCTGATCCTCCGCAACGGCACCACGACGATCGGCCTGTTCGAAGGCATGTTCGACCGCAACATGCTGACCTTTAATCCAGGCTGGAGCCCCGAGGCCGAGCGGGTCGACGGTGGTTTTAAAGATGTCCGCTCGATCCGTCGCGAGCTCGAGGCGCTCGGCGTCGAGGTCGCCGACGGCAACACCGAGGAGCGCGACGAGGGCCCGGCGCACATCGTGATCCGCGATCCAGACGGCAACCCGATCTTGATCGACCAGCACGTCTAGGTGCTCGTCGCCATCAGCGCGCGCGCGAGCGCGAGCGCGAGGATAGCGACGGCCGCGGCGATCGTGACCCGCAGGCGCCAGCGATCGCGCGCGCGCGTCGACCTGCGGGGCACGAGCCGGCTCTTGCTCACGCGCGTCGTCGACGACTCGCTGCGCCAGCGAAGTGAGCCGTCCGGCTTGAGCTCGAGGATCGCGCGCGTGAGCGGCACCTCGCCGGAGACGCGGACCAGCGGGCCGCTCGGCGAAGGCTCGTGCTCGCTGGGGTCGCGCGCGGCGATGTCGAGCAGAGGCTCGAGCGGGCGCTCATCGAGGTAGGTCAGCACGAGCCGGAGCGCGCCGTCGGGGTCACGCGCGGGCGGCTCGATCCGCGGCGCGTGCTCCCCCTCGCGCTCGTAGCTGGAGGACGTCTTAAACGCGATCGTCGGCAGCTCCGCGAAGCGCACGACCAGGCCGAGCAGCGCGTCGTACCACTCTGGGTGCGCGCGCAGGTCGATCGCGCGCAGGTACTCGGCGAGCGCCTCGAGGCCCTCGCCGCCGGTGTACACCCGACCCCCGTAGACGATCGCCTCGCCGTAGTTGTCCGGGCTGAGCGCGAAGCGGAAGCGGTGCGGCGGGTGCTCCGTCATCGGCTGCAGCAGGTGCAGCTCGCCGTGGTCGCGGCAGCGCTCTCGCAAGCGGCGCTCGGCCTCGGCCCACTCGACGCGCGACTCCATGGATGACCTCAGATGACCTCAGATGACCTAAGCGACAGCCTACACCACGCGCAGCATCGAGCCGCGCGCGCTGTTTCGCTCGCCGGGCGTGGGGCGCCGCGTGTTACAACCGCTGCATGGTGAAGACGCGTCGGCTGGCACGGAGAGGGCGATGGACGTGGACGCTGCTGCTGGCGCTCGGGCTCGTCGCCCCGACCTCCGGCTGCAAGAAGTCGGGGGACTCCACGCCGCCGGAGACCGCGGACGCGGGCGAGCCCGGCGGCCAGGACGACGAGGAGGGCGAGCTCGAGGAGCTCGAGGAGGACCCCTACCTCAACCCCTCCAACTTCATCACGGTGGTCGAGGGCAAGATGGACGAGATCGACGCCTGCTACGCCGAGACCGCCGGCAAAGAGGCGGAGCAGCCGACCGGGCGGGTCAAGGCGACCGTCGTGATCGACCGCGACGGCGTGGTCAAGGACGTCACCTACGACGATCAGCGCAGCGACCTCAAGCACGACGGCCTCTACGCGTGCATCAAAGAGAAGGTCATGACGTGGCAGTTCCCCACCAGCCTCGGCGAGCTCGATCAGCCGATGCCCTACACCTTCAAGTTCTAGGTCCGCGCGGCGCGGCGCCGGGGGCGGCGCGCGATAACCTGCGGTGATGGCAGCTATCACGGCGACGGCGAGCTGGCGCCGACGCGGTTGATATGCTCCCGCGTAGATATGAACGAAAAGACATGTCTAACGATATGTGTCGCGGGCGCGCTGGCGACGGCGCTGTTGACCCTATCCGCGTGCGGCGACGACGGGGGCGGCGACACGGACGAGACGAAGAGCGCGGACGCGAGCGAGACCGAGGCCACGGTCGGCGCCAGCTCCGGCTCCACGAGCGCCAGCCCGACCGCGACCGGCGACGGAGACGGCGACGGCGACGGAGACGGAGATGGTGACGGAGACGGCGACGGAGACGGCGACGGAGACGGAGACGGCGACGGAGACGGAGACGGAGACGGAGACGGTGACGGAGACGGCGAGAGCGTGCAGGTCGAGCTGCACCCGCAGCCGGGCGTGACCGGCAGCCAGCGGGTCAACTTCGCGCTCCCGCTCGCGCCGGGGCAGCTCGCGGGCGACGCCGATCAGCAGGTCATCGTCCGCGCCGATGACGTCGAGCTGGCGAGCTTTCGTCGCGGGCTCGCGTGGCACCCCGACGGCAGCCTCCGCAGCGTGCAGCTCCAGGTCGACGTCGACGTCGACGCGGTCTCGAGCCTCGAGCTCCAGCTCGCGGTCGCGCCCGGCGAGCCCGCGCTCGACGAGGCCCCGGTCGTCGACACGCTCGTCGTCGCGGACGGCAGCGAGGGCCCGCGCGTGTGGACGACGATCCCCGCGAGCTGGCTCGCGGCCTCGGGCGTCGTCGGGCCGATGCGGACGGCCGCGGCCGACGCGGGCGCTCCCGCTGCTGCCTGGGACGCGCTGTGTGACTACGAGAGCTACGACGTCGACGCCTTCCTCGCCGAGATGCAGACCGGCGCGGTGTGGCTCTACGACCGCGGCACCACGCACTACCGCGGCTACGCGCGCGGCGGGCAGCTGACGCGGCTCGCGACCGCGTACCGCGAGACCGCGATCTACCGGGCGGGGCTGACCGGCGAGGGCGTCGACACCGACATCCCGGTCCCGGACAAGGCCGGGAACGCGATGTACTTCTACGCGCAGAACCTGGCGATCCACTACATGCTCACCGGCGACGATCGCTTCCGCGAGTCGGCCGAGGACATCGGCGCGGCGATGTCGGCGCTGTGGTCGAGCCCGGGCTACGCCGGCGGCGCCGACTTCTGGACCGAGCGCCACGCCGGCTTCGCGCTGCTCGCCTACGTCTGGGCGGCCGCGGTCAGTGATGACCAGAAGGACATGTTCATGGCGCTCGCCGACGAGGCCGTGCTCGCCTACCTCGAGCTCCAGGAGGCGGGCTACCCCGGCGCGGCCGACGACGCGCGCTGCTTCCGGCACCACGCCGACGCCCACGGCGAGCCCTACGGCTACTGGGGCTGCAGCCCGTGGAAGAGCGCGATCCTGGCGGATGGCCTCGACGCCTACGCGCGCCAGCGGCCGGGCAGCGCGGAGGCGGACCTGGCCCATGAGTCATTGCGACGCCTGGCGAGGATCGTCGCCGCCGAGGGCCGCGACGGCGAGGGCAAGCCGTATTACTGGATGGGGCCCGGCGAGGGCCAGGACGAGCTCGACGACTACGACGAGCACTGGGGCGAGAGCGCCTACGTGCTGGCGATCGGCAGCGCGCTGGGCGGGGGACCCGAGCTGGAGCAGGGCGCGCTCGAGCTGATCGAGGGCATGGCGACCTACGGCTCGGCGCCGCACATGCGCAGCTTCAACTGGCAGTGCCGCTCGGCCGTGGCGGCCTCGTGGTTCCTCGCGCCGTAGGAGCGGCGGTCACTGACACGCCATGATGTCGGGGTTCGGCTCGCTCGCGCCCGGGTCCACGCAGACGCCGTCGGGGGACGTCTCGTGGGTGAAGCAGTCCCCGGGGTTCTCGTCGCAGTAGCCCTGGCACTTGTCGACGTTGCACGAGCGCCAGTTGAGCGTGTGGAAGTTCGAGTCCTTCGCCTTGCCCCAGAAGAAGGTCTGGCAGCCGTGCGCGACGATCGGCCCGCAGTGACCCTGGCAGCGCATGATCCCGTCCTCGTCCGGCGCCCGCTCGCTGATGAAGGCGTCGATGACGTCGGCGCAGGTCGCCCCGCCGCCCTCGCCCTGGACGTTCTCCCCGCAGCGCCCGAACGATGCGTGCGCCCCGTTCTCCGAGTCGAACTGCGCCTCAGAGTTCGCGCACTCGTGGCACGCCGTGCACTCCACCATCGGCGGCAGCCCGGCCGGCGGGCACTCGACCCAGCCCTCCTCGCAGGCGCGCTTGCGCCAGTAGTTGATCCGCTCGACGCAGCTCGTGCCGTCGGTGTCCCAGGTCGCGAGCGTGGTGTTGTGCGGCGGGCACTCCCACTCGCAGGCCTGGTCGAGCGCCTTCGGCACGCAGGGGCACACCGCCGCGTAGCGCTCGCCGAAGCAGTTGGCGTTGCCCGGGTGGGTGTCGCACGAGAGCTGGCTCTCCTTCGGGAAGAAGCACGACTTCTGCCCCTCCTCGTCGGTGTCGATCGACACGAGGTACAGCCCGGTCGCGGGCGCCTCGGGCCACCAGCAGCCGCCCTCTTTGCACTTAAAGCCCAGGCCCTCGGCGACCGGCGTGAAGCTGGCGATGTCGGGGTAGTCGACCGCGCGGCCGTGATCGCAGGCGTTGAACTCGCAGTTGTCCCCGAGCGCGTCCTCGCAGACCGCCTTGCAGCTCGGGCCGTTGATGTTGCCGTCGTCCTTCATCACCCACACGACGTCGTTGTCTGGGTCGGGCCAGCAGGTGAAGCCGGGCGCGCAGTGGGTGCCGTCCGGGAGCAGCGAGCCCGTCTCGCTCTCGGCCGCGGACGTGCCCGCGGACGTGCCCGCGGACGTGCTCGCGGCCGTGCCCGCGGACGTGCTCGCGGCCGTCGTCGTGGTGTCGGTGTCCTCGGGAGCCGAGGGGGCCGGGCACGCGGTGAGCGAGCCGACGATGATGATGAGGGCGGTGAGCGTGACGCGTCGCATCGCTGCGTCCATGCTGCCGGAGCGGCGCGAGCGGGTCCATCGCGACGCGGGGCGGCCCCGCCGCCGATTGTTTAAGATGTCTCTTGGGACCTGTTCGTTGGAGCGAGCGCTCAATTTGGCGCGATCATCGAGACGTCGCCGGTGGTCGCGCCCGCGCGCTCGAGCAGCTCGCGGTACCAGCCCGCGGCGCGCTCCGCCTGCCGCTCGTGGCCGATCGGCGCCCACAGCAGCGAGAGGCTGCGCAGGGTGTCGTCGTGGGTCTTGGTCCGCTGCGAGTCCTTCACCGCGTTCGCGCAGGGCCCCTCGCGATCGAAGAGGCACAAGAGCCCGCCCAGGTCGATCTCCTGACCTGCGCGATTGAACACGTAGCTGGCGCCCTTGGGCGCGAGGCCGACGCGCAGCGGCGGCGCGGCCCGGTCGAGGTCGACCACGCTGATCGGCAGCCCGCTGTGCAGCGAGACGACGTTGCAGGCGTCGACCAGCAGGTTGATGGTGCCGAGCTTGCCCTTGGTCGCGGCCTTGACCAGGTACTCCGAGGCCGGCTTGCCGCGACCCGTCGGCTTGTAGCCGCCGTGGCGGAGGAGGTCGCGGACGACCTGGCGCAGCTCCTCGCTGCGCTCGACGGGCGCGTCCGCCTCGAGCTCGAGGCCCTCGCGCAGCCAGCCCGGCGACTCGATCGCCGAGAGCGGACGTGGGAGGTTGGCCTGGAACGCGACGAGCGCGAGCTGGGGATGGGGATCGACGACGAGCTCGACCATGGGGCTGGATTGCGCCACAGCGATCCGCGGGGCGCAAGGCTTCGGGCCGAGAAGTCGCTAAGTCGGTATAGTGGCGTCGTGCACTGGAACGCTCGACGCTGGATCCCGCTCTTGACCTTCGTCGTGGCCGTCGCGTGCGGCCCCGAGACGAACAACGACGACAGCGCCAGCGAGGGCGAGGCGTCGTCGTCGTCGTCCGCCGCGTCGTCGTCGTCGTCGTCGTCGTCGTCCGCGGGCTCGAGCGGGACGACGGCCGCGCCCGCGACCACGTCGGGCGGCTCCTCGTCCTCGGGCACCACCGAGAGCCCGACGGCGAGCTCGAGCGCGACCACGGGCGTCTGCGAGTTCATCTGCGAGGAGGACAGCCCCGGGCCGACGATCGACTGTGACATCTTCGCACAGGACTGTCCCGAGGGACAGAAGTGTGCGGCCTACGACTCCGACGAGGACGGCGCCTGGGACTCGACGAAGTGCGTCACGCTGACCGGGGACGGGCAGCTCGACGACCCGTGCACCGCCGAGCCCGGGGCGACCGGCGTCGACGACTGCGACGCCGGCTACATGTGCTGGAACGTCGACGAGGAGGGCATGGGCACGTGCTACGCGCTGTGCACCGGGAGCCCGGAGAACCCGATGTGCCCCGAGGGGGGGCAGTGCGCGATCTGTCAGACCTGCGTGATCCCGCTGTGCATCCCGGACTGCGACCCGCTGCTGCAGGACTGCGGCAACGGCGAGCTCTGCGTCAACGACCCCAACAGCGGCGGCTTCGTCTGTGTGCTCGACGCCTCCGAGGGAGACGCGCCCGAGGGCACGCCCTGCGAGTTCGTCAACGTCTGCAACAAGGGGACGACGTGCGTGAGCCCGGACTTCTACCCGAGCCTCGAGTGCATGGGCTGGATCGGCTGCTGCGCGCCGTTTTGTGACACCGACAACGGCGACGCTGACTGCGTCGGCTTGTCGGTCGCGGACGCCGAGTGCGTCGCGTTCTACGGCGACGGCGAGGCGCCGCCCGGCTACGAGAACGTCGGCGTCTGCGGGATCCAGCCGTGATCATGGGGCGCGCGCGCTCGCGCTGGTCGCTCGCGCTCGCGCTCGCGCTCGCCTGCGCGTGCAACCACGGCCTGTACACCGACGACGGGACCAGCGAGGGCGACGCGTCGAGCACGGGCCCGGGGACCACGGGCACGAACGCGGGCTCCGTCTCGGCGTCGACGACGACGGCGACGCCCACCGCGACCGCCAGCTCGTCGAGCACGGGCGGCGGCGTGGGCGTCACGAGCTCGAGCGGCGCGGGCTCGAGCACGACCTCCTGCGAGTTCATCTGCGACGACGAAGATGCTCCGAGCGACGGCCTTTGTGACACCTTCGCGCAGGACTGCCCCGGGGAGGATACAAAGTGCGTCGCCTACGACAGCGACGACGACGGCTACTGGGACGCGACCCGCTGCGTGCCGGTGACCGGCGACGATCAGCTCTACGAGCCGTGCACGGCCGAGCCGGGCAAGACCGGGATCGAGAGCTGCGCGAAGGGGCTGTTCTGCTGGAGTCTTGACGAAGACGGTAACGGCGTCTGCTACGCCCAGTGCATGGGCACGCCCGAGAACCCGGTGTGCTTGGAGGCGACCTCCTGCGTGCTCTGTGGCGGCTGCGTGGTCACGCTGTGTCACCCGACGTGCGACCCGCTGTTGGACGACTGCGCCGTCGGCGAAAGCTGTATCGGCGATACCAACAGCGACGGCTTCATCTGTCTGCAAAACGCCTCCGACGGGATGGCGCCGGAGGGCGCTCCCTGCGAGTTCGCGAACGCGTGCAACCCAGGCTTGATGTGCGTGAACCCGGACTTCTACCCAGGACCGGACTGCCAGGGCTCGATCGGCTGCTGCGCGCCGTTTTGCGACCTGGGCAACGGTGACGCCGACTGCGAGGGGCTCTCGGTCGCGAACGCGGCGTGCGTCTCCTACTACGAGCCTTGGCCGGCGCCCGAGGGCCTGGAGCACATCGGCGTCTGCGGCGTGCCAGGTTGAGACGACGCGGCCAGGCTACGATCGGTATATAATCTGTCTCTTGAGCCATATGAACGACGTTCGAGCGTTCAGCGGGTCGCGGCGGGTGAGCTCAGCGCGCCGGCCGCCACGAGCGAAGGGAGCGACTCGGCGACTAATTTTGAGCGTTGACGGGACGCGAGCCGCCGCGGCGTCTCTACCGTACGCGTGGGGAAGACGGGAATCGCAACGTCGCGCGGGCGCGCTGTACGATGGAGTGAACGGGAGGCCAGCTGGTCGGGCGCGGTGTCCGGCGAGGAGCGGACGATGATGTCGAGGGAGCGAAAGGAGGACGACGCGCGAGCGCGCGGGGTCAACTCGCTGGGCGACACCATCGCCACCGACGAGCTCCAGCTCGCCAGGCCCGGCGTGCCGTCCGTGGCCCGCGAGAGCCGTCGCCAGCGCCTCGCGGAGCAGCTGTTCGGCGTCGTCGAGCGCGAGCCCGTGCGCCTCGGTCGCTTCGTGCTGCTCGATCGCCTCGGCGAGGGCGGCGTCGGGTCGGTGCACATCGCCTACGACCCCCAGCTCGATCGCCGCGTCGCGCTCAAGCTGCTGCACCCGGTCCAGGAGGCGTCGGTCTCGCTGCGCGCGCGGATGCTGCGTGAGGCCCAGGCGCTCGCGCGCCTGTCACACCCGAACGTGGTCCCCGTGCACGACGCCGGCGTGCTCGATGAGCAGGTGTTCATCGTCATGGAGTACGTGCGCGGCCAGACGCTCCGCCGCTGGGTCGAGGAGCGGCGCCCGAGCTGGGGCGCGGTGCTCAACGTGTATCTTCAGGCAGGTCATGGACTCGCGGCGGCGCACCGCGCGGGCTTGATCCACCGGGACTTTAAGCCGGAGTCTCGCGGTCCCTCTCCAGAACACCCACAACCCGCCGATCGGTCGCTATCCCACGGATTCGGGCGTTCTGGACAGGAGGGCGTTCCCGCTGCGGTCCCATGGGGTCCGAGTCGCCCCGCAGCGTGGGAAAAAACCGCGGGCGAACGACCGGGCGAGGGCTGGAGTTGGTGCGCTCGCCGTCGCCGCGCGACGACACGCCTCGCTGCGGCGGCAGCTCGTTGTAGGTCCACCGCTCTCGGGGGCTACTCAAACTCCACGAAGCGCGACAGCTCGCGCCGCAGGTGCTCGGCGAGGGCCTCGACGGCCGGCAGCCGCCCGCGGCGCGAAGGGATGATCATGCTCAGCTGCGCGTCGGCGGCGGTCCAGCCCGGCAGCACGCGGACGAGGCGGCCGTCCTCGACGTCGTCGCGGCAGACGTAGCCCGGCAGCGCGACGACGCCGAGCCCGGCGGCGGCTGCCTGCTTGAGCGTCGACATGTCGTCGCTGCACAGGCGCGGTCGAAAGGGGATCGTCACGCGCACGTCGTCGGGTCCGCGCAGCGACCACTGGCCGAGCTCGGGCTTCCAGCCGACCTTGAGCCCCTGGTGAGCGTCGAGCTCATCGGGGCTCGTAGGCCACCCGGCGCGGTCGAGGTAGGCCGGGCCAGCGAATAAGAACCATGGCGTCCGCGCGACGCGACGCTGGACGAAGCTCGAGTCCGGGAGCGGGCCCGCGTGGCCGCGGATCGCGATGTCGATGCCCGCCTCCAGCAGGTCAACCGGCTGGTTCGTGACGTTTTGGATCACGTCGACCCTGGGGTTGTCGGACAGGAAGTCGGCGATGAGCTCGACGAGCGCGAACTGGGCCATGCCCACGGAGCACGACAGTCGAACCTGTCCCGAGAGGGTGTTGGTCTGGCGCTTGACCTCGGCCTCCGCGGCCTCGACGTCGTCGAGGGCGGCGCGGGCGTGGCGATAGAAGACCTCGCCGATCTCCGTGACGACGAACTGTCGCGAGGTCCGCTGGATCAGGCGCACGCCGAGCCGATCTTCGAGCTGCTGAACGTGGCGGCTGAGCCGTGACTTCGGCACGCCGAGGGCTTGTCCGGCGGCCGTGAAGCCGCGCTTCTCCACCACGTGGACGAAATAAAAATAGCTATTGAGATCCAATGGGAGGAGCCTCGGGTGATGTCGATCGTTCTATTTTCAGGACGATATGTTCCAAAATCTTATGTTGTCAACGGCTTTGTCCCGAATATGAATGTAATAGCCGCGGGTGAGGCACTCACGGCTCACGAGGGAAACATGAGCATCAATCATCAAATTCGCGCGGAGCGCGTTGTTGCGACAAACCCCATCCGCGGCCGCGAGCTCCGGATCGGGACCGGGTTCTCGGCGCTGAGTTTCGACCACCGGCAGTTCGACGGGCTGATGGACCCGCTCGTGATGGTGGACCACTTCACGATGAGCGCGCCGACCTTCGGTCCGCACCCGCACGCCGGGATGTCGGCGGTCTCGGTACTATTCGAAGACAGTCAGGGTCAGTTTCACAACCGCGACTCCCTCGGCAACGACCTCGACCTCGGGCCCGGGGATCTGTACTGGCTTAAGGCCGGGCGCGGCGTCGTTCATGACGAGCGCCCGCGCGCCGGCGCACACACCCACGCGCTGCAGATCTTCGTGAACCTCCCGGCGGCGGCGAAGCGCGACGCCCCCGACGCGCTGCACGTCCCGGCGGCGCGGATGCCCGAGCTGCGCGGCTCCGGCTACCGCGTCCGTGTTGTCCTCGGAGACAGCAACGGCGTGTCCGGCTTCGCGTCGCCGGCCCTGCCGCTGACGATCCTCGACGTCCAGCTCGAGCCCGCGGGCGCGTTCGTTCATGAGCTCCCGGCGGGCCGCGACGCGTGGATCCTCGCCGTGAGCGGGCGCGCGGAGCTCGTCGTGGGCGGCGCGGTCACGGTCCTCGCCGAGGGGGACGCCGTCGCGGCGCGCAGCGAGGCCCAGGCCGCGGCGCTCGAGCTGCGCAGCGAGGTCGGGGCGCACGTCGTGCTGCTGCAGGGGCGGCCGATTCGCGAGCGCATCGTCCAGCGCGGCCCCTTCGTCATGAACACGCATGAGGAGCTCGCCGCCGTGACGGCCGCCCACGCCGCCGGCGAGCTCGGCTCCCTCGACTGACGAGACGCCCAGCCCCCATTCAAGAGCCCACCAACCCGACAGGAGAATCGCCATGACCAACAACAAGCCCAACAAGCCCTTCAACCCCGAACCCCTGACCCAAGACAACGCCGCGCTCGTGCTCGTCGATCATCAGGTCGGCCTGATCACCGGAGTCCGCGACTACTCCGTGGCCGAGCTCAAGCACAACGTCGTCGGCCTCGCCCGCGCCGCCGAGGCCCTCGGCCTGCCGATCGTGACGACGACGACGTCCGCCGACACGCTCTGGGGCCCGGCCTTCCCCGAGCTCGTCGCGGCGCTCCCAGGCCAGGAGTTCATCGACCGGACCACGGTTAACGCCTGGGACGATCCGCGCGTGGCCGCGGCCATCGAGGCCACGGGGTGCACGAAGCTGATCTTCGCCGGCGTCTCGCTCGAGGTCTGCGCCGCGTTCCCGGCGATGCGCGCGGTCCGTGAGGGCTACGAGGCCTACGTCGCCGTCGACGCGAGCGGGACCTTCAACCCGACCAAGCGCGAGACCGGGATCCTGCGGCTCCTGCAGAGCGGGGTCGTCGTCGCCGATAGCTCGAGCCTGATGGTCGAGATCCTCGGTGACAACGCTCGGCCCGTGGCAGGGGAGGTCTACGGCGCCCTCGGCATGGACTGGGCGATCCTCGTCGGCCAGGTCCGCAGCGCGGCCGCCGAGGCCGCGGCCTGATCGCCCACCCCACGATCGACGGGAGCAGGCCCATGACCAGGATTCAGCCCGAGACTCGAGCTCAACCGTGCCCCGCGCCTCCGCGCTACAAGCGAGCGCTGCTGACCTTTTTGGGTCTGCTCGCGCCGGTCTATTTCATTCCGCCGGCGCTGACGGCCCGGCTCCCCCGGCACCCCTTCGCCGTCGTCACGCTGGCGGTGGCGAGCATCGTCATCTTGATGACCTACCTGATCATGCCCGCCTTGCAGCGGGTGTTCGCCCCGTGGCTGCGCGCGTAGGCTAGCCTGGACGCGAACTCAGAAGGAGATCGAGAGCTCCCAGAACCGCGGCATCATGCGGTAGAAGGGCTGCTCGCGCTGCTTGTTGCGGGTCTCGAGCGCGCGGTCGAGCTCCCGCAGCTCGGCTTGGAGTCGTCGCACCGCGTCGCGTAGCCCGGCGTCTTGGATGAACGCGTCGACGTCGATCGTGAGCATGTTGTTGCCCGCGTTGTGGAAGCGCCCCGCGAACGCGCCCTGGTCGAAGAGGAACACGTCGGCGGTGCGCGCGTCGTCGTCGAAGTTCCCGACCTTCATGTTCTCGAAGTTGACGAGCTTCTTGTGCTCGGGGTTCTGCGACTGCCCGAAGGGCGAGAAGTCGCCGCAGACCTCGTGGCTGACGTTGTTGTAGAGCAGGCAGCAGAGCGCCGTCACCAGGCGCGCGCCGCCGTCGAGCGGCTCGTCGGTGACGTCGCGGTTGGGCAGCAGCTCGGCGAGCTGCTGGTACCAGCGCTGCAGCGCGTCGTCGGAGACGATCGCGTCGTCGTCGGCGTAGAGCGAGTCGACGTAGGCGCGCGAGAACTCGTGGAAGACGCGCCACGCCGCGGTCGCGTCCTGGACGTAGGGGTGCTCGGGGATCGCGTCGACGCCGCGCCGCTTGATATCCGCGGGGACGTTAAGATCGTCAAGGCTGAACGCGTCCATGCTGTTCTGGAACAGCTTCATCGCGTCGGGCCCAGAGATAAAGTTGGACTGCAGGAAGTAGCTCGCGGGGGTGATCAGCAGCTTGTAGGCGAAGTCGTTGACGCTCAGGCTGCTGTAGGTGAAGAAGTCCAGAAACGGCCGCAGCCTGTGCTCGGCCGGCAGCGCGTAGGACGAGATCGCGTAGGCCTCGCCGACGAGCAGGTGCGTGTAGAGGAGGTGGTGCGTGAACACGCAGTAGCGGGCGTCGAGCGCGTTGGCGCGGAGCTTGGCGCGCTCCCACTCCGCGTCGCCTGGCTTAAAGGTCTCCTCGCCGATGGAGATCGACTCGGGCTCGAGCGCCCGGCCGCCGTCGTCGAGGCGGAAGCGGCACACGGTCGGCGGGTGGATCCCTCGAAAGTAGGGTGTGTAGTCGACTTCGAAGCCGCCGCGCGCGTCGACGCGGCGCAGCAGGAAAGGGTTCGAGCCCTGCAGGCGCAGACGCGCGAACGCGGCGTCGCTGTTGGTGTCCTGCCAGCCTTCCTCGTTGGCCGGGAAGGCCCGGTTCCACGAGTGTCCGCGCTCCCACACGCTCGCGCGCCCGAGCGGGACGCGCCGGAGGATCTTGAACATGAGCCCGGTGAAGTAGTAGTAGGGCAGCAGGTAGCGGGACGTGAGCGTAGCGTCCTTGGGTAGCTCCTTCGGCACGCGCAGCGCGGGCGGGATGCCCGGCGCGCCGTAGTGATCGCGGGCCGCCTCGAGCGCGAGCGGGCCGCTCCCGAGCGCGCGCTGGCGTCGGAAGGTCCGGCGCGCCCAGCCTTGGATCGCGCGGTGGTTGAGGTAGCGCGTCCAGATCAGGACGCGGATCTTGAGCCGGTCAGAGAAGCCTGGTTTCATCGCGCGTCATCGGTTGAGGGGGAAGCTCGAGACGCTCGAGCGTCGCTCGTCCGCGAGCTGTCGCCCCACTCTACACGCTTCGACTCGACGAGCGGCGCGCTCGCGTCGCGTCCGCGTCGTCGTGGACTGGGGGCGGCGCGATGGCTCAGAGCTGCTTGTTCAGACATGCGAGCGGATGGCGACAAACGCCGGGCAATCGGGTCGCCGAGGCCGGCCGCCTCGCCGCGACGCCGCGACGCGGCCGAGACCGCGACTTTAAGCCGGAGAACGCGATCCGCGGTGACGACGGGCGCGTGCGCGTGCTCGATTTTGGGCTCGCGCGCGGGCTCGAGGACGAGCGCGCGCTGACCACCGCGGGCGGTGACTCATCGACGAACGAGGTCACGCTCGATGGTCAGCCCGAGGTCTCGCTGGCGGACACGCGCCACGCCGAGCAGCCCCCGCGCGGCGCGGAGAGCGACGCGCGGCTCGACGCGCGCCTCACCGTCACGGGCGCGGTGATGGGCACGCCGGCCTACATGGCGCCAGAGCAATTTATCGCGGGCAGGACGGACGCGCGCACGGACCAGTTCTCGTTCTACTGAGTCTCGTTGTCTAAGCTGTTGATCTACTTGCGCTTCTTCTTCGGACGATGAGCCGGCGCCGGATCGGCTCCAGTACGGTCCGCCGCTCCGCTCGGCTCACCCTCGAGCTTCGACTCGGCGGCCGCCCGATCGAGCAGGGCGATCGAGCTTCGCCGACCTGGCGCGAGGTGCATATAGCGATCGGTGACCGCCACGCTCGAGTGCCCCGCGTAGTCGCGGATCTCCGCAGCCGGCGCGCCGAGCTCCGCCAGATGCGAGCAGAACGTGTGCCGGAGGGTATGAGCGCCCTTCGGCGGCAGGCCCGCCCGCGACTGCGCCTGCCACAGCCGATGCCGGATCCAGTTACGACCGGTGAGCGATCCGTCGTCACGCGCGAGCACCGTCTCGCCTCTGCGCTCGGGGTGCATCGCGCAGAGCAGGCTCGAGAGCCGCTGGGAGAGCGGCACCGAGCGATAGCGATTGCTCTTCGGTGTCGTTAGGTGGCCACGCCAGAACGAGTGCTCGACCACGATCACGCCGCGCGTGAGCTGGACCGAGCGCCAGTGCAGGCCGGCCATCTCACCGGCGCGCAGGCCGGCCTCGCCGCCGAGCAGCACGATGGCCAAATGGTCATATCCCAGCACGCTCGCCGCCGCGACGAGCCGTTCGAAGTCGGCGCGCTCGTAGAACGCCGCTGGCTTCTTGGGCGACGGGATGTGGCTGATCCGCAGGGCCTCGCGCAGGTGCCCCTTGGCCTTACCCGAGCGCAAGAGCGCCGAGAGCGTGGAGAGGATCTTGTTGCGCGTCCCCGGCGAGACGCGCGGCAGCTCGACGATGCTCGCCACGTGCGTCTCGTCGATCTCGTCAAGAAGCACCCGCCCGAAGCGCGGGAGCAGGTGAACGCGGAGATTCGTTTGATGGTTGTCGATCGTCGATGGCTTGCGCCCGCGAGCTCGCGCGTGCTCGATGAACGCGTCCGCGAACTCGGCGAGCGTCGGGCACGTCCGTGCCTCCTTCTTGGGGTTGATCAAGCCGTTGCGGATCAGCTCGCGCTCGCGGCCCTGAGCCCAGCGAAGCGCGCCGCGCTGGCTTGTGGCCGCCGGGACATCTCGACGCTCCCGGTGAACCGTGCCGTCGGGAAGGCGCGCGTGGATGTCTGCGACCCAGCGCGTCCTCCCGTTCCGTGTGCGTTGACGGACCTTGACTGTCATTGCCTCTTCCTTGCGTGGAGTTGGTGACAGCACGGGCCGTTGCTCCGGCTTGATGGACGCATTTTCGCGCCTCGAGATCAACCCCTCACGGGATTGTCGCTGATCATCGCGGGGGGTGAGCACGCACGAGCACGACGGACCACGCCTACTCGAAGTGATTCACGCCGCGCGGCTCATCGTGCAGCGGCGTCTCACGTGAGGAGCATCCGTCGAGCGGATCCGCGGCCATGCTACCGAGAGTGGACAGCGTACCGTACTAGCGCGAATCTGCGCGCCTGGAGCTCGCCAGCGTCTCGAGGTACCCACGGTTCATGTCCTCACAGACAGAGCGCGGCGTCCGGGCGCTGGCTGAGATCCCGAGGGGCCATGAGCGCGTCGCGGTCTATCACCGAACGCTGAACGCCTCCGTCGACGGGATCTGGGCGAACGTGCTCGACTGGGAGCACATTCCCTGGCTGCACGCCACGACGTTCACGTCGGTCGAGCTGCTCGAGCGCGGCGCGAACTACTGGCGCGCGCGCGTCGGCTTGGCACCTCGCGGGCTCTCGCGCGCTGTGGTGCTCGAGCTCGTCGTTGATCGCCCAGGGCTGCGCTACACGACGCAGACCCTCGAGGGTCCGGGCGCGGGCGCGCTGGTCCTCACGAAGATTCAGCCGAGGGGGCCGCGAACCAGCGACATCGTCGTCGAGTTTCACGCGCTGGTGCGTAACCAGATTCAGCGCGTCGCGATGCGCCGGGCCTACGAGCGCGTCTACCGAGTGCTGTGGGACGAGGATGAAGCGATGATCGAGCGCACCGACGCGCTCGCGGCCGCGTCGGTTAAGTTGCGGGCGCGCTCCCCCCGTACACGGGTGAAGCTCGGCCCGCGCACGTCGGTAGCGAGCGCGGGGCCGCTGATTGTCGAACTCGGCGGACGAAGGGTGCGCGTGCTGAGGCAGGGAGATGAGCTCGTCGCGCATGACCTGCTCTGCCCGCACATGGGGGGGCCGCTCGACGAGGCGAAGGTCGAGTACGGTCGGGTCGTGTGCCCTTGGCACGGCTACGCATTTGAGCTCGAGAGCGGGCGATGTCAGCGCGCTCGCGGCCTCTGCTTGCACCCGACGCGGATCGAGCTCGAGGGTGATGATGTGGTCCTGATCTCGGGGTAGCGCGCGGGGATGTGCGGCATCATCGGAGCGATGCGGCTGCGCGGCGCAGCCCGGGTTGAGCGGGACCTGCTCGAGCGGGCAGGACGGATGATCGCGCACCGGGGCCCGGACGGCGCTGGGCTGTGTCTGCTGTCGGGCGGCGATGTCGGGCTCGCTAGCGTACGCCTCTCGATCGTCGACCCGGACGGCGGCGCGCAGCCGCTGTTCAACGAGACCGGGTCGATCGCGGCGGTGGTCAACGGGGAGCTCTACGGGTACGCGGAGCAGCGCGCGGAGCTCGAGCGCGCCGGCCACCGCTTCGCGAGCCGCTCGGACTCTGAGCTGGTGGTGCACCTCTACGAGGAACTCGGGGACGAGTTCATCACGCGGCTCAACGGCGAGTTCGCGCTGATCCTCTGGGACGCCCGGCGGCGCCGTCTGCTCGCCGCGCGAGACCCCCTCGGGATCAAGCCGCTCGTGTTCACGAAGCGCGCTACGTCTACGGGCGAGCAGCTGTGGCTGTGCTCCGAGGCGAAGGGCCTGCTCGCGTTGCCGGGGGTGCAGCGCGAGCTCTCGCCCAGGTATCTCGCGGGCGCGCTGTTCGGAGCATTCCACGATCACGGCACCGCCTTCGCCGGGATAGAGAACGTGCCGCCCGGCGCGCTGCTGGTCGCGGAGGAAGGCGCGTCGCCACGCCGCGTGCGACCGCGGGCGCCCGCGCGGAGGTTTGATGATGTCTCCGAACACATGATCGCGCCGACGGTCGATCGAGCGGTCGCTCGGCGCCTGCGCGCCGACTGCCGCGTGGGCGCGTTCCTCAGCGGCGGGCTCGACTCCGCGATCGTCGTCGACGCGGCGGTGCGCGCGGGCGGTCCGCTCGAGTGCTTTACGGTCTCGTTCCCCGGCTCGAGCTTGGATGAGGCGGACGAGGCGCGAGCCTTCGCGCGCTCACGCGGGTGTCCGCTCCGCGTGCTCTCGTGCACGACCGAGGCGCTCGCGCGCGGGCTCTCCGACACGCTGTGGGCGACTGAGGCGGCGATCGCGAACCCGCACTCGGTCGCGCGTCGGCTGCTCGCCGCGAGCGCGCGGGCCCACGGAGTCAAGGTCGTGCTGACCGGGGAAGGCAGCGACGAGCTGTTCGCGGGTTACGCCTGGTTCGTGCTCGAGGCGCTGTGGCGACGCGCGCTCGCGGGGGGCGAAACGGGCGAGAGCGAGGCGCTCGCCCGCTTCGCCACGCTCGAGGACGCGGGCGCCGGCGTGCTGTGGGACGACTCGCTCCCCTGGCGCGAGGGGCCGCACCCGCTCGGGTGGCCGAGCTTCATGCTGATGCGCGCCGCTCGCTCGGACGCGATCGCGCGCAAGCTGTTTACGCGCGCGGTCCTGCCAGCGGCTGCGGCGACGCCCTACGAGCGCTTGCTCGCGCGCGGGCGCGAGGAGCTCGCCGTGTCGCTCTCGCCGCTCGACGCCTCGCGGCGGATGGCGCTGTGGCAGCTCACGGGCTACGTCTTGCCGAACCTCGGCGACCGCGTCGAGATGGCGTGCGGCCTCGAGGGGCGACCTCCCCTGCTCGATCCTGAGCTCGCTGAGCTCGCGCTGAGGCTGCCGCCGAGCAGCTTACTGGACCTCACGCGGCTGCGCGGCAAGGCGCCCTTGTATCGCGCGTTCGCGGGACGTCTCCCGAGCGCAACCTTGGCGGGACGCAAGCGGCCGTTCTGGGCGCCGAGTTGGCGCGCGCTCACCGAGGCGGACCCGCGCCTCGATGAGTATCTCCGCGCAGAGACGCTCACGCGGGGCGGCGTGTTCTCCACCGAGTTCGTTCGTGGTGCCTACGGGCTGTGGAGAGGCGCGCGCGCTGGCTCTCGCCTCGGGCGCAAGCTCGACCGCCTGTTCGGGATCGTGCTGTGCGTGTCGATCCTGCGCGAGCGCTTGCTAGAGCGCCGCCCCTCGCCGCGCTCGTCCGTCAGTTTTTCGGAGCGTCATCCACCGACCCGCGCTGGCGATCCTCTCGTTTGAAGCGCCCGGTCGACTGGATGATGAGCGGCACGCCGACGATGGTCGGGCCGAGCCAGACCGCGATCGTGATCGCGGGGTGAGAAGGCAAGAAGCGGCCCGCGTTGACCACGAGGAACGCGGTGAGGCTCGCTATGTAGGCGGTCGTGAAACCGGTTTGATGCTGGATTAACCAATGAAGCTTGTACGGGCTCGCGCTCATGAGCTCGCGTCGGTGGCTGTTGGCGAGCATGAGGCCGAGCGCGGCGAACACGATGAAGATCAGCGCGCCTGAGCTCAGCGCCTTGACGAGGAAGCCGAGCGCGACGAGGCCGAGCGCCGCGGGCGCGAGCAGGTACACACGCGGCGACGCGGTCTCCGGCGCCACCCGCTTGCGGGCGAGCGCGATGCGACCCCACAGCGCCAGGTAGACCGAGAGCAGACCGAGGTAGAACAGGAACGGGTTCGGACGCAGGAGCGCGAGGATGATCGCGGTCACGGCGATGCCGATCATCGCGTACAGGAACACGCGACCGGCGAGCCGATGCGCGCGCGCGCCTTTCTTGCTCAGCAGGGCGACGAGCCCGGTCAGCAGCGAGGTCGCGCCCGCGAAGATGTGGACCCACCGCGCGACACGGCCGAGGAGTTCGAGGTCCATTGAGTTTGAGAACTACGGCACGCGCAGATCCAGGTCAAGGCTCAGGGCGCGCGAACGAGGCGCACGAGCCCGACCTCCAGCGCCTGCCCGAGCGTCCGCTTGGCGTGCCGCAGACTCTCTTGCGCGCGCATCCAGCTCGTCGCGGAGGTCCCGCGCTCGGCGGCGGAGAACAAGCCGGCGGTGGCCGGGTCGAGCTCGAAGGCGTCGCCGCGCAGGACGTCGACGACACGCGCCTGCCCCTCGCTCTCGTCGAGGCGCCACAGCTCGGGGCGGCCGACCTCGAGAGCAGAGCCGACGAGCGCGGGCAGTGCGAGCCGGATAGCCTCGGCGCCGGCGGGCGTGCTCGGGGCGGCGCTGTCTGGCGGCGTCGCGAACCAGCGCGAGAGCAGCCACCACTCCTCCCATCGCTCCGGCGCCGCGAGTATCCAGCGCTCGAGCGCGCTGAACAGCGTCGTCATCGCGCGCGCGCGATAGATCTTTCGGCCCTCCTTGGGGGCGCGCGCGATCGGAGGCTCGATCCGCAGGATCGCGCCGCGCTCACCGGCGTCCTCGATGTAGATCGGCAGAATCGGCACGTCGGCGCTCGCGGACAGGGCGGCGATGCCCGGGCGCACCAAGATCTCACGCCCCAGTAGATCGAGGCGCAGCGCGCCGCGGGGATCAAGCCTCCCGTTCATCCCGCTGTTCCCGTCGATGAACATCACGACCGCGCGCCCGCGACGGAGCGCCTTGACGAGCCCGACGAGCGCGAGCGGGTCAGCGCTGTTGACCGTCTCGAACACGCTCCAGTCGAGCTTGGGGAAGATCGGCTTCATGCGCGCCGCGACGTCCGAGTCGACCAGCGTCTGGTTTCGGGCGTCGACCAGCAGCGTGACGTGCAGCCCGAGCTCGAGCAGCGCGATCGAGAGCCACCGGTACGGTCCGAAGTGCGCGGGCGCCAGGATCACGCCGCGGCCGCCCGCGACCGCTGCCTCGAGGTGCTCGCGTCCCTCGATCGAGAAGCGCGGCCACGCCTCCGGGGTCGACCAGAGCTGATCGTAGATCAGCAGGCGTTGGCTCGAGCGTCGCGCGATCCGACGAATCGCGCTGCGGGGGCGCTGGCCGAGCGTGCAGGTCAGCGCTCGCAGGGCGCCGAGCTCCCGCTGCAGCACGAGCCCGCGCGCGGGACCGCGGCTCGCCCGAAGCCCCGCGCGTATGGCCGCGCGTCGCAGGCTCAAGACCCGCTCGCGCGAAGGCTCGGAGTCGACGCGCGTCACCGCCATCGCGCCACTTGATCCATCGCCTCGAGCAGGAGCTGCACCGCGGCCCGCGCGGTCAGCGTAGCGCCGGGTCCTCGCTCGTGAACCTCGACCATGTCGACGCCGAGCAGCTCGCGTTCACGGGTGAGCGCGACCAGCAGCGCGCGCGCCTCGGCGAGCCCGAGGCCATCGGGCTCCGGCGCGGCGGTGGCCGGCGCGACCGCGGGGTCGAGCACGTCGATGTCGATCGTCACGAAGTAGGGCAGCTCAGGGCGCAGCACCGCCGCGAGATTGCGACCGTCCATCGCCCGGAGGGTCGCTGGCGAGAGCGCGGTGTAGCCGGTCCCGGGGATGTCCGGGACACTCTGAATACCGCGCGCGCCGCAGAGCACGATGTCGACGAGCTGCGGCAGCGCGCACGCGTGATGGATGACGTTGGCGTGGGTCAGGTCCTCGGCGTGGTCGATGTTGCCGAAGTCCGTGTGCGCGTCGAGCTGAAGCAGCCCGAACGCGCGCTCAGGGCGGGCCGCGCAGAGCCCTTGCAGCGTCGCCAAGGTGACGCTGTGATCGCCTCCGAGAACGACCGGGCGCGCGCCGCTGCGGACGAGTGCCGCGATCGCGTCCGCGAGCGCCGGCGCGAACTCGGACCACGGGCAACCGGGTCGCGGGATCAGGTCGCCCGCGTCGAGGATCGAGACCCCGGTGAGCAGGCGACGGCCCGTGCCGATGTCGGGCAGACCTCGCGGCGCGCCGGTCTCGAGATCGAGTGGCATCGGGTGCGCCGCGCTCGCGCGACGAATCGCCGTCGGTCCACCCGCTGCGCCGCGCTCGTACATCGGCAGCGTGTTGAGATCGTAGGGCGCGCCGAGCACGACCAGCGCCCCGTCGCAGTCTTGTCCTTCGGACCAGCTGTGAGAGCGCAGAAAGCTGATGTGCGCGGGGCGGCGCGTGGGTCCCGGCGAGCGGGCGAGCGCGCTTGAACCCGGCACGAGCACGCGCAGCTCGAGCAGCTGCTCGATGACCGCGAGCTGCTCGCGCGTCGCTCCGGGCAGCGCGTCCGCGATCACGCGGGGCTCACGGAGCGAGGCGAGCAGCTGGAACGTATCCGGGGTGAGCGCGAACGTACGTCCTGGCTCACCCCGGAGGTATGCGTGTGTCGAGCTCCCTGGGACCCGCGTCAGCGACGGGTTTACGCGAAGCGGCCCCCAGGTGTCACTCGATCGTTCGATGGCGACCCCGCTAGAACCTGGCGAGACCAGCCGGGTTGACGCCGTCGAGGTTGTGCACCTCGAGCAGGCCGGCTTTCTTGAGGCCGAGGCTGATCGAGATGTCGCTCGGGCTGCAGCGCCCGTCAGCCGCGGCGGCGGCGAGCAGCGCGTTGGTGCCCGCGATCCTGACGCCGCCACCGTCAACCTGAACGCCGAGGTTCAGCACCTTGCGGTCCTTCGAGAGGCCGAGGACCGGCGCGCCCTTGATCGGGCGGGCGTCGACGGCCACGCCGTTCTTGGTGATGGCGACGTGCACCTGAAGGTTCTGACTCTTCGCGGGCGCGACCTTAACGAGCGCGGCGTCTCCGAGCTGCACGTTGAGCTTTTCGAGGTTCTGCGGAAGCTGCTTCGGCAGCGCCTTCTGCTCGAGGATCGGGCCCGCGGCGGCGGTGCCGGCGACGGCGACGGTCGTGACCGCGGCAGCGCCTGCCCCGAGCTTGGCAAGTAGTTGTCGTCGAGTACTGTTCTTCACTTATCCCACTCCCTAGCGCGACGAGAGAAACCTAATCGTCGCTGTCCTTTTGGTCAACTTGCGATTCGCTCATCTGTCTGAGCACCTCGCGCATCACGGTCTGACTGTCGATCCTCGGAGGAGCTTCATCGCGCGCGCTAGCGGCCACGTGCGCGTCGCCGACCTCCGCGAGCAGCCGCTCGACCTGTAGCGCGAGATGATGCTCTCGCGCCTCCGCGCCGCCGAGCAGCTCGGCGAGCGGATCCGCGAGCCTTCTGTGCCCAGGACGGCGCATGCCGAGTTCGTCGTAGAGATACGTGTCGTCGCGGACACGCAGCTCTCCGCTCATGACGGCGTAGTCCCAGGAGATGGTGCCGGCGATGAGCCCGAGCAGCAGGCTCGCGGGCAGGGTCGTCGTGGCGAGCGCGAGCGGCGAGCCGCCGTCGCGCAGCTCCGGCTGCGCGCCCCGGAGGTCGAGCGTCCACGAGCGTCGCGCGCCGCCAGAGAACACGACGCTGTACTGTCGCAGTACGCCCCACCGGCGGTGCTCGGCGAAGCGTGACGGCGTGCGCAGGACGTGCTCGAGCAGCGCGGAGCGGAAAAATTCTGTGATCGCGTCGGCGCACTGCTCGAGCGTGAAGCCAGCTCCCCGAGGCTCGCCCAGCGGCGCGAGCTCAGCCGGCCGGAATTCTCGCGCGCGCCAGTTGTAGGCCGCGCGGTCGCAGTCGATGTAGTCGAGCAGGCCCTGCTCACGTGAGACGAGCCCCTCGCTGACGACCAGGGCATCACCTGGCTCGAGAATCATAATGCCCTCCGCCAGCGTCGGGACCGCGCGCGCGAGATCATGGACGAAGCGCTCGCGCGTGGTCGGGAAGATCAGATGGTTGGTCCAGGCCGCGCCGCCGCGGGCCCAGAAGCCGCAAGCCCCGGGGACGACGGCTCGCGGCCCGATCGCGCGGATCGTCTCGAGCATGCGCGCGTACAGCTCGAAGGGGAAGCGCGCGGCCTGCCCGTGCGCGAGCGCCGAGTCGAGCAGCGGCTGCCACGGCGCGATCAGGACGTCGATCGCCGGGCAGCGCGAGCGGATCTCCGCGATCGCGTCGGGCATCGGGAAGGTGTCGACCATGTTCCACACCAGCGCGTCGCCGTCACGGATTAAGAAGCCGTGCTCGCGCGCGCCGTAGGCCGCCGGGGTCGGGATGATCTCGAGCTCGCCCGCGCGGATCGTCTGAAAATCGGCGAGCGGGGTGACGCTCGCGAAGCCGAGCCCCGCGAGGCAGTCGAGCAGCTCTTCGTCATCGGCCGCGAAGATCGGGGTCGCGCGCGGCAGCCGGGCGATCGTCTCGAGGTCGAAGTGATCGCTGTGCGCGTGGCTGATGATCACCGCGTCGAAGGGCGGCATGCGATCGAGGTGCAGCGCGCGCGGCGGGTAGATGTCGTACAGGCCCTCGCTGTGCACCCCGAAGAGCAGCGGATCAAAGAGCACCGAGACGTCCGCGCCGTGTACATAGAGCGACGCGTGGCCGAGGATGTCGATCTTCACTCGGCGGGCTCCGCCTGCTTCTGCCTGAGCACGAATCCGGCGAGGCTCTTCACGGTCATGAAGTCCTCGCGCGCGATGTCGTCGAAGTCGAGAACAAATTCCTCGGAGAGACCGGCGACGATCTCGAGGCTCGCGATCGAGTCGAGCCCGAGCCCTCCCTCCTCCGGCAGCGCGAACAAGATCTGCTCGCGCGGGAAGTCCTCCTCGGTGTAGTCCTCGAGCTCTAGGCGCTCGATGATAATCTCGACGATCGTCGACTCGATCTCGATCAGTGTCAGGCTCACGATAGTTCCTCCGTCGCGTTGCGTTGACTCGCGTCTAGGTTGTCCTCGGCGTCGGCGCGGCGAATCGCTATCGACGCGACGCTGCCACCGAAGCCAAAAGCGTTACACAGCGCGAGTCGCAGCGGGGACCGTGATGGCGCGGTCGGGAGCGCGACGGTCGGGCCGTGCGGGATCGGCCGCGTGAGACCCACGTTCGCGGGCGCGACCTGATGGTTGAGACAGGCCACGGCCGCGATCAGCTGGATCGCGCCCGCGGCCCCGAGACCGTGACCGGTCTGGCTCTTGAGCGAGGCTACGCGTACGGGCCCGGGGATCGAGCGCTCCTTGATCACGCGCTCGATCGCGCGCAGCTCGGCCGCGTCGTTCGCCGGCGTCCCGGTGCCGTGCGCCGACACGAGATCGAGCTCGCGCGGCGCCGGGTCGGTCCGCAGCGCCGCGGCCATCACTCGCGCGGCGCCGTCCCCCTCGGGGTCGGGCGCGGTCGGGTGGTAAGCCTCGCCGGCGTAGCCGTAGCCGGTCACGCGCGCCAGCACGCGCGCGCCCCTGGCTCGCGCGGCGCTCTCGCGCTCGAGCACGCAGTAGGCAGCGCCGTCTCCGAGCGACAGGCCCGCGCGCGCCTCGTCGAAGGGCCGGCAGCCGCGAGGGTCGAGCGCCTTGAGGCTCGTGAAGCCGGCGTAGCTGAGGAACGAGAACGTGTCGTGGGCGCCCGCGAGGACGCAGTCGGCGAGCCCGCGCTCGAGCAGCCGCAGGCCCTGACCGATCGCGTTCACGCCGGCGGAGCACGCGGTGTTGAAGGTGAGGTTGAGGCCGCAGGCGCCGAGGCGGGTGGACAGCTCGGCCGCGATGATCGCCGGCGTGTCAGCGAGCAGCGCGGCCTCGGGTGACTCGCCGACGTGCTCCTGGCGAAGGTACTCGAGCAGGCCGTGGTTCGAACCGTGCGAGGTCCCGTTGCACACGGCGATCCGCGCCGGCGCGTACCCACGCTGCGGGTGCCCGGCGTCGACGACCGCGTCGAGCGCGGTCTCGACCGCGAGGCGCGTCGGCCAGGAGTGAGCGTCGGTAGCGACCTCGCGCCCGGGAGCGAAGCGCGACCCGATCGACTCGGGCCGACGGATCTGCATCGCCTCGCGCGTCTTGAACCACGGATCGCTGACGGGGAGGGTGAGCCCCTCGACGGCGCGAGGCGCTCGTCTTCCCTCGCGGATCGCCTCGATGAGGCGCGGGACCCCGCGTCCGAAGCATGTCCATGCGGACATGCCCGTAATCACGATCGAGCGCTGCGTCACGAGCAACGATGTTCTCTATCCAATCATCGAGCCGCCGTCAACGCGGACGATTTCGCCCGTCATAAATTCAGGAGCCTGATCCGCCAGGTACGCGACGACGCTCGCGACCTCCTCGGCGCGACCGAGGCGCGCGATCGGCTGCTGCGCGACGGCGCGCTCACGGGTGTCGGCGCCCGCGAGCTCCGCGGTCATGTCGGTCTCGATGAGGCCCGGGGCGACCGCATTCACCACGACGCCCATGGGGCCCAGCTCGCGCGCCAGCACCTTGGTCAAGCCGAGCACCGCGGCCTTCGACGACGCGTAAGCGGACAGGCCGGCGGTCCCGTGCAGCGCGGCGATCGACGCGACGTTGATGATTCGCCCCGCGCGTCGCTTCCCGAGCAGCGGGATCGCGGCCTTGCAGCAGTTCACGACGCCGCCGAGGTTGACCTTCATCAGCTCCCAGAAGCGATCGACGCTGGTGAAGAAGAACAGCTCCTCGTGCAGGATCCCCGCGTTGTTGACGAGCACGTCCAGCCGTCGACGCGCGCGGCGAATTTCTCGGAACATGTTCTTAACATCAGCTCGTTCAGCGACGTCCGCCTTGATGATCGCGGCGGTGCCTCCGAGCGCCTCGATCGCGGCCCGCGTCGACTCCGCCGCCGCCTGATCGTGGGCGAAATTGATGAAGACGTGGTAGCCGAGGCGACCGAGCTCAAGGCTGATCGCGCGGCCGATCCCGCGGCTCCCACCGGTCACGAGCGCGACTCGCTGCTCGTCGCGCGCGTCCGCCTCGGCGCTCACGCGCGCTCCTCCGCGATCGCGCGCAGGACCGCGACGAGCTGCTGCGCGTGCGGGTCGAGCTGGGTCACGAGCGCGCAGTCTCCCCTGAGCGAGACGCGCCCAGGCCCCTCACCTAGCGTGGAGCTCGGCAGCGATCGCTCGGCGAGCGCGGACGCAGCGACGCCGACGCTCAGGATCCCGGCGAAGCCGAGCCCGTCGCCGATATGACCCTTGATCGAGGCTGAGCGGAGGCCGGGGCGACCGAGCGTGACCACGGCGCCACGCTCCGCGGCGTCGCGCGCGACGTGGCCGTTGCCGCCGCCGACGTGCAGGGCGAGCGCGTCAGGCTCCACGCCCGCCTCGGCGAGCGCCTCGCTGCACCGCGCGGCGAGACTGGCCGCGCTCGCGCGCCCCCACAGCGCGATGTCCTCGCGTGCATCAAGCCCTGGCTCAAGCGCCCGGCGAACCGACGCGAGCTCCGCGAGGATCGTCGCGCCACGCTCACGGGCGTGGTCGAGCGCCTCGACCACGAGGCACGCCGCGCCCTCGCAGAAAGTCGGGCCGCCGCTGTCCGGCTCGTATGGGCGAACGCGCTCGGCGGCGGTCGGCGGCGAGATCACGCCGTTGACTCTGTCGGCCGCGAAGCAGTGCGCCTCGAGCTCCTCGAGCCCGCCGCAGAGCACGACCGGCGCCTCGCCGTGGCGGACCGCGGCGACCGCGAGCATCAGCGCGCCGCCTCCCATCGTCAGCAGGTGGGGCCCCTTGAGGCCAAAGGCCGTCGCGACGGCGCCGAGCGGCGCGTTGGCGACGCTCTGCGAGAACAGCAGCGGGCGCATTTTTTTGGGCGCCGGCTCGGGCGCGCGCTCGCGCGCGTCCGCAGTTGGTTCGGCCCGCGCGCCACGGCGCCGCGCGCCCTTGAGGATCGGCTTCATGATGCGCGCGACGACATCCGCCGGGCCGCGGTTGCGATTGAACATCACGCCGAAGCGCGCGCGCTCGCGCTTCGCTTCGTTCCGCAAGCCGGCGCGCGAGAGCGCGTCGCTAGCCGCGAGCATCGCGAACCGCGTGATGCGAATCGGCAGCGGCGGCCGCACCTCGGGGAACGCGCCGCGAAACGGCTTGAGGTCGGTGATTTGTCCGGCGAGCGCCTCGGGGAGCTCGCTCGCGTCCGCGAACGGCGTGAGGCAGCGGCGGCCCTCCGTGAGCCCATCCTGCAGCGCTTGCCAGCCGGGGCCGTACGGCGTCCACGCGCCTGCGCCGGTGATCACGACTCGGTGCTCGTGAGACTCCATGCTTTGATCGTCCCGTCTTCGACGGCAACACAACATATCATCAGGTCCCGTGAAACAAGAACCCGCAGGACCCGCAGCCGCGCTCCCGACCCTCGACGCGCTCGCGCGCGGCCGCGGGCGCGGCATCGCGCGACGCGATCGTGACGGTACTTTTGTGCATGTCTATGAGGACTCGTTGCGATCGCTGTGCGCGGGTCACTTCCCAGGCGACCCAATCGTCCCCGGCGCGCATATCCTCGGGCTCATCGTCGACGTCGCGCGGTCGATGGGGGCTCGCGGCGCCGCGCTCGCTATTGAGTCGTGCGGTTTTCGTACGCCGCTGCGGCCTGACGGCGAGGTTATGGTGCGCGCGCGGCTCGACGCCTCGAACAAGATCCGCGGGACGGTCTCCCATCGCGGTGGCGGTCGCCCGATCGCGAGCGCCCGGATGCGCTGGCTGGACACGCCGCATGTGTTCACGCCGCGCGCTCGAGCCAGCGGCGCACCCGTTCTGGACTCGCGCGCCGTATTCCAGCACCTCCGGCATCGTGAGCCAGCCCTGCTGATCGAGCGTGAATTCGCGGCTAGCCCTCCTGGTCAGGCGCGTGAACGATGGTTCGCCACGCCGCCGCGAGGCCGTTGGTTCTGGACGCAGGCGCTCGACGCCGCCGCGCAGGCGGCCGGGTTGTGTCTACGCGGCGACCTCGAGGGAGCCCGGCCCGGCGCGCCGGTGCTCGTCGTCGCGTATGAGCGAGTCGCGGTGGCGAACGAGCGCCCCGCTGGCGCGCTAGCGATCGTGGTAAGGCTTCGTCGACGCGTGATTAACATTCGTCAGTTCGATGTCGGGGTGGAGACCGAGGACCGCGCGCCGGTCATGACGGGTCGGGTCTCGCTGGCACTGGTGGAGGGCCCATGAACAAGCGCCTCGCCGGGCTCGCGTACGCGGAGTATCCCGCGACGGGGGAGTCGCGCGTCCCGGCGCTCGTCGTGCTCCCGGGGATGCCGGCGGACATCCGCGGCCTTCGGCGAATGGCGCGTATGCTCGCGCGACGCCGGCGCGTGCTCCTGATCGAGCCGCTCGGCGGCGCGAGCAGCGAGGCACCATCCCCGTGCGCGGGCCCCGAGTGCCCGTATGCCTGGCCCGCCCAGGTGCGCCGACTCCAGCGCGCGCTCGATCAGCTCGGGCTGCGCGAACCCTTCGATCTGCTCGGTTGGTCATTCGGCGGCGCGTGGGCGCAGCAGCTCCTGCTGCGCGCTCCTGAGCGGGCGCGTCGCGCCGTGCTCGTGGCGACATGTGGCCGTCTCCGCGCGCGCGAGCGAGCGATTCTGGAGCTTCTCATCACGATGGTCCGAGCGTCCGCGCTTGACGGTACCGCGCTGCTCGGCGGCATGCTGCCGCTGTTGTTCTCGCCGGCCTTCCTCCACCGCCCGGGTGCGCTCGCGGTGCTCCGTTTGAACCTCGGTTCGATCTCGTGGTCGCGCGAGGCTTGGGCGGCACAGCTCGAGGCGCTGCTTCGGCATGAGCTGCCCGCCGACTCGCGGGAGCGCTTGGTTGCGGTGCGCGGCGTGATCGCGGGGGACGAGGACTGGCTGTTCCCGACGTCGGAGCTGGCGCGCCTCGCCTCCGCGCTCCCGCGCGCTCAGCTCGAGGTGATCGAAGAGACGGGTCACGCGATATGGGTCGAGCGCGCCGACGCGCTTGTTGACGCCGTCGACACTCTGCTCGCGTGAGCTCGGCGCCGACGCTCGAAGCCCGTCACTTCCACCTGTTTTGGAGGACAGCTCGAACAATGATCGAGCTGGTCTGTTCTTGCCGCGACGAGGCGTACTCTACGGGCACCCCGAGACCTCGAGCGACAAGTCAATCAAGACCCGGAAGCGCGGCTCCGCCTCGGCTCCAGTACCCGGCCTGTTCGGGGCGACCGGCTGCGTACTCCCGCGTCGGCACAACCAAGAAAAAGCCACACGATCTCGATGGTTTAGGAGCAACAACCCGTCCTGTCGGGTGTTTACGAGATCGCACGGACCAGTTCTCGTTCTGCGTCGCGCTCTACGAGGCGCTCTACGGCGCGCGCCCGTTCTCGGGTGACTCGATGCAGGCGCTCTCGGCGGCCGTTCGGGGCGGGGAGCTGAGCGCGCCGCCCGTCAACACGCGCGTGCCGGGCTGGCTGCGACCGATCATCGCGCGGGGCCTCGCGGTCTCACCCGAGGAGCGCTGGCCGTCGATGGACGAGCTGCTCGCGGCGCTCGCCCGCGACCCGACGCGGAGGCGCTGGTTGCTCGGCGGCGCGGCGCTCTCCGTCGTCGCGGTCGTCGGCTCGCTGTTCATCGTCGCGGCCCAGTCCCGCCAGCGCGCGGCGAGCTGCGAGGCGCGGGCGACGGAGGTCGACGCGGTGTGGAGCCAGGCCGCGCGCGAGGAGCTCCGCCGCGGGCTCGCGGGCACCGGCGTGAGCTTCGCCGAGACCATGGCCACGAGCGTGATCGCGTCGCTGGACGCGTACGCCGCGTCGTGGCAGCGGGCGCGGGCCGAGGTCTGCCGGGCCGCGTCGATCGAGCGTCGCTGGGCGCCCGAACTCGCGGCGCGGGCTGACACCTGTCTCGATGAACATCTCGTGCAGGCGCGCGCGCTCGTCTCGGGGCTCTCGAGGCCGAAGCCGGGTCCCGCGGGCGCGGGCGTCGCCCAGCAGGCGCTCATCGCCGCGACCAGCCTCCCGCGCAACGAGCCGTGCCTCGACGCGCGACATCTCGCCAAGCGCCCCCGGCTCCCGGAGGACGAGGCGGCTCGAGACGCGTACATCGAGCAGCGCGCGCGCCTGGCCGAGGCGGTCGCGCTCGAGGCGGTCGGCGAGTACGAGCGCGCGGCGGAGCTGGTCGGGCGAGTGAACGAGCAGGCCGAGGCGCGCGGCTGGGCCTCGCTTCGCGCGGGGGCGCTGTGGCAGCGCGGGCGCCTGCGCGGGAAGCTCGGGGAATTCGAGGAGGCGGAGGAGGCGCTCGAGGCCGCGTTCTTCCTGGCGACGCGCTCGCTCCCGGATGTCGACCACGCGATGATGGCGGCCGACCTCGCCGGGCTGGTCGGCGGGAAGCTCGAGCGCCACGCGGAGGGCGAGCGCTGGGCCGCGCTGGCGCTGGCGCTGCTCGAGCGCGCGGGCGCGCCCGACGATGACCTGATGTACGCCGACGCGCTGACGAGCCAGGGGGTCGTCTGGTTTCGCCAGGGGAAGCTCGAGGACGCGCTCGCCTCCTTTGAGCGCGCGCTGGCGATCAAAGCGCGCGTCGACGGGGACGATCACCCGAGCCTCGCGAACTCGCTCGCTCGCCTCGGCCCCGTCTACGCGTCCATGGGGCGCTACGACGAGGCCCTGGAGGCGCAGACGCGCGCGCTGACGATCCTGCGAGAGACGATGGGCGCGGACCACCCGATGGCGATCTCGGCGCTCATCAACCTCGGCAACGTGCACCAGGTCCAGGGGAATTTCGATGGGGCCGCGCGGGCCCACGAGCGCGCCGCGGAGTCGATCGAGCGCACCCTGGGACCCTCGCACCCCAGGCTCGCGCGGGCGCTCACCAACCTGGCGAACGCCTACGGCTCGCAGGGGAGGTCCGCTGACGCGATCGAGCTGTTCCAGCGCGTGATCGCGATCTTGGAGGCGAAGCTCGGGCCCGAGCACATCCGGGTCGCGCGGGCGCTCGCCAACATGGGCACCGCCTACGAGGAGATGGGGGCGTACGACGACGCCATGCGGGCGAACCGTCGCGCCCTGAAGATCTACGAGCAGACGACGGGCGGTGAGGACGCGGACGCCGGCATGGCGCTCCACAACATCGGCTCGATTCACGGCGCGCAGGGGGCGTACGCGGAGGCGATCGAGGCGCTCGCGCGGGCGCTGGCGATCCGCGAGCGCGCGCTGGGGACCGAGCATCCCAGCGTCGCCGAGACGCTCAACAACTTGGGCGCCGCGCGCCTGGCCCTGGGCGCGCAGGACGAGGCGCTCGCGGCTCACGAGCGGGCGCTGGCGATCAACGAGGAGGCGCTGGGCGCCTCGCACCCCGCGGTCGCGCGGACGCGCTACTACCTCGGCGAGCTCTACCGCGCGCGGGGTGAGCACGGGGCCGCGCGCGACGCCCACGCGCGGGCGCTGGCGATCTACGAGGAGGCGCTGGGCGGCGAGCACCCGCTCGTCGCGCTCTCGCTCGCGGCCCTCGGCGAGCTCGCGCTCGAGCGCGGGCGACTCGCGGTCGCGCGGGCGCGGCTCGAGCGGGCCGCTCTCATCTACGGGGCACACCCCGCGAGCGCGACCGAGGCCGCCGCAGCGAGCTTCGCGCTCGCGCGCGCGATATGGCCGGAAGAGCAGCAGCGGGCGCGGGCGCGGGACCTGGCCGAGCGGGCGCGCGACGGCTACCGCGGGGCCGGCGACGGCTTCACGGCGGAGCGGGCCGAGGTCGAGGCCTGGCTCATCGAGCGCGGCGCGAGAGACTGACCCAAGGTGCATGTTGAAAGGAAGCTCGCTCGCGGCGCGGACCCGCGAGCGGCGACGCCTTCGAAGCTGACTCGGGGCTCGCCTGGCGCGGACGTCGTCGAGCCCCCATACTCACGCGGTGGGCGACCGGAGCATCGCGCTCGAGGCCCAGCTGCAGAGCCTCGAGGAGCTCGACGCTCCGCGCGCGCGCGCGCTGCTCGAGGCCTACGCCGACCTCCTTCGTGACGCTGGGGACCCTCGCGGGGCGCTCGCGGCGACGCAGCTGCGCGCGGGCCATGGAGACGAAGCTCGCGCGCACCTGGCCGCGCACGCCGAGCAGCTCCTGGGCGTCGCGTCGGCCGACCTCGAGGGCGAGGACGCGACGCTCCAGGCCCGTTGGACCGGCGGCTGGATGACCTCGCTAGACATCGGCCGGCGCTGCGAGCTGCCCGTCGCGGCGCTCGCCGAGTTGTTGGGGCGACCCGCGCTCGCGAACCTCCGCGAGCTGACGATCAGCGCCGCGCGGAATTTCGAGCCCGAGCTGCTCGAGGGGATGGCTGGCCGCGCGAGCCTCCGCGCGCTGAACCTGGAGCTCGTCGTCTATCCGGGGCCTCGGCTCGTCGGGCTCGGTGAGCTGCCGCGGCTTCGCTCGCTGCGCGCGAGCGAGCGCTCGCGGGGCGACCGTCGGCGCACGGCGGTTCATTGGCTCGCACGCCGCGGTGACCGGGTCTGGGATCCGAGCATCCCGAAGTCGGTCAGCGCCGGGCGCTCGCGACGAAGAACCGGCTGAGCGAGGGCCTAGAGCGGGGGTTCACGCGCGTGGCGGGTCGGCACGGCGCTTGCTCAAGCAACCGTCGGGGGTCGCGGCGCGGCTCCTCGAACAACAAGACGACCTGCTCTTCACAACAGCTGGGCTGCGCGCGCTCGCGCGCGCCCACACAGAGAAACCACGCAATGAACCATCGTGACCGCTTCCGCCTCCGCCTCTCGACGGCGCCTACTCATCGCACCAGCCCGCTGCTCGTGGCCGCGGGTTTGCTGCTCACGAGCGCCTGCGCCGTCGCCTGCGGCGACAGCGGCGTAGCGACGATGACAGGCGAGGGGACGAGCGACGCCGGGACCACCGACGCTGGGACCACCGACGCCGGGACCACCGGCGCCGTGGAGATGAGCTCGGGGGCGTCGAGCTCGGGCACCACCACAGACGCGTCGACCACCGGCGGCGGCGGCAGCACCACCACCGCGGACGACAGCTCCACCACCAGCGGCGACGGCAGCTCGGGGACGACCGAGGAGCCGCTCGTCGGTCACGCCGAGTTCGTGCTCTCGGGCGAGGACTACGACGACGTCCCGTACTCGTGGAGCAACGAGGGCGGCAACCTCGTCTACTGCTACTACTACAGCGGCGCGGCCAAGGGCGACTACCTGTGGATCCGCTTCGCCGAGTCCCCCGACGCGAACGGGGACTCCTCGCCGCACATCGACATGGACGTCTGCCGGTTCTCGACGGACGGCTTCGGCGGCAGCTTCTCGGCCATGGACCCGACGAAGTTCGGCTCGCAGTGCCCGGCCGATCCCGGCTGGGGGATCTGGTGGCACGAGGGCAGCGTCGCCTACAACAACGAGCCGACGGCGCCCGACTGCGAGCTCGTGGCCGAGGTCGAGGGGCAGGTCGTCACGGGCACCTTCTCGTGCACCCCGGTCACCGAGGTCGACGGCGAGAAGTCCCTGACCGTCAGCGCCGGCAGTTTTTCTTGTCTGGCCGAGGCCAAGTAGCGCGCGCTCCCGTTCGCCGATGAACGCTCCTGCGGGCTCGACGTCATCGAAGTTTGAGACATTGCGAGCTGTCGAGACTCGAACGTTCGCATCACGTCGGTGCTCCGCGGCGACGCGTATCGATGACGCTCACGGGCCGCGCGCGAGCCAGGGAGGGGTCGCCTGAGGACGGCGAGCGCGCCGGCGCTCGTCCACTTCAATGGTTCACGCGCTCGCCGCCCGGAAGGCGGAGACCCCTGGCGTTAAGCAGCGGCCCGATGCCTGCAGAGTGCAGGCGCTCGGAGTGAAGGGCGCATTTGGCGCATTTGGCGCTCTTGTTCGTCGAGCGCACGCGAGGGAGACTTCCAAGATCGTCTCCAATTGTCCCGGTATGGGCGCGAAGCCGCGCGAAAAAAAACCAACCCACCCAGCGAGGGAGGCCATAGTCCAGGGTGGTGACCCCCCAGGCCCCCCAGCGCGAGCGCCCGAGCGGCGCGACGAGCGAGCGCGACGCGGCGCCCAACGGCTGGTCGTGGGTGGTGCTCAAGGGCTTTCGCGCCGGCGAGCAGGCGGCCTTGACCGCGGTCTACCGGATGCACGCCGCCGACATCGCGCGCTTCCTCCGCGGCGGCTTCACGTTTCGCTCGGGGGAGCGGATGCACCGCTTCGTCGGCTATCGCTCCGGCTTTGAGCTGCAGGACGCGCTCCACGAGACCTTTCGGCGCGCCTTCGAGCCGCGCGCGCGCGCGAGCTACGACGGCATCCGCCCGTTCGCGCCGTACCTGCGGACGATCGCGCGAAACGTGGTCTTAAAGACATTTCGTGCCCGGGAGGTCCTGTTCCCCGCGATCGACGACGGCGCGCTCGGAGCGAGCGACACCGCGGCCTTCGCCGTCGCGCCGACCGCGATCCCGAGCCCGGAGCGGATCGTCCACGACGCCCAGCTGCGCCGCCTGGTCCGGGGCTTCCTCGACAGCCTCGACGCCGACGACGCGCGCCTCGTCACGCTGCGCTTCAGCGAGGGCAAGTCGCAGCGCGACGTCGCGGCGCTGCTGGGGATCGGTCGACAGCGTATCCGCGGCCGCGAGGCGAAGCTGCGCGCGCGCCTGCTGACTTACCTGCGCGCCCACGGCGAGGGCGGCCTCGTCCCCGGGGCGCGCTCGCTCTCGCTGCTGTCGATGCCGCTGTCGGCGCTCGTCGGCGGCGAGGTGGTGCGGGTGTTGACGGAGGTGGTGCGGTGACGCGGCTCGGGTGGTTGTTCGGCGGGCGGGTGAGCGAGCGCGCCAGGTATCGCGAGTGGATCGAGCTCGAGCTCCAGGGCAAGCTCTCGCCCTCGCTGCGCACGCGCCTGCACGATCACCTGCGCGCGAACCCAGACGCGCGCGCCGAGTACGACCGCGGGATCGCGGCGTTTCGCCTGCTCGAGGGTCGCGGCGGCGACGAGGAGGTCGCCGACTACGAGCTCGAGCTGGTCGAGTCGTGGCTGTTCGACGGTCGCGTCACCGGCGAGGTAGAGGCGCCCGCGGACGAGGTCGGGCGCTGGCGCTGGCTCCCAGGCCTCGCGCTCAGCGGCGCCGTCGCGGCCGCGCTCGTGATCGTTGTATGGCCCACGGACCAGGTTGTTGATCCCGCGCCCGCGCCCGAGACGTCGATGACCGCGAAGGGGCACGGCGCGCTGCGGGGTCTCGAGCTCGGCGTGCTGTGCATGGAGCGCGACGGGGCCGTCACGCCGCGCCCCGCGGGCGCGGGCCCGTGCTCGCTGCGCGACGCGCTGGGCTTTGAGTACCGCGCGCGAGCGAGCGCCGCGCTCGCGGGTGAGCCCGGCGTGCTCAGCCTGTTCGGCGTCGACGAGGACGGCCGCGTGCAGTACTACGCGCCGACACCCGCGGACGCGGCCAGCGTGACCGCGACGCGCGGTCGCTCGACCGCCGCGCCGCTCTCGATCAACTTGGCGGTCAATCATCGACCCGGGCGCGTGCAGATCTACGCGCTGCTCTCCCCCGTGACGCCGACGGTGAATCAGATCGATCGCTGGGCGTCTTCCCTAGAGGGCTACGTCGCGACCACCGACGACGAACCGTGGCACCGAAGGCTCGGCGAGGCGCAGCTCGCCGCCGTGTGCCCGACGCTCGCCGACTGCGAGAGCGCCGAGGCGACGCTGCTGCTCGACGACCTGCCCCCCGAAGCTCTCGACCTTCCGCTGGACGAGGTAGACCGATGAAACCGAAGCACCGCCTCCGCGCCCTCGCTCGCCCGCGTCGCCCCGTCGCGCGCGTCCTCACCCCGGCCCTCGTCGCGGCTTGCTTCGCGCTCGCGCCGACGCTCGAGGCGAACGCCGCGCCAGCATCTTCGCCAGCATCTTCAGGAGCATCTTCGCCAGCATCTTCGGGAGCATCTTCCGGAGTCCAGAAGCAGCGGCGCGAGACCCGACGCTTCGCGCTCGTGATCGGCAGCAACGACACGCTGAGCGAGCAGCAGGTCGCGCTGCGCTTCGCCGACGACGACGCCGCGCGGGTCGGCGAGCTGCTCGAGGAGGCGGGCGCGAAGGTCGAGTACGCCACGACCCTCGACCGCGACAGCCAGGCCGTGTTCACCGGGGTCGTCAGCAAGACCCGCGCGCCGACGCGCGAGGGCGTGCTCACGGCCCACAAGCGGCTGGTCGATCGCATGAACCGCGCGCGCGCGACCGGGGCCGACGACATCGAGTACATGATCTACTACTCCGGGCACGGCGACGTCGGCCCGGACGGCAAGGGCTACCTGACGCTCGCGGGCGGCGACAAGCTCAGCCGGCACGACCTGTTCGTCGAGCTGCTCGGCAGCTCGCCCGCCGATCACAACCACATCATCGTCGACGCGTGCAAGAGCGAGGAGTTCGTGCTCTCGCGCGGCGGCGACTGGAAGCCCGATCGCAGCGAGGTCGACTACAGCCGTGATGTGCAGCAGTACCTCGATCGCCGGCACCTCGGGCACTTCCCCAACACCGGCGTCGTGCTGGCCAGCTCCGCCGATCAGCAGACCCACGAGTGGGAGCGCTTCCGCGGCGGGATCTTCACCCACGAGCTGATCAGCGGGCTGCGCGGCGGCGCCGACATCAACGGCGACGGCAACATCGAGTACAGCGAGCTGGGCGCCTTCGTCTCGGCCGCCAACAGCGGCGTCTCGGACCCGCGGGCGCGCCTGCGCGTCTCGGTGCGGCCGCCGCGGGACGACGAGCGCGTGCCGCTGCTGTCCCACGACGACGCGCTGCAGAGCAAGCGCGTGCTGCTGTTCACGCGCGGCGACGCGCACCGCTACGTGCTCGAGGATCGACGCGGCGTCCGCCTGGCGGATCTGCGCCGCAGCGGCGAGCAGCCCGGCTACCTGCGCCTGCCCGCGGGCGAGCTGTTCGTGTACCGCGACCCCGCGCCTGCCGACGGCGCCGCGCCCTCGGGTGGCGCCGCGCGCCAGCTCGAGGGGCGGATCGCGGCGCAGCACGGTCGCGTCATCCTCGCCAAGGACCTGTCCTATACGCCTACTCAGCGGACGGCCCGCGGCGCGCTCGACCAGGCGTTTCGCACCGGGCTGTTCTCGGTGCCCTACGGCGTCGGCTACTACTCCGGCTACACGGGGCGCACGGGCCTCTTGCCGGTGCAGCAGCCGGGCTGGGAGGTCAAGGTGTTCCGCGAGGAGGGCGGCGAGCTCGTCGAGGTCACGGAGTCCACCAACAGCCTGCAGGCCCAGCTGGCCGCGCCCGAGGGGCCGGCGCCCGCGGACCAGTGCTACGGCGACGGCTGCGACGAGCCCTTCGACGAGGACTGGAGCGACGAGGAGAGCGACTGGGAGGATTGGGTCTGGCGACCCGAGCGGTTCTGGGGCGCGCTCTCGCTAGGGGTCGTGTTCGCGCCGGTGCTGCCCGAGGAGCAGATCCGGCTGACCAACGACGACCAGAAGATCTTCGCCAGCCACACGCAGCCGTGGGCCGGCCCGATCCGCGGCTTCGACATCGCCTGGCAGACCTTCTCGGTCCACCACAAGAAGTACCCGATCTGGGTCGGCTACTTCCGGTCGGGCTACACGCGCGGGACCGCCAATTTTATCCCGCGCGAGCCCGGCGCGAGCCCGGCGAACGGCGAGGCGACCTCGATGACCTACGGCGCCATCCCGCTGTACTTCGGCGGCAACCTGTTTCTGTTCAACAACTTCCCGGTGCGCCCCTTCGCCGGCTTCGGCTTCGGCCTCGATGTCCTGACGCAGCGCTACACCCGTCACGAGCGCGATGACGTCGAGGACGTGCGCGCGCGCCCGGGCTTCGAGCTGCACGCCGGCCTCGAGGGGCGGATCACCAACTACGTCTCCCTGCGCGGCGAGATCATGCAGCTGTGGGGCGCCAAGAGCGGCTTCGACGGCCTGCCGAACTTCAGCAACACGAGCTTCACGGTGATGGGCAGCATCGCGTTCGGCTTCCCGCTCGTCGGCAAGAACAAGCGCGCGCAGCTCGAGGAGGAGCGCCGGCGCAAGCGGGCCGAGGAGCGTAAGCGGCGGGCGGCGGAGCAGCGCCGGCGCGAGGCCACGAGCGCGCCCGCCGACGGCACCGTGCGGGTCGAGATCCAGCGCGGCGATGAGCGGGTCGTGATCGAGAGCGCGCCGCCGCCGGCTCCACCCGCGCCCGCGAGCGCGGCTGCCCCGGTCGCCGCTCCGCCCGCGCCCGCTCCGGCGCCGGCGCAGCCCTATCCGACGCCGGCGCCCGCTCCGGCGCCGGCGCCCACGCAGCCGCCGGGCTACCCGGCGCCGCGCTGAGGTCGTCGGCGAGTCGCCGAAGAGTCGCCGAAGAGTCGCCGAAGACCGTCGCGGGGGCTTAGTTCGCGGCGCTCGCCTCGTGAAGCGGGCAGATGACCTCGGTCTGCCACTCCGCCGGGTTGGGCACCTCACCCGGGTCGGTCAGATAGACCTCCCACGGCGCGCCGGCGGAGCGGAGCGCGTTGCGCTCGAACCAAGCTTCGATCGCCGCGTGGGCGTTGTGCAGCTGGTCGTAGGGCCCGGTGTGTACCGTCGCCGCGACCGGGCCGGCCGGCAGCGCGCCGACGAGCACCTCGCCGTCACCCTCCGCCTCCGTCGTCGCAACCGGCATCCCGGCCTCGAGCGTGACGCCGCCTGCGCTCCACTCGGCGTAGCGACACACCGGCGGGCCGGCGAAGGGGATCCCCTTCTGCATGGCGAAGGCGTAGACCCGGGGCAGCAGCTCGCCCAGCGCGCTCGCCACGTCGGCGTGGCGCACACGCCTGCGCATGTACAGGATCGGCGCGGCGTTGAGGTTCTTCTTCGTGATTGTGTACGACATGAGTGCTCTTCCTTGAGTCGTGGGTTGCAGACGCGCGCCGAACAGGCGGACGCACGGGGCGACGCGCGCAACGATTTGCCGGTGAGTCGTCGCCGTGGCCGCGTCCGGTCGCGCGCGCGACCGGTAGCGGGTCGGGCTCATCGAGAAGTGTCGCCGGAACGCGCGCGAGAACCCCTCGTGGGATTCGAAGCCGCTCGCCAGCGCGATCTGCAGGACCGAGTCGGAGGTAGCGAGCAGTCGGGCCGCGGCGCGCTCGAGGCTGACGCGGGTCGCGACGCGCTTGGGGCTCTCGCCTACGCAGGCCGTGAACACGCGCTGGAGGTGCGTTGGCGACAGCTGGACCTGTTCGGCGAGCGCGGCGAGGCTCGCGTCGTTGCCCGGGTCAGCCTGGATTCGCTGTACGAGCGGTAACAGGTCTTGCAGGCGCGTCGTCACGGCCCGCGGACGCTATCACGTCGCCCTCCGCGGGGCTTGACCGTTCTTGCGATCGGCTCGGCTCGACTCAGCTCGACTCAGCTCAACTCGACTCGACTCGTCTCGACTCGTCAAGGGCCGTAGGCCCTCTCCCCGAGCGAGACGCGGTAGGCCGCGTCGACCGTCGCCCGGTAGGGGCGGCCGATGTTCGCCGTGACCGCGACCGCGAAGCCGCGGGCGGGCACCCAGTGCAGCTCGGAGGCCTGCGCGCCCGTGTTCCCGGATGTCTGAAACGCCATGTCGCCCGAAGGGAGCGCGCGGACGCGGCCGGTCAGCGCCGCGCGCTTGTCGGGCGCGCCCGGGTCCGGCGAGCTCGCGGAGAGCTCCGGCCACGAGGGCGCGCGTGGGAGCGCGAGCGCGAGCGCGACGAGCTCCTCGGCGGTCGAGAGCACGCCGCCGGCGGGCACGATCCAGTCATCGCCGCGCGCCGGGTTCGGCGTCAACGCGGTCACGGCGTAGGCGCGCCGCCGCTGGGGCGGGCCGTCGTGATCGCAGGCCACCGCGAGCGCGCCCACGCGCGCGCTGCGGGCGGTCGTCCGCGGGAGCTGAAAGGGCGCGGTGACGTGACGCTCGAGCAGCGCGGCGTAGGGCTGACGAGCCGCCCGCGTGAGCGCCTCGCCGACGACGTAGTAGCCGGTGTTGCTGTAGCGCCGCGACGCGCCGGGGGCGAACTCCAGCGGCGCCTCGCGGGTGACCGCGAGCCAGCCCCGGCGCCACAGCGCCGGGTCGTCGTCGGCGAGCTCGGGGACGCCGGCGCGGTGCAGCAGCAGCTGACGCAGCGTCGGCGAGCTGTTCTCAGGAGCAGGTGGATCATAGCTCGGCAGCAGCGCGCGCACCGGCGCGTCGAGCTCGAGCGCCGCGGCGCGCGCGAGCTCGGCCGCGATCACGGCGGTCATCAGCTTCGAGATCGAGCCGACGCGGTACACGGTCTCGCCGTCGACGCTCGCCTCCGCGTCGGCGCAGCGTCGCCCGAAGCCGCCGCTGAACACGAGCGCGCCGCGCTCGGCGATCGCGAGGCTCGCGCCGACGCCCCCGAGGCTCGCGTGCTCGCTGCAGAACGCGCGGACGACGGGCTCGTAGCGCGGCGGCGCGTCGGCCATCGCCTGGAGGCAGCGCGCGCGCGTGTTCGGCTCCGGCGTCGCGGGGGGCGGCGTCTGGACGTCGGGGGGCGGCGCCTCAACCCCGCACGCGCTCGTCCACGCCAGCGCGACGATCAGACAGGCTGCTTGGTGGGCTCGCATGGGCGGCGTGAGTCCACGCCATAGCCGGACTCACCCGCGCCGCGCAAGCGCTCGCGCCTCCTCATAACCAACGAGTCGTCGCGGCCGGCTAGAACGTGACGCACACGCCCTCGAGCTGCTGGTTATCCGGCATCTCTTTTTGACACTTCACCTGCACCTCGTCGCACGCCGGGCACTCGCCGAGGAAGCAGCCGCTGTCCTCCCAGTCGAGCATGAGCGCCTCGGCCTCGTCGGCGGCGTCGAGGTTCACCGCGTGGCACTCGACCACGCCGAGGTTGCAGCCCAGGTTGAGGACCGTGCACTCGTCGTCGGTGTAGCACTTGTTGTCGGGATCGCCGGGCGGGCTGTAGTGCTCGAGGTAGATATTCTTGACCTCGTCGCACTGCGCGTTCTCGAGGCAGTCGGCGCCGTTGTCTCCCGCGTTCGGATGGCAGGTCTCGGCCTCCGCGCAGTAGCTCGGCGCGAGGCAGCCCCCCTCGCAGGCTTCGAAGGTGTAGAAGTTCACGCACTCGGCCGGCGCGCCGGGCTCGCAGGGCTCGCCGTCGCAGCCCGGGTTGGTGTCGCCCGTGTCCGGCAGCGACGGGTCGACGTCGGTCGTCGAGTCAGGGCCCGTCGTCGAGCTCGCGGGTCCGGTCGTGAGCGCGTCGCTGGTCGCCACGCCCGCGGTCGCGCCGCCCGAGCCCGAGCCGCCGCCGTCGCTCGCCGTGCCCGGGCCGGCCGATGTGCTCGATCCACCGATGTCGGTGTCAGAGCCCGTACCCGTGACGGGCGGCCCGTAGGCGGGGTTGGGCATATTACACGCGATGAGTGGGAGCGCGAGCGCGCCCGCGATCCCGCGCCTCATTATCAATCCAGTCCAAGTCATACGATAAGAGTATCAAGCGGACGCGCTCACGCGCATCCGCGTGGACTCGCGCGGCGGATGAACCTGGTTATAAGTGCAGGTTCAACGTTTCGGGGCGGCGGGCCGGCGCGCGGGCTTGACAACGCTTCGCGCGCGGCGTTCGATCCCGCGCGTGGCGGCGACAGCGACAGCGACAGCGGGGGCGAGGGGCAGCACGAGCGCGGCGGCGGCTCGTCACGGTATGGACGTGATCCGCTGGTCCGGGCAGGGCGAGCGCGGGCACGTCGAGTCCTTCTTCTTGAAGGCCAACGACCCGACGCGCCCCGGCCGGGCGCTGTGGCTCAAGTGGACCGTGCTCGCGCCGGCGGGTCGTCCCGGCGACGCGGTCGCCGAGCTGTGGGCGATCCGCTTCGACGGCCCGCGCGGCTCGCATCACGCGGCCAAGAGCTCGGCGCCCGCCAGCGCGTGCGCGCTGCCCCGCGATCGACTCGCGCTCGAGGTCGCGGGCGCGGCGCTGCGCCCCGGGCTCACCCGCGGCCGCGCCGGCGAGGGCGACGCCGCGATCTCGTGGTCGCTCGAGTTCGACTACGACGATCAGCGCCCGATGTTCGGCTTCCCGCACACGTGGATGTACGAGGGCGGCTTCCCCAAGGGCAAGCTCTACACCTCGTGCCCCGAGACCCGCTTCACGGGCTTCATCGAGCTCGGCGGCGAGCGCTGGCGCGTCTCGGGCTGGCCCGGGATGCTCGGTCACAATTGGGGCGCGACCCACAACCCGCGCTACCACTGGGCGCAGTGCAGCCTGTTCGACGGCGGCGAGCCGGCGGTCTTCGAAGGCTACTCGGGCAAGATCCGCGTGGGCCCGACGCTCAGCCCATGGCTGACCGGCGCCAGCCTGCGCTACCGCGGCGAGCTCTACACCTTTCACGCGCTCCGCCGCCTGCTCAACCGCAGCGTGCGCGTCGCTCGCGGTGATCGAGACGGGGCGTGGCGCTGGTCGTTCTCGTCGCGGCGGCGCGCGCCGGGCGGGGCGCTGCGCCTCGACTGGCGCGTGTCGGCGCCGACCGAGGACTTCGTCGGCCTGCGTTACTACAACCCGGACGGCTCCCTCAATCACTGCCTCAATTCCAAGATCGCGACCTGCGAGCTGCGGCTCGCGCGGGAGCGCGTCGGCGGCCGCAGCGAGACGATCGCCCGACTCCGCGGCACGCACAGCTGCGCCTACGAGATCCTCACCCAGGACTTCGAACACGGCGTCCCCGTGCTCGCGTGAGCGTCGCCTTGGCTAGGTAGGGTGGTGCCCGCGCCCGGGCGCGGTTGTGCGCGAGCGCGTCTGCGCCGCGTCGTCCGAGGCGGCCCCGACGGCCAGCGTATACTCCCGGCCGTGGCGACGGATCGTGAGCTCTTAGAGGCGTGGCGCGCGGGTGATGAACGCTCCGGCTCGACCTTGTTCGAACGGCACTACCGGTGCGTCTCCCGGTTCTTCTCCAACAAGGTCGACGGCGAGACGGCGGACCTGATCCAGAAGACGTTCTTGAGCTGCGTCGAGAGCCTGCCGCGGTTTCGCGGTGACGCGCAGTTCAAGACCTACCTGCTCGCGATCGCGCGCAACGTGCTCCTGATGCACTACCGGGGCAAGCGCAGGCACGACGCGCGCTTCGATCCAGGCGTCACGTCGGTCCAGGATCTCGGGCCCACCCCGACCGCGCTCATGATGCGACGCGACGAGCAGCGCACGCTGCTGCTCGCGCTCCGCAGCCTCCCGCTCGACGCCCAGACGTTGCTGGAGCTCTACTACTGGGAGTCCATGCGCGCGCGCGAGATCGCCGAGGTGCTCGGCGTCCCCGAGGGGACGGTGCGCACGCGGCTGCGCCGGGCCAAGAAGCTGCTGCTCAAGGGCGTCGAGAGCGTCGGCGCTCGTGGCGAGGAGACGCCGAATACGGTCGAGGATCTCGACGACTGGGCGCGACGGCTGCGTGCGCCGTCCTCGGGCGCGTAGCGCAGCAGCGTTGAAGACCTTCGCGTCGCCTCAGGTCCCGCCCGGCGCCTCGGTCTCCGCGGTCTCCTCGGTCGTCGCCTCCAGCCAGCGCGCCGCGTCCGCGCGCTCGTCCGCGAACGCGGGGCCGAGCGACGCGAAGCCGTCGCGCGCGCGCGCGGCGAGTTCGAGCGCGCGCGGCTGGTTTTCACCTGTCTCAATCATCATGTTCTTCGCGGCGTCGAGACGCAGCCGCGCGAGCTCCGGATCGTCGGCGTCGAGTCGCGCCTCGAGGGCGCGCAGCGCCTCGCGGTAGGCGACGCCCGCCTCGCGTCGCGCGCCGCGGGCCCCGTGAACCGCGGCGACCAAGCGCGCCGCCTCGCCGAAGTCCACCGTCTCACGTCCAAAATGCGCCGCGCCGAGCTCGCGAGCCGCGCGAGCTTCGGACAGGGCCCGCTCGAGGTCGCCGCGCGCCGGATCGCCGCGACCGAGGTACGCGCGGCCGAGACCCACGAGGAGCTCGAGCTGCTCGCCCGGGACCGGCGCCTGATCCTTCGGACGAACCGCCCGCGCGCGCGTCAGCAGCGTGATCGCCTCGTCGTAGTCACGACGCGCCAGCGCGCCCTCGGCGATCCGGGTGTAGAACGCGACGAGGACCGCGTGGTTCGCCGCGAAGCTCGACTCGATGAAGCGCGTGAGCGACTCGAAGGCCGCGCGTGACTCGTCGACGCGCCCGACGCCGAACAGCGCCTCGGCCTCGGCCGCCCGGGCGTGCGCGCGCGCGAGCGGGTAGCCGGTCTTCTCGTCCTCCGCGACCTCGCGGGCGCGCTCGGCGAGCGCCCGCGCCTCGTCGTAGTGACGGCGGCGCAGCGCGAGCGCGGAGGACATCACGAGGGGCTGCACGACCACGGCGTTGTCCCCCATCCCCGCGCCCTCGTAGATCTTCACCGCGCGCTCGTGTCGCTGGCGCGCTCGCTGCCGCTGACCGTGCTTCGAGAGCGCGATCGCCTCGTTCGTCAGGATCTGGGCGAGCAGCGGGTGGTGGGGGCCGAGCGCGCGCTCAAACTCGACGCGCGCCTCGCCGAAGGCCGCGACGGCGGCGGCGCGCGCTCCACCCTCGGCCTCGAGGACCCCGAGGTTCGCCAGCGTGTACGCGCGCTCGAGCTCCGAGGGTCCGTCCTCCAGCGCGCGGGCGCGCTGAAACAGGGAGCGCGCGCGCGCGCGCGCGCCCTCTCCCTCGCCGATCAACACGGCGCCGAGGTTGTTGAGCGCGAGCCACTGCAAGTCGCCGTCGGCGAGGCGCTCGGTCAGCGCGACCGCGAGCTCCTCGTCCGCGAGCGCGCGTGTCGGATCGGACAGGATGACCCCGCGGACGAACAGCCGCCGCGCGAGCGCCTCGGTCGCGAAGCGGTCCGCCCGCGCGATGATCCCCGAGGAGAACGCGGCGGACAGCGCACGGTCGGCCTCGTCGCCGTGAAACAGCCCCTGGTGGCTCACGCCGACGACCAGCGCCGCCTCGGTCGTCAGCGGCGGGTAGTCGAGCGTCGCGGCCGTCGTCTGCTCGCCGGTCGCGACCTGCAGCGCTTCCTCGTAGCGCCCCGCGCTCTCGAGCACGCGGGCGCGCGTGAGCGCGCGACGGGACGCGAGCACGGCGGCCGCCCGCTCCGGATCGGCGGGCAGCGGCCGCGCGGCCGAGAGCGCGTCGACATCGGCGCAGCGCGCCAGCCGATCCAGCTTCGTCGTGGCCTCGACCGCCTTCGTGATCGTCGCCTCATCGGCCTCGAGGAGCAGCTCGACGAGCGCGCTGAGGCCCGCGCGCCGGCGCTCGAGGCAGCGCATGCGGAGGTCGAGCGTGGCCGCCGACTGAACGCCGCGCTGGTGTGAGACGCACGCCTCTCGGCGCATCTCGGACCAGTCGACGGCGTAGTCATCGAGCCGCGAGCGCGCGCGCGCGGCGGTGTCGAGCGCGTACGCGCGGCTCGAGGCCGCGAAGGCCTCCTGCAGCGCGCCCGCGCGGTGTTCGTCCCAGATCCCGTCGAGCCGGAACTCCGGCCCCTCGCAGGGCGTCGACGTCTCGGCGTCGACGCGGGCGAGCGCCCACGCGGTCGCGAATGTCCCCGCGACCAGGCCGACGCCGACGACCAGCCGCCGCCGCCGCGCCGACGGGTCCGCCTCCAGCGCCGCGACGAGGTCGTCCATCGACCCGTGCCGGGCCGCGGGGTCGCGCTCGAGCCCCCGGAGCACCACGCGTCGCAGCCACGGCGGGACGTCACGCGCGCTCGGTCGCGGCTGCGCCCCGGCCTGGATCACCCGCGCGAGCTCGTCGAGGCTCTCGGCGGTGTAGGGGCGCTCGCCGAACAGCGCCTCGTAGAGCGAGACCGCGAAGCTGTACTGATCGCTGCGCTCGTCGGCGTCCATCCCCGCGTATTGCTCTGGGGCCATGTACAGCGGCGTGCCGACGAGCGCGCCGGTGCGCGTCAACGCCTCGAGCGCGCCCGCGCCCGCGGGCGCGCCGGGCTCACCGCGCGCTGACGCGTCCGCGTCCGCCCGCGCGAGCCCGAAGTCGAGGACCTTCACGCGCCCGTCGTCGACGCCGCCCTCGATCATCATCACGTTGTGCGGCTTAAAGTCTCGATGGATGACGCCCGCCCGGTGCGCCGCCGCGAGCCCACGCCCCGCCTGGACGTAGACCGCGAGCGCCGCGCGCCACCCGGGCGAATCCGCGAGCCAGTCGTTGAGCGTCCGCCCGCGCAGATACTCCATGACGACGTAGGTGCTGCCTTCATGACGTCCGACCTCGATCACCGAGATGACGTTGGGGTGGGCGACGCGGGCCATCGCCTTGGCCTCCCGCAGCAGCCGCGCCTCGCCCTGCGCGCCCACGCTGTGGGCGCGCAGCAGCTTGATCGCCACGCGGCGATCGAGCTCGCTGTCGAACGCCGCGTAGACGATCCCCATCCCGCCTTGACCGAGCTTGTCGAGCACGGTGTACCGACCGATGCGCACGGGCGTCGCGAGGCTCGGGAACAAGCGCGCGCGGACGACGGCCGCGATGCGTTCGTCGTCGGTCTCCGGGGTGTAGCGGGGCCCGTCGGTCGGCTTGGGCCCCGTCGAGTCCCGAACGAGCTCGCTCGGCGTTCGTCGATCCGTCACGTCTGCTCGCTCCATGTGTAGCGCGGCCGTACCGCGCGCGCGCGGTATCGAATTCCCCGACCCGCGGCGCGAACTCACACGTTCACGACCCGAAAAAAATCTCGCGCGGACCAATTGAAATCACGATCGTCGCAACGAAGGGAAATAAGAGGAGGGCGGCGCCCGCTCTCCTCGAAGGAACCCGCAGATGACCATGATGCGCAATTACGTCCTCGCTCTCGCCTGCTCGCTCGGCCCGCTGGCCGCCTGTGACCTCGAATCAGCCGGTGAAGACCCGTTCACGCTCGACGACGCCACGCTCGGCTTTCGCTGCAGCAGCGGCAACAACGGGACCTGCTTCAACACCAACGTCGTGTTCGGCGTCGACGCCCCCAACTACAACACCGCCGGTAAAGAGGAGGACGGCGTCAAGCTGCTCGGCGTCTCGGTGCAGCACCTCGGTCAGTGGCGGTCCGTCAACGGTCTCCACGTCGAGGACGGCGAGCTCCGCGGCGAGATCAAGTCGCCCTGGATGCTGCCGACCATCGTCTCCGGCCTCGACTTCCTGTACTCGCGCTGGAAGCTCCAGGTCAACGGCGCGGTCGTCGAGATCAACATCGGCGAGATGGACACGGCCGCGAACCTCGGCTTCTACTCGTCGCTCGACCCCGACGCGCGGTTCAGCCCCGGGCGCTGGATGTACAAGTTCTACTACGTCGAACAGGGCGTGACGTTGAACACCTGCGACGACGATCGCTGGGCCGTGCTCACCGACTTCAAGTTCGACCTCATCAGCAAGCGGATGGAGGCGGCGGCCGACAACATCTCGACGGTGTGCGAGGGCGACGCGGGCTTCAAGGCCTTCCATCTCGGCTTCGCGCCGGATCGCCCGAGCCCGATCCTCCACGGCGTCGAGATCACCAACGCCGCGATCGCGGCGGTCACCGCGGATCCGTGCCTGGAGACCTACAACTCGTACACCTTGCCGAACCACCAGTTCTCGCTGCGCGACGCGTGGGGCATCCACAGCCACACCGCGGACCCGACCTATCACACCGAGGCCTTCATCATGCCCGACGCGGACGCCTACTGCTTCTCCATCGATCGGGCCAACGGCGAGTTCCTCTCGGCGGCCGCGCCCGCCCAGTGCTCTGGCGCCACCATCCCGTTCTGTCCCTCCGACCAGGACCTCGAGACCCTCATCGCCGAGAACCCGGGGCTCGAGTACCTGTGGGTCAAGTCGCCGATCGAGCCGTGAGCCGGTGAGCTCGCGCCCCGCCCGTCGCGCGGCGCCGAGGGCCTTCGCGGCCCGCGGCGTCGCGCGCGTCGTCACGTCGATCGTGTTGAGCGTGTTGAGCGTGTTGAGCGTGTTGAGCGTGTTCATGGCGAGGAGCGTGTCTGGCTTCGACGCGGCGTCAGCAGTCGTCAGCAGCGCCGCGTCGAAGCCCGCGGTCATGGGCCCGCGCGCCTGTCAGGGGCACGCGAGCGTCGGCAGCAGCTCCGCCATGGTCTCGGCGACCTCGGTCCCGTAGTCGTCCCGCACCGCCGGGGTCTGCTCGAGCTGGATCCCGCCGACGCCGCCCTCGGTCAGCCAGTTGACGAGGTTGTCGGGGTCGTCGCCGGGGAAGACCGTGTTGTCAGCGCGGATGACCTGGACGTCTTGCTCGTTCGCAAGGACCGCCTGGAGCGCGGTCACGACCTCGTCCCGAATGCACACGGGCGCGCCGCCGCCGACGTAGATGGTGTACTTGGCCCGGTTGCCGAGCACCATCCCGTGGAACGCGACGGCCCAGTCGAAGCCGTTGAAGATGTTCTCGATCTTCGGGCCGATCAGGTCCAGCTTGGGGAAGCTCGCGCGGCCGATGTCGGTGCTGGTGATGTGCCAGTGCTTGTAGGCGTTCCCGCCCTGACGAAAGCCCTTTAGGTACCACGCGAACGAGCGCTGGCTCATGTCGTAGTTCCCGAAGCTGTGGGTGTGGGCGTCGCTGGCCTGCTCATCGGTGCCGGGCTCGATGTTCCCGCCGTGGGGCGCGAGGAACACGTAATTGACCGTCTGGCCGAAGACCGTCTCAGGATCGCCATCGAGGCACTCGACGAGGCCGTAGGCCGGGTCCTGCGCGGGGCAGGGATCGTCCCAGTCCTGCGCGACCGCCGAGTCGAGGAATACATCGCGCCCGTTGAGCGGGTTGGCGCCGTACTCGAGGCGCTCCTTCGCGTCGATGTGATCCCAGATGAAGGCCTCGACGTCGGGGTTGTTTCCACGGTCGAAGACGTCGCTCACGGTGAAGAGCGCCATCTCCGAGGTGTTGCTGGGGCTGTTCGCGGCGTCGATGCTCACGAGCACCTGCGCGCGGTGATAGCCCGGGAGGTGCGGGGTGTCGGTGGGGAGCAGCTTCGCCGCCTCCGCGAGATCGTCGGGGATGGCGATGTGCTCCTCTTCGTTGACGACGTCGGGGTGGTCGACGCCGTTCGCGGGGAGCAAGATCGCGTCGCACGCGGCGCTGCTGAGGGCGAGGGCAGCCGCGAAGACGTGGAGCGCGAGCGTCGTGTTGCGTCGCGCCCGTGGCTGGAGGTGGGGGAGAGCGGGATCGATGGTCATGGCTTCTTCCTCGATGGAACGTTGAGACACGAAGGGGCCGCGGCGCGGATCACCGCGACCACTCCCTTCGTTGCCGCCCTGACCGTTTCAATTGCGGCGACGAGAAAAAATCTCTGCTCCCGATCGCCGGGGCCAGCTGAGATCGTTTTCTCCGCGCGAGGCAATTGAAACCAACCCCTCGGCAACAAAGAGGACGCGCGTCGCGAATCAGGCCGCGCGCGCTCGTCGTCTCGAGCTTCGCGCGGCCGGATCCGCGAGGGGCAGACGTTTTTTTAGGAGGTGTCCGCGAGACCAGCCCGTGCGCCGCGAGGCGCACGCGGGGCTGCAACAAGATCAACGACGGCGAGCCGCGACGCTCGGCTCGATTCGGCGTCGCGCTCGCGGCGGATGATCCCGCGCCCCGTCGCGGCGGTCACCGCGACGGGACGTCGTCGCGCGCGTCGACGTCGCGGGCAGACGCTCGTGACCTGTCCCGGAGAACTTGTGCTGCACGCGGCGCGCGCCGCAGCGCCTCAGTTCGTCAGCGCCTGGCGCTCGAGCTCCGAGAGCAGCGCGGCCTGGATGTGATCCTCGGTGCGGTCGCTCGTGTGGATGAAGACCACGCGCGTCGACTGCTCGTGCGGGGCGGCGGGGCGGTCGACGCGGGCGTACACGCGGATCGGCGGGTAGCAGGGCACGCGCAGGACGATTTCGAACGCCCGCCGCACCGGCGGCGGGGGACCGCCGCGCAGGCGCGCGCCGGCGGCCTGCAGCTCCACGACCTCGTAGGTGTGCAGGGTCGTGCGGGTCACGACGGTCGCGGTGATCTGGGTCGAGACGCCGGCGCGCGCGAGCGTCTGGACCGAGGCGACGCTCGGGGTTGTCTGTATCTCCATGGCCTCCTCCAGCGCGCGTCAGCGGCGACGCGCTTGAACATGTTTTTAAGGACAGGCCACTAACTACTGAGGCGCGCGCCGGCGAGATCCAGCGCGGGCGAAGCGACCTCAACAGCGTAACGGAGGTCCTCCAGATCGACCACGGAAAAACCACTCGCTCGCAGCTTTATCGCGTCGCCGCGGCGGCTGAGCTCGCGTCGGCCTTCGCGTTGACGAGGACCTCCGCACGCCTCGCGTCGCGCGTCCGGTCGACGCGTCGTGTGGTTGGGCGCTCTCAGCGTTGTTCGTGCCGGCCTGTCGCGTCTCTCCGCGCCGCGCGGCGGTGTGCGCGTGCGCTGTTCGACTGGCGTTCGCGCGAGGCGATCAGCGTTTCGCGGAGCGCGACGCGTGGCCCGCGTGCTACAAGCCGCCGGTGACTCACGATGTCCGGCACGCGTTTTCTGCCTCGCCATACGAGCCGGTGGTGGGATACGCTCGAGCGGTCCGCGTCGCGGACCGCATCCACGTCTCTGGGACCGCGCCGATCGGCGAGCGCGGGGAGAACGTCGGCGAGGGCGACCCTCACCGACAGGCGGAGCGCTGCCTCGAGCTCATCGACCGCGCGGTGCAGACGCTCGCGGCCGGCGAGCGCGCGGTCATTGTGCGGACCCGCGTGTTCCTGACGCGCGCGGAGGACTGGCGCGAGGTCGGGCGGGCCCACGGCGCGCGCTTCGACGAGGCGCGCCTCGAGGCTCGAGGCGAGCGCCCGGCCTGCACCTTCGTCGTCGTCGCGGCGCTGCTCGACCCGGCCTGGCTCGTCGAGATCGAGGCCGAGGCGGTCGTCAGCCCGTCGTGAAGGTCCGCGCGCGCGCCGGCAGCAGCGGGGCGCTCGCCTCGCTGTGGCGGCGGCTCGTCACGGCGAGGCCGCGGCGCCGCAGGAAGCTCTCCATCTCCGACCAGCTCGCGCCCAGAAACGCGAACTCGCGCGGCTGGGCGCGCCCGCCGGTGAGCGCGAGCGAGTCGGCGTGGTCGCGGTATTGACCGGTCGCCGAGTGCTCGCGGGCGAAGGCCTCGAGCACGTCGAGCAGGCGCAGGTCCGCCTCGGTGAGGTGCTCGCTCGCGCCGGCGCGTTGATTCTCGAGCCGCTGGAGCGCCGCGCCGTACTCGCCCGCGCGCAGCTCGACGACGACGTCGACCGCGAGCCGCTGCGCGAGGATCAGCCGCGTCGTCGGCTCAGTCGCGGCGCGCAGGGAGGCCTGGGTCGCCGCCTGCCAGCGCCGCGCGGCGCCGAGATCGCCGGCCAAGGCCTCGAGCAGGGTCATCCACAGGCAGACCTGGGGCTGGGCGCCGGCGAGTCGACCGCGCGGCGTGATCCAGCCGGTCTCGAGGGCGGCGCGCAGCCGGTCGCGCGCGGCCGCGAGCTCGCCCGCGCGCAGATCTACGACGCCGCGGTTGAACAGCAGCAGCGCGTGGAGGTGCGGCGCCGCGCGTGCGCTCGAGAGCGCGGAGTCGAGGCGCGCGCGCGCCTCCTCGAGCTCGCCGCGCTGAATCGCCGTGCTGGCGCGCGTGCACTCGGCCTGCAGCCGGCGGCTCGCGTGCTCGTGGACGAGCATCGCGGCGCCGCATCCACACATCATCGCGCCGACGACCCAGAGCGAGGCGTTCGTGGGCAGTAGCGCCGCGGCGATCGCCTGCGTGGTCAGCAGGCCGAGGCCGACGCCGAGCATCCGCCGCGACCACTCGCCCCGCGAGCGCAGCCCGGGGGCGCGCGCGAGCGCGAGCTGGGGCGCGGCGACGAGGGCGACCATCGCCCCGAGTATAGGGCTGTTCGTCCGTGCGCGCCCGGCTCGCGCGGGGCTCGTGCTCAGCCCGCGTCGGGCTCCGCCGACGCGGCGGGGAGGTCTTCGCGGAAGGAGGCGAGGATCTCGCGGAACGAGTCCGTCCAGGGCTCTGGCACGCGCGTGCTCGGGTGCACACGCACGATCACGCGCTCGCCGATCGCGTGGTCGATGTCCTCGTCCATCGGCAGCACGCGCAGGCCGAAGGTCAGGCTCGAGCGCCCGAGCCGCTTGACCCACACGCGCACGCGGACCTCCCCGGTGCCCGTGACCGGTCGCAGGTACTCGACGTGGTTCGCCCGCACGAGGTGGAACTGATCCGGGTTCGAGTTGAAGTCGAGCCGGTCAGCCCAGCCGAGGCGCCGCCAGAACGAGCCGATCGCGTGTTCGAAGAGCAGCAGGTAGCGCGCGTTGTGGAGGATCTGGAAGGCGTCGAGATCATCGAAGTAGACCCCGTGGACAACCTCGTGGAATCGCATCGCCTGTGCTCATAGCCCTTCGGGCAGGCGTCGCGCAAGCGCGGACGTCGCGTCAGTCGCCGAGCGCGACGCCGCAGCACTCGCTCGCGGGCAGATCGTCCATGCAGCTCTGGACGCTGCCGGGCGTGCAGGGCTCGCACTCCCAGCGGAAGCCGTCGAGCAGCGCGAGCGTCGCCCCGATGCTGTCGCCGATGTCGGCGATCAGGAAGTCCATCACGAGCGGCTCGAGCGGCGCGACGTTCTGTTTGACGGAGAGCCAGTCGGTGCAGGCGTGGTTTTCGAAGCCCGTGCCCTGCAGCTCCGGGTCGGCGAACACGAAGCCCTCGGTCAGGATGTAGTCGTTGAGCGAGGTGATCGAGAGCGCCTGCGCGTTGAGGAAGGTGACGTTGCCCGTGAACTCCTCGTTGACCTGCCAGATGATCAGCAGGTCGTTGTACGGCGTGTTGACGAACACGGGCCACTCGGAGGAGCACAGCACGAGGTCGAGCGAGTAGCTCGCGGTGTCCGTCGGCGGCGTCGCCTCGAGGTGGAACCACAGCTTGTCGTTGGGGTCGCCGTTCATGCCCCACTGCACCTCGAGGGTGTCGGAGCAGTCGCCGACGCCGTCGCAGGATTCGAAGGGGGTGCCGCCGAGTCCGTTGTTGCTGCCGTTCTGCGCGACGATCGAGCCTGGGAGGCTGTTGGAGTCGTCGTTGCCGTTCTCGCCGTTGGCCGCCTGCGAGCCCGGGGTCTCGGTGACCACGCCCTGGACGTTGGGGGGCGAGATGGTGCCGGTCGAGATCATGAGCATCGAGTCGCCCTTGCGCGGGCTGTACTGGAGCTCGTTGGGGCCCTTCTGGAAGCTGCCGAAGCCGCTGGCGATCTGCCACGCGCTCGGGTTGACGGAGTCGAAGCTGTAGGCGTCGAGGAAGACCGCCTCGTTCACCAGGTCGGAGCACGCGAGGTCGAGCGCCTGAAACGGCGCGAGCGCGTCGGCCTTGTCGAGGTCGGCGTCACAGGGCTCGTAGGGGTCGACCTCGCCCATGACCGGCTGGCACACCTCCTCGGGCGTGAGCTCGCACGCGTTGGTGCAGCCGTCGTTGTTGACGTCGTTGCCGTCGTCGCAGGTCTCGTTCCAGTCTTGGTTGCCGTCGCCGCACGGCCCGGGCTCGCTCGGCTGACAGTCGCTCTCGCAGCCGTCGGCGTCCTCGTTGTTGCCGTCGTCGCACTTCTCGTTGCCCTCGACGCGTCCGTTGCCGCAGAACGGGCCGATGGTGCAGTCGCTCATGCAGCCGTCGTCGTCCTCGTTGTTGCCGTCGTCGCACTCCTCGTCGCCCTCGACGAGCTCGTCGCCGCAGACCGTGTTGCTCTCGCAGTCGTTGGAGCAGCTGTCGTCGTCCTGGTTGTTGCCGTCGTCACAGTCCTCGCCGTCCTCGACCACGCCGTTCGTGCAGCCGCCGCCCGCGGTCGTCGCGGTGCCGCTGGTCTCGGTGCCGTCGGGCTCCGTGTCGGGGCCCTCGGTCGTCATCGCGTCGGTGCTGGTGCTGTCCTCGCCCGTCGTGTCGCCGGTGGTCGCGCTGCTCGTCACGCCGTCGTCGCCCGTGCACGCGAGCGTGAGCGTGAGCGGCAACAGCAGAAGGCGGCGGGACCGAGGCATCACAAGGGCAAGGCTGAGTAACGGGCGCGCGCGCGAGCACGGGGCGCGTCGCCGAGGCGGCCTAAATATTATGTCTGAAAGGTCATTCATGTCGATAGAGCAGGGGAGGGGCACTCGCGAGCGCTCGCGCTTTTGACCGGCGCGCCGGCTTGATCGCGTCGCCAAAACCGCCCGCGCGCGCGTTCGAATGTGCGCGCGCGTGGGCGCGTCGCTCACTCGACCGCGACGCCGCAGCAGCCCGCGGGCGGAACGTCGACCGCGCACGACTGCTCGCCCCCCGGCGTGCACGCGTCGCAGCGCCAGCGGAAGTCGTCGAGGATCGCGACGGTCGCCTGGATCTGGTCGATCGCGTCGGCGATGAAGAACACGACCTCGAGCGGATCGCCGGCGGAGACGTTCTGGCGGACCGTGAGCCAGTCGCTGCACGCTTGACCTTCGAAGCCGGTCCCCGCGAGCGCGGGATCGTTCTTGACGTAGCCGTCGCTGACCAGGTACGGCGCGAGCGAGGTGACCGTGAGCGTCTTGTCGTTGATGAAGCTGACGTTGCCCGTGTAGCCCTCGTTGACCTGCCAGATGATGAAGAGGTCGTTGTACTTCGTGTTGACGAAGTCGTACTCAGACGTGCAGAACACGAGCTGCAGCGAGTAGCTCTCGGTGAGCTCCGGCGGCGTCGCCTTAAAGCTCATCCACATCCGGTCCGCGATCTCGCCCTCCGCGATGTCGAACCACTGCTCCTCGAGGGTGTCGGAGCAGTCGTCCACGCCGTCGCAGTCGTTGAAGGGGTCTCCGCCCTGGCCGCCGTTCGAACCCTGCTGCGGCGAGATCGGCGGCGGCAGCTGCCAGACGTCGTCGTTTTGGTTCTCGTTGTTCGAGGTCTGCGAGCCCATCACCTCGGTCACGACCCCCTGGTCGTCGGGCTCCTCGATCACGCCGGTCGAGAGCATCAAGAAGGACTCGCCCTTGCGCGGGCTGTACAGCAGCTCCCCCATCAGCTCGTGCGTGCCGAAGCCCTTGGCGATCCGCCACGAGTCGGCGTCCGTCGCGTTCAGCGTCGCGTCGTGGATCAGCGTCGCCTGGTTGACGAGGTCGGAGCAGCCGAGCTCCATCGCCTGGAAGGGCGCGAGCGGGTCGGCCGGGTCGAGCGCGCCGTCGCAGGGCGCGTAGGGATCGGGCTCGCGGTTCTGCGGGAGCGGCTGGCACAGCTCGGCGGGCGTGGGCGTGCAGTCGTTCTGGCAGCCGTCGTTGTTGACGTCGTTGCCGTCGTCGCAGAGCTCGCCGAAGCCCAGCACGCCGTCTCCGCAGACCCCGGGCTCGCTGGGGACGCAGTCGGGCTCGCAGCCGTCGCCCGGCTCGTTGTTGCCGTCGTCGCACTTCTCCTCGTCCTCGACCACGCCGTCGCCGCAGACGGGGCCCTCTTGGATCGTGCACTCGTTGGTGCACGCGTCGTTGTCGATCTCGTTGCCGTCGTCGCACTCCTCATCGCCCTCGGCCACGCCGTCGCCGCACTCGGGCGTGATCGTGCAGTCGCTCTGGCAGCCGTCGTCGTCAACGAGGTTGCCGTCGTCGCAGTCCTCGCCCTCGTCGACGACCGAGTCCCCGCAGACCGCGGCGTCGCTCGTCTCGCCGGGCCCCGTCGTGCCGCCGGAGCCGCCATCGGCCGTGCTCCCGGTCGGGCCCTCGCTGGGGTCGCTGTCGCCCTCGGTCGTGGACGGCGGGTCGACGATCGGGTCGCCGCAGGCGCTGAGCAGCGGCGCCCCGAGGAGCAGGAGCGCGGTGAGTGTGGGGCGTGATGGCATCGCGGCGGTCCCTCTGTGCGGTGCGCGACGCGGGCGCGGGCGCATCGTTCAACATGATTTTAGAGACATGTTGTGCGGCTTGTACAGCGCTGCGCCCGCGCGCGCGCGCCGTTTAATATGTTCAAAAAGACATGTTGTAAGATCGCGGCTCGCGCCCGCCGCGTACGCGCGCGCTGGGGTCGCCCGCGTGATCTCAGCGCGCTCGGCGTCGCGCCGGGTAGCCCCGCTCAGGGGCACCAGCCCGGGGTGCGTCCTCGTTCGTGGGCGCGGCCTGTCAGCCGCGGCGCTTCGCGGTCTCGGCTCGACGAGGAGACGCTCGGATGATCGCTATGACGTGACGACGCGACGACGCGACGACGCGACGACGCGACGACGCGACGACGCGACGACGCGACGGCCCGCGCCTGTTGACGTCGCCGGTGTGGGACGTGCTGATACACTGCCCGCTCGATGTCGGAGACCGCCGCGATCCTCACGACGCTGATCGTGTACAAGCTCGTGCTCATCGCGATCGGCGTGTACACGAGCCGGCGCACGCGCAGCGCGGAGGACTTCTTCCTGGGCGGGCGCGGGCTCGGCCCGTGGGTCGCCGCGCTCTCGGCCTCGGCCAGCTCCTCCTCGGCCTGGACCCTGCTCGGCGTCAGCGGCTACGCCTATCAGCGCGGGCTCTCGGCCCTGTGGATCGCGCCCGCGTGCGTCGGCGGCTTCGCGCTCAACTGGTTCCTGCTCGCGCCGCGCCTGCGGGCGTTGAGCCGGGAGACCGGCGCGCTCACGGTCACGGACGTGCTCGCGGGCCCGCGCCGCAGCGCGGGCCCGCGCTGGGTCGCGCGCGTCGCCTCGGCGATCGTGCTGCTCTCGCTGATCACTTACGTCGCCGCGCAGTTCCAGGGCGCGGGCAAGACCTTTCACGAGGTCTTCGGCCTGAGCGCGGGCTCGAGCGTGCTGCTCGGCGCGGGCGTCATCGTGCTCTACACGCTGCTCGGCGGGTTCTGGGCGGTCAGCGTCACCGACACGCTGCAGGGCGTCGTGATGGTCGCCGCCGCGCTCGCGCTGCCGATCGCGGGCTTGGTGCTGGTCGGCGGGATCGATGGACTCGGCGCTGCGGTGGCCGCCGTCGACGCGCCCGGCTACGCGAGCGTGACCCAGGGCCTCGGGCCGGCGGCGAGCGTCGGCCTCGTGATCGGCCTGCTCGGCATCGGACTCGGCTACCCGGGGCAGCCGCACGTGGTCAATCGCTTCATGGCGACTCGCGACGAGGCGGCGATCCGCCGCGGGCGGGTGATCGCGATGACCTGGGCGACGGTGACCTACCTCGGCATGATCGTCGTCGGGCTGTGCGCGCGCGCGCTGCCGCAGCTCGCCCCGGTCGCCGACAAGGAGGTCGCGTTCTACGGCCTCGTCAGCGAGGCGTTCCCGCCCGTGATCGCGGGCGTGATGATCGCCGCGGTGCTCTCGGCCACGATGTCGACCGCCGACAGCCAGCTGCTGGTCGCGGCCTCGTCGGTCTCGCACGACCTGCGCGCGGGTGAGGGGCAGGGGCGCGACGCCGGCGCGCTGCGGCGCTCTCGCGCGGTGGTGGTGCTGCTCAGCGTCGCCTCGGTCGCGGTCGCGCTCTACGGCAACCAAGAGATCTTCTCGCACGTCCTGTTCGCGTGGACGGCGATGGGCGCGGCGTTCGGACCGGTCCTGCTGGTCCGCGTGCTCGTCGGCGCGCTCGCGCCCGCCTGGACGCTGGCGTCCATGCTCAGCGGCTTCTCGCTCGCGGTCATCGCCTACTCGATCCCGCAGACCAGCGGGACGGCGTGGGAGCGCGTCGCGCCGGTCGTCGTCGCGCTCGTCATCGCGCTCGTCGGCGCGCGCCGAGAGTAGGCGCTCGCGCGTCGCGTACGCGCTGCGCAGCGGCTAGGTGGGCGATCGTCGCGGATGTTCGAAACGTCATGTTCACGGGCGAAGCCGAGACGGTGCGCTCGCACTTCATCGAAGCTCACGGGGCGCGCGCGAGCGTGGGAGGGGCCGCCTGAGGACGGCGAGCGCGGGGGCGGTCGTCCGCTTGATTTGTTGGACGCTCGCCGCCCGGAAGGTGGAGGGAGCCCACGCGTTAAGCAGCGGCCCGATGTTCGCGTGTCGAGGGTGTTCGAAAAGTCATTTCCGATTCGCGTACTTGAAGACGCGGCTCACGCGGTTCACCACAGCCAGGTTCGCAGGCCGATGACGCCGTGCCGCAGCAGCCAGAGTGTGAAGCCGAAGCAGGCGATCGAGACCGAGAGCGAGTGCAGCCGCGTGTAGAGCCCGAGCGACGCGTAGCGCGTGAACGCGCGGATCGAGTGGGCCAGCGCCGCCCCCGAGAGCCCGGCGAAGGCCAGCGTGAGCAGCATGAAGCCGATCGAGTACAGGTTCGGCTCGCCCAGCGCGAAGCGGGTCGCGCCCAGCACGAACACGCGGATCGCCGCGACGATCGCCGCGGCCGCGAGCACGGGCGCGGCGCGGGTCGGGATGTAGCCGGGCAGGCGCGTCTCCTCGTCGCCGAACAGCAGCTTGCCGACCCACAAGAGCGCCGAGTAAAAGCCCGCCAAGATCAGCGTCCAGCCGATCACGAGCAGCCAGCGGCCGCCCTTGATCAGCGCGGCGTTGCCCGCTTCGAAGTTGTAGCCGAGGCCGAGGTCGGCCGTGCGCGCGCCGTCGGGCGTGGTCGTCAGCACGACGCTCGAGCCGGCTTGCCCGGAGACGCGGAAGGTGTCGCGGCCGGTCGGGATCAGGCGGATCGGGTCGCCGCCCGCGAGCGCGACCTGCAGGTGGTCACGCTCGTCGACGCGGACGTCGAGGTCGAGGACCGCGCGCTCGAGGAAGCCGAACAGCTCGATGCGCGGCGAGACGAACCGATAGCTGCCGGCGTAGCGCTCGAGCTGCGCGCGCGGGAGCTCGACGGTCGGCGGGGGCGGGAGGCGGCGACCCTCAACCAGCGCGTCGACCAGCAGCTGGCGGATCCGCAGGTAAGCCCGGCCCGAGTAGGAGTTGTTCAGCAGCATCACGTAGCCGACGCCGTGACGCGCCGAGTAGCCGTAGGAGGAGATGTAGCCAGGCAGCCCGCCGTCGTGACCGCGCATGACGATCGGGCGGCGCGGGTAGCCGAAGGTGCCGAGCCCGTAGTCGGCGTCAGACTTCACGCCCGGGATGGTCTCGCCGCGTTCCATCCGCGCGAGGCTCTCGGGCGTGAGCAGCTGCCCGCCCGGGATGGTCTCGCCGCGCTGGATCCACATGTGCACGAGGCGGGCGAGCTCGCGGGGCGAGGCCATCAGGTTCCCGGCGGGGCGGTGCACGAGGTACCAGTGGGGCGTGGGCTCGCCGGGCGCGGCGTAGCCGGCCGCGAGCCGGGCATCGCGCTCGGGGGTGCGGCGGAAGCCGGCGCGCTGCATCCCGAGCGGCCGCAGCACGTCGCGGCGCAGCGTGTCCTCGTAGCGCTCGCCGGTGACGCGCTCGAGCACGTGGGCGGCGACCGTGTAGTTGGGGTTGGAGTACGAGACGCGCGTCCCGGGGCGCCAGCGCGAGCGGCGTGAACGCGGGTTGATCGCGAGCACGTCGACGAGCGGCGCGTCCTCGGCCTCGGGACCGGCGAAGAACTCGTTGAAGCGCATGTCGTCCCAGCCGGTCGTGTGCTCGAGCAGGTGCGCGACGGTGATCGGCGCCTCGCTCGCCCACGGGTTGTCAAAGGCCAGGTCGGGCGCGAGCGCGCGCAGCTCGTCGTCGAGCGAGAGCCGCCCGGCCTCGACCTGCTGCATGAGCGCGAGCGCGATGAAGCTCTTGGTGATCGAGGCCACCCGGAACACGGTGTCGGGGGTGACCGGCGCGCCCGTCTCGAGCTCCGCGACGCCGATCCCGTCGGTCCAGCGCACGCCGTCGCGGTCGATGAGCGCGACGCCGACGCCCGGCACGCCCTCCTCCTCGAGCACGCGGGCGATCTGGGCCCGCAGCCGCCGCTCATCGGCCGCGCTCCACGGTTCAGAGGACCCGCTCGCGGACGAAGCCCGCGACGGTGAGGGCGCCGCCGACGGGTCGAGGAGCTGCGCGAGCGCGTCGCGCTGCAGCGGCGTCGGGCCGTCGAGCGCGACCGGCGTGAGCGCGAGCGCGGCCTGACCCGGCGCGAGCAGCCAGCGAGCGCCGACGAGCAGCAGCGCGGCGATTGTCGCCATCGCGGCGAGGAGCCCGAGGGCGCGGAGGACAGAGGAGCTCGAGAGCGGCGCGCGACGCATGCCCGATGCTCGCAGCTGCGCTAAATCCAGGCAACTCACCGAGTATCTCGAGCCGCGAAATTGTGGGGTCTATTGCCACGGTCAGGGGCGCCGGCGTCGAATTTTCCCGCGCAGAGTCGCGCGTTCACGTTTGTGACCTTCACGCTCGCTGCGATGAGCGTCTCGGGATTCACACGGCGCGGTGATTTTTCGATCGAGATCACCAGCAATCTGTGCGTGTACAAAATGTCGGGACCATCCCAAGATGCCACAGTCCCGTCACGAGGCGGCGGGTCGCGGGTCGCGGGCGCTCGGTAACTGCACGAAATTACATGCCTCATCAAACATGTTTTAATTCCTCGATAAACAGGTGTGAAAATACATGTTTGTACAGTCATGTTATAAATTCGCGCCCTCGAGCCCAGCGCGCGCGCGTCCGCCCGTTGACCCGCGAATGGTGATACCTCTACACACGTGTGGTCGCGTGACGCCGACCAGCTGGCTGTAGGCGGTCGCGGCGGGAGGGTCAACTCATGGGCACGATTGGGTATTTTCGAAATGTTATCGTCGTCGCGCTCTGCGCGACAGGGCTCGCTTGCGGCGATGACGAGGGCGTCAGCGGGTCTGGGACTGACAGCGGCTCGACCGCGACGGAGGGCTCCGCGAGCGACGGCGGCACCGCGGGACCGGGCGGAACTGACAGCGGCGCGAGCGATAGCGCGAGCGGAGGGACCGGCGGGACCGAGGACACCGCGGAGGTGACCGGCGATCCCTCGGGCGGTCCAGGCGGGATGACGAGCGCTGGGACCGGCGGGACCGGCGGGACCGACGGCTCGACCTCGGCGTCGACGACGGTCGGCGTCAGCGAGAGCGACACGGACGAGAGCGAGAGCGACACGGACGAGAGCGAGAGCGACACGGGCGAGAGCGAGAGCGACACGGGCGAGAGCGAGAGCGACACGGGCGAGAGCGAGAGCGACACGGGCGAGAGCGAGAGCGACACGGGCGAGAGCGAGAGCGACACGG